>CAVVJK010000001.1:0-188314 GCA_963748555.1 uncultured Acidobacteriaceae bacterium
TCGGCAGCGAGAGGTCGCTCTTCGGCGGGCGCTGGGTGCCTCGGGACGGCGCGTGGCTTTTCAGTTTTTTGTAGAGAGTGTGCTCCTTGCGTTGGCAGGCGGCGTTACGGGAATCCTCCTGGCATTCCTACTGACTCGCATCGCCGCTACCAGCCTGCCGGGAATTCTGGGGCGACCGGGCACGATTCACATGGACGGGATTGTTATTGGCGTCGCTCTGCTGATCTCGGTGGCAACTGGAATCGTGTTCGGAGTGGTTCCGGTGCTGGAGACACGGAAGGTGCAGCTGCTTTCGGCGCTCAAGCAGGGTGACACACGCCTCGGAGGATCATCGGGTAACTGGTTGCGCAGCGTCCTAATGGGGGTGCAGGTAGGTCTGTCTCTCGTGCTGCTCGTGGGTGCGTCGCTGCTGGCGGAGTCGCTGTGGAACTTGATGAAGCAGCCACTGGGATTTGAGCCGGAACAC
Source organism: uncultured Acidobacteriaceae bacterium (assembly GCA_963748555.1). Lineage (GTDB taxonomy): Bacteria > Acidobacteriota > Terriglobia > Terriglobales > Acidobacteriaceae > CAWKKW01. The sequence continues at coordinate 467 of CAVVJK010000001.1, forward strand.
CTGCTGACGGTTCGGGTGTTGCTGCCGTGGAACACGAGGCCGGAAGCGGTACGCAATTTCTACAACGACGTGCAACAACGAATTGAAAATCTCCCTGGAGTAGAGGCTGCGGGACAGATCAGTGCACCACCTATGGCTGACTTTCATGTGCGCGGCAGATTCGACGCGGACTGGCTGCCGCAAGTTGCCAATCAGCCGGCAATCAGCGCGGAGAACCGGAATATCGCGGAAATCTGCTGGTGGCGATCGGGACACCCCTGCTAGCAGGGGAGAGAGTTCTCCGCAGCGGACCAGGTCTCGACAGTGCCACCGTTACTGGTGAACGAGGCCTTGGTGCGGGAGTTTCTGCCGAAGGGAAGTCCAATCGGACATCATCTGCTCCTCGATGGACAGGCGCACGAGATCGTGGGGGTGGTTGCCGATGTGCGAGGGGTATCAGGAGCGATCGCGGCGGAGCCTGGACCGGCTGTCTACTGGCCTGCGAACGCCAATGGCGGTTGGCATCGCTACTTTCTGGTGCGGACGAAGGTGCCGCCGGAACAACTGGCACAGTCGATCCGCGAGCAGGTACACCAGTCAGACCCGATGCAGTCAGTAGGCGAGATCGGGACGATGGATCAGCTACTACGGCGACGCTGTGGCGCAACCACGCCTGAACGCAGCGGTAGTTGCGTCATTTGCCGGGGTCGCATTGCTGCTGGCCTGCGTTGGAGTTTATGGAGTCGTCTCGTATCTTGCTGCGCAGCGCACGAAGGAGATTGGCGTCCGGATGGCACTCGGAGCGACACGGGGTGACATCACACGTTTTTTCGTGCGGCGGGCGATGGTCCCGGCAGCGATAGGCCTGGCGACCGGTACTGTGGTTTCGCTGGTGGCGAACAGGCTGTTACGCAGTCAGTTGTACGGGGTGCAACCGGATGATCTGCGGCTTTACCTTGCATCCCTGCTGGTCCTGCTGGCGCCCCTGGTGGTGGCTACCCTCAGGCCGGCGATACGCCGCAGGGAGGATCAGAGCCGATGGAAGCGCTGAGAACGGAGTGAATACAGGCCATCGCTCTATCGGCATTTTGCCGAAAACGAACGTTTGCGCAACGATCTACGAACAGCTCCAAACCCAGCAATTTGAATTGCAAAAAGGTATTGCAGTGATAAAGTCATTGGCGATACCTTTACGCAACCATGCTCATCGGCTACGCACGCGTTTCGACCAACGATCAGGACACGACGGCGCAGGCGTCTGCCTTGAAGACAGCAGGCTGCGAGAGAATCTTCCGTGAGAAGGCTACCGGGGCCGTTGGAACCGCCCCGAGCTCCAGCGACTGCTCGATCATCTCCGTAAAGGAGACGTGCTCGTCGTCTGGAAGCTGGATCGGCTATCCCGATCTTTGAGGGATGTGCTCACGATTATGGAGCGGATACAGGAAGCGAAGGCGGGATTCCGCAGCCTCACAGAGGCGATCGACACTACAACACCGGCAGGCCGAATGATGATGCAGATGGTTGGCTCGTTCGCAGAATTCGAGCGGGCCATGCTTCGAGAGCGAACGCGGGCGGGGCTGGAGTCGGCCCGGGGTGAGGGCCGGGTTGGTGGGCGGCGTCCAAAGCTGCTCCCTCAGCAGCAGACTGAGGTCCTCAAGATGATCAGACAGGGCAAGAAGACTGCGGCGGATGCAGCTCGACTCTTCAATGTCCATCCCGCAACGATTGGTCGGCTGCTTGCACTAAGAGCGGCGATGCAGTTGCCAGCAAGAGGTAGGCCACTCATATGGCGCTGCGTGAACTTCTCTCATCCTTGCAGCGTGACGCTCTTGAAGCGATGCCTCTGGACCGTGCCGGTCTGATCGAACATTACGTCCTGAGCGATCAGGATCTTAGCCTCATCCGGCGTCGTCGAGGAGCTCAGAACCGCTTGGGTCTTGCCGTACAGTTGGCACTCCTCCGGTATCCGGGACGCGCGCTCCTGCCTGATGAGACCCCGCCCGCAGAACTTCTTGCCTTCCTGGCACGTCAACTCGGGCTTTCTGCAGGTGCATGGACAAGCTATGCAGAGCGCGATGAAACTCGCAGGGAACATCTCGCTGAGTTGCAGCTTCAATATGGTTTGCGCTCCTTCGCATCGGACACTATCGCTCGCTTGCGACCTGGCTGATACCGACCGCTCTGCAAACCAATCGCGGTGTTGTCCTTGTCAAGGCTGGGATCGACGAACTGCGGCGGCGATCCGTCGTTGTCCCGCGACTAGCGGTGCTGGAGCGGTTGTGTGCCGAGGTCATTGTGCGTTCCGAGCGCCAGCTGTTTGAGACTCTCACAACAGGCTTGAGTGACAGCCAGCGTCCTGAACTCGATACCCTCTTGAAACTGCGGGGCGGCAGTAAAGTCAGCACCTTCACATGGCTGCGTTCGCCTCCAGGTGCACCAACCAGCCAAAACATCCTGCTTCATATCGAGCGGCTACAACATATTCGCAATCTCGAACTGCGCTCAGATCTTGCTCAGCTCATTCATCAGAACCGGCTGTTGCAGCTCGCCCGCTAAGGAGCGGCCACAACCCCGCAGCATCTCGCCCGCTTCGATGATCCACGCCGTTACGGAACTCTCGTTGCGGTTCTGCTCGAAGCAAGCTCCACGCTAACCGACGAAATCCTCGATCTTCATGATCGGTTCGTCGGTTCCATCTTCAACAAAGCCCGCCGTAGACGCGACGAAGCGTTTCAGTCTTCAGGTAAGGCCATCAATGAAAAGGTGCGGCTTTACGCTCGCATAGGACAGGCCCTCCTGGCAGCGAAGGAAGACGGAGCTGATCCTTTTGCCGCAATCGAGAAGATCGTTTCGTGGGTTGATTTCGCTCGGACGGTCTCCGAAGCGGAGCAATTGGCGCAGCCTGAAGACTTCGACTTTCTTGGCCTCATCTCAAATGGGTTTCCGCAGATGCGCCGGTACACGCCGGCCATGCTCGACATATTCGATTCGTGCGGCTCCCGCGGCTCGACCACTGTTGGAGGTTGTCGACATCCTTCGCGCGATGAATCGAGACAAGAGCCGCACTGTTCCTCAAGACGCGCCTCTGGAGTGGATTAACCAGCGCTGGCGGCCGTATGTGGTCACGGACGATGGGATCGACCGCCGTTTTTATGAACTGTGCGCGCTGACGGAGTTGAAAAACCGTCTCCGTTCAGGCGATGTCTGGGTGACGGGCAGCCAGCTTGCCGACGAAGCATAGTTGGTTGCGACGATAGCTCTGCTTGAGGGAGGCGAGCAGCTTGTTGCGGAACATGCGGCTGAGCACGCGTACAGGGAGGAAGAACCCGCGCCGATTGGTTGCACTCCAGCGGGAGTGACCCACGGCCAGTCCGCCCGCGGGAACGAGACAGTGCAGATGCGGATGATGCCTCAAGCTCTGCGCCTGGAGAGGCCAAGGTGGAGTTATACGAGCAGATCCGCAGGGAGTATCAGTTCGGAGCGGGCACGATCCAGGGCGTAGCGGGGAAGTTTAGGCGTGCATCATACTGAAAGGCTGCCGAAATGCTGTCCGGCCTCCTAAGGGTGTTCACTGCCGCTGGCCACACGAAACAGCAGATAAGCTGCTCCTCCCCTGCATCGATGCGCACCGGCTGCGCGCCTTCTAACGGATCAAAGAAGAGCGAATCTAGCCTCTTAAATCGCAATCAGCGCATAGACGCCTTCCATGCGCTAGCCGGCTCAATCGCAGTACGCTGCCACAAATATCTGGAGATTCCAAGAAGTGCGGCAAGATTCTCTCTTGCAGGTCAAGGAATTCAACATGAAAAAATATAACCGCTCCTTCTTCTGAGCAGTAAGTCATCCATTCTACGGCGTTTAAAGAATGGCCGCTTTACGGAATGGCTGGTAGTAAACGTTTACGTTAGCGATAACGCTATTGACAGCAATATTCCTTATTGACTAAGGTCCTCCACATTGAGTTCCTCGCTCTGTTATCTAGAAGCAGAGACGATCGGTCTTCCAAGGGGAGATGAAATGGGCAGACAAACAAGCAGAATAGCGAGCGTCCTTGGAATGATCGCGCTGGCCTTCTCAAGTCAGAGCAGTACAGCACAGACGACCACCGGCCAGATATCGGGAACGGTGGAAGACGCGAGCGGCGCAGTCGTGGCGGGCGCATCGGTCCAGGCGACTAATCTAGACACAAAGGCCATGCGCTCGGTGGCTGCTGGTGCGTATGGCAACTACGTCATTCCCTTGCTGCCAGCGGGTAACTACCAGGTTGTCATTTCGAAGCCGGGCTTCCAGTCCATCACCGAAAGCGGCATCAAACTCGACGTTAATCAGAGCTTGGCCATTAACCCGATGCTCATCCCGGGCGCGAGTAGTGAGAATGTCGAGGTGCGAGCCTCGGCGCAATTACTGGATCCGACGACATCAGAGGTAGGAACAGTGATCGGTAGCGCGGCGGTCAACGACCTTCCGCTGAACGGGCGCAACTTCACCCAGTTGCTTACACTTGTTCCGGGCGCCACACCGGTGAGTACCAGCCAGGGTGCCAGCCAGGGCATCAACGACGGCTCCACGGTGGCTATTCCAGGCAGCGCCTTCTCCAATCCGTCTCTCAATGGTCAGCAGAACCGCGAAACGCTCTATCTTCTCGATGGCGTGGTAAACACCGATTTTCGCACGACTACGTACACTGTGTTGCCGATCATCGATGGCGTGAACGAGTTCAAGGTGCAGACGCATAACGACGACCCCTCCTTCGGCTCAGTGCTCGGGGGAGTCGTGAATCTCGTCACCTCATCGGGTACGAATCACCTGCATGGCAGCGCGTGGGAGTATGTGCGCAACAACGATTTTGACGCCCGCAACCACTTCTCCGACTTCAAGTCGGACGGGTCACCCGCGCCAGCTGCGCCTTTCCATCAGAACGAGTTCGGCGGTGCAGTTGGCGGTCCGATCTGGCTTCCGCACCTCTATAACGGCAGGGATAAGACTTTCTTCTTCTTCGCCTATGAAGGATGGCGATTCCTTGAGCCTTCCAACAACCTCTACACCGTTCCCACGGCGGCAGAGTTAAACGGCGATTTCAGTAGTTCTCTCCTGCCTAATCCGATCTTTGACCCGGCAACGACCATGGTAAATGCGCAGGGCAATGGTTATACGCGGAGCGCGTTTCCCGGGAATAAGATCCCAGCAGACCGCATCGATACACAGGTGCAGCAGTACATTCAAAACTACTTCGACGCACCCAACGTTCCGTTGAACAGCGCGAATCAGAACGAGATCCTGCGCTCTCCCTACTGGAATAACTCGAATAATTATCAGGGGCGGATCGATCAAGCCGTCACGAAGAAAGATACGGTGTTCTTTCGTTGGTCGAATATGTTCGTGGTGGATAACAATCCTTCCACAAACAAAGTGACCAGCCTGAGCGACTTCAACGGCTTGAATATCGGCGCGGGCCTGACACATATCTTCAGCCCGAAGCTGCTGTTGACAGTGGATGGCGGACGAGCCAGCCGAGGCTTCATCTTCATCAACCAGTCAAGCGTTGGTCTTGGCCCCCTGAAGCAAGAGGGTTTCCAGGGACTGAGCACATTCGGTCCCCTCGGCATCAATCTCTCATCACCTTATGGGGGATCGGGCTTGGGTGGTCCGGCGCTGCGGCGCAACTCCTCGTGGTCGGTATCAGGTCAGCTCGGCTGGCAGGTAGGCCGGCATAACTTCACCTTTGGCACGACCGTGATCGACCAGTATCGCTCGCAGGAAGGCAGTGGCCAATCGCTCAATTTCACCAACACGCAGACCTCAGACCCAAATAACCAGGCAAACACGGGTAACTCGCTGGCTTCGGCACTCCTGGGGTTGCCCAACCAGGGCAGCTTCGGATTCACCAACCTGATCAAGTACAGCATCCCAACGTACGGCGTTTTCGCGGGTGACTCTTGGAGAGTCACTCCTAAGTTGACCATCAATTATGGGGTCCGCTATGACCACATCGACCAGCCCAACCTCACTAACGGCATCAATAACGGATTCAACTTCGATACCGGCAACTATGAAATCGGCGGCGGCAAACTGCCGCCGGCCTGCTTGGTAAGCAATGTCGCCCCTTGCATTCCGGGAACCAGCACGGATGCGCAAACGGACCTTCTCGCCATCCCCGGTAATGATGGCTCTGCCGCAGGCAGCCACATCATCGTCGATCCTGTTTCGACTCGCGCGCCCAGGCCTGTTTGGAGCAATGTTGGACCCCGCTTCGGCTTCGCTTACCTGGTGCAACCGAGCACGGTAGTTCGGGCGGGATTCGGCATCGTTTATGACACCCTGAACGGCCTTAGCCAGACCTTTTCAAACTCGATTAACTCGTGGCCTTCCACCGGCTCGACCAGTACGTACTACAACGCGATTGGTTCGACGCCGACCACGGTCAGCTCTGCGTTAGCAAACGTGGCCAGTCCTCTAACCACCGGCACGCCCTTTACAAACTTCAACTTCTTCTATAGCCAGAAATACAAGACCCTTTATTCCGAGCAGTGGAACCTGCAGGTTGAAAAGACCGTCAACGCAAATACATTAGTGTCCGTCGGCTATGTCGGCAGTGTATCCAACAGGCTCGATTACGGCGGCACCGCCAATGGTGCTGTCACACCTGGGCCAGGCACGCTGGCCCAAATCAACGCCAGAAGGCCCTATCCGTGGATGACAACTTTCGTCTATGACAGCACCATCGGCAATGCCAACTATCATGCACTGCAGGTGAAGGCGCAGCGGCGCATGACACGTGGGCTTGAGTTTCTGCTTTCCTACACCTTCTCCAAGTCGATCGATGACACCAGCGGTCGATTCGGTGGGGAGAATGGCCCCGGCGGCAACGCTGCCGTCCAAAACTATTACGATCCAGGCTCAAACCGTTCGGTGTCCGCCTACAACGTGCCGCAGTTCGCCTCCTTCTCGGTTCTCTATGCACTGCCTTTTGGCAAGGACCAGCCCTATCTGAACCATGGGCTGACTTCGTATGTGCTGGGCGGCTGGCAGGTAAACAGCGTTTCTCAGCTTGGCAACGGGCAGCCTTACACGGTCTATGTCAATGGCGACATCGCAAACATCGGTGTAAACGGTGGATACGAGCGGCCCAACCTGATTGGCAATCCCCGGGTTTCTCATCCCACCATCACCCGGGCCTTTAACACGGCGGCGTTTGCGACACCGCCTCAATTTACCTTTGGTAATGTTGGGCGCAATAGTCTTCGAGCAGAAAACGATTATAACGAGGATATCTCTCTGTTCAAGACCTTCCCAATCAAGGAGTCGCTCAGCTTTGAACTGCGTGCAGAAGCCTTCAACGTCCTTAACATCACGAACTATGGGACACCCGACCCGAACCTGGGGGACTCGAGTGCCGGGGTTGTGAGCAGCATTGCCAACAACCCGAGGCAACTGCAGTTCGCAGGGAAACTGAGATTCTAGAAGTCTGTACTACATGCGGCAACTTAGCCGAGAGTAGGAATGCCCCGAAGGGGATTTCCCAGCTCTCGGCTTTCACTTCAGGAAGCTGAGGAGGGCAGACCACTTTATATGAACCGCAGAGAACTCATTGCAGGGGCGGCCGGACTCGCAGGCATCCAGGCTCTATCAGGCGGGAAGCTTGGAGGCAGGCTCACCCAAGCCGCACTGCAGCAGCAGGGTGCTGGGCGTCGAGTGCCCGCAAATTCCTTATCGCTTAAGAACAACGAACTGGAAGTTCTCTTTGATCTTGCGGATGGATACCCTTACAGCTATCTCTATAAGGGGCAGCGCATGTGGGGCGGAGACACGCCAACTGCAATTCTTTGCCGACTCGCACCGCGTGCATACAACACCGTCCGGCTTGCGTCGCCCAAGCCGGAGCAGGCTGGTAGTGACATCAGCTTTACCTACTCGGCGGCGTTTGGGCAAAGCAAGGCCGTAAGCTTCCGGCTTCGTTATGCGCTAGAGGGTGCATCGTTGACGCTGACCATGGAAGATGTGCAGGAACAACCTGGCTTTGAATTGATCGAGGTCGCACTGCCTGAATTGATTTCCGTTCGTGAAGAAGATGGACCGGCGTGGTTTGCCGAGGGTCGCCACGGCGGCTCATTCGTAAGACTGCAAGAAGCAAAGGCCTACAAGTTTGAAGACCACGAATACTTCGGACGCATCAGCACTGAGTTACCCATTGGTATGGTTGGCCAACACGATGTTGGCTGCGTGATGCACGTGGCCGCCTGTATGGACGGGACCGAGACGGAGATCACCGGTCCTCCCGGCCGCAGGCAGGCCCTGCTGGGCACAGTGCAGGTACATCGTGTCCACGGCGGGCGATGCTACAGCATGAACGACGGCGGGGATGCAATCTGCGGCAATGCCCAGACACCGAATCTGATCGTGGGCCAGACGCCGTCGACACGTTTTGACTTCTTCCCGTGTGCCGGTCAAGATCAGCCCTGGTTAGCGGGAGCTAAGATTGTCCGGGCACGCGTGCCGCAGGGCCCTACGGAATTCTTTGCTGACAGATTTGTGTACATCCTTGCCGGCAGAAACAAAACCGCACCGGCACCGCGGTCTACCTTTGCACAAAGCAAGCAGATCGTCCACGATGTGGCCATCCTAACTGACCATGCGCCGCAGACGTGCTTCATCAGCGGCTGGGCCTATGACGGGCAAGACACGGGCTTCCCGTCTGAGGACAGGGTTAACGCGAGTCTCGGTACCTATGAAGAATTGCGCGAGATGATCGAATCGACAAAGGCAGTCAACGCGAACGTCACTTTAAACGTGAACTACGATGACGCCTATAAGAGCAGCCCTATCTTCAACGAAGCGTTCATTGCTCGCCGACCTGATCAACAGATCTGGAAGAGCCGCGCTTGGGATGGCGAGGATTCCTATGTGGTGGGCATGGCGAAATTCATGGAAGGAGGCTGGGGCAGTCGTCGTATTGCCTACACCATGGACCGCTACAAGATAAGCAATTCCATCTTGATCGATGCTATGTCTTGGTTTGCAGTGCGCAATGACTGGGATGCACGGCACCCGGCCAGCGGTTACAAGAACCTGGTCGAGGGGAAGTACGAAATCCTCGAACAGTTTCGCGCGCGTGGCGTCGAGGTAACTTCAGAGCAGATGCGCTATCCATTTGTTGGACGTCTGGCGGTGTCCATGGATGGTCCCGGGATCAGCCCCGCTCCGTTTGGAGGAGAAGCGATTCCGCTGGTCGCAGCGACGTATCGCGGTCGTACCATCTGGGGCACCGGTGGGACAGAGTTGAATGAAGCCGGCCTCCAGCTCTTCTGGAACACGCGCTCGTCTCTCTGGTTCGATGCGAGCAGCGACCGCACCAAGATGGCGGAGTTCTACTACCTGGTGGTGCTTCCTTATGGCAAGCTTCATCGCCTTTCCGTCGAAGGATACGAGAAGACTGGGAACGGCCATCGCCTTATGCTTGAGCAGAACTCGCATGTTAGTCGCAACCCCTCAAACGAGTCTTACTCGGCGACCGTGAACGGGATCGAGATAGCACGCGACGGTTCCACATCCTGCCCTATTGATGAGCATCGCATTGCTTTTTATTCGCGGACAGCACGCAGGCTAGCCTACCCTCTTCCGAGCCAATGGGACGCAGGCAATGTGATCGCACGCGCAATGACGCTGCAGGGCAGAACGAATCATCCGGTACGCTGTGAGGACGGCAGCATCATGGTCGATGTGGCGGCAGCGCAACCTGTGGTCGTGTACTCCCATGAAAGTATCATCGGGAAGGCATGAACCTACTTGGCGCGGGCTTGACCGCAGTCGGCCGCCTTGCTCCGCTCGATGAGGCAAGTATCCCCTGGCTTTCCGAGATGGTATAGATCTTGTTAAGCAGCGGCACCGCGACCGTCTGCACGGCACCGCTGGGCCAATGGATTTCCAGGCTATCCACCTTGCGCGCAGTACCCAGCCCAAAATGAGCTCGCTGATCGTTCGAAGACAAAAAGCTGCCGCCGCTCAGGATGTCTTCCCGCTGCACCATCCCACCCGCTCGCAGAAAGAGCGTGGCGCCCACTCCGTCGCGCGGGCTCCCCGGGCCGCCGACAAGTTTGAAGCCAACCCAGTTATGTGTGTCATGATTCACATTGCGCAAAAGGGTTGGAGAGTCATCCAAGTTATTGACGACCACGTCCATTTTGCCGTCGTTGAATAAGTCTCCAAACGCAGCTCCCCGCGCCGACGCTACAACGGCAAGACCCGAGCCTACAAGGGCTGGCACGAGGTCAAAATGCTTGCCGGCTCGATTGTGATAAAGCAGCGGCCGTTCCTTGTAACTTGTTCCCCATGGCATCTTGTCGACGATAGGATAGATATGACCGTTGAGCATCATCAGGTCTTTCCATCCGTCGTTGTCAAAGTCGAGAAAGCCGACGCCCCACCCGAGGAACGGCGTGCTGCTTTCCCCGACTCCCATCTCTTGGCTAACCTCCGAAAAATTATCATCACCATCGTTGTGATAGATCAGCTTGTTATCATCAGAGAAGTCAGTAAGCGCAAGATCGAGCCGCCCGTCATTGTCGTAGTCTCCCGCAGCGAGGCCCATCCCTGCGACCTCACGCCCATCCTTGTTAAAGGCGAAACCCGAGGCCGCTCCACGTTCGACAAACTTGCCTCGACCCTGGTTGACATACAGATAGTTAGGCGTTGAGTCATTTGCTACTAGCAGATCAACTCGCCCTTTGTCGCTCACGTCGGCAAAAAGCGCGGCGAACCCATAGAAATGCTGTGCGTCGTCCACACCGGCAGCCCGGCTTACATCAGTAAACGTGCCATCGCCATTGTTGTGGAACAGATGATCGGCTGCACCTGTCAGGCCACGCGGCCCGCATGATGTTTCTACTCCGCGGAACTGACAGGTGGAGAACGAAGTGCTCGCCGTACCCGCTTGCGGCGGATGGGCAAAGTCAAACTGCACATATCCAGGCACAAACAGATCCAGCCGCCCATCGCCGTCATAGTCACCAAAGCTCGCACCTGTCGACCAGGAACCGATCGCAACGCCTGCTTGTTCGGCGACGTCGGTAAAGGTACCGTCGTGGTTGTTGTGGTACAGCCGATTACTGCCCAGGTTAGTTACATACAGGTCAGGCCACCCGTCATTGTCATAGTCTCCCACAGCTACCCCATAACCCCATCGTTCATTGGTAACACCCGCTTGACTGGCAACATCGGTAAAGGTCCCATCATGATTGTTGTGGAAGAGCGCGGCCCTCGGTGTCCGGGCGCGCCCCGCGTCCGCGTCCACCGTCGATCCATTTACAAGGTAAATATCAAGCCAGCCGTCATTGTCATAATCGAGCAGCGCAACCCCCGATCCATCTGTTTCGACAATGTACTGTTTGGAAGGCGAACCGAGCGAGTGGCGCCAAACGGAGAGGCCAGCCTGCTTCGCAATATTCTTAAAGACCATCGGTCCGCTGGTGGCAAAGCCACCCGCAGTGACCGGTCGATGATGCGCATCGTACACAGACGCCGCAGCGGCCCCTGTGCTGGCGCCGCTTTGCTGGTTCTCTGCCTGCCAGGCGTACGCCTCGAGCGCGCCGACATATGATATGACCAATAGAGAAGCCACTCCAAGATAATGATGGAAGCGCATGGAGACTAATTATCATACAAGTCGGTTAGAGCATGAGCGTACTAAGGTCTGACTCAGGAGAGGCCTGCATCCAATCGCGGCCTCTCTTGCGAATGCGGAGCACCTCGACCGTGCGCATACGCGCTCGCGCGCACACCTACCTTCACGTGTGCACGGTGCTCTGTCTCTGCGTGCTGACCGTGAGATCGCAGCAGTTGCCCAACTCGCAAGCACTCCTGCAACAAGGCCAGGCGCTTGCCTCACAGGGGCGCCTGGCGGAGGCGGAGGTGCCGCTCACACGCGCTGCTGCTGCGGCTCCGGAGGACGGCAAAGTACTCACGCTTCTGGCTCAGGTGAAGGGTCGCCTGGGTGAAGCAACAGAGGCTGCTGCCCTGCTCCGCCGGGTCGTCGCCCAAGAGCCGCGCTCTGCGGCAGCCCACCTTAACCTCGCAATTGCGCTGGCAGACTCCGGCGATCAGAAGAGCGCGCTCGAAGAGGTAGAGCATGCCATCCGGCTTGACCCGCGCAATGCGCAGGCGCACCTAAACCACGCGCGTATGTTGGCCGACGCAGGCCGCGTACCTGAAGCGCGGGTCGAATTTTCTCGCGCTTTGCAGCTCGCTCCGCAGGATGCCACTGCGGCACTCTTTGCTGCCATGTTCGAGAAGGATCACCAGCGGCCACAGGTTACCATTAAACTTCTTTCCAAAGTCGTGGCGCAGCAGCCTCAGAATGCTCAGGCATACTTACTGCTTGGAGAGGCACACGAGTCATTGCACCAGCAGGACGACGCAATCGCTGCTTGGCGGCACGTCCTTGCGGTGAATCCATCTGATGAAGAAGCCCTTTATTCACTTTCGCGAGCACTGCGGCAAAGGCAGCCGGCTGAAGCTGCAGCATTACTGCAGCGATTCCATCAGGTGAAAGGAGAGAAGCAGCAGACCGACCGGGCGCGGGAACTCGGCAATCAGGGGTACGCGGCCATGCAGCAACAACAGTGGGCTGCTGCCGTGGCTGCACTGCAGCAGGCGATTGCTGTATGCCGCGAGTGTGCCCTCAAGGCAGGGTTGCACGAACGCCTGGGTCTGGCTGAGTGCCATAGCGGCGATCTAGATGCTGGCGAACAAGAGCTGCGTCTGGCCTTATCGCTCGATCCAAACGACAGGACCGCAGTCGAAGCGCTTGCCTGGGTGGCAAACCAACGTGCGGTCGAGCATCGATAGTGGCAATGAAAGTTGACCAAGGCCATCGAAGTCATTTGTGGCTACTGCTGACGTCCAGCAGGGAGTTACTAAATTGTCTAAGTACAATAAGTACGCAAAACCATGAAGCCAAGTCGAAACCGATTTATGGCTGACAAAAACGTGCAATAGCGCTCGCACGAAGTGTAGCCTTGGGTACAATCAGGCTGAACGTTCCCCTTCCACCCATGGAGAAGTAGGCGACAGAGACCTCCTGCATATTTGGAATGCATCAGACTGACTCCGCCAAGCTGGTGCACACCTACTATGACTCGGCTCGGGGTCATGCGCGAGGGTGGTCCGGGGTAGTAAGCATCAACACCGGTACGTTGGAAAACTGGCGGAGCCGCTCGAGCACCTCAAAGCCGTCGATACCAGGAAGTATTGCATCCAGAACCACCAGGGCGAACGTCCTGGCAGCAGCCATCCGCAAGCGGGCCTCTCCTGTGGTTGTGACTGCAACGAACGGCATAACCCTCATAGGCTGCGTACTCAACAACCAGCTTACCCAGTGAGACATCGTCTTCGACGAGCAGAAAGTGGGACTGACTGCGCAAAAGCCTGGGTGGAGGACCATCAAGCATACCCTCTATTCTCAACCTCGCTACCCCCAAGCGGAAAGGAGATTTTGTCGGAATATGTGTCGTGTGTTCCGTCTGTCGGCTGAGAAAAGGAGTCCGCTCTTATCGTTCGCGCAGAGTAAATTGAGCCAGAACGTACGTCCACGCTTTGTCGAAGCAAGGTGAAATTCTACAGATCAAATCGCACTGAGAAGGGCGGGTTTGTCGAGAATTGTAAGGCCCAATCCATTTCCGGCTGGCTACGGCGTCTACTGATCCCACCGAGGATAAACCCACTGCTGTGGAGAGGAGATCAAGGATGAACAACCGACTCAGCCCGACATCGATCGTAAGCAGAAATGCAGACGCTGCTTATGTCCACTTGCGCACAGCTCTAGAGGATCTGGTCGTCGACCCCGTGGTACACACCGACAGGGTGTGCGTAGCTAACTTTATCGACCTTTTGGCAGTTCATGGACATGACCTCGGGGTAGCGCCATGGTCGTTAAGGCTGGAGGGCGGGTCCATGCTTCTCAGGCGATCAGCAGACGATGAAGCAGCGCTTCTCACAATTCGGAGAAAGTTGCGGCGTCATTCATCCAAGCTAACATCTGATCGGCTTACGGCGGAACAACTCGCCATATGTTGCGGCCTGAATGAGAGAGATTTAGACAAACTGATCTTGTGGATGCGAGTCGAGGGACTGGAAACGATCACGGTTTCTCCCGACCGGATGTCCATCAACTGAGCGGCTCATCGCTGCGAGAATACTTCAGAACTGAAGACGATACTCGAACGAGTCAACGTCCAAATAGCCCGCATTTGCATTCGGATTGACCGTGAAGATGCCAACACGATCGCCCCGATACGAGCCCCAGCTCAGGTCGTACGGCTCACCGAACGCATGGAATCGACGTCCATCCACACTGTACGAGAATTGACTCTTGCCATCGAAGCCCCAAACCGATCGGAGGAACAGTATATGTCCAGGAATGACCGCGCCAGTGTGCCGCTCGCCATTCTGATTCCGGGTAACGATCCTGGCCCCGCGCGATTGTAGGACGCCCAGGCTGCAGTAAGTTTTGGCAAAGTGAACTAAACCCGACTCTTGGCCTTCGACCATGCCTGAAAGATCAAGCTTGATCGTCACTTGATTACGCCGGGTACGAGATGCCCGCTGCGTAAGCACGTTGCCAATGGAGCCGAAATCGCCACGGCCTAACGGCGCGAAGGCATGCAGCCGAAGAAATCCTGATCGCTCATGCAGAGACCACATGGCAGAACGCGGCTGATAGTCCCACTCCCACTCGGATTTCAACGTCGGCGTATCGAAGTTATCGCTGGCCGCAAGACTGGTTCGCGGAAATCCATGGATGGGCTTTGCATCGCGCCAGACCATGTTGCCTATTCCGTCGGCGCCAACCTTTCCTATGACTGGCCAGCCTTTGATCCACGTGACCGGAAGCAGTACGCCTGCACGCCCTTCCCAATCCCCATGCCCCTGATGCGAGACGAAATACCACCTATCCTTGGAGACCTCCACCAGGCCACCCTGGTCCGGTTCCTTATCCACGGCGGCATTCACATGGTTCAGTTGACGCGCTTCCCACGGTCCAGCGAGCGTCCGCGCGCGCTCCATCATGACGACGCGGCCCTCAGGCGCAACTTCGCTGTAAAGGTGGTAATAGAGCCCATGAATCTTGTAGAGCTTGTTGGCTTCACTGCCCTCCGAACGGTGAACGATCCGGTCGGTCTCCTTTTGCAAGGCGGTCCCTGCCGCATCCATTCTGAACAGATGAATGTTGTACGTGGTAGCCGCTGCACCCTCAGGAGCGAAATGGGTGGCGACGAGATAGGCTTGTCCATCGTCATCCCAGAAGGGGCAAGGATCATCCCATCCAGCGTCGCCCAGCACCAGCTTCGGCCTAGACCACGGACCAGCCGGGTTCACAGCATTGCTCATGAAAATCCCCTGGTCCGGCGTTCCGAAATACACCCAGAACTTACCCATGTGATGACGAATGGATCCGGCCCAAATGCCGCGTCCTGCGCGGCCCATGCGGTCCCAGTTTAACTCCGGATCGAGTGCGGTCAGATCGTCGACCACGTGGCCGAGGATCGTCCAGTTCACCAGATCGCTGGAGTGAAGGATCGCCATCCCGGGCGAGAACTGCATGGTTGAGGAGATAGCGTAGAAGTCGTTCCCTGCCCGAATCGCGTCCAGGTCGCTGAAATCTCCGGGCATCACAGGATTCACATAGGTCCCGTCCCCTTGATCTCCCGAGTAGCCGCAGCTCGGTTCACTCGCGGCTCGGCATGCATTACCATTCTGTGCCGCGCGTTCTGCCGTCTTCGGAACGGATCGGGATTGTCGAGCTGGGAGCGAACTGCAGTCGGCCGCTAAAGCAAGACTAAAGACAAGCCACTGAATCCACATGAGAATCGTATGTCTCTCCGAGAACGCCTTCTGGATGCGAACTCTTCCTCTGTTAGGGTTCCTGTCGCTGAACCGGGCTGTAGATCCGCCAGTGGCTCGCGGTAGAGACTCTCATCCACCGCCGCAGATTTACGTCGCTTTCTCCCTTCCAGCACCACAAAATGACTATAGAATAAATCCAACGTTAGCGGTAACTCTGCTACCCACTTCTTTACTACGTAGGTCAATCATGACAACGAATGCGTCTAGTACGGGCCACTTGGAAGTCGAGGACAGTTGGGGAGATTTTGTCGCCGGGCGATATCGCGAGGGCAAAACAGAATCGGAGTTTCGCAACTACGACGCCGCGGCCGTGCCCACTGTCGCGGAGTTTTACCGAACCAACCACCAGTTGCAGACGCTCGACTTTGTGCTCGCAAA
Organism: uncultured Acidobacteriaceae bacterium; assembly: GCA_963748555.1. GTDB lineage: Bacteria > Acidobacteriota > Terriglobia > Terriglobales > Acidobacteriaceae > CAWKKW01. The sequence continues at coordinate 16,721 of CAVVJK010000001.1, forward strand.
AGAGAAGGAATACCTCGCCTTGAAGAAGGGCAAAAAGAGCATCTGGGAAGCTGCCGAGTTTCTGAACACATTGGTGGATGAAAGCGATCCGGATACCGATTTAACGCAAGTTGAGCACCTGATGCAGACGTCTGAATCGATCCGGCGCGATGGACATCCGCGTTGGATGGTGCTCACTGGATTCATTCACGATCTGGGTAAGGTTCTGTGTCTTTATGGCGAACCGCAGTGGGCGGTTGTGGGAGATACATTTCCCGTCGGCTGCGCTTATTCTGACAAGGTCGTCTTCCCGGAGTACTTCGCAGCCAATCCCGATAGCAGAAACCCTGCGTATCAGACACTTTACGGCATCTATCAGCCGAAATGCGGACTCGCCAATGTACATATGTCCTGGGGGCATGACGCCTACATCGGTCACGTAGTAAGAAACTACATGCCGGAGGAGGCGCTCTACATGCTGCGTTACCACTCCTTCTATGCATGGCACCAGCAGGGTGCGTATCAACACTTGATGTCTGATCATGACAAGAGAATGTTGCCGTGGGTGCTTAAGTTCAATCCGTACGACCTGTACTCCAAGGGCGCGGCCAAGCCGAACGTAAAAGAACTGAAGCCCTACTATGAGGATCTGATCGCCGAGTTCTTTCCGGACCAAATCGATTGGTAGCACCTCCCGCTCTCCGAGTTACCCTTCCTCCGGTCGATGAGGTACAGGTCTAGTGGGTGGTGCAGGAGGAAGAGTGGGATGCTTCGCAAGATCAATCGTAGAAGTTTCCTGAAGTCGGCAGCTGGCTCGAGCGTTGCGGCTGCAGCCGCCCACAATGGCTTTTGGTTGATGGGGCACGCGGAGACAAGTAGCGGGCAGGACCTGACCAAAGAAGTGAATGTCTTCCTCGGAACGGGTGGACACGGCCACACGTATCCCGGAGCAACGATGCCCTTCGGTGCAGTCCAACTCAGTCCAGACACAGGAACGTCCGGCTGGGATCATTGTTCAGGCTACCACTATGACGACCGGTCCATTCTTGGCTTCAGTCACACCCACCTCAGCGGTACGGGCGTGGGCGACCTGATGGACTTTTTGATCATGCCATCAACTGGAGTGGTGCGGACCCAACCAGGCGACGCGGACCAACCAGGATCAGGCTATCGATCGACATTTTCACATCAACAGGAAAAAGCTGAGCCCGGATATTACTCTGTCGTGTTACAAGACTCCGGAGTTATCGCCGAGCTCACGGCGACCACCAGAGTCGGATTCCACCGATACCAGTTTCCATCCGGCGATAGCAATCACCTCGTGGTTGACTTGGCCCACGGCTTCGTAGATACACCTGACGATCTGCCGACGAAGACAGGTAGATCCAAGATACTTTCAGCGGAGTTGCATCTGGTCGGCAATGACACGGTGACAGGAGGCCGGCGCTGTGCGCAATGGGCGAATGGGAGGGAAATCTTCTTCGCTATGAAGGTATCGCGACCCTTCTCCAAGTCTGAGATCGTAGTGGATGAAAAACCCTTCGCCGTAAATCTGCGAGACGCTGAAGGCAAGTCCATCCAATGCGTGCTCCACTATCCGATGGAGTCGGCGGGATCCCTTCTGGTCAAGGTGGGCATGTCAGCAGTGAGCATGGAGGGCGCCATGAAGAACCTTGAATCGGAGGTCCCGGGTTGGGACTTCGATGGGGTTCGCGGAGCCGCAAAGGCAGCCTGGCAGAACGAACTAGCGCGGATAGTTATCGACAGCGAGGACCCTGCGCAGACCAAGACGTTCTATACCGCCATGTACCATGCCATGGTTGCGCCTACCACCTTTGATGATGTCGACGGGCAGTATCGGGGCATGGATTCGAACATCCATCAACTTGCGGCCGGCGCAAGAAACTACACGACCTATTCGCTCTGGGATACATACCGCTCCTTGCATCCTTTGTACACGCTGGTGCAGCGCGAGCGTCTACCGGAGATGATGAATACGCTGATCCGAATGGCGGAACAGAGCCCCGAAGGAGTGCCTGTCTGGCCATTGCAAGGGGTGGAAACGGGATGCATGATCGGCTACCACTCGGCGGTGGTGATCGCCGAGGCTCACGCGAAGGACATACCGGGCGTCAACTACGGTCATGCCTACGAGCTCTGGCGGAAGCGCGCATTTGCTGAGAACTACCGGGGACTTTCGCAATATCGAGCCCTTGGTTTCATCGCGTGTGATAAGGAACCCGAGGCCGTGAGCAAGACGCTGGAGTATGCCTATGACGACTGGGCAATGGCGCATCTGGCCTCCGCAGCTGGCGCGGAGAGCGACGCGCAGCTGTTACGGGCAAGGTCAAGGAACTACAAAAATGTTTTCGACCGCTCCATTACCTTTGTACGCGGACGCTTGCAGAATGGTGACTGGGCCGACCCATTTGATCCGCGAGGGATGGGGCACAGCAAGGCTTGGCGCGACTTCACTGAAAGCAATTCGTGGGAAGCGACGTTTCTGAATCAACACGACATTAACCAGTACATGGGTCTGTTTGGAGGCGAGCAGCCATTCGTCCGCAAACTTGACCGCTTGTTCCATCAGAGTTCCGAACTCCCTCCCGACGCGCCACCGGATATCTCTGGCATGGTGGGGCAGTATTCGCAGGGAAATGAGCCTGACCATCATGTTGCCTATCTCTACGCCTATGTCGGGAAGCCGTATAAGACCCAGGAGCTGGTCCGCAGCTTGATGACTTCAGAGTACCGCGATGCTCCCGATGGTCTAGCTGGAAATGAGGACTGCGGCCAGATGTCTGCCTGGTACGTCATGAGCGCACTGGGTCTCTATGCGGTAGATCCGGTCAGTGGCAATTACATATTTGGCAGCCCTCTATTCAAGAAGGCTACGCTTGAGCTTGGTGGCGGAAAGAAGCTTGTGATCGACGCGGTAAACAACGGCCCAAATCGGCCATATTTGAAAAGTGTGAAATGGAAAGGCATGCCCTACAGCCGGAGCTGGATTCAACACGAAGATCTTATGACCGGAGGAACACTGGTCTTTGAGATGAGCGAGACCCCGAACGAGTCTTCTCGGATCGGAAGACCGCGACAGGCCGCCCTCATTCGTATGAGGCGGTCATCACTTTACTTTTCGCGGCTTACTGATATTGCTTCTCGATTCGCTGCTTGGAGAGCGATTGCGGGATGAATTGTGCCGGATCCTGTGTGCCGATCGTTGATTGCCGCATGACTAGACTTCGGTGCCGACAAGATGCTCTTCGGCTTCTGTATCTTCTTGACGACAAGGTCGAGCGCTAGCTGAGCCGCTTCGTTGCCGAGCCTTCCGGTGGACTGGTCCACCGAGGTCAGCGGAATAGGAAGATACTGGGAGTAGCGCACGTTGTCGTACCCCACGAAGGCAATGTCTTCAGGAATCGCGAAACCAGCATCGATGCTGGCCTTCATCGCTCCAATCGCAACGACATCGTTGTGGCAGAACACACCATCGGGTCTCGACCGCCTTCGTAACAGCGTCTGCATCATCTCGTAACCTGCATGGTTGGCTTCCTTTTCGACCAACGGGTTCCTTAGTGCGAAGCCCTCTCGCAGTTCCAGGTCATGCTCCCGGAGGGCCGTGCGGAAGCCACGAAATCGCTCGGCAGCCGGTGTCAGGTCGGGGCTGCCGATGTAGGCAATCCGCTTCCGACCCAATTGAATCAGGTGCTCAGTAGCGAGTCGGCCGCCGGCATAATCGTCTGCGCCCACGAAGTTAGCCTTCAGTTGCGGAAACGGGCGATCCAGCAGGACAAAGGGAGTACGTGACTTCTGAACATTCGAAAAACCCTGTCCGTCGGTCTGGCAGGACGCGATGAGCAGCGCATCGACACCACGGGCAAGCATCATTCGGATCTCGGACTGCTCAACTTCAGGATCCTCTTCTGAGGAGGCCAGAAAAAGGCCGTAGGATTTCTTTCGGAGCGCGCTGCCCATGGATTTCGCGAGCTCTGTAAAGAAGGGATTGAGCAGGTCCGGCACGATGAGGCCAAGAATGAAAGACTGTCCGGTAGCCAGGCTGCGCGCCGTGAGGTTAGGCTGATAATCGAGCTCCTTCATCCGTTTCAGAATGCGCTCGCGAGTGGCCTCGCTTATGTCCGTGTTCCCGCGCAATGCCTTCGAAACGGTGATAACCGAGACACTCAACTCGTTGGCAATATCTTTCAGCCGGATCGCCATCCGTGCTCCACGTACTTAGATTTAAGGATTCGCCAGTGACCGAAACGACAGGGCTCGTGAGACTGGAATCGCAGGTTTCATTCTAAGCTGCTCGGCTGTGCGGGCGAAGAAAACTACTTCGGCTTCTACTTGCGAATTCTCGAAACGGTTTGAAGGTTCGAATTTCTGTGCTAGAGTTAGCGCTACCGTAACTGCGACGGAACTGACCTCGCGTTCCGCGCTATGCCAACATTTCGGTTCCGGAACTCGCCTGAATCGACTCACAAATGTCGCATATTTCCAAGCGTAAGGGGAAGTATGAAGGTGCCGCAGCAGGTTCAAGTCGCGCCGAGAGTGGGATTCTGGGGAGCGTCTTCTGCCAACGTCCTGAACATGATTGGTGTCGGACCTTTCCTGACCATCCCGCTCGCGTTGGCTGCGATGGGCGGCCCTCAGGCGATGCTTGGATGGATTCTCGGCGCATTCATCTCGCTCTGTGATGGCATGGTTTGGTCGGAACTTGGTTCGTCGATGCCGTATTCGGGCGGTCCCTATCATTACCTGCTCGAGGCATTCGGCCCGCATCGCTTTGGACGGCTGTTCAGCTTCCTCTTCTTGTGGCAAGCCATCGTTCTCGGGCCCATTTCTATCGCCGGTGGCGCGGTCGGCTTTGCGCAGTATGCCGGCTACCTGCTGCCCAATCTGCATCACGCTGCTACTGTAGCGATGGCGGCGGCCGTTTGCCTGATCAACACCGCACTCCTATACCGGAACATCCGCTCCATCTCCCATCTTTCCATCGCCATCGCGGTCATTGTCCTTGGCTCGACGGCTTGGATCATTTTGACAGGCGTGCTGCATTTTCACCCCGCGATGGCCTTTGACTTTCCCCGCGACGCGTTCCACGTGAACAACGCATTCTTCCTCGGGCTGGGAGCCTCTACCCTCATCGCGCTTTACGACTACGGCGGCTATTACAACGTTTGCCTTATCGGCGACGAGGTTGAAACTCCCCGGAAGACGATCCCTCGCTCGATTCTGTTCTCGATTGTGCTGGTTGCGGTGCTCTATCTGGTGATGAACATCTCGATCATCGGTGTGGTGCCGTGGAGAGAGGCGATGCATTCGCAGGCCATCGTGGCCGACTTCATGGTCCGCATCTACGGCAACGCTGGCGGTACGGTCATAGCCATACTGATTCTCATCGCATCGTTTGGATCGGTCTTCGCAATTTTGCTTGGCTACTCGCGTATTCCCTACGCCGCAGCTCTGCAAGGAGAGTTCTTTTCTGTCTTCGCGCGCCTCCACCAAAAGGGCAGGTTTCCGTATGTCTCGGTGCTGGCGATGGGATTCTGCTCGGCGCTGGCTTGTTTGTTCAGCCTGCAAAGCCTGATCACCGCTTTGATTGTCACGCAAACTTTATTGCAGTTTGCCGCGCAATGTGTCGCTGTCATCCTGCTTCGAAGGCAAAAGCGAGAACCGGCTGATTCCTACCGCATGCCGCTCTATCCGTTACCTGCTCTCATCGCACTCGCCGGTTGGATGTATATCGTAGTTACCAGTGGCACACGATTCATTGCTTTGGCCGGAGCTTTCCTGCTGATCGGTATTGGGATTTTCCTGCTGCGTGCGCGACAAAAGGCAAGCTGGCCCTTCGCGGAGGTAGCCGCATGACGAAACTCTGGGACGCAGTGACCGTAGGCGAAATCTATATCGATCACGTGTTCTCCGGCTTACAGAACTGGCCCCGGCCCGGCGAGGAAATCTTCACGCGCAACTATCTGCGCGAGCTCGGCGGAGGAGCAGCGATCACCGCCTGCGGTCTCGGTTTGCTCGGCCGCAGGACGGCGGTCTTCGGCGTGGTCGGTGAGGTTGAGAGCGTCTGGATACACAAGCGGCTTCGCGAGTTCGGTGTCGCGACCGAAGGATTGAAGGTGATGCCCGGAAGTTCAGGAGTGACGGTAAGCGTCTCCGTGACTGACGAGAGGTCATTTTACAGTTACGCCGGAAACAACGAGCTGCTAAGTGAATATCTATCGTCGCCAGGATTGTTGGAGCAATTGCAACAGGCCTCCCATGTCCACTTCGCCGCTCCTCTCGAGAGGAGCATCGCTCAAGTCATGTTGCCAGCTCTGCGCCACGCAGGATGTGTCGTTTCTCTCGATGTGGGATGGCAGCCCGACTGGTATCTCAATCCTGAAAACCTGAAAACCTGCCGCGAGATCGACTACTTCTTGCCCAATCGAAAAGAGGCGGAGTACCTGACGGGAAAGGCTCGCCCCGAGGAGGTGCTTCTAGGCCTCGAAGAGCTTGGTTTTACCCATGTTGTGGTTAAGCTGGGGGCGGATGGCGCTGCTATTCGTACCGGCGGCAGAATGCTGCACGTGCCTTCGCCCGTCACCCGGGTCGTGGACACTACCGGGGCCGGAGATGCGTTCGATGCCGGCCTGATTGATGCGCTCCTGTCCCATGCGGACGCGATGGAGATCCTGGAGCGCGCGGCTATCTGCGGTGCGCTCTCCACACGCATGGTTGGTGCACTGATGGGGCTCGCAACCCGACAGGAACTGGAGCGGATTCATGAGCAATCGTAAGGTCGCCTTGATCGGCGGCGGTGGAGTGCGTACGCCTTTGGTGATCTATGGCGTTAACGAGTCAAGTCGAAACCTCGGCATTGATGAGATGGTGCTCTATGATCTGGATCCCGGCCGCGCGACTTTAATGTGCGAGTTGGGCAGAGCGCTCGTCGCACGGGAAGGCGGCACTCTCAGGATCCGAGTTGCGAATGCTCTGGAAGACGCCATCGAGGGCGCCTCCTTTGTATTGACGGCGATTCGTGTTGGCGGGATCCAGGCACGTGCGATCGATGAACGTATTTCGATCGCAAACGGCTATCCCGGGCAGGAAACGACAGGACCCGGCGGCGTAGCCATGGCGTTGCGCACAGCCGCGGTTGCGATCGAATACGCGCGCGTTGTCGAGCGCCTTAGCCCGGAGGCGTGGCTGATCAATTTCACCAACCCGGCAGGGTTGATTACCCAGGCGGTAAGTCATCACACCTCGATTCGGGTGATCGGTATCTGCGACACGCCGACGGAGCTGTTTCATCGAATCGCGCTCGCACTGAACGCGCAGCCGCACGAAGTACATTGCGACTACGTCGGCCTCAACCATCTTGGATGGATCCGACGAGTCGTGCTGCGCGGGCAGGACGTAACTGCTGCGCTGCTGGAAAATGAACAGGCGCTGCTAAGCCTCTATCAAGCGCCACTCTTTGATGTGGAGCTATTGCGCTGCCTGCGCCTGATTCCCACCGAGTACCTTTACTTCTACTACAGCCGTACACGAGCACTCGCAAACCAGCGAGCCGCGGGCACAACCAGAGGCGAGGAGATCTCCAGACTCAACCAGGATTTGTTTGGCCGGCTTTCAACCGAGCTGGCTGCCAACGGACCGGAGCGCGCACTCGCAATTTATGTCGCGTATCTGAACCAGCGATCCGGCTCCTATATGCAGCTGGAAGCCAAGGGAGGAACTGCGTTCGACCCGTCGCTCGCGCTGCAGGAAGACCCGTTTCGCGTGGCGACCGGCTACCATCGAATCGCCCTCGACGTGATGAACGCGCTCTACAGCGACGAGCCGCGCAGGATCGTCATCAACGTGCGGAACCACGGCGCAATTGCTGGCGTGGAGCATGAGGACATCGTCGAAGTACCCTGTGCTGTTTCAAAGCATGCTGTCACGCCGGAAATTTGCGGGGAACTGCCGGAGGAGGTTCGGGGCCTCGTACTGGCCGTGAAAGCGTATGAGCGGGCGGCGATCGAGGCAGCGGTAAGCGGTTCGGTTGAACTCGCTCGCAAGGCCATGCTACTGCATCCGGCGATCAGCGAGTGGGAGCCCTCAGCCGCTCTTCTGCAGGCATTTCGCACAGAAAGTCCCGGCTTTCCTGCCCTGCGCTAGTCCAAGGGTCAAGCAGACCAGATCGCTGCACCAAGTGTGCTGTTTCAAACCCCTGAATCCTGCGATAGACCGCGTGCGAAATTCACTCTAGACGGCATGCTGCGTAGAAATTTAAGAAACAGATTGCAATTTACGTTAGCGGTAACGTAAAGTATCGAGACATTGGTGGCTCCCTACTTTCTCGGCCTGCAAGAGACATCCCACTTCTCCTAGTTCATGGCCATGGATGCTTCACGGAGAAACGGCTTTCCAATTCGCGGTATGGGTCGAGTTACACGCCGGATAACAGCACTCTTGGGACAGGAAGCGGATCAGGCACTACCAACGCGTTGCGAATGACGCTTGAGGCATCGGAGTCTTCGCCGAAGCGAATAGGCAGAAGGAACGTTAGCCATCTGCGCTGTGGGCAAAGAACGTCAAGGAGGCATTCTCTATGAAGACGGATCGACGGCGGAATTTTCGAACGGCTTGTCGTATGTGCGCGGCGTGGCGCACTGCTCGGACTCGCGGGCGCGATTCTCTTATTCGGCCTGCACGGCAACGGCCAGACCAGTACCAGTGCGCGCCTGTCTGGATCTGTGACCGATCCAAGCGGCGCCGTGGTGCCCCAGGTAAAGGTGACCGCTCACAATGTAGGAACGAATCTTTCGCAAACCGTGGAAAGCGACAGCGCCGGAACCTATGCGTTCAACTCTCTGCCACCGGGACAATACAAAGTTACCACCGAGCATGAAGGCTTCGCGCCGTTGATAGAGACGGGCGTTGATCTAACTGTCGGGCAATCGGCCACGTTGAATCTATCGCTAAAGACAGGCGGCGCGCAGGATACGATTACCGTCTCTGGCGGCGCCGAATTAATCAACACAACGACGGCGGAAGTGAGTCAGGTGGTGAATGAGTCGACGGTGAAGGAACTGCCGCTGAATGGCCGCGATCCGGGACAGCTCGTCTTCCTGTCGGCAGGTGTTACCAACGAGCTGAACAGCCAGGCCTCCACTTTGCAGGCGACGAACTCCTTTCCGAACGAATCCGGCGCATCAGCCGGCGGTCAGCGGCAAGGCAGCACCTGGTATCTCCTCGATGGTGTTTCTAACATGGACACCTACACGTTGCTTGCGCTTCCATTTCCCAATCCGGACGCGACTCAGGAATTCCGGGTGATCTCCAATAATTTTGACGCGCGGAACGGTTTCGCGCCGAGTGCGGTTGTCAGCATTCAGACGAAGTCCGGCGCGAATGATTTTCACGGCGGCGTGTTCGAGTTCCTGCGAAACAACGTCTTCAACGCGTCGAATCCCTTTAGTCATAAAGTCGACCCGCTCAAGCGCAATCAATACGGTGGCTATCTCGGCGGCCCGGTTTTTAAGAATAAGTTGTTCTTCTTCGGCAATTACCAGGGAACTCGGCAGAGCCTGGTGGCCTCGACTAACACGACCTATACGCCCACGCAAGCGGAGCGGAATGGCGATTTTTCGGCTTTGCTCACCCAGGCTAATCCGATCATTCTGCCGCCGCCGTTTGTCAACGATAAGATCGACCCTGCCTTGTATAGTCCGGGAGCAGTAGCGCTGCTGAAATACATCCCCGTCGGGCAAGATCCCGTGACCGGCCAGAGTAATTACGCCCTGCCCAACCAACCAACCATCTATAACGAATTCACGGCGCGGCTCGATTACGACCTTAACGAGAAGCAGCGGATGTTCGTCCGCAGCTTCGTAAACACCTATAACCAAAAAAGTGAGACGCTGCCCAATAACATCCTCGCTGCCATTCTTGGTGCGAACGGCGTATATCTCAACGAAGTTATCAACCACACATGGACGGTGAACCCGACAACCCTCAATACACTGGCAGTAGGGTATGTGAGTTATGACTTCCACACCGGTACGGCTTTGCGGAACTCAAGCGGCCAACCGCTCTGCCTCTCTCAATTTATCAACGTGGCCGATCCTCCGAATGCGTGCTACATCGAGGACCTGAATGTTGTCGCGGGTGGGGCGGTAAGCCCGTATGCGCCTCCTGTCGGGTTCGTCTCCTTTTCCAGCAACCCGGTAGACACTAAACGTCGAGACTACAGCCTCACCGAGACCCTTACCAAGACGACCGGACGTCACACTATCTCTGCAGGCGGCGACCTGTTCCACCGCCACCACACCGAGCGCTCGGCATTCGTGCAGAGCCCGGTCATCAGCTTCAACGGCCAATACACCGGAGTGCCTTTCGCAGATTTTCTGTTAGGTTACGCTTCCGGGATGTTCCAGGGTGCGGGTGAAGCCGGTGCCACGTCACAGTGGATGTTTGGGTTATATGGTCAAGATCAATACAAGGTCAAACCAAACCTCACCGTGACACTGGGCTTGCGCTGGGATCCGAACACGCCGGCGGTAGTTGCAGGTGGGCGCGGAGCCACTTACATTCCGGGGAGGCAAAGTAGCCGCTTCCCGAATGCTCCCGTCGGGCTGGTATTCCCCGGGGATCCGGGTATCTCAGATACCCTGTACAACGCGAGTTATAGCTACTTCGAACCAAGGATTGGTGTGGCCTGGTCGGTTACACCCACGACTACGGTACGATCGGCTTTCGGCATGTTCACCACTCCGATGGAAGATGCCTTCTACCAGAGAGTTTGGGATGTCGCGCCGTTCTCTCCCGGCTATAGTCCGATGTCAAGCACGACGCAGTATATTCCGTTCGACAATCCCTGGACCAACTTTGCCGGAGGCCCTGGGCTCGCGCCGGGCAAGAGTCCATTTCCACCATTCGCCGGTCCTCAGCAGAATCCGCCGAAGGACTCCACCTTCGGCATGGGTACGGGAGTTCCTGCGACGTTCCTTCCGAATTTGAAGTTAGGCGTAACCCAGAGCTGGAACCTTTCCCTGGAGCAGCAGATTACGAAGTCGCTGGCCTTTCATCTCGCTTACGTAGCCAGCGAGTCCTATCATCAGGCGACAACCGTGGAAAGGAACCCGGGGCAAACCGGCGCAGTTGGCGTTCCGGTTGACCCGGTGCGGGGCCTGCGTCCCAACCCAAACTTCGGGTCCATCATTCAGGTTCAGAATGGAGGAACCGCCAGTTACAGCTCGCTCCAGGCTGGGATTCGAACATCGCTTCTCGCACGGCTTCCAGTTCCAGAGTAACTTCACCTGGTCGAAGACCACCGACGTGGGTGGTTCCGGCGATCCCGACTTCGAATCGAGTGTCAGCGATCCATTCAACATCGGACATGACAAGGGCCCATCCAGTTTGAATGTCCCGTTGGTGTGGGTTTCCTATGGCCTGTACCGCGCGCCTACCTTCGAAGGGCGACGCTTCCTGATGAAGAACCTTGTCGGCGGATGGGAATTGAGTGCCATCTATACTGCAGAGTCCGGCGAACCTTTCACTATCAACGGCGGCAACGGCAACAATAACTCCGGATTTGACGTGGGACAGGATCGGGCAGATCGCGTTCCAGGGCAGCCACTGAGTATCCGCCAAGGCGGCAAGAGTCATTGGCTCAATACCTATTTCAATCCGTTAGCCTTTACGCAGAACCAGTACGGGACTCCGGGCAATTCGCAAAAATTCTGCGATTCAGGAGCCACCGGTGAACACCATGGACCTCGCGATGATCAAGAACTGGAGCGTCGCCGAACGCTATCACGTTCAGTTTCGCTGGGAGATGTTCAACGCCCTCAATCATCCCAGCTACGGCACGCCCGACAATAACCCCACCGACAGCAATTTCGGACAGATCACTGGAATTGGCCCAGTCCCGCCCCGCGTCATGCAGGCCGGGCTGAAAGTTACTTTTTAAGCCGTCACGGGAAGCCATTTTCGGGCACCGCTTATTCTCTTGAGATGGATTGGTCGCGTTAGGAGGAGTTCTGAATGCGGCGGAGAGACTTTTGCAAATTGATGGCTGCAGCGGCTGCGGCCAGATCGCTCCGCCTCGGTGCTCAAGCGGATAGCCCGGCGCAGTCCTCCGAGTTTCAATCTCTCAACACCTATTCCGAAGACTACGCAAAGTTCTGTGCCACCCCTCCGGATCAACGGCAGTTCTTCGCCTTCGAGAACGGCCAGTTCTTAAGGGAATCTCTCGACGAGAAGTCCTGGAAGGCGACCGCGTGGGGAGAGCCCCCTGCTCTCCCGGTGAACGGCGGTTCGTGGGATGGTGTTCCGATGGAGTCACCCATTCCAAATCTGGGCGGTGAAGGCCCATTCAAACCCACATGGGATTCGCTGCTGGAATACGAGGCGCCGGAATGGTATCGCGATGCCAAGTTCGGGATCTGGGCGCATTGGAGCCCGCAATGCGTGCCCGAAGCGGGAGACTGGTATGCACGAAACATGTACATGGAGGGATCCGACCAGTACAAGTATCATCTCGACCACTATGGCCCGCCGTCGAAGTTCGGCTACAAGGACCTTTGTCCACAATGGACACTGCTTAACTGGGAACCGGATGCGCTGATCGAGCGCTACAAAAAAGCGGGCGCGAAGCTCTTTATCGCATTAGCCAATCATCACGACGGTTTCGATGCGTGGAACTCCAAACATCATCCATGGAATTCAGCAAACATCGGTCCTCACCGCGACGTGGTGGGCGACTGGGCCGCAGCAGCCCGCAAGCACGACCTACGCTTCGGCGTCACCGTTCACCAGGCACGTAACTGGTGGTGGTTCCAGACCGCGCATGGTGCGGATCAGAAGGGCTCGTCCCAAGGGCGCCCGTACGATGGCGCGCTCACGATGGCAGACGGAAAAGGTCAATGGTGGGAGGGACTGGATCCGCAGCGCCTCTATGGGGTGAAGCATCCGTTCTCCGCTCTGCCTGACATCTCCTACGTGAAGAACTTCTACGACCGCACCCGCGATCTGATCGATCAACACGATCCGGACCTGCTCTATTTCGACAACTCGCTGTTCCCTCTGGGATGGGGCGGCATGAACATCGGCTCGTACTTCTACAACCACAATCTGAAAACTCATGGCGGCAAGCTTGAAGCCGTGATCAACATCAAAGAGGTACCCGATCGGCTGGCGAAGGCCGTGATCGCAGACTATGAACGCGGACTCACCAGCAAAATCATGGAGTACGCCTGGCAGTCAGAAACCTGCATTGGAGAATGGCACTACAATCGGTCACTTCTTGAAAAGGATGGAGAATTCGGCGGATATCTCCCGCCGAGGGATGTCATTCATTGGCTGATCGACACAGTAAGCAAGAATGGAACGTTCATCCTGAATGTTCCCGGAAAGACCGGATGGGACCATCGACGCGAAAGAGATCGCAGTCCTGGATCAAATAACGGACTGGATGCAGGTGAACGGCGAAGCGATCTATTCGACCCGTCCATGGAAGATTGCCGGCGAAGGTCCAAATAGCGTGAAAAGCGGTTCGTTCCAGGGCGATAGCATCAGCAAACTGGGAGTGAAGGACATCCGCTTCACGCGCAACAAGAGCCAACACGGTGATCTACGCAATCGTCCTCGGATGGCCGACAGAACCGCTGGTCGTGCAATCGCTTGGTACATCGGCCGGAACCAATCCCGGAAAAATTGCCAAGGTTCAATTGCTCGGCACCAATGAAATGATCTCGTGGAAACAATCGGCTGACGGACTCCATGTCGAATTGCCAAAGCGCTATCAACCTAAAACGGATTTTGCGGCAGCACTGAAGGTTTCGCTGACATAGGATCTTTTGGCGGTCATCATGGAGTGTGGCTATGTTCAGCAGGCGGCAGTTCTGCATATCGTTAAGCGGTGTTCCTCTTTATTTCAGTGGAGTGGTGCAAGCCGCAGAATTGTTGCAAGACCCGTCGACGTCTTCCGATCTTGAAGCGAAGTTCCTTTCACCGCCCCATTCTGCGCGCCCCTATGTCCTCTGGATGTGGATGGGGTGCAATATCAGCAAGGAAGGAATCACCCGCGACCTCGAAGCGATGCAGGAAGCCGGGATCGGCGGCGCCACCATCTTCAGCCTCGCGGACACTCTCACGCCGTGGTCAGGCGTAATTCACAACAGCCCTACGCCCGAGATCGTCGCCTTCACTGATCCCTGGTGGGCGATGATCCGTCACGCCTGCGCGGAAGCCAGACGTCTTGGACTGGAATTGATCCTTCACAATTGCGCCGGATATGAAAGCAGCGGCGGAACATGGATTACTCCGGAGCTCTCCATGCAGGAACTTGTGTGGTCGGAGCAACGGGTCCAGGGAGGCTCGCAATTCTCAGGGAATCTGAAGCGGCCCCTCGTGGACATGACCCCTGGGAATCCATTTCCCAAGGTGTATATCCCGTCGCTGGGCAAGAATCGATGTTCCTCAGGTCGAGGCCAAGCGCACTTACTTTCGTGACATCGCCGTGCTGGCGGTTCCTGCAGAAGGGTCGCGTCGACAAGGCCCAGGTCATCGACCTATCCGGCCAGATGACCGCGGATGGAGAGATCACCTGGAATGTGCCGGAAGGTGATTGGATCTTGTATAGATTTGGACACACGACGACGGGCGCAATGAACCAGCCGGCGCAATGGGCCGCAATGGGCCTGGAGTGCGACAAGATGAACAGCGATGCTGTGACGTTCCACGTGCAGCACGTGATCTCAGAGATGAAGAAGCATGTCGGCGACTATGTTGGCAACCCACTGACCACGTTCTATTGCGACAGCTATGAAGCCGGCACTCCCACGTGGACTCCGAAGATGCGCCAGGAATTTCAATCGCGCCGAGGCTATGATCTTCTCGCCTGGATGCCAGTCCTTGCCGGACGCACGATCGGCAGCGATGCAGAGACGGCGCGATTCAAACAGGACATGACACGCACGATCCACGATCTATACAGGGATTGCTACTGGGCTGTTCCGCGGCCGCTGGCAAACGCGGCGGGTCTCAAATTCGCCGCTGAGCCCTATGAGGGTCCGTGGGAGATCGACGAGGTGGTCAAGTTCCTGGATCTGCCGACCGTCGAGTTCTGGACCACCGACAATCGGTTTTCCCCGTCGAGTCTGGAACCAGTGGTGAAGGCTGCGCATGCGGGTGGCAACCGCCTCATCAGCGCGGAATCCTTCACCAGCGCACCGGAGTTCGCGCAATGGCGCGAACACCCGGCGTGGCTCAAGCCGATCGGCGATGCCGCGTTCTGCGCTGGCGTGAACCGCATCAACGTGCACCACTTTGTGCAGCAGCCCTGGGAGCGACAAGTACCAACCCGGAAACGCCATGGGGCGATGGGGTATTCACCTGGGCCGCTACCAGACATGGTGGAAGCCGGGAAAGGCATGGCTTACCTATTTGTGGCGCTGCCAGTCTCTCTTGCAAAGCGGTGTATACGTCGCGCCGACCGACGCCGTCCGCTGTCAGGCTACACCTGAAGCGGCCGGCCTGGAGATGCGAAGCATTCATCGCAGAGATGGCGAAACGGACATCTACTTTGTCGCAAACGTCTCGCCGTGGAAGGCACCGTTCACTGTTCCTTTCCGTCAACCGGAAAACAGCCTGAGCTGTGGGATCCGGTCACGGGCACGATGCGCGATCTCTCTGACTTCGACCAAACAGGAAGAGGCAACTACACTGCCTCTGCATTTTGCGGCATGCCAGAGCTATTTCATTGTGTTTCGCGACCGGTTGCGCGCGATATAGGCAAAACAGCCAAATTTCCCAAGACTCACGACGACTTGCGGAAGTAGAGGGTGACTGGAGCGTGCATTTCGATCCGCATGGGGCGGGCCGGCCGCGGTGACTTTTAGTTCCCTTGAGGACTGGACAACAAGAGAGGAAGACGGGATCAAGTACTACTCTGGAACCGCGATTTACAGAAAGACAATCGCGTTCCGGCCTCAGCAGCGGGAAGCGAGTGTACCTCGATCTCGGCGCCGTGAAGCACATTGCGGAAGTCACGCTCAACGGAGAAAACCTGGGCGTTGTCTGGACCGCTCCATGGCGCATCGAGATCACCAAATCCGCGCGACCCGGCAAAAACCTGCTCGAGATCGCTGTTTCGAACGTCTGGGCCAATCGCTTGATCGGCGATGAACAGCAGCCTCCGGACGTGGTGTGGGAACAAGGAGATCCGGAGTTGAAGGGCGGGTCTTTTCTAAGGGAGTTCCCCGAGTGGTTTCGAAAGGAAGAAAAGCGTCCATCCGCCCGCAGATATACCTTCACGACCTGGAACTACTTCACAGCGGACTCCGCTCTTGAGCCTTCCGGCCTCCTCGGGCCAGTGAAGCTCTTATCGGAGTAATAGGTCTTATCCACAGCCGACGTTTACCGAGGACGAACAAGTGATCTTCGCGACAATTCCTGCGCAGGATCTTGGCTGTAGCTTTCGACTTTCAGCGGCGCTGGCGGTCAGAATCATTAGCGTAGTGGTTCAGGATGATTTGGCGTAATGCGGCTTTGGCCTGTCCCGCGCCGCCTCGATAACCGCGTTGGAGACGGGGTGAAGGTCGTTGACGCTGAGAACCCGTTCGATCTGGGTGAGGAGCCGAGTCAGGGGCCCGATGTTTCCTCCGGTCGTTCGAATGAGGCTCGCGATGATTTGGTACAGCCAAACTAGAGGTGTGCTCGTCGTTAACAGAAGAACATAATTGTTCTCCGTTAGGAGTGTGCGTAAGGTCGGGCCGTAGGGCTTGCGGGCCCGAGTAATATTTGCAGCACAAGATGTGATTAATCCATAGTCACCGCAGCCAGTGCAGAAGCTGCGTTGGCTTCATCGACGACTAGCGTGATCACCAGCATGCTTCGCTTCAAGGTAGTTGTTGAAAAACCTACGGAAGCCGTGCTTTACGGTGTCCAGATTGGCGTTACTCCGTCTCATGCGAGCGCGAACCCGTTTGAAATCTTGGTCGGCGTTAGCAAGCTCATTACTCTTAGAGCCCGGATGCCTCCACCGGTATTCCCGCAGATCAAGTCGCGCTTCGTGCTCAATGTGCATGGCCGTGAAGCATTGAAGGCACATATCCATTTAAACCGCGGGCCATTACAGTAGGATTGCATTGATCGTCGGAGGAATCTCATGACAACAAAACTCGGACTGGGCCTGCTTCTGCTGTGCGTGGCCGGGTCGGCAAACGCACAGACTGTTTGCAGCCGCTCTATCATCTCCTGTGGTTGCACCATCACCAAGGCGGGGGACTACTCTGTCGATGGGGACCTGAGCGGTCTGCAGGGACTGACTGCGCTCAATGCCTGTATCGATATCAGCGCGGCACACACGAAGCTGTTTCTGAATGGGCACCTGATTGAAGGGATCGAGCAGGACTTCGACGCGACTGCCATTCACGTGTTGCAGACTGCGAAATATACGGTGATCGAAGGCAGCACGGCGACTCCGCCGGTAGTTAACCAGATCATCGGCGGCTGGAAAATCGGGATCGAGAGCGATGCGGACAACGTCGTAATCGACCTGCCTAACATTCCCGGCGTGATTACCGCCGGCGTTTTTCTGAACCATACCTACAACAACCGGGTAAGCGGCGCGGGACCGAATGGAGTGGGGACCAGCAACAACGGCACCTATGGAATCTGGATCGCGGGCGGCAATAGCAACCAGGTGAATGCGGGGTACGCGCAATACAACGGCATTGCGGCGGTGTACGTCGGCTGCTCGTCGACGGGGCCTACGGGAACTCCCTGCACGAGCCAGCAGGCAAGCTCCGGAAACCTTATATACAACTACCGGAGCGCGTCTCCCGGAACCCAGCAGTTTCAACCCTACGGCATCGTGCTCGAGGCGGGTAGCGTGCATAACACGGTAATGAATACCACGGTTAGCGGCGACAGCATTTTCGATCTCTACGATGGAAACCCCGGCTGCGCAGACAATGTGTGGCGGGTCAATAAATTCAGCATCGCGAACCAGAACTGCATACACTAATCAAGAGCAATAATTCACATAGCGCTTGGATGTGGGCATCGAGTTCCTCTTCAGATCGTACTTGCGCGGCCTGGTCTCTTCTCGGCCCAGCCAGCATCAGCGAGCACGATCTCCGGCACAGTTGTGCCAGAGAACTGTCCTGCGATCACAAAGACCGGAATGACGCATTCCGCGCGTCGCAAACACCTGCATATCAGGAGGCTCGCAGTCGTGTGTCATAATCTTCCACGTTGGAGCCGCAATGACTACACTCGTGAAGTTCTCAAGCCGCGCCTTACAGGGTTGACCGAAAGAAGTGTGCGAGGGGAAGTGGCGGTGCTCGTGTTGGTCGTAGTGCCTGCTATCGAGGGACTCGCACAGGCGAATCTCCTGCGGACGCGATGCAAGTAATCCAGGCGGCGCTGCAGGCCAGTAAGTACTCCCAACCGATGCAGTTGTCCAGATCTGAACTGCAGCGCTCACCTCGGGACTTCAAGATTCGGACGCTGGAAGGTTTCGCGCTCGCGGGCCTTGGCAGGGATAACGACGCTCTGAAGGCCTACGACATAGCTCCCTTGTTTCCTCTGAATTTAGAGAAGACAACTTTACTACCCCACGGAATGCAATTCACTGCAACACCTTAGGTTAATTCCAAAGTGGTTTTTGTTTCCACGGAAGCGAGTTAATGCTAACAGGACACCCCTACTAAGAGCGAGAAAGGAGGAGGCGTGATGACGGCTCCAGCGGAATGGATCTCCGCGACTGTATACAAGCCGGATGGCATCTGTCGAATCCTCGCACTGGACGGTGGCGGCGCTAAGGGCTTCTACACGCTCGGTGTTCTGAAAGAGATCGAGGCGATGTTGAATTGCCCTCTTTATCAAAGGTTCGACATCATCTTTGGGACGAGCACAGGGGCAATCATTGCCTCGCTTATAGCGCTGGGCTACTCGGTAGACGAGATTCATGCCTTGTATAAAGCGCATGTGCCTGCAGTCATGAGGGAGAGGAGCCCAGCAGCCAAAACAGCGGCCCTGGCAAAGTTATCTTCAGAGGTCTTCGGTACGCAAACATTCGAAGAGGTTCTGACCGGTGTAGGAGTTGTCACGACACGATGGATGACTGAACGACCGATGATTTTCAAAGGCAACCTCGATCAAGCTCATGGTCGCAAGGGCACCTTCACTCCTGGTTTCGGTGTAACAGTCGCTGATGCGGTGCAAGCGTCATGCTCGGCTTACCCGTTCTTCAAACGGAAAACCGTAACCACGGCGGCGGGCGATGTTATCGAGCTGATTGACGGAGGATATTGCGCCAACAATCCCACGCTCTACGCAATCGCCGATGCAGTCGTAGCGCTGAAGAAAGATCGGAAAGACATCCGAGTCGTGAACGTCGGTGTAGGCGTATATCCTGAGCCGAAACCGTCTCTCAAAATGTGGTTCGCCAAAAAGTACCTCGTCAGCGTGCAACTCCTGCAAAAAACACTCGAAATCAATACACAATCAATGGACCAGCTTCGGGCCATCCTGTTCAAAGACATAGAGACGATACGTATAAGTGACACGTTTGAGCGGCCTGAGATGGCTACGGATCTCATGGAGCATAATCTCGAAAAGTTAAATATCTTGAGGCAGCGTGGTAGGGAATCGTTCGCTGATCGTGAGCCGCAGCTCCGGGCGTTTTTGATCTAAAAAGGAAGAGAGAACCTGATGGGGATCCCCGAAACTCAACTTAGTACATGGTCGCATCAGGGAGCGATCGCAGGGTCGAGAGACACCTATGCCACGGTAAAAAACGTGCTGGAGTCAGCGACAACTCCATACGCTGGGAAAAAGTACAAGGTGTTTTTGCAAGGTTCATACGGCAATGGCACGAACATCTTTTCCGAAAGTGACGTCGATATCGTCATTCGGCTAGACGACTCGTTTGAGAGTGATCGAACGAAGTTAACACCCATAGAGGAAGCGGCGTTCTGGGGGGTGCATTCGCTCGCTAAGTACAATCACATCCACTTCAAAACGGACGTTTTTAAAGCACTCAATGATGCTTTACCGAATGCTGTGACTTCTGGCGATAAAGCGTTCTCGATCAAGGCGGAAGGGAATCGACGGAAGGCTGATGTTATCCCGTCTGTAGCGTTCCGCCGCTACTACAAATTCAATGGACTCTACGATCAGTCTTTTGATGAGGGAATTTGTTTTTACGACAAAGCTGGTACTCGGATCGCCAATTACCCCAGTCAACACTGCACAAACTCGACGACAAAACATCAATCGTCGGGCTCGCGGTTGAAGCCCTTAGTAAGAGTGTTAAAGAATCTCCGAAGCAAACTCGTCGCCGATGACCTCCTCAACGCTGGGGGCGCGCCTTCGTACTACTTGGAGGGATTGCTTTACAACGTTCCTGATGACAGATTCTCGAGTTCTTACGTGGACAGTTTCACGAACGCAATTAATTGGATTCAATTAGAAGCGGATAAGAGTAAGCTCGTTACCGCGAACGGGCAGTATTACCTCCTGCGGGACAACACTAAGACTTGTTGGGCTAAGGCTGATGGTGAAGCATTCCTCAATGCTGCTATCAAACTTTGGAACGAGTGGTAGATTGGTCATTTATCTTGAAAGCTCTGGCTGAAGACGAAGGAGTGGGGCTCTGAAGAAAGGGGTCCAGACCGCAATATGCTGTCCCTGTGGGAATGAGAAGGTTCTCGCCCTGGGCCTCTGCGGGACCTGCTACACGCTGAAACGGCAGGATGCCGAGTATTTCGGGGGCCTGCGAGAGCAGGTCTTAGAGCGCGATGGATACGCCTGTAGGGTGTGCGGTGATCCCGATCCCGGCGTGCATCATCGGGAACCGGGCAATTCCGTGCTGCATCTGATGATCGCTCTCTGTGCGGGATGTCACGCGAAGGTCCACCGGACGAAGGTTGTCCTTACGGACTTTCCGCCGCTTCTGCTGGTTCTGTGGCGAGAGCAGCACCCCGAAGGCCACGAACAGACATACATTGATTTCAACGTTCGCAAACCACCGGCTCAGAGTGTGCCACTGAACTTTGAGCCCGGCAAGCAAGACTGATTCGAGCGGGATGATCAAATGACGGTGGCGCGGCGTCCGCGGTCTGAGGCATCGGGGCGTTTGGGTGAAATGAGAAGTAAACACAGGGCATGCCTGTCGGCCTGCCTTCAGTTCACATCATCTGGATACTTCTCTCGCGGCCAATTGTTCTTGTAATGATGTCTGACGGTATAGTTCCTGCCGAACACATCTTTGAGCTGCACGATCAACGTGCAGTCCCTTGAGAATTGGACGGCTTTGTAGTCCCAGCCCATCACTTCTGCTCCGACACCAGATCCCACCTGAATGTTCTGCGGAAGCCAGTTTGTTTTTCGTTGCTCTGTCCCTTCCGGCAACGTAAGCATGCTTGGTAGGCTGTAAAGATCGACGTTCTTCGCGCCATCTGAGACTGAAAGCTGGATGTGCGTTATTGCGTTAGGTCGAGATCCAGGGTTGAAGAGAAGAAGCGAAGCACGAATGTTGTTCCTTTGTACCTGGAAAAAGTCTCCCCCCATGAATCGAACCTGAAGCCGAGACCACCGATCTCGGTGTGTGTAGTAAGCCGTCACTATCGAGACAAAGAGGAAAGCGCTGCGAATAGCAAGACGGTGAAGACGAAATCAAGTGAGGGGGAATCCAACTTAGAGAACTCATCCCAGGACTTGCTCCGGAAGCCCTCCGTGCTCAAACCCGCGTTCTCGATCTGGCTGAGGGCCTCGGGCCGCACCGAACCAGAAGGGTGACTTCCGGCACTGTAGGCGGTGAAGGTCGGCATCCCCTTCCGGTTCATGATTGCCTCGGCCATGATCGAACGTGCGGAATTTCCTGTGCAGAGAAACAAGACGTTGTAATGGCATTGTTCAACTTCCTTTCGGTGACCAGCGAAGCGCAAGCATTGTGCGGTCATCGCTTGGTTGCGCACCATTGGTGAAGCCATTGACGGTCTGTTGGATGGTTTCCACAAGCTCAGATGGGAGCCGATTCCTAGATTCAAGGAGCGTTTCGGCGAGCCGGTTCAGGTCAAAGTCGTTTCCAGTTGTATCGGTTGATTCCGTAATCCCGTCCGAGTACAGGAACAGCGTGCTCTCTCTTCTGACACTTCGCCTTACGCTCGTGAAATCAGTCGAACAAAACATGCCGAGAGGAAGGCTCGCAGCCGCTATGATCTCAACTTCGACGCCTTCGACAAGCAGGACTGGGTTGTGACCTGCGTTGACTAACTCGACATTCCCGCTGCGATCTGCTTTGCCCAGTACTAATGTCGCAAATTGAGCAGGAAGTGCGCTTTGACAAAGGTGCTGCTCGCGATGGTCACTACTTCTTCAATCGTCCGGTTTGAAGGCAGCAGTGTCCGCAGCGTGGCATGCAAATGCGACATCAGCATGGACGCTGCCACCCCTTTGCCGGACACATCGCCGAGAGCAAAATAGAACGCGTCGGGGCCCGCAGGAATCAAATCGACATAGTCTCCGCTTACAAATCCAGCAGATTCGTAGGAAAAAGCTACGTCCCAGTCGCTAAGGCAGCAGCGCCGGTCGGGAAGTAAGCGCAGCTGAACCTGTCGAGCCAGTTCCAGCTGGGCGTGCAATTCGGCGTCGGTTTGAAGGACGATGGTCACTGTGCGGCCGCTGGAGCGCAGCAGGTCGGGCCACAGCAATCCGATTGAGCGATCTCGACTGGCTTTACGGCATACACCTTGACGCTGGCGGCCGCGGCGTTCACGTCATATTGCGAGAGAAGTGTCGTCAACTCATCGTGCAATGATGGCTCGCTGGCTGCTGGGGTGCAGCAAGCCGCCTCGATCACTTGGAACGGATTGCCTGCTTCCATGCTGGGAGAGCAGCAAGCCGCCTGATTTTCAACCTTCGCGTATGCGTTTAAGTCTGCCCCACTATCCACGATCTCGACGTGCTGAAATCCTGCTGCGAGCAATCCTGCGCGATAGTCCTCTATGAGGATGGCTCCTGCGATGCAGCCGACGTATGCCGCCATGCTTTGGGCAACGGCTTCCGGCAACTCGTGTTTCAGTGCAATATCGCTGAGGGCAACCCGGCCACCCGGCTTCAGGACGCGGGCTATCTCGCGGAAGACAGCAGGTTTGTCCGGCGCCAGATTCACGACGCAGTTCGAAATGACGCAATCGACTGAAGCATCCGGGAGCGGAATCCGGTCGATAGTGGACTGGTAGAACTCCACATTGGTGTAGCCGCCCTGGTGCGCATTCTCACGCGAGCGCTCGATCATCGCCGTGGTCACATCAATGCCAATGGCGCGGCCCTCTGGCCCAACCATCTTCGAAGCTAGAAAAACGTCAAGACCTCCGCCTGAGCCAAGATCGACCACAACCTCTCCGGCTCTCAAGTGGGCCGTCGCTGTGGGATTGCCGCAGGAGAGGCCCATATTAGCCCCTGCCGGAATTGAAGTGAGCTCTTCGGCGCTGTAGCCAAAGGCTTCCGCGACCGCTTGCACGCCTGCGTGATCGTTCGTTAGCGCGCTCTCTGCAACTGCTCCGTACTTCGACTTCACCGAATCCAATAGCTGCTCTGACATATCGCCTCCAAACATTCGCTTAGGCGACTATATGTCTTGCGTTCGCATTCGTCAAGGCGTATACATAAATATATGGCAGCGAAGCAGACCTTCAACATGGAACGGTTCTTTCAGGCTCTCGGGGATAACACTAGGCTCCGAATCCTGAATCTCATTGGCGACCAAGAGATTTGTGTTTGCTACTTTGTTGAGATCCTGGGCGGCCCTCAACCGAAGATCTCGCGTCATCTGGCTTACCTCCGCAGCGCCGGTATCGTCGCGGTGCGCCGGGAAGGGAAGTGGATGCACTATCGGATCGTCATGCCTCCGCATATCGGAGCGGCACAAATCCTGCGGCAGACACTCGGCTGGCTGAAAGAAGAAAAGACAATGCAGGCTGACAGGGCGCGGCTGACAAAGGCGTGTTGCTCCCCGGCAAAGTACGCCCTACTCGAAGGCGCTCCAATACCGACAACCATCCACGAAGCAACCTGCGAGGCCTGCTAATGTCCGCCGCCCCCGTTACTCAAGGCCGCGTCTGTGCCCCTGCCGCTCGAAAGAAGCTCTCGTTTCTTGACCGATTTCTGACGCTCTGGATCTTTCTTGCTATGGCGATAGGCGTTTCCATCGGCCACTTCATTCCATCGTCAGCCGGCTTCGTCAACCGCTTTCAGACCGGGACAACAAACATCCCGATCGCCATCGGCCTCATCATTATGATGTTTCCGCCTCTGGCAAAGGTGCGATACGAAAAGCTGGGAGAGGTATTCCGCAACAAGCGCGTTCTCGGGCTGTCGCTCGTGCAGAACTGGCTTATTGGCCCGGTGCTGATGTTCCTCCTGGCCGTCGTCTTCCTCCGGGGCGAGCCCGCCTATATGCGCGGGCTGATCCTGATCGGCATAGCGCGCTGTATCGCAATGGTGCTGGTCTGGAATGAACTTGCGGAAGGCGACACGGATTATGTGGCTGGGCTGGTTGCCATCAACAGCGTCTTTCAGGTGCTCTTCTACAGCCTTTATGCCTGGGTCTTCCTGACAGTCATGCCGAAATGGTTTGGGCTTGAGGGAAGCATTGTTCCTATCGGCATCGGCCAGATCGCGAAGAGCGTTGGCCTTTACTTGGGTGTTCCGTTCGTCGCTGGCTTCATCACTCGTTACCTCCTGATCCGTGCAAAAGGGGAGCAGTGGTATCGGACTCGCTTCATTCCTCGCATCAGCCCTCTGACCCTCATCGCACTGCTGTTCACGATTCTCGTCATGTTTTCACTCAAGGGCGATTTGATCGTGCGACTTCCGTTCGATGTGGTCAAGATAGCGATCCCGCTCGTCATCTACTTCCTCATCATGTTCCTGGTCAGCTTTTGGATGGGCAAGAAGCTGGGCGCGGACTACGCGCAATCCGCAACGCTATCCTTCACAGCTGCGGGCAACAATTTCGAGTTGGCGATAGCGGTAGCCGTGGCCGTCTTCGGATTGAAATCCGGCGAGGCATTCGTCGGCGTCGTCGGGCCGCTAATCGAAGTCCCGGCACTGATTGGCTTGGTAAACGTCGCTTTTTGGATGAGGCGACGATTTTTCGAAGCATCGAATGCTGAGATTGCGATGGACGCTAGTCGTGCAGAATATTAGGTGAACCTATGATCCGATACGCTAAGACGGATGATGCGGCGGAGATCTGCAAAATCTATAACCATTACGTTCTCGGTACGGCAATCACCTTTGAAGAGGAATCCGTCTCAACAGATGCGATGGCTCAGCGGATCGCCGACACCCTACAAAGTTTGCCTTGGCTCGTTTGGGAACAGGACGAAAGCCTTCAGGGCTTTTGTTATGCGAGCAAATGGAAAGGACGATGCGCTTACCGCCATTCGGTTGAGTCGACGGTCTACGTGCGCGCCGACTCAATTGGAAGACGCATCGGTTCTCAGCTGTATCGTGCACTGCTAGACGAATTGCGTCAGCGAAAATTTCATACTGTGATTGGAGGCATAGCGTTGCCGAACGACGCTAGCGTGGCGCTACATGAGAAGCTCGAATTCGAGAAGGTAGCCCAGTTTCGGGAAGTCGGGAACAAATTCGATCGTTGGACTGATGTGGGGTACTGGCAACTTCTCCTGTAGCCTGCACTCGTCTCGTTTACCTGGTAACACCAAAAAATTTGGGCGGGACTTTGCTGACGGCCACCCGTTCACTATACAGAAGATACATTATCGGACATAAGTGCTTTATTTTGTATCGTTTACCTCAATAGTATATTGGAATGTGCCGTCACGCAAGGGCCATGGAGCGCAGCATAGAAGCCGTTTTAATTGGCCTTATCTTCGCGCGCAATTGGTCGATGCAGTCCGGTGCTCCACAACCTCGAGGTCACAAAGTACTGATGTCCTTCCGGTAGTGGAATGCCTGGGCGTCATCTTCTTCGACATCGACCGAATGCGGACGGCGCTGCCTGCAGAGCGAAATTCATCAGCGATTACTCTTAACCTCAGCGACGAGCAGTACACACCGAACTAAGGATGAAGGGGTAGCAAATGTTCATGACGGACGACAAGCTTCCCGAGGATGTCGTGCGTAGGGAGTATGCCGAAACAAAGCACGCGCTTTGTTGCCTCAGTTGTGGATTTGAGCACGGCTTGACCCGATACAGCCTGGCTCCATTGGTAAGCCGCTCTGGGTTCTTCTGGAGCATGAGTGCAAGCCTGCGGAGAGCTGAATGTGTCCTGAGTACGCCGGCAAGCACACCAATCGATGGTATTCTCCGCACCGAGCGGGATGCCCCGTCTATGGGACTTCTACTCTGTGAGAGCCACGGCGGGCTGATGTCTATCGATGAGAAAACTCTTCTCTGCTGAGTTTGGGGTCCCGTCAGAAAAAGGACAATAGAGCACGCTAAGACATTGTGAACTCTGTTCAGGTCTCGACGGGTGGTAAATGGTCTCCCTGAGTGCGGGGTGCAAGGGTCACTCTTTCTTTGATTGGTTAGATGGATGGCTCGCCGTCTCCAAACCTGAGATCCATGCCTTTGGAGTTGTTCCAAATGTCTGACGGAATAATTCAACAAAGGTACTTGACTGGGAATAGCCGATCTTGCAGGCTACTTCCTTGACGGAACATCCTGAAACCAGCAATTCCACCGCTTTCTTCAAACGGACGTGTCGTCGCCACGACTCAAAATTGGTGCCGGTCTCCTTGTGAAATGCTCTCTCAATGGTTCTAACGCTGACTCCAACCTCAGCACATAGAGCCGCCATGGTTTTCGATACACCGGGATTCCGCAATATCCCCTGCGCCACCGCAAGTGCCCGCCGTTCTCGCGGCAGTGTCACAAACGTTGGCATCGGCGAAGCCTTTTGAAGCTGAGAGATGAGCAGGTCTCGAAGTGCACACTCGTATCGATCCCGCATACGAATCTGGCCTACACGTACGGTCTCAACAATGAGTTCTCGCAGCAGTGGAGTCACGTGCAGTACAGCGCAATACGGTTCCGGTCTTGCGACCAGCCGCGTTTGCAGATAAAGCGTGCGCATCGACACAGGTCCAGGCATGTAGATGCGATGGTAGGTCCGGGCTGGAATCCACAATGCAAATTGCGGTGGTACGAGGTACACGCCCTGATTGGAAGATACCTCCATAAGTCCGCTAATTGCGTGGATCAGTTGATCCGACCCGTGTGCGTGTTCTGGCACCTGAAAAGCGGACGGGTATTCGTAGTCGAGCGTCGCGATAGAAACGCCACGCTTAGGATCGTATTCGGTCAAGACTTCGTGATGTCGCAATAGAGACATAGTATGGCGCAATAACGATCTTGCGACAACAGCTAGAGAAGATGATCATAGCTGTATGTCACAATCTTCCGGACTCGGAAAGTACAACATCATCGGATTTGTTTCCATCGTTGACGTAGCCCGCGCGAAAGAATTCTATCGGGACACGCTTGGCCTTCACTTGGTGATGGAAGAGCCGCCCTTTGCGTTGGTCTTTGAGGCCAATGGCATCATGCTTCGTCTTGGCATGGCTAAAGAGCTTCCTCCAGCCCATGGCACTGTGTTGGGTTGGCAAGTCCCAGAGATCACTGCAATCGTTAAGAGCCTGGGGCAAGCAGGAGTGCGCTTCGAGTTTTATGAAGGCATGAATCAGGATGAGCTAGGCATTTGGTCCTCTCCGTCCGGTGCAAAGGTCGCGTGGTTCAAAGATCCGGACGGGAATACTTTGAGCGTTTCAGAACATCCTTAGCTGAAGAGCCGAACCTCACAACCCCAGAATGGGTTGTCACTTACGCGTAAACTCCTGTTCCGATGTTCGGCGTGTGGCGTCCATGCGCACTCGCGAGTGTTCAGTCATTGGCTTCGGAAAGCAGATCAAAGCTGCATGGAGGCTGGGATCCACTTGTAGAGTGTAGGCACAGAGACCGCGAGATTACTGGCAACGTCACGGGGTGGAACGCCGCTGGCGAGCGCTGCTGCCATTGATCTACGCTGTAGCAGCAGCTCA
Organism: uncultured Acidobacteriaceae bacterium; assembly: GCA_963748555.1. GTDB lineage: Bacteria > Acidobacteriota > Terriglobia > Terriglobales > Acidobacteriaceae > CAWKKW01. The sequence continues at coordinate 44,771 of CAVVJK010000001.1, forward strand.
CGTAGCGGACGACACGATTGCTCGATTTGCGATTGGCTCGCGGGTCTCAATTCCTTTGATACCTTTCGGACTGATCCTGTTTAGTTATGCGAGCGGCATCATTCTCCTCTTCGGTGGTACCCATGTCTGGCGCCAAGCTTTGTTTCCGCTGTCGCTGCTCTTGCTTGTAAATCCGGTTCCCCATTCCTTTGTATCCTTCGTCGATTTGCCCCTGCAGTACATTTCAGCTCGCACAAACTCGCGCCTTTGCAGCGGCGATAGGGGTACACCCGGACGGCGACCAGTTGCGCTTGATGTTCTTTTTGGCTTCCGGAATTCGGCATGTTCATCGCGCCTGGCTGCAACGGAATCAGAGGCGGAATCAGTATGGGATATGTCGCTTTGGTATTGGGCTATTTATATCGCTTCTCAATCTGGTTCCGTATCATTGCGGTCGCTTGCGCTGTCGCGCTGGGGTATCTCTTCAACTTGATCAGACTGTGCACGTTGGTTTTGTACTATTGGGTGGCCTTGCGGTTCCATTCTATGCAGGGACACGCTGCGGGCGCAGACTACGTGATTGGCTCGTTGTTCTTTCTTATAGCAACAAGTCTCTTCGTCCTACTCATTCAACGGAAAGGCAGATCATCAGGTGGATGGGCGGTTTCCAAGGCGTGGGCTGCAGATTCAGAGAACGGAGGCGACCCTCGTGACAAAACGCTGCGTTGGAAATGGCTAGTATCCTTCGCGCTCTTAGTCCCTGGCAGCATCCCTTTACATCTATGGATACGGTGTGCTGCTTGTATACCAGTCCGCAGACCGTGAGCTTGCGCCGACACCCGGCAGCGTTTTCCCAGTACACGTGGGGAGATACACTCTAGTTGGAATTAGGGAAGATCGGGAAAGCACCCGTAGTCTGTTGTACAAATGGGGCTCTTATTCTAGAGGGGGTCAAGGCAGCGAAATCGAGCTTGGCTTATGGTATCCGGCGGGCATTCATTACCCGACCTGGTGTCACCTAGCGCGTGGAGAAGAGCCCGTTTGGACTGGCGTCGAAATCCTACCGACTGCCGAAGGCCGGAGGAACACGTTTCAGCTGACCGCTTACGATCAAGGCGGCGCTTACCTTCTGGAGGCATCGACGATATGTACTCTCAATGGATGCTTTGAGGAGGACTTGGCCGCGCCGCAGGTGGGCGTCCGGTTCATCAGCCCTGGTATTCATAATTTGATTTTTGAATCATCCTTTTTATCACGCCCACTTCTGATCCGCACCACCTCGACCGCTTCCGCTCCGCTCTCCACGAAGCAAACAGCGATGTCTATCTCTGAGATTGCGGACTTTGTTTCTGGTCTCAGGAGCTCCGAGGTCGATCGATTCGTCTATTTCAGAGATAGGTAATGTGCCCTCACCGAAGACCCAACGAGGATCTTCTACTCTGCGGGTTCACTACACTGGCTCGCCTCAGCAGATAGTAAATCTCTTGTTGTAGAACGATACTGCCCTCCTCCGTTGATCGCATGGATCCTTGGCAAGTAGATTTGCGAGCACTGGTTGACTCCGGGAAGCTCCCAATTAACTTCGACATCCTCGCAAGCCCGGTACATCCAACCGTCATGCTGGACACAGTGTTAACCTGCTCACCACGAAACACTGAAAAAGCTGCGGCATCGACGGAACTCTCTTATTAAAAAGCGATCCTTGCCATAAGTGCGGCCTTTAGGTGGGCGCTAAAAGAAATGTGAATGAGAGCTGCTCTTAGGGGCAATTAGCCTTGTCACTTCCGCGATGAACTTCGCCGGGCCGTCCCGGCTGTCCAGCACCTTGTATTCCCTATCGGCTGAACATTGACGGACCTGAACAGCCGTGAGAACAAGGCATTCCAAGGGAGGCACTCTCAAGCTGCTAAGAGCAATAGCGCGCTCACATTCCTCCGTTGACAAAGAGTGGCAGAGGATTAAAAGGTCTACATCTCGGTCCGCAATAAGGCGGACCACTTCAGAAATATCGCTTGCGGACCAAATCCAATATCCTACTTGTTCTAACATCAAGCGTCGCGTTTCAAGCAACTGCGGGTCGTGCCCAAAGATCAGAATGGCGGGAGGTGAGGACATTACCTGCCTCTTTGTTGATGTGTTTTGAAACGGTAGCCGAATGTTAGTCTCAAGGGGATTAAGCGTCTGCCTTTCATCTGACCTTGGTTTGTCGTCCACCGAACAATGTATTTTTCTTGGAAAGAGTACTATCCCAGCAGCTGACATCGCCGCCAGCCTCTATTCAGAGACGTGATGCGCTGGACTTCCGCAGCCTCCTTGCGAACTGAAGCAAAGGAGCCATCATGTCTACCCAGCCCTTGAACTTGCTTTTAAAGTCGCTTTCTCAAGACAGCCGGAACTTACTCCTGAGCCGTTGCGTCGAGGTTGATCTTTCCCTTAGGAAGGTCTTGTACGAAGCAGAGAGCAAACCTCATTACGCTTATTTCCTGACATCAGGAATCGCGTCCGTGGTCACAGTGATGACGGATGGGGCAACGGCGGAGGTCGGACTCATTGGCCGCGAGGGAATGGTAGGCGGTCTCCATCTCCTCGGGCCAGCTAAAGTTTCGACCAACTGTTTTGTGCAATTGGCGGGTAGCGCCTTGAGGATGCCCTTTTCTGACCTGGTACCCGTTTTTAGAAGCAATGAGGAAATCCGCGGCCGAATTCTCGAGTTTGAGCAGGAGCAGACTGTCAACCTCGGCCAGCTCGCCGGTTGTCACCGCCTCCATGAAGCGGAGGAGCGGCTCGCGCGCTGGCTTCTTATGGCTCAGGATCGGACTCAATCCGACGTTTTGGACTTTACGCAGGAGTTTCTCGGGATGATGCTCGGAGCAAGGCGTAGCACAGTTACCATCATCGCTGGAGTTCTCCAGAGAAGCGGCTTGATCGAATATAACCGGGGCCGCGTGACGATTCTGGAGCGGGAACGTCTTGAGGCGGCGGCCTGCGATTGCTACCAGATTGCGAAGAAATTGCACGCCAATCTCTATAGCCGTGCATCGCCCACAGCAGTCGACGGCCATGCGAGCAGAACTTCTCCAGCTTCGCACAATTCCGGTACCTAAGCCAAAGCGGGCCCTGAGCGGCTGCTCCACGATCTAAGTCATGTATACGATTGCCGATTTAATGAAACTGTTCGCCAAGATTGAAGGCTGAATGTCCTCCCTGAACAAGCCCGATTGGGCAGCAAAACTCGAAGAACTCCTTCGCAACCTCGGATTGACACAGGCCGGCTTGGCCGAGAAGCTAAGCGTTTCGCCCATGACGGTATCTCGGTGGGTTCGGGGAACTCATCGTCCGACTGCTGAGACTTACTTCAAGCTGGCCAACTTGGCCGGAACTCCGGATAACTTGCATTTCTGGGAACAGGCAGGACTTACTGAATCGAATTCGCCCGCTCACTTCTTCGATGAAAAGTCGATTCACACCTCGGTAGTAGTCAAGCTGACCGCGTTCGAGATGGTGGGCAGTCAACGGATTTCTGCTACCAGCAAGGATGACCTTCCGGATGGAGTAGCCATCCCGCTCTTGGATGCCAAGGTCCACGCCGCAGCAGCGGGCATTGGGCCACCCCCCGATCTCGATTCCGTCAAAGTCAGCCAGATTATGACTGCTCCGTTGGAGTGGTGCACCAATACTCGGGCGCTGGTGGGGTTCACAGTTCAAGGCGATTCCATGTCACCCCTGATTAAAGATGGCTCAGTCATCATCGTTGATACTGCCAGCGCGCATGTGTCTACGCTAGACGGCAAGGTCATCGTGGCATCCCATCGCGATCAAGGACTGAAAGCTTGTTGGCTGCGCCAGGTGGGCGCGCAGCAAATGCTGGTGCCAGAAAACCCTCACTATGCTCCGGAAGAATATTCGGCGAGTAAGAATTGGTCGTTGCTGGGCGAAGTGGTCTGGTGGATCACCACTCCACCCCAACGTTGAAGGGTGCGGCCCCACCGCCGTCTGCATCTTTGCTACTCTCGATGCGGAGGGCATTTGCGAAGCACTCACACACTACCCACGTTTTGTTGATGGTTCACTATCCGCCTCACCCACTGCACCCTCAGGCAGTGATGATTGTGCCAAGATCTGGTCCGTTTGCACCCCCGCATGTCCAGCTCATGAACACCTGGCTCGCCGCCGCCGCATTCTCGAGCGCCGCCACATGAGCGATGCAGCAGTGCTGGTTCACATCCGCGCCGTATTTGCGGAGAATCGGGGTGCTTACGGATGGCTGCGGATAGGGAGAGAGCTGCGCGGGCCGGGGCGTCCGCATAGGCAAACAGCGGGTGCAGCGGCTAATGCAGCGGCACGGCATTCGGGCACGCGGCAAGCGTCGCTTCCGGACCTCGACCACGGACAGCCGACATGGTCTGCCGATTGCACCGAACCTGTTGGGTCGCAACTTCAAGGTGGCCACACCTAACTCGGTGTGGGTTGGAGATATCACGTTCATCGCTACAGATGAGGGCTGGTTGTTTCTGGCAGTGGTCATCGCTCTGTTCACCGGCCAGCTCGTGGGCTGGTCGCTCGGCGAAAGATATGCGCAGTGATCTGGTGATCGATGCCTTCCAGATGGCCTGGTTCAGACGCAGACCGGATCACGAGACGAGGCTGATCTTTCATAGCGATCGGGGCCGCCAATATGCCGGCCAGCAGTTCCAGGAGTAACTCAGAGAGCACGGAAACAAGGCCTCGATGAGCCGCAAGGGGAACTGCTGGGACAACGCGTGTGCGGAGACGCTGTTCGGGTCGCTGAAGGTGGAACGGCTTCATGGCCAGCACTTTGAAACCCTTCGCCAGGCCAAGGATGAAGTCCTTGATTGGTTTTTCTGGTATAACCGAACACGATTGCACTCGACGCTGAATTACCTCAGCCCGATGCAGTTTGAACAGGACTGGAATCGCAGCATGGAAGCAATCGCAAGCTGACCTGTGAGAACACAGTGACAACTGGCCATGGAAAAGCAGGAAAGCAACAAAGCGCTTTCCAACTTTCCCACCGCCACGACGGCTACGAACTATAACCGGTTATGGGGTACGGATTCCGAGGGCAATGTCACTTACCTGCTCATGAAGCCTGGCATTATCTGCAAGACCTGCCGCACCCGCTACTGGACGTTTACGTATGGGAAGCCGAGGAAGTGTGAGTGCGCCTAAAGCGCATCCTTAAGAAACACGCGGTGTACAGGAACCATCATGGGACCCGCGGCAGTAGTCTCATCATTTATAGCCACCACTTTCCACTTCTTGCCGTTCCGCGTTATGCGGTCCCCATCCTTATGCCACGTGTCGCCATGAAAGTCGTCTTCAACTTCCTCCGTTTTGGCGTCTCCGTTATACCTATAGATAATTTGTTTTGGTCTGTTTTTCATAGCCTACCTCCATTAGTAACCGACCACACGACCCATTGTAATGCACCACATCCGCATCAAACCTCTCACCGTAAACAGAAGCTATCAAAGGCAGGCGGTTTGCAACACCAGAGCTCAAAGCATTCAAGCTTGAGTTGGGATACTTGTTGCCGCCGCTCACGATTCCCAAAGGCAAGCTGAGCGTCAAGTATGTGTTCGGTGTTTCGTCCAAAGCATCGGACGGCGACAACCTAATCAAGAGTTTTCAGGACACGCTTTGCGAGAAGCACGGCTTCAACGATCGGGACATCTACCACTGGGGAGTGGAGAAGGTTATCGTACCGAAGGGCGAGGAGTATGCCGCGTTTGAGATCGCTAGCCTCAATTGTGATGGGTAGCCCACAAGGAGACTATCGATGCTAGCAAGCTGATGATTGCTACGATGAGGGCCACATTGGAAATTGTCTGAGTGCGATCCAGAACCGCCCGCCCTGCTTGAGTGATGCGAAAGAGATGGTTATAGACTTCGTCACCCGTTCTCATATTCTTTATTGGTATCTCGTCTCCAAATCTCTCTACCCATCCTCGGAATTCGCATGTGAGCAACCCACAGCTAAATTCCTCATCATCATAGGGGAGACCCCATTCGACTATCGGTGCCGGACGAATCCCAGGCTGTTTAACAGCAATTATTCCGACTACCCGCTGTTTATCCACCTTCTTTAGGATCTTGCGCAGCTCTCGATCCTTTAGTTCATATTTCATATGGCACCCCTCTTCAAAGAAGTCCTACACATCAACATATGTCGCAACAAGCGTATCTTTATACTATTTCGCCATTCAATCCTGATTCCGCGCCCGATGGCATTCGTGTACACAAAAAATGGTGCACCCAGGGTAATCGTCACGGTTGAAGGAGCCTTTGCACGCAGGGCAGTTGTTCGCTGCGCACTCATCAGAGATGCTCGTCAAAATGCTAGGCTCCTCGCCGGCAGCAAAGCGGGTGACCATACGCCTATGATTGTGGGTTGTCTTCTTTGTGCTCATCAGTGCCTACCACTTATCAAGTGTCTGAACCACCCGATCGAGCACGATCGTGCCCGGACGCAATAGGTCGCAGAACTGGACTACGCTCAACGCCTTCGGTCGGAGTACCTCTCTCAGCACGAGCCCACTCGATAGCAGTGCCCGATCGCCCGTGTTCCTGTCCACATTCCATCGCGCTGGCATGGGCAAACCTCTGACGAAATTACGCACCATTGTACGCGAGTGGGTGAACACCAGGATGGCTAGTGCTTGGCCCCTATCCTGTACTTCCAGAGGATCTCTAGGGTGTCCTGGTCTGCAGGGTCGCCAGGTCGAAGTGTTAGGTACAGCACGTGAGCGAATCCCTGCCTAGGCGCCTGGATTCGGATAATCTCCGTCTCTGAGGTCAGGACCGCATACTGTGATGTTCTTTGGAGGACTTTCCAGAGGTTATTCATCGGAATGCTTAGGGATCAGCCGCGGTCTCAGGAAGAGCTGGAGAGAACGTTGCTCAATAACCATGCCAGGCTGGAGTGACATGAAGATCAGCCGATCGTGCGGATTGGATGGGGTATCAATCCTCTTGCGTTCGGTTCCAGAGTTGAAGATAGCGTACTGTGCTGATCGTTCTACTACCGTCCATGACTTCTTTTCCATACTTAACCCATCGAACTTCGCTGTGATTGTATGCTCAGGGTATCCCCTCACTGCAATTCCCTGAAAGAAGCCCGCATCATCCCTTCGTGTTATTGCCGGCGCCTAACTCGTGTGTCCCTTAGCAGTGTGGTGCGATAACTTGACGAGACGCACGGCTGTTATACGATTCAATCAATCCCACTAAAGATGAACTGCTGGATGTGCCACAACCGTAAGGTCAAGCAACTGGGGCGGTGTAAACACTGCCAAGAAACACGTTGCATCGAATGTGGCCAGGAGTTAGCAGTTTTCGTCCGCATGATCCAGGCGATAAAGTTCCGTAGCAATGGAAGAGGGAACTGTACGAGCATCTCGCGTATGTGAAGACGAGGACATACGAACGGCTGTGCGTGAATGCGGAATGCGCAAGGAAATGGGAAGTGTGGAAGCTGCCGCCGAACTGGCAACGGGTGCTTGCGCGAAAGGTCGAGGAAGTGGAAGAGAAGAAGACCTTCGATCAGGTAATCGAAAAAGTGGAACAGTCCATTGAATAACATTTCGTTCATTTATGGCGGCTGGCGTGCTCTCTGAACACGTCTGCGACCGATAATCACCGCACACTTCTTAAGAGCCGCGCTAGTAATTGGAAGTGAAAACTAGCTAATCGATCGCCGCCACAAGTGAAAGAGATGTATTAACCACCAAACATTGCATGGGTAGACCAACTAAGCGGGAACAGACGAATCACAAAATAGCCGCGGCGATGACCAAGCTTGACGATCTGACTGTAAAGAAGCTTGAGGAAGCTTTTGCAATGGATTGCACAGTTGGCGACGAGGCACTGGCCAGGATCGGTGCTCTCTATGCGATCGAAGATGAGATTCGCGGCAAGCCTGCCGATCTGAGGTTGAGCATTTGTCAGTCACGAGCCAAGCCGCTGCTCGCTGAGTTACGAAGGTGGATGGAGAAGGCCCAACGCAGTCTGTCATCGAAAAGCGAAACCGCAGGCGCGATCCGCTATGCGCTCTCGCGATGGCGAGCTCTCACGCGCTACACCGAAGAAGGTTTGCTCGAGATAGAAACAGCGCCGCAGAACGGGCTCTGCGTGCTGTGGCACTCGGACGCAAAAACTTTCTGTTCGCCGGTTCTGACTGCGGAGGCGAACGTGCCGCCGCCATGTATAGCCTCATCGGCTCGGCCAAGCTCAACGGGCTCGATCCGGAACTCTATCTGCGCACTGTGCTCGCACGCATCGCCGATCATCCCGTCACCCAGATCCACGAACTCCTGCCATGGAACCTGGCGCCGTCGCTCCAAAGCAACGCTTCCCAAGCTGCCTAAGACACACTCATCACGTGTCCGCTTAAAAACAAGCGGACACTTGACGACTCACTCTACCCCTCGTCAAGAGGGTCTCGGCGTTTCTCGGCGTACGCTTACGCTGCAGAATCGTGCGCTGTATGAAGAGGGGCACCTACCGGTCGGCGCCGATAAGTGCCCGATAGTCTTGCCATGTTGCAGCTGTCGCGATAAAGGAAGTGCAGGGCGTAAGTATGAGGCGGGGCTAGAGCAGGGAAGTCAAGTCGAACCGAAAATAGCAAAGTATAAGAGCGGCTCTACTTCGAGCCGCTCTTATCCTTAGAGCTAGTTAATCGTGATCAGGTGGCTGACGGTCGAGATCTTTCCAGTCTGATCTTTAATAGTCAGTGTGACGGTGTAGCTTCCAGCCTTGGTGTAGGTATGAGCAGCGTTCGTCACCCAATTTGCCCATGTTCCGTCGCCGAAGGAGATGGTGCGGCCAACGATCGCCGCTCCACCCGTCTGCGATGCGGTCGCGCTGACCACAGCAGGATGCGTGGCTGTTAAAGGTGTTACCGCCAGCACCGCCTGCAATGCAGCGGGCGTAGGCGTAGGAGTGGGTGTTGGAGTCGGTGTCGGAGTCGGAGTCGGAGTCGGAGTCGGTGTCGGAGTTGCAGTCGGTGTCGGGGTAGGTGTCGGCGGCGGAGTTGTTGAAGCGGTTCCCTTCACCGAGACCGCAACAGTAGAGTAAGCCGGAACGGCCACTTGTGCTGTATAGCCGCCAGTGATGGCCGTCAGTGTAACTGCGCTGCCCGCGATCTGGCCGTTCGCCTTATTGAGGAGATACTGCTTAGCCGTGGGAGCGGTGAATCCAGGATTGGTGAGGTTGACGGTAACTGCACCATACGCAGTTGCAGTCGGATTGATGATGACTACGCTGTCGGCGGAGCTCGTATAAAATGCCGACGTTTGTAGACCCGCTGTTGTGGTTCCAGGCGACACAGAAACGGCCATGTGTCCGCCGGCCTGCAGATCAAGATATTGAGGCGAGGCAAATAACTGGTAGGCGTAAAACTGCGGGTAAGGTGTGTATGCCGCGGGGCTGCAGTTCATGGCCGCGTTCCACTGACCTAGAAATGCAGAAAATTGCCGGTCGCATTGAAGTAACCAAGCTTGCTCGGGACGGTCGGCATTCCACTATAGACCACGTTCAGCATGTCTGTGATTGCCAGACCATTCCAGAGCGGCCCATACGTCGGGTCGTTGCGGCAGCAATCGACGGCAAAAGCCCATCCATCATTGAATTCGCTGACATAAATGGGTGTCGATGCGGCGTTCGGCTGGTGACCCTGCCTGACCAACGGCTCCAGAAGCTTGTAGTAATAGGCCAGGCCACCCGAAGTAGACTGGGTCATCGCATACAACTGCGCCCAGTTCATGCCCGCTTGTATGTTAGTGAGCCCACTAAGATAGATGTGATAACTTACGAAGTCGACATAGGGCGCCGTCGATGTATTGCTAAGTAGGGCCGGTATCCAGATCGGGCCCATCGCTTTGAGGCGCGAAATCACGGGGCCGCCGGTCCGAATGGGCTGTCCATCCGCCTTGGCCTGCGCATGCATAGCGGATGCAGCCGAGGCAAACATCGAAACGTATGCATTCAGGCGGGCCGTATCATCTGTGATGCAAAGAGAGTTGGCCAACTCTGGCTCGTTCCAGATCTCGTAATCCTGTAACACGCCCGGATAGTTCTTATCTGCATAGGCCACGACAGCAGCTGCCATCTCGCCCCAGGTCTTCACATTAGAAGGAGCGGAGCAGGTGCTCGGCGCGAGCGACGCCGGGGTTCCAAACACAACACCCAATGGGTGAATGCCGGCTGCCTTCATGCGTGCCAGGGTCTGTCCCAGGCTGGTGAAGTTTCCAGTCGAAGTAGCGTAGATCTGGTTGAGATTGATCCAGAAGCGGGTGTGGTTCAGTCCGGCACTGGTCATCGTGTTGATCGCAGCAGAGTTTGTCAGGCTGGATCCGGTTCCGCCTACGGTCAACAGGCCGCTCGGAACCACTGGTGTTGCACCGTTTCTGCTGCCAAAATCAGCCGAAACTAATTGCGCCTGCACGCCGCAAGCGGTTAAAAGTGTTGCAACTGCAAGACCATAAATATAGGCCCGGATAGACTTGAAGGAAATGGCATGTACAGACATAGGTATCCCTTTTCTCTGTCATAGGCAAATTCCAAGCAAGGTGCCACTGATCTTGCAAAATTCAGTTCACGGTGCAAGGCGTGCCAAGGATTTAGGTTTTAATTTGGGTAGATACTAGCACCGGAATAAAAACAATCAATAGCCGAGTTACGGTTAACCGCTCTTATTTATTACGTCCGTAACCGCGAGAAGATTGTTGATAAATCTCCACGTAGCCTAATTAGCGAATGAAAGCAGAGAGGCACTGAGATAGAAAGAGTAACTCGCGTGTTAGTCGGAAGAGAATGGACACGCTGAATCAGCTCCCTGGATGCTAGCGAGAACCTTATCCGCACGAGTTACTGGTCGCGAAATTGACGAATACGAGAATGCGCGGACGAGTGTCCACGCATTTTGTTTTGGCGCGGAGCCTGGATGAGAGGCGGGGAGTTGAAGATTCAACGATTCAACTCGGAACCTTTGTCTATATCCACGCACAATGCCGAGCAGTGCGGATGTCGGAAGGGGATCGTACTCAGCGTGGGTTGACGCGCATCAGGGCACGCACAGCCGCGAAATGGCCGAGGAGACGACTAGCTGAGTTGAACGGGAATTGTGCGGGCTGGCTAGATTTGGCTACGCACCCTGCCAGATGCGTCTCTTTCCCATCCCCCTGATCTGGTCCTGCAGACTGAAGTTGAGGAACATTTTAGATGCAGCATCATTGCATGGAACGATTCGAGACTTACCGCTTCAGCTAAATTCCCCTGTCATCATGCACTATTAAGCATTCCTGGTCCGTTGTTCTTCACGTTTCCGACTAGCTTATTGCAAGGGCCAGCAGACATTGCTTTTGCCTCATATGGCTTAAGCAACTCGACTGGCGGCCGCTCCTCATCCCTGCGAAGCCACCATGCGAAATCCTTGGGGTGAAGGATCACCGGCATCCGGTTATGGACGGGCGCCATGATCTCGTTGGCATCCGTTGTGATTATGATGAAGGACTGAAGCCATTGCCCGTCGTCTCCTTCCAAGCATCCCAGAGTCCTGCAATTGCCCCGGGGTAAGCCGCTTCAGCGGTAGCTAAGGGAACCGACGTGCGAGAGGGTACGAGTCTCCGAAGCTGGTGCAAGTCGTACTCATGAGTGCGAGGATATCCGAAGCTGACTGGATGGATTTCGACCTTGGTCTCGGATGGAACACGCATTTACTTCGGCGAAATTCAGGGAGGAAGCCAGGTGTTGGCGCAGGTGGCGGCACTGGAGGCCAGACTGGGCGCGTTGACACCAGAACCCTCCAGGCCCCGCGGCTCCGTTGAAGCTGTAGCGCGCTGCTTGGTCATCAGACTTTCGTCGAACACGCAAAGGCTGTTGCGGCCCGAGTCTTTCACGGTATACATGGCTGCGTCGGCATTGCGAAGCAGCTCTTCAGCGGTGTGGCCGTTCTCGGGAAAGATAGCGACTCCCACGCTAAGCGCCGGGGTCACACGACCAATACACGACCATCGTGCGGTCGAAACGATCCCAACTGGTCCTAAGCCATCCCAAATCGAGGAGGCCACAACAGTAACTCCCTCAATGATATCCGCTGATTCCAGACCCCTTAGCTAGCTTGCTAGGCAGCCCTGAAAAGGCCGGCGTCGGCGGTTCGATCCCGTCTCTGGCCGCCATTTGGAATCAATACCTTAGCGCGGGTAATCTGAACACTCCCCGAGATCATTTTTCAACGCCGGTCTCAGATGGCCGAGAAGCCGCCGTCTCCACCCCATTGACGAAGCTCGAATCGTCTGAAGCAAGAAACAGCGCGAGCGTCGCGATTCCCTCAGGTTGACCCATTTTTCCCCGCGGGATTAGGGACTCGAACAGCTCCTTCGCCTCTTTGGTGAGAACTTCTTCCTGCATCGGTGTGGCGAGCGACGAGTTCTGCCACGCCAGCATCATCCTCATCGAAGGCGTGACGGAATGTTTACTGATGAGCTACCGACGAATAGGCTACGACTCGCTCGGTAGTAAATGTCGATCGCAACACGCAGACTCCCTTGGGGCCCGAATGATCCTCTCCTATCTACTTCTCTGAGCCCGGAACCGAGATCTGGAAATCGCGACTATTCATCCGAGATCAACAGAAAGTCTCTGAAAACATCAGCCCGGTTCCGGTTTCAGCATTGAAAATGATCACGGGTGTTGGGCTTTCATGCGTTTGCCAATAAATGTGATCGATGTGTTGGTATCAACGCAGTTGTCGCCGTTCGGATCGCAGACGTAGGCTTCGCCCTTACCCACGATTTCGTCGTCAGCATTCAGGTGAAAAGTCGAGTAGTTCTGGAGCTGGGCGACGGCGTTGCCTGCTTCGTCGAAGATGAAGAAGCTGAGCGAGTTTGCGTACCTGTTGCGGCCGATGCATTTCCAAGTGCCGTAGAGCGGTGAAATGGGAGGAGGTGGCGTCCGATCGATCGTCCCTGTGGCGAGAGTAACCCCGCCAGCAGTAAACGACTGAAGGGCGGTGAAGGTGACGTTTTGCTCTACGCGGTGGACTTGCATGATCCAGGTACCTTCGATGGATGCGCATTTACCTTCATTATTGTTGTCTTCGTGTGAATCGGCCGTTTGTGCAGGTGAGCGTGTGCCACCCGCAGCGAGAGCAAGAACCACCGAAGCGAGCATCAGCGCCCCGACTTTGCGCTTCATGTCTGTTTTGTTTCCCCAAAACGCGATATTCATTGTTTCCTCTCCAAGTTCTGAAGTCCCCGCCTACTCTGGGTACCGGCGAGTCTGCCGAAGTTGAGGAAACTCGTCCATGGACTGTGCATGAACCACAACTGAATTGCGTCTGAACCGGCAAGTTATTGTGTCGAGAATGGATAAATGATGCAATGAACCAGCCAGTCCGTACCAGTCCACTTCCGCTCTACTTTTCTTCAGTGGCAGCCGGTGCTATACTCCAAAAGCTCCGCAGGGAAAACTTTGCAGGAAGCGGCAATGTCAGCGCGAGTCTTCCGTTTCGGTGTCTTTGAGGTGGACGCCGCAACCGGCGAGTTGCGCAAGCAGGGCCTGCGTATCCGGCTTCAGGAGCAGCCCTCGCAACTTCTTCTCATGCTGTTGGAACGCGCCGGAGAAGTGGTCGGCCGCGAAGAAATCTACCGCAGGCTATGGCCTCCCGACACCTTCGTCGATTTTGACCAGAGCCTTGGCACGGCTCTCAAAAAGGTGCGCCAAGCACTGAGCGACGACGCCGACACTCCTTATTACATCGAGACGATCCCGAAACATGGCTTTCGTTTTGTCGCGCAAGTCGAGAGAATCTCCGCGGCGAATTGGCCGCCTGCCCCCGAGACCAAACAAAAGCCTCACATGACCCTGAGGGCTCCGATTCTCTGGTGGACCGTGTTCGCCGCCACATGCGTGCTTTCGTTGTTCTTGGCCTGGAGGATGTACAGGCGCCAGACCGTAGGTGACGGCCAACAGTCACTGCGGCCAACCCGCTCGTCCATCCTGCCGCCATCCAGTTGGCACTTCGAACATAGCAGTTTCTCCGTTTCTCCGGACGGTACGCGACTTGCCTTTGTGGCCTTCGGCCCCGGGGGGAATGACAAACTCTGGGTTCGCGCACTATCTGCATCGAATGCAGAACAAATCAATGGGACGGAAGGCGCGCTGCTGCCATTCTGGTCACCCGATAGCCGTCGAATTGGTTTCTTCGCGGCAGGCAAGTTAGCCATAGTGGACCTGGACAGCGGTGCAGTGCGGGTAATCTGCGAGGCCCCGTTCGGGCGCGGCGGCGGGACATGGGGCCGTGATGGCACTATTGTGTTTTCGCCTTTTGTTGACGGACCCCTCTATCGGGTTTCGGACAGGGGGGGGGCGGCTGTATCGGTAACCCGGATCACCGATCCGGGTTCGGGCCGAGGACATATGTGGCCCTCTTTTCTACCCGACGGAAGACATTTCCTCTACTCGGAGGAGAGGGCCAATGATCCGCAAGGGGAGAGCATTTATGTTGGCTCTCTCGATGGAAGCTCTCCCAAGCTGATCGCGTCGAAGACATCCGGGAATACCGAGTACGCCGCCGGCTACTTGGTTTATGGCCACGACCACATCCTCTGGGCGCAGCCATTTGACCTTCGTCGGCTGCAATTCAGCGGGTCCCCTACCTCCCTCACAAGCCAGGAACTGGATCAGGAGCGCAGCTTTTCGCATGCGGAGTTCTCGGTCTCTGGCAACGGCACGCTCGTGTTCCAGTCGCTGTCGGATTCGAGCGCGAGGTTGGCGTGGTTTGATATTGCGGGAAAGGAAATCGGTCAGATTGGCGGAAGCGGATATCTCGACCCGCGGCTTTCTCCTGATGGACACTACCTCGCCGTTGCATCGGATGATGAACGAAACGGAAAGTCTGTCATCCGTGTGCTTGACTTCACGCGTGGCATCTCATCTCGCCTCACTGACGGTGGAAACGAGGGGTCTCCTGCGTGGTCGCCTGATAGCAGACGAATTACATATCGAACAATCGATGCCTTGACAGAGGCTCCTGTCGATGGCTCAGGCCCGGCTCAGATCCTTCTAAAGGGCGGAGCTTATTTAGGTCATATGGACTGGTCCGTGGACGGCCAACTTGTGTTCACGGTTTTCTCAGCGCGACGCTCCCTCGCTTATGATCTACTCGACGGCGGATCGGCAAGTGGTGCCCTTTGGGATTGGCGCGGAGGCGCGATTTTCACCCGATGGCAAATGGATCGCTTACGTTGGGCCACTGAGTGGGCCGGGTTCCGACGCTATCTTCATTGCGCCATTTCGCGGTCCCGGCGGGCATATCCGCGTTTCCAGTGGAGGCGGCGCGCAGCCCACCTGGGCGCACGACGGGAGACGCCTGTTTTATGTGGCGCCCGACAGGAAGTTGATGATGGTTGAATTTGATCCGCGAGCAAAATCGGCTTCTGCCCCGCGCGTGCTTTTTCAATCCAGGATCATTGCTCCCAATTTCTCCGACACTCAGTACGCTGTTTCGCGAGATGACCACTTTCTTAATCAACTCCTTTCCGGCGAACAACTCGTCACCTTTAACATTGATCACCGGCTGGACAGCGCTAATTGAAAAGCCGAAGTGAATGATGCTGGAGTCCAGCAGCTATTCCGGTATTGCTCCGCCATACTTCACTCCATTTTTGTTTGCGAGCTTTTCAAAACCTAAAGCAGGTTTTAAGCGGTCGACCGCCTAGGTCCGCGTCGCTATGGCCGACCAACCTGCGCTTAGATCAAGAGACCTGACATTGCGGGCGATACTACAGCCAATCGAAGCGATCTGGGTGGGTGCTGATTAGTGCCGCTAAGTCAGCTTTTTTGCTTGAAGCAGCCTCCGAAATCTTCACTGCAGCGTGCAGCCCGAGTCACTCATCCACACTCGCTCGCTGACCGCATTGGCGATCTGGCACTTTTCCATGGCGATCTCTTTCGTAGTTTCCGCAAACCCCGTTTTGCGGGAGTCGCGTTTCGGACGAGATAATCATCCCATGAGACTCAGCCTAGGGCAGCAAATTGGGATAGGTGGACTGCTTGGCGTTTTGGGGTTTGTCGCAGGCTGGTGGTTGCGATCCGATCGGCTGAATGATGACTATCAGGTTTATGCGCCTATGCATCGTCCAAAATCAGTTCCGAGGCACGCACTATGGGTCGGTGGCGCCGATTGTGGCGCATATGTTCACTGCACGCTCGACTCCGCACACAACGCCAACCCCTGCATTGTGTAGAACGATTATAGGGGACTTGTAGTCGAGTCAGGAAACTATCGGCTTAAGAAGGAAGGCCGTGCTGCCTCTGAAGCGGAATTGCAGCCGTCCTTTCCAGACCTTGGTGGACGTATCTATCTCAAGAACGGTCTGATTTTGAAACGCCAGTAATCGACGTTGTCCTTGAACGTTGTTGTTTTTGGAAACTTCGACCTTTTAGCCCTCCGAGGGGAGCCGAAGTTGGTCAAAACTCCGTTTTCAAGGCAGCATGTACCGTCGGGGCCGAACGTGAGCCAATAGGGGCCGCAGCGAAATGCTGCATTGCTTATACTGATGTCCTCATGCGTTCTCTCTTGATCTACCTACTATGCGCTCTTGCAGTAGGTGCGTCGTTAGGACAGGACCCCGCGAAGCCGGGACAGACATTCCAGGTGTCTCCCTTGGTGATGGCCACGCATCTTCTAACGACGGTAGCCCCAGAGTCTCCGAAGAAGCCGATTGCACAGTGTTCGTCTGCGGTGGTGAATTTGGACATTATCGTCGAAGAGGACGGGAGCGTCAGCAGCGTGAAGGTGTCGGGCGGGCAAGAAGACCTACAAGACTCAGCTGTGAAGGCGGTCAAGCAATGGACCTATAAGCCTTACCTTGCAAATGGCGCACCCACTCGGGTGGAAACAAAAGTGATGGTCCTGTATCCGCACGATGGAAAGCCTGGCCCAATGGTCGTCCCAGATGGCAAAGGAGGCTTCAAAGGTGGCAACTTCGCCCCGATGCCACCGGAATGCGCACAACGGAACGACATCAGGGCGTCCCCGCCGAAGTAGACTACCGGCACGTTTTCGCTGTAACGGTTGTAACTCCGCTCGCAGGTGTCGACGGAAGTGCCCGCAAAGTCGCATTTCCGGCAACTACAATCTTGGTTGTCGCCAACAGGGCGAGTCACTCCTGGAGCCACCTGTATGCTCAAATACTTCCGAGAAGCGCGTCGCCACGTCTATAGGAATTCGACATATTGTTTGATCGACGGCACTTTAGGGGTAGAGGGTGCTGACGCGCTGCTTGCCCAACTTGGAAGACACACCACAGGCAAGGGGTGCCTGTACATCAAGAAGCTTGCGGATGTACACGTGACGGTACTTGAAACACTCCTTCGAAACGCCGTTACAGCAAAGAGGCAGCAACGGTCGCAACAATCCTGACGGTGTCGCGCGTCATGTGAATGTAAAGGCAGCAGAGCGCATCACGGTTCTCCTGGATCAGGAATGATATGTCGGCCAGTGTCCGTCGATCTGCCTGCGTATGATCCCGGTTTAGTCGAACAGGCCAATGCAGGTTTCCACATCAAGACGAGAATGGAATCGCGCATTGGCGATTTCGCACTATTCCAGAGTTGTTCCCGGCTCCGGGCCGTGGTGTTTGAAGTTCGGAATCCGGTCGGCACCCCCACCTCTGCCGTGACGGCGAAAAGGGAGTCCGGCTCGATCATCCGCTGGTATGCTACCGCGAGCCCCGTCCCATGTACCCGCCCACCCACACGGCCAGGCTTCATACCATTCCTCTTGCCCTTCAGCGCCCCAGGCGTAGCTCTGCGGTACGAACAGCTCGCGTGCGGTCAGCCCCAACGGCTGCCGTGCTGGTGAACGTAACCGTGCACCGAACATTCGCTTCTAGGAAAACCTGGTAACTCTGACCACGGCCGGTACCAGATACGGTGCGCTGTGTGACATTGATTCGCCGGTGCTTGACGATCTTCCAATTAGAATCCGATCGATGAATGCCCTGGCCGCTTTCAGCCTCCGCAGTCGCTGCTCTGCGATACTCCGTCTTGTCTGGCTAAGGACGGATTCTCAGCAATCGCTCCTGCAGCCCCGTTAGGCTGTGGCTTGAGGCTTTAGTGGGTCTCCGGTTCGTTTCGGCGACTACCTCATGAGTTGCGAGGATTTGTGACCAGAAATCGTACAATTCCGATTTCGCCCTTCCGCAACTTTAGTAATCAGATCACGTGCGGTCCAGACTGGCGAGTTTGTGCCAGGTTACATTCTCCCTGCATAATGGGCTTCTGCATGATTTCGTCAGCAGCACGGGTCAACCTGGAGTTCCGGAGACAACAGCTCTTATCGGCGCAGCTCAAGCTTCTCTACGCGAATGCCAACCTAGGTGCTGGCGTCACCATTCTCGCGGCTACCATTCTAGCGGCGCTGGAATGGGCAGTGATTTCGAAAATCGTAATCGTTGCCTGGGCCCTCTACATGGGGATTGTCTCGACCTTGAGGTCCATTGTCGCGCGACAATACTGGCGCGAATCGCCGGAATCTTCGGATCTCGGGAAGTGGCGCGCGAGATTGACGGTCGGCGTAGCTCTCGCAGGTTTCGGCTGGGGTGGGGCAGGAATTTTCCTCTATCCTCAGGCACACATCGTGAATCAAGTCTTTCTCCTTTTTGTGTTGGGGGGAATGATGTTGGGTGCCGGATCCCTTCTGGCCCCAAGATCAGAAGCATTCCTGTGGTTCCTGATTCCGACAGGTCTCGCTCCGGCTGTCCGCCTTCTTGTCGAAGGCGACGAGGTTCATTTCGCCATGGGCGTTTTGTGCGGGGTATATACGCTTGCGACGTTGGTCACGACAGGCCGGATTTATCGGATGGTGGAATCATCGATCATCCTGCAGTTTGAGAACCGAGAGCTGGTAGATGATCTGCGAGCCGCGAACCAGGAAACCGAAGCATTGAATCAGGCACTAGAGGAACGAGTTGAGGAGCGCACTGCCGATCTGCAAAAGTCGGCCGAGCAGTTACGAACGGAAATCGCGCAGCGCGAGCAGACCGAAGAGGAACTCTTGCGTGCACGCAAACTCGAATCTCTCGGAGTGCTGGCCGGAGGAATCGCTCACGACTTCAACAACTTCCTGACAGTCGTGCAGGGGAACATTGAGGTCGCCAAATCGCAGCTCGATTCTGGCGAAGGCGCTCGACGCTTCCTAGACCAAGCAGGGAATGCGTGCCAGCGTGCGGCGTCCTTATCGTCGCAGTTGTTGACCTTTGCAAAGGGCGGAGACCCGGTCAAGCGTGTTGTCTCAATTGCAAAGTTGGTTACGGATGCCGTTCAACTTGCCGGATCCGGCTCCTCGCTTATTATTGATGTCACTATCGGGGAGCACCTCTGGTTCGCGTATGTAGATCCTAGTCAGATGAGCCAAGTGCTGCACAATATCCTAGTCAATGCGCAACAGGCGATGCCTAGTGGAGGAACGATTGAAGTTCGCGCAGAGAATATTGCGCGCCCAATCTTGGAGGATTTCGATCCATGGATCAGGATCTCGATTCGTGACTACGGCTGCGGCATTTCCGCTGAAATAATGGAGCGGATTTTCGATCCATATTTCACAACAAAACCGGGAGGCAGCGGTTTGGGTTTAGCGACCGCCTATGCAATCGTTGCAAAGCACGGGGGAAACCTTTCGGTAGACTCTACGGAGAGTGCCGGTACGGTATTCACCATTGATCTGCCGGCCTCGCGCGAAACTTCGCAGCCGCAGGCCCCTATCATCGCTCAATTGCGAGCCGGAACAGAACGCCTCCTGGTAATGGATGATGTGGATGATCTCCGAGTCCTCTTCAAAGCCGTCCTTAGTCAACTCGGATACGATGTCCAGACTGCTCGAGACGGTGATGAGGCCATCGCGCTCTATAAAGCAGCAAAGGCGAACGGAACGGGCTTTGACGCAGTTCTGTTGGATCTAACGGTGATCGGGGGAATGGGCGGAGTCGAAACCGCCGCCAAATTGAAGGAGCTCGAGCCGTCCTTGAAGTTGATCGTCTCAAGTGGCTATTCGGACGCGCCGGTCATGTCGGGATTTATCGACTATGGCTTCGATGCCGTCATTCTGAAGCCGTGGACCGTTATTGAAATAAGCGAGGTCCTTCGTCGTGTGCTCACTGCGAGTCCTTGTTCGGAGAGCGGATAGATCGTCCGAGGCCCTTCAAACCGCGAACTGGTCCGCGGTCTTTCGCATCCCTCTGGTTCCGAATAGGACTCCGCTTTAGCCAGAAGCCTGTTTCACCGTGGTCCGTTCAGATCAATTGGATTCTTCGACTGCTCAAACACCGGGAGCACAGCGCTTTGCCGCCATCCATGCAGGAGCGGGCATCGAATCGCCCATATGGGGAGGCCTCTTCATGGTCGAACCTGGAGCCAGCACTGCAATCCATCACCACGAAGAGCAACACACGATCGCTTATGTCCGCAGCGGCTCCTCTTACGTGCGGTGGGGCGAGCGAGGGGAGTTCGATGCAACGCTGCAAGGGGGAGACTTCCTGTTTGTCCCGGCGTGGCTTCCGTACCAGGAGATAAATTCTTCGAGCGACTTACCGTTCGAATGGATTTTTGTGCGCAGCACGCCCGAGCCGATTGTTGTAAATTTACCCGACGACTTCTGGGGCGAAATCAAATCGGGTTCGAGGTACCCGTATGTTGACAGCTGACCTCTTCAGCTTCTCTGTAGCCGAGCCAAGCCGCTCTACTTGCAAAAAACATCCCATCGGAGCAGCCTCAGATTCGCGCGCCGATTAGACATCGCAGCCGTGCTGACCTGAAAGCGTTTTGACAGGAGGCTCATCGCTTCCTCATCGTCAAGATTCAAATCATTCCGTTTCATTTCTTGCTGAACAAGCCCCAGACATCAGCAACGCGGCACCAGCTGATTGGCTTCGACCTCATCCTGATCGATTCCCGCCGACGAACTTTCATTACGAAAATGCGGTGTTTCTATGGTCGATTTAAGTTTGTTAACAAAGCGGTTCGGGCCCTGATGGCAGCAGGATCCCCGAACGGTGCCATCGATGCCGTGGTGGTGACTGAAACGCAATAAGGCGGGCAAAGAAAGCTTTGGACAAGATCTTATTTCCGAGCGAATCTCTCCGCATGACCTGCAGTCATGGGCCGAGTTTAGAGAACCGGAGGTACACCCATGAATCTCTCGCCCGCATTGCCGAGATCCTTTCGAGGCTTATGAGGCTCCAGAACGATCATTGTTCTTCTCCTGCTCATGCCGGCTGTCGCGCACGCACAAGCGGCGGGGGGCTCACCCATTGAACGGGGTTCACTGCTTTGCAAACGCTCTTCACGGGAACGGTTGCCAAGGCTGCAAGTCTGATGGCCATCGTAATCGGAGGCTACGGCTTTGCTCACGGTGAGCCGGGAGCGAAGAAAGCTCTGGCCGGAGTGGCTGCAGGCACCGGTATCGCAGTGCTCGCAGTCAATGTCCTTAGCTGGCTCTGGTAGATCAGGCATTCAGCTGAGATTCGAACGGATATCCAGAGATTTTGAACAAATAAAACGAAGGACGATTGGGTAGGTGCAGAAAGCTTATGGCTCGGATCGATGATGTTGGTTCTGAATGCAGCCTGTCCTGATTCAACCCTACCAATTCACCGGACAGATGAGTATTCTTTTGATCAGCCATCCGTGCCGTTGAGACGAAGGAGACAGAATGTTTCGACGGACGCGATATCAAGAAGGAAATATCGTACGAATTCGGCGCAGTAGGATTCCCGATTATTGGGCTCTTCGTTGGTGGGACATCGACGCGAATGGCAATCGAGTCCGCCGGAGCGCGGCGATCGGGCCGGTCGATAAGTATCCAAGCGAGGCAAGTGCTCGGAAAGCTGCGGAGGCCCTGCGCATTACCATTAACGAGGCGTTACCGAGCGTGGATCGGCGCCCCATTTCGATTTCAGCCCTCATCGAGCATTACATCCAGCACGAGCTTTGTGCGGGAGACGATGATGTGGCGAAGTCGTTCGCAACGCAACAAACCAACAAAGACTTCCTTCGGCTATACATCGAGCCTTACTGGGGTTCGTACAAACTCCGCGAAGTTCGCTGTGTGGCCGTAGAGAAGTGGCTCAAGAACCTGGTGAAGAGTAGCGGTGAACCCTATGCCCGTCCGACCAAGGCAAAGATCCGCAACATCATGAGCGCAGTTTTCAATCACGCTATTCGCCACGAGTTTCTGCCCCAGGGTATGAACCCGATCACTCTGGTACGCCAGAGTGCCAAGCGGATGCGGGTGCCGGATGTGCTCGACGCCTCCGAAGTCGCGAAGATCTTTGCTCACCTCTCCCAGCGAGATCGGGTCATGGTGCTTCTCGATGCATCTACCGGGCTACGCAGAAGCGAGTTGATCGGGCTCAAGTGGTCAGATGTGGATTTCGATCGGCTTCAACTATCCGTCACGCGCTCGGTCTACAGGTCGATCTCTGGAAGGTGTAAGACCGAGGCCTCAAGCAAGCCTGTGCCGCTCGATCCTTGGGTTGCCGAAGAACTGCTTATGTGGGGAAGGTCGGCTCCGTACAATCAGCCGGACGATTGGGTTTTTGCGAGTCCCCGAATGCGAGGGATGCGGCCCTATCAACCGGACATGATCTTGCAACGGGGCATCCGCCCTGCTGCAGCCCAGGCCGGAGTCAACAAGAGAATTGGCTGGCACACGTTTCGGCATACGTTCTCGACCCTACTTCAGCTGGGCGGGGCCGATGTAAAGGTAATGCAGGAATTGTTGCGGCACGCCAACAGCCGGATCACCCTGGATATTTACACCCAAGCGATGAGCGCCGAAAAGCGCAAGGCGCAGACCCGGGTCGTAGACATGTTCCGAGACAAGCACAGAGAGGAGAATCCTGCTAATGGACCCTAAAGGACCCCAATTCGTTGGAGCCCATGTCGTAAGTAATTGAAAAGATGGTAGGCACGAGGAGACTCGAACTCCTGACCTCTACCGTGTCAAGGTAGCGCTCTAACCAACTGAGCTACGCGCCTGCGGAAGAATTCCGGCCAGACCATCATAGCAATATCGCACCGCAATGGGAATTGGGCGGCGTCTCGAATGGCGCTTCCGCGCAGAGCCAGAAGCCGCCCGGGATCAACCCTGAGTTCGTGGTCGAAACACCGAGATCGAAATCAAGCTGCAAAACACGCCAAATCGAGTCGCATCCAAACACTGAAATCCAACGGGTCCAAACACCGGAATCCAACGGGTCCAAACACCCAACTCCGACACGCGAGCCCAAATAGGCGGCTCCAACACGCGAGCCCAAACGCTCACGTCGAATCGCAGATTAAAACGCCCAGGCCGAACCACGCATTCAAACGCCCAGACCTAATGGGGTATCGCAACACCCGGCGCGAAGCTCCCAATGGAAACGCGCCAACCCTTTCGATCCGGCGGGGAACGCAACCCTTAAGCCGCCACCGAGTCCCGGTTCTGGTGGATGCGCTACCATCTACCTGCTCGAATTCTCTACAATCGGTGGTTGGGGGCATCCGCCCATTTCCAGACATGGCATGAACGACCTGCGCGCTGCTCCGAATCAACTGACCTTTCTTCGTCTCTGCATGGTGCCATTCATCGTGCTGGCGATTCTGGATGCCCACTACAAGACCAGCTTTTTCCTGTTCCTGCTCGCCGGGTTGACCGACGGTCTCGACGGTCTCCTGGCCCGTCTGCTGCACCAGCAAACCGTGCTTGGCCAATACCTTGATCCTGTCGCGGACAAGCTGCTCTTGAGCACGCTCTTTCTGGTGCTCAACCATCAGGGGCTTATCTCGCGCCGGGTCACGGTGCTGGTGTTTGGCCGCGATCTGGGCATCCTGGTGGTCGCGGCGATTCTGTATGCCAGCTTGGGAATGAGGGACTTCCGGCCGAGTATCTATGGCAAGGCGAACACGTTGGCCCAGATCATCGCGCTGGTGACGGTGCTGCTGAGCTGCTTTTATTCGCCCTCCGCTGTCCTGAACCTTCGCAACGGAGCACTGTTCGCGACCATGATCCTCACGGTGCTGTCGGGTTTCCACTACGCGTGGAGGGTCGCACGGCGGCTGAGCTTGCCCGTCGCTGCGATTCGATCCTGAATGGGGTGGGAAAGTGTATGTGCAGGCGCGGTTAACCGCTATGCCTCGTCTTCTTCCAGGCTCTCGCCTTCTATCGCCATGTCGCGGAACTCTTCAGAATCGAAGACTTCTCCGCATTCCTGGCATTCCACGTACTCCGCGTCTTCTTCGCGAGCCACAACGCGCACTTTTGGATGTTTGCAGAGGGTTTCCATTAGGCTGTTTTGACCGTGGTTCTCAAGTGATATCGGCAAGATTGTAACCGGGGACCCGAGGATGTCAAATGCCTTTTGCATCGGCTTGATTTCCTTGCTCAACCTCCGGGGATTGGCTGCGTTCGAGCTTTTTCAGCCTCCGATTTGAATACGGACGGAAGTGGTCGTATACTCGAATTACGACCGAACCAGTCGGTGTTTGACGGGTCCGGTCTCTTACTTATGCTTCGGCTGACCAAAAAAGCGGATTACGGGCTGATGGCCCTGAAGTTTCTGGCGGAGCAGCCAGACTCCTTTTCGTTGAGCGCAAAGGATATAGCGGAGGCGTACCACATACCTCCCCAGCTCCTCGCCAAGATCCTGCAGCGGCTTACCAAGGTCGGCCTGCTGCGGTCGCATGCGGGCATGAACGGCGGCTATGCGCTGTCAAGAAGCGCCAAGGAGATCTCCGCGTTCGAGGTGATTCGCGCCATTGACGGCCCGTTTTTCATCACGTCTTGTGTCACGGTTTCCGGTTCCTGCGACCTGACGGATAGCTGCACCATCAAAGAGCCGTTACGACGGGTGAACGAGAGCATTTCCGACGTATTAAAGAACATTCGCATTTCGGACCTGGTGGATCAGGAACAGCAGGCCAAGCGAAAAGGCCATCTCGATCACGAGTTGGTCACCATCAGTTCATGAGTATGTATCGGGTTAGATCGAAAGAGCAGTCATTAGAAACACCGAGTTCGTTGCCAGGGATCAGGAGAAAATTAGAAATGAGCACTGTTGAGAATGCGACCGTCGCCGTGCCGGCCGGAGTGAGCCTGCCAATTTACATGGATAATCACGCGACCAGTCCTCTGGATCCGCGTGTTCTGGATGCCATGATGCCGTACATGACCAAGATCTTTGGGAACGCGGCCAGCCGGAACCACTCCTACGGATGGGAAGCGGAACAGGCAGTGGAGAAGGCTCGCGGCCAGATCGCCAAGTTGATCGGCGCGACTGCCAAAGAGATCATCTTTACCTCCGGTGCGACGGAGAGCAACAACCTTGCGATCAAGGGCATTGCCGAGATGTATCGCGAACGCGGCAACCACATCATCACCCAGGTCACCGAACACAAAGCCGTGCTCGATACCTGTAAGCGGCTTGAAAAGTATGGCTATCGCGTGACCTATCTG
The DNA here is from genome assembly GCA_963748555.1 of uncultured Acidobacteriaceae bacterium. Lineage (GTDB taxonomy): Bacteria > Acidobacteriota > Terriglobia > Terriglobales > Acidobacteriaceae > CAWKKW01. The sequence continues at coordinate 70,266 of CAVVJK010000001.1, forward strand.
CCGGTGAAGGCGGATGGCTTGATCGACCTCGAAGACCTGAAACGCGCCATGGACGACAAGACCATCCTGGTGTCGATCATGTTCGCGAACAACGAAATCGGAGTGGTTCAGCCGGTGGCGGAAATCGGCAAGCTGTGTCACGAACGCAACGTCATCTTCCACACCGACGCGGTGCAGGCGGTTGGCAAGATCCCGGTCGATGTGAACGCGCAGAACATTGACGTGCTCTCGCTCTCGGGACACAAGCTCTATGGCCCGAAGGGAGTCGGAGCTCTGTATGTTCGCCGCCGGAACCCGCGCGTGCAGATTGCCGCGCAAATCGATGGTGGCGGTCACGAGCGTGGCATGCGGTCAGGCACGCTGAACGTGCCGGGCATCGTCGGACTTGGAGCTGCCTGCGAGATCGCCGGCCAGAATATGGCGACGGAAGCTGTTCGGCTGCAGGAGATGCGCGATCGGCTCAGAAAGAAGCTGGAAAGCAGCCTCGACTATGTGCAGGTGAATGGGTCGTGGGAACATCGCCTGCCCGGAAATCTGAACATGAGCTTCGTGTATGTGGAAGGCGAGTCGCTGCTGATGGGCATCAACGATATTGCAGTTTCGAGCGGGTCTGCCTGCACCTCTGCGACGCTGGAGCCATCGTATGTATTGAAGGCCCTCGGCCTCGGCGACGATGTGGCGCATAGCTCGATCCGATTCGGACTGGGACGTTTCAATACCGATGCTGAAGTCGACTACGTTGCGGACAAGTTGATCGATGTGGTGCAGAAACTTCGGGAGCTTTCTCCGTTGTACGAGATGGTCAAGGAAGGTATCGACATCAGCAAGATTGAGTGGCAAGCGCACTAAGTTAAAAGGTGCGGAACGCTCCTGGTTCGTTGGAACTCAAAGTTTTTTTAAAAGTCCGGAGGACATGCAATGGCTTATAGCGATAAGGTAATCGATCACTACAACAATCCCCGTAACGTCGGCCAACTCGACAAGAGCAGCAGTGAAGTGGGCACCGGCCTGGTAGGCGCACCGGAATGCGGCGACGTCATGCGGCTGCAGATCAAGGTGAACCCGGCCACGCAGGTGATTGAAGAGGCCAAGTTCAAGACCTTTGGCTGCGGCTCTGCAATCGCCTCTTCGTCGTTGGCTACGGAATGGATCAAGGGCAAGACAGTCAATGAAGCGATGGAGATCAAGAACACCGACATCGTGAAGGAACTCGCGCTGCCCCCGGTGAAGATTCACTGTTCTGTGCTTGCCGAAGACGCAATTCGCGCGGCCATCGGCGATTGGAAGAAGAAGAATGGCGTAGCGGACAGCGCGGCTGCAGGCCATGCTGCGGAACAGACCGTAAGTGCCCAGTAACTCGGACCAGAGGGCGACGGTAGGTGGCCGTCGCCTCGACTCTTAGGGAACCTATGATTGCTGCTGACACAATTCGGAACGCCGAAAACGCGGCGCCCGCGCAAAAGGGTATTCAAGTAACAGAGCGCGCGTTGAAACGCATTCGCGCGGCGATGGCCAAGGAAGGCATCTCCCCGGCGGAGGGCGGCCTGCGTCTCGGCATTCAGGGTGGTGGCTGTTCCGGACTGAGTTACAGCGTGCGGTTCGACACGCAGCCCCGCGAGCGGGACCGGGTCTATAACTTCGAAGATGTGCGCGTATTTGTCGACCCTAAGTCCTTTATCTATCTTCACGGCATGATTCTGGACTACGAAGAGACGCTTATGCGTCAGGGGTTTAACTTCATCAACCCAAACTCGACTAAGTCGTGTGGGTGTGGTTCTTCGTTCTCCTAGATCGGTCGAGTTCCCCGGTGCCATTCATTGGCATCTCGAAATCATGCAGACAGTAGAGCAGAAATCCGTCTCAGCGGTGTGTTGGTCCTGCGCCGCTGCCTTGAGCCACGCCCGTCTGGTATGTGAGGCGTGCGGCAAGGTGCAGCCACCTTCGGTAGCGGCGACGTACTTCGACGTCTTCGGGCTGCCGCGAAAACTTACCGTAGATCTGCCGGCGTTGGAACAGGCCTTCTATCGACTAAGTCGCAAACTGCACCCTGATTTGTATGCGCGCGCGAGCGAACGGGAACAGGAATGGAGCCTGGCAAACACATCGCTCCTGAACGATGCGTATCGAACCCTGAAGAATCCGCTCACTCGGACCGAGTATCTGCTGAAGCTCGAAGGCATGAAAGTCGGGGAAGAGGATGCCGGTTCCGACCATAAGAAATCGCAGTCGCGGGTGCCTGCCGACTTACTCGAAGAAGTATTCGAGCTGAATATGCAGCTGGATGAGATGCGCGCCAACCAGAAGATGGGCGAAGACGACCCTCAGCTTCGGCACGATCTGCAGGCGGCGAAGATCGAGTTTGAATCACAACTTGCCGCTGCCGATCACAGCCTCGCGCAGCTCTCAGCCGAATGGGATGCGGCGCTCGACGTGAAAGACGAAGCGAGCAAAGACAAGTTGAAGGAATCGATGGTGACCTTGCTGGATCGCCGCCGATACATTCGTAACCTGGTTCGCGACGTGAACGAAGCGTTGGGTATCTAAGCAAATCACAGGATGTTATGTCAGAAGAACGCATTGTCGGTATTGATTTAGGAACTACAAATTCGCTCGTCGCCTTTATGCAAGGCGAGCAGCCGGTCGTCATTCCTGGCGAAGATGGATCGAACCTGGTGCCCTCGGTGGTTGCCATGCCCGAGGTGTTGCACGGCTCTGGGCGGGATAAGGTCGTGGTCGGCAACGGCGCTCGCAAGTATCTCGTGGCCTCGCCTGAACGAGTCATCTATTCGGTCAAGCGGCTGATGGGCCGAGGGGTCGAAGACGTCCGCGAGGAACTGAAGTTGTTTCCGTTCCATCTTGCCGATGCCCTGCAGGCGGGCGAGGTTCTGCGCATTCGCCTGGGCAAGAACGAGTTCACGCCACCCGAAATCTCGGCGTATGTACTGCGGCAGTTGAAGCGCAATGCCGAACGCTACTTTGGCTCGCCGGTGACGAAAGCAGTCGTAACTGTTCCCGCGTATTTCAACGATGCGCAGCGGCAAGCTACCAAGGACGCGGGCCGCATGGCCGGGCTCGAGGTTCTGCGGCTGGTCAATGAACCGACCGCTGCCGCGCTTGCATACGGACTCGATCGGCAGAAGGACGGGATCATTGCCGTGTACGATCTTGGCGGCGGCACCTTCGACGTTTCGATACTCAAGCTTCACGAGGGTATTTTCGAGGTGATCGCCACCAATGGAGATACCTATCTCGGCGGCGACGATATTGATAACCTGCTCATCACGATCGCGATCGACGACATCCGTGGAGACGAAGGGATCGATCTTCGCACCAGCCCGGAGGGGGTCCAGGCGGTGCGCAAGGAGGTCATCGAAGCGAAAATCGCTCTTTCGCTGGAGCCCTCCGCCTTCATCGATGTAGACCTGCCGGGAGGCAAGAAGTATCAGCGCAAGATCGATCGCGAACAATTTGAGCAGTTGATTGCTCCTGTCTTGCAGCGAACGATAGCTCCTTGTCTGCAAGCGATTCAAGACGCCGGCATCTCCTCAGAACAAATTGACGAGGTGGTGCTGGTCGGCGGATCTACGAGGATTCCGCGTGTCCGCACTTTGGTCGATGAGATCTTCAAGTTATCGGAACGCGGCAAGAAGCCGCATACCGAACTGAATCCCGATGAGGTCGTCGCCCTCGGCGCCGCAGTCCAGGCGAACATTCTCAGCGGCGGATCTAAGACGACTGAGGATATGTTGTTACTCGATGTAACTCCACTCTCGCTGGGGATCGAGGCTCTCGGCGGCGTCGTGGCTAAGATTATTCAGCGGAACTCAACCATACCTGCCTCGGCTACGGAACACTTCACCACCGGCGTCGATGGACAGGCGAATGTTGCGATTCACGTAGTGCAAGGCGAGCGCGAACTTGCGAAGGACTGCCGCTCTCTGGCTCGTTTCGACCTGAAGGGGATTCCGCCAATGAGCGCAGGGTTGCCGCGCATTGAGGTCAAGTTCCTCATCGATGCGAATGGCATCCTCCATGTCTCGGCTCGCGAGCAGCGTAGCGGCAAGCAGTCTGAAGTGGAAGTTAAGCCGACCTATGGCCTCACCGATGAACAGGTAGAGACCATGATCCTCGATTCCTTCGATCACGCTGAGGAAGATATTCAGCAACGTCAACTTATCGAGGCGCGACGTGAGGCCGAGACCATCATCGCCGCTGTGGATAAGGCGCCTTCTCATCCAGCCTGGCAGCAACTTAGTCGCGAAGAGGTAAGTGAGATTCAGGCACGCAGGCAGGAGTTAGTCGAGTTAGCTGCAGGCCAGGACCTGAAGGCACTTCGGGAGGGCACTGACGCGCTGGATCGAGCTACACGCAGATTTGCTGAGCTCATGATGGACACTGCGCTGACCAGCGCCATTCAGGGCGAGACGATGGCTTCGGCCGGAGACAAGCTCGGCCAGGGTCCAACCGCTCCCCATCCATTTGCACCCGCGGAAATCAAGTAACCGCAAAGATGAAAGAGATCGTTTATGGCAGAAGAACAACAGATTGATCTAAGTAAGCCTCCCGCGGAGGGTATGGTCCGGGTCACGTTTGAGCCCGAGGGCCGCACCGTGGAATTCAAGTACGGCACGATGCCGTACGACCATCATGGCAAGCCAATGTCGTTCCTGGACGTGGCGGAAAACTTTGGAATCTTTCTAGATCACGCTTGTGGCGGTGCTTGTGCCTGCACGACCTGCCACATCTGGGTAAAAGAAGGAGCGCGAAATATCAGCGAAGCCGATGATGATGAAATCGATCGCATGGATATGGCCGCCGACCAGCAACTGAATTCGCGGCTGGGCTGCCAGGCGGTCATCACCGGTCCGGGTACCTACGTGGTGGAGATTCCTAAGTGGAACCGTAACTATGTTTCTGAGGGGAAGCCCCTCACGCTTGCCGAGAATAAGTAGGAGACATCAGATGGCGCGGGAAATTACATGGAGTGACTCAGAGGAGATTGGGATTCAGCTACAGGAGAAGTTTCCCGAGCTCGATCCTCTCACTGTTCGGTTTACCGACCTGCACAAGTATGTGACAGAGCTGGAAGGCTTCACGGACGATCCCGCGAAGTCAAACGAATCGAAGCTCGAAGCGATCCAGATGGCATGGCACGAAGAGTATCTGGATGCGGGCTGAGTGAGTTATCCGATAATCTGCGCCAGGTGATGCTTGAGATGATCGAGGTAATCGGTGATCAGGAAGCGAAGCTCGTAAGTTCCGGAGCTCGGTGATCCAGATGTTATCGAGATGCTCGGGATCGACATGACCGATCACGTGCGCTAGGTGGCGATTGTAGGCCGCCCATAATGCCGTCAGCTCGCTCCACGTGCGCGTGGAATAGGCATTCGTTCTTACCCATCCCTCCTGCTCATACGCGGGCATGTTCAGTTCCACTGTAAGTTGCAGCCGGATAAACCGCTGGTGGTTATTGGCTGCCGAGTCGATCAGGTGGCCGAGGATCTGCTTGCGGGACCACTTACCAGGTTTATAAGGTTGACCCGCTATCTGGTCGGTAAGTGCCCGGAATTGCAACTCCGACGCGGTTACAATCTGCCGAAGTTCTTCTGCTGCCCTGACAGGCTCCATGTTTAACCCCCGAAAGTATTCTCACGACCAGTCGAATGCTGCGCGAAATAGAATGTATTCCGCCGGCCTATCCTGTTCGAAGTAGATCGACAGAATGTCAAAGCGCGTAGCCGTCTCAGGTTCCACCTGCCGTAGATAATGGCGCGCGATGCGCCGCAGCACCTTGCGCTTGTGTTCGTCCACTGCCGATTCAGCAGCGGCGATGTCACGGCTGGTGCGGGTCTTCACCTCAACAAAGCACAGCGTGTTGCCCTCCCAGGCGATCAGATCGAGGTCCCCGGCCTGGCGGTACGAATGCCATCGGCGCGCCACGATGGTAAAGCCCAGGCGCCGCAGATAAAAGAACGCTGCCTCTTCCCCCCTAAGTCCGAGCGCCAGGTGTGCGGGGCCATCGGAGGTTCGCCCGAGGCGGACCGTGACCCGATCGACGGTGTGGATCAGGCTTTCCAAAAGCCTGAGCTGAAGAGATTGCAGTGGAGGCATTTCCTCTATTCTCCGCCTCTGCCGGCTGTCCTGCCAAGCATGAATCGGTGGGAAAGGTCCAAGGGGGTCGTTTGGCGGCACGCCGCTGCATCGGCGACACTGGTTCCATGTCGAACAACGCCGCGTGTATTTTCGATCTGGACGGAACTCTCACCGATTCGAAACCGGGCATGGTGCGGTGTCTTCGAAGTGCGCTCAATGCCGCCGGAGTTTTTTCGGAGGGCAATCTGGACTGGTTCATCGGTCCGCCAATCGAATTCTCGATGGCGAAGCTGATGCCGGAAAGTGGGCTGGAGGAGCGGGAGGCCGTGGTCCGCGCCTACCGCGAACTCTACGACATCTCCGGATGGAGCGAGAACGCGCTCTACCCCGGCATCGCAGCCGTTCTCGCCGAGCTTCAGGCACAGGGGATGAGGCTGTTCGTTTGCACGTCGAAGAGGGAGAAATTCGCGCTTCGCGTCTTGCAGGCCTTCGGAATCGATGGCTGCTTTGAGGCCATATATGCGGATCGCGGCGACCGCCCGCACAGCAAGTCGGAGTTGTTGCGGGAACTGATCCATGCCAGAAATCTCGACTCTTCCCGATCTGTGATGATTGGGGACAGGCGGTTTGACATCGAGGCGGCTCACGAGAATGGTCTGCACGCAGTTGCCGTTACGTATGGATATGGCACCCTCGAAGAGCTGAAGGCCTGCGCTCCAGAAGCAATTGTGGAGCGGCCGTCGGAGATTCTGGATGCTGTGCGTCTGCTGCTAGGCCGAGGCGAAGAAGATCGCAAGGTTGCGGTCCCCGAGTAGATACGCGCAGTCAAAACTTCGCAGGCTAATGGCGCTTCTCCGCAGCAGGAGTGCTGTCGGCCGTCTGATCGCCTTCGCCCAATCGGCGATGAAAAAAGTCAAAGACGAGGCCGTAGAGTGAATAGGCCAATTCGGGATCGTAGCGCGGGCCTTCGTCACGCATGAATGCGTGCGCTCCGTTCACCTCGTGCCAACTGAAGCGGGCATCCACTTCGTTGAGCCGGGCCAGGACTCTCATTCGCCCTTCGAGTGGGATGTGAGGATCCTGGCGGCCCCAGATCATCAGCAGTTCTCCGCGGATGTCTTTCGCCCGCTCCAGGGAATCATCGCCATTTTTGCTCAGGCTGCCTTTATGGATGTCGGTCGCGTAGAAGCACGCGGCGCCGCGCACATCGGAGTTCATCGCCGCACGAAAGGCGAGGTGGCCTCCAATGCAGATGCCCATGGCGCCGAGTTTTCCGGTGCAGTCGGATCGACCCTTCAGGTGATCGAGAACAGCGCGTGCATCCGCATCGTAGCTGGCCAGTTCCTTGGTCGTCTTGAGCACGTTCCCGCGATCGGAGCCCGTCTGGTCATAGGCGAAGACCGCGCCGGGTGTTTCGAATTCGTGATAGATCTCGGGCATGGCCACCACGTAGCCATGTCCCGCGAGCATCGCCGCGGTCCGATGGATGGGGCCGGTGATCTGAAATATCTCTGAGTAAAAGACGATTCCGGGGTACCGTCCCGGAGCGGCCGGCCTGACAACATGCGTGCGCATAGTGCCGAAGGGGGTGGTCAGCTCTACCTGTTCATCGACGACGATCAAATATTTCCTCCGGCGTTCGGGCCGCAGCCAACGAGCCCTGGCACTTGCCAGCGTACGCTGACTTGCGGTCGATTGCAGCGGATCAAATCAGAAAGTGAATGGCCTGAAAACCACGATCGAGCGGGATCGTCAGCGCTCGCGCCGCAGGTTTAGAGTTGTGTCAGTAGCCGGATACAATTGCGTCTCGCGCCCATCCGTAGTTCGGCAGCGGTAACCGGGAGCGACGCATCTGACAGTTTTTGGCCGTGCGGGGAGCCTGGGAGGGCCATGCGTTCCGTCTGGATCTGGATCATTGGCGCAGCCGTCTGGTTGGGCGATGCTGCCATCGCTGTGCATTATGGAAACCGGATTCACGCTCTGCTGGCGCTGGGAATCTCCTTGCTCTTCCTGGCCACAGGGATGGTCTGGCAGAGACGATGATCGCTTCGCAACTGGCCCAGCTGCTTACAAGTCCAACCGCTTACGTCTAAAGCCGGATGATCACCTCATGCAGAGGCTTGCGGGCCAAAGGCGGAACGGTTGCGTCCTCTGCTGGAAATCCGATGGGGATGATGGCAAAGGGGCTCTCATTTTCAGGCCGACCCAGCTCTGTCGTTAGAAAGCCCATCGGGATAGGCGTGTGGGTCAAGCGTGGCGATGCCCGCCAGGTGCAGCGCACACAGCAAAACTCCGACGGCAATGCCGACCGACTCCTTCACGTAGTGATTCTTTACCCGTTCCACAGTGCCACTCGGATGCGGCCGCACTTCGTAGTCCTGCTGGAAGACAACGATCAGACAGGGGGCGATCTCGAGGAAGAGCTTTGGCCCGGCGGCGCCCATCGGCGGATCCGTATCCTGCCATTCCGGAGTGGCCCGGTTGTTATAGAACTCCCACTCTTCCTGTTCGGCCGCTGCGCGAATTCGGCGCTTCAGCTCAGGGTTTTGAACCACGACAAAACGCCAAGGCTGCTTGTTGGCTCCAGATGGGGCCGAGGAAGCAGCACGAAGCGCTTCCTCGATCAGGACGTAGGGCACAGGCTCAGGGGAGAAATGTCGGACGGTGCGCCGGCGGGTGATGGTACTGGAGAACTGGGTCACCCGGAGTAACTGCTCCGAAGGAGCGAGCACCTCGAAGTCCAGAGGCAGCAATGAATCGGCAGACATGGACCAGCCCCGCAGGAATTGATTCGGCGTAGGTCATTTCCAATCTGCGCAGCAGCAGACAGTCTCATGGGTGCTGGAAACAAGTCCTTGGGGGAACCGTCAGCAGATTGTAGCGAGAGCAAAGCTTTCCGTCACCTTAAGAATCTGTCATTTGGAGGTAAGAGGAAGGTTCTTTGTAACCCTCCAACTTACCCCCAAACGCTTACCCCCAAACGCTGGCCCCAAACGCTGGATAGAGTTCGGATCAGACGGTTACTAGCAAGGCTGCGCGCTGATGCTCCGCGTCGACCTGGGCGATGCAATCCTCCAGAATGTCGAGGGCGACCGTCGCTTCCTGGCTGTTCACGATGAGGGGCGGCGCCAGGCGAATGGAGGTTTCTCCACAGCCCAGAATCAGCAGACCGTGTTCGAACGCCAGCTCGACGATGCGATCGCGCAAGGCACCGGCCACCTGACGGCTCTTCTGATCGCGGACGATTTCGATCCCGATCATCAGTCCGCGCCCTCTCACATCGCCGACGATCGAAAGCTTTGACGGCCAGGTGCGAAGGCGAGAAAGCATCGCTTCGCCTATGGTTGCCGCGTTGCCGATCGCCTCGCGCTCAAGGATATCCATGGTGGCCAGAGCGGCGGCGATTGAAACCGGATTCCCGCCGAAGGTCGAGGCATGCGATCCGGGCTTCCAGTTCATGATCTCGGCGCGAGTCATGCAGACGCCCAGCGGCATGCCGGACGCGATTCCCTTGGCCATGCAGACGATGTCAGGCTCGACGCCGGAGTGTTCGATCGCCCACCACTTGCCCGTCCGTCCGGCACCCGATTGCACCTCATCCGCGACCAGCAGAATGCCGTAGGTGTCGCAGATCCGGCGCAGTTCCTTGAGGAAGACCGTCGGTGCAACTACGTACCCGCCCTCCCCCTGAATGGGCTCAACGAAGATCGCCGCCACCTCTTCCGGAGCCAACGTGGTGTGAAAGAGCTTCTCCTCGATGTAGCGCGCACAGCCGAGCGCAAACGCCTCTTCCGCCTGCGGTCCGCCAGTACATCCGCGATAGGCATAGGGGTAGCGGACGTGGGTTACACCCGGGACCAACGGGGCGAACCGTCGCCGCTGCTGCGGTTTAGACGCGGTGAGCGACAGGGCACCCATGGTGCGGCCGTGAAATGCTCCGAAGAACGCGATGACGTTTTGCCGGCCGGTGTAGTACCGGGCGACCTTGAGCGCGCACTCCACCGCCTCTGCGCCGGAGTTGCCGTAGTAGAACCGGTGCGGCCCGCGCATGGGGGCCACCGCAGACAGCCGTTCAGAAAGCGTGACCAGCGACTCGTAGTAGAAGTCGGTGCCGGACATGTGGATGAGTTCGCCGGCCTGTTGCTGAATGGCGGCGACTACTTCGGGATGGCAATGGCCGGTCGAAGTGACCGCGATTCCGGCAGCGAAGTCGAGAAACTCGTTACCGTCTACATCCTCCACTCGCAAACCCCGGCCGCGTTTGGCGACCATTGGGTACGAGCGGGTGTAGCTGGGCGAGATGTACCGATCGTCCGCCTCGACGATGGCGCGGGCCTTGGGCCCGGGCAGTGGGCCGTGGATGCGTGGCCCGTACTTTGCCAACATTTCTTCACTGGCGGTGCCGCCTTGGATCTCTAGATTCTGCATAGTTCCTCCTGATCAAGCGATTGGAGCTGGAGGTACACCGATGCCGGCGTGGACGGAAGATCCACTTGCGGTCAAAGGTCGCGATCTGCAGGGAACCGGGGACTAGTCGCCGCCAAAGAGGCTGGGGCGGGTGCGTGTCGGGAGAACACGCAGGTACTTGCGGGGCATCGAGCGCGTCCGCGACCAGAGAAGAATCTCGGCCGGGCAATGAGCGTTGTGGACTGCGGATTTTGGCGTTTGCCGCATAGCACTGCTCCGTGTGGCTGAGAATAGCACGCGTTCCAGGCAAGAGGAATAGCCAATCCGCCGGTTACCGCTATGGTCTCCCGGCGCAAGATTCGGAGTGGGCGCAAGCGATCCGCCCGGTAGGATAAAGACATCCTGCCCATGACCACCCAAACTGCAGCAACGAAGAAACTCTCCGGGTCCGTCGTGATTGCGTTCGCCTGCGTCTATTTCTTCTGGGGATCTACCTACACGGCCATCAAGGTCGGCACGGCCTTTCTCCCGGCATTTCTGCTTACCGGGGTTCGCTTCCTGATTTCAGGCTCACTGATGCTGGGATACTGCCGGCTTCGGGGCCTGCGCATTCTGGTAGACCGCAGGGATCTGGCCCGACTGTTTCTGCTCGGTTTTCTGTTGCTCGGAGTCGCCAATTTCGCCCTGGTCTGGAGCGAGAAAGCCCTGCCCAGCGGGCTCGCCGCCTTGCTAGTCGCGGTCGTGCCGCTCTACGTTGCCTTGCTCGGCCTTTTGCTTCCCGGGGGAGAGCGGCTTCGCTCGCGGGGCTGGTTAGGGCTGCTACTGGGCTTCGGCGGACTCGCCGTACTGGTCTCGCCCAGCTTGCGTCACGGGCTCTCCGGTCAGACGCAGCAGGCAGAGGCGGCCGCCGTACTGCTGCTGGGCTCCCTCGCCTGGGCGATCGGCTCGATGCTTTCGCGGCGGATGGCTCTGCCCGTCCACGTGCTGGTGGCGGCTGGGTGGGAGATGCTGTTTGCAGGCCTCATCAATGCGAGTCTGGCTACTGTCCATGGCGACTGGAAGTATGCGCACTGGAACCGCGCTTCCATGGGCTCGATCGCGTATCTCGTCACCTTCGGCTCACTGGTCGGTTTTACCGCCTACATCTGGCTGCTGGAGCACGTACCGGTTCCCAAGGTGGCCACGTATGCCTACATCAACCCAGTCGTTGCAGTGGTGCTCGGTGCGTTGATCCTGGGCGAACGTCTCACCGCCACGGAATACATCGGAATGGTGGCGGTGGTCATCGCCGTAGGCCTGGTCACGTCATCGCAGCTGGCGAGCGGTGTGCCGGTCTCGGAACTGGAGTGTGTGCCCGTGGAGGCAGAGAGCTAGCGGTGGCGATTCCCGACAGTTTTGCGGCAATCTCTGACGTTCACGGCAATCTACTGGCCCTCGAGGCCGTGCTGGACGACTTAGCCCGTCGTGGCATTCGGGAGTTCGTCAATCTCGGCGATCACCTGCAGGGGCCACTGGAACCGCAGGCTACCGCCGAGCGGCTGATGGCCCTGGGCGCGCCGAGCATTCGAGGAAATTGCGATCGTCATCTGTATGAACCGGACACCCGCGCCATGGGCACCGTTGCCAAGAATCGCGCCTGCCTGGAACCTCACCACCTCGCCTGGCTTGCAGGCTTACCGCAGACGCTGCGAATCGGCGACGACGTTCTCCTATGCCACGGTAATCCATGGGCCGACGACGTGTACTTGCTTGAGGAGGTCGGTGCGAGCGGCGTGAGGCTGCGTTCTCGAGAGGAACTTGCCGGGGAACTGGCAGGCATCGGAGCCCGGCTCATTCTGTGCGGCCACAGTCATATGCCGCGCCTGGTCGAGGTCGCGCCGGAGTTACTGGTAGCCAATCCAGGCAGCGTCGGCCTGCCCGCCTACACGGACGAATCGCCACCGCACGCGATGGAGACGGGCAGCCCACATGCCCGTTATGCCATCCTGAAACGTGCCGGCAGACGCTGGACGGTCGAGCACGTGGCGGTGCCTTACGATTGGGACCGCGCCGCCGCGCTGGCAGAGCACAACGGGCGGTCCGATTGGGCTAAGTGGCTGCGTACCGGCCGAGCCTGATCTCGACAGCGGTGGTCACTCCACGCTGACCACGATTTTGCCGATCTGCTGGTTGGATTCAAGGTACCGGTAGGCTTCGTGGATCTGCGCCATGGGAAATACTTTGGCGATCCTCGGTTGGAATCGGCCATCGATCAGGCGTGCGTTGATGTACTGCTTCGCCGCCTCAACCCGGTCCGGATGCGTGCCGATTTCCAACAGCGTGTAGCCACGCAGGCTGACCCCTTTCCTCAGCGCAGGCAGCAGGGGAAACGGCGTGGGTTGCTGCGAAAGGTAGCCGTACTCGAAGACCGTGCCGCCCGGTGCTGCAGCTTCCACCAGCTGTTCCACGCCTGGTCCTGCAACGGCGTCGAAGATAAGGCGAGAGCCCTTGCCTCCGGTGATCTGCTGGATGCGTTCCAGCAGGGCTTCGTCCTCCATCACGATTACATGGTCGGCGCCAAGGTCCAGCAATTCCTGGCGCTTCTTAGCGGTACGTGTCGTAGCGATCGCGACGGCTCCCTCGGCCTTGACCATCTGGATTGCGGCCACGCCCACGCTGCTCGAGGCGGCAGTGATGACCACGAAATCGCCGGTGGTGACCTTGCCGTAATAGACCAGCGCACCGTAAGCGGTCATGTACTGCATCCAGATGGCTGCACCTTCTAGCGGCGAAAGTTTCTCAGGATATTCGCCCAGCGTGCTCACCGGCACGATGGCTTCTTCTCCGAGCACGCCATACTGGTTCTGGGAGAAGCCCGGAACCGTGGCGACCTTCTTGCCTAACCAGCTGGGATCAACACCCTCGCCCACTGCTTCGACAATTCCCGCGGCCTCATACCCGATGCGCGATGGAACTCGTGGTTGTTCGAGATATTGGCCGCGCATGTAGAGCGATTCGGCGCGGTTTAAGCCGACCGCCTGCACGCGCAGCTTCACCTCGCCTGGTCCAGCCTGGCGAGAGGGCAAATCATCGATTTTGAGGTTTTCAGGCCCGCCAATTTCATGCACACGAACGATCTTCGGCATACGGTTCTCCTTCGCTTTGGATGGGAAGCGAACGAGAGGGATTCAGGGAAGCTGAATCCGGCGAAGACTGCCGTCGGCGGCACTGGAAGGCGGCGCTATTTTCTCTTCCACCGAACGCCGTCTTTGGAGTCTTCGAGCAGGATGCCCTTATCGGCGAGTTCTTTGCGGATAGCATCGGCTCGCCCGAAGTTGCGGGTTCTCTTCGCCTGTGTGCGCTCATCGATGAGCGCCTGGATTTGCGCATCGCTCAGGGAGAGCTGCGCAAGGACCTCTGGAGCGGCCTCATTCATTCGTCCCTCGCGCTCGGCCCATTCGACTGCGGTACGCGTGATCTCCGCATCGTGATCTTCGAGCACTGCGAAGATCTCATCAAAGCGCTTCAAAACCTCAAGGATCTCCGGAAGATTTTCAGCTCCCACAGTCCCTGCGTCCAGCGCGGCGTTACCTGCCCGTACGAGTTCGAAGATGGCGGCGCGGGCTTCCGCGGTATTGAGGTCGTTGGCAAGCGAAGAGGTGAAGTTGTCGCGCGCGCGAACCGTTTCCGCCGCGAGCAAGTCATTGCTTCCCGGCTGGGTAGCTGCCGCCTGCAGTCTCTGGTGAAAGGTTCGCAGCCGCTCCACGGCTCCGGTGGATTCCACCAGCCCATCGAAGGTGAAATTCAGCTGATGCCGGTAGGGAACGGAGATCAGCAGGAAGCGAATCGCAGAGGCCTTATAGCCCTTCAGCAGCAGGTCGCGGAGGGTATAGAAGTTGCCCTCCGACTTCGACATCTTGCGCCCCTCCACCAGCAGGAATCGCACGTGAAACCAATATCGGGCGAAGGATTTGTGGGTGGCCGATTCCGATTGGGCAATCTCATTCTCGTGGTGCGGGAACATCAGATCTTCGCCGCCTGCATGCAGGTCAAACGACTCGCCGAGGTACTTCATCGCCATCGCGGAACACTCGATGTGCCAGCCGGGACGGCCCGGGCCAAGTTCGGTATTCCAATGAAACTCGCCCGGTTTCGGAGCCTTCCAAAGCGCAAAGTCCCGCGCCGAATCCTTGTCGTATTCATCGAGATCGACACGGGCTCCGTCCGTTATGCCGGAGAAGTCCTTTTTGGAGAGCTTGCCGTATTCGGGGAAACCGGCGATGCGGAAATACCAGGAACCATCTTCGGCCTGATACGCCAGATCCTGCGCTGCCAGCCGCTGGATGAGCGCGACCATGTCGGGAATGCATTCCGTTGCGTGAGAGATAATCTCGGGCCGCTCGACACCGAGGGCGTCCAGATCCTCGAAAAAAGCCTGCTCATACCGGGGCGTGTATTCGCTGATCGAAACGCCTGCCTGCGCCGCGTTGCGAATGATCTTGTCGTCCACATCGGTGATGTTCATGACGTGGCGCATGCCCATACCCTGCTGCTTGAAAAAACGGCGCAGCACGTCGACCTGGAGAAACGTCCGGAAGTTCCCGATATGGCCGTAGTCGTACACCGTCGGCCCACAGGCATACATCCGAAGTGTGTTGCCTTCAGCGGGCGCGATCTCTTCGATCGAACTGGACAGGGTATTGAACAGGCGGATGGTCATGCTTGCGGGGTTGGTCAGTAGCGGCTCAGGCGTTCTGGAGATTGAGGACACACAAGATTCTATCAGCCGATGTCCTTGCGAGACCGCAGACCGGCGGAGAAGCAGCGCAGCGGGATACTCCCGGTTCGGCTCTAGATCGAGGGGCTCCCGAGTTTGAGGGAGGGCTCGGCCGACAGCGCGTCGGGCGCGAATTCGCCGGCCAGCCACTTAGGCCAGGCCGCGGCCGCAATCATCGCGGCGTTGTCGGTCGAGAGCGCCAGCGAGGGGAAGGCGATGGGCAGGCCCCGGTCCGCTGCTTCGGCAGTAAAGCGGACGCGCAGTTCGCGGTTGGCGGCAACGCCGCCCGAAACCAGCACCGAACCAGCACCATACGACTCCGCAGCCTGGTAGGTTTTGCGCAGCAGGTCTCCCACCACCGCTCGCTGAAACGAAGCAATCAAGTCGAGCGTCTCCGCGTCGCAGAGGGTGAGGGCATCGGTCGGCCTGGGATTGAGCGATGTCGCCGAGCGCCTCGCGCCGTGCCGCGATGGAAGCCTGCAGGTTATGCGTCTGCACATACCGCAGCACCGCCGTCTTGATGCCGCTGAAGGAGAACAGGTAGCGCGGCAGAGCGGCGCGCTCTCCCGGCCTGTGCGCCTTGGCCTTCACCTGCGAGAACGAGAAGGGAACCGCCCTTGGATTGCCGTGGGGAGCCAGCGCATCGATCCATGGACCTCCTGGGTAGCCCAGTCCAAGTAGCTTGGCGACTTTATCGAATGCCTCGCCCGCCGCATCGTCGATGGTGCGCCCGACGTTCTGATAGGTCCAGTTGGTGCCCGCGTTTACTCGTTTCTGACGCGCCAGGTAGAGATGGGTATGTCCGCCGGAGACGACCAGCGCCAGGGCGGGAATCGACTGCCCCGGATGTGGCAGGTCCAACCCGGAGACCTCAGCCTCAGAGCCACGGGTGCGCATCAGTTCGCGCTGCTCCAACAACACGGCGTGAATGTGGCCTTCGAGATGATTCACCGCGATGAGCGGCTTGCCCAACCCAAACGCGAGCGCCTTGGCGTAGGTGATCCCTACCAGGAGCGCGCCGGCCAGCCCTGGGCCTTCCGTGACGGCAATGGCATCGATATCCTGCATGGCTAACCCGGCCTGCTCGAAGGCCGACCGCACGACCGGCACGATGTTCCGAAGGTGTTCGCGCGACGCAAGCTCCGGGACCACTCCACCATACGGCGAATGGATGGCGATCTGCGATGCGACCACATTGGAAAGAGTTTGTTCCCCGCGCAGCACGATGGCGGCGGATGTCTCGTCGCAGGAGCTTTCGATGCCCAGGATTGCGCCCCTCGATGGGCCAGCGGATTCAGGTGCACTCACATCTCTATAGTAGTGGAGTGGCTGAGATGATTGACAGCGAGCACAGCGGCGAGGCTCTGCGAAGGGCAGAGAACATCGTGCAACGCCTGCGCGGGCATGGGTACGATGCCTACTTCGCTGGAGGGTGCGTGCGGGACATGCTGCTGGCGAGAACCCCGGCTGATTTCGATGTGGCCACCAGCGCTCCTCCCGCGGTGGTGCTGGACCTCTTTCCCCGGACCTTCGCTGTCGGAGCCCACTTCGGAGTCGTGCTGGTAGCCGACCAGGTGGACGGCCACGAATTCGTAACAGAAGTAGCTACGTTCAGAAGCGACGGCGCTTATTCCGACGGACGTCGCCCGGATCGCGTCCGCTTCTCAGAGAGTGCTGAGGAAGACGTCCAGCGACGCGATTTCACCATCAATGGAATGCTTCTGGATCCTCAAATCTGGCGGGAGACCGGCGACCTCGATGCTGCGGTCCTCGACTATGTTGGTGGGCGGCGCGATCTGCAGGCGGGCGTGATCCGCGCAATCGGGGATGCGGCGCTGCGCTTTGATGAAGACAAACTGCGGATGTTGCGGGCGGTTCGATTTGCAGCGCGGTTCGGCTTCCAAATCGAGCCAGCAACCCAGACTGCCATTCGTCAGCACGCCCCTGCAGTGGGGCAGGTAAGCTGCGAACGCATTCGCGATGAGTTGACCCGCATGCTGACGGAAGGCCACGCCCGCCACGCCTTTGAATTGCTCGATTCCACGCGACTGCTGGCCCAGGTGTTGCCGGAGATCGAGCGCATGAAAGGAGTCGAGCAGCCTCCACAATTTCACCCCGAGGGCGACGTCTGGCTCCATACCCTGCTGCTTCTCGAGAAGTTGGAAGAAAATTGCGCGCCGACCCTTGCCTGGGGTGCTCTACTGCATGACGTGGGCAAGCCCGCAACCTTTCGGAGAGCGCCGGACCGCATCCGCTTTGACGGCCATGTAGAGGTTGGCGTGAGGATCGCAGAGACGATCCTGCGAAGACTGCGTTTCTCAAACGATGAGATGGCGCAGATCTTGTCTCTCGTGCAGAACCATATGCGATTCGGAGACGTGGAGAAGATGAAGCCTTCCACCCTGAAGCGGTTCTTTCGCCTCCACGATTTTCCCGAACATCTCGAGCTTCACCGGATCGATTGCCTTTCGAGTCATGCCGATTTGAGCCTGTATCGCTTTGCCAGCGAGCATTACCACGCCACACCGGAGGAGGAAGTGCGGCCAGCCTTGCTGCTGACTGGCAAGGACCTGATCGCGGCGGGATATCGGCCTGGGCCGGAGTTCAAAACCATGTTGTCGCTGGCCGAAGATGCTCAACTCGACGGGCGGATTCGCACGCGAGAAGAAGCGCTGGCGCTCCTTCGTGCGCAGTTCGCGGAGTAGGCTGAAAGAGTTATGTTCGACAACGAACATGTTATCGTCGATGTTAGGTACTGCTGACGTGTCGCAGGAGCAACGCCGGGCAGGAATTCAGATTTGACTCTCAGATAACTCTTCCATGGCAGGCGCAAAACACGGTAGCAATTCGGCCCCTCGAATTCGGACCCTGCTCTGGGTCGCCTTTCTCTGCGTGGTTGGATTACAAGCCCTGCTTCTGCTTGCTCATGTGCAGTCTGTGGCGGCATCCCGGGCTTGTACTGCCGCAGTTTCTCTTCTGGCCTCCCTCTGCTGCATCTGGCGCAGCCGGCATATTCCGTCCGTCGAACGGACTGCCTGGTGGTGGATCAGTGCTGCGCTGGTCATGTGGTCGATCGCGCAGGTCTCCGAGCCCCTCTTCACGGCATCGAATGCGGCCAGCAGTCTGGTCATGGACGGTTCGGATTTTCTCTACCTGACAGCAGCGTTTCCCTTGCTGTTATCCATGTCCGCGACCAGTGAGATCGGGTCGATTCGCGGCATTCTTTATCTCAACTCGTTTCAGGCGGTCATGGCCTCTGTGCTGGTGTACGTTCGGCTGTTTCATACGCCGTCGTCGCCAAATGATGCGAACTCGGTCATGCTGCAGATTTACGCGTTCTACTGCGTGTTGCTGGCCATCGCCGCGACCTTGCGCCTGGTGACCTGGTCGACCGCGGAGGAGCGCCGCCGCATTCGCATTTTGTGTGCCACCGTCTGGCTTTATCTTTGCGTCGAACTCCCGCTGGACTACGCGACCAAACGATGGAATCTGCAACGCGGTACCCTGCTCGATCTGCTGTGGAGCATGCCATTTCTATACGCCGGCTGGCAGGTGCTTCACCTGCCCCTGGATTCCGACATCACCATGCTGCCGCGCCGCTTCAGCGGGCGGAGAGGTTTGTGGCTGCAGAGCCTTTGCCCGCTGCTGATTACCGCTGGAGTGTTTCTCCTGGCGGCATCCATTCTCAGCGCGCATTCGCGCATCGCGGTTGCGTCGATGCTGTTGTTGCTGGTGGTGCAAGCGCTCCAGTCGAGCACGATCCAGTTGAACTACTTCACTGGCCAACGCGCCCTGCTTGCACAGGAACAGGATCTCAAGCAAGCCAATGCCGCACTGGAACAGCTCTCGTATCTCGATGGATTGACCGGGATCTCTAACCGGCGACACTTTACCTCGGTGTTTGAAGAGGAATGGGAGCGAGCCGCGCGGCGTCGTTCCAACCTCGCGATTCTGATGATCGACGTGGATTTCTTCAAAGGGGTCAATGATCTGCACGGGCACACTTACGGCGACGAATGCCTGGTTCGAATTGCGCAGACGTTGAAGGACGCACTCCGGCGCGGAAACGACCTGTTGGCCAGGTATGGAGGCGAAGAGTTCATTCTGCTCTTGCCGGACACGAACATTTCCGCCGCTATCTCCATCGCCGAACGCCTGAAGCGGGCTACTGACCTGGCCGGCATCGTCAATCAGGCGTCTCCCTTTGATTGCCTGCTCACGATCAGTATTGGCGTCAGCGCGGTGCAGCCGGTACAGGGAACGTCTTCTACTTCTTTGATTGAACTCGCGGATCACGCTCTCTACAAGGCGAAGCGCGGCGGCAGAAACCAGATCTGCACGTCGGAATTCCAGGTCGATCTGGTCTGATACGAGAGGCTTCAAATTACTGCGGATTGGACGGTTGGTCCTGCTGTGGCGGAGGAGCCTGGTCGGGCTTGGGCGGGGGCTGCAATTGGAACTGGTCCCGCACCATGACAAAGCCCTGGCTCGGTATATCCACCTCCATCAATTCGCCTTGGTTATCGCCGTAAACATCGCTCGAAACCGACCCGATCGTCAGCGTGCGGTGATGGACCTTCAGCGACGTGCCGTTCAGAGTACCCTGCAGCGTCCCCTTGTCCTCGAGCTTCACATTCATCAGCAGACCGGTCTGCTTCGGGATCAAGGCCCAGGCCTGTACGCCGGAGGCTTGCTGCTCAATGAAGTGCTGCAGCACTTCATAGCTGGATGGATCGAAGTCGGGGAAGAAGATAGTCTGCGGATGCCGGTCGAGAGAGTTCTTGTAGGATTGACCGTCGGCGGAGATATCGATGGCGAACTTGTTGCCGTCGGGATGAACGGCAAACGTGACGGCCGATCCATTCACCGTGCCGCTCAGGGTTTCGTCGGCAATCTCCATCGCGGGATCGAGATGTTCTGTCTTTGAAAATGCGTAGCTCAAGTCCTGCATCTTCACGTTGCCGTGGGAACGGATGCGATATCCCTGCGAATCCTGGTGAATCTCAAAGCTACAGGTACCTACGGGCTGTTCGCCCTGGTGAATTGTGAAATGAGCCGAACCTGGCTGCAGGCCTTGACCCTGAGCAAACGATACCGCGGCAAGCAAAAGAGCAGAGGTGACAAGCGTGTTGCCAATCTTCTTCATATCTAGAGATTAAGACGCAGGAACAGAGAAATAGACGCGCTCGGCCCTCAGACAAAACGAAAGCCTCAGTCGCAGGACTGAGGCTTTCGATTCAGAACTACTTCTTGGAAGCAGGGCTATTTCTTCGCCTGCTCAAACCGCTGGTTCACTTCATCCCAGTTGACGGTGTTCCACCAGGCGGCAAGGTATTCCGGGCGCCGGTTCTGGTATTTCAAGTAATAGGCATGCTCCCAAACATCGTTGCCGAGGATGGGGTACTTGCCCTGCGAAATCGGATTGTCCTGGTTGGGCGTGGTCACGATCTTCAGTTTCCCGCCGTCATAGACCAGCCAGCCCCAGCCGGAGCCGAACTGCTTGGCGGTGGTCTCGTTGAACTGCTTCTTGAAATCTTCAAAGCTGCCAAAGTCGTTCTTGATCTGTTCGCCGATAGCTCCGGTGGGCTCACCGCCGCCATTGGGCTTCATGAGCTTCCAGAACATGCTGTGATTGACGTGGCCGCCACCATTGTTGCGAACGACGCCCCGGACATCTTCAGGGACTTTGTCGAGGTTCTTCAGCAGGTCTTCCGCCGAATGTTTCGCAAGATCGGGATGCTTATCGACCGCGCCATTCAGATTGGTGACGTAGGTGGCGTGGTGCTTGTCGTGGTGCAGTTTCATGGTTGCTTCGTCGATGTGTGGCTCGAGAGCCGCGTAATCGTAGGGAAGGGGTGGTAGTTCGTGAGCCAAAACATTCCTCCTGACGTGCGAGCCCGGAAAGGCCGGGCGGTGGGAACTTCGAAGAGGTTCATGGAAGCAGGCCGCTACCCGGCCGGCACTCCGAACTGCGCTCCTGATCATAATGGATGCGGACGCACCCTGCCCGGGTGCAAGCCTGTGCCCTCGACGCGCGCGGACAAGATTGGCGCAAATAGAACCGCTGGCCGTTCTGGCGCATCCTTGAGGCATCAGCGAGTCTCCGGGTGCGTAAGCGAGTCTCCGGCGGATTCGTTACACTTTGATCGAAGGCACTCGCGGCGGCAGCGGCGGCGCCAAACTTTCTCCGAGAGAATGACCTGCCCTTGGCTCGTTCACGATTAACCCGCCGGCAACTTTTGCGTCAGGCCGGCGCCTCCGGAATGCTTGCACTGGGCTCCGCCGGACTGGCAATCGGGCAGAATCAGCCCAATGCGCCTGACGTAAAGCCCGGGCAGGAGCCGAAGACCGAGAGCCAGGCGGCGGCAAATTATCCGCACCCAGCCGGAGTCTTCATCAATCGGCCGCTCACCCAGGTCTCCCGGGCCGCCGACGCGCTGCTGGACGATCTTGAAGGCCGGGGTTGCGACTATTTCTTCAACGAAGCCAGTCCTAAGACCGGCCTGGTGCGCGACCGCGCACACGCGGTAGGCGGTTCTCTCAGCCGGGTCGCGAGTATCGCCGCTACGGGATTCGGTTTGAGCGCGTTGTGTATCGCGGCGAAACGAAACTACCTGCGGCCCTCCGTGTGTGAAGACCGCGTGGAGAAAACGCTGGCCTTTCTGCTGGAGGAGTGTCCCCACGAGCACGGCTTTCTCTACCACTTCATCGACATCCAGAGCGGCCAGCGAATGTTTGGCAGCGAATTGTCCTCGATCGACACCGCGCTGCTGCTCTGCGGGGTTCTTCTTTGCCGGCAATATTTCTCCGGCAATACGCGCATCGAGGCGCTGGCAACCACCTTTTACCGGCGCATCGACTGGGAGTGGATGCTGAACGGCGGTACCACGCTCTCCATGGGCTGGCTGCCGGACCAGGGGTTTCTCAAGCATCGCTGGGACATCTACTCCGAGCTGATGACCATGTACCTGATGGCCATCGGTTCGCCTACGCATCCCGTCGACCCGAAGACGTGGGACGCGCTGCAGCGGCCGCTGGTCGACTTCGGCGGCATCGAGTACATCAGCGGAGTCGCACCGCTGTTCATCCACCAGTACGCCCATGCGTGGTGCGATTATCGGGACCAGCGCGATCGTCATGCCAACTACTTCACCAATTCGATCGCAGCGACTCGCGCGCACCAGTTGTTCTGCATCGCCTTGAAGACGTATCCCTGGATGGATCAGGACATGTGGGGCATCACGGCCTCCGATTCGCGGGAAGGCTATCGCGTCTGGGGCGGACCGCCGGCCATGGGTCCCATCGACGGCACGATTGTTCCCTGTGCGGCGGCCGGTTCGCTGCCGTTCCTGCCCGCGGAGTGCTCCCACGTCCTGCTCAGCATGCGGGAAAAGATGGGCAACAAGGTCTGGACGCGGTATGGGTTCGTCGATGCCTTTCACCCCCGGACCGGTTGGGTCGCGGACGACATCCTCGGGATCGATCAGGGGATCAGCGTACTGATGGCTGAGAATCTGCGGACGGGCTTTGTCTGGGAGCAATTCATGAAAAATCGCGAGATCGGTCATGCCATGCGCGAAGTGGCCTTCCATGGGGATCCTGACGCCAATTCTCAGGTCTTGTAGGCCGGGACCTGCAATGACGCTCGCGCGCGTCGTGAAAATATGCAGGATATTCATCGTTTGTTGAAACCCAGGGCACACCGATCGACTCTGATCTTTGCCGGCAGAACGCCCCTGGGTTTTTGAGTTTGCACCCAGGTTGTTTCGGGCACGTGGGGAAATGTCTACATGTCATTGGTGACGTCGCAGTACAGGTGGTTGGAAGAACACGGCCCTGCATTCGGCGGCCCTGGCTTGGAGCCCCGCTGGACCTCAAGCGCGAAGGACACTGTAGGCACCGCCTATTCAGCCTCCAGCCGCGTCTGGTACACCATTTCCCACGGCATTCTCAACGAGGTCTACTACCCCACCATCGACCGGCCGCAGATCCGCGATCTGGAGTTGTTGATCACCGACGGCGAGAGCTTTTTCCAGGAGGAAAAGCGTGCGCTCAAGGCCAAATTCGAGTACGTTGACTCGGATTCGCTGGCAGTCCGACTCACCTCGAGAGATCCTGAAAATCGCTACACCCTCTACAAGGAAATCATCGCCGATCCGCATCGCCCGGTGGTTTTGATTCATGTGTGGATCGAGGGCGACGAAGCGTTTCTCAAGCGGCTCAAAGTCTATCCTCTGCTGGCGCCGCACCTCGAAGGCGGGGGATGGGGCAACTCGGCGCGGATCGCAGATGTGGCCGGGAAACGCGTCCTGGTCGCGTGGAAGAACGGCACCTCACTGGCCATGGCCGCCGATTGCGGGTTCACCCGAGCCAGTTGCGGGTATGTCGGCACAAGCGATGGCTGGCAGGACCTGCGCAATTTTCAGATGGACTGGGAATTTGGCTCAGCGTTCAACGGCAACATTGCCATGATGGGCGAGATTGACGTGGCTCAGAACCGCGAGTTCACGCTGGCGATTGGGTTCGGCGAAGGCCACCATGCGGCGTTGTCTGGAACAATGGGTGCCTTGGCGACTCCTTTCAATGTCCACCTGGCAAAGTTCATCGAGCAGTGGCACCGGGCGGCCTCTCCGCGCGCCCTGGCGGCCAAATCGCAAGACGGCGGGAGGCTGCTGGAGATCAGCCACAACATGCTGCTCACGCATGAGGACAAGCTGTACTCGGGCGCTTTCATCGCGTCTGCCTCGATTCCGTGGGGCGGCTACAAGAGCGATGACGACCTGGGCGGCTACCACCTGGTCTGGACCCGGGATATGGTCCAGACCGCCAGCGCTCTGATCGCGTGCGGACGCGCCGAGACTGCTCGCCGGGCCCTCGTGTACCTGGCTTGCAGCCAGAAGCCGGACGGCGGATTCGCACAGAATTTCTGGATCGATGGCACCCCTTACTGGTCCGGCATCCAGCTGGATGAAGTGGCATTCCCGGTCATTCTTGCGTGGCGCTTGTGGAAACTGGATGCGCTAGGCGCGTTCGACGTGTTCACCTTCGTATCGCGCGCAGCGGCCTTCCTCGTTCGCCATGCCCCGGTGACGCAGCAGGAGCGGTGGGAGGAGTGTGCCGGATATTCTCCCTCCACCCTGGCGGCCGTCATTTCTGGATTGGTATGCGCGGCGGACATCGCGCGGGCGCACGATTCGACGGAAATGGCGCCTGTTTCTGGAACAGCATGCGGACTGGCTGCAAAGTCATCTGGAAGACTGGACGGTGACCAACGAAGGGGTGCTGCATCCGGAGGTCAAGCGCCACTACATGCGCATCAAGCCGCCGGAATGCGGCGAACCTTACGCGCACGAAGGCTGCGGCAGGGAGACAATTCACATCGCCAATCGCGGCCCGGGAGAGCGCAGCGAATTCGAGGCCCGGGAGATCGTCGACGCGGGGTTCCTCGAACTGGTTCGATACGGCGTTCGGCGTGCCGACGACCCGCTGATCGTCGATTCGCTGAAGGTAGTCGATCACGCGCTCAAGGTGAACGCGCCGCAGGGGCCGTGCTGGCGGAGGTACAACCACGACGGCTACGGGCAGCGTCACGATGGAGGGCCATTCCTCGGCTGGGGACAGGGTCGCGCCTGGCCGCTGCTCACCGGGGAGCGAGCGCACTACGAATTGGCTGCGGGCCAGGATGTTGCGCCCTACATTGCCGCGATGGAGCGCTTTGCCTCGGAAGGCGGCATGTTTCCGGAGCAGATCTGGGATGGCCCGGAAGAGAATGGCTGGGTGCTGGGAAGTCCGACCGGCGCGGCCATGCCGCTGGTGTGGGCACATTCCGAGTACCTGAAGCTGCTGCGGTCCGCGACAGACAAAGTTGTCTTCGATCGAATTTCGGTGGTCGAAGCACGCTACGGCGCCGGCCCGGTTCGCAGCGAGATAGAGGTGTTCAAACTGCGGCGGCCGATCCGCGAGATGCGGGCCGGCAGTACGCTGCGCATTATCGCCGAGAACCGTTTCCGCGTTCGTTGGAGCGACGACAACTGGCAGACGGAACAGGATCTTGACAGCCTGAGCGTCGGGTATCCGGGCTCTTACGCCGATCTGCCGACCGCTGCCATGCAAAGTGGAAGCATATCGTTTACCCTGTTCTGGCCTGACGAAAGCCGTTGGGAGGGCCGCAATTTCGTCGTACAGATTTCCTCGGACTCCTGAGACCGGAGCCAATCAATCGACATCCAAGCTGATTAGAACGAAGTTTAGCCTGATCGCGGGAACATACCCTTCCCCGAATTCTTCAGCCATACTAGAAAGCAACACGGTACTTGTACCGAGAGATACGAAGAGGATTCATGAGCGATTTGGATCAGTTGTCGATCAATGCGCTGCGCTTTCTGGCAGTCGACGCGGTGCAGAAGGCTAACAGCGGCCATCCCGGCGCCCCGTTGGGCGACGCCCCCATGGCCTATCTGCTGTTTCACAAGTACATGCGCCACAATCCCGAGCATTCCAAATGGACCAACCGGGATCGGTTTGTGCTCTCAAATGGCCACGCCTCCGCGATGCTCTACTCGGCTCTGTATCTGAGTGGCTACAAGCTCTCGATTGAAGATCTGCAGCAGTTTCGCCAATGGGAATCGAAGACTCCGGGTCACCCCGAATACGGGGAAACGGATGGGGTTGAGGTCACGACTGGTCCTCTCGGGCAGGGATTCGCCATGGCTGTCGGCATGGCCATCGCGGAAAAGCATCTCTCTGCGATCTACAACAAGCCGGGTTTCGACGTGGTGGACCATTACACCTACGGCATCTGTGGCGATGGCGACCTGATGGAAGGTGTCTCCCACGAAGCAGCCTCGCTGGCCGGAACGCTGGGACTCGGCAAGCTGATCTTCCTCTACGACGACAACCTGATTTCGCTCGACGGTCCTACCGAGCTCTCATTCACCGAGAATGTGGAGCAGCGATTTGAGGCATATCACTGGCACGTCCAGCGCGTGGCGGACGGCAACGACCTCGACGCAATTTCAAAGGCGATCGAGGCAGCGCAGGCCGTGAAGGACAAGCCTTCTCTCATCGCGGTGCGCACCATCATCGGATACGGCAGCCCGAAAGCTGGAACCAACAAAGCGCATGGAGAGGCTCTCGGGGCTGACGCGGTGAAGGCAACTAAGAAGAACCTGGGCTGGCCCGAAGATAAAACCTTCTACGTCCCCGACGAAGCGCTGCAGAACTGGCGCAACATCGTCGATCGCGGCCAAAAGGAAGAGGCCGCGTGGAACGAACTCTTTGCGAAGTACAAACAGCAGTTTCCCGATCTGGCCGAAGAATTTGAACGTGTACAGGCCCGCAAATTGAAGCCCGGCTGGGAGAAGAGCTTGCCAGTCTTTGCGGTGGACAGCAAGCCGCAGGCCACGAGAACCGCCGGCGGCGCGGTGATGAACGCCTTTGCCAAGGATGTGCCCGAACTGTTTGGGGGCGCAGCCGATCTCACGACTTCGACCAAGACAATTCTCAAGGACGGCGGCAACTTCCACCAGGATCCGACCGGACGGAATCTGTTCTACGGTGTTCGGGAATTCGGCATGTGTGCGGCGGTGAATGGCATGGCGGTGCACGGCGGCCTGATCCCGTATGGCTCCACCTTCTTCGTCTTCACCGACTACTGCAAGCCCGCCCTTCGCATGGCGGCGTTGATGCATGCGCATTCGATCTTTGTGTTCACCCATGACTCGATCGCGCTGGGTGAAGATGGCCCGACACATCAGCCGATCGAACACCTGATGGCATTGCGGGCTGTGCCGCACCTGATCGATCTGCGCCCGGCCGATGCCAATGAAACCGTAGCCGCGTGGAGGGTCGCTCTGGAGGCAAGCGAAGCGTGTTTCTTTGCGCTGTCACGGCAGGATCTCCCGATTCTCGACCCGCAAAAGCACGACATCCTCGAAGGCGTGCGACACGGTGCGTACATTCTGCAAAAGGGCGGCGAATCACCGGACGTTCTTCTGGTAGGAACAGGCGCGGAAGTCTGGACCATCATCGAAGGCGCAGCCGCACTCAACAAAGAGGGCATCACGGCTCGCGTGGTCTCGATGCCAAGCTGGCGCCTCTTTGAAGAGCAGAGCGAGGAGTATAAGAACTCGATCTTCCCCGATCACCTTCCGAAGCTTGCCGTCGAAGCCGGCAGCCCGCTGGGTTGGTGGAAGTACGTGGGGCGGCATGGCGATGTGATCGGCATGGAGCGTTTCGGCGCTTCTGCTCCGGGCACCACCTCGCTGCATGAGCTGGGCTTTACTCCGGAGAACGTCGTGAAGCGCGTGAAGGCGCTGCTCGCGCGGGCCCACAAGGAGAGCGCGGCGATGGCGGGTAAGTCATGAAGATAGCCGTCGCCGCGGATCACGCAGGCTATCCGCTGAAGGAACAGGTGCGCCCCTTCATCGAGAACCTCGGACATGAAGTTACGGATCTGGGCGCGTTTAATACGGAGCCTTCGGATTATCCGGACTTCGCCGAGGCGATCGGCCGTGCGATTGAAGACAAGCGTGCGGAACGGGCGGTGTTGATCTGCGGCAGCGGTGTGGGCGTCTGTATCGCCGCCAACAAGATGCCCGCAGTGCGCGCTTGCATGTGCCACGATACCTATTCCGCTCATCAGGGAGTGGAGCACGACGATATGAATGTGCTGGTGCTGGGCGCGAGAATCATCGGCCCTGCGCTGGCCTTCGATCTTGTCTCCACCTTCCTCAAAGCAGAGTTCCAGAGCAACCAGGAGCGGTTTGTCCGACGCCTCAACAAAGTCAAAGCCATCGAAGCACGAAACATGCCGCAAGCCGCTCAATTCCAGAGTTAGCCGCGTTCGGCGGAACGCTCATAACCACAGGTCTACTTAGCTGACAAACAAATGAGGCGAGAGCTGAAATGAGCCAAATCAGCACAATTCTGTGGGACGTGGGAGGAGTGCTGCTCACGAACGGCTGGGATCACGTCGAGCGGGACGCGGTGCTGGCACACTTCGGTATGGATCGCGCTCCGTTCGAAGCACGCCATCCCGAGCCGAACGATCAATGGGAGCGTGGCGCGATCACCGCTGCGCAGTATCTCGAGCAGACCGTGTTCTATGAGCCGCGCGCATTTACGCCGCAGCAGTTCCTCGAAGAGATGAAGTTGCAATCGAAGCTCCTGCCGGCCACTGGGCTTCCTGTTTTGCAGGAGATCGCTGCATCCGGTGCGCTCGAGTTAGCGATTCTCAATAACGAATCACGGGAATTAAACGATCACCGCATCGAAGCCTTCGGGCTCCATAGTTACTTCGATTGCTTCCTCAGCTCCTGCTATGTAGGACTGCGTAAACCGGAGCCACGCATGTACCAGCTGGCTCTGGATGTGCTGCAGCGAGATGCGGAGGAAGTGATCTTCGTCGACGATCGGGAAAGAAATGTTGAAGCCGCACGGGCCCTGGGAATTTATGGAATTGTCTTCAAAAATGCCGCGCAGTTGAGCACCGAGCTCAGCACGCTTGGTATTGCCGCTGTGGCGTAATTACGAGATATCTGGAGGAAGCAAATGGAACTGGGACTGATCGGTTTAGGCAAGATGGGCGGCAACATGGCGGAGCGCTTACGGCTCGCCGGGCATAAGGTTGTCGGCTTTGACTTCAGCGCTGAGGCAGTCAAAAGGTTGTCGGATGCGGGCTCGGTGGGCGCATCGTCCCTTGAAGACATGGTCAAGAATTTGCAAGCTCCGCGTGCAATCTGGCTCATGGTGCCCTCGGGCGATCCAGTCGATCAGACCATAGCCAAGCTCATTCCTTTGATGCAGAAGGGCGATATCTTCATTGATGGCGGTAACTCGAATTACAAAGACTCACAGCGCAGGCATGCAGAGCTTACTGCCAAGGGCTTCAACTTTGTCGACGTTGGAACTTCGGGCGGCGTGTGGGGGCTCAAAGAGGGCTACAGCATGATGATCGGCGGAGACAAGGAAGTCGTCGACGGACTGAGTCCCATCTTCGAGGCCCTGGCGCCTGGGAAGGACAAGGGCTGGGGTCATGTGGGCCCCGCAGGCGCAGGCCATTTTGTGAAGATGGTTCACAACGGCATTGAATACGGCATGATGCAGTCCTACGCAGAAGGCTTCTCGATCATGGAGCACAAGGAGCCTCTCCACCTGGACCTGGCGCAGATCGCAGAGATCTGGCAGTACGGCAGCGTCGTTCGCTCCTGGCTGCTCGATTTGACGGCCGATGCTCTCAAGAAAAACCCGAAGCTCGAGGGCCTCGAGGCGTACGTAGCCGACTCAGGCGAAGGACGCTGGACGGTCGCCGAAGCAATCGACCTGAATGTATCTGCCCCGGTGATTACGGAATCTCTCATCCGGCGCATCCGCTCGCGCGAAGAGAATAACTTCACCGACCGCATGCTGGCGATTCAAAGGAATGCGTTTGGCGGGCACGCCGTGAAGAAAGATTGAAGCAGCCTGCACCGCGTGATGCGCGGAGACAATCGATTAACTATTGGTGTTGCAGAACCGCGGAGGGTTTCATCCATGGCTACGGAAGTTACAGTTTCTCCCGAAGATCTTGAACAGGCGACGCAGACCCGCGAGCGAATCCCCGAACCCTGCGTCGTCGTCATCTTTGGAGCCTCAGGCGATCTGACGAAGCGCAAACTGCTGCCCGCACTATTTCACCTCGAACAAGCAGGTTTGCTGCCCGACGAGTTCGCGATCGTTGGGGTCGCGCGCCGCAATCTGGAAAATGAATTTCCTGAGGATATGAAGGACGGCATCCTCAAGTTCGGCGGCGTTCAGCCGAGCGATGAGAAGCTGGATGCCTTCATGAAAAGGGTGAGTTACTTCGCGTTGAACTTCGACGATAGCGATGGCTACGCGAGACTCAAAACGAGACTGGAGCAGATCGATAAGGAGCAGGGCACCAAGGGCAATCGCCTGTACTATCTCGCAACTGCGCCCGAGTACTTTGCAGACATCATTGGCCGCCTTGGTGAACAGGGGCTCGCGCGCCCAGAGCATGGAACCGTCAGGGCCATTATCGAGAAGCCGTTCGGCCACGACCTGCAGTCGGCTCGTGAACTGAATGACGAAGTAAACAAGGTATTCAGCGAAAATCAGATCTTTCGTATCGATCATTATCTGGGCAAGGAGACGGTTCAAAACGTACTGGTATTCCGATTCGCCAATGGCATCTTCGAACCCATCTGGAATCGTAACTACATCGATCACGTACAGATCACCGCCGCCGAAAGCATCGGCATCGAGGGCCGCGGCCCGTTCTACGAAAAGGCCGGCGCCCTGCGCGACGTGGTCCAGAACCACATGATGGAGTTGCTGTCGTTCATCGCCATGGAACCGCCGGTCTCGTTTGAGGCAGACTCCGTTCGTCGCGAGAAGGTGAAGGTCTGGCGTTCGATGAAGCCAATCTCGATCCGCGACACGGCGCGAGGTCAATACGGCCCCGGCCTGTCAGACGACGGCAAGCCGGCGAAGGGCTATCGGCAGGAGGAGAGGGTAAACCCGAACTCGGTCACGGAGACCTTCGCCGCGGTCAAGCTGGAGATGGAAAACTGGCGCTGGGCGGGAGTTCCGTTCTACCTGCGCGCGGGCAAGCGGCTGCCCAAGCGCACGACTGAAATCGCGATTCAGTTCAAGCAACCACCGATGTTGCTTTTTAACCGTGCCACGAGTGGACCCTGCAAGGAAATCCAGCCGAACCTCATCATCATGAGAATTCAGCCGGACGAAGGAATTTCGTTACGCTTCGGCGCAAAGGTTCCGACCCCTGACATGTCCGTTTGCCCGGTGATCATGGATTTCAACTACGCGGCGGCGTTTGGCACTTCCTCCGCCAACGGCTACGAACGGTTGCTGCTCGACTCCATGCTTGGCGACGCAACGCTGTTTGCACATCGCGATGGAGTGGAGGCCACCTGGTCCCTCTATACTCCGGTGCTCGAGGCGTGGGCAAACAACCCGCCTTCGAATTTTCCAAACTATGCCGCAGGCACCTGGGGACCGGCTGAGGCGAACGAACTCATCCGGCGCGACGGACGAGAGTGGCGGCGCGTGTAACTCGAAAGTCGGCCTGCCGGAGTAAGGAAGCAAATGCCCGCAACCATCGAAGTGCAATACGAGGTATCGAACTCTCCCACGGACCTGAGCGAGGCCGCCGCTGAGCATCTGTTCAACCAAATTGAAGATGCTGTAAGTGCCCGTGGTCTCGCGCGCGTCGCTATCTCCGGCGGGAGCACGCCCAAGCGCATGTTTGAGCTGCTCGCCGATCCGACGGGGCCGTATGTGAAGCGCATGCCCTGGGACCACATGCAACTCTACTGGGTCGATGAACGCTGCGTGCCGCCTGACCATCCGGAGAGTAACTACCGCATGACGCGCGAGGCGATGCTGGACGAGGTTCCGCTGCGCGCCGACCAGATCTTTCGCATCGAGGGAGAACTGGAGCCGGAGCTCGCAGCAGCGCGTTACGAGTCAGTCATCCGGCGGCAATTCCGGCTGGAGGGTGCCGAAATTCCAACCTTCGATGTGATCTCGCTTGGGATGGGCGACGATGGGCATACGGCTTCGCTCTTCCCGCATACTGAAGGAATCTACGAACTTGGGCGTATCGCGATCGCCAATCACGTCCCGCAGAAAGACACCTGGCGAGTCACGCTTACTTCGCCTGTTCTGAATCAAGCGCGCGATGTATTCTTCTTGGTTCAGGGAAAAGACAAGGCGCCTGTGTTGAAGCAGGTTTTGCTAGGCAAGCGTGATCCGGATACCTATCCATCGCAGTTGATCCGTCCCGCGAGCGGGCGATTGTTATTTATGCTCGACTTTGATGCTGCCGCCGAGTTGCCCGCCCCGGACAATCAGGGATCAGGACGACTGGAGATCGCAAGATGATTTTGGCCGGGGACGTGGGAGGCACCAAGGTCCACTTGGCGCTGTTTGGGTTTGAGCAAGGCAGGCTGGCACATGTTCGGGACGAGAAATTTCCGGCCAGGGAGTATGACGGGCTGGAAGAGGTGATTCGGAACTTCCTGGCTGAAACACCCGGCGACACCGAGGTGACGGCCGCATGCTTTGGAGTGCCTGGACCGGTTCGCGGCGGCAAGCTGAAACTGACTAACCTTCCGTGGGTGCTGGACAGTGCGGAGTTATCCCGAAACTTAGGCATCCAGCATCTATTTCTTATCAATGATCTGGAGGCGAACGGTTACGGCATCCCCGAACTCAGTCCGGAACAGATATTCGTCTTGAGCGAGGGTGATCCGGCCGCCCTGGGGAATCGAGGGCTGGTTTCCGCAGGCACTGGCTTGGGAGAATGCGTGCTGGCCTGGAACGGTAAATCCCACATGCCGATGGCCTCCGAGGGTGGGCATACTGACTTTGCTGCGCGCAGCGATGAGGAGATCGAGTTACTCAGGTATCTTCGAAAGACGCTCAACGGTCGAGTTAGCGTGGAGAGGGTAGTATCCGGGCTCGGACTTACGAACATCTATAGCTTCTACCGCGAGTTCAAGGGAGTAGAGGAGCCGGCATGGCTCCGGAAGCGGATGGAAGAGGAAGACTCCAATGCGGTCATCGGTGAATTGGGCGAGGCGGGTACCAATGAGCTCTGCACGCGAACCCTGGAGATGTTCGTCTCTGCTTACGGGGCCGAAGCGGGAGACCTCACGCTCAAAGTTCTGGCCGTCGGCGGCTTGTACATTGGCGGAGGTATCGCTCCGAAGATTTTGAAGAAGATGCAGCAAGGCTCATTTATGAGGTCCTTTACCGATAAGGGACGCCTCAGCGACCTGTTGGTGCACACTCCGGTAAGAATCATTCTCGAGAGCAGGGCTGCGTTGATCGGAGCCGCAGCGTATGCCGAGGCGAGAGCTGCCGAGATCAGCGGTACATCCGTACGTGCAGCTTCGGTTAAGTTCTCGTGAGATGGAGCCAGGGGAAGCGAGCTTCCCGAGGCCTGAGCGCAATCTGCGCTGCTATTCTTGGCGCAGCGGCTCTTTCAAACGCTCCGTCTGTATTTGCCCATGCCGTTCTGGTGCAATCCACTCCGCGCGCGCATGAGCTGATCAAGGGGCCGAATGTCGCCATCGAACTTAGATACAATTCGCGGATCGATGCAGCCCACTCCTCGCTGGTTTTACTTGGACCAAGTGGGAAGACGCAAGCACTCGTTGCACTGCAGAGCTCACCCGGATCGATTGCCGCGAAGGCGGCGCAATTAGCCGAGGGGACCTACGTACTGCGCTGGCAGGCCTTGTCCACCGATGGTCATGTCACTCGCGGCGAGCTGCAGTTTCAAGTGAAATAGAACCGCACATGCGGATGAACCAGCAGAGCCTGCGCTCCAAGAAGAAGTCCGCTTGATCTGGCTACTCCGGGACCTTGATTTTCTGGCAGTGCTGCTGCGGGCGGCTTCGCTGGCGACGGAAGCGCTGACGGTAGGCGGAATCGCGTTTCTGATCCTCATCGCTATACCTGCGCGCCCCGGTCAAAGCCTGCTGGCAGATTCCCGTCGCTGGATCGGCCGTTCAGCTTTAAGCCTCGCTGTCTTTGAAGTTGCTACGACTGTTACGAATCTAGCGCTGCTCAGCGCGAACCTGGACGGCAGCGTGAAGGGCCTGCTGAGTTCAGGGTTTGTGCTGGCAGGGCTCGGCGTTGCGCTCACGGCGATGGCCATCTGGCTTTGCGCAAGGAGTGGAAAGCGTTGGGCCTTGTGCCTGTTGCCGCCGCTTGGGCCTTGTAGTGGTCGGGGCTATGGTGTGCTTGAGCCACTCTGCTTCGCGTCTTGAGAACCGGCCGTTCCTGATCTGCATGACGGCTCTGCATCACTTGTCGACGGCTACCTGGATCGGTGCCATGCCGTTCGTTCTCATCGGCCTGAGACGCGTCGCGGATGAAAGAGTAACTGCCAGGTTGGTCCGCCGCTATTCCTTCATGGCGTTGCTCAGCGTTTTGGGGCTCGTGTTCTCCGGTGTGTTTCTCGCCAAGTCACTGGTTGGAAACTGGCAAGCACTGTACGGTACTTCTTACGGGCTCTCGCTCAGCGT
Organism: uncultured Acidobacteriaceae bacterium; assembly: GCA_963748555.1. Lineage (GTDB taxonomy): Bacteria > Acidobacteriota > Terriglobia > Terriglobales > Acidobacteriaceae > CAWKKW01. The sequence goes on from CAVVJK010000001.1 coordinate 104,580, forward strand.
GAAGCTGTACCTGTTTTTGCTCATTGCTCATGCTCGCGGCGAGTAACAGAGCCACTGTGCGGCTCGGGGAGCGCGCGTGGCCGAGTCTGGTGCTGAAACTGCGCTGCCTCACCGAAGTGGAAATCGCACTCGGCATCACGGTTATCCTGATTGCTGCTTCTCTCGGCTCGCAGACGCCGGCCGTCGATACGCCGCAGGACCGGCTCACTGCCGGAGAGATCGTGACCCGATTCGCACCCCAGCTTCCATCGCTGCACAGCCCGCCCCTAGCGGCCCTCTCCCCGCCCGCTTCCATGGCTGTTGCGGTGCAGGTCCACGCCTTCGGTGGAGGAAGCGTAAGCGATGCGACGGACCGGAAATGGTCCGAATACAACCACCATTGGGCGGGTTTGGTGGTTCTGCTTGCGGGCGCGCTTGCTCTCCTCAGCCGGTTTCCGTCTTTCAGCAGGGCGCATCATTGGCCGCTCGCGTTTGTGCTGCTGGCAGGGTTCGTCCTGTTGCGGGCAGACCCTGAAAACTGGCCCCTCGGCCCTCGTCCTTTCTGGTCCAGCTTCTCGCAGCCGGATGTCCTGCTGCATCGGCTTGCCGCCGTGCTCATCCTCAGCTTTGCTGGCTTCGAGTGGGGTGTGCAGACAAAGCGGCTTACTTCACAATGGAGCGCATTAGTGTTTCCATCGCTCTGCGCGCTCGGTGGAGCGCTGCTTCTATCTGCACGCTCACAGTCTGGGCGGCGCCAAAGATGAAGTGCTCGCCCAGATCGCGCACACGTTGATCGCCGCTTTGGGCATCACTGCGGCAGGCGCACGCTGGCTGGAATTGCGTTTGCCGAGCGCGCAAAGTTCCGGGTTGCTCTCCAGACTGTGGCCGGTCTGCCTTTTGCTGGCCGGTTGTATTCTGCTCAATTATCGGGAGACGTAAGTTGAACTCGAGACGACAGCAGCCGCTATGAGCGCCATCGTTCAGAGAAAGCAGCGGGTAACTGTAAACTCGAGAGTTCAGTGGGTCTTAATGTTTGCAGCGTAACTCTGGAGCCACACTATGCGCGTGCTGATCGTAGAGGACGAGAAGCGGCTCGGCGAAAATGTTGCTGCAGCTCTGCGCGAAGGACCCGGGTATGCCGTCGATCTGGCCGAAGATGGCGAAGTCGGAGGCTATCTCGCTCGCGACGGCGTGTACGATCTGATCGTTCTCGACCTGATGTTACCGCGCGTGGATGGTCTTACTGTTTTGAAAAAGCTGCGGGCGAGCGGTGACCGCACCCCAGTCCTGATCCTCACCGCGCGTACTGAGAAGGCTTCGACGATTCAACTGTTGAATGCGGGCGCTGATGACTACCTGGGTAAGCCGTTTGACCTCGGCGAATTGATTGCCCGCGTCAAGGCATTGATCCGGCGTGGCAAGGGCGTGGCTCATCCGCTGCTCAAGGTCCGCGATGTTGAGGTCGATACGCTGGAGAAGACGGTCCGTCGGCGCGGGGTGTTGATTGAGCTATCGCCGACCGAGTATGCGATCCTCGAATATCTGATTCACCGGCCTCGCATCATCGTGTCGAAACGGGCGTTGCTTGAACATCTCTACGACTATAACTGGGAGAGACATTCCAATGTCATCGAGGCGCATATCTCGAACCTCCGACGCAAGCTGGACCGCGATTCGGAACATTCGTCGATACAAACGCTCAGAGGACGCGGCTATCGACTGGTAGTCGACGAAGAGATCCGTTCATGAAGCGGTACTCCATTACGCGCAGGCTGGTCACGACGGTGCTCCTCGTCGAGTTGCTCTTGACCGGAAGCGCCACCGGCGTCGCGCTCTTTTACGAACGCAACCAACTGTATCGCGCCTTCGACGTCATGCTTCGCGGCCGAGCCGACTCAATGCTCGGCGCAGTTCAAGATGCGGAGGATCCCCAGGATAGCGTCGCGCTTCAAACCTCGTCGCTCGAAATACCTCGCTCCGACCTCTACGAAGTAAGAACGGATGGGGACAGGGTCATTGCTCGTTCGCCGCAGTGGAGTGGAATGAGCGACACCGATCTCTTGCGCGATAAACCCATCGTCCATTTCATAGCCAACGGGAAGCACTATCGAGGTCTGGTTTTGAAAGGGGTCCGCCTTGTAGATACAGAAGGACACGGCCCGGGCATCGTCCGGAAGGTGGTTGTCTTCTACGCCTCGCCGACCCATCGGATCTGGAACGAGTTATGGGAGGCAGCGCGTTTTCTCATCTTTTTCAATTCGATCCTGCTGGTGTTTACGGGCGCCGCACTCGTGCTGCTGCTTCGTCGAAGTATGGCTCCTCTGAATGACTTGGCTTTTGAGGCCGCGCAGGTATCCGCGCAATCCTGGCGGTTTGAACCTCCCGCTGGAGCTCGGGCGGCCCACGAGTTAAACGCTCTGGTCAACGCGCTGGAAGCAGTGTTGAAACGCCTGGAGCACTCCTTCCAGCAGCAGCGGAATTTCGTGAACGACGCTGCCCACGAACTGAAGACCGCGCTCACGGTTGTCAAGTCCTCACTGCAGCTTCTTGATTACAGGGAGCGCACAGCTGAAGAGTACAAGACTGGTTTAGGCGTGTGTCTCTCGGACTGTGATCGCATGGAGGATCTGGTGCAGCGCCTCCTGACGCTCGCGCGCGCCGAGCAGCTTGGCGCCGAGGCTGCTTCCACAAATCACCAGACCAACCTGGCGGAGTGTCTTCGCGAAGTGGTTCTGCAGTTGGAGTCTGTAGCACGGATGCGAGGCGTCTCGATCGTCAGCTCTGTTCACGGGGATGTGTTCGCAGAGATTCTGGAGGAGGACTGTTCGACAGTCCTGACCAATATTCTGCTGAATGCCATTCAGCACAGCCCGCCGCTTGGCTGAGGTCCTTGTGACTGCGAGTAAGGGTTCAGAGGGCGAGATACGACTCGACGTTCAGGACGCTGGTGAGGGAATCTCTGCGCAACACCTCCCGTTTATCTTTGAGAGGTTCTACCGGGGAGATGCGTCGCGCTCAAGAGAGACGGGCGGCACCGGCCTCGGGCTGTCGATCTGCCGAGCGATCGTGAACGCGTACGGTGGAGAAATTGCGATCGAAAGCCAGGAAGGCAAGGGAACTCTGGTTACGATTCTTTTCAAAGCGGTGCCGATCAGAGCGGCCGATCCTATCAGCAAGCAAGCGAGAAAATAATAATAGCTTCAGGCTGACTTCAGTTACGCAGGGCTATCCTTGGGTGTCACCATGGCGTTGGCGCCCGTTTGAAGTTCGCGTGGCGAGTTATGTTTTTTTGGAGGAAGAATTTTATGACGTTTCGTTCCCTGTTACACCACAGAGCCACGGCGCTAGCGCTTGCAGGCTCAATGATGTGCGCATTCAGTTTTGCTGCCGAGGCTTCCGATGGCCCTTACAAGGTCCAGGCACAATGGAAGATCGGGGGAGAGGGCGGATGGGACTATCTCAGTGTGGATCCCTCCACGCACCTGCTGTACGTCTCTCGCGGGCCTCGGGTGCTGATTGTAGACACCAGCACAGGCAAACAAGTCGGTGAAATCTCTGGCCTGAAGGGCGTACACGGCATCGCGTTTGATACCGCCGGGAAGTTTGGATACATCAGCGATGGCGGCGGCAACACCGTCAACGTGTTCGACCGCGCCAGCCACCAGATCGTCGCATCGATCCCCGCTGGTACAAATCCGGACGGAATTCTCTTCGAGCCTGTGACGAAAACGGTGTGGGCCTTTAACGGCCGAAGCAAGAACGCAACCGTGATCGACTCAGCAAAGAATGCAGTCATAGCGACGATTCCGCTTCCTGGTAAACCGGAGTTTCCCGCCGCCGACGGCACCGGGACGGTCTTCGTCAATATCGAAGACACCAGCCAGATGGTGCGCCTGGACGCCAAAACACTGCAACCCACGGCTACCTGGTCTTTGAAGCCTTGCGACAGCCCTTCCGGTCTCGCGATGGACACGAAGCATCGGCGCCTGTTCTCTGTCTGTGACGGCAAGAAGATGGTCGTGGTTAACGCAGATACCGGCACGATTGTCGCAACGCCTGAGATTGGGGATGGACCGGATGCTGCCGGCTTCGACGCCGTTCATCAGCTTGCATTCAGTTCCAACGGAGAGGGTTCGTTGACCGTGGTGCATGAAGACTCGCCGGACAAGTACTCGGTCGTGCAAACGCTCCCTACGCAACGCGGCGCACGCACCATGGCGTTCGATCGGTCCAATGGAAAGGTGTATCTCGTGACGGCACAGTTCGGGCCCAGGCCGGCTGCGACGGCCGACAATCCGAGGCCGCGGCCTGCCATCGTGCCCGATAGCTTTGTGGTGATCGAGGTAGGGCGTTAATTTGTTGAGGCTGTAATCTGGATGCGTGCTCCGGGTTACTAAGTCAAAGGTTGAAGTAGTAACCCGGTCACGAACATTTACACTTTGGCTGCGGGCTCCGCGGTTTGGGTCACCACGCGTTCTTTCGCATTCATGGGGAGCAGGCATGCCCCCAGAATGCCGGAACTGGTGCCGAGTTCGGCAGGCAGCACATACGTCTTCCCCGACTCCGCCTCCCGGGGTGTCAGCACATGGGGCGCAGTAAAGCGATAGACGTAGCTGCGTTGCTGGATCTCCTGGAACATTCTCGGAGCGAAAAGTTCCCACGCGCTTGCAAGGCCCCCGCCCACCACGTACAGCGGCAGGTTCAGGGTGTTGATCAGAGCAGCGAGTTCTATGCCCACCGCCTCACCCACTGTTTCGAAGATGGCGATTGCGCCGGCGTCGCCACCTCGCGCGAGATCGAAGACATCCCTGGTTGTGAACTGCGGCTTGCTCTTCGCCAAAGCCGACAGGCCGTCGGATCTTCCAGTGTTGATAAATTCTTCGGCCATGCGCTGCACAGCCGTTGCCGAAGCGTACATTTCCAGGCAGCCCCGGCTGCCGCATCCGCAAGCGATGCCGTCCGGCCAGACAGTGGCGTGTCCCGCCTCTCCCGCCATGCCGTTGATCCCGTGCCAAACTTCTCCGCCGATGATGATCCCGTTGCCGACCCCGGTTCCCAGCGTCAGCATGCAGAGGGAATCGACGCCGAGGGACTTGCCCTGACCTGCAATGCACTCAGCCAGAGCCGCCGCGTTCGCGTCGCATTCAAGAACAACGAACCGGTTCAGCCGCGATTCGATGGCGGCTCGAAGTTCAAATCCATCCCAACCGGGCAAGTTCGGCGGAGCATGAATGCGGCCTACGGGGAGTTCCAGCGGTCCGGGCGTTCCAATGCCGATGCCGGCCAGGACACCCTCGTTTTCATAACGATGAATGCGGCTCAGGATTGCCTTGCACATGTCGTCGATCACGGCATCCCGTCCGTCCCGGATGCGCGTCGGCATCTGCACCAGATCGAACAGCCCTCGCTCCGCAGAATAGGCACTGACCCGGAGGTTTGTGCCTCCCAGGTCTACTCCAACCGAAAATAAAGACATAATCCCCACTCGTTCCGGCGTTCGCGCATCAGATCGGGCCCAGCCTGCCTGGCTCCAACGAATTTAAATACGCAGATTCATGGTGGCGAGATCCCGTATGCGAACGTTCCCTCATTCTACGAGCGTAAATTCCTCAAAATCCATTCAATTCAAGAATTCTTAAGGCCTTATCACTGAGGAAGGAGCACCTGCGGACTTAGCCATGTGTGCTTAGTCACTCATAACTATTGCCCGCAGCCGCAAGACCGCCGAATGATCAACTCGGTCGGGAGCACAATTTTGATGTTTCCCGGTCCCGCATGACCTGTGGCATGGCTCTGGATCGCTTCAAATAGCAACTGGGCGCCGCGCCTGCCCAGCTCGATGGGCGGTTGACGCACCGCTGTCAATGGAGTCGCCAGCAGAGGCGCGAGCTCAAAATCGTCAAACCCGATCAGGGCGACGTCTTCAGGAATCCGCAGGCCGGCGCGTTGCAGGGCATGGAGCGTGTGGATGGTGGTGACGTTGTTGAGCGTAAATAGAGCCGTTGGGCGATCGCTATCGCGCATTCTTGCTTCGATCGCTGCGGTCACGTCCTCCGCGCTCACTAGATCGGAGAGTATCTCCGTCTCCAGGCCCGCAGTTCTTCATGGCTGCCGTGTAGCCAGTGATGCGCTGGTGGATGGTCGAGAACTGGGCGTCATAACCGAGGCAGGCGATGCGTCGATGGCCGTGCTCGATCAGGTGCGCGACTGCGACCTCGGCTCCCCCGCGGTTCTCAACCGTGACCTCGCCGGCGCGAAGCCCTTCGAGCGTCCTGTCCAAAGTGATGATCGGGACACCGAGCGAGAGCATTTCCTCCAGCCGGGAGGACGCCCGGGTACGAGAAGGCACGAGGATCAGCCCGGCAATATTCCTGGCTGCCATCATGTCGACTTCATCCGCTTCGAAGTCGACGTTGCGCTCTGACGCCACGATCATCGTCATATATCCGAGACGTCCGGCCACCTCTTGTACCGCATTCGCGCAGGTAGCGAAAAAGGGATCAGCCAGGTCAGGGACGATCAGTCCGATCAATCGTGCTCGCTGCCCCTTGAGAGTTCGGGCGGCCTCATTCGGCTTGTAGCCGAGGCGCGCAATGGCCTCGCGAACGCGCTTCTCGGTTGCGTCGCTGACGTAGCTGCCGCCATTGATGACGCGAGATACCGTCATGATCGCGACGCCAGCATGCTTGGCCACATCCGTGATGGTTGGGAGTGCGGACCGTCTACCGGCCGTGCGCTTGCGGGCTTCGCTCTTGATGGCCATCTTTTGTGTGCTCACCTTTGGTGTGTGAACAGGCTAAACCAAGGGAGCCGCGATCGGATACTGATTTGAGAACACCCCTGCCGCGGCACCTTCAACGCTCGCCAGGATGATGATTTTGCCGCACGACTCGACAGTCTTGCAGGATTACAGCCTTTCTATTCAGAACCAGCGTGGAGATCGCCGGGCGAGCCCCAAGAAGCCGACCATCATCGATGGCGAAGTCCGACGAACCGCCTACTCGCGAAGTACCTCCAAATGTAAGTAAAGAAAGATATGAGTTACATTTTAGAGATAATTGACTTGCACTCGCAGCGCCCCAAGATAGCCAGAAATCCACCACCACTGTTTCCTCGGGGGTGGGGGATGCGAAGATTACGAAAAAGATGAAGGAATTGAAAGATTAGCCAAAATCGCCATTTAACCCGCTCCGCGAGCAGGTGTATGTTCGCTCAGAATTGATTGCGGGAAAGTGGCCCGAAAAGGCCGTCACCACACGATTTCCGCAGGTCCTGCCTCAAAATTGCACCCGGGTTCACTTGCAAGGCTTGCCTAAGCCGATTTCCTCAAATTCCAAAAGCCGCTTTCTATGAGGGGATCTTCGGCAGAGTAGATGAACAAAAGTTAATAAACTTACCGCCAGTTCTATGGCGCACCAGCTTCTTTTTTGCCTTCGCGGGTGCGCAGTGATCAAGCAACAGGAAATGAATGTTGTAAGTTGGCAAGCTAAGTAGAAACGATCTGACTTACAGAACTTATTATCTGCCGCAAGGCAAACGTTGCATCAGCGGGCGCGCTTTGCAGCGATGGTTCAGAAGAACACCATTGGAATGTGTAACACGGGCTGAGCTCAATTAGATAGGCGACGAGAGCCGAAACCCGCAAGGAGAGGTCTGCGATGGCAATGATGAGAAATTTACCCGATGCAACGATGGGGTTAGCACCGATGACCGAGAATTTGGCGATCCTACCCCAGAACGGCGAGCCGAGCATGGATCAGAGGATCGCAACCATTCTTGACTTCATACGCAGTTCACCGATTGATGCGGTCTCCCTGGAGTCTGCCGCCGCCATCGTTTGGATATCGCCATCTCGCCTTCGGCACCTCTTCAAAGAGCACGTCGGCGTATCGTTTCACAAGTATGTGATCAACGTGCGACTGGAGCGTGCCCGTTACCTGCTCAGAACGACGAACTGCACCGTCGAGCAGATCGCTGCCATGCTGGGTATCCAGGATCGCAGCCACTTCGCTCATATCTTCAAGAGAGCGTATGGAGTATCGCCGGGCGCCGCTCGCGGTGGACGCGCGAAGCAAACTGCTCCGGGTTCCGAAGTGAAGACTCAGCTCCCGAGCTGATCTACACGTCGCAAGCGAAGCAGGGTGATGCGTCGCAGTGAACTCGCTGCAAGGTTCGATGTTGTGCAAGAGAAGAGTGGAGCAGGCAAGAAGGGCTATACCACGGATGCCTCTCTCACCATCCGGCGCTCCACTCTCTTCTCATATCCGGTACCCTGAAGAATCCGCTGCACGTAAATCCCCGGAGTCACGATGTGATCCGGATCCAGGACGCCCGGCTCCACCAGTTCTTCCACCTCTGCGATGGTGATCGTGGCCGCGGTGGCCATCATCGGGTTGAAGTTGCGAGCGGTCTTGCGATACACCAGGTTGCCTGCAAGGTCTCCACGCCACGCCTTCACCAAGGCGTAGTCCGCGCGAAGCCATTGCTCCATCAAGTAAGCGCGCCCGTGAAACTCCCGAGTCTCTTTTCCCTCGGCGACCAGGGTTCCCACGCCGGCTGGCGTAAAGAATGCCGGAATGCCCGCGCCGCCCGCGCGAATCCTCTCAGCCAACGTACCTTGTGGCACAAGTGTGAGATCCAATTCACCCTTGATTACTTTCTCTTCGAGCAGCTTGTTTTCGCCGACGTAGCTGCCCACGTGCGAATCGATCATGCCGGACTCGAGCATCTGGCCCATGCCAAAGCCGTCTACGCCCATGTTGTTGCTGATGGTGCGCAGATGCTTTACGCCCCTGCGAACGAGCGCCGCGATCAGGTTTTCGGGGATCCCGCATAAGCCGAATCCTCCAATCATGATGCAGGCGCCTTCCGGTATATCCGCGACGGCGTCATCAGCGTGTTGAACTAGCTTCTTCATGGTTGTCCTGCTCCGCTGCAGCGAGGAGTGTGTGGTGGCGATGCCCCGCATGCTAGCATCTCGTGTCTGCGGAGTAAAACCAGCTTGGGCCGCTCGACGACCAGATTCGTTCGCGGATGCCGCGCTACATTTCGCCTTCGAGTCCCTGTGTGTAGAATTTTGTGGGTGACACGTTCCGACCGGCGCATCGCTGGGGAAAAGACACTTACCCATGAATCTGCTTCACGACGACCGCCTCTTTCCGGCGGATCCCGATACGCGAAACATCGCCAGGCAGCTGTTTGCTTCCATCCGATCTCTGCCCATTGTCAGTCCCCACGGGCACACGGACGCTCGCTGGTTCGCGGAGAACCAACCCTTCCCCGATCCCGCCCGGCTGCTAATTGTTCCCGATCATTACATTTTCCGCATGTTGTACAGCCAGGGCATTGCGCTAGAGGACCTTGGGATTGGTTCGAACTCGACAGCCAAACCGCGCGATGCGTGGCGAATCTTCGCAGAGCATTACTACCTGTTTCGCGGCACACCAACGCGACTGTGGCTGGATTATGCGTTTCAAGAATTGTTTGAGATCGATCAGCCGCTCTCGGCTCAAACTGCGGATCACTACTTCGACGCGATTTCAGAAAAACTGGCCACGCCGGAGTTTTTGCCGCGTTCGCTCTACGAGCGATTTCAGATTGAAGTTTTGACAACCACCGATGCGCCGACAGACTCGCTCCAGTGGCACCAGCAGATTCGAGACTCAGGTTGGAAGGCGCGCATCCTGCCCACGTTTCGCCCGGACTCTGTAGTCGATCCCGATCACGCGGGCTTCCACGACAATGTCCACCGGCTTGCCCGCATGACTGGAGAGGACTGTTCGCGGTGGGCTGGATATCTGCGAGCACTCGCCTGCGACCCGCCTTCGCTTCCGGCAGCTTGGATGTACCGCCACAGACCACGGCCATCCCACCGCACAGACGGCTGACCTCGACAGGGACACGGCATCCCGTCTGTACGAAAAGGTCCTTGCCGGCGAAGCGAGTTCGGCAGATCGCGAGTTGTTCCGCGCCCAGATGCTCACGGAGATGGCCCGCATGAGTCTTGAAGACGGCCTCGTGATGCAGATCCATCCGGGCAGTTCGCGGGACTACAATCCGCAGTTATATGCAAAATTCGGCAGCAACATGGGGGCGGATATCCCAACCGCAACCGACTACGTTCATGGACTCAAGCCGCTGCTCCAGCGGTATGGGAACGAGCCCAGCCTCACGATCATCCTCTTCACGCTGGATGAAACAACCTATAGCAGGGAACTCGCGCCGTTGGCCGGCCACTATCCCTGCTTGCTGCTCGGTCCTCCCTGGTGGTTTTTTGACAGCCCTGAAGGTATGACCCGCTATCGCGAGGCGGTGATTGAAACAGCCGGCTTCTATAACACCGCGGGATTCAACGACGACACGCGCGCCTTCCTTTCCATTCCCGCTCGGCATGATCTCTCGCGCCGGGTGGACTGTGCCTATCTGGCAAAGCTGGTCGTGGAACATCGGCTAAGAGAAGACGAGGCGTTCGAACTGGCGCGCGATCTCGCCGGAGGTTTGGCGAGGAAGGCCTATCGGCTGTAAGTGCTCCTGTAAGTGTGACGCGTGCAGGACTAAGTCACTTAGCCATCCTCTGGAGGTTCAATGTGTCAGTCTATGTAAGTACCGGCGGCGCAAACGTTGAGCTCTCCGCAGAGGAAGCTCAGCACACGCTCGAGCAGGCTCTTCGCCAACTCGGAGAGCGTAAGCGCGTCCTGGTCGTTCCTCCGGACTCAAGCCGCTATCACTCGCAAGCCGGATTTCTCACCCGATGCGCCTATCAATACTATGGGTCGGCCCTCGAAGGCATATTGCCCGCGCTTGGCACACACGCGCCCATGACCCCGGCAGAACTGACATACATGTATGGAGACCTGCCTCAAAGTCTCTTCCGTGTTCATAACTGGCGGACGGATGTTGTCAGCGTGGGTGAGGTTCCTGCGACGTTTATCCATGAGCAATCAGAAGGAAAACTCTCGTATAGCTGGCCGGCGGAGGTCAATCGGTTGGTGATGGAGAGTAACTTTGACTTAGTGCTGTCGATTGGCCAGGTTGTGCCCCATGAAGTGATTGGGATGGCGAATTTCAACAAGAACATCCTGATCGGTACGGGCGGCGGAAAGAGTATCAATCGAAGCCACTATCTCGCAGCCGTCTACGGGATGGAGCGCATTATGGGTCGCGCCGACAACCCGGTGCGCCGCGTATTGAATTACGCTTCCGATCACTTTCTGCGACATGTTCCAATTGTGTATGTGCTCACCGTCATCGGCCGCAATGCCGATGGAAGGCTGGTGATGCGCGGTCTGTTCGTAGGAGACGATGTCGAGTGTTTCAATCTGGCTTCCGACCTCAGCCTCCAGGTCAACTTCGAGATGCTTGATTCGGAGTTGCGGAAGGTAGTCGTCTATCTCGATCCGCACGAGTTCAAGAGCACTTGGCTCGGGAACAAGGCAATCTACCGAACTCGTATGGCGCTTGCGGATAATGCCGAGTTGATCATCCTCGCCCCCGGGCTGCGCACCTTTGGCGAAGATGTGGAGATCGATCGCCTGATTCGCAAGTACGGTTATCGCGGCACCCCGGCCACACTGCGAGACGTGGACCAGAACGCGGATCTTGCCGCGAACCTGGGCGCGGCGGCCCATCTGATTCACGGATCCTCTGAAGGTCGCTTCAACATTTGTTATTGCCCAGGAAAGATCAGCAGGGAAGAGATGGAGAGCGTGGGGTTCTCCTATGCCGATCTAGCAGGGATGGCGAAGCGCTACGATCCTGCTACACTTCGCGATGGCTTCAACACCGTTCATGGCGAGGAGATCTTTTATATTTCCAATCCCGGTCTTGGCTTGTGGGCGTACCGAGGCCGCTTTTAACGGCAACGGCCTTTCTCTAAAAATTGCGAGATCGACCTCTTTCCGGTGCGAGATCATTCAGCAATGGGGGCAGCTGAACTCACCTCACCATCGGGTCGCCCCGTTACACTGACTTCGCATCTGATACAACCATGGCTGAAACAGTTCAGGTTCCGCCGCCCCGTCAAAGCCGCCCCTCTACGGCAGTAGTTTTGTTGTTCTTCGGCGTCCTCCTGGGGATTGCCGCGTTCTCCTACTTTGCCCGGCAAGCCAGGACAGGAGTTTGGGACCGGTTGGCTGCTGCGGCCACCGGGCGCGGCTTGCGCATCGATGTTTCTCAACCCACGGTGGTCGAAAAGATTCAGCGGCTGCAACGTTTAGAGACGATCGATTACAGCATGGACAAAGTTGTCGAAGGGGAACGCCAGAGCCAGATCTTCCCATCGTTCCTCACAGGAGATCGCCTGCTGCTGATCACCCATGGGGAGGTGATTGCCGGCGTCGACCTGAGTCACTTAAAGCCTGACGATGTTCATGTGCACGGAAAGCAGATAGACGTTCGGCTGCCTGAATCGCAGGTGCTCTTCACCCGGCTCGACAGCGCGAAGACCAAGGTCTATTCCCGAACCACGGGACTGCTGGTGCCGGCCGACCCCAACCTGGAGAGCGAGGTGCGCCAGCAGGCGGAGCAGCAGATGACACAGGCCGCCGTGGCGGATGGCATTCTCCAGAAGGCTCAGCAGAACGCCCGCGCAAACGTTACAGCACTGCTGCAAGGGCTTGGCTTCGAGCAAGTCGACGTTCGCTGAAGAAAAAAGTGCCCTGGCGCATTGCCAGGGCACAGTAACACAGCATTCGCTTTTGCTTTAAAACTGGTTCCACAGGAACTGGTTATAGACCTCATGGTGGAACTGAACTTCGGGCGCCTTCACGTACGTGCCCAGTAGCTTGGCGCAGCGATCGGCCGAGCCCTGCTTCAGGGACGCGTACCGGCCCTTCACGTCGGCATGCAGGATCTTGGTGATCCAGTCTGACGAGTTGAAGTACCCGAGCGCGTCATAGATGTTGTCCGGAAGATACCGCTCCGCCTGGCGGAGGTTGTCGATCTTTCCGATTTCTCCGTCGAGGCCGGTCTTAAAGATGGAGTACAACGCAAGATATGGATTCGCGTCCGGTGCGACCGACCGAACCTCGACGCGCATGCTGCGATGATTCCCGATCGGGATGCGGACCATCGAGCCACGATCGACAGCCGACGCTTTGATCTGATTCGGTGCTTCGAAGTGCGGATCGAGGCGACGATACGCATTCACGCTCGGGTTGAGGCACAGGCACAGATCGAGACCGTGGGTCAGGATGCGATCCACGAATTCCCATCCGAACTTGCTGAGTTTCTCCTGCCCTTCTGGATCCCAGAATACGTTCACGTCATCTTTGCTCACAGAGACGTTGGTGTGCATGCCGCTGCCATTTACGCCCACCACCGGCTTCGGCAGGAACGACGCGGTGAAGCCATAGTTGGTCGCGACCTGACGGCAGATCAGTTTGTAGAGTTGAATCTGGTCGGCGGCCTGTACTGCTTCTCCGTAACCGTAGTTGACCTCAAATTGCGAAGGAGCAACCTCGGGGTGGTCCTTCTCATTCTCGAAGCCCATGGCGCGCTGCACTTCCGCCACGGTGTCGATGAAGGTGCGCAGCGGATCGCCGGGAAGCGAATGGTAGTACCCGCCGGTGTTCACGTATTCAAACTTGCCCGTCTCGGTGTAGTGCCGCTCGGCGTCCACGCCCTTGAACAGGAAGCCTTCAATTTCGTTCGCAGCGTTCAGCGTGTAGCCGTTGCTCTTGAACTGTTCGGCGGAATAGTGCTTGAGCACGCTGCGCAAATCGCCGGCATAGGGGCCGCCGGCCTTTTCAATGACTTCGCCGAAAACCAGGACCTTGCCGTTGCCCAGCACGTCAGAGGGCACCCAGTAGGTCGACGACCAGTCGACGCCGAGGCGGAGATCGCTCTCATGCTGCGCGGTAAAGCCGCGGATCGAGGATCCATCGAAGGTGAGATTGTCGAAGCTCTTGATCAGGAACTTCTTGTCGTAGTCGAGCATGTGGAGGCGGCCTTCAAGATCGCTGAAAAGCAGCGTGACAGCCTTGATCCGCTTCTCGTCCGTCAGATACTTGATGCGCTCTTCCTGGATCTTGTGAGCTTCGACGCGGTTCTTCCGTTGCTCTTTTGCCTTGAGATTGAGCTCTTCCAGTTCGGAATAAGGGAGCGCCAAGAAATTACGAAGTTCGTTCGACATGAATCTCCTCTGAATGAGTGGGGTTTTGCGACGACCCAATGGTGAGCTTTATGGCTGGTTAATAGGGTAACGTCTGGGTCGGGCTGGCGAGCGGGCATTAAAAAATCTGATAGGCAGAATCCAAGTTTTTTATGCGGCCCGGTTTGCGACCGGCTCCGGAATCGGTTCCATCGGCCCAAGCAACAGCAGGTAGCTCACGATTCCGACCGCTAGAAACACTCCAGCGATGATGAATGCCCACTGATACGAATGGGTTCTGCCGACCACAATGCCGGTTACAATCGGAGCGCTCACCGCGGAAATCTGGCTGAAGAAATTCATCACGCCGCCGAGCCGGCCGACGGTCTCGCGCGGAGCGATGATGGTCGGGACCGACCAGGCCACGGGCGCAGCGGCAGCCAGGCCTCCAATCGATACGCTGATCCAGAAGAGCGCCTGCGGGGCCGTATGCGCGTGGCCCGCTCCCACGATGCCGATGCCCAGTGCAGTGCCTGCTAGCAGCACAACCTGCCGCACCCGGCCCGCGGGCCAGCCGTGTTCAATCAGCGTATCGACCAGCCAGCCGCCGACGGCGAGGTCGGTAACGGCCGCAATCAGCCAGGGCACGCTGGTGTAGAGAGCGGAGTGGAGCAGGTCCACATGCAGCGCACTCGACAGGTAGCTGGGCAGCCAGTTCAGCAGCAGGTAGAAGGTGTAGTTGTAAGCAGCAAATCCAATGGAGACGCCCCATACCTTCGGTTGCCGGATCAGGTAGAACAGCGAAGCTCCCCGCTCGGTCGACGCTTTACGCTCAGGCTGAGCGCCACCTTCCAGAATCAACCGGTGCTCGGCACTTGAGAGCTTAGGGTCTTCGCTGGGATTTCTGTAAATGGCCGTGAAGAATGCAAAGTAAATCAGGCTGAAGAATCCCGTCGCCGCGAAGCTCCACCGCCATCCAAAATGCAGCAGCAGGATGCCGACCACCGGCACACCCAGCGCCGGAGCGAGCTTGGCAGAAGCATCAAAGATGGCGGTCGCCAGGCTGCGTTCCCGGTCAGGGAACCAATACCCGATGGCTTTGGCGTTTCCCGGAAAGATCGGAGCCTCGCCAATCCCCAACAAAAATCTGGCTGCGTACAGACCGCCTAGAGTAGGAGTGATGGCGGCGCCAAAAGAAGCGACGCTCCACAGGAACGAACCGATGGCTCCGACCTTGCGGACGCCAAAACGGTCCAGCAGCACTCCCACGGGTAACTGCATTAGTCCGTAGGTCCAGCTGTAGGCGCCGAGCAGCCATCCAAATGTAACCGTAGAAATGCCAAATGCGGAATGCAGCGCGTCCTGCGATACCGAGAGGCTCACGCGGTCGGTGTAGTTCACCAGCACCCCGGCACCCATCAGCAGCGCGATCAACCAGCGTCGCCGCGGCACCTTTTGCAGATCGGGAAGCGGCGGCACTTGATTTGGAAATCATCTTCTCCGGCGGACTCCGAGCGGGGCGCTCCCCTGCATTCTAATGCTGGCGCCTGTAAATGGGCTCTGATCCCATGCGCGCAAGCAGGGCCATCAGCAGCATGGCGAGCGTAGCCGCCAGTGGCACTCCGAGACCGATACGCAGCGAGCCTTCGCGACTGGAGAGAACGCCTGTCAGCCAAGGCAAAACTGCACCACCGAAACCGGACAAGGCCAAGACAATCCCGGCACGCGAAAATTCCCCGGTACGCGCCAGAAACAACGACAGGTTCAAGGGGAAGAGAGGAGCCAGCGAGAGTCCTGTAATCACCGCCGCCGCTGCCACGGTTGTGGCCGTGTGCGATGACAGCAGTAAGGCGATGCCCGCTGCTCCGGTACCCAGGCAAAGAATGAAGAGCGCCACTTCCGGCACACGCCGTAAGACCAGCGCACTGAGAGCGCGGCCGGCGAGCAACGCGCTCCAGAAATACGACGCCATGGCGGTTGCGTGTCGCATGTCCAAAACCGCGGTACGTTCCGCCCAGGTGCTGATCCAGCCGCCAATGGTCGATTCGACCCCGACATACAGAAACGCCATGAACGCGAAGAAGGCTATCAGAGGCACAGTCGACCCCCTGGCCTCAAACGAATCGGTCGCGCGGAAGTGCGACACTTGGTCGTGAGGTCGCCAGCAGGAGCACCAGCCCGCCGACCGCCAACAGAGACATCACTTCAAAGGTCCAGCCTACCTTCCAGCCTTTGAGTAACTGCGCCATGAGCAGTGGGCACACTGCGGCACCCAGGCTCCACGAGAAGTTCAGAAACGAGAGCGCGGCTCCTCTTCTGTTCTTGTACCGCCGGCCTATTGCGATGTTGATCGCCGTAGTTGCAGATCCGTGCCCGACCCCGTAGAGAAACAGCAACGGAATTGCCATCATCGCGCCAGCCACGCTCAATCCGAGAGCGCTCGCGGCGAGCAGGCCCAAGCCGATAGCGGTCGTCCAGAAGAACCTGTTTCGGGTCAGCAAGCCGCCAGTAGAACCTCCCGCAAACTGAGCCGCAAACAATACTCCAGCGCGCGCATCGTGCAAGGACCAGTGAGCCGCCAATGCCGGAAGAATCGCCCCGGGAAGGGCGGTCGCCATGCCGACGAGCATGAAGACGACATGCACCGCCAGGATGGAGGCTTCCCGCTCGGGCCCGCCTGGCACTCCAGTTCTCTCCGCCGTCTGCCAAGCCCTGAACATGTCTCCTCATCATACGAGGGCCACGCGAACCCAGATTCAAATCGATTTTCACTTGCGGGAGGTGACACTTTGGTGGCGTGCCCTCTGTACCCACAATTGGAATGCTGCGATTGCTGCCCCCTTCTGTAAGATGAGGTGAGCAAAATAAAGCCAAATCTCCCCCGGAGTAAGCGAATGCAGGTGGCCATTCCTCGGTTTCGCCTTGTCTGTGCATTGAGTTCGTTCGTGGTCATGGGGCTGACCGGGTGTCAGAGCGTCACCGGCAACACACCGAAATCGCTGGTCCGAGTGATCGACGCCTCCTACAACGCGCCCGCGGTGGATGTCTACGTGGGCTCCACCATGATTGGCGCGAACCTCGGTTCTCCGGACATCACCAGCTACGCATTCCTCACTCCTGCAGCGCTTGCGGTCAAGGTCACCCCTACCTCGAAAGTCACAGCCGTGGCCCAGACCAGCGGCACGTTTCTGGGAGCGAACAACACTCCGTCTTCATTACCGACTTTGGAAGTTCCTATCAGGCGACGGTCTTGACCGACCAGAACACGCCCGGACCCGCGGGCCAGATTTCTGTTCGGTTTCTGCAGCGAGCGCCGCTTTCAGGCAACGTGGACATTTACTTTGTGCCGGACGGCTCGAAGTTTTCCGACGCCAAACCCTGCTGAGTGGCCTCGCGCCGGGCGCGACCACCGGGTACATCAATATCCCGGCAGGCACGTTCGATGTGGTTGTCGTGCCCTCGGGTACCTCGACGGCCAAGTACACCAGCCAGGCTATCGTCTTCACCGGCGGCCAGGTGCGCACATTGCTCATCGTCGATCAGCAACTCTTGAACAACCCGCCTATCAACGTTGTAATCGGAAACGATCTGAACTAGCCGACACTGGCAACCGACCTCCGAGTGCGAATCGTAGTTGCAAAAAGAAAGCCCCGGCCTGTTGACCGGGGCTTCGTAATCTTGCGAACTGACCTTAGTAGCGGTAGTGATCGGGCTTGAATGGGCCTTCCTGGGAAACGCCCAGATACTCCGCCTGCTTCGGGCTCAGCGTGGTCAGCTTCACGCCGATCTTTTCCAGGTGCAGCCGCGCTACTTCCTCGTCCAGCTTCTTGGGCAAGGTGTAGACGTCGATTGCGTAGGTATCCTTGTTCTTCCAGAGATCCAACTGCGCCAGCGTCTGGTTGGCGAAGCTGTTGCTCATCACGAAGCTCGGATGACCCGTCGCGCAACCCAGGTTCACCAGGCGGCCTTCCGCCAGGACGAAGATGCTGCGTCCATCCGGGAAGGTGTACATGTCGACCTGCGGCTTGATGTTGGTCTTCTTCGCCGTAGGATCTGTGTTCAAACGGTCGATCTGGATTTCGTTATCGAAGTGGCCGATGTTGCAGACAATGGCCTGATCCTTCATGTTCTGCATGTGCTCGAGCGTGATGATGTCGAGGTTGCCGGTGCAGGTGACGTAGATGTCGCCGCGTCCGAGCGTGTCTTCGACGGTCGTGACTTCAAAGCCTTCCATGGCCGCCTGCAGCGCGTTGATCGGATCGATCTCGGTCACCACCACGCGAGCGCCCATGCCGCGCAGCGAATGCGCCGAGCCCTTGCCCACGTCGCCGTAGCCGCAAACCACCGCCACTTTGCCCGCCACCATGACGTCGGTCGCGCGCTTGATGCCGTCGGCCAGCGACTCGCGGCAGCCGTACAGGTTGTCGAACTTCGACTTGGTCACGGAGTCGTTGACGTTGATTGCCGGAATCAGCAGCTTGCCCTGCTCCTTCATCTTGTAGAGCCGGTGAACGCCGGTGGTCGTCTCTTCGGAGACGCCGCGCCATTCCTTGGCCACGCGATGCCAGTGCTGCGGATCTTCCGCGTGCACCTTCTTCAGCAGATCCTTGATGACCTGCTCTTCGTGGTTGCCGGAAGGCGTGTTGACCCAGCCGTCGCCGTCTTCCAGCTCATAGCCTTTGTGGATCAGCAGCGTCACGTCGCCGCCATCATCCACCACCAGCTGCGGACCCTTGTTGCCTTCGTGGTTCAGCGCCTGGTACGTGCACCACCAGTACTCTTCGAGCGACTCGCCCTTCCACGCGAAGACCGGCACGCCGGCAGCGGCGATGGCGGCGGCGGCGTGATCCTGCGTCGAGAAGATGTTGCAGCTCGCCCAGCGCACGTCCGCGCCCAGATCGACCAGCGTCTCGATCAGCACCGCCGTCTGGATCGTCATGTGCAGCGAACCGGTGATGCGTACGCCTGCCAACGGCTTCTCAGCGGCATACTTGCGGCGAATGGCCATCAGGCCGGGCATTTCGTGTTCGGCGATCGAAATCTCTTTGCGGCCCCAGTCGGCGAGCGACAGGTCGGCTACCTTGTACTCGGTAGCGATTCGGTTCAGCGTTGCAGTTGCCATTGAAACCTCGGGGTGATCGTCATATCGACAGATCAGGATATGTTGATATATTAGAACTGATCCGCCATGACGTCAATTCTCAAATCTCTTCGGGTTCTTTCCGACCCCAACCGGCTGCGCGTCCTCCTCCTGCTCGCGCAGGAGGAACTGTCGGTCGCTGAGCTGCAGGAGATTCTCGCCATGGGGCAGAGCACTATCTCCACGCACCTCTCGCAGCTCAGGCATGCGGATCTGGTGGAAGATCGTCGGACGGGCAAGAACAACCTCTACCGCCTCAAGCCGGAGAATCCAGCTGCCCTGCTGGAGCTGCTCGCAACAGGCCGCCGCCGAGATTCCCGAAGCCCGTCACGATCAGGCTGCGCTCCAGCTCGCGCTGCGCAAGCGCCAGGACAAGACCCGCGCCTTTTTCGACGAAATGGCTGGCCGCCTCGGACGCGAATACGTTCCCGGCCGCTCCTGGCAAGGCTGGGCCGAGGCCTTTGTTCAAGCTGCTGCCGCCGCTCACCGTAGCCGATCTCGGCGCGGGCGAAGGCATCCATCTCCCTATTGCTGGCGCAGCGCGCCCGGCAGGTGATCGCGATCGATAGCTCCGAGAAGATGGTGGACTACGGCAGGGAACTCGCCGCCAGGCAAGGCCTCTCGAACCTCGAATATCGCCGCGGGGATCTGGAAGCAGTGCCGATCGCCGACTCCACCGTCGACCTGGCGCTCTTCAGCCAGTCTCTTCATCACGCCCTGCACCCGGACCGCGCCATCGCCGAAGCCTGGCGGATTCTCAAGCCAGGTGGCCGTATTTGCGTGCTCGACCTCGTCCGCCATCGCTTCGAAGAGGCCCGCGAAGTCTATGCCGACCTCCACCTTGGCTTCAGTGAAGTTGAATTGGAGTCGCTGCTGGAGCGGGCCGGGTTCGGGCAGATTCGGCTCTCGATCGTGCATCGGGAAAACGAGGCACCCCACTTTCAGACCCTGCTCGCTGTGGGCGACAAGACCGGATCCTCGCCTTCAGTCGAATGAAATTCGGCACCGAACAACCTGCCTTTTTGGTATGAGCCGAACTCTCCATTCGCATCTCATTTTGGGATCCTACTTTCCCGCATCGCATCGTGCCTTAAGGCATCTCATGCACTATGGCCAACCGCTGTACGCATCTCAACCAGGTTCAGAATGTGTCACCGAATACGAACGGCTGCGAAGAATGCCTGAAAACCGGTGATTCCTGGGTACATCTGCGGATGTGCCTGGTCTGCGGCCATGTCGGATGTTGTGACTCCTCGAAAAACAAGCACGCAACCAAGCACTTTCGCCACGATCACCATCCAGTCATGCGTTCGGTGGAACCGGGCGAGGATTGGGGCTGGTGCTACGTTGATGAAGTCCAACTCGATTTCTCCTGATCGTGTAAAACCCTGCGGTTCTCGCCTGCGGTAGCAGTCCTCGTTTGTTACACTTTCGGTTGACTTTTCCGCTTTTTGACCAGAAAAGTTTGAACCTTTGCCTCGATCTACCGCCGATTTTGGGATGGCTGAACCGTCAGGATGGCGGTCTATTTGGGTATTCCCATCGGCCCCTGTGTCGGGCATAATGCTTTCACCCCCACAACCAATAGGAGTTTTCTATCGTTCCTGATCCCAAGAGCGGAGGGTCCGGCCTTGAGCAGGCGTCGCGCACAATGCCAAACGCTTTTCTGCTGCTCGACCGCGAATGGCGCGTCGCGTTTGCAGATGCGGCGGCCGGAAATCTGCTGGGGAAGACAGGCATTTTCGGAAAGGATTTCTGGGTCGAGTTCCCGGAGCTTCTGGGTTCCAAACTGGAGACTGACCTGCACGAAGCCCTGGCTACTGGGAAA
Source organism: uncultured Acidobacteriaceae bacterium (assembly GCA_963748555.1). Lineage (GTDB taxonomy): Bacteria > Acidobacteriota > Terriglobia > Terriglobales > Acidobacteriaceae > CAWKKW01. Next base: position 125,616 of record CAVVJK010000001.1, read on the forward strand.
TCGTTGAAGGTTGAATTTCAGCATGGGCCATCCGCCCAAACACTTGAGGCCGACGTTTTCCCGAGCGAAGCAGGGATCGCGATCCATCTACGTCCCGGCTCGGAGCGTCGCCAGATGATGAGCCAGGTCATGGACCGGCTCGAAGACGCAATTCTGGTGCTCGATCGCGACTGGCGCATCGTTTACGCGAACCAGACTGCACGGCGCATCAGCCGCATCCGGGAACAGGACATACACGGCGAAACGCTCTGGGTGCTGTATCCCGAACTCGTCGGCACCCCCTCGAGAAGGCGTATCACGAAGTGCTGCAGTTGCGCGAAGAGCGCCGGGTTGACGCCTTCTACTACGAGCCATTCCAGACCTGGTACGAAATTCGGATTTTGCCGGCCGGCGAAGGAGTAGCGGTCCACTATCGGGATGTGACCGCGGTACGGCATGCAGAAGCAGCGCGCGACCTGGCCGCGCAGAAGCTGCAGCAGGTATTCGACGCAACGACAGACGCCATCGCCAGCATCGACCGCGAGTGGCGCATCACTTTCTTGAACAGGCAAGCGCAGGCGTTGCTGGGCGAGCAGAATCAGCTGTTGGGGACCAACCTGTGGGAGAGATTCCCCGGAACGGTCTACCCCAGTTCGCCCTTTGTCGAGCACTACACCCGCGCCATGGAAGACGGAGTCGCAGGGAGCTTTGAGGCTTATTATGCCGAACCGCTGAACCTTTGGCTTCAAGTGCTCGCTACCCCAAGCAGAGACGGCATTATCGTCTTCTTCCGCGACGTGACCCAGCGCCGTACGCAGGAGGACGCGCTGCGGGCCAGCGAAGAACGCTATCGCGTGCTCACAGAATTGAATCCCCAGGCTCTCTGGACCGCGGACGCGGAAGGGCGCGTCCTGTATGCCAATCAGCGGTTCCTGGAGTACATCGGGAAAGACTTCGTTCCCGGCGATGGTACGGCCTACCTACACCTCTTCTACGAGGAGGATCGCGAGCGGGTGGCCCGCGTGTGGGCACATAGCGTGAACACGGGTGAGGAATACTTGATGGACGCGCGCCTGATCCGTGCCTCGGATGGGGCTGCGCGCTGGTGGCACCTGCGTGCGCTGCCTATACGCGATGAGGCAGGATCCATTCGCCAGTGGCTGGGTGTCGCGACGGACGTGCACGAAACCCGGCTGGCGGCCGATCAGCTTCGCGAGCAATACGCGGAAATCGACCGGCGCCGGCGCGAGTTGGAAACCATCTACTCTGGTTCCCCGATCGGCATGGCTTTGTACGATGCCGAAGGACCTTCGCCTGCTCCGTTTGAATCAGCGGCAGGCCGACATCCTCGGGCTGCATCCGGAAGAGGCGATCGGGCGGACGTATCAGGAACTGGTTGCCGAGATCGATGGTCCCGCTCGCACTGATGCGCCGGGCGGCACAGGGTGAAGCGATGCTCCATCAGCGTGCAGAAGGCGTGCTGCCGACCCGTCCCGACGAATATCGCTACTTCGATGTGAACTACTCGCCCATCTTCGCCGAAGACGGATCGGTGCAGGCCATCGCCAGCGCCACGATCGAGACTACGCAGCAGAAACGAAGCGAGGCGGCGCTGCTGCAGAGTGAAAAGCTCGCGGCGGTCGGCAGGCTCGCCAGTTCCATTGCGCACGAAATCAATAACCCGCTCGAGTCCGTGATGAACCTGATTTACCTCGCGCGCCAATATGCTGTGCAGCCGAATGTGAAGGAACTGCTTGAGACGGCCGATCAGGAACTCCGCCGCGTCTCCATCATCGCTAACCAGACGCTGCGATTCCATAAGCAAGCAACCAATCCCCAGGCGGTCTCCTGCGACGAGCTGTTCTCGACAGTGTTGAGTATCTACGAGGGCAAGCTGAAGAACTCGGGTATCCAGGTAGAGAAGCGGAGCCGCGAAGAACACGCAATCGTGTGCTTCGAAGGGGACATCCGGCAGGTGCTCAACAATCTGGTCGCCAACGCCATCGATGCGATGCCCAAAGGTGGCCGCTTGCTGATTCGCAGCAGGGAAGGTACAGAGTGGAGAAGCGGGCAACAGGGTACCTTCCTGACCATCGCCGATACCGGCATCGGAATCGATCGCAAGACCCAGGCCAGAGTCTTCGAGGCTTTCTTCACGACGAAGGGGATCAGTGGCACCGGCCTGGGGCTATGGGTGAGCGCGGAAATCATGGATCGTCATCGCGGCCGCATTCTGCTGCGCAGCAGCCAGGACGGCAGCCGAAGGGGAACTGTGCTGTCTTTGTTCCTGCCATTCCAATCCTCGGCGCCGACGATGAGTTCGCGCGAGAGTGTAACGCTGGTCTCCTGAGAGGGTAGCGCGTCGCAATTCTCTGCTGCCGTGCGGTTTACGAAACGTGCAGATAGGTTGAGTAACGCTGATCGCCCACAGAAGTAAATGGGGCCAGGGAGATTCGCCCGGTGGCGGATTCCACCAGCCATCCGGTGCTGCCCTGTTGACTGGCGTTCAGCAATGCCTTGCGATCGAGGGTTCCCCCTTGCGCTCCGAGCGCGAACAAGACTTGCGGTCCTGCGGAGAGAGCCACAATGTTTGGGTTTTGCTGGTCGATCGGCTGCAGCGCCAGAGGCATGGGCAATTCCAGATCGACGTGATCCCCGGATTTCCATGTCCGTCGCACCGCGGCGAAGGTGCCCGGCTCAAGCTCCACGTCCCAACGCTTTCCATTGACCCGAATTTGCGGATCGCGTGTCCATCCCGGAATCCGAAAACTCAACGAGAAGTCCTCTGGCGTTTCCGACTCCACCGTGAACAGCACGTGGTTGCCCGCGGGATACTCTCCTTCCTGCTTCAGGCGGAGAATGGTTCCATTCTGCTTCCACGTCACCGTCGATGGCACATATAGATTGACCAGCATGCCGTGCGGCTCGCGGAAGTAAGCGCTGATGCCATAATCCGCGGCCACTTGCGGCAGCGTGCCCGAGCAGCATGGCCAGGCATGGGGATAGTAGACCCGGTGGCCGTCGAAGTTGTAATCAGAATAATAGAAGGCGCGGCCGTCTGGCTTCGAGCCTCTTCGCACCTAGTACCGTGTTCAGCATGACTTGTTCCATGCTGTCGCCGTATTTTGCATCCCGCGTCACACGTAACAGGTAACGCGTCAATTTGAAGTGAGCATACGATCCGCACGGAGTCTCGAAGCTGGCATGCGTGTGCTGCAGACTGTCTGCAAGCTTGCCCTTGCCAACCGGCTGAAACATCTCGTCCGGACCCCAACCGCCGGTGGCGAAACTCTGGGTTTGCTGAATCATCCGGAACGCATTCGTCGCCGCGCGGAGGTGTTTGTCGCTGCCCAGTGTGAGATACGCCTGCATCGCCGAGCTCAGCGCATTGGTGTAACTGTAAGCGTGCTTTCCCGGGAGAACGTTCTCGTTTTCAGACAGCGGATTGAAGTAGGTGTCGTCTTTCAGATACCTCGTTGCCAGTGCGCGATAGCGCTCGCCTGCGCCGCGCTCATAGGCGAGGAAGAGGTTTTCGGGCATCGTGTAGGACTCATCCCAGCAGTACGATTCGTCCTTCGGACCGGCGGCTTCATGCGGTAGCGAGCACATCTCCTCGCCGCGATCGAGGGCGCGCTTCGGCAAGTGCGGCATGGCCGCGTCGGTGGTCCGTTTCAGAACCGGGAACCCATCTGCATAGGCAGCGAGCTTCTGCGCGTCGATGCAGGCCAGCACCAGCTTGTCATAGGTGTAGGCAGGGAAGCGTGCGTGTTCGTAGAAGCGCCCGGAGATCGTGGCGGCATAGCCTGCCATGAGCCGCGCCATCTTGGCCTGTGTGGCCGACGAACCTGTGATGGCATAGCCACGCGCCAGCGCAGAAATCCATTGTCCGAAGTTAGCGCCCGGGGCGAAGCCGTGGTCGAGATGCAGGTAGTCCGCACCGGTCTCGTCATACCAACCTCCAAGTTCCGGCCCGGGTGCCGGCAGCCCAGATCGCAAACGATAGGGTTTAAGCAGGCCATCCTCGTTCAGCCCCATCAGCACAGCCTGCGTTTGTTCAAACTGCGTTCGTTGCAGCGAGGGGCCAAGCTGAACCTGCCCATAGTCCAGCTGCTCTAGTTTTGTCTGCGCTGGTCTGCCGCTTGAATCAGCGAAAGAAAAACGAGAGCAGGCCGAGGATGCGGCCATCGCGGACCATGCAAGGAACCTTCTGCGCGAGAGCGTATGTCGGGTCATGAGGAGGCCAACACCGTAGCTTACACGCATGCCGGTGGACCATGCAGGCTCGCCGACATCGGCATGCTCGATCGCTCTGCGGTCGCCGCGGTTTGGCGTGATGACTGCAAAGATCTGCTCCTTGCAGATTTCCGAGCCAACATTGCGAGGCGTTTTCAATCTTCACGCACGACCGCGCGGCAGAAAGCGGTGTTGCAACCCAAGCGGCTCCATATATAGTGTGTAGCCGCTTGGGTCTTTCGCAGCTATTGCCCGCGAATGAAGCTTGCATGCTCAATCGCCCGCTGCCTTATTGTAGGCCTGATCTTTCAATGCTGTCTAAGGAGAAACCGGTGAACAAAGAGGTATCCCGTCGCCAAATGATGCAGATGGGTCTAAGCGCCACTGCTACGGCTGGTCTGGCTGCCACCACCCGGATCGCCACCGCCCAAACTGCCGCTGCCGCTACCAGGGAACTCCCGCAAACGCCTCGGAGGGCGAGAGCGGTGCAGACCTCGATCAACAAAGCCTTTCTTTTCCTGAACCAGATGATGGATGCATATGCGCAGGGCCCGACCGTTCGCCTGTGTCAAAGCTATAGCGACCAGATTGCCGGCGGCACTTTCTTCAGTACCGCTTTCGCGTATGACAACGCGCTGCTGATCCTCGCATACCTGAGCCGACGGCGAGGGACCGATCTCGCCCGGGCCCGCATCATCGGCGATGCCCTGCTGTATGCGCAGCAGAACGATCCGGCTGGCGACGGCCGATTCCGGCAGGCTTACATGGCGGGCTTGCCCTCGAGCGACGGGGTATACGTAACCACTGGGCTCTCCTTCTTCCAGGGAAGCGCGATGGGCGATGTGGCGTGGCCCGGAATTGCGCTTGCGCAGCTATATCTCGCAACAGGGAAGCAAGGCGTATCTCGACGGCGCGGTGAAGGCAGCCACCTTCATCGAAACCACTGCCAGGGACAACGCCAACGTTCCTCCCGGCGGCTATTTCTTCGGCAACGGGCAGACGAATAAGTCAACAGAACACAACATCGACATCTTTGCGCTGTTTACGATGCTCGCCCAACTTACCGGCAATCACCTCCTGGCTGGATGGCGCCAACCACGCCAGGGGCTTTGTTGAAGCCATGTTCGATGCGCCCACCGGCCATTTCTGGACGGGCACCAAGAACCCGACCGACATCTTCTTCGATAACAGCCCCGAAGACGTGCAGACCTGGTCTTACCTTGCCATGCGGGATCCTGACTACGCTGTCTCCATCGACTGGGTGAAGACGAACCTGGCCACCACGGATACATCCTTCGCGTTCAACAATGCGTGGGGCAACAATGGGCTGAAGATTCGAGTGAACGGCATGACCTTCGCCAGCCTGAGTAAACTTGGCACCGTTCTCGGCGATCCCACTGTGGACGCGGATGCGGTCTGGGTGGAAGGAACCGGGCACCTGCTCTCTGCTTTACTGGAGCGCCGCTTGCCTCCGGGTAAAGATATCCCCACCTTTCATGGCGACGTTCAGCTTGCCAGTGACCTGATCGAGAACATGATTCTGGTACAGAATACGCAGGGTCTGACGCCCGGCACGCTCAGCTATGGCCAGACCGTACATGGGATGCCTTTGGTCCTGGGTCAGGGTTTGCCGGCTTCCACCAGCATCCTCAATACGGGATTCAACTTCAACTACTTCCCCTACTTCCACATTGGTGCCAGTGCCTGGTACGTAATGGGAGCACAGGGGTACAACCCACTTCGACTAACTCGGTTTTGAATGTGGCGGTATCTCTGAGATAGAAGCCATGGGTGGAATGGTCTGCCGGATCTTCGGATCTTCCACCCTGCAGGTCACCTTTGAGTCAGGCACAATGTATGGTCCGTCGTCCGCAATGTTCATCGCGGTGCTGCTTCACCTCGCTGGGGAGCAGCTCAGACGACCAGCACCTTGACTCCGATTTTCGTAAAGCAGGCCAGGCTCTCTTCCGAGGCGCCATCGTCCGTGATGAGAACATCGATGTCGCTGGCCGGGCAGATCACGCCAGGGCTGACCATGCCGACCTTGCTCGAGTCGGCGATCACAATGACCTGCTTCGACTGCGAGGCCATCGCGCGGAAGACCGCAGCTTCTTCCGGCTCGATGATCGTAGCTCCGCGATCGGCATCGACTCCGCAGACTCCAATGAATACCTGGTCCATCACAAACGCTTTGAGCGATTCGATGGCACATGTGCCGATCAGCGAATAAGCGCCTGCCCACCGCATGCTGCCCCCGGTCAGGTTGACCTCCAGCCCGGTGCTTGCACTTAATTCCATACCGATGTTGACTGCGTTGGTCACGATGCGCAGCTGGCTCCGCTTGCGCAGACACCGCGCCACTTGTGAGGTGGTGGTACCAGCCGTCAGGCCAATTGTTTCGCCATCGTGAATGAGTTTTGCCGCGGCTTCGCCGATGCGCTGTTTCTCATGCGAGAAGCGATCTTCGCGGATTTGGAACGATGCATCGAAACGGAACGGCTCATAGACGGCTTGGCCGGCCAGCATGGCCCCGCCGTGCGTGCGATGGACGAGTCCGCGCTCTTCCAGTCGCACCAGGTCGCGGCGCACACTCGCAGGCGAGGTGCCAAAGGCCTCGGTAAGCTCCTCGATCGAGGTCTTACCATGGCGAAGCAGCAGTCGCAGAATCTCGTTGGCGCGGCGGTCAGTCTTCGAGGACATGGGCTATCGACTTGCTCTCATGATACGAGAGCTTTCGTTTTACAGAGCTGCCTTCTGCATCTCGATCAGCGCGTCGCGCAGACTCCGCACGTCTTCAGCGTTGACCGTGTATTGGCCAAACTCATCGATGCCCGCTTCGCCCAAAGATAACGAAGGATTCTGATACTTCATCGGGCTCTTCGTCTTCTTCCGCAGGGCCGCATGAAATTCAGAGGCTCCGGTCTTTCGTGCGATCTTGCCGACGTTTTCTTTGCGAATACCTCCGCACACCATGACCCCAATTCGATCGTTGGCTCGTGCAATCATTTCGGAGATCCGGTCCATGCCTTGTGCGGCGGTTTGCGAACCGCCTGAGGTGAGGATTCGGTCTGCGCCCGTGGCGATTACATTTTCAACTGACTTACTAAGGTCCGGCGTTCGATCGATGGCGCGATGAAATGTAACTTCCAGAGGCCGCGCCAGCTCCACCAATGCGCGCGTCTGCTCCACATCGACCTCGCCATTCTGTAGCAGCAGTCCCAGCACAACGCCGTCGGCGCCATAACTCTTGGCCGCGGTGATGTCGCGCTTCATGATTTCCAATTCATCCTGACTGTAGAAAAAGTCGCCGGCTCGCGGTCGAATCATGACAAACATCGGTATTACCAGCGCGTCCCGTACAGAGCCGATCAATCCCGAACTCGGCGTAATTCCGCCTTCCAGAAGATCGGAGCACAACTCCACACGTTCAGCGCCTCCGCTTTGCGCCGCTCTCGCGGAAGCGATCGAATCTACACAGATTTCAAGTACCATTGGCTCTCTTATCCGGCGAACTCCGGACTCTCCTGCAAGACTGTATACCGGCTTGGAAACGATCGGGCGCCCTGGTCTGTGTTGCGGCCAGGGCGCCCAATGCGGTTAGAACGTGTATCGGGCAGAGAACTGCAGATGCCGTTCCGTGGACCGTATCGATCCCTGGCTGGCGATCTCGCCAAAGGTCGAATTGGTTATGCCGGTATCGGGGTTGCCGTAACTCACGATGTTGAAGACGTTGAATGCGTCGAAGCGAAACTCGAATGTGTGCTCGCCGATGATGTGGAAGTCCTTGAACGCCGAGATATCCACGTTGAGATAACCCGGTCCGCGCACAGCTCCGTTCCGCGAGGTTCCGAACGAGTTGCTGGCCGGAACGCCGAACGCGCAGAGACCATTGTCGACACCCGGCTCCGTGCAGGGAATAGCCGAAGGATCCGTCCCAAACCAGTTATCGATCGTGCGGTGAACGATCTTCAGCCTGCGATATTGGTTCGGCCGCGAAGTGCCGTAGCTGTTCGAGTTGTTGCCCGGCCCGGTCAGCGTTTCAGGGAATCCGGAGTACCCGACTCCGGCCACAGCGATCTTCCAGCCGCCGAACGCTTCGTCAACCACCCGGTTTGCGCCGGAGAGGTATTCGTGGCCGCGTCCGACCGGCAGGGCATAGACGCCTGTGCCGGATACGTTATGCTTCACGTCGTAACCTGCAGGGCCGTAGTCCGCAGCGCTGTCATAGTAGTTCTGAAAGGCGCCGCTGTAGCCGGCCACATTCAACGCATAGTTGCCCAGGCTGTTCGTCATGGCGCGGCCATAGGTGTAGTTCAGCGTGAATTCCAGTCCATGGTTCAGGCGCTGCCGCAGCATGGCCTCCAGCGCGTTGAAGTTCATCATGGCCCGCGACTCTGTGATCAGCAGGGAACCCGATCCGATGCCCAGTTCTGTGCCGTCACCCAGATATTGGTTGTTGAAGAAAGGCGCGGAGGTAGGATCGCCATTTACCCGCCACTGGTTCACGTTGCCGTAGTCTTCAATATGCTGACCTTGCTCGCCGATATACCCGACTTGCAGCGATGCGGTTCGGGTCAGCGCATACTCCGTCGTCAGGCTCCATTCCTGCACATAGGCAGGCTGAATGTTCTTTGGATACACGTTGAACGTGCCGCCATAACTCAGATCGCTGGTGTTAGAGAAGGTAAAGCCTTGTTCCGCGGTGCGAGGCGTGCCGCCGTTGCCCGGCGTGGGGCTCACGTCGAGATATTCACTGCCTGGATAAACGGCGTGATCGAGGTCAGGCGCTGGTTGGACGAGTTACCTTCAAAGAAGCTCGTGGCCCCATAGCCGCCGCGAAGTACCAGCCGATCGCTGGCCTGGTAAGCAAAACCAAGCCGCGGCATATATTGCTTGAAGTTGTTGTCGTAGCAGGCGCGGTTGCTGCAAACTCCCGATCCGGCGGGCGCGCCTGTGGGAACGTGATTCGCATAGATGACTTGGCCGGTGTTCAGGTCGATGTTGCCGGTCTTGTTGTTCTGCTCGACCCACGGCTCATCAAATTCGTAGCGCAGGCCAAAGTTCAACGTCAGGTTGGGGCGAATCTTGTAAGTCGTCCTGCGCAAATCCTGCTACGCGCCACTGCCGCTGTCCCACATAGATGCTGTTCAACGTGACGGATGCGGAAGCGACCCGATCCAGCACGAAGTCCGCACCCTGGTAGCCGGGCCCGTTTGCAACCGAGGGATTGCTGGTGAACGCGCCGCTGTAACTCAGCGTGCCCAGGAAGCCGTTGTTATTGCTGGTCGGATAGTTGTTCTGGTACCGAATGGCTTGCGCGCCCACGCTGATCGAGTGGAGACCGTGCTGCCACGTCAGGTTATCGATATAGCTGTAGGTGTTGTCGATCAGACCGCCGTCAAACGCAGGCGTGCCGACATTGCTGATGCCGTTGCTGATTCCCTGGTTTGAGAAGCCCGACATACTGTTGCGTGCCGAACGGGATTCCGACCTTTGCGTTGCCGGTGAGTCCGAACAGCCCGGAGGGATCCTCCGGCAAGCCTTGGTTCCAGGTCGTTCGCGTGAAGCCGATACGCCCGGAGTTCACGACCGCGGGCGAGAACGTGTGCACCCAGTTCGCTCCCAGGATCTTCGTTGGGTACAGGTTGGTGCCCGGGAAAGAGATGGCCAGTAACGAGTCGATCCGTCATAGGCGGTCGACATCGAGTAAAAGCCGGTGATCTTATCGGCCGGACGAAGGTCATATTCGATCTTGATATCGCCCTGGTTGTTCGCTTTGTAACTGCGGCTCGGGCCCTGCAGGTTGTTCGCCGCAATTCCATCCGTCGGCGTCGCGTTCGGCAGCGGGTAAAGATTGGGATGCGCAAACAGGAACTTCGCGACCGGATTCACGATCGGAATCTGATTGTTCGGGTAGGGTGCGAAGCCATTTTCCGGGTCGTAGAGTTGGATCGGGATTCGGTCCGCTGAGCAGGACGGAGAAATCTCCGTTGCGCATCGCAGGCGTGAACACACTCGCCGAAGTCTGCCCGCCAACGTGGTACCGCGCCGCCGAGATAATCGACGAAGAAGAACAGCTTGTCGCGCTTGATCGGGCCGCCAAAGGTGCCGCCAAACTGCGCCTGCGAAAACGGGTTCTTCGGGATCGCCGGCGTCTGGTGATTGTTGTTCCAGGTGTTCGCGTTGAAGTTGGCGTTCTGTTCGTACCCGTATGCCGAGCCGTGGAACTGATTCGTTCCGCTCTTGAGCACGCTGACCACGCCGCCGCCATTCACGTTGCCAAACTCCGCCGGCGAATTGGCCGTCAGTACCTTTACTTCCTGCAGCGCCTCCGGTGCCGGGCTGTACGCGATCAGGTTATTGAATGTCTCGTTCATGTCGATGCCGTCGAGCGTGTAGTTGTTCGATTGCGCCCGGTTGCCATTCATATTGGGCGTGTCGGTGTAGTACGTGCTGCGCTCGATGCTCGTCGTTCCCGAGGTTCCCGCCGTGTCCACCGCGCCCGGCACATAGAGAGTCAGCGCGGAGAAGTCGAGGCCATTCAGCGGAAAGTTGCGAATCGTGTTCGACGTGAATGTGGTCGCGATGGATCGGGTCGTTGGTATTCAGAATCGGGGCCGCGGCCGAGACATTCACGGTGGTCGCGGCGCTGCCTACCTGCAGCTTCACGTTGAAGGTCGGCGTCTGCAGCACCTCGAGCGTAAACGGCGGCAGCGTCACCTGGCTGAATCCGGTCGCCTGCACCGTCACCTGGTATCGGCCGATCGGCAGGAACTGGATGCGATAGAACCCGTCGTTATTCGTCGTCGTTGGCGTGTCCACGCCCGTGTCCAGGTTGTGTGCCACCACTTGCGCGCTTGGCACGACCGCCCCGCTGGGGTCGGTCACCGAACCGGTGATGGATCCAGTCACCGTCTGCGCAATGAGTGCCGGCGCCGATAGCAGCATCGCGAACACACCTGCGGCAACATACCGAAGAAATCTATTTGTCATCATCTGAATCCTCACAAAATGAAACGTTCGCTTTGGTGTGCGGGCATGTTCCGGGGCTGGAATCTGCCTGCATCTTGAATGTTCGTGGCCGAACGCCACGCCAGTGAACAACACAGTAGGTCAAAATGATTGAAATTTCCACAAAAATGATCATTTGGATCAAAACAATGTGAATTCCGTTGGTGGGACGCACGTTTTATGCAGAATGCGCGAACCCCGTGGCTCCTCCTGAGGATGGCTTCCTGCGCCGTGCTTCCAAGGTCGCGAAGCGGCAACCGCCGTCTTCGAGTGAGCGCGGCGCGTCCAATGTCGCAAGGCAGAACTCCAACCTCAGGTGGATTTCTAATTCCACCTCGCAGGGCGAAGACACCTGGACTGCGAATCTTTACTGTGTAACTGCTGCTGGGAGAAGCGTGCTAACTTCTTCCTTGGTCCACACGGCGAACCAGAGCACATGAGTGATCCTGAACTGAAGATCAAGCTGATCGAGGATGCCGACGCAACCGGTGAGGTGGCGGCGGTCTACGACGAATGGCGCGCGCAATCGGGACGGCAGACTATGCCCGGAATCCTCAAGTGCTTTAGCCATCGGCCCGACTTTCTCCGCGACGTGATGGCCTTCAGCAACCGAGTGCATTTTTCCGAAGGCCACCTCGATCGCCGCACAAAGGAAGCCATTGCCAGTTGGGTTTCTTGGCTCAACCGTTGTCCCTATTGACTGGATTCTCATGCCTACTTCCTGCGGGTTCAGGGAGCCGATGAGAAGACAGTGCAGGCCATCGCCGAGGGAAAGCTCGACGAAGCCGGACTCAGCGATGCGGAAGTCGCGCTGCTGAAGTATGTAACCAAGGTGACCGAGGCTGCGTACAAGACGACATCCGAGGATGTTCAAACTTTGCGCGATCATGGATGGACCGAGCCGCAGATCGCGGAGTGCGTTTACATCACTGCCATGTTCGCATTTTTCAACCGTGTGGCAGACAGCTTCGGTATCTCGCCGCAGGGCTATCTTGAAATGAACACGGTAACGAAGTGATTCGAAAACCTATGGCCATGAAACCAACGACCAAGCGAAGAATCGGCTGGGGCCTCGCCATTGCTTTTTGCCTCTGGGTCAGCTTCGTTGCTTACATCGACTGGGCGATGCATCAGCCACCGGAGGTCTTCGGTCACGTGATGGCGCGCATGCCCATGCCCGCCTATTTTCTGTTTCCGTTCGAAACCATGTGGTCTGAGGCGCGCAAAGGGTTCGCTGCGGGCAGGAGACGCCGCGCCTGACTTCACGGTGAAGACGCTTGATACCAAGGCCCCGATCAACCTGGCTTCCTTGTGGACGGAAAAGCCAGTGGTCCTGGTCTTTGGCAGTTATACCTGACCGCCCTTTCGGCGGGAGGTTCCCGCCCTGAACAAGCTCTCACAGCAGTACAAGGGGAAGGTCGATTTTTACGCGGTCTACATTCTTGAAGCGCACCCGACCGATGTTTGGGAGATGCAGAGCAACGTGCGCGACAAGGTGTTGTTCCGCAGTCCGCGCGACGAGCAGGAGCGTGCGGCCGTCGCCGACAGCTGCGTCCGCAAGCTAGGCATCAAGTTCCCCGCACTGATCGATAACTTCGCGAACCAGGTTGAGACTGCCTACACCGGCTGGCCGGATCGCCTCTACCTGATCGCACCCGGGGGACGCGTGCTCTACAAGAGCAAGCCCGGTCCTTTCGGGTTCCATCCCGGGGACTTGACGGCAGCGATCCAGAAGCAGGTTGCCACGAAGTAGCGCGTTGCGCTCAGGTGTAATTGGAAGCCGCCCCTGCTGCGGTGAGCAACTGGGGCGGCCGTCCCCTGATCAGCGCAGGCCGGTCGTCTGGAACGGTAATCCCGTCGCGGGCGAATGATCCACCTGCGCCTCAACGTTGGGCGCAATCGACACCCCCACGCCGGAAGCGGCAGCCACATCGGTATTCCATCCATCCAGAACAACCAGGGCATCTTCGCCTTGAAAGGCCTCGAGGTCGGCTTCAATCGTAACTGTCTTTGTTTCATCCGGAGTGAACGAAAGATAGTTGTCGCTGTAATACACCGGCAACACTCGTTGGCCAGACTTCTGCCGCCGCAATTGCAGGTGAGCCATCAATGCCAGGTTGGCGGAAGGATTGTGCAGGGTGACGGTGACGAATCGTTTTCCGGCGTCGTCTTTGCGTGTGACCTGCGCATCGAGGTGCACCACCGGCAGCTTCGCCAAGTCGGTGAGGTCGTCTGGATGCTCCGGCTGGGCTCGCCAGTAGAAGTTGTCGGAGAGGGGTTTGCCAGAGGCATCCCGCAATGCAAGCTTCAGGAAGTGAACCGATGAAACTCCGGGAGGGAACGCGACAGCGCCCAGGCTGGTTACGCTCGATGGCGGAGCGGCCACCGGGTAGTCGTTTTGGTACGCTTCAGAACCATCGAGGTTGTAGATGGACAGGTGCGCTACTGCGCCAGCGATGGCGTCGGGCGAGTTGTTAATCACCTGTAGTTCCCCGTTGGCTTCGTTGAACTGGATGTGAATAAGCTCCGCCGCCTTCTTCACCGCAAAGAGCGAAGAGTTCGGCTCCAAATCGTAGTGGTAAAGCTGCCAGACAAAGCTGGGCTGGGCCGGATGGCTCATCCACGTAAGGATGCCGGTCGCAGGATGAAACATCTGTGCGTTGCGGCCCTCGTACATCGCGCGATATGCCTCGTAGTTGGCAAGCTGGGCCTTGCGGACGAAGTCGGCGAGGTTCGCGATCTTTCCGTAGCGGCTTGCAATGATCCCGGGATATTCGTCGCTACCGGATGCGCCCCTGGCAAAGTCGTGCTCGGCCCAATCGTCGGTGATGGTCTCCCAATCTTTCTCGGGCATCATGCCGTGAATCGACTCCAGCGTAGGGACAGAGACGCTGCCAGTCTCCGTCTTGAAGTAGTCCTGATGAATGACGTAGAACTCGCGCGGTGTGCGCCATTTGTACGGCCCGTTGGATTGAACGCCGCGACCCGCCGTTGAACTCGGCTGATACAGCCGCGTCGGTTCCAGTTCCGCCATCAGCTTGCGCAGGGGGTCGTCAATCTCCTTGGGTGGGTAGCCCTCATTGCGCGCGCACCAGACCGCAATCGACGGATGATTGCGGAAGCGCACGATCTTGTCTCGCACGTTGGCCATGTAGGTGTCCAAGTCCGTCGGGTTGGGACCATCACTTGGGTTGGGCTGGAAGAATTCATCCCACAAGCAGCAATCCGTACTTGTCGCAGAGTTCATAGAACTCCTGGCTGGTGCTCTGTCCAACCCAGTTACGAATCATGTTGAGGTTCGCCAACTGGTGCATGCGGATCTGAGCTTCCAGCCGCTCACGGGGAATGCGCTTGAGGCCTTCATCCAGTCCCCAGTCACCACCGCGAATGAAGACCCTGACCCCATTCACCGAGATGGTCAGGTACTCGGAATCGGGGACGGCATACGTGATCTTACGGACGCCGAAGGTGACGTCCTGCGCGTCGGACGTCTTCTTGTTCACATCGAAACTCAGGTGCAGCTTGTAGAGATTTTGAGGACCATACCCGTTGGGCCACCAGAGCCGCGGCTGGTTCACATGCAGCGCCGGAGTTGTCTTCGAATCGAAGCTCACCAGTTTCGTGCTGTGCGGCGCAATCTCGACCGGCTGCTGAAACGTGATGTTCTCAATGCTGCCGCTGAGTACACCTTTCTGCGGCTGATCGGTAATGTTCTCAACTGTGGCTGAGACCGCTATGTCGCTGGAATCGGTCCTAGGCAGGGGAAGATCGGTGGTGACCAGCGGCTCCTTCACCAGGACAGGGCCGCTCGCCGAGAAAAAGACCTTCTGCCAGATGCCCGTATCGCGGTCACGGATCGCCGGCAGCCAGTCCCACCCTATGGTGCTGAGGAAGGTCGGTCCATCGATGGCAGTGATGCCGCCGTTCGACCCCATGCCATTGCGAAGCGTGTGCTCATGCGGTTCACCGGGGTGGGGTTGCGGCGACACCAGCACGGCCACGACCGCCTTCTTGCCCGGCTTTCACGTTGGACGAAATATCGAAGATGCCGCGCTTGAACGCTCCTCGCATGGTGGCTACTTGGGCGCCGTTGACCCACACCACGGCCGAGTAGTTGACGCCCTCGAAGTCCAGCCAGATGTGCTTGCCGGCGTAGTCCTTCGGGATCTCGATCTCGGTTCTGTACCAATACGAAGTTCGAGCCAGGCTCTCAGGAATGTTTTCCGGACGGTTGTTCTCGCCATACAACGGTTCCGGATAAACCTTGTTGTTCACCAGCGACGTCAGGATGGTGCCCGGAACGGTAGCGGTGTACCAGGCCGCTGGTTTGAACTTCTCAGTGGAAATCTCCGCTCCCGGCTGCGGCACTTTCGCAACATCCTGCAATTGCCATCCGGAACTTAGCTCTACCGGCTCCATCGCCGTTGTACCTGCCGTTGCCAACATCGGCGCCAGCGCAACAAAAAGCAATCCAGAGAAAAAGTCACAACAGCGTATCCGCAATGGGTCATCCCCTCACACTTCAAGAAAATCAAGGCCGGCAAGAATCATAGCCGAAGAAGTTACACAGAAAATCTATCGCATTGCGCATGGCTTGGGGAAAAACGTGGCAGGCACCGAGCTACGGTAAGCGGTTGTCAGGAGACGCGAGTCCCGGAATGGGCTGCACTCAGATCCGTCATCAGCCTGGTGGTCGTGGTTGCCGCTCAGGAAGGCGCACGGGCACCCTCTGCTTCGGGTCAGCAGATCCTGCGGTCTCAGGCGATCGCGCGATGCACGGGCTGTCTGGCTGCTTCCTTCGGCCTCGCTGCAGATGGAGAGGGTGAGCACCGGGCAGCGCGCGTGAGCGATGGTCTCGTAGGCCACACCCTGCCGCGCAAGGGTGGCGACGGTGGACGCCTTGGAGGCGCCCAGGACGATCAGATCCGCACCCGAGGCATGAGCCTGTGCGAGGATCTCGGTCGCCGGATCGCCCCTCCGAATCAGCGTATCGATCACGCACCAGGAGGGAGCTTCCGCGGGAATCAGCGTGCGCAGTTGCCGCTCGGCGTAGTTCATCACCTGCGGTATGGGCAGCCTCGTGAGCGCCTCGAGACGGCAGTACGTGCATCAACACCAGGCGGGACGCAGTTATCTGTGCAATTTCGCAGGCAAGTGCCGCGCTCGGTCCCGAGGCTTTACTGAGGGAGGTCGCGTGCAGAACCGTCCGCACAGCGCCAGCTCCAGGCACGCTCTGGTGAGCCTCAGGTCCAACGGTCAAGACCGGGACCGGGGCCGAACGCAGCACTTGTTCCGCAACGGAGCCCAGGAGCAGCTTTCCCCATCTGCCTCGACTCCGCGTCCCGAGAAGAATCCGATCCACATGCAGACGCGAGGCCGTCAACACAATCTGTTCGGAGGCACGCCGTCCCGCACGACTACCTCGCAGCGGATTCCAGCCCTGTGTGCTTCCGCGGCAAAGGTTGCAAGGTACTTCTCGATCCAGTCGATCGCTTGGGTGGTATTGAAGTAGGGGAGACCGCCGGCATCGACCTGCAGGCAATTGCCTGCTGTGAGCACGTGCAAGCAGCACAAGCCGGGCCCCTTCCTCCCTCGCTTCCCGGAGCGCGATCGGAAACAGTCGATCGATGTCTCCCAGATCGGTAGCTACCAGAATGGAATCGGGCTTACTCCAGCGATGTCTTCCAGGCTCCCACATAAGTGATCTCCTGTGGCTCTAGATTCCCACTTTGGGAAAAATCTGACTGTGAGCCCGGGCACACGCCGAGGTGAAGTAAATCACTGGAAAGCTCGACAGAGCGGGATCGTAGATCCTGCGAGGGCATTTGGACCAGGGAGGACCCGCTTACTCCGTCGTAGTTGGTTCCTCGGGAACGGGAGCGGAGGACTCGCCACTGCCCGAACGCGAATAACCCAAACCCCGAGAGCGCAGATAAAAGATATGCCGGCAGAGTGGACACTCCCATGGGTAATAGCCAAATCGCGTCAATACACGCCTTTCCCACCATCCCTGTCGTGGCATTCGGCGAGGAGAGTCACACGCGCATTTCGGGCAACTCTTCTTGGGCAACTCACGGCCTCCACCTTCACGCACCAGAATCTTGCACAAGATAAATTGTTCAACTAGCGACTGCCAATCGAAATTCCGGGTGGATGCGCATCGGTAAACACTTTTGTTCAAGCTACCAATGTCGCAGCCCGGACAACCAGATTCGAGAACCAAGCAACTTACTAGCAGTGAGCGGACAGAGCATTGACTTAGCTCATCGATTTGTTACGTCGAAGCGGAATATAGGGGAGCACTGGCTGCGCGGGAGCGTGGATGGAGCGATGAACCAGAATTCCTGCAGAGGCTAGTAATTCAATGCCAATGCAGAGGGGTGCACCTTGCGAAAGGTGCACCCCTCTGCATTTGTGCTCTACGACTGGTGCATTCCCACGGATCTACCGCTCGGCGAGGGCAGAGACAGCAGAGAAGGAGCTCGCCCGGTCCTAGCTAAGCCTGGGCTGCATCGACTTGCCTGGCAATGGCTTCCACCTGTTGCAGATGATTTAAATCATGGCCAGCCATGGTTTCCACTAACGTCTGCAGCGTCATGCGGCCCCGTTCCGGGTGCGTGAAGGGCCGCGCGAACGCTTCTGGAGGTCAAGGTGCGAAGCCAGGCCACGTTCCATGCGCGCGAGGCGGCGTAGGCCTTGAGCGCGTCCTCTCCGCTGAGCTGGGAATAGGGCTGTAGACCACTTGTCCTGGTCCCAGGGCTGCGTGGTGTGGTCGTCCTCCGCGAGCGTCTGCCGAAGCCGGAAGCTGAAACCGATCTCCGCATCGGCCAGATGGCAGAGGATCACGTTTACAGACCATTTGCCCGGCGCGAGCGAACGTGTCAGGCCGCTCTTGCCGAGTTGATCGACCAACTTGCGGTACTGGCTGGGAGATTGGGCCACAACCTCCATCGGGTCACGATCGCCGAGAAACGATGCATATGGATTCATGCCACCGATTGTAGAGCACTTCCTTTGCCCGAAATGCCACCTTTCTGCAGCCTCGCAACAACGATTTGTGAACCGCGGACCTTAGCTTTGAAGCGAAGCACGACGATGCCGCATCTGAAGGCCTTGGAGGAAACGATGGTTAAGAAAGCTTTGCTGGCAAGATTGGAAGCGAGAACAGGGAAGGAAGCCGAACTGGAGAGTTTCCTGCGATCGGCGCTGCCGCTGGCGCAACAGGAACCCGGAACTACGGTGTGGTTCGCGCTCAAGTTCGGCCCGACCAGCTTTGGCATCTACGACGCCTTCGCCGATGATGCGGGCCGCCAGGCTCATCTCGACGGCGAAATCGCCAAGGCGTTGTTCGCAAAAGCAGACGAATTGCTTGCGCATCCACCGAGCATCGAGCAACTCGACGTGCTGGAGGCGAAGCTCTCGTAGTTCCTCGCGTGCATCGGCATTCTTTCTCGCGATGAGAATTCTGTCGGCGATTCGTCAGCGCCCCGAGACGGCATCGGTGATATAGTCCTCTGGCTGTGCAGGGATGCGCTGCCGGAGGATGCACCATGCCAAGTCCTGAGGGCCCTCGCTCCGCTCGCCTGAGCGCATGGCTGGTCGCCGCCATGGTCGGGATGATCTCGATCCCCGCTGCTCTCACGCTGCATCGCGTGCGCGTCTCCGCGGTTGTCGACGTTACCGTGCCCAACCCATCTCCGTATGGATACACCGTCAGTCTGCTGCTGTTTATCGTGCCGATTCTGGTGATAAGCCTGTGGTTTCTGCCGAACTCCAGAGTTAAAGTGTCGAAAAAATCTTTCTGGATCACCATCGCACTACTCTTTCCCGCGGGCGTCATCCTCGACTACTTTTTTGCTCATCGCTTTCTTACCTTCCCCAACCCGAACGCGACCCTGCGTATCCTCGCTCCCGCGATTGGCGGCGGAGTGCCGATTGAAGAGTATCTCTTCTATCTCACCGGCTTCATCGCGGTGCTTCTGCTGTATATCTGGCTGGATGAATACTGGCTCAACGCGTACACGGTGCCCGCGGAATCCGGTAATCGTTCCGAGTTCGAACGTCTGCTGCGCTTTCATCCCGCCTCGCTGTTGCTGGCCTTTGTGCTGCTCCTCGCCGGTTTCGCTTACAAGCGATGGATGGCAGCGGATCCGGCAGGCTTTCCCGGCTACTTCACCTTTCTCGTGCTGACTGCGCTGCTTCCCTCGGCAGCCTTGTTTCCGACAGCGCGCCCGGTGATCAACTGGCGCGCATTGAGCCTCACGCTCTTCATCCTTCTGCTGACCAGCCTGTTGTGGGAGGCGACTCTTGGCGTTCCCTATGGCTGGTGGGGGTATCAGCCTGAGCAGATGCTGGGCATCTCCATCACCGCGTGGGACAAGCTGCCGATCGAGGCGGTGCTGGTGTGGATCGTTGTCACCTACACCACGGTGATCGTCTACGAGATCGTCAAGCGGTGGAAGGCCTCAGGGCGAACGGCGCGCCACGCTTTCCTTGGGCCTGCGGCTCGTCTTTCGTCACGCTGACTTAGATCTGCGCGGCGAGCGGCGGAGACATGGGCGCGTCGTATTCATTCGACGGAGGCGCCTGCGTGCCTTCGAGCTTCCGGCATTCGTTCTCAAGATTCTCGACTACTTCGTGCGAGTAGATCAGGAAGTGTTCCGCCGAGAGCAGGACCATGAATCCCAGCCACATCTTGGCTGGCTGGCGCGACCATTTGCGGATCATGAGCCAGAGAAATTTCCAGTAAGCGAAACGGTAGTTGGACTGCACTCCCTGCCGCCACATGGACGCGGCCAACACCCGTAAGTTATAGCTCCACGGCAATTCCGGCGGATGCTGCGTGTCCCGAGGCTTCCAGATCTCGAGCGAACGGAAGGCGCGTTTGAAGAAGGCGTCCGGCTCGTACAAGCCGTTCAGCAGGCGGCACAGGCCGCGCAGCAGAACTGGCAGCGGCAACACTGTCTTGAAGTTCGGCGGGCTGAAATTTGACGTGGCCTGGCTGTCTTCGTAGAGCCGGCCTTCGCGCTTCATGCGGTCGTAGAGCGCGGTCGTCGGTGGCGCTTGCAAAACTCCCGCCATCGCCCACGTGATCCCGGTGCGATTGATGAACTCAAGCTGCCGTTCGAAAATGGTCTCGTCGTCCGAATCGAAGCCCACGATGAATCCAGCGAGCACCCACAGGCCTCGTTCCTGAATCTTGCGCACCTGCGTCAACAGATCGGCGCGCAGGTTCTGAAACTTGCGCGACTCCTTCAGCGCATCGGAGGAAGGCGTCTCGATGCCGATGAAGACATACATGAAGTTAGCTTCCACCATGGCGTCGAGTAACTCGCTCTTATCCGCCAGGTCGATCGAAGCCTCGGTATAGAACGAGAACGGATGATCGTGCTCTTGCTGCCACAGCGCCAGCTTGCGAGCCAGTTCGAGTGCCCGTGCGTGATTGCCGATGAAGTTGTCGTCCACAATGAAGACTTCATTGCGCCAGCCCAATTCCCGCAACCGGTCGATCTCGGCGATCAGTTGTTCCGGGGTCTTCGCTCGCGGACGCCTGCCATAAATCGTAATGATGTCGCAGAACTCGCATTGAAACGGGCAGCCGCGCGAGAACTGCACTGGCATGGAGGTGTACTGGTCCCGCCGCAGCAAGTCGAAGCGCGGCATCGGGCTCTGGGTCATGTCCGGCTTCTCGGTGACTCGGTAGAGCGCGCGAGCCGTGCCGTTTTCAAGCGCCTTGGCAATGTCGCCAAAGACCTCTTCGGCTTCGCCTGCGAGTACGTGGTCGGCTTCCCGCAGCAACAGCTCGGGCTCGCTGCTGGCCCATGGGCCGCCGATGAAGGTGCGCGTGCCGAGAGCGCGTGCGCGGGCGAGAACGGACAGTGCGTCAAACCGCTGCGCATGCATCGCACTCACCATCACCAGTTGCGCCCACTCCAGGTCTTCATCGCGCAGGTCGTCAAAGGCTCGGTCAATGAGCCGGATATTCCACGTGGAAGGACACAGTGCCGCCACTGTGATCAGCCCCAGGGGCGGAGTCATCGCGCTCTCGGGCAACATCTCCAGCACGCCTTCGAAGCCCCAGTACGAAGCAGGGAAGCGCGGCCAGACCATCAGCACGTTGATTCCCGGACCTAGCGGCGGAAAGGAATCGTGGGGAAGCGCGCTGGGCAGAATTGCAAACGGGGTAGGCGCTTCGGTCGGAGACGCGGGCATGCGGAGATTGCTCCTTGCGGACTGCAATATTCAAAATGCCTGGTGCACCCGGAGTCGTTTCCGGTACTGCCACGCCAAAGAGCGTGGAAGATCACCGATGTTATCCCTGTTGCTTGAATGGCGTCAAATGAGACGCTTTGCGACGAAGCTCCGGCCTTCACCTCGTGAGTCCTATCCAGGGGATACCTCTGCCACTTTTGTGCGAATATATGGACGATTCCATTCCGATAACCCGGGGTAATGAAGGATCGATGTTCGCTTCAACGCCTGCGCCGGCCAGTCGAACGAACGAAGTGGTGAAACAAGTTTTCGGCTATGTCGCCGCCTTGCTGCTTCCCACGTTCACGATGGGAATGAGCTTTCATTCCCATGCGCTGCGCGATATTCCGCTGGCAATGAGCTTTGCTTCGATCGCCGCCGTGGCGACCGGCTTTGGCCTCGGCCCGGCGCTCTGCGCGACCGCGGTCTCAGTGTTGCTGTTCAATTACTGGGAAATTCCGGTGGCGGGGACCTGGTCGCTCGATGTTGACTCGATCGCTCGGAGCGCCGTCATCCTCACCGCGGGACTGATGATCGCGATTCTGAGCCACAAGAGGCGAGCCGCGGAGCGCGAACTTCGCTCCACTCTGTTCGCGCTTCAGGAGCAGGCGGACGCTCTGAACCAGGCGCAGCAGGTGAGCCGATCGGCCGCTTGGGTTTACACTCCAGCCGACACCGCACGCGCTGGTTGGAGGGCGGCTCAGAAATCTTTGGACGGCCGATGGCGGAGGTTGCCTCTTTCGATTCACCCTTAAGCCTCGCGCTCGAAGAAGATCGACCCAAGATCAACGCAGCGGCCAAACACACAATGGAAACCGGGGAGACGTTCCATGTGGAGTTCCGTGTACCCTGGCCCAACGGAGAAGTTCATTGGCTGGAGGCACGCGGCACGCCGAGCCCGGCCGATCCCTCGGTCTGGCGCGGGGTCACTCTTGATATCACCGATCGAAAGAAAGCGGAGCTCGCCCTGATTCGCTCAGAGAAGCTGGCCGCGGCGGGCCGTCTCGCCTCCACCATCGCGCACGAGATCAACAACCCGCTCGAGGCTGTAACCAATCTGCTCTATCTCGCGCGCATCGATCCCTGCCTCAACCCGGAAGTGAGTGAATATCTGCGGCAAGCCGATGACGAGCTGGCGCGTCTCTCTGCAATCACCAGACATACGCTGACTTTCGTTCGCACCAGGCCTGCGTCCGGCCCAGTGGACCTGGCCGAGATCGTTCAGAGCGTCATCGCTTTGTTTCAGGCGCGGTGCGATGCTCGCGGAGGCGAGATTCGATGCACCTGTCCACCGCACATCATCGTGAAAATCTCGTCCGATGAGCTACGGCAGATCCTCACCAATCTCATCTCGAATGCCTCCGACGCGCTGTCTGGTCCGGGTGGCCTCATCAATGTCACCATCATCGAAACGTCTCATGGAGCCCAGATCCTTGTTGAGGACAATGGAGTCGGTATTCCGGTCGAAAATATCGAGCGCATCTTCGATCCGTTTTTCACGACCAAGGACGACACGGGCACCGGCATTGGGCTGTGGGTGACCAAGGAACTGGTCGAGAAGAATGGCGGCTCAATTTCTGTCGAGAGTGGCAATCTTCCCGGCGGCTGCAAGACCCGCTTTCGAATGGAGTTTCCGATCCTCTCCGGCAATCTTCAGCCGGTCGGCTCATAGGCCCCGCCATTCGCCAGGACGTTATTGCCGCCTTCGCTTCGGCAGCAGGAAAAACACTGACAGTCCGCCCACCCACGCGCCGAGCGCGCACGTAATCATGACCGTGCGGAAGCCACTTAGGAAGGACGAGTCCAGAATCTCGCCGGCCTCGCTCGCTTGTTCGACAGTCAGGTCCTTGGGAATGGGCACATCGTGCAGGCGAACGCGCTGGGCGAACATCTGCTCTCGATCCTGGACACTGAGAGTCGAGCGGGCAAGCCTCGATTCGAGGGTAGACGCAAAGCCGTGTGCCAGCACTAGAGCCAGCACAGACAACGCAACCAGCGCGGCCAATCGCGAAAGCGCGTTGTTCACTGCGGAAGCCATGCCGGTTTGATTCTGAGGTACCGAAGAAAGGACTGCGGTCGTGAGCGGCGCGACACACAACGTCATGCCGAGACCGAGAGTGGCGACCCCCGGCAACACGGCGAATATG
The DNA here is from genome assembly GCA_963748555.1 of uncultured Acidobacteriaceae bacterium. Taxonomy (GTDB): domain Bacteria; phylum Acidobacteriota; class Terriglobia; order Terriglobales; family Acidobacteriaceae; genus CAWKKW01. The sequence continues at coordinate 149,237 of CAVVJK010000001.1, forward strand.
TAACCGTGCTGCGCGTCAAGCAGTGCGAAGAGCGAAAACCCAATCCCCGCAAGGGCCGCACCAGTGACCAGCAAAGGCCGTTCCCCAAGCCGAGGCACCAGCGCACCCACGCGTGCTGAGAAGAGGAACATCAGCACGATGAACGGCAAGAAGGCGGCTCCCGCAGCAGCCGGCGCGTAGTGGCGCACTTGAATCAGGTAGAAGGGAATGACGTAGAGCGCACCACCCAGGGCTCCGTAAAGGAGAAACGTGAGCAGGTTGGCCGCAAAGAATCGCCGGATGCGAAAGAGCGAAAGCGGCATCATCGCATTCGGCCTGTGAGCCTGGGACCGGAGGAACGCCGCCAGCAGGATCAGTCCGCACGCCATCGGCAGGAATACCCATGGGTTGCTCCAGCCGAACTGCGGTGCGAATGAGAGCGCATAAATGATGGCGGCGAAACTAAGCGTCGCCAGCGTTGCGCCGACGCGATCCAAAGGCTGCGGCGCCCCGCCGGCAGCGCCTGCGCGGCTCTCCGGTATGCGAGGCGACAACAGCAGCACGAGCATCGCGACCGGCAGGTTCAGAAGGAAGATCCAACGCCACGACCAGACCTGCAGCAGCCAACCGCCGGCGACCGGACCGATGGCAGCAAAGACGCTGGTCCATGCGGACCAGGTGCCGATTGCCTTGCCACGTGCTTCCGGCGGGAAGGAAGCCGAGAGGATCGAAAGCCCTTGCGGGATCAGCAATGCAGCTCCGATGCCTTGAAGGGAGCGTGCGGCAATTAAATTCCCGAGCGATACCGAGGCGCCACACGCCATCGACGCCAACGCGAAGATCGCCACGCCCCACACGAAGGCACGCCGCCGGCCGTATCGGTCTCCCACTGCTCCGCCCAGCAACAGCAAGGCCGCGCCAAACAGGGAATAGCTTTGCATCACCCACTGGATGCTGCTCGAGGTGGCGTGAAATTTGGATTGCAGGGTGGGCAGCGCGACATTGACGACCGAGCCGTCCATGAAAGCCAGCGCGGAACCCAGAACCGTGGCGACGAGAATCCACTTACGATCGGCTGGTGCGCAGGGCACGGTGCCCGCTGTGGCATCAGCCTCAACGCACGGCGGCAGCATATGCGATTTGACAGCAGCGGAATCGGCCGAAGTGGTCACGCAAGATGGATGCAGCAGGCCTCGCGCACAGTTCAGGAATCATGAAGAATTTCTGAAGCGCGTTGGTGCATCCCAAACGTCCCGGAGGAACGCTAACGCAGGGTCATGGAAGGAGTCTTGCAGTCCGCGGAAGACTCCCTCCATGCCAATCGCGGCTAAGACTCCAACTTCACATGCATCAGGTTCAAGCCGCTGCGAATCTCGTGCGCGAGCTGGATGGGATCGCCCGTCTTGAACTGGTGAGAGAAGTAGAGTTGGGGATGTTCGTCGGTTTCCTGGTTATACAGGCAGCCTATGTCCCAACCCTGTTTGCGCATCCGCTCTACCACCGGGTTAATCTCCGAAGCGATCATGCCGTAGTCGGGCACCGCGGCAGCGATCCGGCCACCTTCAAGAGGTTCAAACGAAATCGGCGTGGAGACGTTGAGGTAGGGATTGATGCGAACGCCTCCAAGGCGAATCGGTTCGGCCCGGGGCACCTCGTAGGTGACCACACCGTCTGCGCCAATCTGCGGCGATGCTCCAAGAATATGACCGATCTCATCAGCGGGGAGCGGAGTAGTTGGGTTAGACGGCGGTGATTGCGGGAAAGGAGTCGACGTAACATTGAGCGCTGCTTTGACTCCACGCGCGATGGCTATCGGGTCACCGGCAGCCCGGAAGTGAATGAACCATACCAGCGGCGAAAAATCATAGAAGTGCTGGTGCTCTGCCTGAAACACAATATTGTGCATGAGAAGTTGATCGAGAAAGGGATCAATCTCACTGGCCTTCAGTGCCAGGTCGGAATTCATGAAGACGCTGTTCCGGCCCAGGCTTTGAAAATACAACGTGCCGTTGACTTGAAACGACGGTTTGATGGGTACGCCGCGCAGTGTGACGTTAGGAATGTCTTCGCGGTCGATCTCGATTGAGAACACACCGTCAGACACCATTCCTTGTGCCTCGATGATATTTTCAATCTCGTGCCGCACAGTCGCGGACGGCACGGTGTCGTCGGTGTCAGGTTCGTGATCTTCCCCCAACGCAAGGCTTTTGCCAAGAGTAGATGCTGCGACAAGGCCACTGAAACCCGCGCCCATTTTGAGCGCACGTCTCCTGCTGATGAATTCCGCAGAGTTCAGGAATCCCATGTTTGTTGCTCCTTTTCCAGTCTTTCCGTGAGAACTGAATGGTAGGAGGCACGGTATTCAGCCAGCGATTGGCTGATCCGTCGAACGCCTGTGCGTGCTGCCAGGCAACTCGCCTGGCCAATCTTTCATGATGCAGAGAGAAAGACGAATCGTTGTTTGTCTGACGACAAATTAATAGCCGCGTACAACTAAGGCCATTCTGACTAAGATTGTTTTAACTCTGATGTTACAGGAAGCGACTAACTCGGCTAAGTAGCAGCGAGCTCACTTAGGAAACGCCACCGTGAACTAAGCCTGAGAGGCCGGGCCGGCTCTTAAAGAGTCGGCCCGGATGTAAGAGTCACAGCGGCCAGCAAGTTGCCGCCAGGCTTAACCGAACAGGAATTCCTTCGTCCGCAATTCCTTGATGGTGTCGCGGAGCTTCGCTGCTTTTTCAAACTCGAACTTCTTTGCGGCTTCGCGCATGTCCGACTCGAGACGAACAATATAGCCGTCCAGCTCATCCTGCGTGTTGAACTCGGGTATGCCGTCCTTCTCGTCGGTCAGATCGGCGTACTCCGCCTTCAGTATCTGCGCCAGTGACATGTCAGTGGAGCGAATGATCGAAGTGGGCGTGATGCCATGTTCTTCGTTGTACTCGCGCTGCACCTGCCGCCGCCGATCGGTCTCGTCAATCGCCTGCCGCATGGAGTCGGTCATCTTGTCCGCATAGAGAATGGCGCGTCCATACACGTTGCGGGCTGCGCGTCCGATGGTCTGAATGAGGGATCCGGAGCTGCGAAGAAAGCCCTCCTTGTCCGCGTCCAGAATCGCAACCAGCGACACCTCTGGTAGATCCAGTCCTTCGCGCAGCAGGTTGATGCCGATCAGCACATCGTATTCGCCCTTGCGCAGGTCGCGCAGAATCCGAATTCGCTCCAGGGTTTCAATCTCCGAATGCATGTAGCGGCAGCGCACGCCTACCTCGGTGTAGTAGCCCGCCAGATCCTCGGCCATGCGCTTGGTCAGCGTAGTCACCAGCACGCGCTCGTTCTTCTGCGCGCGATCGCGAATCTCAGCCAGCAGGTCATCGATCTGTCCGCGCACTGGACGGATCTCAATCTCGGGATCGACCAGCCCTGTAGGCCGGATGATCTGTTCCACCACCACGCCGGACGACTTAGTAAGCTCGTAAGGGCCAGGAGTCGCCGAAACATAGACCGTTTGACCGGCGCGTGTCTCAAACTCCTCGAACTTGAGTGGGCGATTGTCCATGGCAGAGGGCAGTCGGAAGCCATAGTCGACGAGATTCTGCTTGCGCGAACGATCGCCGTGCCACATGCCGTGCAACTGCGGCACGGTCACATGCGATTCATCCACAAAGACGAGGAAGTCACGCGGAAAGTAGTCCAGCAATGTCGGAGGAGGCTCGCCAGGCATGCGGCCGGAGAAGTGCCGCGAATAATTCTCGATGCCGTGGCAATAGCCCATTGACTTGATCATCTCCAGATCGAAGCGGGTGCGCTGATGAACCCGTTGCGATTCGACCAGCCGTCCTTGCGACTCGAGCTCCTTCTCCCACCAATCCAGTTCGTTGAGAATGGAGTCGATCGCAGTCCGCTTGCGTTCGGGTTGCACCACATAGTGCGACTTTGGATAGATGGGCAGCCGCGCATATTTCTGGCGCACCGTTCCGAACAGCGGATCGATTTGCGCGAGCGATTCGATCTCGTCGCCGAAGAGCTCGATGCGATAGGCATTTTCATCGTAGGTTGGGAAGACTTCGATCACGTCGCCGCGCACGCGGAAGGTGCCACGCCGAAAATCGGCGTCGTTGCGTTCGTACAGTATCTCGACCAGCCGCTTGGTGATGTCTTCACGACGCAGCTTCTGGCCTTTCTCCAGCAACAGCAGCATGCCGTAATACGCCTCTGGGGAGCCCAGGCCATAGATGCACGAAACCGACGATACAATGATCGCGTCGCGGCGTTCAAAGAGCGAACGCGTTGCGGAAAGCCGCAGCTTGTCCAACTCCTCGTTGATGGTGGCTTCTTTTTCAATATAGAGATCGCCGGATGGAATGTAGGCCTCCGGCTGGTAGTAGTCGTAGTAGGAGACAAAGTACTCGACCGCGTTGCCGGGGAAGAATTGCTTGAACTCGTGATAAAGCTGCGCCGCCAGTGTCTTGTTGTGAGCGAGAATCAGCGCCGGCCGGTTGAGTTGCTCAATGATCTTGGCGACCGTAAACGTCTTGCCCGAGCCGGTGACCCCGAGCAGCGTCTGGTGCTGTTCCCCGGCGCTGAGCCCGGAGACGAGTTCTTCGATTGCGCGGCCCTGGTCGCCGCGCGGCTTGTAGTCGCTTACGAGCTGGAAGTCCATTTTGGGGAAAGTCTCTCGCGTCTATGGTAACTCATGAGCGAACAAACGGCGAAGCCGAGGCGGACCTTGCGCGAACCTGCCTGGGCACGGTCCTCATCGACAGGAGCGGCGGGCGTGCTGGTTCTAGGGCTTTGGAGTCGCTGGAGAGATCGCAGCGGGCTGATCAGAGCGATCGCTCCGCGGGTGCAGTTTGATTTTGAACTCCCGGTGTTCGCCCGAACGCAGCGACAGATAGGGGTGGTTCCTCTCCTCCGCGGTCCAGGGCAGATACCCGGGGCTGGTCACAGTCAGGCGAACCAATCCTGGCGCAATGAGCAGGTCGGCAGGGGACCGGCGGCGCGCGTGCAGCCACTCGCCATTGCTTTGCGCTTGCTGGCCCGGCTCCGTGGCCTGCATGTCGAGCATCATGGCGCCGAGCGGGCGATTCGTGTCGGCGTCGAAGAGTTCAAGGTGGACAAAGGCCGCCTTAGGCCCCAGGTGAAGCTCAATACCGGTGGTGGAGGCGCCGGGCTTCACCGTGACCTTCACCGGCTTGGCCGTCCGGGACGTGCCGAAGTCAAAGACCGGATCCGGGTACCCATCCTCCACCTTGGAGACCAGCAGTTCCCATTCGCCCGGATGCATCGTGTAGATGACGAAGTGGCCCATGTGGTCGGTGTGCACGGTCCTCAGGTGGATCGGCATGCCGACCCCATCGTAGGGCTGGATCGCGGCACGCTCCACCGGGTTTCCTTGCTGATCGAGAACCGTTCCCGAGATGGAGCCCGGCTCCTGGCTCGCGCCGGAGGTTCCCGCGACGGGCGGAGTCAGAATCGGTGCCTGTGCGCGCGATTGCGGCCGTGAGGCAGCAAACCAGCGCCAGCGCGGAAAGGGCCGCAACTCGAAACCAGCAGGCATCCCGTCGTGTGTTCAACTGTGCAATATTGCGGACCATTCAAATCTCCAGCAAGAGGTGCGTCTTCGGATCGTACCGGTCCGTGCCGCCGGCAGGGAACTCACCTTTCGTGGGAGCCATTCCGAACCGAAAATCCCGGCCGTCCCTTCTGTCGATTCCAGACGTCGTCTCCAACTCCTCATGATTTTGACCATTATTTCGCGCTTCCTGTAGGCTCGCACGCCGGAGCCTCGTCTATTCCAGTGCATGGAACAAGCAGCCTCTAAAACCCTGATGGCGATAGACTCCGTTGCTCCGGTGCGGGAGATCGATGATTTCGATGAAGTGGTGCGGGTGCACCGTGGCCGGATCACCCGCTACCTTATGGCCTGCCTGCGCGACCAAGACGCTGCGGAGTCGATGACCCAGGAGTGCCTGTGGCGGGCCTACAAGGCGCGGGCCAGCTTTCGCGGCGACTGCCAGATGAGCACTTGGCTGCTTCGCATCGCGGTCAACCTGGTGCGCGACCACGCCCGCCTTGGGCAAAGTGAAGTTCTGGAAGACGGCGCAAGTCTCGTCCACTGACGTGGCGGAGTTGTGGGAGTCCATCCCCGATCGGCAGAGCTCGCCCGAGGCGACCGTCCTCGCTCGCGACCAGTTGCGACAGGTCTGGGCAGCGGTCGAAGACTTATCAGAGAAGCAGCGGACGGTCTTCGTGCTGCGATTTGTAGAAGAGATGGAATTGTTCGAAATTGCCAAGACAACCGGCATGAATGAGTCGACCGTGAAATCGCATTTGTATCGCGCGTTGGCGATTGTGCGCCAACGGACTGGAGGCAGGCCATGAAACAGCAACACGCAAAACCGGGACAGCAGCCGAACGGGCATTTGACCGAAGAACAGGTACTTGCCTGGCAGTTGAACGAGCAAACCCCGGAGCAGAACGCCCATGTGGCGGAGTGTTGCGAGTGCCGCGCCGAGGTGGAGGGATTGCAATCGTCGATCGCGGCATTCCGCAGCTCAATGTTCGCCTGGAGTGAGGCTCACGAGAGCCGCGCAGATTCGGCCGGCGTGGACTGCGCCTCGAAAGCGGTGGCTGCAGCCCGCGTTGCAGTGGGTCGCTGCCGCCACATTGCTGGCAGGTGTGGCCGCGCCACTCTACACCCACCGGGTCGATGGAACAGCGCCGCGAACAACAGGCGCAGCAGCGTGCCCGCGCAGATCAGGCATTGCTCGAGCAAGTAGACCAGGAAGTTTCACAGACTGTGCCGGACTCGATGGAGCCGCTTGCGGACTTGGTATCGTGGCAAACCGCTGCGGCCACCGGCAGTCAACGAACCACTACACCCTCAAGGAGAAACAAATGAAAGTGTACAGAACGGCAGTGTTTTCAATCGCACTGGGCATGGCTTCTCTGGGATCGCTTGCCCTGGCGCAAGGACCGGGTGGCGATGGTCCCGGCATGCACGGCGGCGCGCCTTGGGATTCGCGAAGGCCGCCCATGGAACGCGCGCTTCATGGCGGCGGCCCCGGAGGCCGCTGGTGGGATAGCCCTGAGGTGGCGCAGAAACTCGGCCTGACCGCGGATCAGCAGAAGAAAATGGATGACATCTTTCAGCAGAGCCGGCTCAAGCTGATCGACGCGCATGCCGCACTTCAAAAAGAAGAGACGGTCATGGAGCCGCTCATCGGCGCAGATCAGCCCGACGAATCGAAGGTGCTCTCGCAAATCGATCGAGTGGCCCAGGCACGCGCGGAACTGGAGAAAACCAATGCGCGCATGCTGCTCGGATTGCGCCGCGTGCTCACGCCGGACCAGTGGAAGAAGCTCCAGGCCGAGCGCTCGGAGCATCACGGACCCGAGGGAATGGAAGGCCGGCGGCACGGCGAGGAAGGCATGATGCACGGGGGTCATGAGGCTCCGCTTCCGCCGGGTGGTCCCGGCGCACCGCCCCCGCTGCCAGCGCCGCCCAGCCCGCCCAGCCAATAGAAGTCTCACTGCGCAAACGCCAGCTGAGGGGCCGCAAGCTCCTCAGCTCTTTTTCGCCCTGCAGATCGGCTAGAACACAAACCGCATTGCCAACTGAATGCGACGCGGCGGGGCCGCCGAGATCACCTGGTTGAACTGCGCGGATCCCTGGACGGGATCGATGTACGACCCGTTCACATGGTTCAGCACATTGAATCCGGATGCCGAGAGTCCCAACGTCGGGCTCTTATCCGACTCTTTGGGATGCAGCTTGAAGTCGTAGCCCCAGCGCAGATCCATGTCCACATAGTCGGGTCCCACTTCGCTGTCGCGGGTCACGCCGTCTGGCCGCGCATTGAAGAGATTGTCGCCGTAGTTGTCCTCACCGGTCGTGATCGAATAAGGATGGCCGCCATTTGCAAATACACCAAAGCCGACGTTGAGCGGGTGATCCGCGTTGATCTCCCCAAAGATACCGAATCGCTGATGCAGATCAAACGACGGCGTCGCCCACTCTGCTTCAGGGTTTTGCTGATCCTCGGGAAACCAGTAAATGCCGTCGGTGTTGTTGCCGTAGTGCGTCCAGCTATACCAGGCGAAGGCAGTGAAGTAGCGGTTGAAGCGCCCGCGATAGTTCACGTCGAGCGCCGCCCCCTTCTGATAACCCTCGGACTGGATCTGGCGCAACTGGCCGAGGTTTGGATTCGGTCGCTGCTCGTAATTCGTCGCAGGCGTGGGTGCATTTACATCCACCGAGCGAAACAGGTCTGCGCCGCGGTTGAGGCGTCCGCCAATGGAGATAGTAGCCTTCTCGCCGATCTGGCGCTCGACTGAGAGGCCGAAGTGCATCTGGTAGGGCGTGCGAATGCCCGGCTGCAACTGCACCATGGAAGGCGGCAGCGATGCCGTGTCCACGCAACTCGAGATGGGGTAGCAAAGCTCCTGCTGCCGCGACGAAACTCGCACCAGCCGCCGGCGAGCCGATTCGTAGCGAACCATGTCGGCCAGGGGGCCGCCGCCGATGCGGTCGTAGTAGATGCCGCCTCCTCCGCGCAACACTGTCTTCGAACTTGGGTCGACGACGTATGCGAAAGAGAGCCTTGGAGAAAAGTTGTTCGTGTCCTGCGCAACGAAATTTTGCCAGTCATAGCGCAGGCCAGGGGTGAGCGAGAAGCGAGGTGTGATCTTGATCTGATCCTGAATGAATCCGCCCACCTCTTGCTGGTGATACACGAAACGCGTAGCTCCCTGCGCTGCGGAGTACCCCGAAGGGCGGTTGTTCTGATAATCCGCGAGGCTGGCGAAGGTATACGTTCCGGCGGCATTGGTGCGGTCGTCAAGCACGCGCCGGCCAAAGTGCGGTATGTTGACGCCGAACTTCAACGTATGTGGTCCACGCGTCCACGACACGATGTCGCTCAGTCGCAGGTTGTACTCGGTGCGTTCCTGGTCGGACTGTGCGCTGCCGCCCAGAAAATTTCCTTGGACCTTGATCTGCGGCGCTTCTTTCGCGTCGCTGTACGGATTGCTGACCCGCTCCAACACCATCGAAGCCTGATTCAACCGGGTTGCCGACATCACGTAGTCATCGTGGAGAATGACGTCGTCTTCGCGGTACTCCGTGTTTACGCCGACCTCGGGCAGCGTCTGGTTGCCGACATTCTGATTGCGATTGGTCGCGTCCTGAAAGGCGTAGGTCGCGTACGCGCTGTTCTTGTCAGTGAACTGGTGGCCCACGCGAAGCGAGAACTCCGTGTTGCGGGTTGGTGCGGGAACATTGGCGCGGTAGTCGATTCCTTGTGCATTGGCGGGGTTCAATGTGTCGGGCACGGTCGCGTTCACCACCGCCTGCAAATCCTCTTCGGAGCGGTTGAGCGAGAAGAGGAAGCCGGTCTTATTGCTGTGGCCAATCGGCCCGGTCACATTGCCCTCGTAAATGCGGCGCTGTTCAAAGGGCTTGTTCGGAGCAAACGCATTCTGCGCATTCAAGCCTGAATCGCGAAACATGAAGTTGAATTCGCCGTGATACTTATCCGCATTGGGCTTGGTGATGATCTCCAACTGGCCGCGGCCCGGGCGGTAATATTGTGCCGAGTAAGGGTCCTCATTGATGTGGATCTCCTGCACCGCGGAGGGCGAGACAGTCGCGCGATTGGATTCCACTCCGTCTACCATCAGCCCCGTACCTGCCGTCGCCGTGTCTCCCGCATCCATGAAGCTGCTCATCGCGGTTACGTAATCATTGTCGAAGACAGGCAGCGACTTCAGGTCGGCCGCGGTCATCACCGAGGTGTCGCCGTTGTTTTCTGAACTGCTTAGATCGACGTCTGAGCCGGCATTCACATTCACCTGCGTAACGCTGGCCGCAATGGCGAGGGAGATAGCGAGCGCAGAGCTGGAAGTCGCGCCCACATGCACGTGCTGGCTGCTGTTACGAAAGCCGCCCATGGTGACGGTCAGCGTGTAATCCCCTTGCTGCGCCGGACGCAGTTTGAAGTTGCCGGCGCCGTCTGAGGTCGCGGTTGCGGCGGCCGTGCCCGTCGCGTCATCCAGCTCGACGTGCGCTCCTGGAATGATTGCGCCCGAGGAGTCCGAGACCGTGCCCGCGATGCTCCCCACGCCGTTGGCAGGCGCGGTTGCAATGGGCGCTTCGGCTGCGGCGAAGGCATGCGTTGCAGAGGATACCGTGAAGGCCAGGGCGAGGGAGAGAAGCAGACGAGCTGAGTTCAAGGGGATCTCCAGCGTGCAGATTTTCGTCGCGAAGGTCGCGCACGCGCAAAGCCTTCGGAGCCTCTGTGCTCCATGTGCGGATCGGATGCTATGGCTTCCAGTCAGAGAACCAAAAAGGGGGCGGCCAATCTCCCTCGACTTGCCTCGCTGGCGGACATCGATGGCCCGCAGCTGATTCGATTTACTACTCTATTCTTGCAAGATCAAATAGATCCGTCCAGTCCGCTGGGGCATCCACGAGCGCATCGGGCTCGGCGGATTCCAATGTATGCGGTGCAAGCCCAAATCGGCACCCGACCACCCACGCGCCCGCGTTTCTGGCGGTGAGCACGTCCACGTCCGAGTCGCCGATCATCAGCGTCTGTTCCGGTGCCACCTTGGCCTCACGAATCAGCGCATTCAGACCCTGCGGATCGGGCTTCTTCGTCGGAAAGCTGTTGCCGCCGTACACCCGGAAAAAATATTCGCCCAGGCCCAACGCCTCGCAGATCGCCTGGGAAGGCCCGACCGGCTTGTTGCTCAAAACAGCCATGGTCCGCGAACTCCCGTCCGGCAGAGCCCGCAATGCCTGGAGCGACTCGCGCACGCCGCTGTAGACGTAGGTGTGGTCCAGCTTGTGTTCGCGATAGTAGTCGAGAAAACGCGTCAGCGCCTCGTGGACGAACGCTTCATCCTCGGGATCGCCCAGGGCCCGCCGCACCAGCATGCTGGCTCCATCGCCGATATAGGTCGCGATCACCGCTTCGGGCTGCGGCGGTCGGCCGTACTGCGCGAGCATCGCATTGACGCTGTTCGCAAGATCGGTGCGGGAATCGATCAGCGTTCCGTCCAGATCAAAGACCAGCAAACGAAGTGATTCAATCGGCAGCGGCCGAATTACTTCAAGCATGTTTCCAGTTTAAAGCAACCGCTCCTCCTCCCCTCGCCACTCCCATTCAGGCGTGTGCAGAGATGCCGGCGAGCCTCGTGGCACGCAGATCGAAGATGTCCAATCGATCGTGGACCGAGAACACCGGGGTCGCTGTGCGGCTGACGATCTGGTACACCAGGCCGAGGTGCAGTCCGCCCGCGGCCGGCATGCTCATGTCTTCGCGATGAATCCCCAGCACGATAAAGTCGCAGTTGCGCGCCAGGGCGACGGCCGCAATCGTTTCGCCCAGATGCCACCCTGTGCCGTGCAGTGGACCTTACCGTCAGTGGTGTGACATCTCCTGGCGGACGACTGCCCTGCAGCCGCATACGGCGGCCTGATGCGGCACGCGCATGTTCAGCCCGCTGGGCAGCACTTTGAGCACGGTGACTTCGGCCCCGGAGAGTGAGGCCAGGCGTCCACAAACGGCAGAGCGCGGAGCGAGACCGGCGAGAGATCAGTCGGAAACAGGATGTGGTTGGAGTTGTAAGCCGCGTCTCGCGTGAGCCAGGCCGCCGGTCCTACGGTCATCACCGGGCAGGGCGCGATGCGCAGAATCTTTTCGGCGATCGAACTGCGGACCGGCCGATCGAAACGGTACTGCCCATGCGTGCTCAGAACCAGTAGATCCGCATTGCGCTCGCGCACCAGGCTCGAAAGCATCATCGCGAATATCGCCCTTGCGCGCCGCCAGCGATGCGGAATGCCGCACTCTCTGAGCCCAACTGCGCCGGCCTCCGACTTCTCCTGGGCAAGCTCCGCAACTCGTCATGCAACCCTACGAACGGCGTTCCCTCGGACCCGGAAGCCGCCGAAATCGGGATCGATGACATGGGCCAGCACCGTGATGGGGCGCCGAAACGCAGTGCCAGGTTGGCGGCGCGCAGCAAAGCGACTGTCGGCGAACTCCGAGAAATCAGTGGCGACGACGATTTCGTGAAAGGGGATGGGAACGGAGTGCGAAGTCTGGCATGTGTTTGTCTCCGTACATCGCTGTCCAGGTTAGGAGAAACGTGACAACGTCCGCGCCGGAGACATTTATCTCCGGCGCGGATTCGCATGTTCCAGTAATTGGTCGGCTGCCAGACGGCTGTTCTCAAACCGATCTGGTCAGTGCGGTTCGGGTTGCTTCGCCTCGGCCTCTCGTGACCGCCTGCAACCCTCGCGGCGAAAGAGTAAGCACCGGACAAGGGGCATGACCCAGCAATCTGTAAACGATGCCACGCCGGGTCAGGGTGGACAGCACAGAAGCTTTTTGTGCTCCGAGAACGAGCAGATCCGCCTGCTGCGTCTTCGCCTGAAAGAGAATCTCGTCGACTGGATCGCCCGGGACGACCAAGTCTTCGGTGACAATCTTGCCGCGCAGAGACTCCGGCACCAACGCCCGCAGATCGGCTTCAAGTTGCTCGATGGTGCGGCGCACAGGAGCACTGCCGTTGCGCTGAATAACGTGAAGCATGACCAGCCGGGCTCCGTCGTTGGCTGCTACTTCTGCAGCCAGCGGCAGCCGGCGCAACGCCGAGCTCGTTCAGCGAGGTGGCCAGCAAGATGGTCTTTGCCACGTATCCCTGGTAGGCCTGGTCGACGGCCTCCGGCCCGATGGTGCAAACCGGAACTTCGGCGTGGCGCAAGACTTCTTCTGCCACCGAGCCCACCAGAATCTTGCCGAATGCGGTCCAGGACTGCGGGTCCCAACCACGATGCGGTCGACCTTCTCTCGCGCGCGCATTCCAGAATCAGTTGCGGAGCCAGCCCCTGGTGCACCACGATCTCGCAGTCCACGCCGGCTGCCCGGGCGCGTTCGGCCAACGGCTCCAGGTGGTCGAATCTCGGTGCGGGCCGCGGCCGCGTAATCGTAGTAACGAACACCGCTGGTCTCGGAGGCAGAGACCACCAGCGTGTCGTATGCGTGGAAGATGATCAGGCGGCTCTCGGAGTTCCTGGCCTGTGCCAGGGCGAAACCGAAGACCCGTTCATTCACGGGAAGTTCAGTCGCGAAAAGGATGCTGGCGGGATGACCCCAGCGGCGATTAATTGAGGGTTCATACGAAACCTCCTACTCGCCAACGATGTCACTCCGAACGTACCAGTGGCAGTGCGAGCCGATACGTTTCCCTGTGATACAGATCACAGCCCGCTTGACCTTAGTCTCCGTACCCGCTGGTCTTCAGGTTCACCTTGCCACGGAACATCCGGTACACCAGCACGAAATAGCCGAAGGCCAGGACCATGCCCACCGCCCACCAGACGAGTCCCACCGCGAGGGTGTGCGGTCCGGAGAGCGAGCTGGCGATCGTGATGTCCAGTGCCGGCGTCTTGATGGACGGCAAGACGACAGGGTAAAGTCCAACCACAGCGCCAACCATCATCAAGGCGAGGTAAAGAGAAGAGCAGACGAACGCCTTCTTGTCGTGACCGCCGCGCGAGAACAGTAACACTCCCGCAAGGCAGGCCAGCACTCCCACGGGGATCAGGTAGGCGATGGGGAACCGGTGATAGTTGTTCAGCGTTTGCGGACGCACCTGGATGGTCGCGAGCAGGCTCACCAGGGTAAGCAGCGCGAGCACTCCCCACAAGACGCGGGCCGCGGTGCGAGCTTTCTGCTGCAACGCGCCTTCGGTCTTGGTGACCAGGTAGAGCGCTCCATGCACAGTCAGCGCGAGCAGCGCCACCACTCCGCCGATCACCGTGTACCAGTCGAGAATGCCCGGGTTCGGGCCGACGCGCCAGTTGGTCCACAACGGCAGGAAGAAGTATCCATCCGCGCCCAGCGGCACGCCGCGAATCACGTTCGCCAGCGCCGCGCCGTAGAAGATGGTCAGCAGCGCACTCGAGAATCCGAAGACGCCGTCAAAGAAGCTCCGCCACACGCTGAGTTCGATGTGGCCGCGCAACTCGATGCTCACCCCGCGCAGAATCAGCAGCCAGAGCACGATCATCAGCGGCAGATAAAAGCCGCTGAAGGCCGAGGCATACAGCAGCGGGAAGGCGAAGTAGAGAGTGCCGCCGCCCGCCAGCAGCCACACTTCGTTGCCGTCCCACACCGGGCCGATGCTGCGCATCGAGATCTGGCGTTCCTGCTCAGTCCTGCGGCAGAAAGAGATGGAGAACGCCGACGCCGAGATCGAAGCCGTCCAGCACAACATAGGCGGCGAGCATAATTGCGACGAGCCAGAACCAGATCATTCCCATCATGGTCACACCTATGCGTGGATCAGTTCGGCCTGCTTCAGGCTGCGGCTGTTGTCACGTGAGGGCCGTGCTGAATCTCGCGATACACAAGCACGACGAACAGAATCGAGAGCACCGAATACAGTCCCATGAAATCCCAGCAGCGTAAACAGACCGTTGCTGGCGGATACATATTTCGAATAGCCCTCGCTGGTTCGCATCAGCCCATAGACCAGCCAGGGCTGCCGCCCGATCTCGGCCGTCATCCAGCCGGCGGTGTTGGCAATATACGGCAGCGGAAAGCTGAGCAGCAGAGGCCAGAGCAGCCATCGCGTGGTGTAAAGCTTCCTGCGCCATAGCAGAAACGCGGCAGCGATCATCAGCAGCAGCAAAGTAAGTCCCCAGCCCCGCCATGATGTGGTAGCGCGTAATAGAGCAAGCGGCAGCGTGGTCGGCCACTGGTCGCGCGGAAACTTGTCCAGGCCCTGCACCTCTGCGCCGGTGGTGCCGTAGATCAGAAAGCTCAGCACCTTGTTGACGACCAGCGGATTGTCGATGCTCTGCGTCTTTCGTTGGGCTGGCCCATGAGCACGAGTCGCCGCGCCCTTCTCGCGTGTGGAAGAGACCTTCCATGGCGGCCATTGCTCACGGGCTGGTGCTGGGCCACATACGTGCCGTGCAGGTCGCCGGTCGGAAAGATCATTGCAGCACGCAGGCGATCAGCCCCGCCGATCACGCCCGATTTTGACGAAGATCGCCCGTACTCTTCGAAGCGCTTTTCCAGCAGGTAGAACGCGCCGACCGCCGACATCACGAACGCCGCTGTCACGACCGCGCCGCACATGTTGTGCGCGTATTGCAGCAGCCCCCACGGATTCAGCAGCAGCTTCCAGAAGCTGGTGACTTCATATCCGCCGTTCGGCATGCATGCGATAGGCGACCGGGTGCTGCATCCACGCGTCGGTCACGATGATGAAGAAGCCGGAGATCCACGACCCGAGCAAACACCATCAGCGCGGAGCCCCAGTGCTGCCAGCGGGTAAGCCGCTTTTCGCCGAACAGGAACAGGCCCAGGAACGCCGATTCGAGGAAGAAGGAGAAGACGCCTTCCATGGCCAGCGGCTGTCCGATCACTCCGCCGGTCAAGCGCGCGAAGTGCGACCAGTTGGTGCCGAACTGAAACTCCATGGGAATGCCGGTCACCACGCCCAGCACAAAATTGATCCCGAAGATCTTTGCCCAGAACCGCGCCGCCTGGGCGTACTGCTCGTCATTGCGTGTGACCGCGATCGTCTTCAGCACCACGATCAGCAGCGCCAGCCCCATCGTCAGTTGGGGAAACAGATAGTGAAACGTCACCGTAAATGCGAAGTGCAGGCGATGAATCAGCAGGGCGTCCATCGATCAGGGCCTCCAGACAGAAATCCCTTGAGTGCGACAACCGGGGGCACTCACGCGCAGGGCGGAACTTCTGGAGTTTGCCTGAGGGCTGAACCATTCCTCTGTGATGTTGATCACCGCCAAAGCGGGCGGCGACATGCTTCGAGCCAAAAAGCAGCAACCTGCATCCAAAAACAGGGAAGCCGCCCCGGCGATACCGATCTCAGGAGGAAAAAACGATGCAGCGTCTTAAAGGGCGAGTTGCCCTGGTCACAGGCTCAAGCTCAGGAATCGGGCAGGGAATTGCGAAGAGATTCGCTGAAGAAGGAGCCAGCGTGATCATCGACTACGTGGGTCCTTCCTCCGGAGCCGAAGAGACACTGCGCATGGTCGAAGCTGCCGGCGCCAAGGGACTCATTGTCGAGGCCGATGTCTCGCGTTGTGAGGCGATTGAACTGCTGATTGAGAAGAGTTGGTCTACCTTCGGTTCCCTCGACATCCTGGTCAATAACGCAGGCATGGAGAAGAAGGCGGAGTTCTGGGACGTGAAGGAAGCCGACTATGACCGCGTGATGAACGTGAATCTGAAGGGAGCCTTCTTTCTGGCGCAGGCGTTTGTGCGGCGGCTCAGGGACGCAAAGAAGCAGGGCCGCATCATCAACATCAGTTCAGTACACGAAGACATGGCGTTCCCGGGCTTCTCCACCTACTGCATCAGCAAAGGCGGCATGCGGATGATGATGCGTTCACTCGCCGTGGAACTCGGCCCTCTCGGCATCACCATTAACAATGTCGCACCTGGTGCGATCGCCACTCCCATCAACAAAGACCTGCTGAACAACAAGCAGCAACTGGATGCGCTGCTGTCCAATATTCCTCTTGGCAGAATGGGCACCCCGGAAGACGTCGCCGACCTGGTTCTCTTTCTCGCTTCCGACGAAGCTTCCTACGTAAGTGGCGGCACGTTCCTGGTCGACGGCGGCCTCTCCCGCAACTACAGGGAACAGTAACGATGGCGTCTCGGATCGAGGACTACGCGGTCATCGGCGACTGCGAAACTGCGGCTCTGATTGGTAAGGATGGTTCACTCGATTGGCTCTGCTGGCCTGACTTTTCTTCGGGCGCCTGCTTCGCCGCTTTGCTGGGCACCGAGCAGAACGGACGCTGGCAGATCGCGCCGGCCAATCAACAGACAAAGTGAAGCGGCAATATAGGAACCATACGTTGATTCTGGAAACCACCTTTGAGTGCAGCGAAGGCATTGTGACCGTGGTCGACTTCATGCCGATGGGCGGGCAGCACTCGCACGTGGTTCGAATGGTGAGAGGAGATCAGGGCAAGGTCGCCATGCGCATGGAGCTTGCGCTGCGCTTCGATTATGGTCGAACCGTGCCTTGGGTGACGCGCATAGACAAGGGCAACCAGGCGGTCGCAGGCCCCGACCTGGTGGTGCTGCGCTGCCCCGTCAAATTGACCGGCGAGGGACTGAAAACAGTGAGCGAATTCGAAGTGAGCGCGGGTGAAACCGTCCCCTTCGTGCTCACCTACGGGGTGTCGCACGAACCCACGCCCGAAGCCATCGACGCCCAGCGCGCGCTTGAGTCGACGCAAGCGTTCTGGGAAGAATGGGCCGGCCGGTGTCGAAGCGCGGAGCCTTACTCAGACGCAGTGGAGCGCTCGATGATCACGCTGAAAGCTCTCTCCTATCAGCCCCTCGGGTGGAGTCGTCGCCGCAGTCACCACTTCTCTGCCGGAGGCACTAGGCGGGCCTCGCAATTGGGACTATCGCTACTGCTGGCTCCGCGACGCCACGTTTACCCTGCTGGCGCTGATGAATGGCGGCTACTACGACGAGGCGACCGCCTGGCAGACGTGGCTGTTGCGGGCGGTGGCCGGCAGCCCCGACCAGGTGCAGATCATGTACGGCATCAGCGGCGAGCGGCAACTGGTCGAGTGGGAGATCCCCTGGCTCGCCGGCTACGAACAGTCCGCACCGGTGCGCATCGGCAATGCCGCTTCGCAACAGCTGCAACTCGACATCTATGGCGAATTGCTGGACGCCTTCTACCACGCCCAGCAGGCGCTCGATCATCACCGAAGAGTGGACTTCAATCTGCAACGTGCGCTGGTCAATCATCTGGACCAGATATGGCACGAGCCGGACGAAGGCATTTGGGAGACACGCGGCGGGCGCAAGCAGTTCACTTATTCCAAGATGATGGCCTGGGTAGCTTTTGATCGCGCCGTTCACCTGGCCGAACAGCTGAAATACCCGGCACCGATTCAGAAATGGAAGACCACTGCGGGACAAGATTCACGAGGAGATCTGCACCCACGCCTTTGATTCGGAGATGAACAGCTTTGTCCAGTCTTACGGATCGAAGGAGTTGGACGCATCGCTCTTGCTCATGCCCCTGGTTGGTTTCCTTCCGGTCGACGATGAGCGGGTTCTAGGCACGGTAGCTGCCATCGAAAAACATCTCATGCCGGACGGGTTCGTTCTCCGCTACGACACCAGCAAGGTCGACGACGGATTGCCGCCCGGCGAGGGAGTCTTCATCGCCTGCAGCTTCTGGATGGTCAGCGCTCTGAAAGCGATAGGCCGCAGGGAGGATGCAACACGCCTGTTCGAACGTTTGTTATCGCTGCGCAATGATGTGGGCCTGTTGTCGGAGGAGTACGATATCCATCAGCATCGCCTGGTGGGAAACTTTCCGCAGGCCTTCTCGCACATCGCTCTGGTCAACGCTGCGTTTGATTTGTGCGAAGATCCATCATGCCGTACGCGCGCGACCGAGGGTCACTTGCACACGAAGAGACAGCCAGCCCAGAGGGCTGCGGTGCATCCAAGCGAATAGGTGCGTTCGCGGGCAACGGCGGCCAGGCCGCTAACTCAAGAAGATTCCCCCTGGAAACCTAAGAAGCTATGCATACATTCAAAGTGTGGGCCCCTGCCGCCAGGCAGGTCGAAGTAAAAATCAATGAGGATCGCTATCCTCTCTCGCCAACCGATCAGGGCTGGTGGCAAGCTGACGTGGAATCTGCAGGACCCGGCACCGATTACGCTTTCATTCTCGACGGTGCGGAACCAGCGGTGCCCGATCCTCGCTCAGCGTGGCAACCCCATGGCGTACACGGCCCTTCGCGCGTGGTCGATCACCGCGCATTCGAGTGGCAGGATCAGCGTTGGCAGGCCCCGCCGCTCTCCAGCGGCATTCTTTATGAATTGCACGTCGGCACCTTCACTACCGAGGGAACACTCGACTGCCGCGATTGGCCGGTTGGACTATCTGCGCGGCCTGGGTATCACGCATGTCGAGTTGCTGCCGATGGCGGCCTTTCCCGGAAAACATGGATGGGGTTACGACGGAGTTGATCTCTTCGCTGTCCACGATCCGTACGGCGGCCCCGATGCACTGAAGCGGTTCGTGAACGCGGCGCATGGGAAGGGCCTCGCCGTCCTGCTGGACGTGGTTTATAACCACTTCGGACCGTCGGGTAACTACGTGGGCAAGTATGGTCCCTACTTCACTCACAGCCACAGCACTCCGTGGGGCGATGCGGTCAACCTGGAGGACGCAGGCAGTCACGAGGTACGGCGCTTCTTCATCGACAACGCCTTGATGTGGCTGCGCGACTACCACATCGACGGCCTGCGGCTCGATGCCGTGCACGCGTACATGGATCGCTCCGCAGTCAACTTCATGGAGCAGCTTGCCCAGGAGGTGCGCGCGCTGGAGGCGCAAGTCGGGCGCTGGTTCGTGATCATTGCTGAAAGCGACCTCAACGATCCCCGGCTGGTGATGGCACCGGAAGCCGGCGGTTACGGGCTCGATGCCGCATGGAGCGACGACTTTCACCATGCGCTCGTCACTCTGCTGACCGGCATGCGCGCTCGGCTATTACGAAGACTTCGGCGCGATGGCCGATCTGGCCAAATCGCTTCAATCGGTGTTCGTGTATGACGGCAACTTCAGCCACTCATCGGAATCGCTGCCACGGAAGAGCGGTCATTGGCCTGCCTGGATGGAAGTTCCTCGGCTATTCGCAAAATCATGACCAGGTAGGAAATCGCGCGAAGGGTGAAAGGCTGGTGCATCTCACCGGCGAGAAACGCGCCAAGCTGGCTGCGGCCCTGGTGTTGACGTCTCCGTTCGTCCCCATGCTATTTCAGGGCGAGGAGTTCGCAAGTTCGGCGCCCTTCCAATACTTCACCGATCACGAGGACAAGGAACTGGGGCGGCTGGTATCGGAAGGTCGTCAGAATGAATTCAAGGCATTCGGCTGGAAGCCGGAGGAGGTTCCCGATCCACAAGACCCGGCCACCTTTGAGCGTTCAAAACTGGACTGGAACGAACTCGGCCTCGAGCAGCATCGCTCGATGCTGGAGTGGTACTGGAACCTGATCCGGCTGCGGCGTTCGTTTGCCGCACTCAGCGACGGCAATCTGGATGCCGTGGATGTTCGCTGTGGGGAAGAGAGCCAGTGGATGACGGTCCAGCGCGGGAACATTGTGGTGGCTTGCAACCTCGACCCTGAGGCCAAAGAACTGACGGTTGCTGAAGGTGCAAAGCTTCTGCTGGCTTCCGACGCCGAGATTGCGATCCACGAAACCACTCTCAGCCTCCCGCCGGACACCGTGGCCATTTTGCAGGTGAATTGATCCGCAGATTTTAGGTTGAACGTTTCCTCGATGGCTTGGCCTTCGGCCCGGGCTCTTGTTCCTTCGCTCGATGATAGTTATCGAGCAGCTGCTTACCTTTCGCTGCCAGTTTCTTAGCCTCGGCCTCCGTTTTGGGCACAGGCTCGCCCCAGGCATGCGCCGAGAGAGCCAGGCGGGTCGACTCTCCGTCTCGCTGCATGGGTCCGCGCGGATGCGCGAAATGTCGCCGCAGAAATGACCCTTTGCGCAGCATCTTCTCCGGCGTATCCGCAGGTCCTTTTACGCCCGGGCGAAGGTGCGAGCCTTCCTTCTCCGCAAAGGCTTTGCGGCCCTCCGCAGTCAATCCGCCACTCGGGTCTTTCTGCGGCTTGGGTTTGGATCGTTTCGTGGCCGGCGCAGTCTTCTTGGCCGCAACACCGCTGCTAGATTTCTTTGAGGAACTTGCCTCTTTCTTCGCAGCACTCGCTCTTTTCTTCGTCGCCATACCTGCCATGGATGCCTCCGATCGAGCTGCCTGGATGGGCAATTTCCAATCCATTGATGAAGTTGCAACGGTCGGCTCCAGGCGTTCGGGAGACGAAAGCTGGCGACCAGAGCCGGCCTAAATTCCGTGAACCGTGATTCAGATCACAGCGGAGAGCCCTGAAATGCTGCTTTGCTAGAGGCATGCATCCGAGCCTGGAACATCTCGATTACACCAAGAAGCCGTTTCTCGTCATCTGGGAGATTACCCAGGCCTGTGACCTGGCCTGCAAACACTGCCGCGCCTCCGCGCAGCCCTTCTCCAATCCCGAGGAGTTGACCACCCAGGAAGGCAAGCACCTGATCGACCAGATCGCCGATATGGACGTGCCGATCTTTGTGATGACCGGCGGCGACCCGCTGAAACGGCGCGATGTCTTCGAACTGATTCAATACGCCAATCATCGTGGCGTGCATGCCGCGCTCACTCCCAGTGCGACACCTCTGCTTACGCGTGAAGCGATCTTCCAGCTCAAGGGAGCCGGCCTGTCGCGACTCGCCATCAGCCTCGATGGGGCGACACCGGAGATGCACGAAGCGGTTCGCGGCGTGAAGGGAGCGTTTGCGCGCACTCTCGATGCGGTGCGCTGGGCCAACGAGGCTGGGCTGCCGATACAGGTGCATACCACGGTCAGCCGTCACAATGCGTCCGATCTCGACAGCCTGGCCGAGATGCTGCGCAATATGCAGATCGTGATGTGGAGCGTCTTCTTCCTGGTGCCGCTCGGTCGCGGCAAGAACGAAGACGTGTTGACCGGCGCGGAGTTCGAAGCTGTCTTCGCCAAGCTTTACGAACTATCGAAAAAGGTGCCCTTCCAGGTCAAAACGACCGAAGCCATGCACTACCGCCGTTATCTTCTGCAACAGCGGGCCAAGGAACATGCCGAACAGCAAAACTCCGGCCCCGGTGAAACCAAGGCCGTGGGCTGGGCGACCAAGCGCGTCAACGATGGACGCGGCTTCGTCTTCATCTCCCACACCGGCAAGGTCTACCCCAGCGGTTTCCTCCCTCTCGAGGGTGGCGATGTCCGCAGGCAGGGACTGAGCGAGATCTATCAGCAGTCCCCGGTATTCCAGAAATTGCGCGATCTTTCGCAGCTCAAGGGGAAGTGCGGAGCCTGTGAGTTCAAGGAAATTTGCGGCGGTTCGCGTGCACGTGCCTATGCGGTGAGCGGCGACGTTCTGGGCGAAGAGCCATGCTGCATCTACCAGCCGAAAAACTATCATCCTGCGTTGGAAACGCACGGAGCGCTCGAACGCAGCTAAGTCCCGGGGGTTTGTAACCATGAGAGTTGCTATATTGGGCGGAGGCATCGCCGGGCTGAGCGCCGCCTGGGAACTGGAGAAGGCCCGCTCCGAAAATCCCGACCTGGACTATGTTCTCTACGAGAGTTCCGCGAAGCTGGGCGGCTCCATTCACACCGAGATCGTTGACGGTTGCGTGGTCGAAGGAGGCCCCGACTCGTTCCTGACGGAGAAGCCCGCCGCTGCCAGGCTGTGCCACGAATTGGGCATCGGCGACAGCCTTATCGGATCGAATGACGCCGCTCGCAAGACCTATATCGTGGTGCATAACCGGCTGGTGCCGCTGCCGGATGGCCTGATGTTCATGGTGCCCGACCAAGCTTGTGCCAACTGCGCTGAGCCGGCTGTTTTCCTGGAAGACCAAGGCGAAGATGGCGCATGGAACTATTGCATCCGCCGCGTCCCATGTTGGGCGATGAATCGGTGGCCGCGATGGTCGAGCGGCACTTCGGTCCGGAGGCCGTAGACCGGTTGGTGGACCCTCTGCTCTCCGGGGTTTATGGCGGAGACGCGCAATTCGCTCAGCGCTCGCTCGGTGCTGGCCCGCATGGTCGAGATGGAAGAGAAGTTTGGCAGCCTGTGCCGCGGCGATGCTCTCCGCACACAAGCGCATGCAGGGCGCAAAATCGGCGTCCGCACCGCGACCGCTCTTCACCACGCTCGCGGGCGGCATGCAGGAGATGGTCGATGCGTTGGCAGAGCGCCTGCCCGATACCAGCCTGCGCCTTTGCACCCGCGTGAACTCTGTCGAGTTACAACAGCGCCAATGGCGGGTCCGCACTGAGGACGACCAGCAAAGCTTCGATGCTCTCATTATGGCGCTTCCGGCTTCTTCCGCGGGCCGACTGCTTTCGCCGGTCGATGCCGAGTTGGGACCATTCCCTGGAAGCCGTTCCCTATAGCTCTTCCGTCACCGTGGCGCTGGGCTTCGATCGCGAACAGATTCCCGCTCTCCCTGCGGGCTTCGGCTTTCTCGTGCCGTTCAGCGAAGGACGCCGGATGCTGGCCTGCACCTTTGTCCATGCCAAGTTCGCCGGTCGCGCTCCTGAAGGCAAGCTTCTGCTGCGCTGCTTTCTCGGCGGGGCGCGAGACGCCGAGATCGTGGAGCGATCCGACGAGGAAATCGAAGCCCTCGTGCGCTGGGAGTTGTGGTCGATCCTCGGCCTGAATGCCCACGCCTCGCTTTGTGCGCGTGCATCGATCCCGGAACGCGATGGCGCAGTATATCGTCGGCCACGCGGACAATGCGGCCCGCATCCAGGCAGGAGTTGCGCGCCTGCCAAACCTCGCCCTGGCGGGCAATGCGTATGAAGGAATCGGGGTGCCGGACTGCATCCGCACCGGACAGCAGGCGGCTGCCACAACCCTGGCGGCGATGCGACACCTGGAAGCCTCGGCAGCGGGCTGGTCGCTCACGTAAACGAGCCATGTTGCTGGCCGCGTTATGCTTGAGAGGTGCGTAACCTCCCATCGACACCGATGCGTGAAGCACGACTTCGACTCGGCGGCCGTGACGCATGAGTCAGGTTGAGTTCTCGCTCTGGCTTCTTCTTAGCTCTCTGATCGCCGGCCTGCTCGGTTCCCTCACCGGACTGGGCGGCGGCGTCGTCATCGTGCCGGTGCTTGCCATCGTTTTCCACGTCGACATCCGTTATGCGATCGGCGCGTCGCTGGTTTCGGTGATCGCCACCTCGTCCGGGTCCGCCGCAGCTTACGTTCGCGAAGGATTCTCCAATATCCGCATCGGCATCTTTCTCGAGGTCGCGACAACTCTGGGTGCGTTGTATGGCGCCTATCTGGCCGCCAGAGTTTCCACCAAGTGGATCGGGATCGTATTTGGGGTAGTGCTGCTCTACTCGGCATGGGCTTCGTTTCGCGCCAAGAACGAGACCGGCGGCGTCGACCCACCCCAATGCCCTGGCCACGCGGCTCAAGATGCAGGGCGCCTATCCCGGCCCCAATGGCGACATTGCCTACAGTGCGCAGCGTGTGCCGGCGGGCTTCGGCATCATGTTCCTGGCGGGTACGCTTTCAGGATTGCTGGGCATCGGTTCGGGGGCGGTCAAGGTGCTGGCCATGGACCAGGCCATGAAGCTGCCGTTCAAAGTTTCAACCACCACCAGCAACTTCATGATCGGCGTGACGGCTGCGGCCAGCGCCGGGATTTATCTCTCTCGCGGCTACATTCTTCCGGGGCTGGCGATGCCGGTCATGCTGGGCGTGCTCGGCGGATCGCATGGTCGGCTCGCGCATGCTGGCCGGCGCGAACGTGCGCACGCTGCGCATCCTCTTCAGCGTCGTGATCGTGCTGCTGGGGCTCGAAATGATCTACAACGCGGCTTCTGGAAGGCTCTGAGCATGGACGATCTCGGCCTCACGAATGCGCAGTCGGGATGGAACGACGAAAAGATGGAAGCGTCCATCGGCATGCTGTTGCGTGTCGGCGTCACCGCGTCTGCGCTGGTGATCTTTATCGGAGGAGCGCTGTACCTGCTGCATCCGACCGGGCCCCGGCCCGGGTACCGCGTCTTTCGCGGTCCATCCGCGGCTCTGAGCCATCCGGTCGTGATCCTGCATGGCGCGCTGGCCGGCGACAGCCGCAGCATCATTTCCCTCGGACTCTTGATGCTGATTGCCACACCCATCGCCCGGATGGTCGTCGCCGCGCATCGGCTTCCTGTTGGAAAAGGATTGGATGTATACGGGCATCAGCCTGCTCGTGCTCGCCATCCTGCTCTACAGTTTGATCTTCGGTCGTTAGCTCGGAAGCTCAGCCCAAGGCAGCGCCTTGAGCTGAGTCCCAACATTCGGCCATTTCTTACAGGTGAAAGACGCGATCCGCTCCGTATACCAGCACCAGCGTGAGCACCGCGATGAAGATCTCTCCGAGCGCGCCCACCACAAACGGCCGCCAGCCTTGCTTGCCAAGCTCGCGAACGCTGGTGCGTAAGCCCACTCCGGCGAACGTGAGCAGGAATGCCCAGCGCGACAGGTTTGCAAGCGCCACCAGTTGCGGAGAAAGTGGCGCCCCTTTGGAAGCATGCGCGTTGCCGAAGAATCCCACAGTGGCCAACGTGGAGATGAGCAAGAAACCTAAGACGAACTTGGGAAACTTGCGCCACAGGAAGACGGCCTTGTTGCCGATCGCCTGTGCCTGCCCGCGCGATGCCCAATAGATCGCATATCCAAGCACGATGAACCCAATGGTCGCGTTCCTCGCTGTCTTCGCAAGCACTGCAATTTTGCCAGCGGCTTCGCTGTAGAGAGCGCCGGTCGCGGTGGCTTCCGCGGTGTTGTCGACAGCCAGCCCCGCCCACAGGCCAAATGCATGGTCTCCGAAGTGGAGCGCGTGGCCGATCAGAGGGAAGGTGAAGAGCGAGAGCGCGCCCAGCGCCAGAATCGCCGTGATGGCCACAGACGCATCTTTCTCGTCGGCATCGATGGCTCCCTGCGCTGCGATGATGGCCGAGACCCCGCAGATCGAAGAGCCGACCGCGAGCAGCGAAGTCAGCTTGGGAGACAATCCGAAAGCCCGGCCGATGAGATGGGTGAGTACAAGCGCGAGTGCGATTTCAATGGCGATCAGGCCCAGGCTGATGCCTCCCAGCCGCAGCAAGTCTCCCACGAGAAATCGCGCACCGAGCAGCACGATCCCCACCTTCAGCCAGAACTCATAGGTTGCGACCCCGGCCTGAAAGACTCGTGGCAGCCCTATGGTGTTGGAGATGAGCAAGCCGATCAGAATGGCCCAGAGAACGTATTCAATGTTTGGACCCACCAGGTGGTGAGCCGATTTGTAACGGGTGATGAACTGTTCGATTGCCTTGCCCGCGTATCCGACCGCCGTCAGCAAAAGCAAGCCGGGAACGAGCCCCAGCAGCCGCTTCGGCAGGCTGGTGTCGCGAGATTGAAACGGTGCAGCAATTGATGTAGCCATGGTTACGATATCCTCACTGACCTGCTGGTCATAGACGGCGAAGGTGGAACTGCTCGGCGCAGATATGGCATTGGAAGTTGCACGCCCTACCAGGGGATTGCGTGTATCCAATGAAGGCGAACCAGAAGCGCGAGTGCGACCGCGAGTGCGACCGCCCATGTATCGAGAGAGAGTCCGCGACGAGGCGCGGCTGCAGGTTCTTGCTCAGCCATGATGTTTCTCCGGAGATGTTGTTGTGCGTGTTTAGGGCGCGACTGCGATAGCACCTGCGGCCGCCATCAATAACTCAGGGCGGAACGAGGGGGAGTCGGTGGCCAGGTTCCGCAGCGCCCAGCCTGCAAGCAGCAGAGTGGGTGCGGGACCGGGCTCGACGTCGCCGAGTTCGGCGAGCCGTGTACATCGGACCTGCTGATCGGGGAGGGCAGCCCGGGAGATGACAACGCAGGGCAGGTCGTCATCGAGGCCGCTTGCGCGCCAGTCCGCGGCAAGCTGCTTGAAATCGCGTCCCGGCATGTAGACCACGCGGGTGGCGTCGTTCGCGTCGGGCTCCACTGCCGGTGTACGTGGCGTGATCGCATGGGCGTGGTGCCCGGAAGAGAACAGAATGTTGGACGCAGCGCGTCGATCCGTCAGCGAGCAGCCGAGGGCTGCTGCTGCGGCGAAGGCCGCGGTAATACCGGGTACGATTTCAAAAGGAATGCCTGCCGTACGCAGCGCGTCGATCTCTTCGCCGGCACGGCCAAAGACCAGCGGGTCCCCGCTCTTGAGACGCACAACGCTAAGATCGCGCTGGGCGAAATCCAGCATCATGGCTTGAATTTCAGCCTGGGTGACGCTCTTGCGGCCGCAGCGTTTGCCCACGTTCAGCACCCATGCACCTGCTCGCGCACGCGCTACCACTTCCGCGGGCACCAGGTCGTCATGCAGAACGACGTCCGCGGACGCAAGCAGACCGGCCGCTTTCAGAGTAAGCAACTCCGGATCGCCTGGACCCGCACCCACCAGGTAGACGACGCCTTTTCGTGCCTGTGTCGGTAACGTGTTCACGCGGGCACCTCGTCGGGAGCGCTTCTGTGCAGAGCCAGCTGCCGGGTCGGGCAGGTTTCCGCCTCGCAGAGCGATCGTTGCGCCAGCGTATGAAGCAACATCTTGCGATCTTCGCCCGCGGGATACATCGCCAGCACCTCTCGCCGCAGGCTGCCGAGCCGCTCGAGCCAGGGCCCCAGATCGGCGGGCAGTTGCGCGTCGATCTCGCGGCGAAGACGCTGAGCGACAGCCGGACTCTCTCCCGCCGTGGAGATAGCAATCTGCAATTCGCCTCTGCGCACGATGGACCCGAAGTAGAAGTCGCAGAACGGAGGATCGTCGACCGCATTGCAAAGAATATTGCGCCGTACGGATTCTTCGTAGACCGCGTGGTTCACGGCAGGCACATTCGGTCGCAGCGATGACCAGGAATGTGTGGTCCAGGTCAGACGCCTCATAGGCACGGGCGGTCCAGTTGATCTTGCCCGCGGCGGCGAGGCCACGCACTTCCTCGCGTGCTTCGGGCGCAACCACGCGTACCCGGGCTCCGGCCTCGAGCAGGCTCTCAATCTTGCTCAAGGCAATTTCACCCGCGCCGACCACCAGGCAGGGACGACCGTCGAGTTTGAGAAAGATTGGCAACAGGCTCATGCGTATGTCCTAAACACTAATCAGCAACCCCATGCGGTACCGGTCCCGTCGGCAGATCGCGCGCGACAGCTTCCAACAACTCTCCAGCAAGCTCGGCGCGCAATTCTTCGTCGCTTCGCCGGCCAAACCACTCGCGCAGATTCTCGTCCTGCTTGCGATTGTCAAGGTAGCTGCGCAGCAGGCGTTCAATGGCCCCGGGCACCAGTGGAGCCGGGCAGCGATATCCAATGGGCCGCGCTACGGCTGCATGTTTGCCGACCGAGCCGCCGAGGCAGAAGTAGTACGCGTCGGTAAGTTGGCCTTCGTGCTTGATCTTTTTGCCTTCGATGCCAATGTCCGCAATCCAGTGCTGTCCGCAACTGTTTGGGCAGCCGGTCACGTGCAGCTTCAACTGCTGGTCAAACTGCGGCAGCCGCTCTTCCAGTTCATCGACCAGCCAGCGCGTGAAGCCCTTGGTCTCGGTGATCGCAAGTTTGCAGAATTCTGTGCCGGTGCAGGCGATGGCGCCACGCCAGAAGTTCGAGCCCTCGACTTGAAGATCGATCTTCCGCAACTCCTGCGCGAGTTCGCCCGCCTTGCTGGTGGGTATGTTCACAAAGATGAGGTTCTGCCCGGTGGTCGCGCGAAGTTTGCCGTCGCCGAAGCGATCCGCCAAATCGGCCGCGGCTACGAGTTGGTCTCCGCTCATCCGCCCGCGCAGCACCGACGCGCCCACGTAGCTCAGGCCGGCTGCCTTCTGCGGGTGGATGCCGACATGATCGCGCAGCACATCATCGGGGATAGTCTCTGGAGGTGCGGGATCGAGTTTGTAACCGAGCCGGTTCTCTAATTCATGCAGAAAGCTTTCCGGCGTCCAGCCCTCTTTGAGGAAGAGATACTTCAGGCGGGCGCGGTCACGGCTTTCGCGCAGTCCTTGTTGGTCGCGGAAGATTTCGGTGATGGTACGAACGACCGCCATTGCCTGATGCGGGTGAACGAAGGCATCCAGCTTGACCGCCAGGTGCGGTTCCTTTGAGAGCCCGCCGCCTACGCGCAACGCATACCCCACCTCGTCTCCACGCCGCACCCCGGTCATGGCGATGTCATTGATCTCAGGGTAGGAGCACCACGAAGGGCAACCGGTGATCGAGATCTTGAACTTACGCGGAAGGTTGTAAAACTCGGGATTCGCGGTCAAGAAGTGCGCCGCTTCGATCGCCAGCGGTGAGGCATCGAGAATCTCGTCGTGAGCCAACCCTGCGAGCGGGCAGCCAGTCACGTTGCGCACTACGTCGCCGCAGGCTCCTTTGGGAGAGAGTCCGATCGCGTCCAGCGCCTCGACCACTTCCGGCAGGTTTTCAATCGTGAGCCAATGCAACTGAATGTTCTGCCGGACCGTGATGTCGGCCAGGTTGCGCGCATAGGTCTTGGCGATACCGCCGATCGTCCGCAGTTGGTGCGCCGTCACGATGCCGTTCGGAATGCCGATGCGCATCATGAAGAATTCCGTAGCCTTGCCTTCGCCGCCTTTGCCGCCGGTGGCGCCCACCCCGTCTCCCTGGGTGTACACGCCCCACCACTTGAAGTACGACGAGGCCCATTCCGGGGTCACACTCTCGCGGCCCTCGCGCGCAAAGGCGCGCACCTCATCGAATGCCGTCCAGGGATTCTTCTCCCGCTTGAGCCGTTCCGCCCGCTGAGCCTTGGTCTCTTTCACTACGGTTTGTTCAGCCATCACTTCTCTCAATTTGGAATGCAAAAAGCCCGCGCTGGATAAAGGGGCGCGGGCTTCTCGTGAACCGGACTAGAAAATGGAGATATCAGGTCACTCGAAGTTCGCGGCGCACGCGTGACAACACGTACAACAGCCGTTCGCTGGGATCGAGCAGAATGACATCGTGTCTCAATGATAGGGAGCTTCGGGGAAGGGGTCAAGCAAAGTCGGCACGCAGCGTGTCTGAATTGGCGTTCATTTCAATCCGCACAGAAAGCCGCGTCCGGTCGGCTGGTTTCAGGCCACGTCGATGGCGGGCACCGTGGTCGAACCGATCTGCTCATGCCATGCGACTTCTTCCAGATTGCGAACCCAGAAGACCCACGCGAGACCACCCATCACAGCGACTGCCGCACTCACCAGCAGGGCCGCTGAAAAATTGCCGGTCAAGTCAATCAGAAAGCCGGTGAGCGCGGGACCCACCACGCCGGAGAAATTTGCAAATCCATTCTGCAAGCCCACCCATCTGCCCGCCGCCAAGGGGCCGGCGAGCGTCTGCGCGAAGGCGAAGGTGCCCGAGTTGGCCATACCCGCTCCAATGCCCAGCGTGAAGAGGCACCACAAATAGGTGTGCGGGCCAGCGACCGTGCAGCAGATAAGAGCGACGGCAGACAATGAGAAACCCAGCGCCATGGCCGACTTCCGAGCCACGTTGGGTGTTCCTCCATTACGCACCCACAGGTCCGCCAGCCAGCCAGTCGCTACCGCCGACCCGGCGTCGACCATGAAGTAGATCCCCGCAGTCTTCGCCATCACGGCCATCGAGAGATGCCACTCCCGCACGAGGTAGAGCGGCAGCCAACTGATCAGAAAGTAAATCAGGTAGTTCCCTGAGAAGTGGCCCACTGAGGCTCCCCAGAACGACCTCTGCCGCAGGATACGGCCGAGACTCGGCGCGTATTGGAGGGTCGAAGCCACTCTTCGCCCACCCTGCGGCTTCCATTTCATCCACGCCGGCAGCCACAGCAGGCTCAAAATTCCGATGGCGAGGAAGGTCAGACGCCAGCCGTATCTGGCCATGACCAGCCCGCCTCCGAACGTGCCCGCGGCCGATCCCCAACGCATCGCTCCGGTCAGGGCACCGTTCGCAAACCCGCGAGAATGCTCCGGCACGTGCTTTGCCAGAATCTTCGATGAGGACGGGAACATGATCGACTCGCCCACCCCGAGCAGCAGGCGCATTCCCAGCAGCATGGCAAATCCGGTGGCCAACCCAGTCGCGGCGGTAGCCACGGACCACAGCAGAAATCCCAAAGCCAGCACGCGGTTTACGTCATAGCGATCCACCAGCCATCCGCCGATGAACTGCAAAGCCGTGTAGCTCCAGAAAAAGGCGGAGAACAGGATGCCCAGCTGCGAGGCCGAGATATGCCACTCATCCTTCAGCAGAGGCGCGGCCAGCGACAGGTTGCCGCGATCGACGTAGTTGATCAGCACCGCGAGAACCAGCAGGATCAGCGCCGGCGTAAAAGAGGTTTGCCCGCGCTCTTCAGGTGCGATGCGATCCATGGTTTAAACCTTGCGCCATTCTGCCTACGGCGAGGGTCCTTGGCAAGTCTCGGCACAGGCGAACCGGTCGAAACGAAACAATCTGTATCTCGAGGCAGTGGAGCGCTGCAGGTTCGCTCGATCCAGATCAGGCAACCCGAAGTACGAGAACCTCAGAAGTTGAAGACCAGTTGCAGATCGATGCGCCGATTCGCCGACTGCGAGACTCCGCCAAATGCGCCGCCGAGCGCGTTCGATCTGCCAAACAGCGGCGAATCCACCGTGCCTACTGGGGTTGCGAGGTTCACGTTGTTGAACAGGTTGCGTGCCGAGGCGTTGAACGTCAGGTTGTAGCGATGATTGGTGGTGCCCCCTGGCGGAGGTGGTCCGCCGCGATTGCCGCTCAAGCCGCCGGGGCCAAGGCCTCCGCCCGGAGGTCCACCGGGGCCGCGTCCTCCGCCGCCCGGTCCGCCAAAGCCGCCGCCGCCCGTGCCTGGACCCGACTGGCCGCGTTCCAGCTTGGGTCCAATCCCGAATCGTCTTGCTCACCCGCAGGTTGAACGTGAACTGCGAAGGTCCATTGCGCGTAGTTGATGGGAATGACCTTTGCCCCAGGCTGCGGGCTGGTATCGAAGTTGCCGTACTTGGTCTGTACGACGCTGCTGCTCCCGCTGGTGGCGAACACGGGGCGGTCGTTAAAGATGGAATCGCCGTTAAGGTCCTGGCTGGTGGTGATGTTGAACGGCGCCCCCGAGGAGGCGATCATGAATGGACTCAAGCGAACGCCAAACTTCGGGGTCGAATACGATCCACCCAAAAAGAGCCGATGCCGCACATCAAAGGCGGCGCGGCCGTAGTCCTGCGCGATGTCGTACTGGTTGGACGGGAAGGTGGTCACGCCGCCGGTATCGCTGTCGGCATACCCCAGCTGATAGAAGCCGAACAGCGACAACGAAGCGACGCGCGCAGGTTCACATTCAGGATCAGCTGGTTCTGTTTGAAGATGCCGGCAGACGTGTACTGGTAGATGTTGCCTGCGTTCGGGTTGGGCCGCGCCCCAGTCGTCCCCGGCACATCGGGAAAGGGCGCATTCACATTCTCGGTGAGTAACTGGTGATCGCCGCGCGAGTTCAGGTATGTAACCGAGACAGTAGCGTATTTGGTCAACTGCTGGTCGAGGCCTACCGCCGCCTGCATGGTGTAGGGAGCCCGCAGGTGGGGCGCGATCTGGTAGATGGTGCCGGTAGTGGCCGTTCCTTCGACCGGGCAGGTCCGCGAAGGCGTGCAGCCGTAAGAAGGTGGGGTTCTTGACCACGAACTGCACCTGGCCGAGTTTCCGCCGGGATTCCCATTCAGGCGATGGCCTGCAAAATCTGCGCGATCTGGAAGCGGTCGTAAAAGATACCATAGCCGCCACGAAGCACAGTCTTGGCCGGTTTTTTATCGCGGCTCAAACCCGTACGCGAAGCTGACTCGCGGGCCAAGGTCGGCATGGTCGGAGATTTCGTTCTGCGTCTCGTAGCGCAGGCCATAACTCAAGGTGAAGTTGGGGCGGATCTTCCAGTCATCCTGGAAATACAAGCCCACATCGAAGACTTGCCGTAGTCGCGATTCGGCCGGTGGTCAGCGTGTATTGGCTGGCGCCACCGCCCTGCGCCTGAATCGCTGGCCCACTCCTCTGGCGGCTGGATTCGGGTTGTTGGCGAGCGCCTTGCGGGTGATCTGGTAAGACTGCAGCGCGCTGATCGTCTGCCCATTCACGATGCGCGAGCCAAAGGTAAAGAAGCCGTTGAAGTTGGAGTTGGCTGCGTTGGCGTCGCGCGTGTACCGCAGGCGTCCGCCGAACTTCATAAAGTGGCTGGCCATCGCGACCGAGGTGTAATTCTGCAATTCGTAACGATTGGTTTTGTCGTTTGAGGTCTGGTCGCTGGAACCGCCTGAGGTGAATGCACCCTGCACCTGAACCGTGGGATCGCTGCTGACGGGCGTCTGCGGTTTCGCCGTCGCGAATGTATTGCAGCCGGGTCTCGTTCACCACCTTGTCGGTCAGCACCTGCGTGTCGCTGATCTGAATCGTGTGTTCCGTTTCGTCGTCGTTATAGCCCTGCGAAGGAAGCGCGAATTGGCCGGTGCCGCTGTTCTGTCTGGCTGTTGTTGAAGTACTGATATCGCAGCGTCAGCGTGTTTCGCTCCCCCAATTGAAAATCGAGTCGCGGGCTCAGGTTGGTGCGAGTGCGAGGATTCGGCACCGCCAGGCTGCAAGGCGTTGCATTGGGCACGTAAGTGGCGAGTAGTCGACCGTATTCGGATCGCAGGTCGGCGCTGCTCCCGTTCAGAACCGCCGTCACGATGCTGTTGTCCTGGATGTCCCGCCGATCGAAGTTGAAGAAGAACGAAGCTTTCTTCCCGAGAGCAGAACTCACGTTCCCGTCATACTGCAGGGTGTGGTACGAAGGGATTTGCCGCGCAAAGGGATTCTTGGAATTGAAAAGGTTCGAGTTCCCGTTCACGAAGAACTGGCCGTGCAGCTTGTCCGTTCCCGGCTTGGTGAGGATTTCAATGCGGCCGAACCCAAGCTTGTCGTACTCGGCGGAAAAGGGATTCTGATTGACACGAATTTCGCGGATAGCCGACTTCGGCGGCAGCTGACCGGCGGTAAATCCGTCGATGTAGATCTGCCCACCGTTGGGACCCGCCGATGGTCCTGCGAGCGCGGTCAGTTCCGAAGACAACTCATCGGGGTCGTCGGAGAGCGCGTCCAGGTCCTTGTCTTTAATCACCAGCGCATTGGCGTTGGCGCCCGGGTCGAGGCTGACGGTTGGCGTCTCATCGGTCACCGTCACCTGCTGCTGCTCCACCTCGATGGCTAAGCGCAACATCGACGCGCTTCACCTGTCCAGCGGCCAGAGTCATGGGCGCCGAATTGAAGTTTGCAAACCCGGTCGCCACGACCTCGAATGGTGTACGTCCCGGGAGCCACGCCGCGAAGGTCATAAGCGCCGCCATTGTCAGAAATGGCCGTGTACTTTTGCCCGTTGGTCGAAGTTGCGGTAATGCTGGCTTGCGGAATCACTGCGCCGGAGGGATCGGCGATCTGTCCGTGGATCGTAGCGTTGCCGGCCTGGGCCAGAAGATGCTGTGCCGGCGATACAGCCAACAGCAGTCCAAATACAGCCATGAAGCAGGAAAAGAAAGGATCGGATTTTCACGGTTCTCCAAAGAAAAGGTGAAGCAAAGTTTACGGCTGAAGCTTTTGAACTACTGAGCATCTTGGCCGCCATTTTGGTTTAGATTCCAGGACGCCATCATCATCGACTGACTGGCGCTGGCC
This sequence comes from uncultured Acidobacteriaceae bacterium, assembly GCA_963748555.1. GTDB lineage: Bacteria > Acidobacteriota > Terriglobia > Terriglobales > Acidobacteriaceae > CAWKKW01. Next base: position 183,589 of record CAVVJK010000001.1, read on the forward strand.
GAGGCCTGCAGCATGGGCTCCACCCCTGCCAGCAGCGTGACTGCGGTCGGCGGCTTGTCGGCGGATCCTTCGGTCGCGACTACCATCACGGCGTCGCCTTTCTTCAAATCAGCTAGCTGAATGGCCGGAGCGTGGGCGAGCATCTGCTGCATGTCTCCGCCGCGCCCGCCATTGGGGCCTGCCGTACCCCTCGGCTGATTTTCGTTCGCGCCCATTCGGCCACCATCCGGGCCCTGGCCCGGCGCGGGCCGGGCAGCATTCGGCGGCCCTGAGGGTGCCGCTGCAGCGCCATCTCGTCCGGCCGGGTTTGCTCCGGCCGCTCCCTGGCCTTTCAGCCGCATGGCGATGCCTTGCGCCATCGCCGGCGGCAGGCGGCGTAGTTGCGAGTCCGCGCTGATTCCAATCACGACCGGCTTCTTGGTGGCCAGATCGGTGAGGGTCAGCGTTCCCGCAGCAGAATCGACGGACTGCACCGTAGCCGCCACATTGCGGAAGCTGCCCGCAACAATCTCTTCCGCCGTCAATTCACTTCCATCCGCTGCGCGTTCGCCTCTGGCGCGCAGTTGATCGCCGGCCTTGACCTGATCGAGCGTGCTGGTCCTGGCATCGTCGAACTTGACTGAATCCGGCGCATACCGCCGGACGATGGTCTTCGGCTCCAGCATGAATGGTGATCGACTTCGGCGCACCAGCCTCAGAAGCTGCCACCACGATCGTGCCGGATGCGGCATCCACGGACTTGACCAGGCCGCCGACTCCCCTTCGCTGCCAATCCTGCCGCTCGTGTGCCTGCTTCTGCGCGATGTCCGACTGCTTCATCGCGATCAGGGTGGAGGCCTGGTACTTGCCGTCGTCCCCGGCGGTGGCCCGGGCCAGCACGCGATCGCCCACCTGCAAGTCGGTTACATGAATTGGGGTAGCCGCAGAGAGGTCCTTCTGGCCCGGCGCGGCCTGCAACATCCGGGTATCTTCGTCGACGGCAACCGTTGCTTCGCTGCCGTTGTCCAGCTTGATCGTGATGGATTGCCCGTTCACCGCGGTGACGGCACCGACCAGGCGGGTCGCACCCTTTGCCGGGGTGGCCTGCGCCGCAGGCGTCTGAGCCAGCATCGCGAGCGAGGAGAGGGAACCGGGGATCATGGCCGCGCCGAGAATCGTGAGGCATACGGCTTTGGAATGGATGCTCATAGTGAGGTTCTTTCTGCCTGAGAGAGAGATTCGCCCAGAGGGTGCGTTGCGAGTCTCAATTTTAGTTTGTCTGCATTCACAGACGGGTTTACAGGCTGAAAGTTTCATGCCTCCAACATGCCTCGGCTTGTTTCGATACGAGAACTGAATCCTGATCAGATGCCCTTCGGCTCCCGTGTCTTGCGAGAAAGAGGTTTGTGGCAGTCGTCACGCCAGAGGTGCCGGGCATCTTATATGATCAGCGATGCGCCGCCCTGCCCGGTCGGCGCCAAGAGAAACAAGAGCGGGAGTTCACCTAACACTAATGGCGATCGCAAACGTAAGTCAGGGCCGCACCACCACGGCCACGCAGCCCAGCAGCAGCAACAAGAGCGCGATGGCCATGGTGACGACGCTCTTCTTCGTGTGGGGATTTCTCACCTGCCTCAATGACATCCTGATCCCGCATTTGAAGTCGATCTTCGACCTGAACTACTTCGCGGTCATGTTCGTGCAGTTTGTCTTCTTCGGCGCGTACTTCGTCTTCGCCGTACCAGCCGGATGGGTGGTGGAGTGGATCGGCTACAAACGGACGATGGTGACCGGCCTGCTGACGATGGCCGTGCGGCGCGCTGCTGTTTATTCCCGCCGCCAGCGTCCCGTCATTCCCGCTCTTTCTGGTTGCGGAAGTCGTACTCGCCGCCGGCATCACGGTGCTGCAGGTCTCGGCGAATCCCTATGTCTCGGTACTGGGCCCGGAGCGCACTGCATCCAGCCGGCTCAATCTGACGCAGGCCTTCAATTCGCTGGGCACCACCATTGCGCCCACGATCGGCTCGTTCCTGATCCTGAGCACCGCTCCCAAGACCATGGAGGAAGTCCGGGCCATGGCTCCGGACGCCTTGCACGCCTATCGCCTGCACGAGGCGGCCACGGTCAAGATGCCGTATCTGGCCATCGCGCTGGCCCTGGTGCTGCTGGGCCTGGCGATTGCCATGTTTAAGCTGCCGCGCATCGAGACCACCCGCGACTTCCGCCCCGGCAAAGAAGGCGTCACCGACAGCATCTGGAAGTACCGGCACACCTTGCTTGGCGCAGTTGGAATCTTCACCTATGTCGGGGCCGAGGTCGCGATCGGCAGCTTCCTGGTCAACTACTTCAGCCAGCCCGATACCGGCGGCCTCACGGTGCATTCGTGCCGCCCAAGCTCGTCTCGCTCTACTGGGGAGGAGCCATGGTCGGCCGCTTCATCGGTTCCGCCGTACTGCAGAAGGTTCGTCCGAATATGGCTCTGGGCACCGTCGCCATCGTCGCCGGTCTGCTGGTGGTCACCTCCATGCTCAGCTTCAGCTCGCTCGCGGTCTGGAGCATCCTGCTGGTCGGCCTGTTCAACTCCGTCATGTTCCCCACCATCTTTACGCTGGGCATTGCGGAACTCGGTCCGATGACCGGCAAAGGTTCCGGCCTGCTGATCGCCGCGATCGTGGGCGGCGCGGTGATTCCCGGTGATCGAAGGCCGTCTGGCCGACCACATCGGCATTCACCACGCCTTTATTCTCCCTGCACTTTGTTACATCTACATCGCCTATTACGGATTCCGGGGTTCGAGGCCGACGCGTACGGCGTAGCCGGTCTACGTCGCAAGATAGAGGAGGGGCCGGCATCTGCTCGGCCCCTTTCTCTTTGCACCGGTTGTTCTGCGCAAGCCAAACGGCCATACGCCTGTCCTCGGATCCCCAGCCAGGGCATGGCAGCCATACAATCGAAACAGGTAACCTATGCATCCTCAGACCCACCGAATTGCGACGTCTCAAACCTCGACTCAGGCTGCTCTCGCATGCGCGTAGTTTCGCTGCTGGCCAGCGCGACCGAGATTGTCTGCGCCCTGGGTGCGGGCGATACGCTGGTCGGGCGTTCGCATGAATGCGACAACCCCGACTGGGTGCGCCGTCTTCCCGCCTGCAGCGAACCGGCTTTCGACGTCATGGTTTCGAGTGCCGAGATCGATGCGGAGGTCCGGCGCAGGATCGCGACCGGAGAGCCGCTGTATCAGATTCACGGGGACCGGATTCGCGACCTGCAACCCGATCTGCTGATCACGCAAGCCCATTGCGAAGTGTGTGCCGTTACACCCGGCGACCTCGAGCGGAGCGGCTCGTGTGCTGTGAGCGCGAAACAGATTGCCTTGTCCGCTTTTTCCCTCAACGACATCTTCGAGAGCATTCGACAGGTCGCGCTGGCACTGGATCTGCAAGCGCAGGGCGAGGCCCTGGTGCACCGCGAACAGCAGCGTCTCGAGCGTGTCCGTGAACGAGTCGCCAGCTTCGCGCCACCCACTGTCGTCATGATGGAATGGACCGACCCTGTCTTTGCGATGGGGAACTGGGGTCCCGAACTGGTTGAGATTGCCAACGGCAGGCTGGTAATCGGGAACAAGGGTGAATACTCGGCCGCAATTCCCGGCGAAGAGCTCCGCCAAGCCGATCCGGAGTACCTGATCGTGGCGCCCTGCGGCTACACTCTGGAGCGGAGCCTGCGTGAACAGAGCGTCCTCGAACGATACCCATGGTGGCCAGAACTTCAGGCCGTTCGCAAACGGCAACGTATTTTTCGCGGATGGCAACCTGTTCTTTAATCGCTCCGGGATGACCGTCTCCCGGACTGCGGAAATTATCGCGGAGATTTTGCACGGCGTGTCGTTTGGGGAGCCTGCCTCGGAACAATGGCGCCGCTTCCACCCGCAGACTGAGATAGCGCGCTTGATCGGAAGCCGGAATTGAGAAAGGTGCTGGTGTCGTGGAGCAGCGGCAAAGACAGCACGTGGATGCTGCACCTGTTGCGCCAGCAGCCGGATATCGAAGTGGCCGCGCTCTTCACCACCTTCAACTCCGCCGCCAACCGGGTCGCCATGCATGCGGTCCGGCGCACGCTGGTCGAGGCACAGGCAGAGCAGGCGGGTTTGCCGCTCTGGCCGATCCAGCTTCCATGGCCCTGCTCGAACCTTATCTATGAAGACCAACTCAAAGCAGTCTGGCACCAAGCCAGAGAAGAAGGATCGAGGCGGTAGCCTTCGGAGATTTGTTCCTTCAGGACATTCGCAACTACCGGGTAAAGCAGCTGGAGGACAGCGGACTGGAACCAATCTTCCCTGTCTGGGAGATCCCGACGGCCCAACTCGGACGCGACCTGATCGCCGCAAGCGTCAAGGCGAAGCTCACCTGCGTGGACACCAGCAAGCTGGCCGCGTCCTTTGTCGGACGGGACTACGATTAGCGCTCCTTGCGGATTTACCGCCCGAGGTCGATCCCTGCGGAGAAAACGGAGAATTCCACACCTTCGTGTGCGACGCACCCGTCTTCCGCCGGCCAATTCCGGTGCAGGTAGGGGAACGTCGTCGAGCGCGAGGGATTCGTCTTTGCCGATCTGCTTCCTCGCGGCCTTCCCTCTCATCGGTAACGGAAGCGCGAGTACCCACCATTCGGGGTGGTCAAGAAACGGCGGGTGCCCCATCCTTCGCGTAGTTTGCGAAGGGTGGGAGACGCATACGCGCAAATCGCTA
>CAVVJK010000002.1:0-294769 GCA_963748555.1 uncultured Acidobacteriaceae bacterium
TGCCCGCAGCCTCGACCTCTTCCTGTGCCAGGCCGGTCCAGGAGTAAGTCATGCCCTGGTTCATATTGGCCTTGGCCAGCTTCACCATCGCCTCCTGGTGGATTTCGCTGGAACTGACCCCGGGTGCAGGAGACCCGTCGATTTCCGCTGAACGGAAGAGGTTTTGTGATGGCTCATTACCTGTGGCCGGAAGTCTCACGTGATAAACACGAGGTTGTCGTCCGGGATCAGGCCGTTGTTTTCAGAGCGGACATAGAACTAGCGTAAATCCTTGCGCGGTCATGCGAAACGGCTCGGTCGGCTTGCACATAGACACGATAGGAACGATTGTTGAAGTCGAAATCGTTCACGTACGCGAACCCATGTAGACGCCGAGCGCCGCGGGACCTCACTGATCGGAACTCCGAGAGCCCCCGCCTTCTGACGATCGATGGTCACCAGAAGCTGCGGATCGTTGGCCGTGAAGCTGGTGAAGAGACCTTGGAGAGCTCCTGGCTCGGACGGCTGTCGCCGATGATCTGGTGCGCGGCGACGTCAAGGTCTTGGAGGGTGTTGCGGCCAAGATCTTGTAAGCTCAAACTGGAAGCCGCCATACGAGCCGATGCCTTGAATCGCCGGCGGCTCGAAGGCAGACCAGGATCGCGCCAGGTATTCCATGAAAAGTTTCGGCTGAGCGCGCGCCACGATGTCGGCGTCGCCGAATGACCCTTTGCGTTCCGGGCCTGTCGATGTGGATTGAATGGAACGAAGACAATTGCTGCGTTCGACGCGCTGCCTGCCTCAAGCGGAAGCCCGGAACCGCAAAGGTTCCAAAGACATCTTAGGATCCTGCAGCAGGATCCTGTTCTGCGCGGCTTCGACACATCTGCGTCGTGTAGCCCAGCGAGGCGCCTTGCGGAGCCTGGACGACGACGATGAAGTAGTTCTGATCCTCACCCGGCACGAATGCGGTCGGCACATGCCTATACATATAGCCCGTCGCAGGGAGCCCCCGCGAAGAACAGCAGCACCATCACGTATCGAAGCTGCAGGAAGAAGTGGATCGCGCGACCGTAGCCGCGGCCCACCACAGGAATCCCCGGTCGATCCCATGAGCGAATCCTGTCGCCCATTTGCGAGCGAGCCGGATGCGAGTCCAGTCGAAGAGTCCGTACTTCGCCTCTTCGCCGCGCAGCAGGATGGCCGCCAGGGCAGGAGAAAGAGTCAGCGCGTTGAACGCGGAGATCGCAATCGAGAAGGCGATAGTCAACGAGAACTGCTGTAGAGAAAGCCGGTGCAACCTGGGAAAAAGGATACCGGTACGAATACCGAGATCAGCACCAGCGATGTCGCGATCACGGCGCTGGTAACTTCCGCCATAGCCACTGACGTTGCCGTATGGGCTTGTCCGCGTGATCGCTGCTGATATGCCGCTGCACATTCTCAATCACGACGATTGCATCATCGACTACCAGCCCGGTCGCGAGCGTGATTCCAAACAATGTCAGCGAGTTGATCGAGAATCCGAAGAGCTTGATGAAACCGAAGGTCCCGATGAGGGACACCGGAATCGTAACCGCCGGGATGATGGTGGCGCGCCAGTCGAGCAGGAAGATGAAAATGACCACGATCACGATGGCGATCGCCTCTTCCAGCGATATAATCCCTTCGCAACGGAATCGCCAACTACAGTGGTTGTGTCAAACGCAACCACGTACGTGATGCCCGGAGGAAAGGACTTCGACAGTTCGAGCAGCGCAGCCTTGGCCGCCTTGTCCACCTCAAGGGCATTGGCGTTGGATAAGCTGCTGCACGCCGATGCCGATTGCACGGTAGCCGCTGTATTCCAGGTTGCTGTCGTAGGATTCGGCGCCGATCTCCGCCCGTCCCACATCGCGCAGCTGCACTAGCCCGTTAGGAGTGTTCTTCAGAATGATCTCTTCAAACTGCTCTCGGGTCGGTCAAGTCGGCCAACCACGCGTAAGGTCACTTGGAAACGTCTGATCAGGATTCGAAGGCGGCCGGCCAAGATGGCCGAGGGGATTTCGACATTCTGTTCCTGAAGTGCCGCGGTCACGTCGCCCGCCGTCAAACCGCGCGCCGCCAGCTTGATGGGGTCAAGCCAGACGCGCATCGCGTATTTGCGTTCGCCAAAGATGATGACGTCGCCCACGCCAGGAATTCGCTTCAGCGCGTCTTTGACATACACGTCAAGATAGTTGGAGATGTATTCGTTCGAGAGACTGTTGTCAGGGGAGTAGAAGCCCGCGCCAAACACAAAGTTAGGATTGGCCTTGGTGATGGTGACGCCGGTGTTCTTGATCTCCTGCGGCAGACGGCCCTGTGCCGTCGAGACACGATTCTGGACGTCGACGGCCGCGATATTCAAATCGTAGCCGGTACGGAACGTGACATCGATGCTGCTCGTGCCGTCGTTACTGCTCGGTGGAAGAGATGTAGTGCATACCCTCGACGCCGTTGATCTGCTGCTCCAGCGGGGTGGTGACGGCGGACTCGACCACTTGCGCGTTCGCGCCTACATAGTTGCTGGTCACTGTGACCTGCGGCGGCGCGAGCGTGGGGTACAAAGAGATCGGCAGCGTAGGGATGCGAGACGGCTCCTGCCAGAATGATCAGCAGCGCGCATACGGTCGCGAAGATCGGCCTTCGAATGAAAAAGTCAACCACAGAGATACTTTCCTTTTGCCCGAGGTATTATGCTCAAGGCTGATCTAGTTGTTGGTAGAGGCTTACCGCGAGAGCGTCTTAGCCGAGTGGTTGAACAGGCGCGCCATCCACCAGGAACTGGATTCCGGAAATGATGACCTTATCGCCAGGCTTCAGCCCGCTCTTTACGGCATAGGTGTTGCCGACGTATCTCCAAAGATCGATTGCGCGCTGCTTCGCCACACTCTTGTCGCCTTGCGCCTCAGCCAGATAGACAAACGCTTGTCCGCCAATGCGCGTTATCGCCAGCACCGGAACCGTGGCGGTGGGAGTTACTCTCCAAATGACTCCGCGCCTTCACCAGCTGCGCATTGCGTAGTACGTCGGATATGCGGTGAACTTGCGCCTTCGCCAGAACGCCTTGGAGCTGGTTATCCACCTCGGCGAGACAAAGTCGATGGTGGTGTGCTCGACCAGGTGCCCGCTGTTGTCAAGGATATCGATGCCAAGTCCGGGCTTTACATCTCCCGAACGCTCGGTGGGTATATAGATATACGCCTCAAGATCCGCGTTTTCGTCGACCGTGGTGAGCTGGGTGCGTTGACGAAACATAGTCGCCGAGGTGGACGGGAATATCTCCGACGATTCCATCGAAGGGAGCCGTAATTTTGTAGTAGCTCAGCTGCGCGTTCTTGCGTCTGCCGGGAGGCGACCGAGGGATTCGTAGTCGGCCTTTGAATTCTTGATATGCCTGCTCAGCCACGTCGAGGCTGTCCCGGCTAGTCACGCCGGCGGCAAACAGCTTCCGTTGCCGCTCTACCTCGGTCTGGTTGAACTCGTAGACGGCCTGCTTCTGCCGCTCCGTCGCGACCTGCGATTCGCACCGTGGCCTGCTGCTTGACCGGGTCGATCTTCCATCAGTGATCTGCCCGGCCTTCGCGTGCTCTCCCGAATGGACCAGGATATCCGTGAGATAGCCATCCACCTGGGGAATGAGAGTGGCGGACCGGCGCGACTTGATCGTCGCCACATATTCATCCGATTGAGGAACCATGGCCGAGAGGGCGACCGTCAGGGTCTGCACCGGCAAAGCCTGCGGTGCATTCCCGCCTGAACCGGCGCGCGGCTTCGCAGACAACCGCTGAGAGCTGCGGCGAATATGACTGGCAGAGCAAATGCGGATAAAGTGGTGTTAGCGTTCTCAAGACGAGCCCCTGATTTTCATCCAAAATTGTTATCGCGGTCACAGACCGCGGGAACGAGCCTGGTGCAAGTTATGCATTCTGCAGCAATGATTATACTTCATTCTACGAGCAAGGCTTTCAGTTTGGGTTTGAACGAAGCCAAACAAAATTTTCTAGTACGCGCAGCGTCGGGACCTTCCCCCGACCTATAAAAGTGACCGACGTGCTTCCAAAAATGACCGAGGTGCTTCGTTCTAGCCACTCGCCATCTCCGCCCGGGATAACACTGCGGGATCGCAGAGGAGACGTGCTCAGGGCTTTGGATTGAGCTACCGGGAAGATGCTTCAAAAAAAATCCAGCCAATCCAGATCGGCCCAGCCCGGGTGATCAACTCACCGCATTTGAGCGGGTTCCAGGACCGGGCCGCTGGCTGGGCGCGGATGTGGCCAGTGAAAGCCGGGAGACGCCCTGCTCATCGAGGCTGGCGGTGACGGAGAGATTTTTGACAAAATGGCGGAAGGCTCTTGCTAGAGTCGATGTTGGCTGTGTGCGGGCGTGCGAAGGTGCAAACCTGCCCTCCAATCCGCGTCCCCGTCGTCTAGCCCGGCCTAGGACACCGCCCTTTCACGGCGATAACACGGGTTCAAATCCCGTCGGGGACGCCAACAGAGAATCAACGAGTTACAAACGTTGCTGTCGGAACTTGTAGGCACGAAGGGCGCGACTTTCGGCAGGCCTTCCGCCTCCGACGCCGATTTCTTGCATAACTACACTGGCACGACGCCAACGAACGAATCCAAGTGCACGATTTTGCCCTGCCCAAATCCCAATGAAGACGTGCTGACTCCTCAGCCGCGTCCAAAAATCACGAATCCGATCGCTTCATCGTCAACCAGGTAGAAGCATGGTTTGTCGCTACGAAGGGATCATTATTCGAGGAAGTAATTAGATCGGCCAAATCGTCGTGCTAGTGACTGCACCGCGTGACCTATGTCTATCTGCGGTTCTATCGACGGATCTCCCGCGCGGTACGACTGAATCCTATTTCGCTGTCTGCGCTGTGGCGGTAATGCTTTTGGCCCGCACGACCAAGGCTGCGAATCGGGGATCCGCATGCAGAGACTTGAGATCCGAATCTGATTCCATGTGCTGTGCCCGGCGCGCGGTCATGCCGTGCTCGACGCTTTCGTTCAGAAACTTGAACGCCTCTTCTCGCTTGCCCAATAGAGCCTCGAGACAAGCCATGTTGTATACGGCTCTCACCGTTCGCGGATTATCCTGACCAAACAGGCGGCGCTCACTTTCGAGCGTTTTACTCAGGAGTTTCTCCGCTTCATCGTAACGATGTTCATAAGTAAGGATTGAGCTCAGACCGGCCCTTGCCTGCAATGTATCCGGGGAGTCGGGCCCCGTGATTTTCTCGCGGATATCAAGTAGTTCACGCTCCAGCGGCTCGGCTTCGGCGTAGTGCCCTTCCGAACTTATGGTGGCAGCCAAATCAGAGAGCGTAGCCAGCGCATCCGGGTGCGTCGGGCCAATAACCCGCCGCTGTACCGCGAGTACTTCCCGGAGCTGTTTCTCGCCTTCCGCAAATCTTAGTTGGCAGCCAAGGAAACGAGCCAGGTTGCTCATCGAATCCAGAGTATCGGGGTGCTCCGGGCCTAGGATGTGCCGACGCAACTCAATGGTCTCGCGTTCCAGGTCTTCGGCGTCTTTGTACCTGTCTTCTCGTTCTAAAACGAGCGCCAGGTTGTTCATGGTAGCCAGCGTTATGGGGTGGTCTGGGCCCAGAACACGGCGCCGCGCCGCGAGCGTTTCCCTCCACAACTTCTCTGAGTCGACGAAGCGGCCCATGTCTTCCAGTCCTATCGCCAGATTGCCCATCGAATCGAGTGTGCTCGGATGTTCCGGACCGAGAATCCGCCGCCGGATCTCGTAGGTCTCCTGGCGTAATTTCTGCGCCTCGGAATAGCGTCCCTGGAGTGACAGATTTTCGGCTAGATCAGACTGCGACTGCAAAGTATCCGGATCTCCGGAGCCCAGGACTCGACGTCGAGTCTCCAGGGCCTCATGAAAGAGCCTTTCCGCTTCAGCGTAATGGCCCTGTAAGTACACCGTCTTCGCAAGAGTGTTCAGCGATTTCAATGTGTCGGGGTGGTTCGGGCCAAGCGTTCGGCGTCGAATATTGAGAGACTGCGTCAGTAACGAACCGGCGCGATCGTAGAGGCCCAGATTTTTGAAAACCGAACCCATCTCGTACATCATCTGTGCCTGAAGCTCAGGATCTTTGGTGAGCCCTGAGTCGACATCCTTCGCGGCCCTGTCCAGGATCTCCCGCGCCGTGATGCTGTTGCCGCGTGCTTCGCTCGGGTCGGATACCTTGAACATGCTTGTCATGAAACTGGCAATCCGATCAGCCCGATCGCGTTCGCGAGTGATACGGCGCAGTTGAAACCACTGCGTTGCAGCGAATGAGACGAGAACCGCAAACAGGCCCAGCACAATCGCCACAGGTACACGATTCCGCCGCACGTATTTCTGTAGCCTGTACGCCGCACTTGCCGGGCGCGCCTTTACGGGGCGGTTCTCCAGATAGCGCTCGAGGTCCGCCGCGAATTCGATCACCGTACCGTACCGCCGATCACGGTCCCGCTCGAGGGCCTTCAATGTGATCCAGTCCAGGTCGCCCCGCAGCATTCGTGCGAGCCGGCGCGAATCGGTGCTTCGCGCATCCGCCGATGCCGTGCTTGCAGAGCCGATTCGTGAACTCGGCCGGCGAGGGTCGGCTTCGCGCAACTCGCGAAGAAACTCATCCAACCGCGGCCGTTTGCCCGGCCTCTGGCCAAGAGGAAGGTATCCGGTCAGCAATTCGTAAAGCAAAGCGCCGAGCGAGTAAACATCCGCCCGAATGTCAATGTCGCCGCCGCCCGGGTCAGCCTGTTCAGGACTGATATAACCCGGCGTACCCATGAAAACGCCGACCTGCGTATACGCGTTTTGTCCGGCAACGAGCGGTGCGATGGTTTTGGCTAATCCGAAATCGATGATGCGCGGCTGGGGTCTTCCATCGGTCTCACTTACCAGGATATTTGTGGGCTTGAGATCGCGATGAATGATGGCTTTCTGATGCGCGTGCTGAACTCCCTCGCAAACCTGCACAAAGAGACGCAATCGTTCCACAATTCCCAATCGTTTGCGGTCGCAGTAATCGGTAATCGGAAGCCCATCGACATACTCCATCGCGAAATAGGGCTGCATGCCACAAGTGCCCGCGTCGAAGACCTTCGCGATCGAGGGGTGATCCATCGTGGCCAGGGACTGCCGTTCGGCCTGGAATCGCTGGCTCGTCGCGGTGTCAAACACCGCCGCTTTGATCAGCTTGAGAGCCACGAATCGGCGGATGGGTTCGGTCTGCTCCGCGAGCCACACCTCGCCCATGCCGCCCACGCCGAGTTCACGAAGGAGACGGTACGGTCCAAGGACCTTGGGCCGGGCTGCTGAATCGAGATCGCCTGCATAGGAGAAAAACGGCTCGGATATTCCTGCGGCATTGTCGTGGGCTCCCAGCAGAGACTCGACCTCCGCTCGAAGGTCCGCATCTCCACTGCAGGCATCACAGACAAAGGCAGTTCGGCCACTCGGCTCGCGCTCGAGCGCATCGCCAACAATCTGCTTAATTCTCTGCCACTGCTCGGGAGTGGTCGTCATGACTCCCTTTCTTCAACTCGCGCGCCAACCAGGCCTTGGCCACATTCCAGTCCCGCTTGACAGTCGATTCCGAAACATCGAGTTCAGCCGCAATCTCCTGAAGCTCAAGTCCGCCAAAGAAACGCATCTCAACCAGCCGGCTTTGTTGCTCGTCGAGCTTTGCCAGCCTGCTCAAGGCTTCGTCGAGCGCAAGAACATCTGTACACCGCACCTTGTCGAGCACCAGAGACACGTCGAGTTCAACACGGTTGGCTGCACCGCGCTTGGCGGCGCCATGGCTACGGGCATAGTCCACCAGCACCTGCCGCATCAGGCGCGAAGCGATCGCAAGAAAATGGCCTCGGTCCCCGGCCTGGAATGGACGCTGCCCGAGCAGCCGCAGGTATGCCTCATTCACCAGTGCAGCGCTTTGCAGTGTGTGGTCGGTGCGCTCGCGCCTCAGATGGTAGCGCGCAATCTCACGCAGCTCCTTGTAGACCAGAGGCACCAGCAACGTCAAGGCTTCCTTGTCACCTGCGCGCCACCGGACCAGCAACTCGCTGAACGACTCATATTGCTGCTTATCAGTCACTTGCATCGCTGCTTTGGAGCCAAACGTTAGCATTCGACCCACTCCAAGTCAATCGCAGAATTCGGCTTTCGCGAGTCCCTGCGAGGAAATCTGCAGAGACAAATGCAAAAGCTTGAACTATCTGGTCCGCGAATTCCGCAGCTTAACGGTGAAGGGCTAGGTTTGCCGCGGCTCGCAACCAGTCGAGCACCATGAGAGCCCCGCAATCCAGGAGGACGCACAGATGAAACAGCAGTTTCCCGTCATCAAGCAGGCAAGACCTCTTACTCCATTTCGAACTCCGTCTTGGTTTTCCACGCAGTCACGAATTATCGGTCTGCTGGTGGTCATAACCGCTATCTTCGCAGCGAGCGCAAACGCACAGCAGTCAAGGTGGCCCAGGGCGAGCGATCCCGGTCCGCGGCCCAATCCGTCCTCGCCGATCCCCCAGGCGGTCGCGGGCCTGAGCGATAACGAGAATGCCCTCTTCATCGAAAGCCTGCTTCGGGTTTCGGAGTTGGAAGGCAGCTGCGATACGTGCAGCCAACAGCCCCAGGGCGTTCCGCCTATCGATCCGGATCCGAACAACCCATTCTCGCCCAAGTCGCTGGTCAACTCGGCGGGCATGAGTCCGGTCTTCAATGCCGACCAGTGTTTTAGTTGCCACAGTCAGCCGGCAATCGGGGGAAGTTCACCGGCCCATAACCCAGCCGACACCATTGCGCATCGACTGGGCGGTACCAACACAGTCCCGGCCTTTGAAGATCCCAAGGGCCCGATGCGCGAAGTTCGATTCAAATACAACGCAGATGGCACGCGCGATGGCGGAGTGCACAGCCTCTTTACCCTGCAGGGGCGGTCCGATTCTCCGGGTTGCACACTCGCTCAGCCGGACTTTGCCGGCGCCGTCCATGACAACAACATCGCATTCCGAATTCCGCTGCAGCTGTTTGGGTTGGGTCTGATCGAGAGCATTCAGGACTCCGCCATTCTCGCCAACATGAATGCCGACCTGGAGCGCAAACACGAACTCGGAATCGTAGGCCACCCCAACATCGTTCCTAACAACGGCACCATCAGCCGGTTCGGCTGGAAGGCACAAAACGCCTCCATCACCATCTTTGCGGGCGAAGCATACAACGTCGAGATGGGCATCAGCAACGATGCGTTTCCAATAGGCCGCAGTGAAGAGCCCACCTGCAGCACCGTCTACGAGCCCTTCGATATTCCGCGGACGGAATCCTCCCTCTACACCAATCCTTTGAAGATCATGCCGGCGTGGCTCATGTTCACTGAATTCATGCGCTTCGTTGACGCACCAAAACCCGCACCGATGTCGCCCAGCGCTCACCACGGGCAGGAGCTCTTCGGGAAAATCGGGTGCGCGCTTTGCCACACCACTTCGTTTAAAACCATGGGCACTGCAAATCCTCTCACTCCAGCTGAGGAGATCGGGCCTCACTCCGTCGCGCTGCGAGGGCAGACTGTGAACCTGTTCTCCGACTTGCTGCTCCACCATATGGGAGCGACCTTGGCGGATAACATCGTCCAGGGAAAAGCTGGACCGGATGAGTTCCGCACGACGCCTCTTTGGGGACTAGGACAGCGCCTCTTCTTCCTGCACGATGGGCGCACCAATGACTTGATGGTCGCCATCCAGGATCACCACTCCCAACGCGGGTCAGATGGCGGAGACAATCCAGCCAAAGATTCACGCTCGCGTAGTTACGGCGCCTCTGAAGCGAACGAGGTCGTGGAACAGTTCAACGATCTCTCGGAGGTCGATAAGCAGTCCGTCCTCGACTTTCTGCGATCGCTGTAGCAGCTGCACTGGCGGGCTTTCGCCTGAGAAGGCCCGCTCGGAGTTCGACACATGAAGAGAATCATTGCACTCGCAATCTTCGTTGCCTTGTCCGCGCACAGCGCCATGGCTGCGAGCGATCCATTCCTGGGCACGTGGAAACTCGACGTGCGGCGGTCCCACTATCCTGGAGGCACTTGCCCGACCAGCATGGTCATCGCCATGACAACGGCGGAGCATGGAATTCAATACCGGTCGGATGCCACCTATAAGAACGGCGGCCACAATTCATGCGGAATATACAGCCGGCTACGATGAAAGGCCGTCCTTTGTCTTGAGTACGCATGGAATGCTCTTGCCCGTCTCCCTGAAACGGATCGATTCCCGTACAGTAGTTGCCTCGTATACCAGGGGATTCCAGGTTGTCGCCATCAGCAAGAGGGTGGTGTCCGCTGACGGCACGAGAATGACGATCACGACAACTTCTCACGAGAAGCCGGAACAAAACGTCACAACGATTGGTATTTATACGAAGTCAAGCGACTGATGCTATCCGTGGCCGCTCGCCAAACCTTACCGGCTCAGCCGTATGGCGAACTGAACCACCCGGGGATCGGTGACGGTGCTGGTGATGCTGCCAAACGCGGCGGAGCCGAAGCTTCCGTTCGGCTGCGAGAAAGCCGGTGTATTCGTCACATTGAAGATTTCGGCCCGAAACTCCAATTCGGATTCGCCCGGTAGGCTGGTGTGCTTGGTGAGAGCAACATCCAAATCTCGATACGCGGGACCACGAACCGGATTTCTCGAGGCATTGCCAAGGGTGAACTGCGGAGCCATCGCAAATGCCTCGGTGTTGAAATATCTCGCGGGCGTTCTCTGGCTGGGCGCGAGCTTAGGACGTCCGACAAGGTTTGGCCTCTGCAATACAAAGCCGGCAAACGCGTTGTTGTTTGTGGCCTGCGTGACCGTCACCGGCATACCCGATTGCAGCAGCAGTATCGAGTTCAAGGTCCAGCCGCCCAGTACGGTGTTTGCCAATCCTGTGGACGCAAACCTGTGGCCCCGGCCAGCCGGAAATTCGTAGATACCGCTGAATGAGGTTACATTCGGCATATCGCCGCTCGACGAATCACGCTCGAGGTATGGGCGGTAGGTGTCCGCTGCAATCAGGCTGCTGGTGTTCGGAGACGACAACACCGTGGAAGAGAACACAGACGATGCATCATCGATCAGCTTCGAGTGCGTGTACGCGAACAAGAACGAGACACCGTGGGCGAGCCTCTGCTCCAGCTTGGCTTCCAGGGCGTTGTAGTTGGAGGTGCCGCTGTTGTTTCGATACGTCGCAACATTCTGAAATCGTGGATACGGTTTCAATAACTGGGCAGCTGTGATGGTCTTGCCGCCCAGCGAACTCGACGCCGGAATTTGCCCATAGTAAGGGTTCGGAACCTTTGCGAGAAGTGATGGACCTTGCGCGAGTTGCTGCACCGTGAGCTGATTGAGATTCGAATCCGGAATGCCGACGTGAACCACATGCGAGCCCACGTAGGCGACTTCAGCCGATAGGTTGTTTGTGATGGCTCGCTGCACCGCCAGGTTCCACTGCTCCACGTAGCCCGACCCGGCGGACCGCTTGACCGTATAGACGCTCTGCCCCAACCCAGCGTCGGCCGTGAAGGCGATCGGCGCGACCGAGGGCCCCTGCGAAAGCACCAGTCCTGCCCTCAGGCTATCCTGCGTTTTCTGTTGGACATTTTGAATGAAGGGATACTGCGGTGTTGTAAATGGCGTCGTGATGCCAGACTGGTCGATGAATACGATGCCGAAGCCGGATCGAACCACCGTCTTCGGCGTAAAGAGATACGCGAATCCAAGACGAGGTGCGACGTTGCCATAATGAAGCTCGCGCGCAGTTCGCGGATATCCGTTCTTCCCCAAATACTCCAGTTGCTGTGACGTAAGATCGAATACCGCTCCCTGGTTGTTTTTTTCAGTAGAAGGGAAGTGCAGAGTCCAGCGTGCCCCGATGTTCAGCGTAAGGCGGCCCGTCGCCTTCCAGTCGTCCTGGGCGAAATATTCCTGGATGTGGTCGCGCGGCCGGATGCGGCTTTCCTGCAAATCGATCTGGAACGTGTCCACCTGGCCAAGCAGGAAGCTTGCAATTGAGTTCCCGCTGTTCGTCACGCCCTGCTGATTGGTACCAGTCGTGGTGAAGGCGAACGACCCGGTCGGATTCGGAGGTGCAATCGTATTCAGCTGATACCACCGGTAGTCGAAACCGGCCTTGATCGCGTGACGCCCATGCGTGAGAGAAACCGTGTCGACGGCCTGCCACACCGCTGTCTGGTATTGAGAAAACGTGCCCGATGATGGGCCAAGCTGCTGAAATCCGGTAAAGGTGAAGAGCGGCAGTGCATTGTTGAATGCTCCATTGGTCGGAATGCCTGGAATGCCGAGCGCAGCCGATGCTGTGCTGCCGAGAGTGGACCCGACGATGCCATTGCCGCGGCGCGTATAACCCAGTCTCAAGTTATTCAGCAGGCGTGCCGAGAAGATATGTGTCTCGTTCATAACCGCCTGCTGGCCCAGCACGTTCGATAACCCAACCACCCCGCCCGTTCCCAACACCGAACCGGTAATTGCGCCGCTGCCTTCCGGTAGAGGCGTCACCGGCTGCTCGACATCGCTGAAGTAGGAGTAGCGGCCAAAGGCTAAGTCGCGATCTCCTCGCGCCCCGTCGATGCGCAGGTCAAATTGATTCTGGTGGTCCGCATCATTGGCGGTTCGCGTGTAGTTATTCGCTGCAGCGGACAGGTTGTTGGGGGCAGGGAAGCGCGCCAGCAAAGCCTGCGCTGCCGGATCGAACGGCACATTGATTACGTCGTTTGGAAATTCCTGGCGAACGCTCACCCCATTCACGATCGCGGTCGTCGCCGGGTTATAGATATGCGACACGCCAGTGAAGATACCCTGCCTCTCCGCCAGTGTTGGAACGGTCGATATCCGAGTAACGCCAATCAGCTGCTTGACTCCCTGGTAGTCGCCAAAGAAAAAGAGGCGATCGTGCAGCAACGGCCCGCCCACCGTTCCGCCGAATAGATTGCGCCGATACTCCGGCCTTCTCGTTCTCATAGGGGCAAAATAGTTTCTGGCATTCAGGTCTTCGTTGCGGAAGAACTCAAAAACACTGCCGTGAAACGCGTTGGACCCGGATCGCGTCGCCACGTTCACCACGCCGCCGTTGAATCGACCAAACTCGGCGGGTACGTTGTTGGTTTCCACAGTGAATTCCTGAATGTCTTCGAGTATCGGGAAGAAGGCCACCTGTCCTGGTTCCGGCTGCAATGCAGAGATACCGTCGTAGAGATACTCATTGGTGCGCGGCCGGCCTCCATTGATGCGAGGGAGCAGCGTGCCGGGAGGAAGCTCAACGCCGGGAGCCAGGGTTGCGAGCTGTACAAAATTCCTGGTGTTCAAGGGCATGGCGATCACCGTCGGCCCCGCAATGTTCGTCTGAACATTGCTAGTCTCCGCTTCGAGCAGCGGGACATCTCCCTCGACCGTAACCGTCTGCTGGCTTGCTCCGAGAGTTAGGTCCAGATCGACCCTTATTGTTTGACCTACGATGGTGGTAACGCCGGTTCGAGTTAAATGCTCAAAGCCCGGGGTTGTCACGTCGATGCGATACGCCCCGGGACTTAGGTGGCTGAACGAATAATCGCCCGAACTGGAACTCGCGGTTGTTTCGCGAATGCCGGTTGCGGATTGGGTTAGCTCTACGCGGGCATTTGCAACGCTTGCGCCCGAGGGATCAAGGACGCGACCGCGCAGGTCTGCCGCGATCTGGGCAAGCGCCGTGGTTCCAGTGGCAATCGTCAGAAGCAGGGCGAGCAGTATCCCGCGATACGTCATGCAAGGTTCTCCCGAACGCGAGTGTCACTGGTCCAACAGAGCAGCGCTGGTTGGCACACTGCGCACGAGCTCCGTCTCGGAGCCGGCCCATGCGGTCCAAAGCGCGTGTCTCGAATTTATACGGTTAGAATCGCACCGTCAATTGGTCCGGAAACTCAGCCGCCAAGCATCGGCAAGGATCAGCCGGACTCGTCTTCAAGGCGCTCGATCATCACGTCAGTGGACTTGATGAGAGCCGCCGCGGTGTCGCCCTTCTTCAATCGCAGTTCCTGTACCGCGCTGGCTGTGATGATGGCAGTCACGTGCGTGTCCCCAACCCTCAAAACAACTTCCGCCAGCAGACCCTCCACGCGAACACTCACAACCTTGCCCGCCAGTTGATTTCTGCCGCTAATGCGTCGGTATCGTTCCCGCGATTGCCACGCGGGTTTCGCCTGATCGTTCACGAGATATGGCTTGAGGGTAGACTCCGTGAGACGGTGATGGCCGCCGGGTGTTTGCACGGTCTTTAGCTTCCCGCTTAAGATCCACTTCTTGATGGTTGGGTAGCTGATCCCTATCAGGCGGGCGGCATCACGCGGGGTGAAGAGTTGCTTCTCAGTCGGCATGATCATTGTTGTAGCACCTTCGGGCGCGCTACTGCCCATGTTTCGCAGCCGCAGCAAGTTACAATCCAGAGGGTTCCTCGACAATGGCGAAAATTCCAAAGCGTAGCGCCGGCTTACTCATGTATCGCAGGCGAAGCGGTAACCTCGAAGTATTCCTCGTGCATCCCGGTGGTCCCATATGGGCCAGGAAAGATGAGGGTGTATGGACATTGCCCAAGGGGGAGTACGAAGACGGCGAGGACCCCTTGCTTGCTGCGCAACGCGAGTTCCACGAAGAGACCGGATTCAGCGCGGATGGAACATTCATGGAGCTTGGTTCCGTGCGTCAGAAGAGCGGCAAGGTTGTCACGGCATGGGCCTTTGAAGGAGATTGCGATCCCGCACGACTTGTCAGCAACACGTGCGAAATCGAATGGCCGCCTCGCTCCGGAAAGCGCCTCGAGATCCCTGAAGTGGATCGTGGCCAATGGTATGCATTGGACGAGGCACACCGGTACATTCGCGAAGAACAGCGTAAGCTGCTGGACACTCTAGTAGAGTTGCTCGCAGCACGGCGCGAATGAATCTTTCCGCAACTTCGCACGCGCGTCCCTATCTGGCGCGGGCACCTGGATGAGAAGGTAACGGCCAGAGATGTTTATTTTCCACCCAACAACGCAAACCTAAGCCAACTTCTTCAGCTCCGGATAGCGCGCGTAGATGCGATGCTGATCCTGAGCAGATAACTGCCCCAGGCGAATCGGCCTGTCCTGCGGGCGCGTACCTTTCTCATTCACCACATTCATCAGGCTCCATTCGCGCTGCAATCCCTGCGGCTCCTTTGCCGGCAGATCGTAGCGGGTGAAGTCGATGACCATGGGTGCCTCGCCGGTGCTCCACTTACTCAGCAGTCCCAGGCGAAACTCGCGATTCATAAACCATTGGATTTCCAGATCCTTTTCTGAGCCCGGCGCTCCGGTTCCCCTGGCATCGAACCGGTAGTTGAGCGACGAATTATCCGGTGTGTGCTTGCGCCACTCCAGGCCAAATGCCCCTTCCGTGATCACCTGCGTGTCCGGCCATCGGCTCTTGATCGCTTGCAACCACCACGTAAGATCCTCATCGTGCCCGACAGAGACTTCCCAAATGCCCGTCACCCAGCCAAACTGATTCAAGGCGTGGCCACGGTCAAAGTGCATCGCGGTCGTGTCCATCATCTCTTTCCGTCCGGCCGCTTTTCCCAGGTTGCCGACCGCCTCGATCGGCCCGACGCCCAGGCGACTGTTGAAGCCGCCCTGAAAACCCTCACGCCGTGCCGCTAGGAAATCGCAGGTCCATCCATCGAGGCACACGCAATCGATGAAGTCTGCCGGGCCTTGTGCCGGCTTCAGATAATGTTCGCGACTCGGGTAATAGGGGTAGCAGATGCCGCCATCTCCATCGCCGTTGTCGATGCCGTGCTGGCTCCAAATCTGGCCCTGGCATACGTGAATGCCTTCGTCCTTTGCCAGCGAGTTCTGGTTCTCGGCATCCAGGAAACCTGCCACCACGCACTGCGGGCGGTATCCATGCCCCACCATGCCGGAGATCAATCGCAGTGCTTCGTGAATAGTCCGCCGGTTATTTTCCCGGGTGTCATACATCGGCGCGAAGTAGCCGCCGGGAATGAACGTGATCTCATCCCCATAGTTGTCGTGATAGGAGGCAAGCAGCCGCCGCGCCTCCTTGTACTCCTGCCGATCGTCTTTGAGCGCCAGCCAACTGATCGCCCACGTCATCCTTCCGTCTGGACATCCTCGAGCAAAGGCTTCGCGCCGCGAGCGAATATGGTGCGGACGATTGTCGGCAGACTCATCCTGGCCAATCGAACGCTCCGGAGTGACTTCAATCTGATTTACACGTACCACGGATACGTGAGTCACAAAGCGGCCCTGCAACGCCGACCCGCGCGCTCCGAACAAATGCTTTTCCGAACCGGCGAGCGCCAGGCCTGCTGCCGAACTCGCCGAGCGGCTCAAGAACTCGCGTCGATTCCAAACCTGATTCATGATCCACCCTTCTTAACCGCCGCGGCAGATAGGCCCCGCGCTCGCAATAGCATCCTAACGCAAGCGGTGCGAACCGGCATGCATTCCAGGGCCAACGCACACGTTCGCGGACGGCCAGGTTGTCTGGTCGTCGCTCATAACTCAGACGTGAGATGGCAAGTGAGTCAGTAGGGCGAGGGCATCTCAGACTAGCGGTACATGCAGCACAGGCACGGTTATGCCACGGGGAGTGAGATATAGAAGCAGCAGCCTCCACTCGTGGAGTCATCCAGTCCGATGGCTCCCCCATTCGCTTCTACCACCCACTTCGCGATCGCCAGACCGAGACCGAAGCCGCCTCCTTCGTGAGAACGCGAAGTATCCAGTCGATGGAAGCGGTTGAATATCCGTTGCCGTTCTTCGCGGGGAATGCCCGGGCCCGAATCTTCAATCCTTAGTACGGCCTGTTCCCGGTTTGGCTGTACACTGCTCTTCCTGGTAACGGAAATGCGGACGGTTCCTCCGGCGGGGGAATACTTCACTGCGTTATCCAACAGGTTCATGATTGCCTGCTGCAGAAATACAGGATCAGCGCGAACCATGATATCTTCGCTGCGCTGCATCGATAAGACCTGACCCTTTTCCTCCGCCAGCACCCGGATCAGGTTCACCGCCTCTGACGCAATCTCGCCCATGGAAAACCGGGCCATATGCAACTCGATCTGCCCTGCATCCGCGCGCGAGATGGTGAGCAGCGCTTCCGTCATCTCCGTCAGGCGGTTTACTTCTTCGAGCATGGTGCCGATAACTTCGCGATACTCTCGGGCAGAGGATTGGTCCTGCAGCCCCGCTTCGCCCACCACGCGAAGGGCGGCTAACGGAGTTCGAAGCTCGTGAGATACGTCTGCTGTGAATCGACGGAGCTGATCAAACGAGTCTTCGAGCCGGCTCAGCAGATGGTTAAACACGCTCGCAAGGTGTCCGAGCTCATCCTTTGCATTCTCAACCGGAAGACGCTGGCTCAAGCGGGAAGCGGTGATTTGTTCGGCTTGGCCTGCCATCAGCTGCAGCGGACGCAACGCCTCAGTGATGACCCGGCGCCCGCCGTAGGCCGCTGCCGCTAATCCAAACGGCAAGGCGACTACCAGGATTGCAATCAACTGCAGTATGCGTTGCTGCAGCGGCTCGATGCTGTAGGCAACTCGTAACAGGCGCAGTTCCCCATGCATCCAGTGCACGTGGCTGATCATCAGGACACGTTCCCCGCCGGCGATACGGAACGATCGTCGGCAGAAGCTTCCATCTAACTCCGCCGCCAGAGGAGGGCCGCCAAGATCGCGATGCTGCAGTCGCTCGTTCTGGTAAAGAACTCGTCCATTCGCCGACCGCACTTCCATGAATCGCTCGAGCAACAGCCTGTGCTCGGGATGGCTATGGTAGTTCTCGTTCACCGACAGACTACCGTCCGCGCGCTCGTACAGCAGCCCTTCGACAGTTTCAAGATCCTGTATCTCCTGGTGGAACATCTGCGAAGTGAGCACCCAGAAAAACAGCAGCGTCGCGCCACACATGTAGATGGCCAACACCGCAGCCATGACCATCACGTACCAGAGGGTCAGTCGATCCCGCAGTCGGTGCGGCTTGAGCCACACCCTCATAGAGCGGGCTCGCGGATCTTGAAGCCCACTCCTCGAATCGTCTCCAGCAGGTTGGATTCGAACGGTTCATCGATCTTGCGCCGCAGTCTTGACACAGTCACGTCGACGATATTGCGAAAGGGCGATTGCTTGTAACTCACCTTCCACACGTCACGCGCCAGCATCTCCCGCGATACGACCGAGCCCCTGTTCTTAACCAGGTATTCGAGTAAGGCGAACTCCTGCAAAGCCAGCGTGATCGGAACCCCTGCTCTGCTTACGCTGTGGTCGGTCAAGTCCATTCGCAGATCGCCCACAGCCACAACCGTACTGCGCTCCGGGGCCGCTCGCCTGAGCAAAGTACGAATCCGCACCAGGAGTTCCGATAGCGCGAATGGCTTCACCAGGTATCCGTCGGCTCCGGCATTCAGGCCGCGGACAACATCTTCCACCGAGTCCATCGCCGTCAGCAGCAACACCGGAACCGCGTTCCCCAGCTTCCGCAGGGTCGTGAGTATCTCGATGCCGTCGCGAGAGGGAAGCATGATGTCGAGGATCACCAGGTCAAACGGCTCAGCGTTCAACCGGTAAAATCCGTCTTCGCCATTGTGGGCGACGCTTACATTGAAACCGTGAAACGTGAGCCCTTTGCGAATCGCAGCAGCAATCTTTTTGTCGTCTTCCACAACAAGCAATCGCATACGTCATCCTTATCTGGCCTTGGCCGCCGGACGACCGCTCACCACCCACCTGGTCAGGTACAGAGTCGCGGCATTGAAGATCAACACAAGACCGAGGGAAAATCATCAAGGAACAGGCAGTAAGTTGGTAACGATCGTAACGTTCTCTATGCTGTTTCGTTAAAAAGCCACGTTTACTAGAGCGGCAACTTGAAAATAGCCCAGCGACCTTGCACCGGCAAGCAGAATCTTGGCGATCTGCGGCTGAAAAGTCTTGATCTGAAGCATTCCCGGGCGCCAAACCAGTTGTTAGACCTCAATCCGGTTCCTTGAGTGCTTGAGGCGCATTTGGCCGGCCCTTGACCGGACGTACTAGTTGGCCAATGGCCCAAAGGTACTAGATACCGGGTTACCGCCGGATGTTACCGTGACCCAAGCGGTTCAAAGGTAATCCGGTGAGTCCACAAACCCCCAACCTGATCGGGTCCTACGACTATCGCCTCGTGGCGCTTTCGATTCTGATTGCAATTCTGGCGGCCTATGCTGCGCTCGATCTTGCTGGCCGCATTACCGCCGCCCGAGGCTTCGCCCGCCGTGCATGGCTCGGTGGGGGCGCCTTCGCCATGGGCATCGGTATCTGGGCTATGCACTACATAGGGATGGAGGCATTCCGGCTTCCTGTTGTCGTCCGCTATGACTGGCCCACGGTTCTCGTCTCGATGGTGGCGGCGGTTGCCGCGTCCGCCGTCGCCCTGTATGTCGTAAGTCGCAAGACCATGACCATTGCCGCCGTGGTCGTGGGCAGTCTGCTCATGGGCAATGGCATCGCAGCAATGCATTTCATCGGCATGGAAGCCATGCGGCTTCCCGCCATGTGTGCCTACTCCCGTGGCCTGGTGGCGCTCTCGGTCTTGCTCGCCATCCTCATTTCTTCTGTGGCCTTATGGCTTACCTTTGCGGTTCGCGGCCAGACCAAAACCTGGAGTTGGCGCAAGTCCGGCAGCGCTCTCATCATGGGCCTTGCGATCCCGGTAATGCACTACGTGGGAATGGCGGCGGTCCACTTCATGCCCGCGCCCTTGGACCCCTCTGACCTCCGCCACGTTATCAGCATCTCCTCGCTGGGCTTGGCGGGGATCGTCTCCGTGACCGCCGTTGTTCTCGCGCTGGTCTTTGTCACCTCGCTCCTCGACCGCCGTTTCAGCCTGCAGGCTTTGGAACTCGAAATGGTCGAGCAGCGCTACCGCCTCATGCAGGAGATGCACAGCGAACGCGAGCGCGCCAAGATTGCCGAAGCGGCAAGCCATGCCAAAAGCGAATTCCTCGCCAACATGAGTCACGAGATTCGCACCCCTTTGAACGGCATCATCGGCATGACGGACCTCACGCTCGAAACTGAGCTCACGCGGGAGCAGCGCGACTTTCTCGAGACCGTAAAGCTGTCTGCAGATGCACTGCTGAACGTGATCAACGATATCCTCGACTTCTCCAAGATTGAAGCGGGCAAGGTTGAGCTGGAACACCTCCACTTTGACCTGTGCGGTTGCATCGAAGGCGCTCTCAAAACCCTCGCTTTGCGTGCGGACGAAAAAGGCCTTGAGCTTCTCTGCGAAATCGCTCCTGCGGTTCCTGAGTCGGTCGTAGGGGATCCCGGTCGCCTGCGCCAGATACTCATCAACCTGATTGGCAACGCCCTCAAGTTCACGCAGAAAGGCGAAGTGGGAGTCAAAGTTGTGGCCGAACAGGTGGAGGACCATGACTGCGACACTTCACTTCACCGTGTCCGATACCGGCGTCGGCATCGCGCCCGAAAAGCTGAAAACGATCTTCGATTCTTTTACCCAGGCAGACACCTCGACCACCCGCGAGTTCGGAGGAACCGGACTAGGCCTGACGATATCTCGCAGCCTGGTCGAAATGATGGGCGGTCATCTCTGGGTTGAGAGTGAAGTCGGCGTGGGCTCGCATTTTCATTTCACAGTGCAGCTCGAAACAACGCCTGCAGCCGCGGAGGCCGTGCTCGAAACTCCCGCGTCGCCTGCCGCGATGCGCGGCATGAAGGTGCTCATCGTCGACGACAACCGCACCAATCGCAGAATTCTCGAGGGCCTGGTCAAGCAGTGGGGAATGCATCCCACCTCCACCTCCGACGGTGAACAGGCCCTGGTCGAGCTCTCCAACGCGCGCGACACCGCTAAGCCCTACGACATTGTGCTCACCGACATGCACATGCCCAGGATGGATGGCTTCGGCCTGGTTCAGCAAATTAAGGACCGGCCTGAGCTCTCCGCCTCCACCATCATGATGCTTACCTCCGGAGGCCAACGCGGAGATGCTGCACGTTGCGGCGAGCTGGGTATCTCGGCCTATCTCGTCAAGCCTGTTCGTCAGCTCGAACTGCGGGCCGCCATTGCGCGCGTGCTCAGCAACAAGGACCAGGCAGCGCCACTCCCCATGGTCACTCGCTACTCCTTGCAGGGGGACTCCCCCTCGATCAAGAGCCTGCAGATCCTTCTGGCGGAGGATAATCCCATCAACCAGAAGCTTGCGGTTCGCTTGCTCGAGAAGCGCGGGCATCGCGTGACGGTGGTGTCGAGTGGCAAAGAAGCATTGGCCGCGCTCGACCGGCGATCCTACGATCTCGCGCTGATGGATGTGCAGATGCCGGAGATGGACGGATTCGAAGCTACCCGGATCTTGCGCGAGCGCGAACAAAGCTCAGGACAACGTCAACCAGTCGTCGCCATGACGGCCCTGGTGATGAAAGGCGATCGCGAGCGCTGCATGGAAGCAGGTATGGATGGCTATCTCTCCAAGCCCATCAGTATCGAAGAACTCGATCGTGTGCTCGACAGCTTTGCGGAGCGCCTGCCCGAAACGCAAACCTTGCCTCGATCTCAGGCCCAGTCGCACGCAGACCGCGTGAATGTCGAGGAACTGCTCGAACGCACCGACGGTGACCTGACCTTCATCGCAGAACTGCTCGGATTGTTGCGCGAAGACTATCCCGGTCAGCTTCGAATCGCACGCGCCGCGGTTACGAATCACGATCCCATAACCTTGGGCCGGGTGGCGCATGCTCTCAAAGGCGCGCTGGGCAACCTGGCTGCGACCCAGGGAGCCAGGATCGCCGCCGAACTGGAGGCGATCGGCAAGTCCGGAATCTCTGCGGACTTTCCACTCGCCGCTGCCAGGCTCGACCAACTGGAAGTGGAACTCGTCCTCGTCTCCGAAGCATTGGAATGCGTCTGCATGGAGGCGAAGCGATGAAGATCCTTGTCGCTGATGACGATCCCGTGTCGCGCCGCCTGATGGAGCGCACGCTGCAAAATAGCGGCTATGAAGTCGTGACCGCCTCTGATGGTCGCCAGGCAGCCCAGGAGCTGTGTCGACCCGGAGGTGCTCGACTCGCTCTCATCGACTGGATGATGCCCGAGCTGGACGGCCCCGGTGTGTGTCGGGTCGTGCGCAGCCGTCAGGACGAATCCTATGTCTATATCCTGCTGCTGACTTCCAAACAGTCCAGCGAAGATGTGGTGATGGGCCTCGAAGCCGGTGCGGACGATTACCTCACCAAGCCCTGTCATCCCGCCGAACTGAAGGCCCGGCTACACACTGGACGCCGCATTCTTCAACTCGAAGACAAGCTGGTCGAGGCCTGCGATCAGATGCGCTTCAAAGCCACCCACGATGCGCTTACCTCGTTGTGGAATCGCGGAGCCATTCTGTCCCTGCTGCACAGCGAGCTCAGTCTGGCCACTCGCGAGCACTGGCCCCTCTCCCTGCTGCTTTGCGATGTAGACCACTTCAAGCGGATCAATGACGTGCACGGCCACCTCGCAGGAGATGCCGTTCTGGTCGAAGTCTCGAATCGCCTGCTTGGTTCTGTCCGCTCGCATGACGCCGTCGGACGGTACGGTGGAGAAGAATTTCTCATCATCCTGAGCGGTTGCAGCGAAGCCCACCTGAAAGATCGTGCCGAACAGGTGCGCGCCGGCATCGGTTCGGTTCCGTTCTCCACCTCGGATGGCTCCCTCTCCGTTACCCTCAGCGTCGGCGCCATCACCATCGACGACTGGGACGAGTCCATGCCCATCGAGCCGCTGCTGAAGCGAGCCGACGCGGCTCTTTACCAGGCCAAGGCCGCCGGGCGAGACCGCGTCATGTACGCTGAAGTCTAGCTGGTCGCCGTTCGGCTTAGATTCCTTGACCAACCCCCGGCCACCTGGGGCATCCTAGCTCCATCGTGTCGAACGCTGATCTCACTTCGATTCTGTTGATCCTCTTGCTGCTTGTTGGTTGTGCGCAGTTGCTCGGGTTCGTGTTCATCAAGATTCGCCAGCCGAAGGTGGTCGGAGAAATCCTGGCCGGCGTGCTGCTCGGGCCTACCCTGCTCGGACGCTTCCACTTCGCCGCACGATTTACTGAGGCCACACATCAGCAGGGCAGCATCCTCAACTTCGTCTACTGGCTCGGCCTGCTGTTGCTCATGTTTCTCTCCGGCGCCGAAACGCGCCACCTCTTCAGCCGCGAAGAACGCCGCGAAGTCAGCTGGCTCGCCATCGTTGGCACGGGGATACCGTTTCTCCTCGGCCTGCTCTTCGGGCCGTGGCTGGTTCGCCCCTCACTCGCCGGTCCCAACGGCAACCGCATCTCCCTCACCATCATCCTGGCCGTCGGCGTGGCCGTAACTTCGGTCCCCGTCGTCTCCAAAATCTTCGCCGACCTCAAGATCCTGCATACCCGTTTCGCGCGTCTGGTCCTCGGGGTCGCCGTGCTTGAAGACATCGTGCTTTGGATGGCTCTTGCCGTCGCAACCGCCATGGCTGGAAAGACAGTCCTTCAGCCTCGCCAGATGACCTTCCATCTGGTCGCGACCGTTGGCTTCTTCGCGCTGGGGCTTACCATCCTTCCCCGCATGGTCAAGCGCATCAATGCTTCGCGATTCAATGTTCTCGCCCAGCACTCGCCCGTTGCCTATGCGCTGGCCGTCTTGCTGGGCTACTGCGTCGTCGCCGGTCTGCTGGATGTCAGCGTCGTCTTCGCCGCCTTCCTGGCCGGGTTCGCGGTCGTCCACCGCAGGCGGAAGCTCTTCGCCGAGGCCCTCAACTCCATCGGCAGCGTCTCGTTCGCATTCTTCATCCCCGTCTACTTCGCGATTGTTGGGATGAAGCTTGACCTGGTCCGCGGTCTCGCCTGGGGCATGCTGGCCGCCTTTCTCGCCGGCAGCTGCCTCATCAAGATACTGTCCGTCTCCCTGGCTGGGCGCTTCGCCGGCTTCCGCGGCCTCGACCTTATCAACCTCTCCATCACCACCAACGCGCGCGGCGGCCCCGGCATCGTTCTTGCCAGCGTAGCGTTCGACGCGGGCATCATCAGCGCCACCTTCTACACCACTCTGGTGCTCGCCGCCGTCCTCACCTCCCAGTTCGCCGGTGCATGGCTCGACTACGTGCTGCGGCGCGGTTGGCCCTTACTCGCCGGGAATCCCGAAGATCAGCCGGCTCTCGTCGCCGAACATACTCCATCCGCCGCATAGCCCCATCCGCGCCTGGTCCGTGCGTAGTCCGATTCCCAATCCGCGCCTCCAGAAACGCGGGAACCCTTGCTCTTCTGCGCCCGTAAGGTACATTGGTCCACATCCAATGGGGAGCGACAATGGCAACAACCAACATGGCGCCGAGCGACGTACGCCGTACCAGCCGCGCCGATACAGCGATTCTTCTGGGAATCGCCACGGCAGTCGCGCTCGTCCACCTGCTCACCAATGGGCGCTACGGCTTCCATCGCGATGAGCTGCAGTTCCTCAGCGATGCGCGCCACCTCGACTGGGGTTTCGTCGCCTATCCTCCGCTGACGCCGTTTCTGGAGCACCTCGGCCTGAGCCTGTTCGGGGTCTCCCTCGTCGGCCTGCGACTCTTCTCTGTCATTGCCCAATCCACCGCTCTGGTCGTGACCGGGCTCATGGCCCGCGAACTCGGCGGCGGCCGACTCGCCCAGGTGTCCGCCACTCTCATCGTCGCGTTTTCGGTGCTGCCGCTCTTCAACGGAACAGAATTTCAGTACACATCCTTCGATTTTCTGTGGTGGGTGCTGATCGCGTACTTCACCGTGCGCCTGCTCAATTCGCGGAATCCGCGTTGGTGGCTCGCTATTGGCGTCACCGTCGGGATTGGCTTGCAGACGAAGTACACCATCACCTTTCTGGTCGCGGGCATCTTCGCCGGACTGCTGCTGACCACCGCGCGCCGCTATCTCTGGAGTAAATGGTTCTGGATCGCCTCACTGCTCGCCGTCCTCATCTTTCTTCCCAACCTGGTTTGGCAGGTCCAGCACGGATTCATCTCGCTGCACTTCCTTCAGCACATTCACAGCCGGGATGTTCGCCAGGGACGGGCTCAGGGTTTTCTTCGCGAGCAGGTCTGGATCTGCGTCAGCCTCTTCGCCACGCCGGTCTGGATCCTCGGCCTGATCGCGTTTCTTCGAAGTCCGAAATACCGTTTGCTTGGGTGGATGTACCTGGTTCCTTTCGCGTTGTTCTTCTTCGGTAAGGGAAGAAGCTACTATCTTGCCGCGGCCTATCCATCGCTACTGGCCATGGGTGCCGCCGTCGCTGAACGCTGGCTGGCGACTCTCCCCATCCTGTGGAGGCGCACGGTCGAGGGTGTCTTCTTCACCGCACTCGCAGTAGGCGGCCTCTATGCCTGTGCGCTGGTGCTGCCGATTGCTTCTGCCGGCCGCCTCAAAGACTTCGCTTTAAAGAATAACGGCGACCTGCGCGAAGAGTTCGGCTGGAACGAACTCGCCCAGACGGTTGCCGGCATTCGCGACGCGCTTCCACCCGACCAGCGAAACCACGTCGGTATTCTGGTCGGCAACTACGGGGAACAGGGCGCGATTGAAATTCTCGGAGCGCAGTACGGACTGCCGGTGCCCATCAGCATGACCAACTCGGCCTGGCTCCGGGGCTATCCCTCTCCTCCGCCTACCACGCTCATCGTCGTCGGGTTCTCGCGCGAAGATGCGGACGAGACCTTCACCAGCTGCAGGTTGGCCGGACACAATGGCAACTCGGAGAATCTGCAGAACGAAGAGAGCCGCGATCATCCCGACATCTTCGTCTGCGGTCCTCCGCGCAAACCATGGGCGGAATTCTGGAAGGAACACCAGCGCTTCGGCTAGTCTGAACCGCCTGCAATCGCGCCCAGCACCACCAGCGGCTCCGAGCCCTTCGCAACCGCCTCCGGGAGCGGCGCGTCCGGCGAGTCATGCGACAAATCTTCTTCGCAAGCAAAGAAGCGCAGAAATGCCCTGCGCTTCTGCGTCACATGATCGCGAATCGTCCCTTCCAGCATGGGATACGCCGCCTCCAGCGCGTCAAGCACCGAACGCAGCGTTACTGGCCCCTCAATGCTGAGCTCCACTTCGCCCGACACCTTCGCCAACAGCCGTAGATGCGGCGGCAGGATCACGCGGATCATGGCAGCGTCTGCACTTCGACCGACAGCACCGCCGGAAGATCCCGCACGATCGGCTCCCAGTTGTCTCCGGCGTCAGCCGATGCGTACACCTGCCCACCCGTAGTGCCGAAATAGATGCCGCAGGAATCGAGCGAATCCACTGCCATCGCATCCCGCAGGACGTTCACGTAACAGTCGCTCTGCGGTAATCCCTTGGTCAGGGGCTCCCACTCGTTGCCTCCGCTGCGGCTCCGGTAAACACGCAGCTTACCCTCCGGAGGATAGTGCTCCGAATCGCTCTTGATCGGCACCACGTAGATCGTCTCCGGCTCATGAGCATGCACATCGATCGCGAATCCGAAATCCGTAGGCAGGTTGCCGCTCACCTCTTTCCACGAATCACCCGCATCGTCGCTGCGCATCACGTCCCAGTGCTTCTGCATGAACAGCACGCCGGGCCGCTCGCGATGCATGGCAATATGGTGCACGCAATGGCCGACCTCTGCGTTCGGATCGGGAATGTACTGCGAGCGCAGGCCGCGATTGATCGGCTGCCACGTCTCGCCGCCATCGTCCGTGCGAAAGGCGCCCGCCGCCGAAATCGCGATGTAAATGCGTGCCGGATCGCTCGGGTCCAGGATGATGGTGTGCAGGCACATCCCTCCGGCGCCCGGCTGCCAGTGCGGTCCCGAACCATGGCGGCGCAATCCCGCCAGCTCGTTCCAGTTCGCCCCGCCATCGGTCGACTTGAACAGCGCCGCGTCTTCCACTCCCGCGTAGACCGTCTCCACATCGGTCAGCGAAGGCTCCAGATGCCACACCCGCTTGAACTCCCAGGGATGCGGCGTGCCGTCGTACCACTGGTGCGTTCCCGCGCACTCCTTCGTAAACAAACTTGTTGCCCATCGGCTCCCAGGTCTTGCCGCCGTCGTTCGAGCGCTGAATCACCTGTCCAAACCACCCGCTGGTCTGCGACGCATATACCCGGTTCGGATCCACCGGCGATCCCTTCAGGTGGTAAATCTCCCATCCTGCAAAGTGCGGCCCGCTCACATCCCAGTTCTTGCGCTTGCCATCGGAACTCAACACGAAGGCTCCCTTATGGGTGCCCA
The DNA here is from genome assembly GCA_963748555.1 of uncultured Acidobacteriaceae bacterium. Taxonomy (GTDB): domain Bacteria; phylum Acidobacteriota; class Terriglobia; order Terriglobales; family Acidobacteriaceae; genus CAWKKW01. The sequence goes on from CAVVJK010000002.1 coordinate 27,306, forward strand.
CCAACACGCGTACCGAACTCATAGCCCAAACTCCTCCTTATAGATCGTGCTCCCGCCGCGCGCTCACCTGCGCAGAAGCATCCTGTCGTGGCTGCCCTTTGGACTTCCGAACTATAGTCGATCCGCCTCGGCTGAAAACGACATTGTGACCAAAAAAATCGCGAATCGGCCCCTGTTTCCCACCCGCAAAGAAGAAGGGCTAAGAACGGGGATTCCGTTGCTTAGCCCTTCTTGCCTTTCCGATTCTGCTCAGGTCGTCCTGCGCCTTACTGGCTGATCCCCGAACCCTCGATTCGGAATGCGTACGCGAACTTCCCCGGTTCCGGTGCTTGTGCCGGGACCTGCACATGCAGCCCGTCCTCCTGTTGCTCGAATTTCACTTGCGCGTCAGAACCCAGCAGCGTCACCGACGCGACCTTCATCTCCGGACCGGCAGACTTAGTACCCAGCGAATGAATCACCGCCTCGCCACTCGTCGGCCATCCCATCTCGATGGCATACAGTTTTCCGCCCTTCGTGGTGAAACGAAAATCCTCCGCGCTGTATTCCGTGGCTTTGGTGTCGTTGAACGAGCCGCCCACCACCTTTGCCGGACCCTCGCCATAAACCTTCCACGGACGCGTTCCATAAATGGCGTCTCCGTTCACCTTCAGCCAGCTGCCGACCGACAGCAGAACCTGCTGCACTTCGTCAGGAATCGTCCCGTCCGGCTTTGGGCCCACGTTCATCAGTAGATTGCCGTTCTTGCTGACGATGTCAATCAGTTGATGCACCACAAACTCCGGACTCTTGAACGTATCGTGCTCAATAAAACCCCAGGACTTGTTACTGATCGAAGTGTCCGTCTGCCAATACTGCGGCCGAATGTCGGCCAGTTGCCCGCGCTCCAGGTCAAGGACTGCGGAGTTGGCGTCCAGCGCATAGTCCTTGTAGTTGATCACGCCAACGTGGTCGCCGTATTTCAGAGAATCGTTGTAATAGAACGCTGCGAACTTAGTAAGTTGGTTGCGCAACCCAGCCTGCCCGATCCACCAGTCGAAGTACAGGATGTCGGGATGATACTTTTCAACAATCTCAGCCGAGCGGGCGAGCCAGTCATTCCCCCAGTCGGTGGAGAGAAACGTGAAATCGTTGTTGAGCGGCGTGTGTTCCTTGTTTTCCAGCCATGCGTGTGCCGGACCGTAGAAGCCGGCGTATTTGGGATCGTTGACGTCGGAATCGATCTTTCGTCCTTCACCGAGGAAGAAGTTATGTTCCACCCGGTGAGACGACGCTCCCAGGTGCAGGCCTTCCGCGCGAACCGCCTTCGCCAGTTCACCGCTGGTATCGCGATGCGGCCCCATCTTCGCCACTGTCCAGTCAGACAGACCGCTGTCGTACATCGCGAATCCGTCATGATGCTCAAACACCGGCACCACGTACTTCGCTCCCGATTCTTTGAACAGAGTGAGCCCAGGCCTGCGGATCGAAGTGCTCCGCCTTGAACATCGGGATGAAATCCTTATACCCGAACTTGTTCAGCGGGCCATACGTCGCAATGTGGTGCTTGTTGATATCCGTGCCTTCTTTATACATCTCGCGCGGATACCATTCGCTCCCGTACGAAGGTACCGAATACACGCCCCAGTGAATGAAAATCCCAAACTTTGCGTCCTTATACCAATCTGGAACCTTGTACGTATCCAGCGATTCGAAGTCAGGACGAAACGGTCCGGCATGAGACACGCGTTCCACGTTCTCCAGAATGCTTTTTCTCTGGGCATCGTACTTGCTGTTGCCCTGCTTCCAGAGCTGGTCAAGAACTACGGGATCTGTTCCGGCGGTCGGCGCCGTGGCTGAAGATTGAGCACAGACAATTACCGGACTTGCGGCAAGCGCGAGAGCCAGCACACAGGGTTCAAGAACGCGAGTGCATTTCATAATGCACGCATAGTAAACGATAAAGTAGAACTTGTCTCGCCATTTTGTTCCCGCTCAGCAGCGCCCGCGATTCGCGCAATAGTGATTCGCCGCCTCGAGGTATTGAGTCCAGTCCGCGGCAATCCCTCGCTGTGCCTCGTCCAGCGGAATCCTCCCCGCCTTCACCTCGTCCGTCAGATAATTTTCCACGCGATCTTTGATTTTGAAGTAGCGCCCGTTCAACTCGGTCTCGTTCGGCCCGCACTCCGGCCAGATGTTTCCCAGCCCGTCTGCTCCGCCGAGTTCCAGTGGCACCAGGTGATCCAGTTCGCACACCTGGTTCTCCCCCGAGTTATACTTCGGCCGCGCGAGTCCATACCACTCGTACGTCACGTGTTTCTGCGCCTCGCTCGTCGCGCAGTTTCGGACGCAGCGCGTCAACCACTCCGGACTGCTTAACACCTGCGATGTCACGCGTCGGGTCAACTCCGCCCGGAGTGCAGCGCGGATCGGGAACCGGGTATCCGTTTCGCGTCAGGCTGTGGCAGTTGTCCATCGCGGGCTGCTTCCAATCCGCAAAATACTCTGAGCTGCAGACCACGCCCAGGTCCGAACAGCGCGCATCCTGCGGTCCTTCGCGCTGACGATTTCCTTCCATGCGGCCGTCATGATCACGATAACGGCGTTCAGAACTTCGTCCCCTCGTTGGTCCGGTGTGTCGCTCGTGCGAAGGAAGGGTCGATCGTTGCCGAACCCACAGAAACAGCAGGAAGACAAGCAGTGCGATGAGGACAATGGTTCCACTTGAATTGCGTCTGGCCATGCGTTCCTCTCACCATAGCAGGCATCCGCACCTCAGGCGCAGGCACGCCGTCTCCTCTCCGCCAGCTCTGAAACTCTTCCCTTATGCTGTTCGACTTTCCGAATCCTACGGCGCACCTGATAATGGGATTGTGAAAAATCCAGCCCGCTGCTCCGCGCTGTCTCTCTTGTTGGCTTTGTTCCTCTTCTCTCATTCCGCGTTTTCGCAAGCGCAGCCGCCCGCCTCTACGCCGAACAACGAAGACAACGCCGCGACCGCCGCAGCGGTTCGTCAGGAGTTCCTGCACGCATGGGATGGCTACAAGAAGTACGCCTGGGGTCACGATGATCTCGCCACGCTTTCCAGGGCTCCGCACGACTGGTACGACGGCACGCTGCTGATGACCCCGGTCGATGCGCTCGACACCATGATCGTCATGGGACTCAAGCCGCAGGCCGACGAAGCGCGCCAACTCATCGACGAGAAGCTGAATTTCGATCAGGACATCTACGTCAAGGACTTTGAGATCACTATCCGTCTCCTCGGCGGATTGCTCAGCAGTTATGAGCTCACCGGAGATAAGCGTCTCCTTGCCCTCGCCGACGATCTTGGAGCCCGCATGTTGCCAATGTTCGATTCGCCCACCGGCATGCCCTGGGAGTATGTGAACCTGAAGACCGGAAAGGTGCGCGGAAACATCAGCAATCCGGCTGAGATCGGGACCCTGTTGCTCGAGTACGGCACACTCAGCCGACTTACCGGAAAGCAGAGTTACTACGACAAAGCGAAGCACGCCCTGGTGGTGCTCTATGAACATCGTTCGCCGATCGGCCTCTATGGTTCCGCCATCAACATCGAGACAGGGAAGTGGACCGACTCCACGGCGTCCATCATGGGTGGCACCGATTCTTATTACGAATATCTGCTGAAATGCAGCATCCTGTTCGGCGACAAAGACTGCGAGCGCATGTGGCGCGAGAGCATCGTCGCCATCAACAAATATCTCGCCGACACCACTCATCAGGGCCTGTGGTACGGCCACGCGGATATGAACACCGGCAAGCGCACTGCCACGGAATACGGGGCCCTTGACGCCTTCTTCCCGGCCGTGCTCGCCCTCGGCGGCGATCTCGACCGTGCGCGGCAGCTACAGGCCTCCTCATACCGGATGTGGAATCTCGCCGGCATCGAGCCCGAAACTCTCGATTACGCCAGGATGAAAATTGTTTCTCCGGGATATCCGTTGCGGCCTGAGATCATCGAGTCCACTTACTATCTCTATCACTACACCCGTAACCCCGAATATCTCACCATGGGCCGCACTTACTTCAACAATCTGGTCAAGTACTGCCGCACCGATGCGGCATATGCCGAACTCTCCGACGTTCGCACCAAGGCCAAGGCGGACCGCATGGAAAGCTTCTTCTTCGCGGAAACCCTCAAGTATCTATATCTGCTCTTTGCTCCGCCCGAGACGCTCGATTTCAACGCCATCATCTTCAACACCGAAGCCCACCCACTTCGCCGCGATATGACCCCCGTGCCCGCTGACTCGCATTGAGTAACTAAGGAATTAGCGCCTCGTGAATCGGCTGCACCCAGTCGTCTTTCGTCATGTCATAGGCGAGAAAGTCGCTGTCAAACTGCCAGTAAGTCCACGCCCAGCCAAGTGACTCCGCCTTGCGTGCAACATAGGACGTATAGCGAACCCGCGAAGCCATGTCCCCTTTGTCATAGGCGCCGAACTCGCCCAGCAGAATCGGACGCTTCTCTCGCACCGACCACGCCTGCGCCTGCCCGAAGTCCTGGTCCACGCGGTGCTTGTCTTCTTCGCTTCCCCACGTAACTCCCGAAAGGGAGGTGTACTCCTTGGCCCACGAAGCGCCCTGGTGAGTAAACCGCATCGGTAGATAGTAATGCACCGTCACGATAATGTGCCGGTCCGCAGCCGGAAGCTGCAGGTCTTTCAAATGGTCGATGCCGTTCCAATTGGCCGGCCCAATGATCACGTTGCGTGTTGGATTCGTCTTACGAATGACAGCCAGCCCGTCTTTCAACAAGCCGTTCCAGACCTCCGGCGTGAGCTGTCCGTTCGGCTCATTCAGAATCTCGAACATCACCTGGCTAGGCGTATCTTTGTACCGCTCCGCCACCTGCTCCCAGAAGGCGAGCAGCCGCGGCCGGCACGCCGCAACATCGTCTCCGCATACATTGAAGTCATGCTCATCGACGATTACATTCAGGTTGTCCGCCAGCGCGTGGCCGATCACCCAATCCAGAGTCGCGAGCCACTCCGGATCGAGCCGGTTGTATGAATTCATGTGCGAGAATGCCTGCAGGTTCACGCGAAGCGTCTGGAAGCCGCCTGCCTTGATGCGATCGAAGTGGCGCTGCTGGAATCGCGCCTTTGCAAAATTCTGCCACAGCGGATCGTAGCCGATGATGTTGATGCCGCGCTGCATCTCTTTGACCTGCTTGGAGGGGCTGACCGCCGTGAATCCGCTCGGCAGCGTCGTCGCACCCGGCCCCGCAGAGGCAGCCAACCCGGCCTGCCCAAAAACAAATAGGCCCATGAACAAGGACAGAACAAGTGCATGGAGCGAAGGTTTCCTGTGAATCATTCTTCTTTTCCTCGAGAACAGCGTGAAAGCAAACCCTGATCATTCTAATGCGGACAAAACTCTTCCGCGTAATATGGTCTGCATGGTTCATGATCCGCGGAGGTTCGGGTGAAAGGTTTGCCGACGGCATTGGACTCCGACCTTCTGCGCCCTCTGGCCACTCTGGAACTCGCCGGAGCGATCTCGCTCGCCACCCTTTACGCGTCGTTGCTGCAGCGCTCCGCGGCCGTTTGGGCCTACACAGACACCCACATCACACAGACGGGTGTCACGCTGTTGCTCGCCGCAACTTTCATGGGATTGGTCTGCGAGGGTATAGGCGCGCGCATCGAATCGGCCTTCGATCGCTCCGTGGAACGGCAACCCGGTCACCAGTCGTACACCGCCCAGCGTTGGGAGTTTCTCCGCGTCGGCTTCAGAGTCCCACCAGTCGGACAAGCTCAATTGGAAACCCTGATCCTTCGCTTTCGATTCGAGCTGGGCAATACCGTCGCGTGCTGCTTCTGTGCCCTCGGTTCCTTGGGGCTCGTGCTCTCTCCGTTGCAGCATGCAGTAGCCTTCGTCCTCATCCTCCTGATCGGCGCATGGCTGTGGATCGAAGCCCGCAGCACGCATCGCAGGTTGGGCGAGCTTCGCCGCGAATTACTTAAGGGCATTGAAATCCGAGAGATTCTCGAACCCAGGTCTGAGTAACTGCGTCGCACGCATCTGCTCTTGTGCGCCACTCGTGGTGCGATTTCCGATCGCGCCAATTTTCCAGGGATGGTTCAGAGAGGAGATCGACAAAGCATCGTCTAAGCGCCAGTCGTACGGTGAACAAACAAACACTCGCCGACTGTGGCTTCAAACAAATCTGCGGAGGGCCGGCAAGTCGCCGGCCCTCCGCAGTTGTTGAAGTTACTTCTTCTTTTTATCCAGCACATCGGCGAATTGCCGCAACGTAGCAGAGAAATTGCCCATGATCGCATTCTGGCCCAATGGGTAGAAGAATCGATGCGCGTAGCGCTCGACTTCCTTGTCGTCCCACTTGGTCTCCTTCGTCTTCACGTCGTGGAAGATCGTCGGCAGAGGTAGAAAGGCCTTGTAGTTCGCAAACCGTTGTGCTGACGCCATGGCAGCCGTTAATGCAGACGGTCCGGGGCTCAGCTTTGGAATGGGACTCGGCGCCGTCGCACGGCAGTACGACGCACCGTTGGTGGCGATGTCGTCTGCCTTGCTGTACGTCCTTTGCACGTCCCACGTGTTCGCCCCAACCGTGATCGAGTCGGCCTCTCCGTTGCAGATATCGCCGTTCTCGTCACTCGATGGGCCAAACCAGCCATTCGGGAAATGCGGATCCGTCACCATCTCCGCGAATTCGTGGCTGGTGACCTGCGTGCGCCTTTGCTCCTGCGTTTGCGCGAGCGTCAGGGAACAGCCTCCGCCGCCACATCCGCTGTTATTCAGGCAAGCGTCATCCAGTGCCGGAATCACAGAGTAGTAGCAGTTGTTTCCCGCGGTGGTAGTGAAGAAGTAGTGATAACCGAACGCGTTGTCTCCTTGCCCTGCCGGCTCGCACATTGCGATTCCCAAGGTCGCATCCTTCACCGCGACACTGGAGTCGAGAAAAATGATCACCACGTTGGTTGTGTTATTCGCAGGCGGCTCCGGTATGGCGCCCGCATTGATTGCGCCTTGGATGTAGTTGTGAATGTCGGTGTCGCTGATCGAGGCCGCTACATTGGTAAGGAACGATGCCTGCATGAAGAGACCGGATCCGGCCCCGCTGCCTGCGCCGTATTGGCTCAGCACATTCATGAACTCGCTCTTGACCAGGTCTTGTAAAAACTGCGTGAGGCGTGCGGCTTCCGCCAGTCCTGACGGGCTGTTCGTCCAGGATGGACCCCAGAACGTCGCGTACATCAATGGGCACGTAATCACCGGCCCGCCGTTGTAAATAAAATCAGCGTGCACCGGACTTGCCGGCACTGGGCCCGCCGGCTTGACCAGCCCTTCATGTGCCGGCCTGCGCGAAACTCCGCCAATCCTTCTTCCGGATTGACTGACGACAATACCGCCGTTGGTTGCATGCGATGGACGGAGCGAGACTCCGCCGACTTCGGGTGGGACTTCGACTGCCATGGCGATTACTCCTCGTGAGGGGTAAAGGAGCGGATAGATTCGGGATCTGCTGATGGTCGAGCGAACCGTTGGCCCTGGGATGGCCACCTTAGGTATCCCGCAGTTCGCCATGGAAGAGACCATAGGCGACAAAGGGTTGTCAAGTTACATTCTCGCGCGCAGGTTATTTGGCTGCGCTGTACAGCCGCTCGATGGTGGATGCATGCGTCACAGGATCAGCTACAAGCGAGTGTAACTTCAGGAGTTACCCTTGCCGATATCCATGCTCGCGCTGATTGGGTTACTCTCGTCGAGATATTGCTCAATGACTGTCTCGAGTAGCCCCTTCGCACTCAGAATAAATTCGATCGCATCCCGGCCCGCTCCATAGCCGCCGGAGTTTGGCGTAACGTAGTGCGCGGCATCCTTCACTTGCTGCCGCGCGTTGGCGACGGCAATCGCCAGCCCGCATACCCGCATCACCGGCAGATCGATCACGTCATCGCCTACGTAAGCAATTTCCTCGAGCCCAATCGCCTCTTTCTCCAGGATCTCGCGAATCGCCTTCATCTTGTACGCCTGCCCCATGTACACGTGCTCAATGCGAAGATCGCGCGCGCGCAACGCGACCGTCTCCGAAACCCGCCGCGTGATGATCCCGATCTTCATCCCGCCCAGCCGCGCCAGCGAAATACCCGCACCGTCATGCGCGCTGAATCCCTTCGCCTCCACCATGTTGGTTGACACGATCGCGAATCCGCCCTGGCCCTCCAGTTTCTGCGCCTGCTCCTGCGTCGAGCTGCTCGGGGCCGCGGCCGGAAACAGCCAGATCCCGCCGTCCGTCAGCACGCCATCTACGTCGAAAAGAATAACTTTGATACGCCGGGCGCGGTCTTGCGCCGTAAGTGAGGACATGAACAAATTGTATCTTGCGGCGGTAAACACCTTTGCCCTGAACCCGCTACCCGGAAGGCGAACAACAGACGAAAAGCGCGGTAGAATAGGCCGATGCTGGCTCCTCTTCCCCTGCCGGAAAATCCCGTTCCTTTCCCCGTGCCCGCCAGCCTGGCCTGGGCGCATCCCGTGGTGCAGGAATGGTTCGTCCGCCGATTCGGCACGCCCACCGAGCCGCAGGAGCAGGGTTGGCCCCGCATTCTCGAGAATCGCCCCACGCTCATCTCGGCGCCTACCGGCTCCGGAAAGACGCTGGCCGCCTTTCTCATCTGCATCGACCGCCTCCTCCGCAAAGCCATCGAAGGCCGCCTCGAAGCCGAGACTGAAGTCGTCTACGTCTCTCCGCTCAAGGCCCTCAGCAACGACGTGCAGAAAAATCTCAATGGTCCCCTGGCCGAGATTCAGCGCCTCGCCATGGCGCGCGGGTATCTCTGCCCCGAGATCCGGACCGCGGTCCGCACCGGCGATACCTTGCCTGCCGAGCGCCGCTCCATGCTCAAGCGTCCGCCGCATATCCTCGTCACCACCCCCGAGTCGCTTTACATTCTGCTCACCGCCGAGAAGAGTCGTAACAACCTCAGGCACGTAAGTACGGTCATCGTCGATGAGATCCATGCCGTCGCCGACGACAAGCGCGGATCGCATCTTGCCCTTACCCTGGAGCGCCTCGATGCCCTGGTTCGCGGCGAAAATCGTCTCACCCCCGGCGCCTGGATCACCGGCCGCTCCGAGTCTCCGCTGCGCATCGGCCTCTCCGCGACTCAAAATCCCATCGAGCTGGTCGCAGAATTTCTCGGCGGCTCGCGCGCCTCTGAAGTCGCCATCGTGCAGGTCGGTCAACGTCGGCACATGGACATCGCCATCGAGGTTCCCGACGACGAACTGGGCTCCGTCGCGACCATGTCCATCTGGGACTCGATCCACGAACGCCTCGCCGCACTCGCTCTCGAACATCGCTCCACTCTGGTCTTCGTTAATACGCGCCGCATGGTCGAGCGCCTCGCCTTCGCACTCGGCGAACGAATCGGCACAGAAAACGTCGCCGCCCACCACGGCAGTCTCTCTCGCACATCTGCGGCTCGAAGCCGAACGCAAACTCAAAGCCGGCGAAATCCGCATCCTGGTCGCCACCGCTTCGCTCGAACTTGGCATCGACATCGGCAGCGTCGATCTCGGTCTGCCAGGTCAACTCACCCCGCGCGATCGCTGTCGGCATGCAGCGCGTCGGCCGCGCAGGCCACTGGCGCGGTGCCATTCCCAAGGGCCGCTTCTTCGTCACCACTCGCGACGACCTCATGGAGTGCGCTGCCCTCATGCGCGCCATGCGCAGCGGGGAACTCGACCGCCTCGAAATTCCCTGCTAAGCCCACTCGACGTGCTCATGCAGCAGATTGTCGCCGCGTGCTCTGCCGAGCCTTGGGAAGAAGACGCGCTCTTCGACGTCGTCCGCCGCGCTCAGCCCTATCGTGATCTCACCCGCGACGAGTTCGAAGAGGTCCTCTGCCTGCTCACCGACGGCATTGAAGCCAGCCGCTGGCGCTACGGAGCGTACCTCCTCCGTGATCGCGTGCACGGGCGCATTCAGGCCCGGCGCGGAGCACGCACCGTCGCGGTCTCCAACGGCGGCACCATCCCCGACACCGCGCTCTTTGCCGTCATCGTGCAGCCTGAGGGCGTTCAGATCGCCACCCTCGACGAAGACTTCGCCGTCGAGTCTTCGCCCGGCGACATCATCCTGCTCGGCAACACCAGTTGGCGCATTCAGCGCGTTGAGAGCGCGGGCCGCGTGCTCGTCGAAGATGCCCAGGGCCAGCCGCCCAACGTGCCCTTCTGGCGCGGCGAGGCTCCGCAACGTACCCTCGAACTCTCGCAGTTTCTCTCCGAGTTGCGGACCGAGATCGATCGCCGCACCCCGGATGTGCTGCCCGGCTACGTCAGCCAGACAAATGCCACCGTGGCTGCTACAGTCGCATGGCTCAAGGCAGAGTGCTGTGTCGACGACGCGGGCGCGGAGCAGATGATCGGCTATATCGTTGCCGGTCGCGCCGTGCTCGGGCGCCGTCCCCACGCTCACCACCATCGTGGCCGAACGTTTCTTCGATGAAGGCGGCGGCATGCAGTTGATCCTTCACGCGCCCTTCGGCGGCCGCATCAATAAAGCCTGGGGACTCGCCCTGCGCAAGCGCTTCTGCCGTGGCTTCAATTTTGAATTGCAAGCCGCCGCTACTGACAATGGCCTCAATATCTCGCTCGCCGAGCAGCACAGCTTCCCCCTGAGCGATGTCTTCCAGTTCCTCACCGAACAGACCGTCACTGAGTTACTGGAACAGGCCTCGCTGGCCTCTCCCATCTTCCGTTCGCGCTGGCGCTGGGATGCGGGCCGCAGTTTGCAACTGCTGCGGTTTCAGAAAGGGAAGCGCATCGCGCCGCAGATTCAGCGCACTCGCTCCGACGATCTGCTGGCCACCGTCTTTCCCCAGGTCGCTGCCTGCCAGGAAAATGTCGAGGGCGACATCGAGATTCCCAATCACCCGCTCGTGCGCGAGGTGATGAAAGACGTGCTCGGCGAGGCCATGGACCTCGAGGGATTGATCGCCGTGCTCGCAGGCATTCGAACCGGCGCCATCCAATGTCTGGCCGTTGACACCACCACGCCCTCGCAGTTTGCGCACGAGTTGCTCAACGCCAATCCCTACGCCTTCCTCGACGATGCCCCTCTCGAAGAGCGCCGCGCCCGCGCCGTGAACATGCGCGGCATGGTGCCCGACGCGCTGCTGGGCGAGGCCGGCAGGCTCGATCCCGCGGCCATTGCCGCCGTCCGCGACGAGTGCTGGCCCGACTTGCGCGATGACCACGAGTTACACGACTTACTCTGCCAGTTAGTCGTCGTTCCCGCTGAAATTACCGCCGATGCTCGCGCTCGCCATTGGCCGCTCTTCTTCGAGCGCCTTGTCGCTCAAAACCGTGCGTCCCTGGCCACGGTGAGCGGACGCCACTACCTCGTTGCCGCTGAACGCGTCGCTCATCTCCGCCTGCTCTGGCCGACTCTCACGCCTCGACCGGGATATGCCGCCTCTCCCCACATCTTCAAGCCCGCAGCCGCTTACCATGGACGAGGTCGTGCGTAAGACCGTGCAGGGCTGGCTCACCATGCTCGGGCCGCTGACTGCTCGCAGCCTCGCGTCCGCACTGGGCATGCAGGCGAGCGAAATCTGGAAGGCGCTCCTGCGCATGGAGATGAGCGGCACCGTGCTTCGCGGAATCTTCGAGAGCAAGCCTGCTTCCAATGCTCCCATCGACGACGAAGACGTGGAGTGGTGCGAGCGGAGGCTGCTGCAGCGCATTCATAAGCGCACCCTCGGCGCGCTGCGCAAGCAGATCGAACCGGTCACGCCCGCCGTCTTCCTGCAGTGGCTTCTGCGCTGGCAACATGTCGCTCCGCAAACCCAGCTCACCGGCGAACAAGGGCTGCTCGAGGCGCTGCGCGGTCTTGAAGGCTTCGAAGCGCCGGCCATCGAATGGGAGCGTTGTCTCCTGCCGCAGCGTGTCGCCGGCTATGATCCGCGCTGGCTCGACGCGCTCTGCCTGACCGGGGCCGTTGGATGGGGGCGCATTTCGCCGCACCCCGCCTTCTCCTCGATCGAGAGCGGCGGTCCCAAGCGAGTCGTTCCCACGAGCATGGCTCCGGTCACGTTCTTTCTGCGGGATGACGCCCTCTGGATGGATCTGTGCCTGGAACAGCGACTTATTCCCGAAGCCTCTCTCCAGGCCTGCCTGAGCGAACTGGCGCTTCGGGTGCGTTCCCGTCTGCTCGACTCCGGCGCCATGTTCCTCGGCGACCTGGTTAGAATGTTCGGCGTGCCCGCAGGAGGATGTCAGCCGCGCCCTCTGGGAATTGGTCGCCGCCGGACTAGTAACAGCCGATGGCTTCGATAGTCTGCGCGTGCTCATCGATCCGCGGCGCAAGGCCGCCTATGCCGCGCCCGCCCATGCCAGGGCCGCGCAAAAGCGCAACCCGTCTGGACGCTGGTCCCTCTTGTGCCATCACCCGGAACCTCTGGAGAATGCGTCTGCCGCCGCCGAACAGCACGAAGCGCAGAGTCGAATCCGCCTGCTGGATGCTGCTGCGACGCTACGGTGTCGTCTTCCGCGATCTGCTCCAGCACGAGCAGACCATTCCTCGGTGGCGCGAGTTGCTGGGCCTCTTCCGCCGCCTCGAGGCCCGCGGAGAGATTCGCGGCGGCCGCTTCCTCTCCGGCTTCGGCGGCGAGCAGTTCGCCCTTCCGGAGGCCGTCGAGTCGCTCCGTTCCTTGTCTCGCGAACTGGATCGAGGCCCGATCTCGCCGCAAGTGTAACCGTCGCTGCGGCAGATCCGCTCAACCTGGTAGGGGTCGTCATTCCCGGAGATCGCGTCTCCGCCGTTCCCGGGAAGACCGTCACGTTTTCGGGCTGCACGCCCACCGGAGTCTCCCGTGCTGTTGACCGCAGTCTCCAATCCTCTCTGTCTTGCCCCGCTCCGCTTCGCAGCAAGAAGGCCTGGCCTATGGCGGATGAGCCACATTCCCAACTCACCGGCCACGATGAACCGCTGGTCGAAGGCGAGGACTACTACTTCGAAGGCCCGTATGTCGTCTTTACTGAGGCCTATCACCTCAAGCGCGGCGAATGCTGCAACTCCGGCTGCCGGCATTGCCCCTATCGCAATCCGCGACGAAGACTATACGTAACCGACACTGAGGTCGCGCAAAAGAAAAGGGGAGCCGCCATGGCTCCCCTCACAGTTTTCAATACATTGCTTTGTCAGAATTGGAATCGCGCTACGAACTCGATCACCCTCCCTGCATCCGCCGTCTGGGCGATCCCAAAGTTTGGCGACTCGATCAACGCGCCGCTGTTCCCGTTTCCGTTGGTGAAACGGAGTCAGGTTGAGCTTGTTGAAAGCGTTGTAGAAGTTCGCCTGCAACCGGAGCAGATAGCCCTCATGCCCGAAGGCGCTGAACGCGAACTGCTTGGCGGCGCCCAGGTCGGCATCCTGGTAGCATGGCCCACGAAACGAATTGCGGCCAATGCCCGGAGGTGTTCCCGCTCCACCCGTCGGAGGCGTGATGTTAAAGGAATTTGTGCCGCCAGCCGTTCCCGAGGCTCCGCGATTCGCAACATCCGAACCGGTGATGTATGGGCTGTTGGAGCAGCTGGTGTGCACCCCTCCAAAGTACGCCAGCGGACGCACCGGGCCAATCGTAGCAGCGTTCGGTACAGTTGGAATTCCGTGCAACGCAAACGTAACCGGCGTAAACGGGAAGCCTGTGTGGAAGGTGTAAATCCCGTTGATCTGCCAGCCATTCACCAGCGTATTCACGATTCCCTTGTCTGTGTGGATCTTCGGCAGATCCCACAGCGCGGTCCCGGTGAAGCGATGGCGCGTGTCGTAGTCCGATGGCCCAAGCTCGGTATTGTTATGAGCAGGATCGGTCTGGTTCGCATTTGCATTGGCCGAGTCCCCGTTCGATACCTGGTCCATGCTCTTCGAGTAAGTGTAAGTCGCATCGACCGTGAATCCCTGGTTGAAGCGCTTGGTGATGTGAAGGTTCCCCCCGTTGTAATACTGGTTCGAGTCGTTCTGCGCGAAGTAGGCGCCATTGCCAAATGGCGTGTTCACTCCGCCCACATTGGTCGCATAGACAAACTGTTGATTCACCAGCCGGGAGTAATGCCTGCCGGTGCTGCCCTGGTATCCCGCCGTAAGCGTGAATTGCTTCGGTAACTGCCGCTGTACCTCCAGCGAATAGAGATAGCTGTAGGGAGTGTGCGTCTTGGGAAACGCGCCATACACCTCGATCGCCGCTCCATTGTTCGGCAGACCCTCGCGCATTCACGCCCGTTGCCAATGCTGCATTGGGTGCGTAGCTAAAGGGCGATGTGCTCGATCCCTGTTCATACTGGATCTGCCCGCCGACAAACGGTGTTCCGAAATCCGTCGCGGCCGTTCCGCAGCAGATGCCAAAATTCAAGTAGCCCGGGACCATCTTCGACCGCCGGATCAAACAGCGCGGCCGCCAGGCGGTTGTACGCCATTCCTAAGCCGCCTCGAACCACCAGCTTGTTATTGAACATCGGCGGCGTGTATGCGAAGGCGACCTTGGGCGAGAAGTCGTGAAACTCGCTATTCCACAGGTGATTGTGCGGAGTCAGCGAGACGTCGATCAACTCCCGGCCGGGTGTCGTTCCCAGGTTCGGGTAGTTGATCGTGAAGCCCTTGTTATACAGCGGTTCAAAATACTCCCACCGCAGGCCGACATTGAAGCTCAGGTTCGAGTTCACCTTCCAGTCGTGCTGCACAAATGCGCCGATGTAGTGATCGTCAAGATAGCGCCGCGCGTTCGGAATGCCGCCGGTATTCGGGTCGACCGTAATCGCTTCAAAGATCGGCGTGTCATTCGCGAAGTTCCAGATGCCGCCAAAGGCATACACCGGCCGCGACGCGCCGGCCAGGTTGTTGTTGTCCTGCTCGATGCGATACTCGGCGCCCATTCTCAACGTGTGGGAGCCGAAGGTCTTGATCACCATGTCGCGCAGCTCGTACGTGTTCTCCGCGAAGATGGCAGGCGCCGTCGACGACTGGCTCGCGCCGAAGTTGATGTCATTGATCGCAGTCGAACGGCATGTTCTGCACGTTGATATACGGCAGTCCCCAATTCACTACACCCTGCGAATCCTTGATTCCGTTGTCTGCGAACCGCGTGCCATTCGCGCGCAGCTCGTTGATCAGCGTAGGACCGAAGGTGTGAATGTAGATCAGAGGTGGCTGCCGAGTTCAGCGGCTTGAACGGGATGTCCGCATAGAGCCGTGAGCCCGTCGCACTGCTGGGCGTGTAGTTATCCAGCTTGGTGAAGTAGACGGTGCCCGCGAGTTGGTCGTGAGGCGTCACGTACCAGTCGCCGCGCGCGTTGTACTGCTTGCCGCGGCTATGTTGCGGCTGAATCAGCTGCGCATATTGCACATCCGGAATTCCATCCAATCCGCCTCCGCTCGAGGCCATGCTTAGCGGCACATACGTTCCGGTGGATCCGGTCGGCGAACCCAGATCCAGACCGCCACCCACTGCAGCACAGGGCTGCGTGATCACCACCGGAGTGTTGCAATCGACCGGCAGCACGTTCCGGATTCTCGGTGTCCCGCCGGGTGCGCCAACGATTGACGGCGGCGATGCTTCCCGGTCGCGATGATGTTACGAACTGGCGGTACTCCGGCGTCTCCACGAATTGCGAAGGGTAGCTGGTGTTCGCCGAAGTGAAGCCCTTCAAACGAGAGGAAGAAGAAGAGCTTGTCCTTCAGGATCGGGCCGCCGATCGACGCCGCGTAGTCGCGTTGCTTGTTCTGTACCCGAAGCGGCCTCTGGCCGTTCGGGCCGCCGTAATGGTTAAAGGCGTTCAGCCCCGGCTCGTCGTATTGCAAGTTCAGTCCGCCGTGAAATGTATTTGTGCCGCTCTTGGTGACAACTTTGATTTGCGCGCCGCTGTTTCTGCCATCTTCGGCAGAGAACGAGGTCGACACCACCGTCATCGACCCCACGGCCTCTTCGTTCGGAGTGACCACCGCCGCGCCCGCCTGGCCCAGGCTGTTCACGCTCACGCCATCGATGGTGAAGTTGTTATCAGCCGTCCGCTGTCCTGCCGCGCTGATCTGGATCTGGTTTTCTGTCTGGAAGATGCCGGAGTTCGACTGTCCCGGTCCGCCGCCGTTCGGCAGAAAGACAGAAGCGCCCGTCCCGCTGCGCGCGGCATCGCCGGTGATCCCGGGCGCCGTACGAATCAGCTCGTATGGATCGCGTCCTGCGGTCGGTACGCGCTGCATCTGTTCGCTGTCGATCGTTCCGCCCACATTGGCGTCGTTGGTCTGCAACAGCGGGAATGTCGTTTGCATTGACAGTGACCGTCTCGGTCGTTCCGCCGGTTGCCAGCTTCACGTCCAGGCTGCGCGGCGATTCGCCCACCACGGCAACATTGTCAAAGGTCGCCGTTTTGAAGTTTGGCGCAGTCGCGCTTACCGCGTAGTTCCCCGGCGGCAGCGAGTTGAACTGATAGAAGCCTTCGCCCGACGCGGTGGCGTTCTGGGTCACCTGCGTGCTCTTGTTCTTGAGCGTAACCTGCGCGCCCGGGATCACCGCGCCGCTCGTATCTGTAACCGTTCCAGATAAACTGGCATTGAACTGGGCCATGGCGGCCGGCACGTAGCTTAGCAACAACATGAGGCAGCAGATTCCCAGCCCCATCAACATGGTTCCTGAACGTGGTTCCATTTTGCGCATTGCGCCTCCGAAAGCTTGCCTTGCTCCACTGACTCTCACATTCACCTGAAACTGATACGGATCAGGCACATGAGATGTTGAGTAGCAAGTAGTAAGGGTACTTGCGAAAGGAAAGCGGGTTGCCCGCGACGGTCGCCGAATCGGAGCCGCTGGTTTCCTATGTCATCAATATCACTGTTGGTAGGCACTAGCCGGTGTAGGTCGGCGATGCCCGTGTCGGTATGGAACTCCGGCATCACCGTCCAGCCGGTGAACCGCCGGGCCCGGCAGCCGTCGGGGTCGCTCCCGCCTGCGCCTCGCGGATCAGCAATGCCGTCCGTGGAAAGCTGAAGCTTCCGCCCGCGTCGTCGATCACGTTCACCTGGCAGGTATACAGGCCTGCCTTCAGCTGCGCCAGCGGGACGTCGAACTGAAATGCTACCGCGTCTCGGCCCGGCACATTGATCTCTGTCGCCTGCACCAGCGGCGTCTCAAACACCTTGGTCGTGCCATTCAGGAATTCAATGTTCGTCAGCACCCGTACCGGCTGACTTCGCCGTCTTCGCCGGCTTCGGTGCTCCGGCTCGCCGTCCGCCTCCGCGGTCGTGCCCGTCGCGTGGCTGGGCGCGTACACCTCGTAAAGGAAGTACAGATGCTGGTCCTGGCGAAAAACGTGGGGCAGATTGGGCACCATCTCCAGCCCGTCGCGCACCAGCGGGCTCTCCGTCTTCTTGCTGCTATTGGGGATGCGCTGGCTCGCCAGCACCACCGAACTCAGCTTCAGCGGGCTCTTGCGCAGATCCGGCACCGTGATGTCGGTTTCAAACGAGCCCATGCGCCCCGTCTCGTTCTCCCGCACCACGAACTTCAGGTGGTACTTGCCCACGCGGCAGCGTGAACCCGGTCGAATACTGAATGTTCTTCCGCTCCACCTGCTGCGCCTGGTTCACCGCCAGCTTGACCGTCTCGCGCGCGTCACCGATCGCGCGCCCCTGCCCGTCCTTGACCTCGCCGATGATGTCCAGCGTCGCCTTCTCCCGGTCGCCGCCCTTCACAAAGGGAATCTGCGAGCCCGGCACCACGATCGATACCGGAATGAAGAACCGGTACTCATCCAGCCGGAAATACAGCGCCTGCAGATACACCGCAACGTCGGTCGCCGGCAGATCGCTTGCAAGCTGCTTCCTGCAGTTGCCGCTCCCGGTCTTCTCTGTTCGAGTGCTGATAGTCCGCCGGCGCGTAATAGCCCGGCCGGTACTCCAGCTTCACGTCACTGCGATTGAGCTTGATGCTCAATTTCCGATACCGCCCGTCCCGCACCGGGCTGGAAGACCGGAACCCCAGCACATAGTAAGCCGACGTGTCCTGCTGAATGCGCTGAAAGGCCGGCGCGAAGTCATTCGAATCGAAGAACGCTTTCCCGCCCGTATCCGACGAAAGCGTCGCCAGCGTCTCCTGCGAATTGAAGTTCGCATCGAGATTGTTTTGCAGCGCCGCCCCGTTGAAACCGCCGGTCCCGCGCAGACTGCCCGTCGTCGCGTCTCCCAGCGGCGAGATCGCCTGCAGTCCCCGCGTGTCTACGCTGTAGATCGACAGGTTCGCTCTCACAGCGGAGTTGACCGCGCTGCGCAGCGATGCCTGGTTTTCAATTCCGTCTCGCGTCAGGCCGCCGGAAAAGTACAGCAGCGACTTCTTCTGGTTGATATAGGCCAGAGACTTCGCAATGCTCCCAATCGCGTATAGTTCGCGATCCGTATTTACGTCGTTGTATTCGCTCTCATCCGCGGTGAACGAACTCGTGTCTTCGGCCTGGTTCGTCGTGCTGGTGGCGCCCTGCTGCATGCCCTGGCCTTCTGACCCGTTGTACCGGCCCACCCCGCGCAGCAGCGTCTGCTTGTCGGCCGTGAAATCCTGGTCCAGCGACAGCCCCGTATTCAGCGACACCAGCGCAACCAGGTCCGCCGCCTGCATCTGCTTGTTGATGTAGTTCCGCGCCGCTTCGACCGAACGGTCCAGGTCTTCAGGCTGCATCGACACCAGGTCAAAAAAGAAGACGATCAGCCGGTGATCGCGCAGTTGCTCTCCCGTCGCGACCGTATTCTTCCCCAGCACCAGCGACCCGCCTTCCCGCTGATCGTCGCTTCGTTCAACGGTCTCGCCTGGTCCACGCTCTCAAAGTCGAAGCTGGTGATCTGCTGCGGCTTTCCATTCTCCAGTACGGTGAAGTCCTTCTCCGTGAGACCCTTCACCATCGCGCCGGTCTTCTTGTCGCGCACCACCACGTTGGTCAACACCAGGTCGCTGTTCACCTTCAGCGTGAATGTGCCGGGACCCGGCGCCTGGGCGCTGGTCCTTGAGTCGTGCCCGCTCTGAGTCTGGCGTGGCCGTCACTCTGCGCGCTGCGGTGTGCCGTCTGCGGATCGCCGCCGGTGACTGCTCTGCCTGCGCGAACGAGTGCCCTGCGCACAGCGCCGCGGCCAGGCACGCGACCCACCAGCCTCGCTCCATTGCCCGCTTCTTCCACCCGGGCGAGTCGTCGCCGCGCGTCGCATGTCCATCTCCTAGAACCGGTACCGCGCCATCATCGTGATCTGCCGCATGCTGCGCGCTGACGTCACCTGCCCCAGCGCCGGCGAATCGTACTGCGTGTTCACGCCCGAATACTGCACAATGTTCAACGCATTCGACCCGTCGCCCGCACTTCCAATCCGCGCGTCTCTCCAAATTGAAACGTCTTCGACAGCGACATATTCAAATCCACCGTGCCCGGTCCTCGAATGGAGAACCGCGAGGCCGTCCCATACTCCTGGCCCGGCGCAAAGTCCGGTGAAAACGCACTCGTATTGAACCAGTGATCGCGCGTGCCGCCGCCTGCCGTGATCGAAGTTCCCGGCACGCGATTCGGACGCAGCGAGCCCGCCGTTCCCCGCGCCACATCGGAGACCGCCGCCGCGATGCTCGGCGTCAGCGGCAGCCCCGACGAAATATTGAAGCTGCTCGAAATGTTCCAGTCGCCCAGCGTCTTCGATACCCAACTGCCATTGCTCAGGTAGTGCTTGTCCGGCCCGAACGGCAACTCGTACATCGCATCGCCCTTGAATACATGCCGCTGATCGAAGCTGGAATTGCTCTCCTCCGCCAGCAGGTTCTGCCAGTTCTGCGCGACGATCGTCGACGTGCCGCCTACCGACGAAGCGTTGTCGATCGAATGCGAGTAGGTGTACGTCGCTCCCATCGAGACGCCATTCTGCAGCCGCTTGCGCGCCCGCACCGCCAGCGCATTGAAGTTGGAAAACGCCAGCGAGTCTTCGTAGTTGAACAGCACCCCGCTCGCCGAGGTGTTGCCGAATCGTCCCCGGCGCATCCACAATCGACAGCCGCGTACCCTTCGCTCCGTTGTATCCCACGTTCAGCACGATCCCCAGCGGCAGCGTGCGCTGCAGGTCCAGGTTCCACACCTGCACATACGGCAGCCGATAGTTCTTGTTCACGCCATAGTTACCAATCGTCTGCGGTGCGGGGAATCCGTTGGCCAGCGAAATCGCCGCGCCCTGCGTCACCTCGTTCGTCTGCACGTTGGCAAAGGGCGGCTGATAGGCCAGGTCCTGAATGAAGCCTGCATACTGACCCGTGGTGTAGTTGATCGCGTACCCGCCGCGCAGCACCGTGTCCTTGAATGGACGGAACGCAAATCCCAACCGCGGCGAAACTGCCGACCGGTCCGGGGTCAGCAGGGAACGCGAATACTTGCCCGAGTACGGTCCCGTGCTGTTCGGATAGACCGGCACGACAGACGCGAAATCCGGCGAGTGATCCAGGTTCGCGAGCCGATCGTATTTCTCGGAGTAGGGCGAGAAATATTCGTAACGCAATCCCGCCAATACCGTAAACCGCGACGTCGCACGCCAGTCATCCTGCAGATACGCGTCCCACGTGTTGCTGCGCATGTAGGCTTTTTTCTGCGGCGCCTGGATCGTCGACTCCTGCGGCAGGCCCAGCAGAAAATCCGCAAACGACGATCCCGAGTTCGGCTGGAACGCGTTCAGGCTCGTGCCCGGCTGCTCCGTAAACAGGCCGGTGAAGTAGAAGCTCCCGGTCGTGTTGGTCCCGCCCAGCAGGTCCAGGTGCACCCGCCGCACATCCCCGCCGAAACGCACGTTGTGCTTGCCGTGGCTCCACGAACTCGACTCCGACAACCGCGATCGTCTGGTTCGTGCGGAAGTTCGGCTGCGTCTCATTCAATCCGTTGAACTGGTTCAGCACCAGGTTCGGAACGCCGAAATTCAGCGGGTCGGCATTCAGCGGCGTACCTCCCGGTCCCAGAATCCCAGCCTGGCTCGCCGCATCCGTCGTGCCGGTGAAAGTAGTTGCGCAGGTCCGAACCCGTCCGGTTCCAATTCACAGTGAAATTGTTATTCAGCCTGCCGTATCCCAGCGTGTACCCCACGCCCAGCGAATATTGGTGCGTCTGCTGCTTGCCGCCCAGGCTCGGGTAGAAGCTGATCACGTCGCTGGCCGCATGGCTGTAGTTGAAATTGGCGTTCAGGTTCTGGTGCAGTCCCTTGCTCCCGCCCGCTCCCATGAATTGCGCAATCATCGCGGGAATCGAGTTCGATCCGCCCGGTCCGAAGTTGTGTACGAACCGCGCCCCGACCGTGGTCGTGTTGCTGCCCTCGGTCGTCTGCCGGTGAAAGTTCTGCGTCGTCCCCGGCAGGTTCGGCGCGGGAATATACGCCAGCAGCGCCTGCGCCTGCGGGCTGACTCCGCCCGTGATCGTATTGTTCGGGTAGGGCAATCCCGTCGCCGGATCGTAAATCGTGACCTGCTGCCCTTGAGAATTCGTCAGTGCCCGAGAAATCTCCTCGCGCGCTCCGCCAACGTCGGCACCGTCCCGTACTGGTCGTACGGCGAAGACGAGCGCTGACCCGACATGTTGAGGAAGATGAAATCCTTGCTGCTCGGCGCCTTCATCAGCTTGGGTACATACGGCGCACCCGCCAGCGTGAACCCGAAGCGGTTGGAACTGTACCCCGGCTGCGTCTGGTCCTGTCCGCGAATCGCGAATGGCTTCGCATCCAGCGCCGAATTCCCGCCGTTCCAGTACACCGCCCCATGCGGCTGGTTCGGTTTCAGGTTGCGGAAGTTGAATCCGCGCCCGCCTCCTCCGCCGCCACGCCCGAATCCGCCAAACCCTCCACCGCCGCCACCAAATCCGCCGAATCCTCCGCCTCCCCGGAACTCTGACCCGGGATCTGCGACAGCGCCTGCTGCTGCTGCTGGTTCTCAAAATTCTGCCGAATCTGGTCGCCGCTCATTCCGGTGAATGGGCTCGTGGTTCCGGCCTGCCCGCTCACCGCCACCGAATCATTTGAGAAATCGGAGTTGTTTGCCACGGACGGAAGTTGCGCGCCGGAGTTTCCACCGCCGGTACCCGCGTCGATCAATCCCGCCGCCGCTCCCATCAGATTCAGGTTCTGCGCGCCTCCGGCCAATTGCCGCAGCGCGCTGCCGCCCTCCTGCCGCTGATCCTGCAGGTTCTGCCGCGATGCCAGCACCATCACGAAATCCGCCGGCTGGTCGTGCGAAGTCGCGTTCAGCAGTGCTTCCTTGGTCTCCGGCGCGAATGCCGAAAACTCCGCCCGCACCACGTACCGCCCATTCTTGGGAATGGCCATCGCATACGCGCCGTTGATGTCCGTGGTGGTTGTGTACTTGCTCCCGGTCAGCGTGTTGGTGGCCGTCACGCTCACGCCGGGCAGCGGAACATTGCCCGACTTCACCGTCCCATGCACCGTCCCGCCAACGGCGGCAGGCGCCGCGGGAAGGGAAGCGGCCGCTGCTGGCCGGCTTTGCGTATTGGCCGGCTGCTGCGTGTTCGCCTGGCCCTGCGTATTGACCCGCTGCTGCGTTCCGCCCGCGTTCTGCCCCAGCGCCGCCACCGCGCTTCCGCCTAGCAGTACCAGCACCCCTGTGCGCCACAGGCGGCCATGCAGTGCACGGACAATCGACCTCGGAAAGCTCACAGCAGCATCCCCAATCCGGTGTTCAACCGTTCAGCCTTCCCATTCATGTTCAGAATTCGCGCTTCCAGACTTTGCACGCCAGGCAAGCCGCCCGCGTCTCCGGTTCGCACTTCTTCCCATCCGATACGAACCCGATTCCGCCGGCCCGGTCTTCCTATTTCGGCCCATCCTGAGCAGGAGCCGCACCCGCTCCGCCCGGCCCTTGATCCGGCCCGTTCCCGCCGCCGGGCCCTCCCGGACCGCGCCGTCCGCCACCCATCATGCCCCGGCCGCCAACGCCCAGCTCCGCTGCCACAAAGACGCCATCCTTCAGCTGTCCGCGCGCGGTGATCTGGTCGCCTACCTTGATGTCGGCCATCGTGATGCTCTCCCGCCGCTTGCGGAAGGACGTGTTCTCATCCACCGCGATGGTCTGGTCCACGTTGTCCACCCGGTGTACCGTGATGTTGGTTTCGTTGATCGCGGTAATCTTGCCCGCCACCCACGTCTTGCCCAGGTCCGCGCGCATCTTCTTCACCTGCTCCGCGTCGATGATCGCCACGAACGCCGCGCCCACCGTCTTCGCCTGCGCATCCACCTGTCCGCCCACGAACAGCATGTCCCCGGTGTGAACATCCGTCATCTTCGCCGGCTGGCGGTCTTTCATGATTCGCGTGTTGGCGCCCGTCACCACCTTGTAGGTGTCGCCTTCCTCCGTCTTGATCGTGGCTTCACTGCCCGACAGGTTGGTCACGGTTCCACGTACTCCTTGCCCGCCGCCAAACGGACCGCCCTCCCGAGGCGGACCGCCGCCCTCCTGCGCCCCTGCGCTTACCGCACATGCGAGAATGGCCAGAATTGCGACCGGCAAAATTGCAAGGGCAATGACACGAAACTGCAACCAGGGTGCTTTTAAACGGGCTTTCATAGATGTCTCCAACAACTCCCGGCCGGCCGCGGAAGCAGGCGTAGCCCGGTCAGATCTGCTCAAAGTTCTTCCCCTTAGACGGCCGGTCCAGCCTCGGGAGACGCAGCCCATCCCCTCAGCGCTGCCATCCAGCTTTGCCGGAGTGAAATCGGGCGTAAGGTAAACTTCCCTCCATGCACGACCACGCGCATTCCCACACCGAGAGCCATTTTGAATCGAGCGAAATGGTTCGCGACGTCGTCATTGGTATGTCCGATGGTCTCACTGTCCCCTTCGCCCTCGCTGCCGGCCTCTCCGGAGTGGTCAACAGCAGCGGCGTCGCCAACCCCATGCACCTGGTCGTCCTCGCCGGCCTCGCCGAGATTGCCGCCGGCTCCATCGCCATGGGCCTTGGTGGCTATCTGGCTGCCCGCGGCGATGCCGAACACTACGCCAGCGAACGCCACCGCGAAGAGCGCGAAGTCGTCGAGCGGCCGCGCGACGAAGAAGAAGAGATCTACGAAATCTTCGAGCAATACGGAGTACAGCGCTCCGAAAGCAGCTCCGTGCTTGAAGCCCTCAAGCGCAGTCCCAAAGCCTGGGTCGATTTCATGATGCGTTTTGAACTCGGCCTCGAAGAGCAGGAGAAGGGAAGAGCCAGCCGCAGCGCCTCCACCATCGCCTTCTCTTACGTCGCCGGCGGCCTGATCCCTCTCTTGCCTTACATGCTTGCGTCCAACGCCATGAACGCCCTATGGATCTCCGTCCTCATCACTCTCGCCGCCCTGCTCGTCTTTGGCGGAGTGAAAGGCCGCCTCACCGGGGCAGGCATGGTGCGCAGCGGCCTGCAAACCATGCTCATCGGCGGAGTCGCAGCCGGATTCGCCTATGCTCTCGCCCGCCTCTTCAACGCACATTGAACGAGACTGGCAACCCTTCATGAATGTTGATGCTAAAGTATTGGTCCCGCCAAACTTCTGAGTCCATGAAGCGCATCTCTGCCTCTAAAAGCAACACCAGGCTGTAAGCGGTCTCTAAGTAGAGGAGGTTCGTTCCCACATGAGTTCAGGCACCGCGGCGCTCGACAATCTGGCGCAGCAATTTTGTAGTGTGCGGCAGCAGATGCTGTCGTTCTGCGAACTGCTGACCGCCGAAGACCTCATGGTGCAATCCTGCGCCGAAGCCAGCCCCGGCAAATGGCACCTCGCCCATACCACCTGGTTCTACGAAACCTTCATCCTTCGCGAATATCAACCCGGCTACCGCGCCTACCACCCCGACTTCGTCTGGCTCTTCAACAGCTACTACAACTCCATCTCCGAACATCCCGAGAAGAAGCTGCGCGCCTCCTTCTCGCGTCCGCCGCTCGAAGCCATCCTCGGCTATCGCGAATATGTAGACGCCGCCATGCAGGACTTCCTCGACAGCGGCCTTCCTGAAGAAGCCCGTGAACGTCTCGTCCTCGGCCTCAATCACGAACAGCAGCACCTCGAGTTGCTCGCGACCGACATCAAGCACGCGCTTCTGGACCAATCCTCTTCATCCCGCGTACCTCGAAGCACCGTTGCCCGATTCCAGTCACGCGCCCGCGCCGCTCCAGTGGCTCTCCTATCCGGGCGGCATCCACGAGATCGGCTTCAGCGGCGCAGGGTTCAGCTTCGATAACGAGACACCGCGCCATAAGCAGTACCTCGAGCCATTCCAACTCGCCTCGCGCCCGGTAACCTGCGCCGAATACCTCGAGTTTCTCGATGCCGGTGGTTATGAACGCGCCGAACTCTGGCTCTCCGAAGGTTGGGACACGGTGCAGGCGCAAGAACTGGAAGGCTCCGCTCTATTGGCACCGCGACAGTGCCTCCGGCGAATGGACCGTCTTTACTCTGCGCGGACGTGTGCCGCTTGTAACACTGGCAGCTACGCCCGTATGTCACATCAGCTATTTCGAAGCCGACGCGTTCGCCCGTTGGAGTGGGAAACGTCTGCCCACTGAAGCCGAATGGGAGATCGCCTCTGCCGGCGTACCCGTGGCCGGGAATCTGCTTCGAATCCGGCTCGCTGCATCCCGCTTCGATCGCCCCAAATTCTGTAACTACGGCCAATGCTCCGCATCAGATGTTCGGTGACGTTTGGGAATGGACTCGCAGCCCCTACATTGGTTACCCCGGTTACCAGCCGCTCCCCGGCGCCCTCGGCGAATACAACGGAAAATTCATGTGCAACCAGATGGTTCTGCGAGGAGGCTCGGTGGTTACTCCGCTCTCTCACATCCGGTCCACTTACAGGAATTTCTTCTCTCCGCCAACTCGATGGCAGTTTTCGGGTTTGCGGCTTGCAGATGGATAACTGAAACTCCACCCCGCACATCAGAGCCTCGAGGATTTCCCGGATCATTATGGTTTCAGCTTCATCTTTTTCGTATTTGCCCGAAGCGGCACACACTCCTGTGGGCAGCGAGGTCTATCACGGCCTCACCTCGCGTCCAAAGACTCTAAGCCCCTGGCTGTTCTATGACGCGGAAGGCTCGCGCCTCTTTGAAAGCATTACCGAACTACCCGAGTACTACGTCACTCGCACCGAACGCGCCATCTTCGCTGCCCATGCCGATGAAATCATCGCTGCTGCCGGGCCGCGTTCGCTCACCGTCATTGAGCTCGGCGCGGGCACCGCTACCAAGACTGGCCTGCTGCTCAGTGCGGTCGTTCGCCGTCAGGGCCGCGTCACCTATCACCCCATCGATGTTTCGGCCACCGCCCTCGACGAAGCGCGCCAGCACATTGAAGAAGACCTGCCCGGTGTTACCGTGCAATCCCAGGTCGCCGATTACACCGAAGGTCTCGGCGTCATCGAGTCTGATGGCCATCGCCGCATGGTTCTCTACATCGGTTCGAGCATCGGCAACTTCGAGCCCTTTGTCGCTCAGCAGCTGCTGCGCGACGTGCGCCGTCAACTCGCTCCCGGCGACGCTCTGCTGCTCGGCATCGACATGGTCAAAGACCGCCAGGTGCTGGTCAATGCCTACGATGATGCCGCCGGCGTCACAGCGGCGTTCAACAAAAACATCCTGCACCGCATCAATCGCGAATTCGGCAGCAACTTCAACCTGCGGCTCTTTCGCCATCGCGCTCGCTGGAATGAAGATCAGTCACGCATCGAAATGCACCTTGAGAGCCTCATCTCGCAGTGTGTGCAGATCCCCGCGCTCGAGATTGAAGTGAGGCTTGCCCGCGGTGAAACCATTCACACCGAGAACAGTTACAAATACACCAACGAGAGCGTAACCCGGCTGCTGGAGAGCGCCGGCTTCCGTATCGCGCAGTCTTGGACAGACGAACAACACTGGTTCGGCGAATACCTGGCTGTCGCCCGATAGCGAGGGCCTGCGGTTCCTACAAGAAGTACTGTCATCCCGACCGAAGCGGAGGGACCTGCGGTGCCTCAGCTCCGGCGGTACTCGCCGCTCTTCCCGCCGGACTTGCGCTCCAGCACGATCTCCCGAATCGTAATGCCCTTGTCCAGCGCCTTGCACATGTCGTAAACGGTTAGCGCCGCCACCGCCGCAGCCGTGAGCGCCTCCATCTCGACCCCTGTGCCCGAGGTCGTCGCGGCTATGCTGCGAATCGCGATTCCGCCCTCCACCACACTCGCCGTCACCTCGACAAAACTCAGCGCCAGGGGGTGACACATGGGGATCAGATCCGAGGTTCGCTTCGCCGCCTGGATGCCAGCGAAGCGCGCCACCTCCAGCGGATTTCCCTTGGGATTCTCAGGCAGCGCCGCCAGCACCTTCTCTGAAAGCGCCACGAACGCCGAAGCCTCAGCCTCGCGACGAGTCGCCGCCTTCGCGCTGATGTCCACCATGTGCGCCTGGCCCCGCTCGTCGAAGTGCGACAGCTTATCCATGCATACCAGACTAACGCAGCCGCAATGGCGGCCGGGTGCCCTGTCTCGCCGGGTAGGGGTGCCCCATCCTTGCAAAGCAAGGGTGGGATAGATGAGCCGGCGGGCTAGATGGACCTGCGGGTACCCCATCCTTGCAAAGCAAGGGTGGGATAGATGAGCCGGCGGGCTAGATGGACCTGCGGGTACCCCATCCTTGCAAAGCAAGGGTGGGATAGATGAGCCGGCGGGCTAGATGGACCTGCGGGTACCCCATCCTTGCAAAGCAAGGGTGGGATAGATGAGCCGGCGGGCTAGATGGACCTGCGGGTACCCCATCCTTGCGCAACAAGGGTGGGATCACAAACGCGCACTCAAACCTCCCTCCCAACCTCACCAGACCGGGGGCGGCAGAGGCAAAGGCCCACCCATCGGCGGTTCGGGAACGGGCGGCTCGGGCGCAACCTCCACCGGCGCCGCAGGCGGTTCCAACAGACTTCCCAGCGGCGGATACCGCGACCCGAAGAAGTACACCGCGTAGGCCGCGCGAAACACCCCGCTGATCCCGCTGGCCGTAAACGCCCCAAAGAAGTACAGCAGGAACAGCAGCAATCCTGCGATCACGCCGTAGGTGATGACCACCGCCCGGCCCACCAGTCCCGCCGACCAGAGCAGCGCATAGAATCCGTAGCCCACCCCCGCCAGACCCGCCAGCAACACGGCCACGGCCAAGAGCAGCGCCAGGGCCAATAGCATGCTCAGCCCGAGGGTGATGGCAAACTTCAGCAGCAGGTACAGAATCACTTCTCCCGGATTGTCCCGCATCATCCGCAGGCATCCGGCGCCCGCCTCTTCAATGGCAGCATCTTCGAGCGCCATTTGAGGCAGCACGAAATCCCGCAGCACCGAATCGACCAACTGCACCACGAACGACACGACGAACCCGCCCACGAACAGCGCCAGCATATGCGGCAGAATCGCCTTCGGGTCGTGTGTCTGTACGGCGCGCGTCAGCCCGATAAGGAATGGCCCAGCCGCCGCGAGCACTCCAATCATCAACACCAGCAGCACCAGCAGATTCAACCCGAAAAACCGGCCGCTCTGCCTGCCATACAACGCCCATGCGTCGCCCACCCGCGTCGTCCGCTTGGCCACGAAATCAAACACCACAAAGCGAAGCCGCGTAAACACATATGCCAATGCCAGCCAAAGCACCGCGAACACGGCCATCACTACCAGTGACCCCACCAACACCGTAGTCTGCACGGCATGGGGCATGCTCCCCTTGCGCATCAGCGAAGCGAACTGGGTTATCGCCTGCACCGGCAACTGCACCGACACAGTGATGGCTCCCAGTTCAGCGAAGGTGGTGATCAGCGCGATTTTGAGAAACGTGCCGAGTCGAAAGGGCGGCGACGCCAACACCTGCCGCATACGAGCGAACGCCGGCGAAACTGCATCAATGGCGGAGATGGGCTGCATCAGTCGAAAACCGTCCCTTCGAAGCTTTCGATGAGGGTACGGCAATCACATGCGTCCGAAAAGAAGATTCTCCAATGCGCCAAACCTGCGCCGGTCCCATTCGGGCACCCAGGGCGCCAAAAATCACAGGCCTCTAAACCCTGAGCTGTGCCGGGTGGCGGGTGCCGGGTGCCGGGGTGCCCAATCTTTGCGCAGCAAGGGTGGGATCACAAACGCGACAAACCAAGCCGCAACCACTCCTAGAACCGAGCCGGATCCACGACCTGCCAGATCAGACACAGGCCGAAGACATCGGCATCTACACAGGCCCGAGCTGCCCCATCCTTGCGCAGCAAGAGTGGGATCACGAACGCGCCAAGCCAAACCAAAACCACTCCTAAAACCAACCCGGATCTACGACCTCCCAACCTCAGACACCCGCCGAAGACACCGGCATCTACACAGGCCCAGGGTGCCCCATCCTTGCTCCGCAAGGGTGGGATCACAACGGTCACAAACCAAGCCGCAACCCCTCCTAAAACCAACCCGGATCCACGACCGACACAAACTCAGACACCCGCCGAAGACACCGGCATCTCCAACCCAAACTCCGCCCACCAACCCTCAAAGGCGGCCAAGGCCCGTTCACACTGCATCCGCTGGCGCTCCCGCTTGTCGCGAACGCGCTTCCGCGTCTCTTCCTCCAACGGCACCAGCAGATCGAAGGTGATATTCGCCGGCTGGAAGCTCTTTCCCTCGGCATGGGTGATGTAGTGCACCAGCGAACCCAGCGCCGTCTCGCGCGGCACCGTCGTGAATCGCCTCACCCAGCGCCGCCTTCGCCGCGTACAGCCCGGCCAGCATCCCGGTTCCAATCGACTCCGTATACCCCTCGACCCCGGAAATCTGCCCCGCGAAAAATATCGTCCGGCCACGCGCGCATCGCCAGCGTCTCGTTCAGCACCTTCGGCGCGTGGATGTAGGTGTTCCGGTGAATCTGCCCGTAGCGCAGAAATTTCGCGTTCTCAAGCCCCGGAATCAGCCGCAGAATCCGCGCCTGCTCGCCGTACTTCAAATGATTCTGAAACCCGACCAGGTTGTAGCGAGTCCGCCCGCAGGTTCTCGCAGCGCAACTGCACCACCGCATGCGGCGTTTTCCCCGTCCGCGGATCGCGCAAGCCCACCGGCTTCATCGGCCCGAATCGCAGCGTGTCCCGCCCTCGCCGCGCCAGCTCCTCAATCGGCAGGCAGCCCTCGAAATAGCGCCAGCTTCTCCCACTCCTTTCGACTCCACCGTCTCCGCCGCTACCAGCGCATCGTAGAACCGGTCGTACTCCTCCGCCGTCATCGGGCAGTTGATGTAGTCCGCCGTCCCCTTGTCGTACCGCGCCGCGAAATACACCCGGTCTCTGATCGATCGAGTCGGCCTCGACAATCGGGCTGATCGAGTCGTAGAACGCCAGGTGTTCGCTCCCCGTCAGCCGCGCAATCTCCGCCGACAGTGCCGCCGAGGTCAACGGACCGCTGGCCAGCACCGTGATCCCGTCTGCCGGGTCCAGGGACGTCACCTCTTCGCGATGCACGGTGATCCGCGGCTCGCCCGCAATGGCTTCCGCAATCCGCCGCGAAAACTCCACCCGGTCCACCGCCAGCGCGTGCCCCGCCGGCACCGCGCTCGCATCCGCGCACCGCAACAGCTCGCAGCCGGCCCGGCGCATCTCCTGCTTCAGCAGCCACGGCGCCGTGTTCTCGACTCTCCGATTTCAGCGAATTGGAGCACACCAGCTCCCCAAAATCCGGCGTCTCATGCGCCGGCGTCATCCGCACCGGGCGCATCTCGTACAGCTCGACCTCGAACGCCCATGTTCGCCGCCTGCAAGGCTGCCTCCGGCCCGGCCAGCCCGCCGCCAATCACTCGAACGCGCGCGCTCATGCGCGTCACTCCCGCACCCGCGGCCAGCCGCAGCAGGGCTTCATCCGTCACCCGCATCGTCCGCCACTCGTTCAAGAACTCGGCCCCAAGGCTCTTGTAAAAATCAATCGCCGGCTGGTTCCAGTCCAGCACCTGCCACTGCAACCTCGCGCACTCCCGCTCCACCGCCACGGCAGCCACCCGCCCCAGCAGCGCCTTGCCAATGCCGTGTCCGCGAAACCGCGGCCGCACGAACAGGTCCTCCAGGTACACGCCCGCTCGCCCGCGCCAGGTCGAGTAGTTGAAAAAGTACAGCGCGAAGCCGGCCGGCTCCCCATCCTCTTCGGCAATCAGGCACTCGAAATAGTTCTGCGGACCAAAGCCGTCGCGCAGCAGGTCCGCCTCGTTCGCCAAAACCGCGTCCGGCTCCCGCTCATACGCGGCAAGCTCATGAATCAGTTCCAGCATCAACGGAGCATCGGCAGGCAGGGCAGGGCGTATATGCGGGTTCACTGACTCAGAATATAGGAACGACGGCCGACTCCCCGCGCCTGCACAAAGTCGCAAGCCCCGAAGAAATTCTCGTTGACTGCAGCCAGACCTACGGCTGGACCCGCCTCCGCCAGTTCACGCCGCCGCCGGTCGAGCAGTACGGTGATGCCTTCTGGCGCCTCGGCCTCTACTACGACAACCCCGCCGATCCGGCCCTCTTCATCCAGCGCCGCAGCGGCCCCGGCTATACCCTCAACTTCGGCAATTTCTTCTCCTGGCCCATTGCCATGCTGGTCTGCGGCAACCTGGTCTTCCTCCTCTTTCTCGCTCCCCATGCGTCCGCTGATCTCGTGTGACCCGCAACACGACAGCGTTCCGTCGACAGCGATAGGATGGAGTCGTGCCGATCCGTCTCCCCCACGACTCCGTCCCGTCCGCGCGCTGTCGTGTGCCTGTCCGGCGGCATGGATTCGACCGTTTGCGCCGCACTCGCCGCCCGCGACTTCGACACCTACGCGCTTCACTTCAGCTACGGCCAGCGAACCGAGCAGCGGGAACTGCGAAAGTTCTCAGGCGATCGCCGAGCAGCTTGGACATCCGCGCAGTTCCTGCCCCTGCGCATCGACTTGTTCCGGCGCATCGGCGGATCCGCCCTCACCGACGCTGCTATCGACGTTCCTCCCGGCCCCGGACCAGATCCGCCATCGGCCACGAGATCCCGGTCACCTATGTTCCTTTTCGCAATGCGCACTTCCTCTCCGCTGCCGTCAGCTGGGCCGAGGTACTGGGCGCTCACCATGTCTTCATCGGCGCCGTCGAACAGGACAGCTCCGGCTATCCCGACTGCCGCCCGGCCTATTACCATGCCTTTCAGCAACTTATTCGCACCGGCACGCGCGACGGGGACATCGAAGTCGTCACTCCGCTCATCCATATGCGGAAGAATCAGATCGTCGGGCTCGGCCTTGAATTGTCCGTGCCCTTCCATTTAACGTGGTCATGCTATTCCGGCGAAGAGAAGGCGTGTGGCGTATGCGACAGCTGTGTTCTCAGGCTCAAGGCGTTTCGCGAAGCAGGCGCCGAAGACCCGCTCCCTTATGCCACGCTTGCTCTTAGCCAGTAATCGCGAATCGCCCGCACGACAGAGCGATCGCTACGTATTGTCATGGATCTGACACCGGAGTCCGAACCGAGTGGAACGATCCGAGGAGAGAACACAATGCGGAAGATTACCCTCGTGCTGGCGTCTGCGCTGCTCGTCTTCATGCCCGCCCTTGCACACAGTCAGATGGGCAAGATCCACGGACACATTCAGGATCCAGTCGGCGCAAACGTGACCGATGGCATCGTCACGCTTACCACCGACGGTAAGACTGCCAAGTACACATTCAACACCGACGCGAACGGCAACTACACCGGCGATAACGTCGCGCCCGACACTTACACCCTCTTGCTGCGCCGGCCCGATACGCCCAAGGATAAGATCCTCGATCAGATCGATAACGTGAAGATCACTGCCGGCGCCGATACCGCGCAGGACGATGACATGGGACGCCCCGAGTACGTCTCCAAGATGACGCCGGAGCAGCGCAAACAGATTGAAGAAGTGCGCAAGAAGAATGCCGACGTGCTCAAGGAAAACTCCGCAGATCAAGAACCTGAATACCAATCTGGTCCAGGCCCGCGCCGACAACAAGGCCAAAAACTTCGCCGAAGCCGAAACCCTGATGTTGCGGAGCGACCCAGGCGAAACCGGATGCCGGCGTGCTCTGGTATGAACTGGGCGTGGCCCAGTCCGGCCTGAAGAAGTACGACGACGCCGCCAACTCGCTGAAGAAGGCCGTCGATCTCGACGCCGCCAGCAAGAAGCCCAATCCCGAAGTCGAAGGCTCCGCGAACAATGCCCTCGGCGAGGTGTATGCCAATCTGCAGAAGGTTCCTGAAGCTTCCGCCGCCTATGACGCTGCCGCCAAGGTGAACCCTGCCGGCGCCGGCATGTACTACACCAACGAAGCGATCATTATCTCTCGCCTCAACCAGCCCGATGGCACCGCCGCGGCTGCCGACAAGGCTATTGCCGCTGATCCGACCAAGCCGATTGCTTACTACCTGAAGGGTCAGGCACTGATCAACAAGGCCTCCGTCGATCCCAAGACGCAGAAGATTGTTGCGCCTCCGGGCTGCGCCGAAGCCTATCAGAAGTACCTGGAACTGGCGCCCGATGGCCAGTTTGCCGCCGAAGCTAAATCGGTTCTCGCGGAGATGGGTCAGACCGTGAAGAGCACCTACAAGGCAGGTAAGAAGTAACGCAGCATCTGTAACCGCATTCGGTTACTACAAGGTCGGTTCTACGAACGAACTGGGGATAGGCATTTCCGCTCAACCCGGGTAAAGTTCTCTCAATGGGTAGCACTTGGGGGAGGGCTACCGATCTGTTAAACGCCCGTAGACAAACCCGTCTACGGGCGTTTTGCATTCTGCTTCACTCCTAGCGAATTGCGTACTGCGGCTTTCCTCGGCCTTTCTCTCTTTGTCCGCTTCTGCGCCTTCAGTAGGCTTCGTCCTTCGCCTCACTCGCGTGTCTTCCACTACAATCCAACCGTGGAATCCGAGCCCCTCATCTTGTCTTACCCTGACGCTGCTCGCACGGTTCGCGAACATGCCGAGTCTCTCGCTCTCCACCTTGCCTCGGAGACCGTTCCGCTGCTCTCCGCACGCGGCCGGATCCTCGCAGAGCCCGTCCTCGCCGATCGCGATCAGCCACCCTTCCGGCGCTCCACTCGCGACGGCTTCGCCTGCCGCGCCGCCGACCTGGTGTCACCGCTTGAAGTCGTAGGTCAGATCCGCGCCGGCGAGCCCTCCCGCGATCTCCGCCTTCGACCCGGGCAGGCCGTCGAGATTATGACCGGCGCTCCCGTTCCACCCGATGCCGACTGCGTGGTCATGGTCGAACACGTCAGCTACGATCCCGCCACCCACCGGCTTCAGCTCAGTCCCGGGCCGCTCCATCCGTGCCGGAGAAAACATCGTACCCGCCGGAGCTGAGGCTCGCGCCGGAGTCATCGTGCTTCCCTCCGGCGTCCGCCTGGAAGCCCGTCACCTCGCCGTCGGCGCCTCATGCGGACGCGCTCAACTCGAGGTCTACCGGCGCCCCCGTGTCGCCGTGCTCGCCACGGGCGACGAACTGGTCGAGGTCGACCAGCTCCCGCGCGACTACCAGATACGTAACTCCAACAGTTACTCACTCGCCGCCCAGATCGAAAGCGCCGGTGGAGAGGCCGATTCGCTTTCCCACCGTTCGAGACACCCGAGAAGCGATCGACGCTGCCATCGACGCCGCTATCTACTCCGCGAACGACCAAGGCACTGACTCCGCCACTCACGCCGCGGCCACTAACGCCGCGAACGCCGCTGCCAGCCGAGCAATGCCCGCCGACCTGCTGCTCTTTTCCGGAGGCGTCTCCATGGGCCGCTATGACCTCGTCGAAGAAGTGCTCCACGCGCGCCATGCCGAGTTCTTCTTCACCGGAGCTCTCATTCAACCCGGCCGCCCCGTCGTCTTCGGCCGCCTGCCCCTCGACGGCGGCTTCCGCTACTTCTTCGGCCTTCCCGGCAATCCTGTATCCACAATGGTTACATTTGCGCTGTTCGTCGAGCCCCTGCTCGCTGCCATGGCCGGGCAGATGTCTGCCGGCCCGCGCTTTGTCCAGGCCCAACTCGCTGCCGCCCTCCGCGTCAAGCCCGGGCTCACCCGCTTCCTGCCCGCGGTGCTCGCCTATGATCTGTTGCCCCTGGTCACCGCCGTCGCCTGGCAAGGCTCGGGAGACGTAGCCGCCACCGCGGCCAGCAACGCCTTCCTCGTCGTTCCCCCGGATCGCGAAGCCCTCGAAGCCGGAGAGACAGTCACCGTCCTGCTGCCTTAGGCTGCTTGCATCTGTGAGGTCTGGATCGCTGCTTGCATCGGTGGTGTCTTGAAAGGGAACGGCTTTAGCCGTGCCGCAGATGGAAGCGTAGAAACGGGGCTTCAGCCCCCGAGGGAATGCTCATCAGCATCTGCCATCAACGCTTTTCGGAATGAATCCCCGTCGGCACATGCGCGGGCCCGATCACCTTGACCATCAGTCGCGTCAGCGCCGGGCCTAAAATCTCCCGCAACTCTGCCGGCATCTCCACTGCCAATACCGTCCCGGCCAGCGACCGCATCACGTGGAGAATATCCTCGCTGTACCCCAGCGCCGGAGCCACCGGAGAATCCTCCAGCGCCACCCCCAGCATGGCCACCAGCAACACCAGTTGTTCTTCGGTCAAATCCAGGCGATAACTCGGCGTACACGTACTCATCGGCCTCCACACACAAGCCAGGCAGCGAAATCAAAACGATCAGATCGAACCCAGGGGGAGGCCGAGAACGCTCTGTGCGTTCAGGAACAGGAAGATTCTATCCCGGCTTCGCAGTCAGCCTCGTCACTGTGGGAGCTACAAATGCACGCGCAGGGTTACGTCGGTTTCAAAACGGGCTTCCGTGCCGATACGGGTCGCCTACTCCGCCTTTTGCTCGTTGCGCGCTCGCACCTTGAACCAGATCGGCGAGCCCTCAAATCCAAACGCCTCCCGAATCTGGTTCTCGAGAAATCGTTCAAAAGAGAAATGCAGCTTGATCTGCCGGTTCGCAAACAACACAAACGTCGGCGGCGCGACCGCAGCCTGCGTCATGTAGTAAATCCGCAGCCGTTTGGCCATCGGAACCGTGGCCCGTTCAAAGTCCACCCGCTCCAGGAAGCGGTTCATCTGCCCCGTCGTCACCCGCTTGCGCCGCTCCGCGGCTACCTTCTTCACCAGTTGCAGCACCCGGCTCAGGTTCTTGCCTTCTGACGCGGAAATGAACACCACCGGCGCATAACTCAGGTACTTCAGCGCGTGCCGCACCTGCTCCTCGTACATCCGCCGCGATCGGCCGGAGGTTTGCCGTCGGTCCGGGCCGTCGTCACCAGGTCCCACTTGTTGATCACGATGATCACCGACCGGCCGCTCTCGTGCGCGTAGCCGCCGATGGTCGCGTCCGCCGCCGTTACGCCTTCGGTCGCGTCGATCATCAGCAGCGCCAGGTCGGCTGCTTCCAGGTGCCGAATCGCCATCACCACCGAAAGCTTCTCCGCCATCTCCGTGGTCTTGCCCTTGCGACGAATGCCCGCCGTATCCACAAACCGGAACTGCGAGCCCTGAAACTCCATCACCTCATCGACCGCATCCCGCGTGGTGCCCGCGATCGGAGACACGATCGCCCGCGAGCTGCCCGTAAGCGCATTCAGCAGCGTGGACTTGCCCACGTTGGGTCGTCCGATGATCGCAACCTTCGTCTCCTGCAGTTCAAACGCGCCATGCGTGCGATGCAGCGGGCGTTCGACTTCTTCGCCGTCGGCCGCGGGCGTTCCCAGGTACTCTGGCTCGACCGGCACCACCGGCTCAGTCTGCAGTTTTCTCCGGGAACGTCAGATTCTCGAACACCAAGTCCAGCAGATCGCCGAATCCGATGCTGTGCTCTGCTGAAATCGGCACGATCGTCTTGAACCCCAGCCGCCGGAAATTCTCCGCCGCCGCAATCATCTCCTCGGTGTCGATCTTGTTCACCGCCAGCAGCGTCGTCTTGCCGCTACGCAACAGCGCCTTCGCCAGGTCAAAGTCCGGCGATGCCAGTTCCGTGCGCCCGTCCACCACCATCACGATGCACTCGGCTTCTTCGAGCGCAATCCGCGCCTGCCGGTAAATCTCCGCCGGAATCAGCGCCTCGTCATCCGGAACAATGCCGCCGGTATCCACCACTCGCGCGACTTTGCCCTCCCAATGCACTTCGCCGTAAATGCGGTCCCGCGTAATGCCGGGCTCGTCGCCCACAATCGAACGCCGCGACTCAGTCAGCTTGTTAAATAGCGTCGACTTGCCCACATTGGGCCGCCCGCAGATGGCAAACAGCGGCGCCACTGTCGGCTGATTCACCGGGTGCGCCACCAGCGTCGTGGGCTCCGCTGCCTCCCGGATTTCCACTTCCTCGTACTCCACGGGCTCCGTCCGGCGCGGTTCGTCATACTCCACCGGCTCCGGCCGTCGCCGCTCCCGAACCACCGGCTTTGACTTGACCACCGGCGCTGCTTTCCCCGTCGGCGCCGCGCCGGCTCCCGGCTTGGGCTTGCGGTGTCCCGGGGAACTCGACTTCTGCTTCGCCGGGCCGTGCGGGCGCCGATGTCTTCTTGCGATCCTTTGGGGAGGTGTCGCCTTTGGGGCCTGTATATTTCTTCGGATTTCTGCCCGGTCGCTTCGGTGCGCGTTTGCTTAGTTTCAAACGGGGGACTCACTCATTCCGCGCGGCGGGCCTCATCCTGGCCCGCGTGTCCAATCCTGGGCTGCGCTTGTCTATTATAGGGAGTAAGGTCCCGCCAGTGTCCTCCACTCCTACCCAGATCGCTTCCTCCCTGCCGTCGCTCTACGACTTCTTCGCGCCCGGAGGACTGCTCTCCCGCTCCAGCCTGCCCTACGAATTCCGTCGCGGCCAACTGGAGATGGCCAAGGCCGTCGAACGCGCTCTCGAAGAGAACCGTCACCTCATCGTCGAGGCCGGCACCGGCACCGGCAAAACCCTGGCCTACCTGCTGCCTGCCCTGCGCACCGGCCGCCGCGTCATCATCTCCACCGGCACCAAGAATCTCCAGGAACAGCTCTTCTTCAAAGACATTCCTTTTCTCGAATCGATGCTTGGTCCCCTGCGCGTCACCTACATGAAAGGCCGGGCCAACTACCTCTGCCGCCACAAGCTTGTACGCTCTCGCGCAATCAGCCCATCCTCAACGGCCTCGAAGAGATCAACCAGTTTCACCAGATCGCCGAGTGGGAGAAGACCACCGACACCGGCGACCGCGCCGAGATCGACGACCTGCCCGAGAACAGCCCACTCTGGGCCAAGCTCGACGCTCGCACCGAAGCCTGCCTCGGCAGCTCCTGCCCCGACTTCAACCACTGCTTCGTAACCGAGATGCGCCGTCGCGCCCAGGAAAGCGACATCATCATCGTCAACCACCACCTCTTCTTCGCCGATCTCGGTATTCGCCTCGCAGCTCCCGGCGTGCCCGACATCGGCGTCCTTCCCGAAGCTGCCGCGGTCATCTTCGATGAAGCTCACGAACTGGAGGACGTGGCCTCCAACTACTTCGGCATCAATCTCAGCAACGTCCGGTTTGAAGAACTAGCGCGTGATGTCGACCTCCTGCTCCGATCCAAAAAGGTCCACAGTGGCGCCGTCCAGAGTGCAGCCCAGATGGCCCGCGACCGTGCCCGGCTGCTCTTCGCCGCCCTGCCCACCGGCGGCTATGCCGGCGATGGACGCATGGCTTTCGATGGCCGCGAAGAGTTTCTCGAAACTCACGGCGACGTCTATCTCGGCGTCCATAACACCCTCCATCAACTCGAAGGCGAACTCGATCGTCTGCGCGGAGTCGATGAGGCCCCCGGCCTCAAAGGTCGCGTCACCTCGATCCGCGAACAGCTCAAGTTCATATTCGAATCGGAAAGCCGCAACACCGTCTTCTGGATCGAACGCCGCTCCACCGGACGCCTGCGCGAGAGCAGCCGCAATATCCACCTCCAGGCCACGCCTATCGATGTCTCCGAACTGCTCCACCAGGCGCTCTTTGAAACCTTCCCCACTGTCGTGCTCACCTCCGCCACCATGACCGTGCAGGGCGGCTTTGAACACCTGCGAAAACGGCTTGGTATGCGCGAGGGCAGGGAACTGGTCGTCCCGTCCCATTTCCGCCACAGCGAACAGGCTATTCTGTACCTTCCGCCCGGCATGCCCGACCCTCGGGATCCCGGTTTTCAGGATCAGGCCGCCCGCCGCATTCGCCAGGTCCTCGAGATCACCCGCGGCCGCGCCTTCTGCCTCTTCACCAGCTACCAGCAGATGCGCGATATGCACGACCGCATGCTCGCCGAACTCGGCTTTCCCCTCCTGCTCCAGGGCACCGCGCCGCGCAAAGCGCTCATCGAGGAGTTCCGCGAAACCCCCAACGCCGTCCTCTTCGGCACCTCCAGCTTCTGGCAGGGCGTGGACGTTCAGGGCGAAGCTCTCAGTTGCGTCATCATTGACCGCCTGCCCTTCGCCGTCCCCACCGATCCTGTCGTCGCCGCGCGCATGAAAGCCATCGAGGCTGAGGGCGGCAATTCCTTCATGGACTACCAGGTCCCCTCCGCCGTCATCACTCTCAAGCAGGGCTTCGGCCGCCTCATCCGCTCGCTCGACGACCGCGGCGTCCTCATGCTGCTCGACCCCCGCCTCCAGCAGAAACGCTACGGCCGCGTCTTCCTCGGCAGCCTGCCCCCCTACCGCGTCACCCAGGACATCACCGACGTAGAATCCTTCTTCTGCGGACAGCTAAGAGGGCAGAGGTCAGCTAAAAGCGGTCAGCAGAAAGAGCGGTCAGCGGAAGAGCGGTCAGCAGGAAAAGCGGTCAGCAGGAAGAGCGGTCAGCTAGAGAAGCAGTCAGCAGAAGAGCTCTCAGCGAAGAACGCGATCAGCCTAGGAAACGTCAGTCGAATAACAGCGGTCGGGTACGGAGAGGCCCACTCCATTGCTGACGCTGCTTCGCTGACCTCCTTTTTCGCTGACCGTTGTTATTGCTGACGCTTCTTAGCTGATCGCTTCTCTGCTGACCGCTCTTCCCGCTGACCGCTCTTCAGCTGACCGCTTCTCTGCTGCCCGCTTCTTCGCTGCAACCGGGTACCATGAACCTATGTCGCGCAGCCTCTTCATCCTGGCGTCGGTCCTGCTGCTCTGCTCCATGCTGGCCTTCGGCATGATGCTCGCGCCCAACCACAATCAGCCTGGCCTCCCCGCCAATGGCACTCTGTGGAAGACCGCCAGCATGTTTCTGCTGGTCGGCGCGCTCCTCTCCGCCTTCTGCGGCGTGCTCACCGCGATGTTTGAACAGGTCGACCGCCGCACCCAGGAACGCCGCCGCCTCGAAGAATCCTCGAACTGCGGATGGCCATGCGCGCCGGCGCCCGCAACAGCTCCTCCCACGAACGCAACCGCGCTGAGCCGCCCCGCCTCACCGGCTGCCCCGGCCAAAGCAGCTACAATAGAAGCAGGGCGCGTAAGCCACGGATCCGGCCTTCGCGTCTCTTAATTGGGCTGGTAGAGAGCGCCGCCATGAAAAGCCGCGCAAACCTGCTCTCTCATCCATCACGATGAGAACGCGTGCCGGCCGCACCGGGTCCATCAACGATCCGCAAGCAAAAAGGATAGGCATGTACGAAGTCACGGTAGAAGCCGGGTTCTCCTCGGGCCACTTCCTGCGAAACTATCGCGGCAAGTGCGAGAACCCCCATGGACATAACTACAAGGTGCGCGTCACCCTGCGCGGCGAGAGCCTCTGGATAAGGCCGGGCTGCTGCTCGATTTCAAGGAGCTCAAGCAGGTCATGCGCCCGGTCATCGATCGGCTCGACCACCAGATGCTCAATGACCTCACGCCTTTCGACGAGATCAATCCCTCGGCCGAAAATCTCTCCCGCTACTTCTACGACGAGACCAACAAGCAGCTCGCCGAGATGACCCACGGCCGCGTTCACGTGAAGGACTGCACCATCTACGAGACCGACACCACCACCGCCACTTACTACGAGTAGCTCCTTGTACCTCATCGAAATCTACAAATCCGTGCAGGGCGAGTCGAGCTTCGCCGGCCGCCCGTGCATCTTCGTGCGGCTGGCCGGCTGCAACCTGCGCTGCGCCTGGTGCGATTCGGAATACACGTTCACCGGCGGTTACAAATTGACAGACGACCAGGTTCTCGCCGAGATCGAGAAGCTCGCGCCCGTCCGCCTCATCGAATTTACCGGCGGCGAGCCTCTGCTCC
This sequence comes from uncultured Acidobacteriaceae bacterium, assembly GCA_963748555.1. GTDB lineage: Bacteria > Acidobacteriota > Terriglobia > Terriglobales > Acidobacteriaceae > CAWKKW01. The sequence continues at coordinate 68,527 of CAVVJK010000002.1, forward strand.
AGGAACGCAAGCTGGTGCCCTTCATGCAGCGGCTGCTCGACTCCGGCTATGAACTCATGATCGAGACCAGCGGCGAACGCCCACTCGCCAACGTTCCCAAAGCCGTGCACAAGATCGTGGACGTGAAATGTCCCGGCTCTGGCGAGGCCGGCCAGTTCCGCATGGAGAACCTCGATGCCCTTACCGATCGCGACGAGGTAAAGTTCGTTATCAGCAACCGCGCCGATTACGAATTCGCCCGAGACTTCCTCCGCGCACCATGATCTCGCGTCGAGGGTTCGCAGCGTGCTCCTCTCGCCCGCCTTCACCAAGACGCCCAGCCCCGAGCGCAGCGCCGAGAACTGCCTCCTCGACCCCAAAGACCTGGTCGACTGGATGCTGGCCGACGGCCTCGAAGCCCGCCTCAGCCTGCAGATCCACAAGTTCATCTGGGAGCCCATGAAGAAGGGCGTCTGAAGGCCAGCGGGTTAGAAGAGAGCGAGTTAGCAAGTCAGCAACTTAGCGAGTCAGCAAGTCAGCGGCTGGCAGGTGCCAGCTAAGGAGCGGTCAGCGTGACGACGGTCAGCAAAGAGCCGTCAGCCTGCAACCGCTAAGCTACGATCAGATATGCGCCCCAGCTCCGACATCCTCGAAGAGGTCTTTGCGCTCACTCCCGCGATACGCTACGTTGCCATTTATCAAGAAGGCGAACTGACCTCACGCCAAAGCTCAGAGGTCGCTGCCGCCTCGGCATCCGAGTCCGACCGTTATGAAGAACTCTTCGTCAACCCCGCCCTGCTTACCCTGGTGCGGCAACGCGGCAACCTCGACTGCGGCGGCGCACAGTTTGTCCTGGTACGCTACGGCAACTTCTACCAGCTGGTCATCGATCTGCCTCTAGGCCACGCTTCAGTCTGCTTTGAACTCGGGTCCAATCCCCTCGATTACGCCGAAGCTATCCGCACCCTCTGCGAACAAGCTTAAAGCATGAATGAACCCCGGACCTTTCGCTGATCGCTCCTTAGCCGACCGCTTTTGCGCTAACCGCTCTTCCGCTGACCGCTCTTCCGCTGACCGCTTCTTAGCTGACCGCCTCTTCGCCGACCGCTCCTTAGCTGCCCCTAATTAGGCTGCACGGTCAGATACTTCTCAAACGGAATCTCGAAATAGAACAGCTCTTTCCCATCCGCGCCCTTCAGCTTGCGCAGATACAACTTCGACCCCTTCAGCGGATTGCTCAACCCCTGCACGTCATAAAACAGGAACCCCGCCCGCGTGGTGTGCGGCTCTACCGCGAGTGCCTGGTACTCGAACTGCTGGAAGTCCGCCTCGATGTCCTTGTCCTTGCTCCCCGGCTTGCGATGAATGGACGGCAGCGGCGCCGGCAGCGGAATCGTCTTCTTCACGTTCGAAGCCTGCGTCGTGCGCCGCTCCACATCGGCGGCCTCCGCTGCCGGTATCTTCATCCCCATCGCGGTGATGAAATGGATGCGCGCCTCGTCGAGCGAAATCGGCTTGTCGCCGTTGTTGGTCACGATCAGCCGAATGGGCATGAACCCGTACTTCAGATAATCCAGGCGAAAAATCTTCGCCTTCTCCGCCGAATTGTAAGGATCCACCGCGATCGCCACCTTCTCGTCCGCATGAATCTCGACTGCCGGATACGTCGTGGCATCGCTGACCGGCGGCGCTACATGGTCTGCCGGCGCTGCCAGGCACAGGCCGCCCGCCAGCAGCAGGGCGAAAACAGGAAGAGAACGCAAGCGCTTGATCACTGCCGCGATTATCATCTTCGGTTAAGACCTTCGTAAAGCGCGATTCGGAAGCGGACTTCCGGCGTTCCCTCGCTGAAATCTGCGATCCGGCTCCGCAACACTCGACCATCGGTGCACGACCGTAGAGATTGAGGAAGCCGCCTGCATGCTGTTCGTCTATAGCCTGGCCCTGTTCGCTGTGCTGGTGCTCGGCTCGCCCTACTGGCTCTTCCGCATGGTCACCAGCGGCAAATATCGCGAAGGCCTCGCCGAACGCCTCGGTGCCGTACCCGCCCGCGTCCGCACCGCCCTGCCCCAGCCCCGCGCAGCCGGCCTCCCCAACCTCCGGCCTCGCAACCTGGCCCGGCGCCACAGCCCCAGGGCGAACGTGCGTCCTCCGAAACTCCCATCGTCTGGGTCCACGCCGTCTCCGTCGGCGAAGTGCTCGCCGTCAGCCAATTGGTTCAAAATCTCCGCGCCGCAAAAGTCTGCGTCCTGCTCTCGACCACCACCCGCACCGGCCAACGCCTCGCCCGCGAACGCTTTGGTCCGGAGCACGTGTTCTACTTCCCCCTCGACTTCGCCGTCATCGTCCGCCGCTACCTGCGCCTGCTCCGCCCCGACCTCCTCGTCCTGGCCGAAACCGAATTCTGGCCCAACCTCCTCGACCAGTGCCGCGCCGCCCGCATTCCGGTCGCGGTCGTCAACGCCCGCATCTCCGACCGCTCCTACCCTCGCTACCGCCGTCTCCGCTTTCTCTGGCGCCGCATCCTCGCGCCGCTCTCGCTCGTCCTCGCGCAGAGTCCCCAGGACGTCGACCGCCTCAAGGCAATTGGTGCGCCGCCGGATCGCGTTCTGCTTGGCGGCAATTTGAAATACGACGTCCGCGCCGTTACCACCGCTCCCATCACCGCCGCTCTTCGCGAACAACTCGCGCCCGGCGCCAAACTCCTCGTCTGCGGCAGCACCCTCGAGGGCGAAGAACAAGCCCTGCTGCAGCTCTGGCCGCAGCTCCTCGAGGCCGAGCCCGGCCTGCGCATGATCCTCGCGCCGCGTCATCCCGGAACGCTTTCCCGCCGTCGCCCAGCTCCTCTCCCGCAGCGCCGTCAAATGGGTCCAGCGTTCCACCTGGTCAGGCAAACCGCTCGCCCCCGGCTCCATTCTTCTGCTGGATTCGATCGGCGAATTAGCCTCCCTCTACTCGCTCGCGACCGTCGCCTTCATCGGCGGAAGCCTCGTCCCCGCCGGTGGTCACAATCCTCTCGAACCCGCGCAGTTTGCCGTCCCCATCGTCATGGGTCCGCACTATGAAAACTTCCGCGCCATCGTCGACCAGCTTCGCCGCGACGACGCCATCCGTATCGTCAGCCCCGCCGATCTCGCCTCCACGCTGATGCAGCTTCTGCTCGACCCGCCGAGGCTCGCGCACTCGGCTCCCGCGCGCTGCAGGTCTTCCAGCTCCGAATCAGGCGCCACCGACCGCGCGCTGCAGGCGCTCCTGCAGCTTCCTCGAGCGAGGCTCAGCATGAGCCGCGGCTGGCTGTTCCCGCTCGTCCCGGTCTATCGTGCTGCCGTCGCCGCCAAAGACCTCGCCTACGCCCGCGGCTGGCTTCGCCCGCAGATCCTGCGCTGGCCCGTCCTCAGCGTCGGCAACCTCTCCGTCGGCGGCGCCGGCAAGACACCCCTCGTCATCCGCCTCGCCGAACTCCTCGCCGCTCAGGACATCTCGGTCGATGTGCTCTCCCGCGGCTACGGCCGCAACACCCGTGCCGTCGAACTGGTGGATCCCGCCGGTGACGCCCGCCGCTACGGCGACGAACCCCTCCTCATCTCTCGCCGCACCCAGCTTCCCGTCGCCCTCGGAGCCAGTCGCTACGCCGCCGGCCTGCTCGCCGAACAGCGCCTCGCCCCCGCCTCTCGCGCCGTTCACCTGCTCGACGACGGATTCCAACACCGCCGTCTCGCCCGCGATGCCGACATCGTCCTCGTCCACCCCACCGACTTCACCGAACGCCTGCTGCCCGCGGGCCGTCTTCGCGAGCCGCTCTCCGCCCTTCGCCGCGCCCATTTCCTCGTACTCCGCGAAGAGGACGCCGACCTCGAATCCCGCCTCCGCGCCCTGAACCCCACCGCCTCGATCTGGTGGATGCGGCGCAACTCGACGATCCCCACCGGCATCCGCGGCCGCTGGCCTTCTGCGCCATCGCGCGTCCGGAGGAATTCTTCGCCGGCCTCTGCCGGCCTGGTCGCTCGCCGCCACCCGCGCCTTCTCCGACCACCATCGATACACGCCAAACGACATCCGCACCCTCGCCGCCCTGGCTCGCCAGTCCGGCGCCCAAAGCTTCCTCACCACCGAAAAGGACGCCGTCAAACTCGAGCCCCACCTCCGCGAGCAGCTTGAACAGGCATCGCCCCTCTCCATGTCGTCCGCCTCTCGGTCACCTTGCGCGACGAAGCCGCCATCGTTCACGACCTGCTGGCGCGCATCCGCTACGGCACTCCCCGTCCCTGAACCCGCCCCGTCGCTATGAGAAAATAGGCAATTGCTTTTTGAGAAAGAACAGTTACGTGTGCTGATCGTGCGGCTCGGCGCGATGGGCGATATTCTGCACGCCTTACCTGCCGTCACTGCGCTCCGCCGCCAGCATCCCGACTGGATGCTCGGGTGGGCCGTCGAACCGCATTGGCGCCCTCTGCTCTGCGCCAAGTACGGCCCCGAACCCGTCGCCTCCGGCAAGGCCGCTCCCCGCATCTCCCGCCCTCACATGCCGCTGGTGGACAGGCTGCACCTGGTCCCCGCCAAACAGTGGGGCCGCCAGCCCTTTCGCCGCCAGACCTTGCAAGAGATCCAGCGCCTGCGCCACGACCTCCGCGAAATCCACTACGATGTCTGCCTCGACCTCCAGGGCGCCGTCCGCTCCGCTGTGATTGGCCGCTGGGCTCGACCCCGAAGAATGATTGGCGAAGACCAGCCTCGAGAACACGCCGCCCGTTGGCTCTTCGGCGAACGCGTCCCCACCCGCGGCGTCCACGTCATCGAACAGGCCCTCGAGGTTGCGGGTGCGATCTGCCATGAGACCCTGCCGGTTCTGCTGCCGGACCTCCCCTGCGATGCCCGCGCCGAGGAGTGGACCAGCCGCTTTGTGGCCTCGCGAGTCAGCGGTCCCATGGTGCTCATGAATCCCGGCGCCGGCTGGGGCGCCAAGCAGTGGCCCGCCGCCTGGTACGGCCAGGTCGCTGCAGCGCTCGCGCAAGAGGGCTGCACGGTCGTGATCAACTCCAGCCAATCCGAAAGCGCGCTTGCCACCGAAGTAGTTCAGGCCAGCGGCGGTACCGCTCTGCCCGTCGAGCCCAGCCTCGGCGAACTCATCGCCCTCACCCGCCGCGCCGCCCTCATGATCGCCGGAGACACCGGCCCGCTCCATCTCGCCTGCGCCCTCGGCAAACCGGTCGTCGGCATCTTCGGCCCTACCGATCCCGCCCGCAACGGCCCCTTCGGCTGCGCCGTTCCGCGTGCTGCGCCATCCCGAGAGCAAACGCGACCACAGCCGCCGCGCCGAGCCCGAAGCAGGCCTGCTCACCATCCAGCCCGAGGCCGTTCTTTCCGCCGCCCTCGATCTGCTCAAGGAGACATCCTGACCATGGCCACCCGCTGGAGCAGAATCGCCAAACGTATCCGCGTTCCCCTGGGCTTCGTCTTCGCCTTGCTCTTCCTCTGGTTCGCCCGCCCCAACCTGCTCTCGCTGGCTCTCAGCCTCCTGCTCGTCGCTTCCCGGCCTGCTGCTTCGCGGCTATGCCTCCGGCTACGTCAAAAAGAACGCCGAACTCACCACCACCGGCCCCTACGCCTACACCCGCAATCCGCTCTACCTCGGCTCCATGCTCATCGCCTTCGGATTCGCCGGAGCCTCGCGCAGCCCCTGGATCGTCTTCGCCCTCTGCCTTCTCTTCGCCGCCATCTACGCCCCGGTCATCCGGTCGGAAGAAGAATTCCTGCGTGGCGCCTTTCCTGAATTCGACGCCTACGCCCGCACCGTGCCCCGGCTCCTGCCGCGCCTCTACGCCCGCAGAATGTCCGGCACACCAGCTTCTCCCGGAGCCTTCTCCCCGGCCCTCTACCGCAAGCACCGCGAGTACAATGCACTCATAGGGGCGGCAGCCATCTATGCGGCGCTCGCGATCCGCCTGTACCTGGGGCTCCGCCGCTAAGCGACCAAACTCTCCGAGTGAGCCGACATTTGACCTGGTACCGAAACGTTCTCTCGATCGCTGTCTGCCTCGGAAGCCTGGCCCTGCTGCAGGCGCAAACTGCCCAGCAATCCGGCCAGCCCGCCGTTCCTCCGCTGCAACGGCCTCGCCCGGGCTACAGCTTCCCCGTCCGCCAGACCCTCACCTATGCCGTCGACTGGCGCGTCTTTCCCGCCGGCACCGCCGTGCTCCATCTCGAACAGGACGGCAATAACGAACGCATCACCGGCATCGCCGACTCCATCGGCGCCGTCAACATGCTCTACCGCGTCACCGACCGATTCCAGTCCACCATCGACCGCACCACCGGCTGCTCCTACGCCTTCAACAAGCAGACCATCGAGGGCCGCCGCCAGGTCAACGCGGAACTCGCCTTCGACTACGCCCAGGGCAAATCGCGCCTCGATGAGAAGAACCTGGTCACCGGCACCACCAAGCACCAGGAAGCCCCCATTCCCCCCTGCGTCACCGACCTGCTCTCCGGGGTCTTCTATGTGGCCTCGCAGCCCATCGCCGTCGGCCAGAGCTTCCAGATGCCGCTCGGCGATGCCATCCACACCGTCGCCGTCACCATGAAGGCCGAGGGCCGCGAAGAGGTCAAGACCCCCTCCGGCACCTACCAGGCCATCCGCGTCCAGCCCACCGCCGCCGCCGGCGTCGTCAAAAACCGCGGCGCCATCTGGATCTGGTACACCGACGACGAACGCCACATCCCCGTACAAATGCGCGCCCGGCTCTTCTGGGGCACCATCACCTTCCGCCTCATCAGCCTCGAACAAAAATAGCCGCGCACACTCAAACGCGAGGCGACGCGGATAGCAGCATGAACCCGCTCACTCACCACAGCCCAAGTTCCCGTCACCAATCTCCTAAACAAGCGCATCGGCGATTGGCGCTCATCGAAGAATCAAAGCTGACGAGAACGGCGTTTCAGGACTGACTGCTACGCGTTAGGGTAACCTTCAAATATGGGGCTTGACGCTGTTGAGATCGTTCTTCGAACAGAAGAAGTCTTCACCATCGAAATCAACGACGAAGAGGCTGCAGGTGTTCGAACTGTCGGCGACTTCTACACCGTGATTTGCCAGAAACTGGGTTTGACTCCTTTGCGGTTCCCACTTACATCAAGTGTGCTTCCGAAGATCACGCAAAAGGACCAGCAGTTCTGGTTCTTCTACAAGCACACCCCGTTGCCACGTCCGCCAGAGGTTTTGCCATGGGCGCCGCAGACCGTCTGGGACACTCTCGTCGCAATCTTCGTTGATCGGATGAGCCTTGCTCCTGAAGAGATCCTCTTCGATGCCCGGATTGCGCAGGACCTGAGAATTGATTAGCGCTGACCTAAATATTCCCCGCAGAGTCGGGCTTGCAGCCATCACCGGACAAACCTCTCCACGTCCCCACAAGTACCGACAAGTCGGCTTCTCGGAAGCAATCCGCTCTGCACGTTCTCAACGGTTGCCCGCCATCCAAAGCGCTCACCTTGCAAAGCGGCCCAAGACCGGGAGACAGCCGTGAGTAGGAAGGGTACGCTCGTTCCACGTTCCCTCTTGCCTTTGTTCGGGGAGAATGTAACCGTTCTATGCAGCAATCGAAATCAGCCCTGCAGCCCAGGAGACCATGCCACACCGGACAGTCCTGACCTACCAGCGTGAGAGTGCACTCACTAGAAGCTGGAAAAGACTGGATGGAGTCGACCTGATCCGAGGACTCGCGATCTTGTTCGTGCTGATGAATCACGTCAACATGCAATTGCTGTTCGCACATGTGCCGTATACCAGGGGGCTTCCCAAGCAGCTCGTCTCTTCACTCGTGTGGAACGGTCAATACGGCGTGCAAATGTTTTTTGCCGTCTCAGGGTTCCTGATTACGGCAACCTCTCTCCGGCGCTGGGGTTCGCTCAAGCATGTACGGCCGCGAGACTTCTACTGGATTCGCTTCGCTCGCATCGCTCCTCTCTTCCTGCTCCTCCTGTTGGTTCTGAGTGCGCTGCATCTAGGTCACGTACACAACTTTGTAATCAGGCCGGAGGTCGCCACCTTACGAACTGCACTGCTCGCGGCTCTGACCTTTCGCGTCAATGTATTGGAAGCGACCCGAGGGTACCTGCCAGGAAACTGGGACATTCTCTGGTCGTTATCGGTAGAGGAGATGTTCTACTTCTTCTTCCCGATCGCATGCCTTGTATTCAAGCGCGTGGGTCTTTTCATGATCGTTCTAGGGTGTTTCATCGTCCTCGGCCCATTTGGCCGGATACTCTTCGCTCACGGAAACGATGTCTGGCAAGAGTATTCTTACCTCGGCTCAATGGACGCGATCGCCATGGGTTCTCTGACTGCGATTCTCTTGACTCGTACACATCTGCAACGAGCGGCGCTCGTTTGTCTGGGCATATGCGGGACGGCCCTGGTCTCCTTTGTTCTACTGTTCTCTTTGAGTACGCAAGCCGTCCGCCTGGAGAGAGCCGGGTTGGACATGAGCATCCTCGCTCTGGGCACGTGCATGCTGATCGCGGTGGCTGCAGAAACCGGATGGAGAAGTCCCCTTGCCTTGGCTCCCATACGGTGGATGGGGCAACGCAGCTACGAGATCTACCTCAGTCACATGTTCGTTGTGATAGCTCTGTCTACTTTCTTGGTGCGAGCAGAAATGCCGAACGCCGCAGTACCAGTCTTGTTCCTGACTGTGATCGCGTTCGCAGCCATCGCTTGGTGCCCTCGTGGCCCGGGTCTACGCGGAACCAATGAATCGTTGGCTCAGAGCCTACTCCTCAGACGATGCGTTGCGAATGGGTTCAGTCATCGGCGACAAAGCTGTCCCGATGAGGGCACGAGAGAATACTTCGCAGCAATCTCCCGTCCGCAACCTGTGTGAGATTCTTTGCCGCTCCGGAGCTCAGCGCCCCACACCCTACTGGATCCGATACCGCTCGCGCATCAACCGCTGCAGCCGCGGCTTGTAAATGATGTTGTACGCCAGCTCCTTGTCCGGGAACATCGCCAGCGCGGCGCGACGGCTGTCCGCCACCAGCTCCGCTGCTTCGTCCACCGTCAGCGACGCGTCCTGCCCGATCACCGACATCACCATGTCCATCATCAACTGGAGACGCCGGATCTTCCGCTGCTCTTCTTTTTTCTCTTCGGGACTCTGCTGAATCGGTTCCTGCGGGGGAGTGTTCGGGTCCTGATTGCCATCGATATCGCGTAAGCCCATGAAAGCGGTGTCCTCCGTGTCAGGCGCGCCCGCCAGTCGAACTCCACCCGACCGGCATCCGGCAACTCCTCTCGCAACCCCTCCAACAGGCATGCGGAAACAAGCCGCCGATGCGCGAATCGTACAACGGGAAAGATGCCCCGCAAACACAAAAAGATGGGCACGTACCCGGCTCGCTTCCCATGCCGTCGAATCGCGTTCGACATCATCAAGCCGGCCGCCCTGTCCCCATCCTTCGGCCCCTCGCCCTCAACGCGCCGCGAACGAGCCGGCCTCCAGCCTCTTCCCATCCAGGTAAAACGTTGTCATCCCCACCAGGTCCGTCCGGTAGGTCCCCACATGCGCGTCCTGCAACTCCTCCAGTACCTCGCGCCGCGGGTGGCCGTACATATTTCTTGCACCCACTGAGATCACCGCCATGGAAGGCGCGACCGCCTTGAAAAAATCAGGCGTGGTCGATGTCCGGCTGCCGTGATGTCCCACCTTCAGCAGATCCGAGCGCACCGTCTCTGAAGCCAGCATCCGCTCCTCGCTCGGCCCCTCCGCGTCTCCCTCCAGCAGCGCCGATGTCTTCCCGTAGACCACTCGCAGCACCAGCGAATCGTTGTTCGCCGGAGCCTTCCCCGGCTGGTAATCCGGCGCCGGCGCCAGGACTTCCACCTGCGCTCCACCCCACGCGAACCGGTCCCCCTCCGCATGCGCGCGAACCACCACCCCGAACTCCTGCGCCTTCCCCAGCAGCGCGTCGTAAGCCTCCGAATCGGGATTCCTTCCCACCCAGAGTTCCCGCGGGCGGAAGTTCGCCAGCACCGCCGGCAGCCCTCCGATGTGATCCGCATGCGCGTGCGTCATCGCCACCGCATCCAGCCGCCGGATTCCGCGCGACCACAGCACCGCCGACACCACGTCCTCGCCGATATCGAATCGCGACACCCCTGGCGGCGGCGCAAACGGACTGCCCCCACCATCGATCAGCAGGGTCTTGCCCTCGGGAGAAACCACCAGCAGCGAATCGCCCTGCCCCACATCGATCGCGGTCACCTCCAGCACGCCCGCCCTTCGCGCCATCGCATGCGGCATCACTGCCAGCATCGCGGATGCCACCATCGCCGCCACTCCCGCTGCCACGCCCCATCGCGGCCGCCGCACGGCCCACACGGCCAATGCAAGCAGCACCATCGACCCCGCGATCGCCCACGGCCGCGGCTCGGGAATCCGGAAATCCCCGCTGCGCAGGTTCGCAAACCGGTGAACAATCCCCACCACGAAGTGCAGCAGCCCCGCCGTCACCGCTCCCGGCGCCACCGCTGCCTGCGGCACACACACCAGCACCACAAAGGTCAGCAGCGCCGACGGCAACAGCACCGCCAGCAGCGGCACGATCAGCACATTCACCGGCAGCGCCAGCACCGTGATCCGGTGAAAATACACCGCCATTGGCAGCGACATCGCCAGCTCAATGGTCGCCGAAATCAGCAGCAGCTCCGCGCCTCGCAGCACCCACCGCATGCATCCCGGCGCCAGCCATCGCGCCATGCGCCTGCCCAGCAAGCGGCCGCAGATGCTCTTCCACCAGACGCAGGCTCACCCGGAACTGCGCCACCTTCGGCGGCAGGGCTGAATCCAGCCCTAACAGTTCCAGCGATCTCAGCGCATGCAGGTAGGGCGCAAAGCTCCGCTCCGCAACCGGCGCCGCAATTCCACCCACCGCGATCACCGACAGCAGCGTCATCTGGAATCCGGCGTCGAACAGCGCCCGCGGATCAAACGCCAGCAAGCCCAGCGCGGCAAATCCAATGGCATTCAGTGCGTTCTTCTCGCGCCACACCAGGCGCCCCAGCAGGTACAGGCTCACCATCCAGAACGAGCGCTGCACCGGCTGCCCCAACCCCGTAAACACCGCATACCCGAACGAAAGCGCAATCGTAACCAACGTAGTCACAGATCGCGGCAGCCTCATCCGCCCCGCCGATCCAGAACACCAGCCCCGCGAAGATGGCCAGGTGCATCCCCGACACCACCAGCAAATGAAACGACCCGGTTCGCTCAAATCCGACCGGACACGCTGCACCAGCCACGTTCGGTCCCCAGCCACCATCGCGCTCAGCATCGCCGCATCTTCATGGCTCAGCCGCAGCCACGCCGGCATGCGCGTACTCTGGTGGTCCGCAAATGCCAGCAGCCGCCCGCTCGCCTGCTGCTGCACCATCTGCAGTCGGCAGGCAATCGTCGGTCTGCGCGCTCCCGGCACGATCGCCAACTCGCTCGCCTTCACGCTGCCCACCACGCTTGTGCCTTGCTCCAGCATGTAGGCCCGACCATCCCACACGCCCGGATCCTGGTATCGCTCCGGCAGATGCATCCGCAACCCCACCCGCACCGCGTTGCCGCACGCGATCGCCGGCAACGCCGCATCCACCGGCGCGTACATCGAAACGCTGAGCCCTCCCTCAAGCGCTCGCCCATCCACGCGCGTCACCCGCACTCCGAATTGTTGGCTCTTCTCCTAGCCGCCGTTCTCCGGTGTACGGCAGCGAAGATTCCACCACCTGCGCCGGCCGCATCCGCACAATCCGCCCTTCCACCACGTGCGCATTGGTATCCGCCGCCGCGATCAACGCCTTCTGCGGATCCGGCCGCGGCTGCATCTCCCACACAGCGCGCCCAGCAGAATCCAGCAGCAGGCCAGCGGCCGGCAGCGTCCATCTCGGCGCCACCCGCGCAGCCGCCCAGCTTGCCACCGCCGCCAGCAGCCACGCAGCCAGCAACAACGCCGGCGGCGTCCACATCCATCGCGATCCCAGAACACCCGCTGCAAATCCGCACGCGGCAAAGAATGCCGGCGCCGTTTCAAATCCGAGCGGAGTTGTCTTCAGAGAGATACGAACCCGCGCAGGCGCAGTCCGGTGCGAGGGCAACAGCGGAGGCGGCGTGGTAACCAGAACAGGCATGGCGATCCCGCGCCTGCAAAGTCGAGCGTTCTATCCGCGCTCCAGCACGGCGACGCTCTCCATATGGAAGGTCTGGGGAAAGAGATCCACCAGGGAGATTTTCTGCAGGTGATACCCGGATTGTATCAGTGCGTGTACATCGCGAGACAAGGTCGCTGGATCGCAGGACACGTAGACGATCCGCCGCGCCCTGGCCTGGCTCAGCAGCGTGGTGACCTCGTGTCCCAGCCCCGTCCGCGGCGGGTCCACCAGAATAAGATCCGGAACGGTTACGAATCCCTCGCGTGCCCTTTGCCGCAGGAATTCCAGCGTTCCCGAAGCCACCGCCATGTGCGGCTTTCCGCCAAGATTCTGCCGCAGGTCGGCCGCCGAAGAAGCCGCCGCTTCTACCGCCACCACGCGCTTGAACTTCGCCGCCAGCGCACGCGAAAACAACCCGACCCCCGCATACAAATCCCACGCCAGTTCGCCCGACTCGTCCGCCGTGGCCAGCTCCACAAACGCATCCACCATCCGCAGGTTTACCTGGAAGAACGACCCCAGGCTCACGCGGTAATCGAAGCCCGCCGCCTTGTACGTTAGAAACGATTCGCCCCAGTGCGCCGCCAGCCGGCTTGGCTGCTTCCCGCTTCCGCCGGTAAACAGCCCCACGCCCGCGGACCTCCGGTATCTCGCGCGCCAACGCCGTCGCAAACGCTCCCAGTTTCGCCGACGCAGACGGAGCCGGACGCGGCTGCATCAGCGACACCAGCAGCGCGTCTTCCTTCTCATTGGTGAAGAACTCAATCTCGTTGCACAGGCTCCCCAGTTGCAGGCCCGAGCCCACGCGCTCCGTGGCCTGGAGCGCGCGCTCCAGCAACCCCGCTGCAATCGGGCACTCCTCCACCGGCAGCGCCGTGTTCGAACGCCGCTCCCGGTAGCACAACGCGAATGGCTGTGCCTGCACCAGCATGCGAATGCGATTCCGGTAGCGCCACGGCTCGCCATGAATCGTCGCAATCGGTGGCACGTTCTCCACGTGCGCGCGCTCCAGCGTCTCCCGCAGAATCGCCGCCTTCATCTCCAGTTGCTGCGCATACACCGCGTGCTGATACTGGCAGCCGCCACATGCGCCGAAGTAAGGACACGCCGGTGTCGTCCGCCCCGCCGCCGCTTCCAGCACCGCGTCCAGCTCCGCATGCGCGAAGCTCCGCCGTTCATCGGTGATGTGCGCTTCCACCTGCTCGCCCGGCAGCGTGAACGGCACAAACACCGTCTTGCCCGCCGCTTCGCCCGCCTTGGCGCGCGCCAGCCCCGCCCCGCCGTAGATCGCTTTCTCGATCTCCAGCCTCATGCCTGGCTCATGTAGAACAGGCTCAGCCGCGGCAATCCGTACTTCTCCAGCAACCGCTTGTGCAGGAACTGCTGTTCCACCTGCTTGATCTGCACCGCCTGCATGCGGCTGCGATAGGGCGCCAGCTCCCGCGCCGCCTGCTCGCGCAGCGTCAGCAACTCGGCCTCCGGCGCGGCCGTCATCAGTGCGGCAAACAGCTTCTCTTCCATGACCGTTAGATTGCGTTCGAGCGATTCCAGTGGCTCGACCCCCACTTCATTTGCCAGCTCCTCGAGCCGTGCCGCCAGCGCCTTGGCCGTCTCTGCCGCAACGCCGGGCAGGGAAGCCGCGCTCATCTGCCGCGAGCACTCCGCAGATGAGCGGCAATGCGATCCCGCTCCAGCCCCGGCGCCGCCTCTCCGGTGAGCTGCCGGCTGCGCGCCGATCGACGCTTCCTTCATCGCCTCCACCGCCGCCATCACTTCCTGCGAACACCACGCCAGCCCGTTGATGCGCCGCACCCGCGTCGTTGCCTTGCGCGCGTCATACTTATCAAATGCCGAATCGATGCCCCGCAGCACCGCCTCCAGCGGCACGCCCGCCTCGCGCCAGGTCTCAATCAGCGCCCAGTCGATGGTCGACAGCAACAGCAGCGAACCCCGTCGCCGCTGAAACTGTTCCTCGATCTCAGTGAAGTAGTTGAAGTAATTTTTCAATCAGATTCCAGTCAGCGAAGAAGCGGTCAGCAGAAGAGCGGTCAGCTAAAAAGCGGTCGGCTAAGAAGCGGTCAGCGGAAGAGCAGTCAGCGAGTCAGCAGGTCAGCGAGTTAGCAAGTTAGCAAAAGCCGCTCAGCAGATTTGGGGTGAGTCGAAAGAGCTTTAGCGAAAAGAAGAGTCCAACCAAAATGCTTAAGCGGCTGTTACATTTCCGGTGAACCCATTCAGATCCTGAAGCTTCGCTGCGTTCACGAATAACTCGACCCAATCACCCAGCCTCTCGCTTCTCCGCTGAAGGCTCTTCCGCCGACCGGCCTTTCGCTAACTCGCTAACCGCTTTTCAGCTAACCGCTTTTCGCTAACCGCTTTTTAGCTGCCCGCCTTTTCGCTGACCGCTCTTTAGCCGACCGCTTCTTAGCTGACGGCTGCCCGCTCTTTAGCCGACCGCCTTCCTGCTGACTCCCCTGCTTCCGATTCCGCTCATAAATAATCCGCAACCCGTCCAGCGTCAGCATGTGGTCGATCTCGGTAATGTACTTCGATCCTTCGGCAATCAACTTCGCCAGCCCGCCCGTCGCCACGATCTTCGGCTCCAGCGCAAGCTCCATGCTGATGCGCTCCAGGATTCCGTCCACCAGCCCGATGTATCCATAGAACAAGCCACTCTGCAGATTCACCCGCGTGTTGGTCCCGATCACCTGCGGCGGTTTGCGAATGTCGACCCGCGCCAGCCGCGCCGTCCGCGAAAACAATGCGTCCGCACTGATGCCCAGCCCCGGCGCAATCACACCACCGCAGTATTCGCCCTTCCCCGAAATCACATCGAAGGTCGTCGCCGTTCCAAAATCCACCACCACGCACGGACCGCCGTATCGCGCAAACGCCGCCACCCCGTTTGCTACCCGGTCCGCTCCCAGCTCCGCCGGGTTATCGATTAACAGCGGCATCCCGGTCTTGACCCCCGGCTCCACAAACATCGGCTTCACTTTGAAGTAGCGCTCTGCAACCCGGCGCAGCGTAGGGTCCAGCGGCGGCACCACTGAGGAGATGATCACGCCCGTCACCGCGGACGCCTCAATCTTCTGCATCCCGAACAGGTTCAGAAACAGCACGCCATACTCGTCCGCAGTCTGGTTCCGCTGGGTCGTCACCCGCCAGTGGGCCACCAGCTGTTCCGTCGACGAACCAGCGGCCAGCTTATAAAGCCCCAGCACCGTATTGGTGTTGCCCACATCGAGTGTCAGCAGCATGCCGTCACGCCCTCGTTCCCATTGCGCGCACGCCGCCCGACATCACCGTCTTCATCCCGTCGGGTGTCTTCACCAGTAAGAATCCGCGTGCGTCCAGGCCGGCAGTCGTTCCGGAAAACCCGCCGCCTTCTTCCACCGTCACCTGCTTGCCGCGAATCCACGAAGACGCACTCTCCAGCCGCTCCAGCAACTTCACCCGCGCCGCCGGACTCGCTTCCTCCGTGAGAGCCAGCGCCTCGCGCATGCAGCGCTCTGAGGAACGCCGCCAGGATCTCCTGCCGCGGCCAGCTCCGCCCCGTCTCCAATCGCAGCGAGGTCGCCACGTCGCGCAACTCCGGCGGAAAGCTCTCCTGGTGTACGTTGATGCCGATCCCGATTACCAGGTGCCGCACCCGCGTGACCTCTGCATTCAACTCGGTCAGAATGCCGCAAAACTTCTTCGGCCCAAAGAGCAGATCGTTCGGCCAGCGCAGATCCGCTTCGAGCGAGGTCACCTGCTTCAACCCCTCGCGCACCGCCAGCCCCGCCGCCAGCGAAAACCACAACACATCTGCCGGAGCGATGCGCGGCCGCAACAGCACGCTCACATACAATCCCGATCCAGCCGCCGAATGCCATGCGTGCGCCCCACGCCCACGCCCGCCCGTCTGCTCATCGGCCAGGTAGACGCTTCCATCCGGAGCGCCCGCTTCGCCCTGCTGCATGGCGTACGTATTCGTAGACGCTATCGACGGAAAGTAGTGCAGCTTGCCCGCGAACGGTGTTCCCGCCAGCTCCCGATCGAGTGACGTGCAGATCCAGCCTGTCCTGGCTCGCCACATCGGACTGCGTGAGTTGCCGCGACACGCGTCAGTAGATCTCCGCCGTGATGCGCATGCTCAGGTCCACCGCGTCGCCGAGTGCGTCAGCGCGCCCACAGAGATATAGTCCACCCCTGCCTGCGCATACTTGCGAATGTTCTCGAGCACGATCCCACCCGAAGCCTCAAGCGGAATCGTCAATCCGCGATCGCGCACCGTGGCTACCGCCTTCTTGATCTCGGCAGGCGTCATGTTGTCCAGCAGAATGGATTCGGCCCCGCCATTCAGCGCCAGCTCGAGCTCTTCGAAATCTCTCACTTCCACCTGCACCACGCGACCCGGCTGCCGCTTCGCCAGAAGCCTCGGCCAGCACCTTCTCGATGCCTCCGCCCAGCGATATGTGATTGTTCTTGATCAGAATTCCGTCCGACAGATCCAGCCGGTGATTCTCGCCCCCGCCGCATCGCACCGAATACTTGTCCAGCACCCGCATCCCCGGAACGGTCTTGCGCGTATCCAGCACCCGCGCATGCGTTCCTTCAATCGCGTCCACGTATTGCCGCGTCAGCGTCGCGATTCCGCTCATGTGCTGCAGCAGGTTCAGAATCACGCGCTCGCATGCCAGAATGACACGCGCATTGTGACGAATCACCGCGATTGCCTGGCCCTTCTTCACCCGCACGCCATCGAAGATCTCCGGATGGCTGATGACTTCATAGCGGCCCGACTGCTTCTTGTCCAGCCGCGCAAAGATCTCCAGAAACCGCGGGATCGCCCCCAGCCCGGCCAGCACGCAATCCTGCTTGGCCATCACCGTCGCCGATGCGCGCAGCTTGGGATCAATCGTGATCTCCGTCGTCGCATCGCTGGTCGCCTTGTCTTCCAGGAGCGCCGTCTCCAGAATCGCCTCGATGCGCCTGCTCTTCCAATCCATGCATTCCTCAGTTCATGGTGTCGCCAAGCCCAAACACCCGATCTAACACCACGCTCTTTTCGCTAACTCGCTAACCGCTTTTCCGCTAACTCGCTTTTAAGCTGACCGCCCCTTAGCCGACCGCTTCTTAGCTGACCGCCGACCGCTCCTTAGCTGCTCCCACACCCCAACTCCCGCAAAGCCCCGCGGCTCTTCTCAATCAGCACCACCAGTTCCCCGGCCCGGCGGCGGATCCCCTCCACCACCTTCTCCGGCGCCTTCGCCAGAAAAGCCTCGTTCGTCAGTTGCCGGTCCGCGTTGGCAATTTCCTTCTCGTACCGCGCCAGCTCCTTGGTCAGCCGCTCGCATTCCACCGCCACATCGATCGTGCGTTCGTACAGCACCGCCACGTCGAACTCCGGCGTCGAACGCGCCCCCGCTTCCTTCGGTGCCGTCTCAATGAATTCGATGGCCGACACGCGCGCAAGTTTCGCCACAATGTCCAGATTGAACTCGAACAGCCCGCGAATCGCTTCACTGGTGCGTACGCGGATCGGCACCGTCGCCTTCTCTTCCACGCCAAGGTCTTTACGAATGGTCCGCACCGACACGATCAGATCCTGCAGCACCCTCATCTCGGTTTCCACTTCCGCGTCCATGTGCTCGCCGAAGGGCTGTGGATACCGTGTGAGCGCGATCGACTTCGCCGGAGGACGGCCGCTGAAATACGCATGCCAGATCTCCTCCGTGATGAACGGCATGAACGGCGACAGCAGCCGCAGCGACGACTCGAACACTCCCTGCAGCGTCGCCAGCGATGACTGCACCGCGTTGCGGTCTCCTGTCCCGCTGAAGTCCAGCCGCAGCTTCACAATCTCCAGATACCAGTCGCACAGGTCGCCCCAGAAAAACTGGTAGACGGTATTCGCCGCCTCATGAAAGCGATACCCGGCCAGCGAACGATTGACTTCCTCGGCCACATGATTCAGCCGCGACACAATCCACCGCGCCTCGAGCGGCGAACTCGGCGTCAGCACCGGGTCGGCCAGCAGCGCAGCAGGAGACACGCCCATCGCCGCTTCGCTCGCCCGCTCCATCTGCATGAAGAGGAACCGCGCCGCATTCCAGATCTTGTTGGCGAATGCACGATACCCTTCGGTCCGCGCTTCGCTGAACGCGATATCCGTCCCCGGCGAAGCCATCGCCGCCAGCGTGAAGCGCACCGCATCCGTGCCGTACCGCTTCACAATCTCGATCGGGTCGATCACGTTGCCCTTGGTCTTCGACATCTTCTGCCGGTCCGCGTCCCGCACCAGCGCGTGAATATATACCTCGCGGAACGGCACGGCCTCCTTCAGCGTACGCTTCGACCCATCCGCCATCGGCACGTCCAGCATGAAGTGGCAGCCGAGCATGATCATCCGCGCCACCCAGAAGAACAGAATGTCGAACCCCGTCACCAGCAGCTTCGTCGGATAAAACGCATCCAGATCCGACGTATGCCGCGGCCATCCAAATACCGTGAACGGCAGCAGCCCGGACGAAAACCAGGTGTCCAGCACGTCCGTCTCCTGCTCCAGGTGCGTGTTCCCGCACTGCGCACAGGCCGCCGGCGTATCCCGCGCCACCGTCACCTGGCGGCAGGCACTGCAATGCCATGCCGGTATCCGGTGACCCCACCACAACTGCCGCGAAATGCACCAGTCGTGAATGTTCCTCATCCACTCGAAGTAGGTTTTGGCGTACTGCTCCGGCGTAAACCGGATATGTCCCTGTTCCACCGCCGCGATCGCCTTATCCGCCAGCGGCTGTATCTTGATGAACCACTGCGTCGACAGCCGCGGCTCCACCACCGTCTTGCAACGATCGCATTTGCCCACCGCAGTTCACGTGATCGCGTACCGAGATCAGCAGCCCCTGCGCCTCCAGATCGGCCAGCACCTTCTCCCGCGCCTCGTAGCGGTCCAGTCCGGCGTACACCCCGCCGTTCGCGTTGATGTGCGCCCTGTCGTCCATGATGTTGATGGACGGCAACCCGTGCCGCTGCCCGATCGCAAAATCATTGGGATCGTGCGCCGGCGTCACCTTCACCGCGCCCGTCCCGAAATCCGGGCTCACCCACGTATCCGTCACCACCGGAATCTCGCGATCCATCAGCGGCAGCCGCAGCATCTTCCCGTGCAGATAGTTGTACCGCTCATCGTCAGGATGCACCGCCACCGCCACGTCGCCCAGCAACGTCTCGGGCCGCGTCGTCGCAATCGACAGGAATGCGTCAGGCTCGCCCACCACCGGGTAGCGAATCTCCCACAGCTTTCCCTGCTGCTCCTCGTGAACCACTTCCAGGTCGGAAATCGCCGTCTGGCAGCGCGGGCACCAGTTCACGATGTACGCGCCCCGGTAAATCAGCCCCTGCTCATACAGGCGTACAAACGCTTCCTTCACCGCCACCGACAGGTTGTCGTCCATGGTGAAGTACTCGCGCGACCAGTCCACGCTCGCTCCCAGCCGCTTCATCTGGTCCATGATGGCGCTGCCGTAGAGCTGCTTCCACTCCCACACGCGCTCGACGAACGCCTCGCGTCCCAGCTGCCTCGCGCGTCTTACCCTCGGTCACCAGCTGGCGCTCCACCATCATCTGCGTCGCGATTCCCGCGTGGTCCGTCCCCGGCAGCCAGAGCGCAAGATCGCCGCACATCCGGCGCCACCGCGTCAGGATGTCCATCTCCGTCTGGTTGAGCATGTGGCCCATATGCAGCCGGCCAGTCACATTCGGCGGCGGCAGCAGGATGGTGAAGACCGGCCGCTCCGGTCCCTTCGGCGTGCTTCCGCCAAACGGATTCGAGGAGGGCGGGGAGGGCTGGTCGAAGAGGCGCTCGCGCACCCAGAATTCAGCCCACCGGTCTTCTATCGCAGTAGGATCATAGGCTTTCGGCAGGTCTTGAGGCATGAGGCTTGACTCTTCACCATAGACACTACGCGGGCGAAACTCGCCTGCTCCACGATAACACGCCCTCCGCGGACAACACAGAACGGCGGCCCGAAGTCGACGGCCGCCTCTCAATAGCGGGCCGCCCGAAACCTGCGATCACAGCCACTGCTAGAAGGGATTGACCTTCGAAAGCCCCTTCTTCTTCTTGTGCTTGCTTGAAGACTCGTCCCCTGAATTGAACTTCGGCTTGGGGTTCTTCTTGCTGTTCGCCGCAGGTGTGGTCGTTCCGGTCGTGACCTGCGCCGGGCCGCCACCCTTCACTTCGTTCACCTGCGCGGGAGCCTCGGCTGGCTTCTCGACTGCCGGTATCGGCGTGTTGTTCGTCGGGCCGACCGCTTTCAAACCGCCATTCGGCTCTGCCGGCGGTGCCCCGGTCGGCGCCACTCCGCTGGCATCGTCGGAACTGCGCTTCCGTTGCCCGTTCCTGCTCCGTTGCCGGCTGCCCCGTTGGTCGCGCCTGTTCCGGTCGCTCCGGTTCCCGTGCCCGCAGCTCCAGTGACATCGCTGCCTGCTGGACTCGTCGGCGCCGGGGTTCCCGTCGTCGGTGTCGCACTGCCCGGCGTAATCACCTCCACCGACCCGATCGACGAGCCGTTACCCTCCGGCACGCTCTCGAAGCGAAGGAGCCGCTGCCGGCTGCTCGGTCGTCGGCGGTGCCGTTCCATTCGCAATCGCCGCCGAACGCTGCGCGAGCCGCCGCCGGCGCATGTCCGCTGATCGCCGCGTTATAGATGCTCACCGTCTCGCGCGTGACTGCCGGCGCCAGGGTCGGCGTTGGATCGGTCAGCGTAGGCTCGCCCACGCGGGCCGACTCGACCGTAGAGGGGCCCTTCTTCACCAGCAGCATCGCCCTGTCCTTCAGCCGGACGTTGGTGCGGCTCTGCTCTTCGGCCTCGTTCTCGGCCAGCGCCTCGTGCGACGGCTCCGGCAACACCCGGTTCATGGCGATCAGCCGGTCCTTGGCGTCTTCCACGTGCGGCGCCATCGGATACCGGGTCACCACCCGCGCATAGGCCGCTGCCGCCCGGTCTTCATAGGTCTTGACCAGCTCGCCCTTGGCGGCCGCCGGAATATTCATGTTCTGCGCCGCATGCGCCTCGGCCGAATACGCATCGCCCAGCGAAAGCAGCGCCATGATCGCTGTGGCTGAAGAGCGGATACGTGTCGGTGACCGTCTGCAGGCGCGCAATCGTGGCCGGCCAGTTCTCATGGGTGGCGTAAAACTGCCCGATCTCAAACTGCCGCTGCGCCTGCACTTCCTGCACGTCGCGCAGCCGCTGCTTGGCGCGCGGCACCAGCGTCGAGTCAGGATACTGCTGGATCATCGTCCGGTATTCCTGCTCCGCCCGCTGCACGTTGGTGAAGTCGCGGTCCGGCTTCTCCATCTGCATGTAGTAGATGTCGGCCACCTTCATCTGCGCCTCGGCCGCTTCGGGCACGTTGGGGAAGAAGGTTTCGAAATCCTTGTACTCCGACTCCGCCTGCGTCAGCGCCGCCGAGCCGCCCTCTTTGAACCAGCTGTCGCCGATCGCCAGCTTGGCCCGCATCTGGTACTCCGAGTCGGGATAGGTGTTCAACAGCGTCTGCAGGTCGAGGCGGCACACGTCGAAGTGGCCCTTCTTCAGCGCCACCATCGCCTTGTCGTACAGCTCCTTGTCCGGCTGCTTCGAGTCCAGGCCCGACAGCGGATTGCTGCGGTTGATCTTGTGGTTGTTCTTTTTCTTTCCGAGAATCGCGTGTGCGGGGAGAGCCATGGCCGCAAACAGACACACGGCCGAAACCTGGGAAACAATCCGATTCATAACACCTCAATAGTTGGCAGGCACTTGCCGCGATTGGAGTGGCTGCCAAACCCATCCAGACCAACCGAACTTTCTTCGCGTACGCCTCAGCCCTCATTCACGAACCGAGTCAACTTGCTTTCTGCCGCTTCTGCTCCTGCTGCTGCGCTTCGCGCGTCTCGCCCGCGGCTTCCAGTGCCGCCAGCAACAGCTCGCGCGTTCCCCGCTCGGCATCGCCTCCGCCGAAGACCGCGTTTCCCGCCACCAGACAGGTCCGCTCCTGCTTCGACGACCTGCCGGACCGTGTCGTGAGCAATGCCGCCGTCTACTTCAATCCTATAACTCAGGCCGCGTTCCTGCTGGATTTCCTTCAGCCGCCGGATCTTGTCCAGGGCAAACGGGATAAACTTCTGCCCGCCAAACCCCGGGTTCACGCTCATCACCAGCACGTGATGCACCATCGGGAGAATGTCGTCGAGCAGCTCCACGATGGTCGCCGGGTTGATCACCACCGCCGGCTCCATGCCATGATCCCGGATGTGTTCGAGCGTCCGGTGCAGGTGCCGGCAAGCCTCGTAGTGCACGCTCACCCAGTTCGCCCCAGCCTCGGCAAACGCGGGTATGAAATCGTCGGGATTCTCGATCATCAGGTGGCAATCCAGCGGCAACTTCGTCGCCTTGCGCAACGACTTCACCACCGGCGGCCCCAGGGTGATGTTGGGGACGAAGTGTCCATCCATCACGTCGACGTGGATCACCTTCGCCCCGCCACGCTCCGCCGCCTGCACTTCCTCAGCCAGCCGCGCAAAGTCGGAAGACAAGAATCGACGGCACTAGCTCAACCATGACACCCTCTCCAAACGGTCTCTCCAACCCCAGGCCCAGGCAACTCAAGAACAAGCAAGTCAGCAACTTAGCGAGCCAGCAAGCCAGCAAGCCAAACCGCAAGTCCCCGTGACCGCTTCTTCGCCGAGCGCCGTCTAGCTGCCCGCTCTTTCGCTGACCAAAAGTCTACCAGCTTCCCCAACCCCGCTTCATTCCACCGAGCGGGTGCCCCATCCTTCGCGCTTTTGGCGAAGGGTGGGAAAAGCCAAACCCTCCCGTCCACCCAAGACCGCGAAGGACCAACGAACTGCGGGTGCCCCATCCTTCGCGCGTTTGGCGAAGGGTGGGAAAAACCCAACCCTCCCATCCACCAAGGACCCCGAAGGAGCAACGAACTGCGGGTGCCCCATCCTTCGCGCTTTTGGCGAAGGGTGGGAAAAACCAAACCCTCCCATCCACCCAAGTCCCGCGAAGGCCGAAGAGTTCCAACTCACGAGACGTTGGACTCAGTCTTAGTCTCCAACACCCCCTCCACCACCCCGCGAAACACCCGCGACACCGCCCGCAAAATCGCCTTCGAAGGAAACGCCGCCTCCGCGTCCCAGAACACCACCTCGCCGCTCCGCCTCGCCGCCGGCCGGTAATACCACCGCGCAAACATCCGAAGATGATCCGCCACCGTCTGCCCGTCCGGCTTCGCGATCTTCGCTTCCAGCGCGGCCCGCGCCTCCTCCAGCCGGCTCTCCAGCAGATCCCGCGAAGTCGCCGCCGAAACCTTGGTCTCCGCCCCACCTCGCGCCCCAGCCGGCGTCCCCTCCGCCAGCGGCACCGGCTCGAGCGCCACCGGGTGCGCATATAACGAACTTGATCCCGAATGCTCATTCGGGTGCCGCATTCCTGCCACCGAATACAATGCCGGCCCGCTCAGCACACCCCCGTGCAGCAAAACAGCGCCACGTGAAACGGCTCGGCCGCCGGTTGCACGACCATCGCGCGCAGCTTCGCAATCGGATGGACGGCCTCCGACGCGAGCGCGGCCACTCCCTCGACCTTCTGCAGTCGCGCATGCACGGCCGCCGCTTTCTCAAACTCCAATTCGGCCGAGGCCTGCTCCCGCTCCGAGCGCCAGCCGGTCCGAGCAGGCTCTGCCCGCGCGAATCCAGAAACGCCCGTACCTGTGCCGCCTCTTCCGCATACCGCTCGTCCGTGCAGCCCTTGGAAGCACGGCGCCAGGCACATCTTCATCTCGGAATACACGCAGCCCGGAAACGTGGGGTCCGGATGCAGGTCGGGAATGCAGCGCCGCAGCAGGAACAGGTTCAGCGACTCGTCCAGGTAGCGCTCCGCGACGGCGCGGGAAGGGAATGGCCCGTACAGCGCATGCAGCGCGGCTTTTGTCACTCGGGTAGTTACATAAGCCCGGGGGTAGGGGTTCTGCTCGGCGAAGCGGATCAGCGGCGGCGGCCGTCAGGTGCAGCCGCTTCCGCGCTCCGTCGCCAAACGCTGCCAGCGATGCCGAATAGAGGACCAGCGTCGATTCGAACTCCGACCCTACGGTCGTGTACTCGATACGCGCCACCTTCTCCGTCAGCCGCAGCCTGCGCCCCTGCGTCGGCCGCGCATCCAGAAATCGTTTCAGCCGCCGCTGCAGGTTGGTCGTCCGGCTCAGGTACGGCTCAGCCGCCGGGTCCGCGCCAAACAGCGCAAAGACCGCCGGCGTCTGCGGCAATTGCGAAAGCGCGGCGCGGAGTTCGCCGGATCAAACGGGATGGAGTGGGCCAGCATCAATCCCGCCCTCCGCACTCACGGCTACACTCATGCGTTCAGCTTAGAGCAATTTCCGAAGTGCAGTCACCATTTCCCACGCTTGCATAGGACGGTGATCCGCATCACCAATTCGCTTTGTTTATGCACAGGATTGGGGCGTAGAGGAGCGCAAAATTGCGTAATTACTAAAGCGATTTAGCGATGCCACAATTCGTGCCTAATTGCGCATTTTCGCAGCCGAAACTAGGCTCCCGCGATGGTCATTCCATCGATTCGCAGCGTCGGCGACGCTACCGATCCGCGAAATTCCAGGTCATCGCCAATGGCCGTGATGTTGCGGAAGATGTCCTTCAGATTGCCGGCAATCGTAATCTCCTGCACCGGGAAACGCCAACTCTCCATTCTCGATCCACAGTCCCGAAGCGCCGCGCGAATAGTCGCCGGTCACCATGTTCACGCCCATGCCCATCAGCTCGGTCACATAGAGCCCGCTCTTGAATATCGGCGAAGATCTGCTCTCGGTGTCTGCTGTCCCTTTTCGAGAAACAGGTTGCCCGCGCCGATGCCGGGATTGCCCGCGAGCCCGCGCGAAGCATTGCCGGTCGAATGCATGTTGAGCTTGCGGGCCGGTGTACGTATTCAGCAGGTAGTTCTTGAGAATGCCGTTTTCTACGATCACCGTGCGCCGCGTCGGCAAGCCCTCGCCATCAAACGGAGACGAGCCGAATCCGCCCACCAGCGTTCCGTCATCAATCACCGTTACGTTTTCGGCGGCCACCTGTTCGCCCAGCAGCCCGGCGAAGAACGAAGCGCCGCGATAGATGGAATCGCCATTCGCCGCTTCGAAGATATGGCCGATCAGCGAACGCGCAATCTCCTTCGAGAACACGACCGGAACCCGTTGCGTCGGACACCCGCCGCGCATTCAATCGGCGCAGTGTGCGTCGTGCCGCTTCAGCGCCGATCGACTCCGGCGAATCCAGCTTGCTGAGCGTTCGTGCAGCCGAATACCAGTAGTCCCGCTGCATCTCGCCCTTCTCGTCCTGGGCAATCGGCATCGCGGTGATCGAGCAATACGACCGTCGCGTCTCGCCCACAAATCCGCGCGAGTTGGCCAGCACCTTGTAGCCCGTCGCCGCATCGAAGCTGCCGCCGTCGCTGTTCTGAATGCGTGTATCGGCCGCCATGGCCGCGGACTCCGCGCGCCGCGCATAGTCGATGCGCTGCTCTCCCGGCAAGCGAATACACGTCGTCGTAGTACAGGTCGAGGTTATAAGCTCAGTTGCCCGAACTGCGACCTCTCCGGCAATCCCTGGAATGGATCCTCTGAGGTCACGCGGGCCAGGGCCAGCGCGCCGTTGACCAGATGCTCGATGCCCTCGGGAGTGAAGTCGCTCGACGAGGTGCTGGCGGTTCGCTGCCCGACGAAACACCCGCAGCCCGATCCCGCGCGAGCCCGACTCCTTCAGCGTCTCCACCTGTCCGAGCCGCACCAGCGTTGAGAACTCATCGCCCTCGCGAATCACGACTTCCGCATCGGTAGCGCCGGCCTGGGTCGCCTTGGCGACAATATCGACTGCAAGCTGTTGAGAGGGTAGCTTCCTGCGTCAGAGACATAGATTCCGATTTTCCGATTGAAGAGAAGGTAACCATGGCGGCGACATAAAGCGGATTCGTAACCGCACCAGGTTCATTTGCCGCGCTACTCGACCTGCTTGTCCGCCATGCGCGGCGTGCCGTCGTAGCGGTCGCCCAGCGAGCAGCCGATGTTGCGCTTGCGGTGCTCCGCATGCGGAGGAGTCAGTCCGTCTTCCGAGAGACGATGCAGGCGAACTTCGCCCTTGCACTCGGGACAGCGCAGTCTTGGGTTCGGCCATCTTGAGCGCCTCGTGGACCGAGATCACTTCCCAGTCGTACACCCGCTCATCGGTTCCGTTGGTAAAGAAATGCTTCACCTTCGACTATGTCCATAGAATGTCCTTCCTAGCTCGCTCGTGCCGCCGACCGTCATGCGATCAAGCTTGATGGTGGGCATGCCCACGCCGACCGGCACGCTCTGTCCGTCTTTGCCGCAGGTGCCAATGCCTTCGTCCAACTGCAGATCGTTGCCAACCATAGATACGTATTTCAGCGCTTCTGGACCGTTCCCGATCAACGTCGCATCGCGCACCGGCGCCGTGATCCTGCCGTCCTCGATCAGGTAGGCCTCAGACGCCGAGAATACAAACTTGCCGCTGGTGATATCCACCTGTCCGCCGCCGAAGTTCACCGCGTACAGGCCGCGCTTCACGCTGCGAATAATATCTTCCGGCGCATCCTCGCCCGGCCAGCATGTAGGTGTTGGTCATGCGCGGCATGGGAATGTGCTGGTAGCTTTCGCGCCGCCCGTTTCCAGTGTCCGCCATGCCCATCAGCCTCGCCGAAAGCTTGTCGCTCAGATACCCCTTCAGGATTCCGTTCTCGATCAGCACGGTCTCCTGCGTCGGCGATCCCTCATCATCGACGTTCAGCGAACCACGCCGATTCGGCATCGTGCCGTTGTCTACCACCGTCACCTTGGGGCTGGCGACCGCTGCCCGATCAGGCCCGCGAACGCGGATGTCTTCTTGCGATTGAAATCGGCCTCCAGCCCATGGCCCACCGCTTCGTGCAGCAGAACGCCCGGCCAACCCGGCCCCAGCACCACTTCCATCTCTCCCGCGGGCGTCGCCACCGCGTTCAATTGCAGCACCGCCTGGCGCGCAGCCTCACGCGCAAAGTGCTCCGGCGTCCTCTCGGTCTGGAAGAATCCGATATCTCACGCGGCCGCCTCCGCCTGAGGTTCCGCGGGCGCTCTTGGCGCCGTCCTTCGCAATCACAAACACATTCAGCCGCGAGAGGGGCTGCACATCGCTCGCGTAGGTGCCATCCGATGCCGCGACCAGGATGTGCCGAAGCTCTTCGCTGTAACCGGCGCGCACCTGCACGATGCGAGGATCGAAGCTTCGCGCGCTGCTTTGTCGGCGCGCATCACCAGGTCGAGCCGCGAGGCGAGATCGACGTCCACTTCGGCGCGCGGAATCGGGTAGAGGTTGCCGGTCTTCGTCTCCTGAAATCCCGACACCGGCTGCTTGGCCGGACCGCTGGCGATCAGCGCCGCCGTCCGGGCCGCGTGCAGCAGTCGCTCGCTCGAGAGATTGTCGGTGTAGGCATACCCGGTACGCTCGCCGGAGACGACGCGCACGCCGCATCCGGCGCTTACTCCCTGGCTGGCGGACTTGACCAGCGACTCATCGATCCCGATGGAGGTCGAGGCGATGGACTCAAAGTAGAGGTCCGCGTAGTCGCCACCGGCCGAAAGGCTTCGCCGAGACAGCGCTCGAGCAGTCGCTCCGTCAGGTTAAATTTTTGAAAAAAGTAGCGCCGGTGATCCATTTCGGGGAAGCTCATGGGTACCTGTGTCGTGGGGTTGCGAGCGAGTGACTGTCTTGATTCTAGGCTTTCGCGCTCCGCAGGTAAACCACGAGGTCCTGCGGCGGCCAATCCCACGACACATGCCAGTATCTTCCAGTGTACTTTGCGGCCATTTGCACATCGAAAAACTGGCGCTTCTTGCTACTATCAGGCCATGAAAAAGTTGTTGGTTCTCTCTCTTGCGTTGCTGTTTTCGGCATCCGCCTTTGCGCAGCCTGTCCATCACCACCGTCACCATCGTCACCAGCATCACCGCCACCAGTAAGCTGTCTCTTCGCTGCCTCATGGCGCGTCATGCGCGCTCGCTCTTCCACGCGATTACGCTCCATGAGGCTGCCGATCTTCCGCCTGACACCGCGGCTCCTGATCCCTTCAAGTGTGGTAGTGTTTTGCGCATGAGCTCGCCCGCGACCGCCCCTGTCTCTCCTGATCTCGAGCTGAAGTATCCAATCGGCAAGTTTGCCCGCCCAGCCGAGTTCTCGTCCTGAGACCGCGCCAGACGTGCGATCGCGACCATTGCGGCCATGCCCGCCAATCTTGAAGCCGCGGTCCTGCGGACTGACCGAGGCGCAACTGGACACGCCCTATCGCGAAGGCGGCTGGACCGTCGCGCCAGGTGGTCCACCACATTGCCGACAGCCACATGAACGCCTATGTGCGCTTCAAGCTTGCGCTTACTGAAGACTGGCCGACCATCAAGCCATACAAGGAAGCGCTGCTGGGCCGAGCTGCCCGACTCGAAGATGCCGATCGAAGGTTCGCTGACCCTGATTGCGGCCTTGCACGAGCGCTGGGTGGTGCTGCTCGAGACGCTGTCGGAAACGGATTGGCAGCGAGGCTTCGTGCATCCCGAGCACGATCGCCGGCAGACCCTGGAGCATGCCGCGGTGCTGTACGCCTGGCATTGCCGCCACCACACTGCGCACATCACCGAGCTGCGAAAGCGCGAGGGCTGGTAGCGCCGACGGCCGTTCCGGCAACAGCCCTGAGCTAGCGGGCCTGCTCGCCAGTTCCCAAGCGCGAAACCAATCCCGCCCGCAAGCCTCGCAAATCTGCTTGCCACCCGTATCTGCGCGGGGCGATCCTTGCTGCAATGCCTCCGGCAAAATCAGAGACCAGCGCCGCGGAGCTCTCGCGCGCGCTCGAAACGTTTCTCGTCGAACATCCGCAGGCCGCGGTGCTCGAAGACGGCCGCGTGCTCTTCGACATGCGGACTGCGCATTACTCGCTCTCGGCGGAGCACGGCCGATGCGTGCTCCATCTCTGGTCCGAAGAACGCAACCTGGTCCGGACCATCAGCGGGTCTCGACGCGCGCAACTCTGTCCTTCGGCTGGAGGCGCGACGCTTCGGCCAGACCCGTCCGCAGCTACTGCAACTGGTTCCGGATCGCGACCAGCGCACACCCTCCACCCGCACTGCTTCCCGCAACACCTACCTGCGCGTACTGGAGCGCGTTCTCACTCGCGCCTTCGCCGATTTTCGCGTAGAACCGCTGCGAACCGCGATGGACCTGGAACACAGCTTCGGTCCGGCCTATGCGCGGGGAACGCTGGTGCGTGGCTCGACCGCCTGGGCCGTCATCGGCGTCAGCGAGGCCGAGACGCAGACCACCATCGACGGCGTGCTGACGCTCGGCATTCTCTGGCTCGCGTATTGCCGGGAACATGGCGCCGGGCGGCGCGTCTTCGAAGGCGTGAAGGTGATTGTTCCCGGCCCGCTGTGCCGAAGTCACGCGCGCCCGCATGGCCTGGCTCGATCCCGCACTGGCCCACTGGGAACTTTATGAGCTGCACCAAGGCAGCGAAGAGTTAACGCAACTCGACATTCGCGACCAGGGCAATGTCGAGGTGCGGCTCATGCATGCCTTCCGGCCGGACGCGGCTCTCGAGCGCTCCCGGCAGGCACTAGAACGCGTGATGGCGCTGCTGCCCAAAGATGCGCAGTCTCGGGTGGAGATCCGGCCGCGGAGCGGCACCGAAATCGCAATGCTGCTGCATGGCCTTGAGTTCGCGCGGGTCCGTCATGGTCTCGCGCCCAATTCGTTTGCACGCCAGGATGTCGTCACCTTCGGCGCAGGAGCCAACGAGACCGATCTGAACGAGGACAACGAGCCCCTCTTCGTCGAGCTGGTAGAACGCCTGATCCAGAGCCGTCATGCGCAGGGCAGTCAACGCGATCCGCTCTTTCGCTTGCAGCCGGAGCGATGGCTCGAATCATCTCTGCGGACGGAGCTGGCCGAGATCGTGCCGGGCGTGCGCGACCAGTTTGTCTACACCCAGGTGCCCGCCTTTGCGGCTGGAGATCGCGGCATGCTGGACCTGCTATCGGTCAATGCTGGCCGGACGCCTCGTGGTCCTGGAGCTGAAGGCCGATGAAGATCTGCACCTTCCCCTGCAAGGACTGGATTATTGGCTGCGCGTACGCCAGCTACAGCGCGACGATCCCCGCACCTTCTCGAAGCATGGATATTTTCCCGGCGTGGAGCTCTCGGACCGGCCTCCGCTGCTGAACCTGGTCGCTCCCTCCCTGCATATCCATCCTGCCAACGAGATCGTGCTGCGGTATCTGTCACCCGAGGTCGAGTGGAGCCTGGTCGCGCTCGACGAACACTGGCGCGAGCGGCGCAGGGTGATCTTTCGCAAGCACAGCGAAACTCCGTAATGTCTCCACGCGATCCTCCGATACAGGAAGAGAGGACTCGCAAAAGGAGCAATGGCTTTGGACCTCTACGCGTGGAAGGACACTTACTCGGTCAAAATTGAAATACTCGATCGGCATCATCAGCACCTTTTCAGTCTGATCAACGAACTGCATGACTTCATGCGAATCGGGGAACTCGGATGCGATCATGATGACCACCCTGCAGGAGTTACTCCGCTACACGCGGGAGCATTTCTCCGCGGAGGAGGTGTTGATGGCGGCCTTTCACTATCCGCACCTCGATGCGCATCGACAGGAACATGAGAACCTGACCCGCCGTGTGCTCGACTTCATCAGTGGGTTTGAAGCGGGAGAGCGGAGATTTGGCGTGGAGTTGATGAACTTTCTCAATGACTGGCTGACGTGCCACATATTAAGAACCGATCAGCGGTATAGCGAGTTCTTCTCAGCCATCGGGGCGGCCTGATCGGTTACGCGTCAGCCTTACGATCTATCGCCACATGCGGCGATGGGCTCGGAGAATTCGGGGGACTCATCCGCGCTGTCCTCGATCGGCTCACCGATGAGTCGCGATTGGAAGAACCGGTCCACCGCGTCGATCACTGCGGGGCTGGACTTGCATTCGTAGATCGACTTGCGCAGCCCTGCGCCGCCCGGTACGCAATGTGTGAACCAGGACGCAAACTGCTTCATCTTGCCCTGCGTTTCGGGATTGCCTTCGTCGACCAGCATTTGAAAATACGTGCGGATGATGCGATAGCGATCCTGTTCCGTCGGCTGGTCGTACCGGCCGAGGGCGGTGTACTGCGCGATCTGCCGGAAGATCCAGGGATTGGAAGGCGCCGCGCGGCCGATCATCACCGCGTCACAGCCAGTCTGCGCGATCATGGCGCAGGCGTCTTCGGGCGTGCGGATGTCGCCGTTGCCGATCACCGGGATCCGCACCGCGTCTTTCACCGCCGCGATGTGTTCCCAGCGCGCCTGGCCTGCGTAGCCCTGTTCGCGGGTCCGCGCATGCAGGGCGACGGCGTTCAGGCCGCTCTCCTGTGCGAGCCTCGCGAGTTCCACGCAGACGATCTGGGCATCGTTCCAGCCCAGGCGAAACTTCACCGTGAAGGGAATGGTCACCGCCGCCCGCACCGCTTCGAAGATCTTGCCAATCAGCGGCAGGTCGCGCAACAGGCCGCTGCCGCCATTGCAGGCGACCACGCGCTTGGCCGGGCAGCCCAGGTTCAAATCGACGAGGTCGAAGCCGGTGTCCTGCACGATACGCGCAGCGTCAGCCAGGGTTTCGGGATTGGAGCCGAAGAGTTGCGCCGAGATCGGATGTTCGTCGTCGTAGAAAGTGAGATAGCGCTTTCGCTTCGATTCGCGCATGCGGGAGAGTCCATCGGCAGAGGTGAACTCGGTCATGATGAGGCCGCATCCGGACTGCTGGTTGCTGACCTCGTTCTCGACGGACGCACTCGGAACCTCGGCTTCGGCTGAAAAGACGCTGGCGTTGCGAATGAAGCGGCGGAACACCGTGTCGGTGACACCCGCCATCGGAGCGAGCACCGTGGCCGGAGCGACCGCGACCCCGCCGATGTTCAGGCCGGCGGGCACACGCACGGCCTCTGGCATGGCGTGCTCACGCGGATTGTCCCAGAGCTTTCTCATGAATGGAGTGCTTTACGTGCGGCCACCGGTCCGGGGTCGATCTCCCGGGCCAGTGACGCGAAAGGCCTCCGCAAGCGCGGAGGCCCTGGCTCAAGATTTGCGAAGATGAGGATGCGGCTACTTGGCGGCCGCGGGCTCGTTCTTGGCATACTTGCGGCGGAAACGCTCGACGCGGCCGGCCGTATCGATAAGCTTCTGCTTACCCGTAAAGAACGGATGGCACTGCGAGCAGATTTCCACGTGAAGGTCGCCCTTGTGTGTGGACCGGGTGGCGAAGTTGCTGCCACAGGCACACATGACGCGGATTTCTTCGTACTTGGGATGGATCGCTTCTTTTGGCATAGTGGATAAAACCCTTCTTACACAGTTCTCCTTATTCTAAGCGCCTTTTCCACGGTTTGCAACGATGCGGACTCTGGCGCGAGCCGCGCCCGGTGCGGTACTGTGAGGCTAAGGAATCACGATGAACGAACCATGTGTCCTCTGCAACGGGCTGGGGATGAAGCTTACGAACGGTCCCGATGGGGAACGCTATGCGCAGGATTGCGAGTGCCGCCGGGCCAAGCGCGCCGCCAGCCCTGTTTCGCCGGGCCGGAATACCTAAACGCTACGAACACTGCGAGTTGGAGAGCTACGAACTCGACTTCGGGGTCGATCCGACGCTTCTGCGTGCCAAGGCGATCGCCGGCAACTTCGTTCGCGAGTATCCGGTGGGCACAGAGGGCAAAGGCTTGCTGCTGACCGGATCGATCGGGGTCGGAAAGACACATCTGGCGGTTGGCATCCTGCAGGATCTGATCTCGGAGAAGGGTGTTCGCGGCCTGTTCTGCGACTATCGCGAACTGCTCAAGGAGATCCAGCACTCGTATAACCCGCAGGTGGCCACGACCGAACTCGAAATCTTGAAGCCAGTCTTTGAAGCCGAAGTCCTGGTGCTCGACGAGCTCGGCGCGGCCAAGCCTTCCGAATGGGTCTGGGACACGGTGGCGCACATCCTCAATACCCGCTACAACGACAAGCGCACGACCATCATCACCACCAACCACGCCGACCTGCCCGCTGGCGGTTCGGCGGAGGCGAAGGGAACACCGAGGGAGTCCGCCATGCGCGCGGTGCGCGAGGAAACCCTGGGCGACCGGATCGGAGAGCGCATGCGCTCCCGGTTGGCGGAGATGTGCGTGGTCGTGGAGATGCGAGGCGAGGACTTTCGGCGTGGCGTCGGGCGTGCGCGTTTCGCTATCTAGCGAAGGCGGCCCTGCCATTGGTTTCACAAATTAGCGGAGGCAGTTAGCGAAGACAGTCTGGCACTGGTTTCGCAAATGAGCGAAGCCGGGGTGGCGCCTCTCGTTAGATCAGCGTGATAGCAGCAGAAACCAGCAGCAGCAGGGCAGCGGCCACGGTGGCTGCCTGATAGACCGTGTCGGCCGTCTTCCGTCCAGACACCTCGGTGGCGTCGCTTTGAGCCCCAGTGTGAGTTCCATCGACCCGTTGGTATTGCCCGTCATCTCCCGGCATGTTGGCCTCGTAAAGTGAGTACGTCCCGGGCACTTCTCTGGATGGGTGCCCTGCATCTACATAGACGCTATTTCGGCACAAAATACGTCAACATCACAAGAAAGTTTCGAAAAAGTCACCATGACGGTTACGGAGCTCAGAAGCCGACGGCTCGGCTGACGATGTAAAATCGCGTGGATGGCGGACCTGCAGCCTGACAACTCGCCCGAACTTCGTCTTTCGCGACAAGATCCCGCCGATCGACCCTCCCGGCTTCCGTGGGTCATTGCCGGAGCCGTGGTGGTCATCCTTCTGGCTGTGCTGATCTACGTCGGCCGCCATGGCGGCGACACCCACTCCCCAGGGAAACGCAATGGCTCCGGCCGATGCCTATGCCGCCAGCCTGCCCATCACCGACCTGAAGATGAGCGAGGCGAGCAACTTTGCCGGCGGCAAGGTGACTTACCTGGACGGGCAGATCGCCAACCACGGGCAGAAGACGATCACCGGAGTCACGGTCCAGGTCGCGTTTAAGAACGCGCTCGGTGAGCTCGCGCAGAAAGAAACCCTGCCCCTGGCTCTCATTCGCACCCACGACCCGTACGTGGATACCCAGCCGGTGAACGCCGCACCCATCAAGCCCGGCGAACAGCGGGAGTTCCGGCTGATCTTCGATCATGTAATTCCTGATTGGAATCAGGAATTTCCCGAAGTGCGGGTGATCGGCACACAGGGAAAGTGATTTTTGGGGTCCGCACCGCGCAATTTTTTCCGCCGTCACCCGCGAAAAGTTCATCACAGGAGTAAGTAGAAGGACGGTATGCCTGTGGAAAACTCTAACGCTCGACCGGCATTTTCGAGATAATTGCTGCGGTTGCAACGTTTGGTTTTCCACGACACGCGCGGACCAGCATTTGGCCATCCGGCTGCAATATACTCCGGCGTACGGGACGAAGAAGCGTGGATGTCCAAGTGTGTTTCTCGAATTTCTTACAAACTATGCAGACGAGCTAAACACAAGGAACGCAAACCCTATGACCATCAAAACGTTGAATACCTTACAACCCGGATCGATTGCGGTGTTGGTTCTTGCCGCCAGCCTAGGAGTGCCTGCCTTAGCGCAACAATCTCAACCCGCGCAAGTGCAGACAGGGGCCACAACGGGAGCATCGGCACAGCAGCCGAACTCAAGTGATAACAGCACTTACGCCACCGGACAGCCGCTCACAACCAAGTCAAATGAGCACTTCTGGGGGAAAATGAACCCGTTTGCCCGCAAGAAGTGGGTGAATCGGCAATTGAATCCTGTCAAGGACCGGCTAAACGAGCTGGATCAGCTATCCTCGAAGAACGCCAACGACATCAAGGATGTCGACAGCCGGGCACAGGCAGGGATTCATCGCGCTCAGAACACAGCAGATCAGGCAGGTCAGCAGGCCTCTGACGCCAGCAACCGCGCGAATCAGGCGCAGACCACGGCTCAGCAGGCAAGCGAACGCACCAATCAGCTGAATTCGACAGTTTCCAATCTGGATCAGTACGAGCAGGTAAGCGACACAGAGATTCGATTCCGTCCGGGTCAGATGACCCTGAACGCCAAAGCGAAGGAAGCCCTAGACCAAGTGGCTACCCAATTGCAAGGACAAAAGGGTTACCTGGTTGAAGTGCAAGGTTACTCTCGTGTAGGCGGACAGGCCGGAATTCAAAGTTCCCAGCGGATGGCGGACGCAGTAGTACGCTATCTTGTAACTAATCACCAGATACCCGTGTATCGCATTCACCAGATCGCGATGGGTAAGGTAAAGCTTGAGACCTCCGACGGCACGACCCCACGCGGTAGCGTGGTTCACGTGACGCTGGTCCACAACAGTTTAGCGGCCTCGAACGCGCAGCAAGACAGCGCCTCTCCGATAGGCGCGACGCGGCAGTCTACCCAGCAGCCCTCCCCCCAAGGCTCTGCGTCGCAGCCCACGGTACGCCAGTAAGGCCGCTCAAAAAGCTCTCACACAACGAGAGAACCAAGGCAGATTGGCCCCTCACCCGAGGGGCCCTTTTTTTGCTATCAACCAAGCCCTCATAGAATGCCCGGGAACGCAGACACCCGCCATCCCACGATGGAGCTATTACTGAATTGGCTAGGGTTTGCTCGCAGCGTCAATAGCAAGAATGGACTGGAGTAACGGCTTGAGCAGGTCCAGGTGTAGCGCGTTGGCGCCGTCCGACTTCGCGTGTGCAGGGTCGTCGTGAACCTCGAGAAAGATGCCATCCACTCCAGCGGCAACCGCGGCTCTCGCCAGTAGGGGAATGAATTCCGGCTGTCCGCCGGACACGCCATTCGCGGCACTCGGAGTCTGGACCGAGTGAGTGCCGTCGAAGACTACCGGCGCAAGGCCGCGCATGATGGCCAGCGATCGCATATCCACGACCAGGTTGTTATAGCCGAAGGTGGTGCCGCGCTCGGTGAGGAAGACGCGGTCATTGCCGCTCCCCTTGATCTTCTCGACCGTGTGCCGCATGTCCCATGGTGCGACGAACTGGCCCTTCTTCACGTTCACTGCCCGTCCGGTTTGCGCTGCGGCGACCAGCAGATCCGTCTGCCGGCAGAGAAACGCCGGGATCTGCAGCACATCTACGCCTTCCGCTACGGCAGCGCAGTCGCCAGGCTCGTGAACGTCGGTGAGCACGGGAAGTCCGGTCTGTTCTTTGAGGTCACGCAGAATGCGCACGCCTTCAGCAAGTCCCGGGCCGCGGAAGCTCCTCAGGGAGGTGCGGTTTGCCTTGTCGTACGACGCTTTGAAGATGAGCGGAAACTGGAGATCAGCTGGCGATGCGCTGAACGGCATCTGCCATCTTGCGAACATGGGACTCGCTCTCGATCACGCATGGGCCCGCGATCAAAAAGAGTCTGCCCGCGCCTATGGAGACCGGACCCGCCTGGAAGGAATGGTTCACATTCTGAGCATAAACCTGCCGAGCCTCTGTGGGTGCGGTATGCTGTTGGTCGCGGCGAGGGGACAGCTTCCCTGGAAGCGAGCAGCCAGCCAGTCCCAGCCAGTCAAGGAGACGCACATGCCGGACCAGGGAGCGACCGAGGGCGACCCGATCTTTACGCGACTCGAGGATCAGATCGGCTGGTACAACCGCAAGAGCGTTTCGGCGCAGCACATCTTCAAACGGATGAAGGTCGTGGAGATACTCGCAGCAGCCGTGATCCCGTTCCTAGCGGGCCTCAGCTTTCCTCGCGTCACCCTGCTTACCGGCGGTTTGGGGGTGCTGATTACGGTGCTTGAAGGCATTTTGCACCTGAACCAGTATCAGCAGAACTGGGCCAGCTACCGCTCGACCTGCGAACAGCTCAAGCATGAGAAGTTCATGTATCTGGGCCAGTCCGGACCGTATGTCGCGGCTGCGAATCCGCGGTCGCTCCTTTCAGAGCGCATCGAGTCGCTGGTCTCCCAGGAACACGCGCAGTGGGCCTCCGTGCAGCAACAGGCGAGCAAGTCCCAGCAGGCAACCACCTAAGCCGCGCGGTCCGGATCGACGAAGAATGTGCAGCCGCCAGCGCGCCCGCTTCGATCGCTTTACTGCGCGGGAACAAACGTGAGATCGAAGCGGTTGTTCTGGACGGCGTCATTCTTCTTGCTGGTATTTTCGATCACGACGTCGAGGTTCGAGCCCGCTGCTTGAACAGTCACGGTGGTAGTGCGATTGACTCCCGCCTGCCCGGACGCCGGGGTAAAGGTTGCAGTGGCAGCCTGCCCATCGAACACCGCTGCCTCTGTCCCCCAGTCGCAGGGATTTGGCCTGCAGGAACCGAGTGCGTGCAGGAAGAGGCGCTTGCCTTTCCCGCTAATCACCAACTCCTGGAGGCTGTTTCCCGTTCGCTGCGATGGGTAAACCCAGTGTCCCTGCAATGTGGCGTGCGCCGGCATCGGAGCAGGAATGGGAGTGGGCGCGGGACCCGACACTGGGGCGAGGTGCTTGGAACCGATCCCGTAATACGCCAGCCCACCAATCAAGGCCGCTGCGCACAAGGCGATCAACACTAGTAGCGGTTTCTTCGAACGCCGGACAATATCGGGTTCAGCGATCGCAGGCGGATGGGGAGCGGGCAGTTGAACCGAGACCGTCGCATGGACCGGGTCCTCTTCCGTGCCCCGCGTGGGTTTGACGTAGCGCTTCAGTGCTTCAATCAGCAAAGAGACGTCCGAATTCCAGCGGGCATGTGTCAATTCAACGCTGTTTCGGTAGGACAAGTCCTTGATGCTGTCGGGAAGTTCGGGAGCGTGCGGCATCTTCGCTTCGTGCACGAGCACCGGGATCACCGGTACATTTCGCTTCAGCGCCGACGCGATTTCCAGGACTACGAAGTCGTTCGGGTCGTCGAGCCGCCTGTGCCCCTGGGCGTTGCTGATCGTCACCCATGTGGGGCCAATGATGGCGAGCAGCACCCCACAACTGGAAACGTTGCCCTCGATGGCCTGTCGAAAATCCATTCCCGGGCTGATCCCGGCCACATCCATGAAGACACAATCCTCTCCGAATGCGCGGGTGAGGTCGTCAAAGAGCCGCCCGGCTTCGCCTTCGGAGTCGTCGCGCCGGTAGCTGATAAAGATCGCGTGTCCCACTGAACTCCTCGTGTCGTGCGCTGGAGATGCGGTGAACTGGCCCGAACGCTAGCGAGATCAGAATAGGGGCGGAACGCGTTCGCAGCAAGACGCGAATCGAGGGAGGGAATCGAACGCGTCAGCTATGGTGTCTGGCGATGCGACGAGCCTCTCGGGATTCGGTTAG
The DNA here is from genome assembly GCA_963748555.1 of uncultured Acidobacteriaceae bacterium. GTDB lineage: Bacteria > Acidobacteriota > Terriglobia > Terriglobales > Acidobacteriaceae > CAWKKW01. The sequence goes on from CAVVJK010000002.1 coordinate 107,093, forward strand.
TCTCACTGGTATCTATGCGGATGATTCGTAGTTTCTTTCTAGTGTTGATCTTCGCCTGCACAGCCGGCGGCACGCTGTGCAGGGCACAAGCTCCAGGCACTCAGGACTGTAGCGCAGCCACAAACACCGCAGCCATGAGAGCATGCGAAAACGCGCGTTTCACCAAGGCCGAACAGGATCTAAAAGTTGTGTACGACCAGTTGAACAATGAGTTAGACTCTCCCGCAAGAACGAAGCTGGTCTCTTCACAAGCAGCGTGGAGGCGGTTTCGAGAGACGAACGCCGCATTGCAGGCGTCCGCGGCGTCCGGCGGCACGTTAGCTCCGCTTCTGAAGATCACTACCTTGGCAGATATGACGGAAGCGCGCCTGGCTGAGCTTCGCAAGCTATTGAAGTAGATCACTGCCGGTACCATTCTCTCGAAGGCGCGACCAAGCCCATTACCGAATCATGTTCATGCAGGAACGGGCCAGAATCGAGTTTGAACAGGACGTGAGAAAGGGAAACACATCATGGCAAGTTTCGATATCGCTCTACCGATCACCCTGAAGTTTGAAGGCGGTTACGTCGACGATCCCACCGATCCGGGTGGAGAAACCAATAAAGGGATCACGATGGCCACCTTCCAACACTGTTCCCATTCGCTGCTTGGGATTGATCCCACATCAGAGAATCTGAAGGCGTTGACGGATGCACAAGCGGGAATTATCTACCGCAGCTGCTACTGGAAACCCATCCAGGGCGACGCCTATCCGTTGCAGGAGTTGGCCAACATCGTGTTCGATTTCTATGTCAATGGCGGCACACACGCGACTTGCCTGCTGCAGAAGGTGCTGAATTCGATGGGAGCCTCACTGGTGGTCGACGGTTCGCTTGGCCCCGGTTCGATGCAGGCGCTGATGGCCTTGCCGCAGGACGAGGTCTATGCCAGATACAAGCAGGGCCGCATCGACTACTACCAACAGCTCGGGCAAAAGTATCCGCAGTTTGTAAAGGGCTGGATGAACCGCGTGAACTGCTTCCCAGACCTAGCGGTAGGCGTGCCGGTAGGCGTCTGAACCAGCAACGATTAACGCCAGAGAACAGCAAGGCCACTGCCATCCAGCAGTGGCCTTTGCTGTTTCTATTGGATCCGCGAGACCGTCTCCGGCTCTGGAAGCTCGCTCGCGCTCTGATGCAGCCGGTTGGCGTAACTGGCCTGGATAAAGGAATGGAACAGGGGATGCGGCTCCAGCGGCTTCGACTTGAATTCGGGATGGAACTGGCAGCCCAGGAAGAACGGATGCCCGGGAATCTCGACGATCTCCACGTAGGTCGCGTCTGGTGTGGTTCCCGTAATGCGCAACCCGGCCCCAGTGAGCAGCGCCTCGTATTCACGATTGAATTCGTAACGATGGCGGTGGCGTTCGCTGATCTCGGTCGCGTGGTACGACTCTGAGGCGAGCGACTCCGGCTGGAGCACGCAGGTCCATGCGCCCAGCCGCATCGTGCCGCCCATCTCTTCGACGCCGGTGAGTTCGCGTAACTTGTAGATCACCCGATGCGGCGTAGCCGGGTCGAATTCGCTGGAATTGGCGCCGTTCAGGCCGCACACATTTCGCGCAAACTCAATGCACGCCGTCTGCATGCCCAGGCAGATTCCGAAATAGGGCACCTGGCGTTCCCGCGCATAGCGGATCGCGTTGAGCATGCCTTCAATGCCGCGTTTGCCAAAGCCGCCCGGCACCAGGATGCCGTCAAATCCGGCAAGCTGGTCTTCATAAGCGCGATCTCCCGCGTGCTTGCTTTCCAGGCCCTCGGCTTCGATCCACGTGACTCGCAGCTTCAGGTCTTCGGCCAAGCGCTCCGTGGGTCAGAGCTTCCTTTAGGGATTTGTAGCTGTCTTCGTACTCGACATACTTGCCTACGATGGCGATGGAGACTTCGTCCTTGGGGTGATAGCAGCGGTTTACCAGGTCCTTCCACTTGCTTAGGTCCGGTTCGCGAGTCTCGATGTGGAGATACTTCAGCGCCAGTGCATCGACATTCTCCTGCGCAAAGGCGACCGGCACTTCATAGATCGAGGCCACGTCTCGGGCGGTGATCACGGCACGTTCTTCCAGGTTGCAGAAGAGCGCGATCTTGCCCTTGATCTCGCGGCTGAGCGGGCGATCGGTGCGGCAGAGCAGGATGTCTGGCTGAATGCCGATCGAGAGCAGTTCTTTCACCGAGTGCTGGGTGGGCTTGGTCTTGAGTTCCTGCGCCGCTGCGATCCAGGGCACCAGCGTGACATGCACGAATACGGTGTTTTCGCGGCCGAGTTCCTGACGCATCTGTCGAATGGCTTCGAGGAAGGGCAGCGATTCGATATCGCCGACGGTGCCGCCAATTTCGACCAGGGTCACGTCAACGTCGGCTGCGACCTTGCGCATGGCGTTCTTGATCTCGTTGGTGACATGCGGGATGACCTGGACGGTCTTACCGAGATAGTCGCCGCGACGTTCCTTGGTGATGATCTGCTCGTAAATGCGGCCGGTGGTCAGGTTGTTATCGCGGCTCAACCGGGCGTGGGTAAATCGCTCGTAGTGGCCCAGATCGAGATCCGTCTCGGCGCCGTCGTCGGTCACGAACACTTCGCCGTGCTGAAAGGGCGACATGGTTCCTGGATCGACGTTGAGGTATGGATCGAACTTCATCAGGTTGATGCGAAGTCCGCGACTCTCAAGCAGGCAGCCAATGGATGCTGCCGCCAGGCCCTTACCGAGGCTGGACACAACACCGCCCGTCACAAAGATGTACTTTGCAGACATGTTCGCGTCACCTTTTTTCTATGAATGGGATTGGCGCACCGGGTGGGCACGTTCAAGTATCGCAGAGAGCGGGATTGAAGGGAAGAGGGAAGCAGAAGGTCCGGGAAACGGATGGCAGCAAAGGTGAGGTGCGCGGGGCGGAACTTCCGGCGAAGCCTGCCGACAAGAGCGCCGGGGGTGCGTGGGCCCGCTAGTTGGGGCGGGAACTCCCGCAGACAATTGGGGTTCCCCGGTTACAATGACTCGGTCCCACTTCGGCTGGGCAGGGGAGAACAAGCTTGCGTTTTGTGATCGCGTTGCTGGCGGTAGTGGGGATGGCGGTATCGTATCTCGCGTTGCAGGTTCACCGGAGCCAGGATTCGGCTCCCTGCAGCATCAACGAGCACTGGGATTGCGGCATCGTGAACCATAGCCGCTACGCGGAGATTCGCGGAATTCCCGTGGCCGCGATTGGCATCGCCGGATACCTGCTGATCGCGCTCGTGGCACTGCTGCGCCAGAGAGCGTTGCTGCTGGTCTTGTCAGTGGGCGCGCTGGCATTCGCCCTGCGACTGTCGTATATCGAGTACCACAACCTGCAGGTCTGGTGCCTCTACTGCGTCATCTCGCAAGGAGTGATCTTTCTGATCACGCTGCTGGCGCTGGTCCAGTTATCCCTTCGACGGCCCGGACCCAGTCGGGCGATCTGAGACACGGCGAGCTTTCGACGTGGGGGCCCGTCCGCCTCACTCCGCTTCCGGGAACAGACCTCACTCCGCTTCGGGGAAGAATTGCGCGATCTGTTCCCGTCGCGGCGGTGCTGTCAGCATGCTCACTACAAACAGGCACAGCAGCGACACCAGAAGCGCGGGGAAGATGGCATCGTGGGGCGCAAGCGTTTTGGCCCACTGAGCCGGGAAGCCCATGCGCAGCAGACCGGGGCTGACCGAGTTTTCCGGGAAGGCGGTGTTCCAGCCGATGGTGACGATGGTTCCGGCGGCAATGCTGCTGACTGCTGCGGCGGCCGTGGCGCGCTTCCAGAAAAATGTTGCCAGGATTACTGGGGTCAGTGCCGCCGAATAGATGGTGTAGGCGTATAGCGACTTCTTCAGCACCGAATTGATGTTCAGAGACTGGTAGAGCGCCCACACTCCGAGCAGCACCACCATCAGGCGGCTCATCAGCAGGATTCGTTTGTTCGACGCGTCTGGCGCTAGATAGCGAAGGTAGATGTCGTTCACCAGGTTGGTGGCCGGCGAAAACAGCCAGTTGTTGGCGGTCGAGATGATCTTGGCGAAGATGGCGCCCATCAGCAGCGCGCCCAGCAACTCCAACGCTGGCGAACCACGAAATGCATGCAGGCCGAGATAGGCAAGAATCTCGCGGGGCCGGTCGTGCACCTCGCCCGTTGGGAAGAGCACAGAGCCAGTCACGGCGAGCCCAACGATGGCCGCCTCCAGAATGACCGTGCCCACGATCCAGCCAATGACCGCCCGGGTCGCATCCTTCTCCGACTTGGCCGAGAAGAACTTCTGATACATCGACTGATTCCCGAGCAGTAGCAGGCAGGTCGGGATAAACAGCTCCAGGCATTGCAAGGGCGAGAGATCGCCGAAGACTTGAAAGTGAGTGGCGGGCAGGGTCGCGTGAATGGTCGCCACTCCGCCCGCGCGGTGAATGACGATAGGCAACGCGATGAGCAGTGTGAAGGTGGCCAGCAGACCGATGGCGACGTCCATGTATGCGACCGAGGCCATACCCGCAATCGCGGTAAAGAGAATCACAAATCCAGCAACGATGTATTTGCCCAAATCGGCGGTGATCAGGTTGGGGAAGATCAGGTGGAGGATATCTCCGCCGCCGACAAACTGATAGCTGGTGATCGCCGTGTAGGTGAACAGGATCGCCACCACGCCCAGCACCCGGGCTGTCTGGTTATAGCGGACCTCGAGCAGGTCAGGAATGGTGAATTGCGCGAATTTGCGGGCACGAGGCGCGATGAAGTAGATGAGCAGCAGACCCGCCCACCCTCCGCCGCCTTGCCAAAGCGCAGCGAAGCCGTGGCGATAGGCGTTTTCTGCGCCGCCGAGCAGGGAACCGGAGCCGATCCACGAACACAGCAGGGTGAAGACCAGCACCACCGCTGGCAGGCTGCGGCCCGCGACCAGGTAATCCGCCTTGGTTTTGACCGAACGCAGTTTGAAAAGCGATACGCTGAGCAGCATGACAACGATGGCGCCGATCACCAGGGCGTGAAGATTGCTCATAGGTGGGGACAGTGTACAAGGTGCGAGCCGCAACTCCGCAAAGCTGGATGGGAGGGCGTCGTTATCGGGAGCGGGTCGGGGCGAGTCGCTGACTCGTGAGTGGCAGGCCAGGGTCGCGGCGCGAGGCGAGCAGCGGTACCAGGAACTGCAGCAATTCCTCCGCGGTGCGCCCGGTGACGCGCAGTACCTTGCTGCGGGACTGCGCACCGGTGATGACCGAGACTGCCGATCGCGTCACTTCGAAGAGTTCCGAGAAGTACTCGATCAGGGCTTCGTTAGCGCGACCATCTACCGGAGGAGCAGCCAGCGCGATTCGGAGCGCGGCTCCCTCGCCTTCGCCGAACACGCCAGTGATCGTGGTCCTCTTGGCTCGCGGATGCACCCGCACAGCAAACGAAGCGCCCGCCAGAGAGTCACGAACCGGAATCATTTCGGTCTCTTTCCGAAGAGCGCCGTGCCGATGCGCACGCAGGTGGAGCCTTCTTCAATCGCGACGGCGAAGTCGCCCGACATGCCCATGGAGAGCTGCGAGAGATCCAGTCGCGGATGTTTGGCCGCGAGCCGCTCGCGCAACTGCCGCAACTGCCGAAAGTAGGGGCGAGCCGTCTCTGGATCTTCCGACCATGGCGGCACAGTCATCAATCCTCGCACCTGCAGGTTGGCAAGATCCGGCAGTCGCTCCATCAGTTCCGTCAGGCCACGCGGATCGGCTTCCGGGTCGAGGCCGGTCTTCGCCTCCTCGTGGCTCAGCTTCAACTCCAGCAATACCGGCAAGGGCCGGTCGCGTTTCTGCGCGGCCTCATTGAGCCGTTCGGCCAGCCGCAGCGAATCGAGCGTATCGATCGCATCGAAGATCTCGGCCGCCTTGGCAGCCTTGTTCGACTGCAAATGGCCGATCAGGTGGAAGCGGGCGCGTGGAGGAGTGAGTGGGTCACTGGCGTCGCGAAACAGTTCTGCGGATTTCTGCTGAAATTCCTGGACCCGGTTCTCGCCGAAGAGGGTGAGCCCCGCCTGCATGGCCTCTCGAATCGCCTCGACTGGATGCAGTTTCGATACAGCCATCAACTCGACCTCCGCACGCGGTCTGCCCGCGTGGGCGCAGGCTCGATCGATCTGGTCCTCGATCCGGGCGATGTTCTCGGCAATGGTCTGTGTCACCGGCATGTTTGTTTTGATTATCTCTGATGAGATGCCGAAATGCGTGTCGCCCAAGGAACGGCCGGGTGTTGAAGGCCTCGGCTTTTCACCTCAGGGAAACACGGACTCGGACCGAACCGCGTACGGGGAAACGATGGCCGGCAGCACCAGGTCAGCCGTGGCGTGGAGGCAGTATTCGGGTGCAGGCCCCAGGACCATCTGGCGCTGCCACAGCGCGTGGGGAACCGTCAGTAGCGCCTCCTCGAGGGTGCTGTGGAAGGCGGCATACGAGCTGTTGGCGGGCTTTCCGAACCAGAGACTGGTGGGTGGCGGAACACCGAGCACCTCCCCGGAGCGAAGCGCGTACAGGCCACCCACCCCACCGTTGGCCAGGCGGGCTACCTCTTCATGGTGAGCCTGCCGAGCCTCAGAGGCCGCAGCGTCGTTGAGCAGCCCGAGGGCCGCGAAGTCCTCGACAAAATACCAGTCTTCGTAGGTTGGGAGGCCCTCCGGAAGCCACGGCGACGCGGAGATCCGCGCGCTGGTGGAGCCGAGGAAGCGCTCGGGTGGAAAGGCGCTGAGGCGGTCGTGAAAATCCACCAGCCTCTGGCTGTAGTGTTCTGCCGTCGACCAATGCCAAAAGACGTAAGCCAGCATTCAATGCCGCCAAATCGGCGTTCCTGCACAGTACCACGTTCGCGGACAGGCTTTCCCGATCCGCCCACGGTCGAGAACTGGTCCGCGGAACCGGTTAAGCCCGGAGTGGACATGCCCGATTCCTCGGGCATAGACGAACGATGCCTTAGCGGCCGTGTTCTTCGAGGTATTTCTCCACTTCGAGCGCGGCCATGCAGCCACTGCCCGCCGCGGTAATGGCCTGGCGGTAGCGTCGGTCCTGGACGTCTCCGCATGCGAAGACGCCCGGCACTCGGGTGAAGACGTGATCGTGCGTTTTGACGTAGCCGTCTTCGTCCAGATCGATTTGCCCGGCGAACATGGAGGCATTGGGCACGTGGCCGATGCCGAGAAAGAGGCCGCTCACCGGCAGTTCCGAGACTTCATCGGTGCGCAGGTTGCGAAGGCGCAACCCACTGACCTCATTCTGTTCAATCCCGAGCACCTCTTCCACCGCGGTGTTGGTCATGAAGTGGATCGAAGGATGCGCAATGGCGCGGTCCAGCATAATGCGCGAAGCGCGGAACTGTTCGCGGCGATGAATGAGCGTGACCTTGCTGGCAAAGCGGGTGAGGAAGAGCGCCTCCTCCATCGCGGAATCGCCGCCGCCGACCACGGCAATTTCCTTGCCCATGAAAAAGAACCCATCGCAGGTCGCGCAGGAGCTCACACCGTGCCCAATCAGCGCCTTTTCAGAAGGCAGCCCCAGCCAGCGCGCCGAAGCGCCGCTTGCGATGATGAGGGTGCGCGCATGCACGGTCTCTTTCCCCAGGTTCAGCGCGAAGGGCCGCTTGCCCAGTTCGGCCTCATGCAGGTGGGCCATGCGAAATTCGGTGCCGAAGCGGGCGGCCTGCACCTTCATGTTCTCGATGAGCTGTGGTCCCTGGATACCTTCGGGCCATCCGGGAAAGTTTTCGACCAGCGTGGTGATCGAGAGCTGGCCCCCGGGTTCGTGGCCTTCGATGACCAGCGGCTTCAGATTGGCCCGGGCAGCGTAAATGGCGGCAGTAAGCCCGGCGCAGCCGGAGCCGAGGATGACGGTGTCGTAAATGGACTCTGACATAAGTTTCTTTCCGATTCTACGTTGCCCGAAGCGGATCGGGTGAAAAGACCAGCTCTGCGGATCGGTGCCTGCGCATGGTGGTGACAGACAGATGCGGCGGCTTCGGAAAGGATTCCAACTGCTCTAAGATACTTGCATGGCGAATCTAACGTTGGTTTATGGCATGCGGCTGCTCCCGGCGGGCGAAATCGTAGAGGTAGGCGACGCTCCGGTGGTGCTCAAAAACGGCAATGGCGCCCGGGTCACGATGCACATCCTCGAGGGATCCAGGGAAGAGATAGAGGCGCAATTACGGCAGAGCATCGACGCGTTCTTCGACTTCTATCCGGAACTTTAGGCGGCCCTGCTGGTCTGCGATGGGCTGCCGCGCGGAATCGCTGATTCGTGCTCGCGAAGGGACGCGAAGCCCGCTGAGCTTCGATCTCGCCGCGACAGCTCTCTCCCCGGCTGATCCACTTTCCTGCGGGTGTTCTCTATCGACCGCTTGCGCTGGATCAACAGCCGGCTCCCAACCAGCTCGATGAAATTTTCAATCTCGATCCCGTTTTAGAACTGCTCTTCCCGCCAATCCCAAACTGAAATCCCGGCCTCTTTCGCCCGCGGCTTTCCCGTGTTCGCCGCCTGTTCCTATGTGGGAATGGAAGGAGAACACACGGCGGGCTCATCATGGTGGCGAACGAACGGGATGCATTCGGCGGCAGATTTAGCAGATTCAACGCGAGTATTTCCAGAACAGTCGTGACCTCTGCATTGGCGCTCATGATCACGACGGTCGCTTGGGCCGGGGGACCGCGATGGGTTGCAGGCTCGACCTACTTCAACGCGGGCCTCAAGGGCAGGCCGATCGTTTGGAAGAACGGGCAGGTGAACTACTACACAGATCTTGGCGACCTGAGCGCAACCGTGAATCAATCGCAGGCGAACGCCATGATCGCTGCTGCGGCCAGTATCTGGAGCAGCGTTTCGACCGCTGGCGTTTCGATCCAAGCTTCCGGCTCTCTGGCAGAAGACGTGAATGGCACGAACGTCGTGCTGACCTCGACCACCTTTACCATGCCCGCGGATATCGATGAGACAGCGACGCAGAAGCCGCTGGCCATTGTGTACGACTTCGATGGCGCGGTCATCGACACTCTACTCGGAGCGGGTGCGAGCAATCCAAACGCCTGCCTGGGCAATGGCGTCACGCTGTTCGTAGATAGCATGGCGACGGACGCGACCATCGCCCACGCCCTGATGATCGTGAACGGGCGATGTGCGACGCCGGCGAGAATGTCACTGCTGCAGTATCTTATGATTCGTGCCTTCGGGCGGGTTCTGGGGCTTGACTGGTCGCAGGCCAACGAGGGCGTCTTTAACGGATCGATCACCTGGAGCGATACGGCACTTGCGGGCTGGCCCCTCATGCACCCCATTGAACGCATGTGCGATTCGACCGGCATCGCCTGCATGCAAAGCCAGAACACGCTGCGTTGGGATGATGTGGCAGCCTTGAATCGGCTTTATCCGGTCACGACGGCCAACCGCACAATGTATCCGGGAAAGAAAATCACGGCTGCCGCCACCGTTTCGATTCAAGGAACGCTCCGGTTTCGCTGGGGTCAGGGCATGCAAGGCGTCAATGTCGTCGCTCGTCCCCTGCTGCCCGGGACCGATCAGCCCGATCTGCGCTACCCCGTTTCCGCCGTGACCGGTGCGCTCTTCACCGGCAATGCGGGAAACCCTGTGAGCGGATTCACCGATGCCCAGGGCAATCCGCTGAACAATTTCGGGAGCGACGATCCTACCCTTGAAGGCTGGTACGACCTGAGCGGCATTCCGCTGCCTCCAGGTCTGACGCAGGCCGACTACCAGATCACCTTCGAGGCGATCAATTCTCTGGATACGCAGTTGCAGTCCGTGGGGCCCTATGCTTTGGGCCAGACCACGCCTTCCGGCACGATGCCGGTGTTTGTCGTTCGAGGGCTCAAAGCCGGGTCTGTGGTGGCGCAGGACGCAACCATTCAGGATTCAGATCAGGACCTGGGCAGTGGAAACGATGGTTCAGAAGCAAGTCCAGTCCTGCTTGCCGGCAATGGCGAGTGGCTGGCGCGCATCAATGGCTACGGACACACTGGCTGGTTCCAGGGTCATTTCCGCGCGGGCCGTGTGTTCACCATCGAAGCGCAGTCACTCGACTCGGCCGGACAGATCAGCGATCACAAGGCTCGCGTCCTGTTGGGTGTCTGGCAAGCCAGCGACGCACTCGGGAGCAGCCCCAGGCTTCAAACCTGGCAGCCGTATCTTGGAAATCAGATCGGCTTGACATGGCTGACAGTGCAGACGATTTCTGATGGCGATCTGCGGCTCGGCGTAACGGATCAGCGCGGAGATGGGCGGCCGGACTATCTGTATCGCGGCCGCGTGCTCTACGCCGATACGGTGACGCCCACGCGCCTCGACGCTTCTGGAGGACCGATCGTGATTCGCGGAACGGGCTTCCGTCCGCAAAATGTCGTCATGGTAAATGGCGTGGCCGCGGCTATTACCAGTCTCACGTCCGAGGAGATCACCGCCATCGCGCCGCCCTGCGCACCCGGTGTCAGCGGCGACGTCGATGTGACGGTGAGCGACCCGGCAACCCTCGGGTCGGCAACCATCCTGGGCGGGCTGAGTTACGGTGCGGAAGATCAGGATTCGATCGGTATCGTCACCGCGCCGCAAAACTCCATCAGCATGGGTGTGCCCATGCCGTTTACCACGCGCACCATGGCTGGTGACGGTGTTAGTGTGGCTGGACACGTAAACGTAACTTACACGGTGACGAGTGGTTCAGCGTTGCTCGGCTGTGGCCAACTGACCTGCGTAGTGAAGTCGAGCGGCGATGGCGTCGCCAGTCTGACGGTGACGGCGAACTCCTCGTCGATCGCGGTTGTAACCGCATCGCTGTCGAGTGGCGCAAGCGTTCAGGCGCACTTTAAAGGGGTGGCCGCCCCGCAGATTTCCCCGCTTACGAGCGAGCTTTACCTCGCGCAGGGCGCAGTCTTTTCGTGGACTCCGCAAGCTCTTGTGCTGATGGGAGGAGTGCCCTCCGCCGGCCAAACGGTGACCTGGTCTACGCCCGATGGCGTGACCGCTGGGAGCGCATCCACTCTCAGCAACGCGCAAGGTTTGGTCACTGGGCAGCTTACGGCCGGGCCGCTGGCCGAGAACGCAATCTCTACGGTGAATGCCTGCCTGCCGGGCGGAACTCCCGGCGGAAGCGGGTGCGCCGGATTTGTCGTGGCCAGTGTGCACCCCGAGCTGGCCGGGCTCTTGGCCGTGAGCGGAACGGAACAAGTTCTGAGCCTGACCGATGCACCGGCTCCGATTGTGCTGCGCGTCGTCGATGCGGCTGGACATTCGATGGCGGGAGGCGTCGTGAGTCTCTACCAGGTGTTGAAAGAATGGGCGCCCCCCTGTTCGGCCACCGGTCGATGCCCCGCATCTGCTGTACTTGCAACCAGTTCGCTGCAGGCGACCTCCGGAGCCGATGGATTGGTGGTGTTCGTGCCTTTATCGATGAAGGGAACGCCAACCAGGCTTGAACTATTGGCCGTGACAGGAAATACTGCTACCCTCGGCTTCGAAATCGAGCAGCATCCCTAGCTTTTGAGCGGGCGCACGGGACTTGTGCCTTTTGCCCCCCGATCCGCATCTCTTAGATGTACCTGGCGAGTTTCTGAGCCCGGAGGAGTGGGATGGCACCTGGACAAAAGGCTGTGAGTGGAGGCAATAACGCTGCGCCGCGCGCCACGCGAGTGGCGGCCATCGATGCTCGCCGGCGACCCCGCGTGCTTATCCTGGGCGGGGGATTTGCAGGCTTGCATGCAGCGCAAGGACTGGCCCGCCTGCCCGTCGACGTAACTGTGGTGGATCGTAGAAATCATCACACGTTCCAGCCGCTGCTCTATCAGGTCGCGCTGGCCGTGCTGTCTCCGGCCAATATCGCGCAGCCGATCCGGTCAATTCTTCGCTCCGGACCAAACGTGGAAGTCTTGATGGACGAAGCCTTGAGCTTCGATCTGGAACGCCAGCGCGTGCAGATGAAGAGCGGCGCCCAGATGGAATACGACTACCTGATGGTAGCCACCGGCGCCACTCACTCCTACTTCGGCCACGACGATTGGGCAAAGCTGGCCCCCGGCCTCAAGACTGTCGAAGATGCAACCGAGATTCGCCGCCGCGTGCTGCTGGCTTTCGAACTGGCCGAACGGCAGATGCTGGAAACCGGCTCGCATCCGCCCTTGAACTTTGTAGTCATCGGCGGCGGCCCCACCGGCGTGGAGCTGGCCGGTGCCATCTCCGACATCGCCAAGCTTTACATGCGGCACGACTTCCGTCACATTGACCCCTCCAAGGCGCGAGTGATCATTCTCGAAGGTGGACCGCGGATCCTGGCGGCTTACCCGGAGGACCTATCGCGCAAGGCAGTCGAACAGCTCACCCACCTGGGCGTGGAGGTTCATACCGGCACGGCGGTCACGGACGTAAAGCCAGGCTGTGTCATCGCCGGCGGCCGAACGCTGGAAGCGGTGGTTACACTGTGGGCTGCGGGCGTAGCGGCCTCACCGCTGGGCAAGCTGCTGAATGTGCCGACGGATAAGAAGGGATGCGTGCTGGTCGACGACCACCTCAATCCACCGGGACATCCGGAGGTCTTCGTCTGCGGCGATCTCGCGCACTTCGAGCAGAACGGCAAGCAGGTGCCGGGCGTCGCGCAACCTGCCATGCAGATGGGCGATCACGTCGCCAAGATGATCGGAGAAGATCTCGACGGTAAGCCCCGTACCCCGTTTCACTACTTCGATAAAGGCGACATGGCGACCATCGGGCGGCTGTCTGCCGTGGCCAAGATCGAGTGGCCGTTCAAGGCCCACTGGGGCGGCTTCATGGCGTGGATGACTTGGCTGATGGTGCATATCTTCTTTCTCATCGGCTTTCGCAACCGGGTCGCAGTGCTGTTCGAGTGGGCCTGGACGTACTTCACCTTTACTCGTGGCGCCCGCCTGATTACCGGCGATCAGAATCTGCCGGGCTGGAGCGAGCAGCAGGGCATCGTAGCGTCGTCTGAGGCGCATCCGCTTGACCCCACTTCGCCCGGCGTCCGCGAACATCAGCGGCAGATGCAGGAGCAGGCGGCACAAACAGTCGCTGAAACGGCGTCAGCAAGTGAGCCGGCCCGCAGGTAAGGCTTCAACGCGCTAAAAAAAGAGGCCCTGCCTTTTGGCAGGGCCTCTTTTCGTAAGCAGGGGTGAGTAGACTAGGCGATCGCGGGTTGTTCCGCTGAGACGTTGACGGGCGTGAGCCAGCCAAAACGATCCGGGCGTAGGCCATTGGCGATTCCGAAGAATTCATCCGCCAACTGGCGTGTAATCGGTCCGGATTCGCCATCGGCGATCTGAATGCGATCGACCGACCGGATGGGAGTAACCTCAGCCGCCGTGCCGCTGAAGAAGACCTCGTCCGCGATATACAGCAGTTCCCGGGGCAGGGCCTGTTCGACCACCGGGATTCCGAGATGGCGCGCAATGGTCAGAACAGAATCTCGCGTGATGCCGGAGAGCACCGAATTGGCCAGCGGTGGGGTGAAGATCACGCCGTTACGCACGATGAACAGATTCTCACCCGAACCCTCCGAGAGGTTGCCGTTCACGTCGAGCGCAATGCCTTCCGAATAGCCGTTGACATCGGCTTCCATGCGAATGAGCTGCGAATTCATGTAATTGGCGCCGGCTTTTGCGAGTGCCGGCATGGTGTTGGGCGCCAGCCGATTCCACGAGGAGACGCACACATCCGCTCCGGTGTGTTCGCCGCCGAAGTATTTTCCCCAGGGAAAGTTCGCGATGTACACCTCGATGGGCGAACCCTTGGGATTCACTCCGATCTCGCCGTAGCCGCGGATTGCAATCGGGCGAATGTAACAGGGCGCGATCGTATTCGCTTCAATCAGGTCCACCGTCGCGGAGCAAAGCTGGTCGAGAGAGTAGGGCAGCGGCATGCGGTAAATCTTGGCGGAGTCGAGCAGGCGCTGCATGTGTTCCGGCAGGCGAAAGACCGCCGAGCCTTGTGGCTGCGCATAGCAGCGGATGCCTTCAAAGACAGACGAGCCGTAGTGGACGACGTGGCTCATGACATGAATCTGGGCTTTGTCCCAAGGGATGAGGTTGCCGTTGTGCCAGATCTTGGCAGTGGGTTGAATGGGCATCGACAGCGGACTCCTTTCGAGCGGAAGCGGAAGAACTGATTATAGCGTCGCCCAGTTGCGCTCGAGGATTAACTTCTCGCGCGCTCTACACACGGGCGCGCCCAGCGACGCACACTTCAAATAGATGATCGAATCGCGAGTTCCGCTCGAGGGGTTCTACTGGATGCTGGTGCAGCGAGGTTACCTGCAAACACCAACTGCCTATTGCGTACTCGGTTGCAGATGACGCCGAAGCGCCGCCGCGAGGCGACGGGAATCGCGGGAGAACAACGCGTCTCCCGCCAGGCCGCTGGTGTGAAGGATGGGGTCAGCCAGATACCCGACGAATTGCCGCCTATCCTGCCGTTTGAGCCGCAAGGCAAGTTGCACGGCTGGATCAACCGAGATAGCGTATGACACCTCGATCAACACCACGTCGTGACGATCCCGGTTCCAGAGTTGTTCGGCCTGTTCGTAACCGCTGGCAACATCGACGCGAAATCCTGCTTGAACCAAGGCTTCCTGAGCGGACGAATCCAGATGTTCCGAATCGCTCCCCAACAAAATGCGGGGAGCGAACATTGCGGATGAATCTGACATGGGAGTATTGCTCCTCTAATTCTAGATTTCAACTGCAACACCGGTGAACGAACGCCTCACCGACGCAAGCCGTACGGGCTGGATATGGCACGCTCCGTGCCATATAAAATGTTTTCAAACTGCTGAAAGCAGCGAAGGTTATATCCAAAAATGAAAGCAACCAATCGCCAGGGTGCAAAGAATACCGAGGAATTGGAAGTTCTAACATGGGCAACGCGCTTAGGCCTAACGAGACGAAGGGATTGGGGTCCGCTAGGAGGCAATCTTCTCCGGCCTCCTCTTCTCAGCTCAAGGAAGCCCAAGCTCCGCGAAAAGACAGAAAGGAATAACTTAGAATCAGCATGATCCATCCCGCCAGCGCAGCGCTTCACACGCTCCACTCCAGCTATGTCCGCTTTTTCGTGGTCGCGGTGAGTTCTGTCTTTTTCCTGGTCGATCCCTTTGCGGCGATCCCCACATTTCTGGCGATCACAGAAGGCGCGGACGCCCGCCGCAGGAAGCGGATGGCGCTGCGCGGGGCGATGACCTGCTTCATCGTGTTGACTTCCTTTGCGGTGGCAGGCCGGTTCATCTTCAAAATGTTCGGGATCACACTGCCGGCGTTTGAGATCGCCGGAGGCTTGATTCTGCTGCTGATCGGCATTGACATGCTCGAAGCGAAACGTTCGCCAACCCAGGAATCGTCTGACGAAGCGCGCGAGGGAGCGGTCAAGGAAGATGCCGGCATCGTGCCCCTAGGCATCCCAATGCTTGCGGGCCCTGGCGCGATCTCGAGCGTGATGGTGCTGGTTGGTCAGGCGATCCGGCTGTGGGAGATGGTGGCCATCCTGGTGTCGATTGCGCTCACCGCGTCGGTCAGCTTTGCCGTCCTGAGCGGCGCCGACCGGGTGCGGCGGATTTTAGGTGAAACCGGCATTCGCATCCTGGTGCGCATCATGGGGTTGTTACTGGTGGCGCTGGCGGTGCAGTTTTTCGTGAACGGGCTTACCGATCTTGGCGTGATCGCCAAGCAGCTCGGCGATTAACAGGAACGCGATCGAAGGTGAATAGGCCGGGACGCGAATCGAAGGAAGGGATGGGAAGAACTTGATGCAATGGGATGTGCGAGCGCGGCGGATCGTGTGGGCGGCAGTTTGGCTTGCCGGTATGGCAGCACTGTTGCCGCCTTCGGCCTTTGCACGGTACGAGCCGCGGCCTTGCAAGAATTCTTTCAGCTCAGAGCAGGAGATCGCCGAGGGAGCCAAGGCGAAACAGCAGGTGTTCAAAAGCTATGCCCGTTCTGCCTGACTCGAATCCGGTCAGTCAATACATTCAGCGACTGGGCGGGAACCTCATCGAGTACGCACCCGGATATCACTGGCCTTACGAGTTCCACGTGGTGAACGAGGCCGATATCAATGCGTTTGCACTGCCCGGTGGTCCGGTGTTCCTGAACCTGGGAAGCATCCAGGCTGCGGAGACGGAGGCGCAGCTCGCAGGCGTTCTCGCACATGAGATCTCGCACGTGGTGCAGCGCCATTCCACCTGCAACGAGAGCAGGCAGCGGACCTCGAGAATTCTTGCCGGGACTGGGCGAACTGGCGGCGGGAGTTCTGGTGCCGGGCGTTGGAGGAGCCTTGGCGCAGCAGGGGATTGGCGCTGTGGCCGGCATCGGCTTCCTGCACATGTCGCGCGAGTCGGAACGGGAAGCGGACCTGATGGGCGCCGACATCCTGTACGACGCGGGCTACGATCCACGCGGCCTGCCGCAGTTCTTCGAGGTCATCCAGGGCAAGTACGGCAAGGGGGGAGCGCAGTGGCTCAGCGATCATCCCAACCCCGGCAACCGCACCGGCTATGTGAACGACGAGATCGATACGCTGCCGCACAAAGCGCAGCTACCTGAAGACCAGCGAGGAGTTCACGCGCATTAAGAAGCAGGTCGCCGGCATGCATGCCTACACTGCCAAGGAGATTGAGAGCGGCGTGTGGAAGCGGGCAGGCGCAACCCAGCCCGTAGGCGACAGCCGTCAATCAGCCGGTCTCGTTTGCGCCCAGCGGCAATTGGAAGCAGTTGGACACGCCGCGATACCGGCTCTCGTATCCCGACGAACTGGAACGTGAGAAACGGAACAGAGGCGGTTACAATTACGCCGGAAGGCGGCATCGATGCACAATCAGCCGATGGGGACGCGGTCACCTATGGCGTGCTGGTCGACACCGTTCCGGCTCAGGGGACTGTCGCTCAGCGACGCGTTTGCCCAGGTGGTGAGCAATCTGCAGACAGCAAAATCCGGGCTTGAAAGTAGCCAGCGGCTTCGAAGACGTCGAGGTGAATAAGGCCGCCGGAAAGAGTGTGGAGCTGATCGGGACGTCGGCACGCATCGCAGGGCGGAGAGCCGCTGCCGGAACACGACTGGCTGGTGGCTGTGGCACGCCCCGACGGCCAGCTGAACACGCTGGTCTTTGTAGCGCCGGGCAACGATGCCGCGACCGCTGCGGCCCGCCTTTGAGCGCATGCTCCGCTCGTTTGAGGTGAAGTAGCGCGCCTGAATGGAGCGGGCAACAGTCGCAATCCCCAATTGTGGCCATTGATTTCTGTCGCTCGCGCACTAAAGTCGGGCCAACGAATGGCAAGGGAAGCGCGAATTGTAAGTGGCTGGCTTTGGTGCTGATCGCGTCCGACATTTGAAGCCATTCTGCGCAGTTCGCCTGGGAAAGCAGGAAAATCGTGCCGGGAGCTTCGAGCAGCAGCTTCGGAAGATGCGTTCTTTTCAACAGAGGGCGGGTTTTCAACAGTTGCAAGAGCTGGGACGGTTGATAGTATTCCTCTTGTGGTTGAGCGGTTGTGGCCGAAGCGAATCGGTGCCAGTGATTTGCAAAGAGGTTCAACGGCTGCTATATTCAAGAAGTACGAAGCAGAGCAATAGGATGACAAGCTTCGCCCGACGGGTTCTTGAGCCTGCACCTGAGTTCAGGGATGAGCGGAGTGGCAGTGTTCGACGGGCATGCGTGCCCCAGAAGGTAAGACCTTCCAGCGCGAACAATCCATTGCAGTGTGAGGAGGAAACTCCTCAAGGGCTCAGTGCCCGCCCGCGAGTTTTGCTCGCCGGTAGTTCTTTCAAATTTTGTGCTGTATGCGAACATCTGGCCGGCAAGGCTGAATGGCTTTAGCGCCGCGCTAGGTTGGGAACATCACACGATGTGGCCCAGTAACGAAGGGCTCAAGTGAAAAAGCAGTCTTGAGCTTGACAGGCCGAGTGTATTCGATACTCTCAGAAAGTTCGCCCAAAACGGCCGACGCTGAATATCGCGAAGCCAAAATACAGCGCACAAGTTCGAGGACGCACAGCCAGACGGCTGTGTTCCCGATCCAAAAGCGGCCCGCTCAGGCGGTCACCGTTAAGGATCTTTGACAATCAGGTTGAACATGCCAGTCGTGAGAAATCAATCAAGTTTGGTTTGATCATTCTCACTAGTATTAAGCATCGCGATCTTTCGAGCATCGCGATGTATGTCAGTCCCGCGGACCTCCGTCCTGCGAGGGCTGACGAACAGTTTCAAACGAGAGTTTGATCCTGGCTCAGAATCAACGCTGGCGGCGTGCCTAACACATGCAAGTCGAACGAGAAAGTGGAGCAATCCATGAGTAAAGTGGCGCACGGGTGAGTAACACGTGACTAACCTACCCTGGAGTGGGGAATAACTGAGGGAAACCTTAGCTAATACCGCATAACACCTACGGGTCAAAGGAGCAATTCGCTTCAGGAGGGGGTCGCGGCAGATTAGCTAGTTGGCGGGGTAATGGCCCACCAAGGCAGTGATCTGTATCCGGCCTGAGAGGGCGCACGGACACACTGGAACTGAAACACGGTCCAGACTCCTACGGGAGGCAGCAGTGGGGAATTTTGCGCAATGGGGGAAACCCTGACGCAGCAACGCCGCGTGGAGGATGAAGTCCCTTGGGACGTAAACTCCTTTCGATCGGGACGATTATGACGGTACCGGAAGAAGAAGCCCCGGCTAACTTCGTGCCAGCAGCCGCGGTAATACGAGGGGGGCAAGCGTTGTTCGGAATTATTGGGCGTAAAGGGTGCGTAGGCGGTTTGGTAAGTCTCGTGTGAAATCTTCGGGCTCAACTCGAAGTCTGCACGAGAAACTGCCGGGCTTGAGTATGGGAGAGGTGAGTGGAATTCCCGGTGTAGCGGTGAAATGCGTAGATATCGGGAGGAACACCTGTGGCGAAAGCGGCTCACTGGACCATAACTGACGCTGAGGCACGAAAGCTAGGGGAGCAAACAGGATTAGATACCCTGGTAGTCCTAGCCCTAAACGATGATCGCTTGGTGTGACGGGTACCCAATCCCGCCGTGCCGAAGCTAACGCGTTAAGCGATCCGCCTGGGGAGTACGGTCGCAAGGCTGAAACTCAAAGGAATTGACGGGGGCCCGCACAAGCGGTGGAGCATGTGGTTTAATTCGACGCAACGCGAAGAACCTTACCTGGGCTCGAAATGAAGTGGACCGGAGTGGAAACATTCCTTCCCCGCAAGGGGCTGCTTTATAGGTGCTGCATGGCTGTCGTCAGCTCGTGTCGTGAGATGTTGGGTTAAGTCCCGCAACGAGCGCAACCCTTATTACCAGTTGCCATCATTCAGTTGGGCACTCTGGTGAGACCGCCTCGGATAACGGGGAGGAAGGCGGGGATGACGTCAAGTCCTCATGGCCTTTATGTCCAGGGCTACACACGTGCTACAATGGCCGGTACAAACCGTCGCAAACCCGTGAGGGGGAGCTAATCGGAAAAAGCCGGCCTCAGTTCGGATTGTAGTCTGCAACTCGACTACATGAAGCTGGAATCGCTAGTAATCGCGGATCAGAACGCCGCGGTGAATACGTTCCCGGGCCTTGTACACACCGCCCGTCACATCACGAAAGTGGGTTGCACTAGAAGCCGGTGCGCTAACCGCAAGGGAGCAGCCGTCCAAGGTGTAATTCATGATTGGGGTGAAGTCGTAACAAGGTAGCCGTAGGAGAACCTGCGGCTGGATCACCTCCTTTCTAAGAGAGAACGTCATGGCACTCTCGTGCTTCCGCGATCGCGGACTGCGCTCGATTCGTCGAGACCGCAGCGTACGAGGGATGTTGTCATGTACCCCTCGCATTCGACCTTCGGGTCTCGGGTGAGAGGGAGCCTGAATCAAGCCATCTCTGCTTGATCGAAATTTGCACGATGGTCATGAGCGGCGTAGCTGCTCAGCATGTTCAACCTGGTCCTCGAAACTATTCGAGTATGCAAGACGAGCAGTCGGGCTCAGCGTAGCGCGCCTAGCACTATTGGCCGCAGGGCGAATGGGCGGGAATGCGAGCGAGGCCGGGCCTGTAGCTCAGTTGGTTAGAGCGCACCCCTGATAAGGGTGAGGTCGGTAGTTCGAATCTACCCAGGCCCACCATAAGTTCACAACCGGATGGGGCTGTAGCTCAGCTGGGAGAGCGGTGCCTTTGCAAGGCATAGGTCGCAGGTTCGATCCCTGTCAGCTCCACCAAACCTGCACCGCAGGTCGCATGCACGAAGCTGATCAAAGCTGGACACCTAATCAATGGGTGCCGATCTTTGATCAGGGTTCAGACGCACGTTGTTCTGAATCGGTTCAATTCACCCGAGGGTGAGCACTGGTGTTCCCAGTGTCTTGGATGTTTGACAACGAAATCGATTGGGTAAGAAAAATTACAAGGCTGAGCAACGCCTGGAGCGCTGATCGTATCGCGACTTACGGGAAGTTGTTTAGTTGAGTGTCTTTAGGATAACGCGTGGCAGATTGGCCTTCGGGCCAGATGTTCACGCACGGCGGCAACAAAATAGAGAACTCAGGCAAGAGCGGGATCCCCAGCAAGAGCGGGGTGAAGTTCCTGTGCGGAGTTAATTCTATGGTCAAGCTACTAAGGGCGCACGGTGGATGCCTTGGCAGAAACAGGCGAAGAAGGACGTGGCAAGCTGCGATAAGCTCCGGGGAGCCGCACACAGGCGTTATATCCGGAGATTTCCGAATGGGGAAACCCACGACGGCAAAACCGTCGTACGGCCCGCTGAATACATAGGCGGGCACGAGCGAACTCAGGGAAGTGAACCATCTCAGTACCTGAAGGAAAAGAAAGAAACCTCGATTGCGAGAGTAGTGGCGAGCGAAATCGCAACAGCCCAAACCCGTGGCATTTCGGTGTCTCGGGGGTTGTAGGGTCCGCAACAGTAGAGTTACCAATCTGGTAGTTAGTCGAATCCTCTGGAAAGGGGATCCATAGAGGGTGACAGGCCCGTAGACGAAAACTATCCAGACTCGAAGCGGATACCTGAGTAAGGCGGGGCACGTGAAACCCTGCTTGAATCCACGGGGACCATCCCGTAAGGCTAAATACTCGTTTCTGACCGATAGTGAACCAGTACCGTGAGGGAAAGGTGAAAAGCACCCCTGTGAGGGGAGTACAAAGTACCTGAAACCGTGTGCCTACAAGCAGTGGGAGGGCTATGCCCGTAAGGGAATGCCTGACCGCGTGCCTATTGCATAATGAGCCGGCTAGTTATTCTTGTCAGCAAGGTTAAGCGTAAGCGAGCCGAAGCGAAAGCGAGTCTTAATAGGGCGATAAGTTGGCAGGAATAGACGCGAAGCGGGATGATCTACCCTTGGCCAGGTTGAAGGTGGGGTAACACCCACTGGAGGACCGAACCGGTGTTTGTTGAAAAAAGCTCGGATGAGCTGAGGGTAGGGGTGAAAGGCTAATCAAATTCCGTGATAGCTCGTTCTCTCCGAAATAGCTTTAGGGCTAGCGTCGTATGATTTGCACTGGTGGTAGAGATCTGGATGGACTAGGGGGCTTTCCGGCTTACTGAATCCAACCAAACTTCGAATGCCAGTGACAACCAGTACGGCAGTCAGACTGTGGGGGCTAAGCTTCATAGTCGAGAGGGAAACAGCCCAGACCGCCTGCTAAGGTCCCGAAATTACAGTTAAGTGGGAAAGGAAGTCGGAACGCCCAGACAGCCAGGAGGTTGGCTTAGAAGCAGCCATCCTTTAAAGAAAGCGTAATAGCTCACTGGTCAAGCGGTCCGGTGCCGACAATATAACGGGGCTAAAACTGTATACCGAAGCAGCGGATGCACACGAAAGTGTGCGTGGTAGGAGAGCATTCTCAACCGCGATGAAGCCAGACTGAGAAGACTGGTGGAGCGTTGAGAAGAGACCCTGCCGGCATAAGTAGCGATAATGAATGTGAGAACCATTCACGCCGAAAGTCTAAGGTTTCCTGAGGAAGGTTAATCCGCTCAGGGTTAGGCGGTCCCTAAGGTGAGGCCGAAAGGCGTAATCGATGGACATCCGGTTAATATTCCGGACCTCCCATATTTTCGTTTGACGATGGGGTGACGCAGAAGGATAAGCAGGACCCTCTATGGCTATGGGGTTCGATGCGTGTAAGCCGGTTCTTCCAGGCAAATCCGGGAGAGCATAACGGTGAGACGCAAAGCAGTAAGCCGTATGGCTGAAAGCTGCCGATTCCACGCTGCCGAGAAAAACCTCTAAGGAGAAGAGATGGGAACCGTACCCCAAACCGACACAGGTAGACGAGGAGAATATCCAAAGGCGCTCGAGTGAAAGCTTGTTAAGGAACTCGGCAAATTAGCTCCGTAACTTCGGGAGAAGGAGCGCCCCGGTAGCGTGCAAGCGCGAGGGGGCCGCAGTGAAACGCATACGGCGACTGTTTAACAAAAACACAGGTCTCTGCTAAGTCGAAAACGACGTATAGGGGCTGACGCCTGCCCGGTGCCGGAAGGTTAAAAGGAGAGGTTAGCCGCAAGGCGAAGCTTTGAATTGAAGCCCCGGTGAACGGCGGCCGTAACTATAACGGTCCTAAGGTAGCGAAATTCCTTGTCGGGTAAGTTCCGACCTGCACGAATGGCGTAACGATCGTATGACTGTCTTAACGAGTTGCTCGGCGAACTTGTAGTACCGGTGAAGATGCCGGTTACCCGCAGCTAGACGGAAAGACCCCGTGCACCTTTACTACACCTTTACTATGAACTATGACTCTTACTGCGCAGGATAGGTGGGAGGCTTTGATACCAGGCTCTTGGGCTTGGTGGAGCCACCGGTGAGATACCACCCTGTGAGTGTTGTGGTTCTAACCTCCTCCCGTGATCCGGGAGAGGGACATAGTAAGGCGGGTAGTTTGACTGGGGCGGTCGCCTCCTAAATTGTAACGGAGGCGCGCGAAGCTACACTCAGGCTGTTTGGAAATCAGCCGTCGAGTGCAAAGGCATAAGTGTGGTTAACTGTGAGACCTACAAGTCGAGCAGATGCGAAAGCAGGCCTTAGTGATCCGGTGGTTCTGTATGGAAGGGCCATCGCTCAACGGATAAAAGGTACGCCGGGGATAACAGGCTGATCGGAGCCAAGAGTTCATATCGACGCTCCGGTTTGGCACCTCGATGTCGGCTCATCGCATCCTGGAGCTGTAGAAGGTTCCAAGGGTTAGGCTGTTCGCCTATTAAAGCGGTACGTGAGCTGGGTTCAGAACGTCGCGAGACAGTTCGGTCCCTATCTGCTGTGGGCGTAGGAGATTTGAGGGGGGCTGTCCTTAGTACGAGAGGACCGGGATGGACGAACCTCTTGTGTTCCAGTTGTCATGCCAATGGCACGGCTGGGTAGCGAAGTTCGGTTGTGATAACCGCTGAATGCATATAAGCGGGAAGCACGCCCCAAGATGAGATCTCCCAACCCAAAAGGGTCAAGAAGGGTCCAGGAAGACCACCTGGTTGATAGGCTGGAGGTTGAAGTGCAGTAATGCATGTAGCTTACCAGTACTAATCGCCCGTTCGGCTTGTCCATAGAATTAACTCTGCGCAGTAAATTGCCGCTGAGGACATTCAACGGTCAGCCGTGTAATGATCAATACCCAATCGGTTTCGTTGTGAAATATTAGGTTGAATGGCGCCAGATTGCCTGAATTACGTCCGGGAAAAACAGCCCGTCGACAGGATCAAAGGCTGTAGTTAACATCTGCCAGGCGCCTCTCAAGTTTGCCGGTGACCATACCGTGAGGGTCACACCCGTTCCCATCCCGAACACGGAAGTTAAGCCTCACTGGGCCGATGGTACTGCACGCGTAAGTGTGTGGGAGATTAGGTGATCGCCGGCATTACTCTCTACCCCGCCGAAAAGCGGGAAGGCAAAAAGCCGCTCAATCAGAGCGGCTTTTTTGCGTTTGCCTATTGAACGTTGCTCGCCAAGTCGCGGCGTCAGAACTATCTGTAGAAGACAAGCTCACAGGGACTCTCAAGATGCTTCATTTGGTCTCTGTACCGTCCGTGCAAAGGTGCATTGGTAGCGAGCGTGCCTGTCAACGCGAGCAGTCATCGCTGCCGCCTTTCTCCGCGCGATGAATCTCCATTTGAGAGCGTGGCAGATCTGCCGTGTCGCCCTGTGGAATTCCATCTCTGCTTAAGAGAGGGTTTAGCTCATATTTTAGAAAAGGGAAGTTGCGCTTGAATCTACTCCCTTTCTTAGCGATGTCAAGAGATTCATGTGATCTACAAAGCGACTTAGGAGTGGTAATTGTCTTTGTCCAGATAGGTACCAGCGACGGATCTGTTCTCCAACCAATCGCCGACTGCAGCACCGTTCTGTTGGCGGCCTGAATCTGTCCTAACGATCTCTGCTTTCTGAACCGAGGAATTTCTCAGTTATGATTCAAATTGCGAACTGAGCCAGCGCGCGATTCATCATCCACAAATCATCATGGATTCGCGATAGTCTGGATCCGTGAGCGTCCTTCCCCTCTGTTTGCGCCGCCGGGTGTCCACGGTTTTTCTGCCCCTGCTCTTCTGCCTGACACACACCGCAGGAGGCCGGCTCAAAGCGCCTGCCGGACCAACGTCGAGCCTTGTTCCCGTATCGTCTTGAGCGCGCAATATCTCAGCCAGGTCGAGCCGGGCAGCGGTCCGGGCTTTCACTTCCATCTCGAGAACGACACCAGCAAGCCCATCAAACTGGCCATGCCTGTTCCTTCCAGTGCGCACTGGTTCGCGCAGGAGGCGGGCCGGTGGCTATGGCGGGCTTCCAATGGCGCCGGCGGCAGCCTGGTGAATGCGTATCAGGAGAAGGGCCCGATGTTCGCCTACCAGCCACACCGTGAGGATGGCGATCCGGCCTATCTAACAGTTGCACCGCGCGCTTCTCACGAATGGGACGAGACGCTGCACGAAAATTCTGTCCTGCTCTTCAAGCCGAGTTGCCAACGATGCAATCATCCTGACGATCGCCTATATCGCGTCGTCTTCGGCTATGCGTATCTGCCGCTCAACGAGAGACCAACCAGGACGTGATCACCTGCGGACTTCGCTCCAACTTTGTCGACGTGCCTCCAGCCGTGTTGGGGAAGTGACCGCGGTTCATCCGAAGAACTCCGCCTCGGAGAAAATTTCTCCGCAACTTAATTGTTTGAGAATTCGGCAGCGACGCTCGCAACCGGCGGTGCGCATCGGTGTTTACTTCACTGTTGGAGGAAACACGAAATGCGAAAACCCCTAGTATCCTTCGCGCTGAGCGGCATTCTGATTGCCGGCATGTCGAGCGGCGCAGCCTTTGCCCAAACCGATAATGCGAATCAGCAGCAGCCCACGGCTTCTACACAACCAGCGCAGCCCGGCGGAGAAGCGCGGCATGCGATGGATCCCGAGAAACAGCTGAAGCATATGTCGCACCGGCTGAAACTTTCTGCCGACCAGCAGACTCAGCTGCGTCCCATCCTCACCGAACGCCAGCAGCAGATGCAGACCATTTGGCAAGACCAATCGCTTTCCAAGCAGGATCGTCACGCCAAGGTCAAGAGCGTTCGCGACGACAGCAATGCAAAGATCGAAGCGGTGTTGAACGACACGCAGAAGCAGCAGTTCGAACAGATGCAGCAGCACATGCGCGAACGGCACGAGCACAAGGGCAATGCCACGCAAGCAGCTCCCGCTTCGCCCCAGCAGTAAAAACGTATCGCCTTTTTCCACCAGGGTCAGCCATGCAAGACTGGCGGCCCTGGCTCCTTTTTGTAACTGTTTGAGTATCGAATGCTGAAGTCCCTGCGTACCCACGCATTATGGATGCGTCATCGCGCCGGGCTGCTGAATCGCCTCGGCGTGGAACTTCTGGTAGTCGCTGTTCCGCACGTGAATGTCTTCGCGGTATCCCTTGAACAACAATACGCGCGCGCCAAGGTGAATCTCGGCGGCTGTGGGCAGCCATAGCTCATGGTTCACCAGCGCCTGTTCAAACTTGAAGGTGGTTCCCTTCTGGATGGAAGCGACGAGTCCGCCGCCAACGTGGAAGTTATCATCCACGTGTACTTCCATGCGTGACACTTCCCGGTCTTTTTCATCGACCCATAACGTGCCGCCGATCTTCTTTGAGAAATCTTCCGCCATGCCATGCGTTTTGGCGTGCGGGTCGCCGGTGAAATCGAAGGCGATGGTATCGCGGCCATTCAGAGAGATGCGGCGCGGGTTCGAGACCTTCATGATCGCGAGCAAACGGCTCACCGAGATTTCGCTGTCACCATGCATCGAAGTGTGCGCGGGCGTCTTCTGCGCCTTCTCGATCTTCTTTGGTGACCGACTCCTGCACCTTCTTCTCTTCGTCGGGCGTGAGCGGCCTGCCGTCCTTCTTCACCCGTCCGCTCAATGCGGTGCGTGTTTACAAAGAAGACCTCGTTCTCAAAGGTCTCGGATTTCTTCACCTGCCCATTCCCGTCCAATTCATCGCGCTGCAATTTCTCGTGGTAGGTGTAGTCTTCGCGCACGACGTCGAGTTGCTTCTGGTGCGCTTCCACTTCGTGCATGAGGCTGGCAATGTCGGGGATAGGGCGTTGCACGGTGACGGTCGACTCGGCGCAGAGGCTCGATGCGCTGCTTGCCGCAGCCAGCAGAGCCAGGGCAATTGCAAGAGGTCGAATGAGCAAGCGGGCACACTCCGTGCAAAGGGTTGGTGTAGATTCGTAAGTACGTTCGCGGCCCAGGACCGGTTCCCGATTCGCTTCTCAGGAAAGGGTGTCACATGCTTCGTCTGTTGTTGCATTGGATTTTAAATGCCGCTGCGCTGATCCTGGTTTCCTGGTTTGTGCCGGGCTTCGAGGTGGTCAGCATCGGCAGCGCGCTGATCGCGGTCATCGTGATCGGCTTTCTGAACGCCACGCTGGGCCTGCTGCTGAAAATACTGACGTTGCCTCTCGGGATCCTCACGCTGGGGCTTTTCTTTCTGGTGATCAACGCTTTCATCTTGAAATTCGCCAGCGGCCTGGTGCCCGGATTCTACGTTCATACCTTCGGCGCAGCTTTTATCGGCGCGGTCGCCCTGGCGATCCTTCACATGTTGTTCGCATCGATGTCAAAGCCGGATCGTCGCAGAGACGTGAGAACGTAGGGCAGATCCCTTAGCCCCGCGGTCTACGGTTGCTGGTTGCTGTAGACGGGTTGGGCCACGTTGATGGCCGGGTAAGGAGATGGCCGGGACCGCTGTGCCCTGGCTTCGCCTTGCGCGGGAATTCAGCACAGCGCGACCGTGGCCGCGATGCACTCGAGTACGTCCCGGAGTTGCAGCCTGGATCGGCTGCTCCGGCACACGCACGGCTTCTGACGAGCCGAAGCCTCGGGGCGCGATAGCCTGGACCGGTACGATCTGCACGGCGGGTAATACTGCCGGCACCACTGTTGTAGCCTGACGCCTCTGCTCGTTCGACACCAGCAAGACAGCAGCCACCCCAAGCCCTGCCGCCATGGCGGCTACGGCGAAACGATAACGGAGAGGGATACGGAGAACGAGGTTCGGCCGGGTGCAAGGACTCGGCGTTGAGCCGCGCAGCGATTCTCTGCTCCAAGCCTGCGGCAGGCCGTTCGCGGCCCAACCGCTGCAAGTGCGGCATCGATCTGTGCTTCGGCATGCTTCATAGCGCCAGCCCTTCTGCCTGCAACAATGCAGCCAATTCGCGGCGGGCCCGGAAGATCCTTGACCGGACAGACGACTCGGTCACCTCGAGAACGGCGGCAATCTGCGCGGTGGAGAACTCCTCGATGGCCGAGAGTAGCAGGCACTCCCGCTCTTTCCTCGGGAGGCGGTCGATCAGCTGCAGAATCCGCCGGTACGCTTGCGACGGAGATCAGCGAATCTTCCGCCCCTGGGCAGTCGGCCTGCAGCTTGTGCTCCACATCGGCAATGTCTTCGGTCTCCGGGCGAACCTTGGTCCGGCGCTTGCGATCCAGCACCACGTTCCAGGTGATGCGGATAAGCCAGACCCGCAGATCGCGAATCTCGGCTAGTTTGTCCCGGTTCTTGAGTACGCGAACAAAGGTTTCCTGCACCGCATCTTCTGCGTCGGAGGCATTGCGGCAGACCGAATAGGCCACGCGGTAAAGCATGGTCGAGTATTCAGCAGCAATGGCGGTGATGGCGTCCGTGGTATCAAGCGCGGGCAGTTCGGCCGTGCGCGTGGCTGCGGTCTCCATCCAGCCGACGAGTTGTCCTTCCATGACGCTCATGCGGGGTTCTTCAGTAGAGACGCAGCAACTTTGATTTCGCTCACACCATCAAGGCCTATTTCAGCAAAGTGAGTCACGGACGCGCTCAAACTGTCATCTATCTGTTAGAAATCCGAAGTGGCTGTTTCGGTTCCAGCTTAGCGGGTGGAGCCGGACGCCACTTGGAAACCGGACCGGCAAAATTCCCCATGCCTCGTAGTCAACTCATCGAAATTCACGACCACCCTTTGTTCCCGACGTTTCTGCGCGATCTCGTCACCGATGCGCTGCAGGTGATCTGGGACTTCGGCGATTTCTACAAGCCGATTGTGCCTAAGCTGCAAAACGCGATGACGGCTTGCGGCACCTGCGCGGTGGTGGACTTGTGTTCCGGCGGCGGTGGGCCGTGGCTGCGCCTGTGCCGCGACTTTGACGAGCAAACACGGTTTCCGCTTACTGTCTGCCTTACTGACAAGTACCCCAACCATGAGGCCTTCGCGCGCGCCCGGGACACCTTCCAATCGAAGGTCGCGTTCTGTCCCGAGCCCGTCGATGCAGCGCGCGTTCCTGTCGACCTGAAGGGCTTCCGGACCATGTTTTCTTCGTTTCACCACTTTGGCCCGGAGGAGGCGCGGAATGTGCTGCGGGGAGCGGTGGAGAATCAGCAGGGCGTCGGCATCTTTGAAGCGGCCAAGCGGAGCCCCGGCACCATGATGCTTATCTTCTGGGTGCCCGTGATGGCGCTGTTGCTTACGCCGAAAATCCGGCCTTTTCGCTGGTCACGCCTGTTTTGGACCTACATCGTGCCGGTTATCCCCTTCGTGCTCTGGTTTGATGGACTTGTCTCCTGTCTCCGCACATATTCCCAGGACGAGCTAAGGGAACTGGTTCGCGACATTCCCGGCGCGCACTGGGAAATGGGAGAAGAGAAGGCCGGATTGCTGTCGGTGACCTACATGATTGGTTCGCCGCTCGGCTGCGCCTGAGGCGTGAAGCACCTCAAGCGATCCGAACTATAGGACCCAAGACAGCCTCCGCACATGACAAAGCCCGCTTGAGGTGATCCAAGCGGGCTTTGATAGCTGAGCAGAACAAAACTACGGGAGCGATTTGAGCTTTTCGGCGGCGATCTGTCCCGCGGCCGTGGTCTTGTCCTTGTCCTGAATCTCGGCATAGAGCTTCTTCGCCTGCGCCGGATTGGTTGGCGCATACAGGTCGGCGAGTTGCAGCTTGGCACTGGCGGCGGGCACGCTATCGGTCGGGTGGGCGATCAGTTCCTGATAGAGCTGAATGGCCTGCGGATCGCGGCCGGTGCGGTGGTAGAGCCCCGCAAGCGCGGATTTTGCCAAGCGCCGCCAAGGCGCTGGAGTGAGAATCGCTCACCTGCTTCAACGCCGCTTCTGCCTGGCCGTTCTGGCCCAG
This sequence comes from uncultured Acidobacteriaceae bacterium, assembly GCA_963748555.1. GTDB lineage: Bacteria > Acidobacteriota > Terriglobia > Terriglobales > Acidobacteriaceae > CAWKKW01. The sequence continues at coordinate 136,757 of CAVVJK010000002.1, forward strand.
GTCGATGTAGCTCAGGCCAGCGAAATAGCGCGCATTCTTGCCGGACTCGAGCCAGCCATACTTGTCAGCTACCGCTACAAATTGCTGGTTGGCTGCCTTTGCCCGCGCCGCTGTGGTGGTGTAGGTGGTCTGCGAGGGATCGGGCGGTGCGCCCGGCTGCTGCAGCGGAGTCGTGTAGATCTCCAGAGCCTGGCCAAAGGCGATCTTCGCCTCGTTGCTCCGCTGATTGTAGAAGGCGGTGCCGCCGATTACGATGGCCAACAGGACCACAACGGCGATCGAAAGTCGGATAACGTTGGCGCGATGTTCCTGCACCCAGCCGAGTCCAGAAGTCGTAGCCTGAACAAAGCTGTCCTGCTTTAGTGCGTGACGGGTCTGAGTGTCCACGAAATCCTTTGGAAATCCTTCCAGGCGGGAACTGGCAGCTACCACAGAGAAAGGTGTCTGCTTGAGATACACATCAGTTTAACAGTGCCTCTCTGCCAGGGTCAAACAAGGATTGTTCCCGCGGGATGCACGTTTCGGCCGCGTACGACAAACCGGACGTCCGCAACTGTCCTCGCTGGGAGAGGTGTTCTGAGTGTCGGCATGCTGGCTGGGATCACCAAAGGCAGAAGGGCAAAACGCACAGTCGCGGATCCAATGCAGCCAAGATTAGGTAGAGCCCGTAGTGCTCGCAGGCCAACACACGCGGACCGAATTTCGGGCGCGGGAAGGCACCTCGAACCTCGGCGCCGCATGGTGAGCTATGCGGCGCGAACCGGATCTTCAATTTCTCCGTTCTCGATCTTTTCCTGGCATTCGATGCAATACGGCGTCCATGGCAGGGCTTCCAGGCGCTTTGCCCCGATGGTCTTTTCGCACTGAACGCATTCACCGAAGTTGCCGTCGGCCAGCCGCTCCAGCGCGCTTCTCACCAGCGAAAGCTGGGTATGGCCGTGGGTGCTCTGGCTGAAGAGCATCTCTTTCTGGTAGGAGAGCACCGCGAGGTCGGCGGCGTCCTGGGTTTCCTCTGCCGCGGTCTGACGGCCCTGTTCGACGGCGGAAATCATATGCTGCTCCAGCACCTTCTGATGCTGGCGCAGTTTCTCTTCAAAATTCTTGGCGGACTGCGGCGAATATGGCACTTGTCTATTAACTCCTCTATAACGAAAACGTATCGAGCGTGCTAAGTAGAGAACGTGTATTGGACGTGAAACGTTGCCGAAGATTTGCATTTTTCTTTTCCACACGTCATTTTCCTGAGAATCGGCGGCGAGGCCCCCTTGCTGCGCTGCTACGCTGCCGTTAGGCTAAGAACAGTTATGTATGAAGATTTCCACGTAACCGACCGCTGGACGAACGAAGACCTCCACTGCCAATGGAAGGCAACGATGGTGGCCATCGCCACTCGCCATGCGGATGCCGTCGATATACGCTTCGAGGTAAGCGGCAGGCACATCTGGATCGCTCTGCCGAGCCAGGCCTGGGTGGAGTACAAGCGGCGCACGGGCAACACCATCACCGATGGTCTCGCTGCGCAGATCGCCGGCCATTACCTGAAGCAGGCCGTCGAGTCGGGTTACGACAATGGTCGCGAGATGTACGCCATGAGCACCGCCGAGGTGCTCGAGCATCTCGAAGCGGTGATGCACGAGGCACGGCACACAGCTTTGTTGCCTACCCTGCCGCTTCTCGACTGAGCCTCGTTCCTACTGAGCAAGGTTTCTTCCGCACGGTTTCACGGAGACTCGCGCCATGTTCGCACGCAAACTTTTGATCGAGCGAGTGAACACGGCAGGCGTAGCTTCTCCGTGCCCGATCGCGTGGATCGATAACTTCGCCATGCGGAATTTCACCAACAACGTGGAATTCGATGACACGCTGCCGTTCGCGGACGGCGTCCTCGAGGTCGGCTTTCGAGTGCCTCTCGATGCCCTGCAACATGCCATGCAGGACTGGTTTCGGCGCAAGGGATACCTGCGGCCGGAGGAACACCTGGTGGTCTCTCTGCAGCCATGAGACCGGGCTTATCTATGGCGTTGGACCTGGGTTGCCTGCAGTGCCTGAACCTTTGATTCTGCAAGCTTTTTTGTTATGGAGAACAACTCCAACGCGGGGTCGCGCAACTCACATTCAGACAAGGCGGGCGGGACTCGATCGCAGTTGATGAACGAACCGTCCGGGAGGATAACTGAATGTTTCTCGGAATTGGAATTGTGCTCGTAGTGTTGTGGCTGGCTGGCTTTCTGGCGTTTCACACCGCCGGAGCTCTCATCCACATCCTGCTCGTCCTGGCCATCATTTCCATCGTGTTCCACTTTTTGCGTGGTGGAACGAGGGCGGTTTAGCGAGCCTGCAGCAAGGAATCGAGCAATCCCCAGACGCGGCTTTTCCGTTGAGAGAAGCCGCATTCCCGTTGTCTCGATGGTGCAGCTGAGGCAGTGAATCCAGAAGACGTGTTTCTCGCGCCTGCAAACCAACGCCCGAGGTCCATTGACCCGGGCGTTTTCCATGCGCGCGGCTATTCGTCGTAGTGCAGCAGCGTGAAGACGTCATAGTCGGGAAACTTTTCCCGGCCCTTCAGGAAATCAAGCTCGATCGCGAAAGCCAGCCCGGAGATATGTCCGCCGAGTTGCTGGACCAGCTTGATGGTGGCCTGCATCGTTCCTCCGGTGGCCAGCAGGTCGTCGACCAGCACTACTTTCTGGCCCGGCTCGATTGCGTCTTCGTGGATCTCGAGCGAATCGCTGCCGTACTCCAGGTCATAGGTGACACGCACCGTCGGCGCGGGCAACTTGCGCGGCTTGCGCACGGGGACAAAGCCCGCATTGAGCCGGTACGCGAGCGCCGGTCCGAAAATAAATCCGCGCGCCTCGATGCCCAGCACCAGGTCGATGTCATGGCCGATATAGTGCTGCGCCAGGGCATCGATCATGGTCGCGAATCCCTTGCGGTCTTTCAGCAGGGTCGTGATGTCGTAGAAGAGAATGCCCGGTTTGGGAAAGTCCGGCACGGTGCGCACGAGCTCTTTGAGAGGCTCGCAGTTGATGGATTTCATGTCGGCTTACCAGGCTCCTTCAATCTTGAATGGTCCCAGATCCTTACCTTCGGCCGGGTCCAGATCGTGAACGATGACCCGGTCGACCCGGCTGCCCCTGGAGCCGCGATGCAATGCGTCTTCGAGCGCGCGGAGTAAGACAGGCTCGCCGGTCGCGACCACCTCCACGTGGCCGTCATCGGTGTTACGCACCCAGCCGTGCAGGCCCAATGCGCCCGCTTCGCGATGCACAAACCAGCGAAACCCGACGCCCTGGACGCGTCCTCGGACAAGGTAATGGCGGACCATGGAATCGTTGCCAGTGTTGCAGATGTGGCGATTGGACGCAAGTCCTGCAAGAGCGCCAACTCGGCCGCAATCTTATCGGGTGTGTTGCTGCGCAGTGTTCGCAGGATGCGGCCCCGACTACAGCTTCATCTCCATAAACACATCCGCGCGCGCATAGGGTGATTGTGGTCTCTCCTCCGGCCGCAGATGGCGGAAGCCCACCGATTCGTACAGGTGCACCGCATTTTCAAGCTGCCGGTTGCTGCCGAGATAGAGGGTGTCGATTCCAAGCAGCCGCGCTTGCGCAATCGTGTACTCCAGCACCTTGCGTCCGATGCCCAAGCCGCGAAGATGCCCGGCCACTGCCATCTTAGCCAATTCGAAAAGGCCGGGGCGCATGGGAATGAGCGCGCAGCAGCCCACCACCTCGTCTCCCATGGCGGCGACAAAGATGTATCCGCCCGGATCGAAGATGTGGCCTTGAGGATCGCCGAGCGTCGCGAAGTCAATCTCTTCCATGCCGAAGTAAGCGCGGATCCACGCTTCATTGAGCTCGCGAAACGCGGTCGCGTCGGAGGGCACATAGGGTCGAAGCGTGATCTCTGGCACCGTCATGGATGCAGTCTCAGCCGCAGGCGCAGAAACCTGCCTAACTGAGGATAACTCGGTGGGCGGATGGCTCATGGGGAAGTTCTCCTGTCTGCGAAGTTAGGTCCTCACCAGCGATATGTCCAATATCTTGTTCATTGCGATTAAGATCTCAGGCATATGGATCAAGACATCGAACTGCGTCATCTGCGCTACTTTGTCGCTGTTGCGGAGGAACTTCACTTCGGCCGGGCTGCCCTGCGACTCCACCTGGCCCAGCCCCCGCTTTCGCAGCAGATCCGAAAGCTCGAGGAGATTGTCGGCCACGCGTTGTTTACTCGAACCTCGCGTGCCGTTCAACTCACCAGTGCAGGCGAAGTCTTCCTCGACCGTGCGCGCCGCACCCTCCGCAGCGTGCAGGAAGACATGGAGGAGGCGCGCAGCGTTGGCCGCGGCGAGGTCGGCTTTCTCAAGGTGGGCTTCATCGGATCGAGCATGTTGACCTCGGTGCCCGCGATGCTGGGCCGCTACCGCCGCGCCTTTCCCGCCGTCAATCTGCAACTGCACGAGTCCTATACGTCGATGCTGGTGCAGGCGCTTCAGCGTGGGACGCTCGACGTCGGTATTCTGCGCGATGGCGGCCCAACGGAAGGTCTTCGGGTGGAGGTGTTGTTTTCCGAGCCATTCGTGGCGGTGCTGCCTCGCCGTCACCCCTTGGCGGCGCGCAAGACGATCTCCGCGGCCGCGTTGCGGGATGAGCCGTTCGTCTTCTTCTCTCCCTTGGCCGGCGACCTCGCGTACGGCAAGCCGGTGTCGCTTTGCGAAGAACACGGATTTCGCCCGCACGTCGTACAGGAAGCGCCGCAGTGGCTTACCATTCTCCGGCTTGTGGGTGCGGGGCTGGGAGTGTCGATCGCGCCCGCGTGCGTCCAGCGCATTGCCGCACCCGACGTGGTTTGTTGCGCGCTTCGCGGAGCCCGCGTGGTTAGCGATATTGAACTCGCCTGCCGCGCCGAAGACACGCGTCCCATTGTGAACGCCTTTGCGTCCATCGCCCGTGAACCTCGCAAGCGACGTTGACCTCCGTGCGGATCCAGCCTCAGATGGAATCGCCAGCGGAGTTCCTCAGAGGATGTCACCAGCCTGCGTACCGCGCATCACTTCGCTTCAAAAATAAGCAGGTCTATCGTGTCGACGGAGTGAGTCTACCTCCGGAGCTGGCTATGAAATTTGCGCGTTGGACAGCATTTGCCGCCCTGCTGTTTTTGGGAGTGACCGCAATCGTCGGGGCTATTCCCATGCTGCGAGATCCCAACGGCGAGCCATGGAACATGCCGCAGACTCTGCTCGCCTACTCGCCCTTCCATTCCTACCTGATCCCCGGGCTCATCCTGCTGACGGCGAATGGGCTGCTGAGCCTCTATGTGCTGTGGCTTACGGTCAGCAAACGCCCGAACTATCCGGGCTGGGTCATTGCGCAAGGCTGCATCCTGGCTGTCTGGATCGCGGTTGAGGTGGGGCTGCTGAGGCTGTTTGTCTGGCCTCATCTTGTCTACCTTGGCATAGCTGCGGTGCTCTGTGCTTCGGGTCTGGTCCTGCTGCGACCAACCGGGCCGCCAGTCCGGGAGCGTGCGAAGGATTTTGTCGTTTAAAGCTCTGCAGGGTACCGCGCAGGCACCGGGGATTCACAACCTATTCACATTCCTGTACCCTGCTGCATCATGCCGCAAGTGGTATTCAAGCAAGCCTGTACAGCCGAGGAGTTCGCTCAGGTACACCGGCTCAATCACCGCACGTTCGCAGAAGAACTGGGGCAACACGCTCCGACCGCCGAAGGCCTACTCGTCGACCGCTTCCACGCACACAATCGCTACTTCATCGCGCTGGTGCAGGGGCGACTGGTGGGAATGATTTCGGTCCATGACCAGCCGCCCTTCTCTGTCGAGAAGCGCCTGCCACTTACCAATCGCCTGGGCGAGATGTTCTCGCATCCCTGCGAAGTACGCCTGCTGGCCATCGAACCCGGTCTGCGCCATCGTACGCTGTTGGCTGGCCTCTTCTGGTGCGTGTATGACTACGCACGGCAGCATGGTCACTCGCACATGCTGATCTCCGGGGTGGAGGAGCGCCTGCCCATGTACCTCGCGCTGGGATTCGAGCCGCTTGGGGCCGCCGTGGCCGAGGGCGCGAGCCGCTTCGTGCCCATGGCTCTCGATCTGCGTCATCAGCCCGCGGGCCTGCGCCGCCGAACGCCCCACTTCTCCGCCTGGTGGCAACGTCATCGCGCGGAGCCGCTCAGCCTGCTTCCTGGTCCGGTCGCCATCGGCGCGGAGATTCGCGCAGCCTTTCGCCGACCGGTGCTGTCGCATCGCGAGGAGCGGTTCCTCGAGGTCTATCGCCGTGTCCGGGCGCGGCTGAGTGCTCTCGCTGGGGGCATGGAGACCGCCATGATCACCGGCAGCGGCACACTGGCGAACGACATCGTCGCGGCTTGCCTGCGGTCTGCCTTCGGCAATTCGCGCGGCCTGGTGCTGGCGAATGGAGAGTTTGGCGAGCGCCTGATTGCGCAGGCTCGCCGCGCAGGGCTCACCTTCGATGCGCTCACCTGGCCGTGGGGATCGGCCTGGAACTTCGACCAGATCGAGGCTGCTTTGCATCGTGGAGGCGCGTGGGTCTGGGGCGTTCACCTGGAAACCAGCACCGGGCGATTGAACCCGCTCGATCGGCTCAACGCGATGTGCGCCCGCTTCGGCGCCGAGCTTGCCGCCGATTGCGTAAGCAGCCTGGGAGCGGTGCCTGTGGAAGGCCTGAACCTGTTTCTCGCGTCCGGAGTGAGCGGGAAGGCGATCGGGTCCTATGCCGGACTAGCCTTTGTTTTCGCCGGCGAGGCCGCTCTGAACCGCATCCAGTTCGACCAACTGCCCGCGAGCTTCGATCTGCGGGACGCCGTGCGTTCCGATGCTCCCATGTTCACCATCGCATCGCCCCAGTTGCTCGCGTTGGACCAGGCTCTGGTTGCCAACTACAGCGATGCCGGTGCCGCCCGAGATCGATTCCGGCACTATGAGCAGCTCGGCCAATGGGTAAGGGAACAGCTGAGATCGGTGGGCATCGAGCCCCTCGGTGTGCGGACCCGGCGCGGCTCCCACAATTGCTACCTTCCCTCTGCCGCACGCCCACACGCCCCAGCTCTGCCGCGACGCCGGCTTTCTCATCGCATACGAGAGCGGCTACCTGCGTCAGAGAGGATGGGGCCAGATCAGCGTGATGGGGGAACTCGACGAACAGAGGCTGGCACCCCTGTTCTCTGCCTTGCGGGAGCAATCGAAGCAGCCAGCGGAGGCGGAGCCACTCGACGTCACCGTTGCATAGAGTCGCCAGCCATGAAGACGGCGCAGCCAAGGCCGCGCAGTCTCTGACTTGCGCTCGGAGCACTGGGCTCGCGACAGTCATGCGCTTTTCGAAACGTGTAAGCAAATCCCCCGGTCCTGTCACCCAACAGGCGGCCCTAAATCAAAACACTTTAGCTCCGATTCCGGAGATGCGAATTGGGGAGGAGTTTTCAAATGCGGAGCTATTTGCGTCTACGAGACTGTAGACGGTCGAGACTTGTTTTCACGGCGGATGCCATTTCAGCATCCTTGACACGCGCCAGTTGCGGAAACGCCCAGCCATGGTCTAGAAGATCGCCGATCACCAGCCAACCGGCGTAGTAGGCTTCCCGTTCCACCCCGGCACCACCGGTGCCCATGGTGTACCGCATGACAGCTTTTGCGTCAGACTGTTCGAGGTGCGGGGCAATATCTGCAAGGATTTCGCTCCGCTTCGATGCTGCACGGGCAAACCAGTTGGGAGTGAATTCGCCGACGTAGGTTTTTTCCGGAAGCCCGGGACGAAGCTTTTGGGTAGCGCGCATGGCCAAGCCTTCCGTAAAAATCGTGTGTGCGACGGAACGTTCCCATCCGAACGAAAGATGTGCCTGCTCTCCTTCCACCACATGGGTAAATTCATGGGGCAGGACCAGATTCAGGGGTTTCCCTTCGACTGGAATCGCCACCGTCGGAATTCCCCCCTCGCCAGGTGCAGTAAAAGCGTTATTGTCGAATCCGCCGACAAACAGCAGAAGCGTAGCGCGAATCGGGACATCTGCCTGCAGCAGTCGTGCTACCGCTTTTAGTACCTCGGCGGGCGGTGGCTGAAGTGCTGCTCCACCTGTTCGAATGGCATCGAGAGCCCTTGCGTAGCGGGGCCACGCGTCATCCAGAATCCTGCGCGCCATCTGGTCTCCTTCCGGAGTTGGCGGCACGGCCGCGAAGCCGTACATCTGTTTCCACAGTTGAAATCTGCGTTCTTCGTCCGCATGCTGTGCGGTCGCGGTGCGGTAAAACTCCAGGAACTTCGGGCTAAGATCCCGGATCGTCAACACCGGATCAGAAGTTGTTTGGGCGGGGAGACCCACGGCAATGAAGAGACCTGCCCACAGCAAGGCTTTAGCACCTGCGTTCATGCTCGCAGAATACGCTCAATTACGGTGGCCAGCCCTCGTTCCCATGAGTTGAATGGGAGCAAGAAGAGTTCTTTAGCGTTCTCGATCGTGGCGCCCCGATGGATCCCGGCCGTATTCAGCAAAACCACGCAGAACGGCGCAGCCTGGGCTGCGCCGTTCCTGACTCACACTCTGAGCGCTAGGCTCGGGACAAGTACGCGCCTTCCGCCGTGTCGACGCGAATCTTTTCACCCTCGTTGATGAAGGGCGGCACCTGCACCACCAGGCCGGTCTCGAGCTTGGCAGGCTTGGTCACCGAAGAGGCGGTCGCCGACTTCAGGCCCGGCTCCGTTTCGACCACCGTCAACTCGACGGTGCCCGGCAGTTCGATGCCGACCGGCACGCCGTCAAAGAAGGACACCTTGATCTGCAGATTAGAGGTCAGATATTCGACCGAATCGCCCAGGGTGTCGTGCTTCAGCACAGTCTGCTCGTAATTATCCGGGTTCATGAAGTAGTAGTCATCGCCCTCGTTGTAGAGAAACTCCATCGGAATTTCATCGACGATCACGCGATCGATCGGGTCAGGGGAGCGGAAGCGGTGCTCGAACATGGCGCCCGTGCGCAGGTTGCGCAGCTTGGCCTGAATGAATGCCCGGAGGTTGCCGGGAGTCCGGTGCTCGACGCTGAATACGGCGTGGAGTTCGTTGTTGTGCTTGATGATCATGCCCGGACGCATCTGTGTGGCGGGAATCGCCATAAAAGAAAAGCTCCTTGAGTGTCGCTGGATCGTTCCAGCCCTTCCCGCGCTGCCTGGGAGACGCGAGTGGCCGAATCCCTCAAGGGACAGCGCACACTCTTGCCAGGACGCAGCACGAGGGAAATTGCTGGGGTTGAGCCGCATGGGCTGGCGATCGAGAGTATCTTCCCCCACAGTCACACGGCCTGGGTTCGAGCGGCTTGGGAGGCCGCGCGTTTCTGGCGTTCACTGCAGGGAACCTTGCTCAGGGCCGGGCCCAAGGCTGATTGTAGCGCAGCGGGTACGATCCGGCGACACGGGCTGATAGTGGAAGCCCTCGATGTAAAGGGAACGGGCGGGTGCCAGGGCGGGCTTACTGGCTGAAGAGCCGCGAAAAGAAGTGGCCGATTCGGTGCAGAACTGCGGGGATAGGCTGACGCTGCGGCTGGGCTGCTTTCGCCGCCTTGGGTGCAGGCGCGGCACTAGGTGCAGCAACAGGAGCAGCCTGGGCGACTGCCGTGGCGGTTGGTTCACTGCGTGGCAGCGTCGGGCTAGTTACAGCCGCTGTGCGGGCTGGACGGGTGCTGGTTGCGGCGGGCTTGGGCGAGGCGGGCTTGGGCTGGGCTGGCTTGGGCTCGGCCGGTGTAGGAGTCGGGAATGGCGGCAACGCAGTCTTTGCAGCGGTGGTCGGGGTGTTCGCTGCCGGTCGATTGACCACAGGTGCCGGCCAAACCGCAGGAGTATTGACCCGGGCTGTCGATGCCGTGTTCACGGGCACGGGCGCTGGTGTTCTGGCGGGCAATGGCTGTACAGATCTGGCTGCTGGAGAGAGCGTAACCGGCGTCGAGGATGGAATCGTAGTGCCCAGTCCAGGAGCGGTGGTTGCGATCCTGACCGGCGGCCGCACAATGGTGGTCAGCGGAGCCACTGTGCCCGGTGCTGCGGAGGGAATCGTTGCCCCTACCGACGGCGAGTTCGTCGCCATATTCATCGGCGGCCGGGCAATCGTCATTCTTGGCGCGACCGTGCCGGGTGCGGAGGCCGAAAGCGTAGCGCCGACGGGCTGAGAGGTCGTCGCCAGATTCGTCGGGCGGTTGGCAATGGCCGACGGGACAATGTGTGGAACCGCTGGTTGCACGGCAGGCCGCTGAAGTGGAGGCGCCAGGATGGGTCGAGGCGGCTGAGGCGGAGGTGCGACGACCGGTGCAGGGTTTGTGTGCGGAACGAGCGCTCCCGCGGGGGCCGGAAGGGTTGGTGCCGGCTTGAGATCCGCAACCAGGACCGGGTCTTCCGTGTCGTACGAGGGGATGGGCCGGGGCACACTCTGGGGCTTGGGTGGCGTCTGTGGCGGGGCGTCTCCGTTGTAAACCAACGGCACATTCACCCGGGCATGCACCTGGGCAGCCTGGGCCGGATCGGCCACCTTGGGCGTCGGCGCGAGGCCTTCACTCTGGGCCAGTGGGAACGCAGTATCGTCTGGAGTCGATGACGGGCCGCCGATCACCTGTCCGGGAGCCGCTGCTTTGCCTCCACCCGTGCCGGTGCTGGCAACCGAGACAATCGGAGCAGGCGGGCAGCCGCACGGCTCCTGTTCATGGTCGACCACGTCATGCAGGCTCCCGTGTTCAAAAAGCACGCGCTGGTTCGCTTGTACCCTGTACAGCCCACCTTCAAGCAGGCTGCTGACCGTCACGTAGGGGCCGTTCGCGCCATGATTATCCACGCAGGTGTCGCCTTGTGCATTGACGCGAATTTTGAGATCAACCTGCCCCGGCCCGGAGATGAACACTCGCAGATCGGGCGTCAACAGCACATCGGAAAAGCGCCCCGCAACATAGGTGGCCTCAATCGCACCTCGATCGAGAGACATCATCAGCGCGCTCGAACTGCTGTCGGTTGCCGTGCTGTCTTTGGACAGATTCAGAGTCGTCGTCGAGCAGAGCCGTACTTCACCGCCGCGGCTCAAGGCCAGGTGAGCGGTCCGATCGCCGGCCGTCACGCTGCCGCTGTTCACGATGGACGCCTGCCCATTGGTGACATTCAATCCACCCGAGATACTGACGCCCTCAATCGGTACCAGCGCAATCGGCTTGGCCTGCTGTGCGAGGCCGGGAAAGCGCCGTCGCAAGCACCATGGTTGCCAGGGCGCACCACTGCGCCCGCCGCGCATCGTGCGCGCTGGTCGATCGGTCGGGCGGTATTGCCGCCGCCGCGTAGGCTTCCTGGGCTGGATGGAAAGGGATTCACCGCTTTTGTCTAGGACTCTGGTGCCAGTGTAAAGTCATCCGCGATTGAGGGCGCTGGAAAATCGAATCGGCCTCACGGATGCGGCGCCTCGCGGGGGACCATCCGTTCCAACCTGCAACGAGAGTACCAGAGGTGTTCTCAGTCCACAATGCCGCAAACAGGGTAAACGCCGGCATGGCGCGACATTCGGGCCAGCGCGCGCAATTCGCGCAAAGACCCGAATCGCAGGCTAGACCTCAAGGAAATTCTGGATCAGCCGCTTGCCGTCGGTAGTCAGCACGCTCTCAGGGTGAAACTGCACACCCTCAATCTGAAACTTCCGATGCCGCAGGCCCATGATGACGGAGTGGCCATCGGCCGAAGTGGTGCGGGCGGAGATCTCGAGTTCCTCCGGGCAAGTCCTCTTCCGCCACGATCAGCGAGTGGTACCGAGTGCACGTCATGGGCGTAGCTACACCTGAGAAGATGGTCTTCCCGTCATGATCCACGCTACTGGTCTTGCCGTGCATTAATTGCGGCGCGCGCACTACAGTACCGCCGAAGGCTGCCCCGATCGCCTGATGACCAAGACAAACGCCCAGAATTGGCACCCGCCCGGCAAAGCGTTGAATCAGCGGAATGCTGATGCCCGCTTCCTGCGGCGTGCACGGTCCGGGCGACAGCAGAATCCGCTCCGGCTCGAGCGCCTCAACTTCTTCCACCGTAAGCTCATCGTTGCGGCGGATGACCATCTCCGCGCCCAGTTCACCCATGTATTGCACCAGGTTGTAGGTGAAGGAATCGTAGTTGTCGAGGACGAACACCATGGCTGGATTCAGTGTAGACGCTGCCGCGGCTGGTACGCCGATAAGCCGCGCAACATGGCTTCCGGCGAGCTAATTCCGACCATTCAAGTCCGATATTCACATTACGAACTGCTGTAATCCTGCCGTTAAATGATCTCTGATTGAAGGAAATATCCGACCACATTAGTCTGCATTCAATGAAAGTCACCAGGTTGTTCTCGCTCTGTATGTTGCTTGCCGGCAGTTGGTTTTCTTGTCCCTTTTCCCGTGCACAGGAACTGCCCTATTTCGTCACCTATTCCCACGAGATGGAGGAGCCGGACTCGCTCGAATTTGAAGAGAAGGTGGCGACCGGCCGTCCGGACGGCGGAAATCGTTTTGCGGCGAACGCGCTCGAATTCGAATACGGCACCCGCGCCTGGTGGACTTCAGAGCTTTACCTTGAGGGCCAGACGACAGCGCGCGAGAGCACGGTGTTCACCGGCTTTCGAATCGAGAACCGGCTGCGGCCTCTGCTCAGCGAACGCCGCATCAACCCGGTCCTCTATGTCGAATTCGAAGACATCAATGCTGCGAATAAGAGCCTGCTGGAGGTAGTAGGCCACGATGGCAAAGCAGATCTGGTGGAACCGAATCAGGAGACCCGTTCCGAAAAGGAGCGGGAACTGGAACTGAAGCTGATTCTCTCCAGCAATGTGAAGGGCTGGAACTTCTCGGAAAACATCACGTCGGAAAAGAACCTCAGGCACGAGCCCTGGGAGTTTGGGTACGCGCTGGCGGCGAGCCGTCCTTTGCGGCTGGTTGCAGGCACCAGCCCGTCCGTCTTTGCGCCGGAAAACTTCTCGGCCGGAGTGGAGATGTACGGGGGATTGGGCGATCGCGATTCCTTTGGAACCCACAACACCTCGCACTATGTCGGTCCCTCGATCAACTGGAACCTCGCTCATGGAGTGACGGTGACGGCCTCTCCCAACTTTGGCCTTAACGACTATAGCGTCGCCCGAATCTACCGGATCGGGGTCAGCTATGAAGTCAGCCAGGTCACGCGCTGGTTCCGGGCCCAGGAAAGGAGCCACTGATGCGAAACAAGCCGAGACTGCTCTGGGCTGGGTTTGTCGCAGTTACGATTTCGACGTTTGTCTTCGCCGCTGCCGATGGCTCCTGGTTGGCTCGAGTACCGGCGCAGGACCGCGCGCGCTCCAATCCGTTTCGGGGCCAACAGGATGCGGTAACCGCGGGCGCGATCCTGTTTCAGCACAATTGCGCATCCTGTCATGGAGACTCGGCGCAAGGAAAAGGCGCGAAGCCCAGCCTGCATTCGGCGCGGGTTCAAAACGCGACTGACGGCGAGATTCATTGGCTGCTGACCAACGGGAACATGAAACACGGCATGCCCTCGTGGTCCAAACTGCCCGATCCGCAGCGGTGGCAGATCGTGACATTCGTTCACTCGCTCCCGCTGGAAGCTCCCAACGAACATCCTTGAGCGCCGGCTTGCGGCAACAGTGCGCGGTCTAGCCGGAGGCCGCGTCCGGCGCCACTCGCCGCATCAGTTGGTCGATCACGGTGGCAGGGTCTCCGCAGATCCCGGTATGTACGGCGGACACCTGGATGATGGTGCTGCGCGGCGCGACCAGCCAGTGAAAGCGTTCGCGTTTACTCAGGCGCGCCATGGGTCCGGCGCTCGGGTCACCCGAAGCAACACTGCGAAAGGCTTCAAGGTGCTGCCGGACCAGGTCTACGTCCAGCCGCGGCCAGAGAGCTCGAAGCCGCCGCTCATCCACGTGCACCCTTGCCTCGAGAAACTGCTGCTCCAGGCAGAAGACCACCACGCCGGCGTTGATAAACTCCTCGCATTCGACGCGAGGCACCACGCGCAATACAGCGTAGTCAAACGAGCTCTGCGCGGGCACGGATGGCCTCCTCGACAAAATGCGATGCACCCTGCAAACGGCGGGTGAGGAAATCTACATACGCGGCGCGGGTCGCCGGCACGGCACCGATGTCCGGTATGAGCCAGGCGTCGGGAACGTCCGCGAGAACTGCGGTGAAGACAGTCTCGTTTAGCCGTGCGGCTGCCGTCTCGCCGGCTCTTGCGATGGCTGACGCCCAAGGCAGCAGCACATGTTCGCAAACGGGCCGGAAAGGCGACTCGATCATGCGTTCCAGGCTCGACCAGTTGTGATGGAAATAGAGCGCCGCTCCATGGTCGATGAAGTACAGCTCGCGGTGCCAGCGCAGCAGGTTTGGGTTGCGCGGCGTGCGGTCTACGTTGAGCACAAATGCATCGAACCAGACCGCCAGCGAAGCCGTAAAGGGATCCGCAGTATCTCCTGCCGCGGGATCGAACATCGTCGAGCCGGGCAGGAAATCGAGTGCCAGATTGAGGCCCACGCTTCGCTGCAGCAAGTCGCGAATCTCCTGGTCGGGCTCGTTGCGCCCCAACGCGCTGTCGACCTCGACGAAGACCAGTTCCGGCACGCGCAGACCAAGACGGCGCGCCGATCTCGCCGCAGACCAGCTCGGCGAGCAGGGCCAGAGGTCCTTGTCCCGCGCCCCGAAACTTCAGGACATAGAGCCCCAGGTCGTCGGCCTCAATGATGGCGGGCAGCGAGCCGCCTTCTCGCAGGGGCGTGACGTACCGGGTTGCGCTGACGGTGCGAAGCATGACTTCGGTTAGTGTAGCTGGTCGGTCTCAAGCGCTATGACGTCCGCGTGGTACTGCGGGGCAGATACCAGCGGGGCTATAATCCTGATGATTTTCAAGGCAATGCACCGCTGCTGAACCAGGGGCTCCCGATGATCCACCGTGCCGTCTTCGCCTTTCTGGCCGCGACATTGATCGCACCGGTTCTCGCCCTGGCTGTGCCCGGCCTGTCGGCGCAGGAGCCCACTCCGGCGGGTCCAGATCAAGCGAAGGCGAGCGGCCCATCGACCGGGTTAGTCCTCAGGCGTACCGTTCGCCGCGTGATCCTCGATGTGGTCGTCACCGACTCGACCGGGAAGCCAGTGCAGGGGCTCACGCAACAAGATTTCAAGCTGGAAGAGGACAACAAGCCGCAACGGGTGCTCTCCTTCGACGTTCATGACTTCGATCCGTCGCTCGATTTCGATCCCAAGCTGCCGCCTCTCGAACCGGGGACCTTCGTGAATGTGCCTGCCGAACAGGAGCGAGGGCCGCTCTACGTGATCCTGTACGACCTGGTGAACATGGAGATGGACGACCAGCCGTACGCGCGCAAGCAGCTGCTCAAGTTTATCGAGGAAAAGCCCAGGGGATCGCGATTTGCCATCTTCGTGCTCTCCGATGGCCTGCACCTGGTGCAGGGTTTCACCACCGACAACGCCCAGTTGCGCGAGGTGATGGATCCCAAGAGTCCGCGCCCGCACATTCCGCAGATCTTTCTCTACGGGAAAAATTTCGGTCGTGGCGATTCCGGATTCATGGTCGATGTCTTTAACTACATCGCGCGATTCCTCGATGGCATGCCCGGTCGCAAAAACCTCATCTGGATGTCCAGCGGCTTTCCGATGACGCTCTTTCCCAGCGACGATGACGGACAGAGCTATCGGGAGAAGATCAAGCAGACACTCGACACCCTGGCGCGCGGACAGGTGGCGGTGTACCCGATCGATGTGCGCGGACCGGTCGTCGACGAGGCGCATGCTCCCAAAGGTGCGGCACCCAGCGGTGGAACCTACACCGATTACCGCACCGGCGGCAGCGGAACCACCAATGCACCCGCAAGCGCGGCCGGCTCGGGCGGAGCGGGATACAGCCTGCTCGCCAGCAGCTATATGACCCAGACAGAGATTGCGGAAGTGACCGGAGGGCATGCCTTTTTCAGCACCAACGACCTGACCGGCGCGCTCACGCAGGCCACCAATACCGGCGCGAGCTACTACACGCTCACGTACTCGCCTAGCAACCAGAAATACGATGGCAAGCTGCGCACCATTCATCTCTTGCTCGAGAAGAAGGGGTACACGCTGGCGTACCGTCGCTCTTACTACGGCATCGATCCGGACGCGCCTGTCCTGCCCGGCAAACACCCGCCAGCTTCGAACCAGCAGCTTGCGGCGGAACCAAAATTGCCCGAGGTTCGCTCCTCCTCCGACACGCTTTCTGTAAACCTGCAGCATGGCGCTCCGCTCTCCCATGACCTGCTCTTCCGTGCAGAGCTGCAGCCGCTCGGTCCTCCAGCACTGGCCACTGCAGAGCAGATGGCGGTGATCGAGGAACAGAACCCGAAGGCCCGGCGCAAGTCCAAGACGGCGAAGTCTCCGCCGCCCGTGCAGATCCAGACCATTGCGGTGAACTACACCATGCTCAGCCGGCAGGTTTCCTTCGGGGCCAGCGATGGTTCCGCTGCTCTGGAGGTTGCTGCCGCCGCGTATGACGCTGATGGCAAAATGCTCAGCTCGGTCGTCGATGACGTGAAACGCGGCGATTCGCTCTTCGGGCAGCAGTCGAATGTGTCGGGCTTGTACCGCGTGGAACAGAAGATCGACGTGCCGGTGAAAGCTGCCTCGATTCGCATCGCTGTGCATGATCGCAAGACGGATCGCATCGGTGCGGTTGAGATCGGGTTGCCTCTCGCTTCGGCGTCGCAGACGAGGACCAGTCCTCCGGGACTCCCCGGATCGGCCCCGGCTATCCCTCAGTAATTTACTGCGTCCCCTCGCCTCTATTTGGAGGCGCTTTCGCACGGCCAAACCAGCCACTGCCATCGGCTTTTCTTTCTGATAAGGTTCTCAATCGCGGGGGAACTGCATGCGCTTGCGTCGAGTCTGCCTGGTCACCTTGATTCTGCCGGCCTTTTTTTTGACTTTCGTTCACTCTCAAAACGAAACCGACACGGAGGGCCGTACCGTCTTCCACGCTACCGTACGCACCGTGGTTGTGGATGTGGTGGTCACGGATAACAAAGATCAGCCCGTCGCCGGCTTGCCCAAAGAGGCCTTTCAACTCACCGAACAGGGCCAGCCGCAGAAGATCTCCTTCTTCGAGGAACACACCGGCGTCGCTACGGTGCAAACCTCAACCGCGAAGCTGCCTCCAGGCGTTTTCAGCAATGTACCTGCTTCGAAGTCAACGGACTCCGTCAATGTGCTGCTGGTCGATTCGCTGAACACGCCTCTCGCCGACCAGAGCTATGTCCACTCGCAGACGATCAAGTACCTCGATGGAATCCAGCCCGGCACGCGGATCGGCATCTTTGCCCTCTCGACGAGGCTCCGATTCGTGCAGGGATTTACTGCCGACGCTTCAATGCTCAGAGCTGCACTGAACAATCCCAAGCTGGGCGGCGGTCCGCATGCTTCCGGATTGCTGCCGACTGTGGGGGAAAACGCCGGCACGCAGCAGATGGTCTCGCAGATAGAGTCTTATCAAGCGACAACGGCGTCTTCGGGATTTGGGGCAGCGGGCGAGTTGCAGGACTCTATCGACGCATTGAAGCAGTTCCAGTCTGATACCGCTTCGTTCCAGACTTCGCAACGCATCGAGATCACGCTGGACGCCATGCAGCAGCTCGGCCGTTACCTGGCAGGCATACCGGGCCGCAAAAACGTGATCTGGTTTGCGGGTTCCTTCCCTCTGGCCATTTTGCCGCAGAGCGTGGTCAACCAGAATGGCCAGAATGCCAGGCAATCGCCCTCGACAAGCCCCTTCAGCAGCGCGCGTGACTTCGATGAGAGGATCCGTCAGACCACCGATCTGCTCACTACGGCCCAGGTTGCGCTGTACCCTGTCGCGGCTAAAGGCGTGAGCACGATCGGCGCCTATGAAGCGCAAAGCCAGAGCAATGGGCTTGCCTCGGGCGGCAAGGGGCTAGCTCCCTCTGCTGAGCCGCAGACCGAAGCGCTGGACGTGAATGCCACGCAGAACGCGATGCAGGAGATTGCCCACGACTCAGGCGGCGAGGCGTTCTTCAACACCAACGATCTCAGCGCGGCCATCTCGCACGCGGTCGACCACGGCACCCACTACTACACGCTTGCATACACGCCAACCGACAAGACCATGGATGGCAAGTTTCGCCACATCGACGTGAAGCTGACCGATGGCAAATACAAGCTCGCTTTCCGTCGCGGCTACTACACCCAGGATCCTCGGACTGCGGCCAAGGAAGCTTCGCAGCGGATCAGCGATCCACTGCATCCCTACATGGGCCGCGGCATGCCCGATAGTTCCGAGATTCCCTACACGATCAAAATCGACACGTCTCCCAATCAGCCCATCGCCGATACGGATCGCGCCGGGGATAGCCAACAGTTGAAGGGTCCGGTTACGCGATATGGGGTCACGTTTACGATCCCGGTAGACAGTATCCAATTCGACGCCACGCCCGACGGGGTCGCATCACACTCGCCTCGAGGTCGCGATCGTCGCTTACGACTACAACGGCAAGGCACTGAACTGGATGGTGCGAACCATTGCCCTCGATCCGAAGCCCGACCGTTGGCCCCAGATTCAGCAGTCCGGCGTGCGGTTCCGCCTGGAGGAGGACGTGCCTCGCAGCAACGTATATCTGCGCACCGGAGTATTTGACGCGGCAGCAAACAGGGCCGGCACCATCGAAGTGCCCATGAGCGCGGTCGAGGTTGCGGCGAAGTAGAAGCGTTTGCTTCGCGTCAAAGTTCGCGCCTTTTGCATATCGCGAGAGGTATGTGGTGCCGTAGAATCAGACAACTTTGGTGCTTCATCGAAAACACTGCAGGAATGGTCAGCGCACCTCGCCGACCTGTTCGAATTGGTTCTTGAATCCACGTGGATGTGAGTAGACACCTTGGCACGACAGCTTTATACGGCCCGACTCCAGCGCAAGACCTGTATCTCTGATCCGGCGCAGTGCTTTCATCTCGAATTTCAGGCCGACGAATTGCCGTCTTTCGACTTTGCTCCCGGCCAGTTCGTCTCCTGCGTCGCCGACGACCCGAACGGCAAATCGCAAACGCGCGCGTATTCGATTGCGTCCGCTCCTCGCGGTAACGGCTTCGACCTGTGCGTCAATCGAGTGGAGGGAGGCTTCTTTTCAAACCTGCTGTGCGATCTCGAACCCGGCGATACGGTGCAATTCCACGGACCGCACGGCCTGTTCATTCTGCGCCAGCCCGCTGACCGATACCATCCTGATTGCCACTGGAACCGGCGTTGCACCCATGCTCGGCTTCGTGCAGCATCTGTTTCCACTCGACGCTCCCGATCGCAGCCGAAGGCCGACAGGTGTGGCTCGTCTACGGCACTCGGCTACGAGACGGAACTCTACTATCGCGACTACTTCGAACAGGTCGCCGCGCGACACACGAACTTCCACTACATCGCCTCGCTCAGCCGCGCCGCCGAGAGTTGGAATGGGCATCGCGGTTATGTGCAGGAGTTCGTCGGCAAGATTGCGGAAGAGCACGCCGCGAGTTGCAGTCCGCAGATTCGCAACCGCCGCCGAGCCTGCCGGATTCAACATTCATGCCTACATCTGCGGGCTGAACGAGATGGTTTCGGCCAATCGCGAACGCCTGATGAGCCTCGGCTGGCAGAGAAAGCAGATCATCTTCGAACGCTACGATTAGATGTCATGCGAGGGAGTGTTTTTTCATGTGCACATCAGTGGCAGCGCTGGTTAACATCTGGCGAACAACGGCTGCTTGACAGGCGACAATCTGGCCGTTTCCTGCGCTAGTATCTTTCGTAGTACGAAACATATTCCGGAGGCATTATGAGCGAGAGTCAGCCAGCTAAAACCTACCCAGTCGAAGAAGCCATTCGTGCCCAGAAGGCTCTTGCGCGAACTGGCGGGCCTGTCGCCGGAAATGTTCCCGATTCAAGCGTTCGTCGGCATGATCAGCGATGAAGTGGAGATACTGCGTAAGCAGGGACACACGGATGAAGAGATCGCCCGCACGATCGAAGCCCATTCGAAGATCGGCATAACCGCAGCAGAAATCGCCGAGAACTACGCTTCGCCGGAGCAGCGCCATTCGGAGCATGGTTGAGGTCGCCGGCAGGAAGATTCCTCTCCGCGGCGCGGATCATCCCTTCCAGGCCGCAGAATCAGATCCTTCTCGTTCCTGCGGCAGCATCTCTCCGAAGATGGCTTCGATCTGCGCCTGAAAGCTGCCTTTCGCCGCGTTTTGAAGCGCCATTCCTGCTTCAGTCACTACAACGGAGACGATTCGTTTATCCGCTTCACTGCGGGCTCTTCTCACTAATTCCGCGCGCTTCGAGGCTGTCGACCGTCTTCGCGACGGTCGCCGGCTTCAGATTCAGTCGCCGGGCCAGTTCGCCCATGGCGATGCCATCGCCATGGGAAGGCAGCAGGTTCAGGGTCATGAACTGCGTGGCACTGAGTCCCGCACCCTGAAAGCGGTTGAAGTTGGCAGCCTGAATCACCTGCCGCACCGCCAACCATGAATCCAGAAATCTCTTCACCTGTGCCTTGGAGACCTTCTTCTTCATAGGGCCATTGTGCTCGTTCATGTACGAGAAGGCGTTGTAAATCTGTGGCGAGCGCAGAAACGAGCTAGAGCTTGAATAGTTCCCGAAGACGACGCGTCTGTGCGCGGCTTACTGGGATCTCCGTCTGCTTCCGGTCGTCCATGCGCAGCTGGTAGCTGGACTTGAACCAAGGCACCACTTCCTTGATGTGGTTGATGTTGACCACGTAGGAGCGATGCGCGCGCCAGAACACGGCCGGATCCAACAGCTCCAGCAACTCCTCGAGTGTGCGGCATTTGGATTGCCCTTCAAGCGTTGGAGTGCCACCGAGATCACGCCTTCATCGATCGAGGCATGGCAGATGTCCTTCTGATCGATCAGCAGCAGACGACTCTGCGCCTGAAGCACGATCTTGCCGCTGTGCGGGCGAGGCGCGGTATGCTGCTGCTCCATCAGACGAAGAAGTGCGTCGATGCGCTGTTCAGAACTGGGGCTTCGGGCCGGAGCGGCGCCTTCCTCGGGAGTTTGCATCTCCTGCAGCCGGAGTCGCGCACGATCGAGCGCCTGCAGCAAACGTGCGCGGTCAAATGGCTTCAGCAGGTAGTCGATGGCGTTCACTTCGAACGCCTTGACCGCATACTGGTCAAAAGCGGTGGCAAAGATGATTTGCGGCAGCGGCTCGCCGTGACTGTGTTCGATCAGCCGCTTCAGTACAGCAAAGCCATCCAGCCCCGGCATCTGTACGTCGAGAAAGACTACGTCGGGGTGATGTGTCTCCACCAGTTCTACGGCTTCGATTCCATTCCGGCCCTGGGCCAGAACGTCTACGCCGCCCGCAGACTCCAGCAGGTACTGCAACTCGTCGCGCGCCAACTGCTCATCATCGATAATCAGTGCGGTCATTGCCATCGAACACCAGTTATCGAGTATAGGGAGCAGGAGAAAGCCGGGTCAATCGACTGCGCTCGAAGCGGCGCGATTGGCGCGACAAGAGCAGGCGTTAGTTGGAGAACGCGCGCAGGCGTGCCGGGGAGTTGTCCTGTGCCAGATCGTGTCCGCAATGCACGCAGAAGAGGTCGATCGAACTCACCGTACGATAGCATTGCCCGCACGAAGCGGAGACCTGGTAGGCGCACTGCGGGCAAAAGTGAAATTCACTCTGCACCCGCGTGCCGCAGGAAGGGCACAGGGAAACCACTGGCTGACGTAGCAGGAAGTAGAGCACCGCGCCGATGCCGCCGGGCATCACCACGCAGACCAGCATCCACAGCCGGGCGCTCATGGAACGCCGCGGTGCATCGCGGCTGATGTACCCCACCATGAGCACATAGAGAGCAGCCAGCGCACTCCACGAGAGTGCGAAATAGAGGCGCAGTCCGACCGGTGGACCGGGATGGTGCCGGTGCGCCGGAAGCACTACCCAGAAGATGTACTGCATGACAAGAAAGGCAAAGACCGCCAGTGCAATGGACCAGCGAGGAATCAGCTTCATCTCTTCGGAGAAGGTGGCCGATTCGTTCAGTTCGCGTAACGTGTGAGTGGTTTTCATTCTGCCAGGCATTTCTAAATTCGTGCCGCGTGCAGCGGCTATTGCTTCACGTTTTGTTACGTGTTGCGATTCTCATCCCGCAGATGGCCGGTGTTCTTCCATCCCGCGATGAGGGCGGCCAGCACTGCCGAAAAGAAGACCACCACCAGAAAAGTCATCATGGGGGTGAGATCGGCGATGTATTCACCCGAGATCAGGTCGTCGATGCCGCTCCACAGGGCGGGCGAAAGTAACACCAGGATGACGGCTGCCACCAGCATGGCAATTCCGGCATTCCGCTTGCGGTTCTGCTTGCGTGCCACGGTATCGATCATGGAACCGCGCACCGCGCGACGGGTCTTATCAACCACCGCGTGATCCTGGTCTGTGCGCAGACCGGCCAGAGCCTCGATCAGCGAGGAGTCTTCCGATGCGCCTCCCCCGGTTTTGAACGAATCCGAGTTATGGTCCATCCTGCCCCCTGACCGTGTGAATATGCGGCTTGAGGGCGGCCAGCCCGCGATACAGTCGAGACTTAACCGTGGATAGCGGGGCTCGCGTCACCTGGGAGATCTCGTCCAGAGAGAGTTCTTCGTGAAAACGCAGGGTCAGAACCTCGCGATGCAGCGGGTCCAATTCCAACATGGCCGCAGCGACCTGCTGCCCGTTCTCAAGACTCTGGTATTGGTCAAAAGGGGTAGGATCGGCGCTCGAAAACTCGAGCGGGCGATCTTCGCCGGCACGCTCGCAGAGTTCTTCCAGGCTGACCATGGTCCGCTTACGCCGAACATCGATCAGCAGGTTGCGCGCGATGGTAAAGAGCCAGGTATCGAACCGCGCCTTGCCGTTATATTGCGCGCCGCGCTGCAGCACGCGCATCCAGGTCTCCTGAAACAGGTCCTCTGCCAGCTCGCGGCTGCCAGTGAGGTACAGCAGGTAGCGCAGCAGGCGATGCTGATACAGGACGATGAGCTGATCGAGAATCTCGGGATCATGCCGCTTGAGCCCCTGGGCGACCAGGGAATTCTCGGCGTGAGACTGCTCAGGCAGGGCGGCGGAGGCGGCTTTCATGCTACTTTGACAGACGTCCGAATCCGGACAAAAGACGCTTTTTCCCGTCGGATCTTTGCGCCGAAACAGGGCCATTGTGTCGCACTCCGGCCGGCCAACGCACCGGGCCAAAACCGCGGCCCAGCTCCACCGGCCCCTAACCAATCCATTATCAGACGCTTACAGCCGCATACGCAAGAGTAGACTGGAGAGATGGAGATTCTCTATGGCCTGCACCCGGTGGAGGAAGCCCTCCGCGCCGGGAGCCGCCAGTTTGACCATGTGAGCGTGGCCAAGGAGCGCCACGACCAGAAGCTGCAGAGGATCGTCGATGCCTGCCGCGATGCCGGCGTTCGCCTGCGCTTCGAGCCGCGCGAACACCTGACGCGATTGGCAAAAACGGCTGCGCACCAGGGCGTGGTGGCGGTGGTTCGCGGCAAGACCTTCCTCGACATCGAGGACCTGCTTACGCCGCAGACGGAACCGCGCTTGCTCGTAGCCCTCGATGGAGTCGAAGATCCGCAGAATCTCGGAGCACTGCTGCGCACGGCCGAAGGCGCCGGTGTGGACGGGGTGGTGCTCACGGAGCGCCGGTCCGCTCCGCTGAGTCCCGTGGCGGTCAAGGCCTCAGCGGGCGCCGCCGAACACATCCGTATCGCGCGCGTGGTCAACCTCGTGCGGGCAATCGAGCAGATCAAACAGCAGGGTGTCTGGTGCATCGGACTCGATGAGCGTGGCTCGATGGACTATGACCAGTTTGATTATTCGACCGACTGCGTGCTCGTGCTCGGCAGGGAAGGCGCCGGCCTGCACGATCTGGTCAAGCGTACCTGCGACCACCTGTTGCGGATTCCCATGGCAGGAAAGGTGGCTTCGCTGAACGTCTCCGCTGCCGGGGCCGTCGTATTGTATGAAGCCGCCCGTCAACGGCGCGCGGCCTGCTCGCGGTGTAGCCGTCGCGGCACCTCCGAAAAAGGCCGCCGAAAAGAAGCAGAAGGGTTTGGGAGTATGAAGTTTCGTCATCGTCTTACTGCAGCGCTGGCCGGCACCGGTTTGGTTGTCGGATACACGCTGCTATTGAGTGGGCTTGCGGTCGCGCAACAGAGTCAGGCGTCGCCCGCGGCTCCACCTGCGGCTGCTTCCGCTTCGCAGGAACAGAACCCAGCGCCCGAATCCGCGCCGAACTCCAAGGTGATTTTTTCGCGCTCGGCATCGGAGGACTCCGCTGAAACCCAGCAGCCAGAGAGCGGCAAGTCCGCTAAAGTCGAGCACCCCGCAGCGAAGGCGACCGATGCGGAGCGAGCGGCTGTTACGTATACCGCCTATGATCTCGACGTCCGCCTTCGTCCCGACGAACACGCCCTCGCCGTGGAAGCGCAAGTCACGATTCGGAACGACGGTGCGCAGCCGCTGAAGCAAATCCCGCTGCAACTCTCTTCCTCGCTGCACTGGGAGACGATTGAGAGCGCGGGCAAGCCACTCAAGTTCGGCGAGGCTCTACTCGAGGAGCGATGCCGACCACACAGGAGAGGTTCGCGAGGCGGTGGTTCAGCTCGCACAGCCCCTTGACTCGAAGGGTGAGCTTCAGCTGCAGATGATCTACAGCGGCTCGGTTGAGCTTAGTACGCAGCGGCTGGTACGTATCGGTACGCCCGACGATGTGGCTCGCCATTCGGATTGGGACCAGGTCGCGCCGGAGTTCGTCGGCCTGCGCGGCTTTGGCAATGTGCTCTGGTATCCGGCGACCTCCCGCCCCGTGATGCTGGGCGATGGCGCGCGGCTTTTCACCGAGATTGGCCATCAGAAGCAGCGGCAGGCCGCCACGCCCGTGACGCTTCACGTAACCGCGGAGTTTTCCGGGGACGCACCCAATGTGGCGGTGCTCAACGGCCACGTAGTCCCGGTCACTCGTACCGCTTCGCCCAACGATTCCTTTCCCGGAGTGGTCACCTGCAGTCTCTCTGCCACGGCGCTTGGCTTCGCTTCGCCGAGCCTGTTTCTGCTCTCTCGCGCGGAGCAAGACCAGGAGGGCACGCGGCTCTTCGCCCGGCCCGAAGATCAGGTCCACGTTGTTTCCTACCTGACCGCGGCTTCTGAATCGGTTCCATTGCTGAAGGACTGGCTGGGCACGCGCTCCAAGTCGCCGCTGGTGATGATTGATCTGGCGGATCCCGGCGACGTGCCGTTTGAGGCCGGCAACGTGCTCTTCACCGGCATGGGAGCGGCCGAACCGGGGAAGCTGGCGGGAGCCTTGAGTCATGCGTGGGGTCATGCGTACTTTCAATCGCCGCGCGCATGGCTCGATGAGGGCGTAGCCGAATTCGTCGGCAATCTCTGGGTAGAAAAAGTCAGAGGACACGAAGCTGTGCTCGAGCGCATGGAAGCGACGCGGGGCACTCTCGCCATGGCCGAACCTGCCGATCCGGGAGCCGCGTCCGGCGAAGCGCTCATCGACGCATCCGACACCACTTACTACCGGACCAAAGCTGCGTACGTGCTGTGGATGTTGCGGGACCTGGCTGGAGATACAGCGTTGTCGGCGGCGCTGCGCGCGTATTCTCCCTGCGGACGATACCCAGCCTGAATATTTCCAGCATCTTCTCGAACAGACCAGCGGCAAGAAGCTTCAGTGGTTCTTCGATTCGTGGGTATATCAGGATCGGGGCTTGCCTGATCTCTCGATTGCGAACGTCTTTCCTGCCCGCGCGGCGGGTGTGGGCCAGTATCTCGTCGCAGTGGATGTTGCAAATGATGGATACGCCGAGACCGAGGTGCCGGTCACTGTGCGTTCGCAGGACGCCTCAGCGACGGAGCGCGTCCACCTGCTTCCGCGGTCTAAAACTACGCACCGCTTTCTACTGCAGGGCATGCCGACAGAAGTCTCGGTGAACGACGGCACCGTTCCGGAGGTGCAGGCAAGTATTCACCAGCAGACTCTCACGGTCGCGAAGAATACTCCCTGAGCGCCGGGCTGGTTCCATAATGTATCAGCGGTCGGAACAAATTCTCAACACTGCGGAGCCGTACTGCTCCGCCTTGCCCGGTCCGATTCCGGGAACGGTCAGCAGTGCATTCGGTGTCGATGGCCGGGCGCGCGCAATCATGCGTAACGTCTTGTCCCCGAAGATGAAGAACGCAGGAATGCCGCGCTCCTTCGACTCGGTCAGCCGCCAGGTCCTCAACTGCTCTTCGAGCGCAGCGGCCTCAGGCGACAACGGCCCATCCTCTTCCACCGCTTTCTTCTGGCGCTTGCGAGGCGCAGTTGCTGCGCTGCCAGCGGTGTCTCCGACGCCCGCCGAGGCCTTCATCACCAGGTCCAGCGGCGTTGCCTCTCGCACTTCTTCTCCAAACTCCGTCAGCGAAACTTTGCGGTAGGCGATACTCCGGCCTTCCGCCTCGAAGGTCGCGTCTTCCAGGGTGACCACGCCGGCCTGCACCATCGCGCTCAATACCTGTTCGAAGTCGTCGCGGCTCAAGTCCTCGCGTGGGAAAAGCTCCTTGTGCAGCTTGCCCGTCGACTTTGAGGACACTCCGCGCAGGGCCTTCACCGCGGAGTGCACTGCGTGCCACTCCTGCTTGGTTGGGCTGCGGAAGCGTTGCGCGATACAGTCCTGCGGCGCGCAGAAATCGCAATTCCCGCAAGGGCGGCGTCCATCGGCAACATCGCCAAAGTGCCGAACTACCGCCGACATCCGGCACTGCTCTGCCTCCGCATACCGCACCACGTGCTCAATTTGTAACCGGCGGTGATTCGATTGCGCTGTATAGGACTGGCGCCAGTCGCGTGCTCCGAGGGTTACGTTCTCGGCATAGTCCATCGAGCAGCCGCCATGAATGGTCAGCTTCTCGACCGCTCGATCGAAGATATCTGCGTCGATCTTCAGCGCCTTGCGCAGGTCCTCTTTCGGCTGCGGCCGATCTTTGAGACGCCGGAAGATCTGCTCCAGCACTTCGGTCTGGGGATAGTCTCGATCGCTGAAGAAGTCATGCGTGCGCCGGTCCGCATACGAATGCATCAGGACAGTGCGACTCGGGTCACCGTCGCGGCCGGCACGGCCAATTTCCTGGTAGTAAGCCTCGAGGCTGGCCGGCAGCGCGACGTGAATCACGGTTCGCACATCGGCCTTATCGATGCCCATGCCGAAGGCAATTGTCGCAACCACTGCTTCTAATTTTCCGGAGAGAAACTGGGTCTGCACCCGCTCGCGATGCTCCGGATCGAGGCCCGCGTGGTACGCGGCGGCGGGGAAAAGTCCGGAGAGATCCTCCGCCAGACTGACCGCGGCTTTGCGGGTAGGAGCGTAGATGATGGCGGGCCGCCGCTCAGCATCGCTGAGTAGCTCGGCTGCGAGCGCGCCACGCATCGGGCGCGGCACCTCGATAATTTCAATCGCCAGATTTTCACGGCGAAAGCCGTGAATAAAGCGCGCGGCGCCGGGCATCCCAAGCTGCTTCACGATGTCGTCCTGCACGATGGGCGTAGCCGTGGCCGTCAACGCAATCACCGGCGCGGGACGGAGCGCGGGGAGGTAGCGCCCCAGCGTTCGGTAGTCCGGGCGGAAATCATGTCCCCATTGCGAAATGCAATGCGCTTCATCAATCGCCACCAGCGCAGGCTTGCGCTTGGCCAACAACTCGGCGAAACCGGGTACGCGCAACCTTTCTGGCGCGACAAAGAGAAACTGCAGTGCCCCACTGAGGTAGTCAAGGCAGGCCTGGCGGGAGGTGGCCCGGTCGAGGCCGGAATGAATGCGCGCCACCGCGAACCCGAGCGCCGATAGCTTTGAGGCCTGGTCTTCCATCAAAGCAATCAATGGGCTGACCACCAGCGTCGTCCCGCCGCGTGCCAGCGCGGGCAACTGGTAGCAGAGCGATTTGCCGGAGCCGGTCGGCATCACCAGCAAGACGTCCTTGCCCTCGATGGCGGCCCGGCACACAGCTTCCTGGTTCACGCGAAAGCCGGCGAACCCAAAGCCGCGATGCAGCAGGGCTTCCAGGCTCTCGCCGGACTTGTGAGAAAACAGCGGCATGGAGGGGGATGGAGTCATCAACGGTGGCGGGCCGCCGCCTTGACCTTGACGGCAGACTCGTTCGCAGTCGCTTGCGGCCGGTCAAGCGTGCCGCGGATTGCCAGAGGATGCTCCGGATCTTCGCTTTGCAACTGAAGCTCGCGTGCGAACGAAACCGTGCCGGTCAGCGGAAATTCTTCCGACCCATGCAGCAACACGGAATGACTCACGGTGAGCAGCTTTTTGTGAATCATTCCATCCGCAGTCCAGCGATCGAATGCCGCGATGGGCGCAAGCTCCGGAGTAGCCTCTGCATCGATCGGCAGAGTTCCGTGCGTCCACTCCCAATGGAATTTGCCTTCACTGGATGAGGCCAACTTCTCGGCAGTGAACCCGCTAAGTTGCAATTTCGCAGTCGCATTCATCGAGCCGCCTCCCCACTTCTCATCGAACAGGCTGGCGATCTCCGACGCGTCCGCATCCGTCACTTGCCCTTCGATCGCATAGACGGGCAGATTGCCGTTGACATCAACATTGCCCTTCGCATGCAGACTTCCGCCAAGAGCCCTGGCGTCCACAGAATCGAGTGTCACCTGCCTGCCTTTGATTTTGATTTGAGCCGAGGTGTTCTGGAGTTCCAGCGTGTCCAGAGTGAACTGGTTCACGTGCAGTCTCCCTTCGAGGCTTGGCCATGCATACGAGTGGCGATCGAGGCGCTCGAGAATCTGCTCTATCATCTGGCCGTGATTGCCGGCGAGTGCCGCTTGCAGGTCCGCAGCCTTGAGCGTATCCACATGGATCTCAAAGTGCGGGGTGCAGCCGTCCGGATTGGCGCAGAAGATGGGCTGCAGGAACGAACCATCCGCGTGAATCTTTCCGTAGCTGAGCGACAAGGGCGACCAGGTAATCTGCCCTTGCGACAATGCGCCCTGCGCCGAAACGATTTCAAGCGGGGACGCGAGAAAGCTCGTGCTCAGCCTCGCATTTCGCAAATGCAACGTTCCAGCCACGCTGGCTGCCGGCAAAGGGTGTTCCACATCCGGTACCGGCAAAAGCCACGGTCCCTGGATGCCCAACGTCACATCCGCCATGCCCTGCGGGCCCAGGCCGTTCAAGGGTGAAGAGAAGATGCTCAGTCCTTTACTGAGCGACATCATGCGATCGATGCTCGAAGATCCGCTCACGTGCACCTCAAACACCGCAGGCGTGAGCCGCGCGTTAAACACCAGCGGCGAGGGTGCGCCCATGTTCATCGAGAAAGGCTGCACCACCAGGGCTGGATCGGTTGGAAGGGGTTGTGCAGCAGCACCGCGACGAGGGGCTGGCCCGGGTAGATCTGCCGCCGAAACAATCTGCAGCACGGGCGCAGTGAGAGGCTTCGCCAGCCCGGGAATCTGCAGAGTCAGTTCACGAACCGCAGCCTGGCCTTGCAAGGCGCGAAACGGCGAGGCGGCTGCCCCGTCGTAGTTGAATTCACCATCGACGACACCCGCGGAGGTTACAGCCGGAGCGAATCCGTTGCGGACCACGCGCAACGCCGCAAACACCGCAGCCACGGGGACATGCTGGATCTGCAGCTTCAAGGCGGACTGCGGATTTGGCAGGTTGGTTACCCGGCCCGTGAGCAGCAGGTGTCCATCCCCGATCGGCGAGAAGCAGGTCACCTGACGCAGTGTTGCTTCGGCATGACTATAATTCGTGTCGCATGTAGTTACGAGTTCGAGAGGCTCCTGCGGCTCAAACTCCACCCGATGCACTCCACTTGCCCGAAGACGCGCCTTGACCTGGGCATCATCTGCCTTGCCGCTGATCTCGGCACGCAGATCGATCGCGCCGCGCCATCCGGTGTCATACCCCAGCAGCATGCGGCTAGCCTCGCCCAAAGGTGCATTCGACCACTCGCCGCGCAGATTCAGCGGCATCTCGCCCAGCGAAACAGCCGATCGCCGCAGCGAACCCTCCAACTGCAGGAGCCCCGTTTCCGACATGTTCAGCACCAGGTCGGTGCGTGCGGGCTGCGCTTCAAATCGCAACTGCCACTCATCGGGCTCATCCAGCCAGACCGAGAGATCGGAGTTGAGAAAGGAGAAGGGCTGCTTCTCGTCTCCAAACTTAAAATTGATGCGCGCGTTACTCGCCTCAATGTAGGGGAATCGCAACGCACCGCCGGCATGGCGCTGCCGGGTCGGAGCATTGGGGATTCGCGAAGCCTGCGCCAGCACCGAGGCGACATTCCATTGGCCCTGCGAGTTGCGCACCAGGTTCAGGCTGGGTTCATCGAAGTGGATGCGGGCGATCTCCAGCCGTCCCCGCCACAGCGAGATCATGCGAATCGAAGCGACCACGCTGGAAGAGTGCAGCATCGGCTCGGCGCCGAAGGCCGGGTTCTCGTCCACGACCAGTTCTTCGATTTCGAAACCGGGCCTTGGCAGCAGACGCAGTTTCACGCTCGACAGGTGAACCGGGCGACCAATCGCGCCGCTGATGCTGTCGGCAATGCGCCGGTGATACCGGTTGATGTTGATGAGCGGAGGCAGAAACGTAACCGCCACCAGCAGCAGAACCGCCAACAGCAGCAACCAATGGCGGACGCGGGGCCGCCGACCGCTTGCGTCCGTCACTAACGCACCAGGTGTAGAGTTCGGCTCCATCGGGTCTGATCAAAGAAGTGGAGCACCACGTGCGTGAAGAAACCTACCCGGTCGCTCACACCAGTCTTCTCGAACTGATCGGCTGGTGTCACAAAGGACCAATAGACAAACATCGGCCGTCCGACAATGTTTTCGCGCGGCACAAATCCCCAGTAGCGGCTGTCGAGGCTCACGGTGCGATTGTCGCCCATGGCGAAATATTTACCCGCCGGCACGACCAGGTCTTCGCCTTGAAGATGCGTCGGCAAGTCCACACCCCACTCCGCAGTGACCTCGGAATTCTCCGAGGTGGGAACAGAAGGGAAGTCATCGCGGTATGGCTGGTAATCGCCATCGCCGGGCTTGGCAGCCTGCGGCTCGTTCTGCGCTTGTCCGTTGAGAAATACGATACCGTTGCGGAGGTGAATGCGATCCCCGGGAACACCCACCACCCGTTTCACCAGGTAGAGGTCGGGCTCGCCCGGCTTGAAGAACACGATGATGTCGCCCCGCCGCACGTTGCGATAGTGAACAAAGGGAGCCCACTTCGCCGGAGGCGCGAGCGTAATGCGATCCACGAGAACGTGGTCTCCGATGAGTAGTGTCTTCTCCATCGAAGAGGAGGGTATTTCAAAATTCTGGAAGATAAATGTCAACGCGAACAGGCCGAGCACCAGCACGCTGCAGATGGAGGCGAACGCTTCCAGGGGTGTCTCTTCGGCCTTTTCGCTCTCGTCCCTCAGATGCTTTGTTTCGACGGCTTCTTCCATGTGTAGTGCCAGAGGTCTCTCTCGTTTCAATCTTGCAGGCAAAGTCGGGAACTAGCGCACGATGCGGAACATGCGATCCCACCGCGCGAAGTGGGTGAACGGGTTTGTCGTCACCTTATCGTGTCCGAGTCTATCATCCGGCAGCGATGCTACATCCGTAGTCGAAGGCCGCCGTAAGGAAAAGTAGATCAGGATCGGACGCCCCACGATGTTCTGGCGCGGCACAAATCCCCAGTAACGGCTGTCGCGGCTGTGGTTGCGGTTATCGCCCAGGGCGAAGTAGCTGTTGGGCGGTACGATCAGCTCTCCATCGCGCACCTCGCTTCTCATCTCGAGCCACCATTGCGGGTCTACGCCGGGGTCAGTGTAGAGCGGGGCAGGAAACTGGTCGCGGAACGCGTCAGGATAGCTGCTCTCGACGGCGACGTATGGCTCCTGCTGCGGCTGGCCGTTCAGAAACACCACCCCGTTGCGCAAACGGATGCGATCGCCGGGGACGCCGATCACGCGCTTCACCACGTGGTCGGTGGGATCGAGAGGGAAGCGAAAGACGATGATGTCGCCGCGTTGAATCTGCCGGTAGGGAAGAATTCCCGACCAGGGTCCAGCCGGCGAATACGTCATCTTGTTGACCAGCAGAAAATCGCCCACCAGCAGCGTGCGTTCCATGGACTCTGAAGGAATACGAAATGGCTGAATGATGAAGGTCAAAATGAACATCGCCAGCACAATCATCGCCAGCAAAGACTTGGTCGCGTCCAGCATCGTGGGATACACGATGTGATGAGCTGCGGGTACCGGCAGCGGGACCTGGGCCGCGGCAGCTTGCGTCTCGCCAATCGGCGATTCCAGGCTAGCCTCGGGTTGGTAGGGGAGCTGACTCAATCCTTCTGATCTCCTGCGACTGCGATCGTCCCGTGGGCTAATGCGCCCGATTCGGTTTCTTCCCTGGCCAGGTCAGTGGTTCTTCGACCCTGCAGCTTTGCGAAGGCACGCCGCGCCGCTTCCTGTTCCGCTTTCTTTTTGGTGCTGCCGACTCCACTCGCCAGAGACGCTCCGTCCGGCGCGGTATCTGCAAGGCGCACCTCGACCAGAAACCGCTTGCGATGATCGGGGCCGCTTTCCGCCTTCACCAAATATTCCGGCTGACCCCGCTTGCGTGCCTGCAAGAACTCCTGCAGCGCAGATTTGTGGTCGCCGATGCTGTTGCCGCGTTCGATCTCCTGGCGCAGGCCCTCGATATAAGGAGAGACGATCTCGCGCTCCACGAAGATGCGCGTCGCCTCCAGCCCAGCTTCCAGATAAAGAGCCGCGATGACTGCTTCCATGCAATTTGCCAGCAACGCGGCCTTTCTACGGCCGCCGCTCCGTTCTTCGCCCCGGCCCAGCTGCATATAGTCTCCCAGATGCAGTAAGCCGGCCACCTGGCCAAGATGCCGCCGGCTGACCAGGTTGGCCCGCAAGCGCGTCAACTCGCCTTCCTGCAACTCCGGATACCGCTTGTAGAGGCACTCGGCCACCAGCAGCCCGACCACGGCATCGCCCAGAAACTCAAGCTGTTCATTGTCGTGCGGTTCGGGGGTGGATTCCTCGGGCGGGGCCGCGTCCTGACCGCCTGGGGTCTGAATCTCGGTCAAGCGTTCATAGGCCAGTGAACTATGCGTGAGGGCCTGCACCAGCAATTCCGTGCGGCGGAAGTGATGCCCGAGCACCGCCTCCAGCTTTGTCCACCCAGGTTGCTCCATCCGCTGCATCGCCTGTGTCTACTCTAGACCATTCGCCAAACCGCACACAAAAAGAGGCAGCCCGGTGCTGTTTTCAAAGCAACAATGCTGGATCGCCTACCCTCGCAGACTTGCGCAGATCTTCAAGGATGAGTGGAAGCCGGGGGCGCTTTCGGGTCTGCCGGGGGCGCCGAATCGTCATCACCCGACGTTTCCCGGTGCGGCAGTTCGAATGGCTGCTTGATGCCCTTCTCCGCCGCTTGTTTGGTGTCCGCTTGCCCATCGCGCACCGTCAGCGCGGCCTTGTATTCCGCCACTGCGTGGTCTCGTTCTTCCTGTACGTCGTAGATCCGCCCCAGGTAGATGTGGGACCAGGCCAGCTGGCGCGGATCCTTCGAGAGCCGGATCGTTTCCTCGAAGTAATGCTCGGCGTCTTCCATCTTGTTGGTGGTGAGCGTCGCGCGTGCCAGGATGAAATCCGCTCGCGCTGCATCCGCGTCCGCGGTGTGCTGCTTCAAGACTTCCTGGGCCAGGTCCGAAGCGCCCGGCGAATCGCCCTTCATCAGCTTCAACTCCGCCAGGTCCAGCCCAGCGACTCGGCGCGGACTGCGGCGCACGATGTCGCTTGAAGACTGCGCGGCGAATTCGATGTGCTTGACCCGCCCGATCTCCTGACTCACGTCCATCCCGTAGACCATTTCACCGATGCTTTCCTTCAGGCTGGTCGGTCCTCGCTCAAAGGCTGCGAGTGCGGTATAGAAGTACTGCGTGAGCACAAAGCCTTGGCGCATTGAGTCATCGACGTTCTGCTGCCGAATCCCCGCCACCTTCTGCTGATAAGCGTTCTTCTCGCGGTCCACCCTCTCCATGTCGCCCCGGCGCACTTCCGAGGGCGGCGTATAGGCTGGAACTCCCGTCTCCATGGTCCGGGCTTCCACTGCGCGAATCATGCTCTCGATCACCAGCGCCACGATGTCGCTCTTGAAGGTGAAATCCAGCGGCGAGTCGCGCACAACCTTCAGGAACGGCAGGAAGCGCTCCATGGCGCTGGCGCGCGCATACAGTACCGGCTCGATCTCGTAATGCAGGTAGGTATGGCGGACCTCTTTCAAACGAAGTGTGCCGTTCACCGGAGCGGTCACTACAACGTAGTCCGATCCATAGACCCGCGCATTGGTTTCGCCTGGAGCCAGCATGGGTTCGAGCACGACCAGGAATCGCCGGTTTTCATACGTACTGGTCGGCATCTTGAGGTAAATGTTCGTGTCGAGGATCATGCGTGTGAGCGGATCGTGCAGCCGATTGACAGCTTCGTCATACGCTGGGCGGTTGCGCACCCAGATGGCGTGCAGCTGAATGTCGTTCGCAAACGACTTCAGCAAGGGGAGGATTCCGACCACCTGGGTCGAGTCAGGCGGCATTTCGGTAATCTCAACGCTCGGGCTCAAGTCGGGAGGCGGCGTGAGATACAGTGCCAGCGAGATGTACTGAGCCAGCCCGCGGCTGGAATCCGAAAGCTGGTGCTGGCTGATGAAGTTGCACATCTGGTCCCGCACATCGCGCGCCGGGGCCGACTCCTGCAACGCCTGGTTCACCTCGTCCCTCACGTGCTGGCGAATCGGGTCGGAGGTGGCCAGTTCATCGTCGTAGCCGCAGGCGTTCAGCGCCACAGCCACATCAAAAATAGCTTCGCTGGTCTGCAGGCTCACCGCCGGTCCGGCCGGGTCGACGAGCGCCGGAGGCTTCTGCGGAGCCGGTGGCTGGTTTGCGAGGTTCGCATCCGTCTTGGACGCGGGAGCCTTGGACGTAGGGACCGGATTGGCCGGGAGATCGCTGCTGCTGGCCTGTTGCGCGAAGCCGGCTGAAGGCGCGATCAGGCCTGAAAACAACAACAGCGCAGCGCATGCAAGGGAGTAATGGCGGAGACGAGACGAATTGAGCACGGTGTCGGTTGGAATGGCTCTACCAGTCTATGCACCCGGTAGAGGCAGGGTCAAACGCGCCGGTGGTAAGAGAACGGCGGTTGCGCCGGTCCCACTCGCAAAACACACCGGCTACCCGCCTGTCTCGCTATGCTTTTCCGTCCCCTATCCCTGGACCGAAACTCCCGCGAACGACAAGACCGCCAGTCCGCGTACCGGCTGCCCGAAGATTCTTGCCGGCTCAAAGACGCTGAACAGCAGCAACTCTTCCAGTTGCGACCGTGTGCGCGCGTCCTGCGGTCCGGAGACGATGTGGTAGTCATAGACCCGCCCGTCGCCATTGACCAGCGCTTCAACCACCACCGGATTGCCGTGTTCGCCGATCGCATCGGGGTCGGTCATGACCGAGGAGTAGAGCAAATGAGGACTGGACGCCATGCCGATCGGCTCATCCCGTGCAGCCAGTGGTTCCGGTGCGGCGAACGTGCTGATCAACAGGGCCACTGTCCCGATCAGGAGGATGGCGCTGGCCACGCCCGCGGAAGCCTGCAGGAGAAACGGCGCGACGCTGTTCTGCCACCGCACCTGCCACCGAGCGAGGCTCTGCCGGGGATTGCGCATCCGTTCCTGCGACACAGCCACACGCAGTCTCAGCCCCAGTTCCGGGGGAGCTTTGGCTGGACCCAGCGATGCCAGCATCTGTTGTGCGGTGCGCCATTGGGCAAAATCGGAGTAGCACTTTTCGCACTGCCGCAGATGCCCTGCCACTTGCTGCATGGCGACTCCGGTCATCGCGCCATCAAGGTAATTGGAAAATTGTGCGCGGATTCGGGTGCAGGAATTCATTGCGCCTCCTCCCTCAAGCAGTTCAACCGATCGAACTCGCTCGCTGGACGCACCTTCCGAGTGGCCGCGGCCTCCGCAAAAGAAGCCAGCCGTGCCTTGAGCTGCGCGCGTCCTCGCAGCAACCTGGATTTCACGGTACCTACATGGATCGCCAGAATCTCGGCTATCTCTTCATAAGCGAAACCTTCGATGTCTCGCAATACAACTACCGTTCGAAACGGCTCTGAAACCTGCCGCAGTTCCTGCTCGACCCGGCATCGGATCTCTTCGTGCGCTGCCTGGTCGAAGGGCGACTCGTGCTCATCCACCAGTGTGTCTTTAAGGCAAAGCGGCTGGCCGTCATTGCCCTCGCCCATTTCCTGCTCAATCGTCACTTCCTGCCGCTTGTGGCGCGACCACCAGCGACGCTGGTTCGAAGCCTCATGCAAGGCGATGCGATAGATCCATGTCCGCAGGCTGGCTTCGCCATGAAAGCTGCCGATGCCGCGAAAGATTTTGATGAAGACGTCCTGGGTGAGGTCGGCGGCGTCTGCGGGGTCCTGAATCGTGCGCGCGATCAGGCTGTAGATGGGCTGGTGGTAGGTAGCGATGAGCCAGTTGAACGCGTCTTCCGAGCCTGCCTGAAGCTCAGCCACGATGGCTGCTTCCTCCGGCCGGATT
Organism: uncultured Acidobacteriaceae bacterium; assembly: GCA_963748555.1. GTDB lineage: Bacteria > Acidobacteriota > Terriglobia > Terriglobales > Acidobacteriaceae > CAWKKW01. The sequence goes on from CAVVJK010000002.1 coordinate 173,485, forward strand.
CCAACCACACTTGCAATATTTCCCACGGCAGTTCCCGCTTGCATGCAGCAATTCCTCCTACAGTAGCAGGAAGCATCGGGCGCTGTCCCGAAGCAGATCCCGGTTCGCCGCGGCAGCTGTCATCAGAGCGAAAATGTATACCGCCGGCGGTCGAGTGTCTCGCTCACTCTAAAGACTTAGACACCGGAACATGGCCCTTCTGTTCCCACCATTTGGGTGGAAATCGGGGGAAGGCTCCTACTGGGGGTTCGTTGCCGGGCTGGTGGCCGGGTTGGTGGCCGGCTTCTTCTTGCGCCGCGTGGTGGGTTTCTGCGGTCCATCGTCGATCACATTCTTTGCCGGAGGCGGCGGTGGCGTCGCGACCCGGGCCGCGGCTGCGGCGGCGGTTCGTAACCGTGCGAGTTCCTGGTCGTGCGCGTTGGCGAGGTCCATGATCGAACTGCCCAGGTCCTTGCGGGCGGACTGCAGATTGTCCAGTGCGGATTGCAGGCCCACGGCGTCATTTTGTGCGCCCGCCATCACCGCCGTCTGCGACACCCGCAGCAACACGTCGTACAACGCATCGATGTTCCGGTACACGGCAAAGGAGGCGGCCGTCGATCCTGGCGACCCGGCGGCCGCATCGAGCAGCGGCGGCAAGGTCGTGTTTAAATCCCGCTGAATTGATTCCATGTCGCTCGCCGTCGAGCTCTTCACGTCTCCCGGAGCCTTCCAGCGATTCACATTGACATTTGCCACGGATTGGCCGACCTGCACCAGCACCGGCCGCAACGCTTCGGTAGGAGGTGTCTGCTGCGCGGGTGCCTGGGTCTGGCCGAACGTAGCTGTCGTTGCCATGGCCAAGGCCGCGGCCACCAGAAGAGCGGAAACATGTTGCTGCGTGTATTGCATGGACGAGACGATGCCGCGCGTCCCCCGGAAGGTTGTCAAAAAAGCTCTTGCAACGAACATTGGATCTTCAACTCCGATAACCCACCCCTAGCTGGCGCAAAACAATGATGGCGGAAATGACGGCCAGCCGGAGTGGGTCGATTGTACGCCCGTCGCCGATCCAAAATCGAAATCCAGGGCCGTTGCCAGTGGCAGGTTTGACGAATCCCGCGCACTCAACGAAAATAAGGAAGTCTTCCCAAAGAGTGGGCCTGTGGCGCAGCTGGGAGCGCGCTTCCATGGCATGGAAGAGGTCATCGGTTCGATCCCGATCAGGTCCACCAATTCTCCATCACCCGCAAAATTTGTTCTGGAAACACTCTGCCCGGGCACTGAGCAGCGCCGCATCCCTTGCGTCCGCGCTACGGTTAGCGCCGTCCCTGCCTTGTCCGCTAGAGGACGATTCAGTAGAAGTTCCGCCGCATATCGGCGTGGCTTGCAACAGCGGAGAGTTCACTTGTGACGCTCGGCTCGGCAATCCTCCTGGCGTTCCTGTTCTACCCACGAGTAACTCAGCGAAAGTCTTCGTCTCATCGCAAGGACCCGTTGGCGACGGCGTATGCCCTGACCAGGCCATGATTGAACCACCGGCTTGTTCGTTGGAGAGCTGCGCTGAGGAAAAGTCTCCCTCCTGTCGATTTTCCAGGCGCCCGGCGACTATAGGGTGAACAGGCCGGATGGGCACTAGCGGGTGTTGGCCATCGTTCGGTTGACTGCAGTTGTAACGGCCGCGCCCAAAGCTGGCAAGAGCCGGTGCCACTGTATTGAAGGAGGGATCGAATGTCGAAAGTACGAGTCGCGGGGTTAAGTGTTTCGCTGGACGGTTTCAGCGCTGGGATCGAACAAAGCCTGGACCACCCTTTGGGGAAACGGGGACCGGAGATGTTTCAGTGGTTCTTCCACACGGCAACGTTTTGTTCCATGGTCGGGCGGGAGGGAGGAACGACCGGAGATGTGGACGACGAATACGCTCAACGGGGGATGGAGAACTTCGGCGCCTTCATTCTCGGCCGCAACATGTTCGGTCCGGTTCGCGGCCCGTGGCTCGACGACGCATGGAAAGGCTGGTGGGGTGACGATCCGCCATACCACGCACCGACCTTCGTCCTCACGCACTACGAGCGTGAGCCCCTGGTGATGAAAGGGGGAACGACCTTCCATTTTGTGACGGGCGGGATCGAGCATGCCATGACACTTGCGAAGGCGGCCGCGGGCAGCAAGGACGTCAAAATCGGGGGCGGCGTATCCACGGTGCGGCAGTATCTAAATGCCGGGCTGGTCGACTCTCTTCACCTCGCATCCGTACCCGTTCTTCTCGGTCAGGGAGAGCATCTGTTCGCAGGTCTGGATCTTCATGCGTTGGGCTTCTCTGTCACGGAACGCAAAACTTCGGAGTATGCGACTCACCTGGTTCTCGAGAAGGCGGCTTCCTTGAGTGGCAACAAGGCGTGATGAGGGCGCGCTTGGTGGAAATAGAAGCCGGACGCGAGCCGAATCTTAAGCAGGCTTGTGCAACAGCTGGATACTTTGCTCCCATTCCTGAAGCATGCGCTCGCCGATCTCTGCGAACTCGGGGTGATCTTTCTTGTAATCACCCAGCTCAACAGAAGTGCTGCGCATGGCGTCCTGGATACGCTCCAGGATCGCCCGGATCTTGGACGGTGTGCCTCCCGCGCGCGTTTCGCCCAGGCGCTGCAGCTCCTTTACGGAAGGCCACTGGGTGGTTCCGTTGAGCGTCAGCGCCATGCTGTCTTTGGGAAGATACACGGCGGTCGTCACAAGATCGTAGACGGGAGCGAGGCGAGCTTCCCCGAGTACGTCGTCATAGACGATCCCGAAATTCTTTAGGTGCGCGTCGCCGTTGCGAAGCGCGCAGTTGAGTGCGATGAGCGTGAACAGCTTCTCCAGATCGGCGTGGACATGCGCAGAATTTGCGAATTGCTGGAAGCGCTTCAGAATTGAGGTCTCGTAACTGCCGCTGTATTTTTGATCGGTGCGCCTGGCGTTGAGAACGCAGAAATCCTCAAAGCCGCGATAGGTTCCATCCAGACGAAGGTCGAAGCGATCGATCACCAGTGCGCCGGCATCGTCTGAGAGGCGGAAACGGGGCACATCAAGGCCGCATCGCTCGGCTACGCGCAGGCAGAAATACTCGTTCGCGGCCAACTGCGGGTATTCGTTCGCTTCCCAGAACTTCACGATGTGGGTCGCACCGCGATAACTGTCGGAGAGCCGCGCTTGTTTGTGATCGGCTGCGAAGGCCTGCTCATCGCGAACCAGGACCTTAGGCTGCACGCCACTGATGCCAGAGGAGGACGCGAACCGGTCGATCAGATAGCGGTACAGGTCGCCGTCTCGTCGGCGATCCAGAATCTCATCGACGGATTGAAACGGGACATCTTCTTCGAGACCTTCCTTCTGGCCCGTATAGCGAATGCGACCGACCTGCGAGCGGCCCACGATCCCAAGCAGATCGAAGTCATCGAATGTGCCGGTGGCTTTGGCGAAGGCGAGGCGCAGGCGTTCGCGCAACACCCCCTCAGGCAGATTCATCTCGAAGATGGGTGGAAGCCCGAAACGCGCATCCCACGACGCAAGCCGTACCGGCATGGTGACAGAAACCGCGCGGGCGCCGACGGTATCCGGGAGGTAGAGAAAAGTGCTGCCACGATCGCCTGAGCGGTCGAGAAGACCAGCCTGGCCGCCGTCGGTCCAGACCCGAATCATCGCGGACCCCGCTCATCTCGATCCTCTTCCAGCAGTTCTTCCAGGGTCGGACGCCGCGCTGCCGTTTCCTGGATTTTCAACTCCAGCCCAAGAGCCGTGAGGAGCCGAAGGATCTTCGAAAACCCCAACTCTCCGAGCCTGCCATTCTCCAGGGCATCGAGCGTCGAATGGCCGATCTTCGCCTTCGCTTGCGAGCGCAGCTTGGCTCAGGCCAAGCGTTCTCCGCCGCGCCGCGATCTGTTCTCCAACTGTAGAAAGCAGGAGCATTTACCTAATATACAAGGTTTACACGTACATTAGAAACAATTTACCTGATATATAAGGTTAAAGATTACCTGCGACGGCATATCACTGGCCGATGGCTATTTCATGCCTTTGATAAACCCGGCGACTGCCTTTGCCTGATCTGCGGTCATACCGTCCATAGGCTTGACGTGCTTGCCTTTCGCGGCTCCGCCTTTGGTCAGCTCCGCAACGATCTGGTCTTCTGTCTTGGTGGTGCCCACCAGCTTGGGACCTAGCTTGGCTTTGCCCATAGCATCAGCCCCATGACAGATGGCGCATTTCGTCTTGTAGATCGCCGCCCCATCCTGCGCGAAGGCTGCGCTCTGAAAATGTCACCATTGCGATTACCCATAGAATGCGATTCTTCATGCCGTTCTCCTTCTGTCTCAAATGTCAAAAGTCTCAATCACCAACCTCGCCCTTCAATCCCTCGGTTCCCAGGGCAGGCAACTTGGCGGGCTTGGTTTTGCCAGGGTCCGCTCGGGACTGATCGCCGGCACCGCAGGCGAATCCCCGACAGGCGCAGTCGAATCCCCGAGAGGCGCAGTATCCAAACCGTGTTCTTGTTCGTAATGGTGGCGCGACATCTTCCCGTCCCACCAGGCCCAGTTCATCGGGTAAACGTCGGGATCGAAGAACACCTGGTAGAAGTGCCAGACCAGGATGGCAAGCGTCGCCAGCACAGCCTCGTAGAAGTGGATCGCCGTCGCCACGTCGAGCCACCAGCGCGCCAGCAGGTCCCCAACCCACACCTTGGCCCAAAGCATCACGCCGGTTGCGGCCATCAGGATCGCGCCCCACACCAGCGCCCAGTACTCCGCCTTTTCTCCGTAGCTGAAGCGGCCGAACTGCGCCTTCCTGCCTCCCAGGCCGAGGTGGTAGCGGAGCGTTCCCAGCGCGTCCAAGGCGTCCTTCGGGCCGGGCAACAGATCTTTCACCAGCCGTCGGCCGTCCCGATTCGCGGCGATGTAGAACAGGTGATAGATCCCGACCGCGATCATGGCGACGCCGGCGATCCGATGCGTCACGCTTCGCAGCCGTTCGCTCAATCCCAGGGCGTTGGCAAACCAGGAGTCGGGGTACTTCAGCGCAAACCCGGTGACCACCAGCACGATGAAGCTCACCAGCAGCACAAGGTGCTGCATTCGCTGGTTGCGGTTCATCCGCACGACGACGGGGCCCCTCTCCTTGCGTCGCGCAACCGCCTTGAACCGCCACAGGATCAGGTTGTGGATCAGCATGGCCCCGATCACGGTGAAGATCAGTCCCAGATAAATCTTGCGGACCCACCGGACTGCAAGGCTGCCCACATCCACCGGCACGCGCGAGTCGACGTGAACCTTGTTCAGCGCGAACCGCTCATTCACTCCTGGATGGCAGGCGCCGCACGTCTTCGCCAGGTTCTGCCGGCTGATCATGGATCGAGGGTCGCTGGACGGCAGGATGTTGTGCACGCCGTGGCAGCTGGCGCAGTTCGCCACCACCTTCGAGCCGCCCTTCGATGCCAGCCCGTGGTAGCTGTCGAGGTAGGTTGCGGATCGGCTTCCGGCCACGCCAAACTCCTCCGAGAGCCGCACTCCTTCATGGCAACGCGCGCAGGTGGTCATGGCGAGGTTCATCGCCGAGACAGAAGAATTGGGATCGATATGCGACTTGATGGAGTGGATTCCGTGGCAGTCGGTGCAGACTGGAGCCTGGCTGTTGCCGCGAGTCAGAGCCTGCCCGTGGATGCTCTGCACGAACTCCTTTTCGACTCCCTGATGGCACTTGCCGCAGGTGTCGGGCACGTTGAACTTGAAGATCGGCGACTTTGGATTGCTGGCTGCAAGGATTTCGTGAGCGCCGTGACAGTCGGTGCACACGGCGGCATTGGTCTTGCCTGCGGCGACCGCTTTGCCATGCACGCTCTCCTGGTAGGAGACAAACGGCTGCGAGCTATGCCCAGTCGCCTCCATGACGAACTTCTGCCCGTGGCAGCCTCCGCAGGTGGCGGGAATATTCGCGTGGTGCACCCGCGACTTCGCGTCGTCTGCCGGCAAAAGCGCGTGCACGCTGCCGTGGCAATCTTCGCAAGTGGCCGCCTTGCCGTCGCCCGCTTTGATGGCTTTGGCATGATAGCTGCGGTCATAGGCCGCCTGTTCGTCGGCATGGCATTGAGCACACGCTACCTTGGGCGGCGTGCTCTCGTGAACGGTCGCCTGTACGCCCTTGTGGCAATCCACGCAGGCCAGCACGGCGCCATGAGCCGAGTTCTTGAAGTGTTCGGGCTCGACCTGCAGGGAGACCTGCTTGCCGTCTACGTCTTTGGTCAGGGTGGCGTCTGCGTGACAGGCGAGGCAGTCTTCGTTTTTGGGCTTTTTGGCAGCAACAGGCTGCGCGGCCAGCAGCAGCACGCCGAGCGTAATCCAAAGACCGATGGGCTTACTGGCTGCCCTCAACCATCCCCGCATGCCAACTCCAAATGCGCGAGGATCGAACTGCAGGGGAGTTGGCCCGAGGGCTCGCACGACTGTTCGCAGACTAGGTCGGGCAGGCGTGGAACTCAGTGATGGTGGTCACAGAGCGAAGCTGGATGGGGCCGGCGAATTCCCATTTTGCAACTGAGCGATGTGGTGCTTGGCGCTCATCGCCGGTGCTCCAAAGGGGTGGAGCGGAGTGATATGATCTCTCTTGTGCCGGGTCCTACGCGACGCAATCCCGCCAACCCCGCCAGGTCCGGAAGGAAGCAACGGTAACGGGCTAGTGTGTGCGCAGTAGGCACCCCGGTACATGATCCGGCGCCGCACCCGTGGACAGCCCGTAACCCCTCGTAGACAATAGCTTGAGCACTTTACGGAGAAGACCTTTGAAGCTAGCTGGGCGTGTGTCTCGACGCGCGAAAATCAGTGCCCTGGGTACCTACGTTCCACCCCGCGTCCTCACCAACGCCGACCTGGAAAAGATGGTCGACACCAACGATGAGTGGATCTCCACGCGCGTCGGGATCCGCGAGCGTCACCTGGTGGAAAACGGACAGGCCACCAGCGATATGGCCGTCGAAGCGGCGCGGCGCTGCCTGGCGGAACGCGGCATCTCCGCTGACCAGGTCGAAGTGATTCTGGTGGCGACCGTCACCCCTGACATGCTGTTTCCGGCCACCGCCTGTATCGTGCAGGACAAGCTTGGCGCCAAGGGTGCCTGGGGATTCGATCTATCCGCGGCCTGCTCCGGGTTCGTGTATGCGCTGCAGATGGGTGCAAAGCTGGTTGAGTCCGGCGCGCAGTCCAAGGTGCTGGTCATCGGCGCGGACACCATGTCTTCGATCCTCGACTACACCGACCGCGTCGACCTGCATTCTGTTTGGCGATGGAGCGGGCGCGGTCCTGCTGGAACCGGCGGAAGACGGTGAGGCCGGCATGATCGATTACCTGCACGAGATTGATGGATCGGGTGGCAGTTCGCTCTACATGCCCGGCGGAGGCAGTCTGCACCCGGCCACGGCCGAGACGGTCGCCAGCAAGATGCACTTCGTCCATCAGGAAGGCCAGACGGTCTTCAAGTATGCTGTTCGCCAGATGGTGGAGAAGTCGAATCGCCTGCTCGAGCGAAACGAAGTGACCATCGAGGAGCTTGGCTGCTTCATTCCTCACCAGGCGAACCGGCGCATCATCGTAGCCGCCGCCGAAAAGCTGAATCTGCCGCTGGACAAGGTCATCATCAACATCGACCGCTTCGGCAACACCACGGCGGCAACGATCCCGCTGGCGATGGATACCGCGCGGCAGGAGAAGCGTCTGGCCAAGAACGACCTGGTGCTGATTGCCTCGGTCGGCGCCGGGTTTACGGTAGGTGCCTCGCTGCTTCGCTGGGAGTTCTAAGCAGCCATCGGATCTGTTCGACCCAGGCGCGCGCCCTCAGCGCGAGTCCGGATACCTAAATGCGGTTTTGGTCGGCGACGCGTCCATACCACAGGCCCGAGTCCTTGATGGTGCGCTTCTGGGTGCGAAAGTCCACGTACGTGAGCCCATAACGCTGGGTATATCCCTCGGCCCATTCGAAGTTATCGACCAGGCTCCAGGCATGGTAGGCGCGCACCTTCGCACCGTCACGGATTGCCCTCGCCAGTTCGGTCAAAATCCCGCGATGAAAGGCGATGCGCCGTTCATCGGGAACGCGGCCCTGGTCGTCAGGAGCGTCCAGATAGCAGCAGCCGTTCTCGCTGATTTCGATTGTCGGGTGGTTGAATTCGCGTGAGACCTGCATCACCAGGTCGTAAATTCCCCGTGGCCATACCTCGAGCCCGGCCTCGGTGAGCGGGCCTTCGGTGGGCATCTCTACGTGGATATGTGTGAGCGGATCACGCGCTCCTGCTCCAGCTTCCCCTTCGATTTCTGTGCCGAAATGACCACCGCTGGCCACCGCGTTCGCCTGTGGCCTCCGAGACGAGCCGCCGGGTGTAGTAGTGAAATCCCAGCCAATCGAGCGGAACCTTCATGATCTTTTCGTCGCCCGAACGGAAGCCCATGGCCTCGTAGGGAGTCTCGCCCACGAACGCCTTGGGATATTCGCCGCGCATGGCCGTATTGAGGAAGTAGAGGTTATTCATCGCGTGGTAGCGGGCGGTAGCTGCGCGATCGGCTTCGCTGTCTGTCTTCGGATAAGCCGGAGCCATGCCGTATGCGCTGCCCACAGTGGCTTTGGGCGACGCAGCTTTGATCGCGCGAAAGCCCTCGCCTTGCGCCAGGTTCACTGTGTGGGCGGCCCGCAGAAACTGCTCAAATCCCGTTTTGCATGGAGGAAAGAGCCCGATGCCGTACCCGTAGTAGGTAAAAGTCCACGGCATGTTGAAGGGCGCCCATACCGTGATGCGATCGCCCAGATGCTTCGCCATCACGCCCGCATATTCGGCGTAGTAGCCGGCCAGATCGCGGTTCGGCCATCCGCCCCGGTCTTCAAGTGCCTGGGGAAGATCCCAGTGATACAGCGTGCAGAACGGACGAATTCCCGCTTCCAGCAGGCGGTCGACGAGCCGGCTATAGTAGTCGATCCCCTTGGAATTCACTGGCCCGGTGCCTGCCGGCAGCACCCTTGCCCAAGCAGAAGAAAAGCGGTAGCTCTTGAGGTTGAGCCGCTTCATGATCGCGATGTCTTCTTCGTAGTGGTGGTACTGGTCGCAGGTGACGTCCGCCGTTGCCGCGCCCTTCACTTTGCCGGGCGTGTGGGAGAATCGGTCCCAGTTCGACTCGCCTTTTCCATCCAGGTTCCAGGCGCCTTCGACCTGGTAGGCGGCAGTCGCGATACCCCATAGAAAGCCGGGCGGAAAGGATGCGTGCCCGACGGTCGACGCACCTCCTGTGCCCAAGTCGCCTGCGAAGGCAGTGGAGGCCCAAGGTCTTTGCGGCCCAGCCACGCACCGCCGCCGGCAACCAGAGAATTCTTGACGAAGCTGCGACGATTCAAGAGAGCTGCCTCAGGCAGGCGAAACTATCACCCACTCGTCCGAAGCGTCAATCTCTCAATTCCATCTGGAAGTCCTGCGCGTGCGGGTGTGTCGCAGTTCGCGGCTGTTCCGGTTCGAAAGGGCGTTATCCAGACGGACGCTCCTGCTCAGTCGCCGGTCGGTACGGGCTGCGGCGGAGCATTCGGTCCCTGCTCCTTTTTCCCACCTTGCCGCCACTTCCAGATTCCGTATGCGAGCCCGGCGATGGTCAAGGCCAGGATGGCCCACATGATGGGGGTCGACCATTTGGCGAGATACCGTGTCCAGAGTCGAACGACGTAGTGGCCATAGGTGACTCCGAGCCATGCCACAAAGGCATACCGAAGCGTGCGCCCGGCGCTGAAGACGAGCAGGAATCTCTTGCGCGAAACCCCTAGAGCGCCGGCGGCCAACACCAGGGGCATCAACGGTACTGGAGGAGGCAGGATGGCAGGCAGAAACACCGACAGGCTCGAGTGATTCTCCACCCATCGACTGATCCGTTCCAGACGGCGCTTGGGCACTCGCTTCTGCAGGGCAGCTTCTCCCCCCTTCTGGCCTGTCTTCCAGGTGAGATACGCCCCGAGAACGCTGCCGACGATGGCACAGCCCGCCAGCAAAAATGGGTTTCCCTTTTGCGCAGTGAGGAAGAGCAGCAGCAGGTCCGTGCTGCCGGGTATGGCCAGCGGAACTACCGACGAATCGAGGAACGACACAGCAAAGACACCGGGTGCGCCCAGGTGAATCAGCCAGCGAGGAAGCGGAGAGTGGCGCGAAGTTGCATGATGCGCTTTTGCTGCAATTAAGAGGCCCACGCAAGCTATGACGCATTTTCTGAAGGGGAAGTCATGATCGTGTTGCGCAATTCCTGCTTGCTGAGCGCAAGTTCTGCCGGCTGAACCGAGGGCGCAATTTTGGTTGGCTGATGAGGCCAGGGCGTGTTCTTCAAAGGAAATTCAGACGCGAAACTTTTGGCAGGATTGAACATTCTTCCGCGTACCGGTAGAAGGCGTGGAGCCCTTCGATACAGGCCTGGTCGAGCACGTAATGAATGTTCTGCGTCAGGTACGTGCGGATGGTCCCCGTCGGAACCGCAATTCTGGAGGACCACTCTGCGACGAGATCCTCAACGTGGTGCATGCCGTTGTCGCGAGAACGTTCGAAGTCGCGCACCAGATCCGACGGGCGCACCCCGGTTCTCTCGAGCGATTCTGGTCGCAGCGCCCAAAAGGCTGAAACCCACGGAAGGCCGGTGCGTATCTTCCATTCGTGCGCCAGGTCCAGATACTCCAGCTCCTCGCCAGTGCGCTCAAGCCGTCCGGCCGCATCTTCCAGGGCCAGCAACGCCGGATCGCCGATCAGCAGCGCCGCATCGGCGCGTTTCAACATGGCTTCCAAATCAGGCACATGCGGCAAGAACTCCGCCGTTCGGTTCCAGTATTTTTGGAACAGATATCTGTGCATAGGTCAGTGACGTTTTTGAGGAGGTGTCGGCGGCGACGGTGCGAACTCGCTCCACGCCCATCTGCTTTCGTAACACCAGCAGAATGGATCGCACGCGATCGAGCGATGCAATGGTGCATCCGGGCACGATGGCGAGTGAAGGAATGGTGGCGTAGGCCGCGACTGGAACAAGTCCAATGTCGGCGCCGTTCTCAGCCAGTTCGCGAGCGCAATTCGCGGGCGAAGTCCTGTGGATTGAATATCGCCGGGCCAATTCTGTGCTCGCCGGCTCGTGTTCGAAATCCCACATCAGTGGTGCTGGATTTAGAAACTGAATCGCCGCAATTCGCAGCAGGGATGTCACAGAGGCTTGCACAATCCAGTGTAGCAATTCACAACCCCGCGCTTGACACGGCGCGGAGACACGGCTACTCTCGGCCCATCTATCACGAAAAGGGATCTTTGTTTGGCGGTGATCGAAGAACGAGCCGCGCGAGAAGGTGTTTCGATCGATGAAGTCCTCTCCTGAGTTGGTATCGGATGCAGTAGTGTCGGCCCCGGCAAGGCCTGCGACAACGGCCGGAGTCGCGACTGCCGAGCAGCTTGCATGGCTCGCGCTCACTCTCTCGGAGGGTCTCGGTCCCCGGCGAATTCTGCAAGCCATTGAGCGGATCGGTTCGGCGGAGCGGATCCTGCAGCTCCCCTTAACTGAACTCGAAGCGCTGAATTTTCCCGCAACCGCGGTGCAGAGCATCGCGGCGGGACGTGCCCTGCGCGAAGCGGAAAAGGAATGGGCTCAGTTGCAGGCAGAAGGTGCGACGGTTCTCAACTATGCGGAGCCAGCCTATCCGGAGCGGCTGAAGGAGATCTTCGATCCTCCACCGGTCTTGTGGGTGAGAGGCGATGTTAGCCTGCTGTCGCGCTACTGTATTGCAGTGGTTGGGACGCGGCACCCGACTCCATACGGTTCGGGAATGGCCGAGATGCTTTCGCGGGATCTGGCGCAGCGGGGATTGCTGATCCTGAGCGGGATGGCGCGTGGAGTAGATACGGCCGCGCATCGCGGAGCGATTGCGGCTAAATCGCCGACCATTGCGATCTGGGGCACAGGCGTCGACATCATCTATCCCAAAGAAAACAAGAAGCTGGCAGAGCAGATCCTGCTCGGCGGAGGCGCTATTGTCTCCGAGTGCCCGCTGGGCACCTTTCCCGCCCCGCAGAACTTTCCCCGACGCAATCGCCTGCTGAGCGGCATCAGTATCGGCGTGCTGGTGGTGGAGGCGGCCGAGCACAGCGGAACCCGGGTGACCGCCCGCTGCGCGCTGGAGCAGAATCGTGACGTATTACGCGGTCCCTGGAAACGTCACCACCAAGAATGCGTGGGGTCCCAACACGTTGATAAAACAGGGCGCGAAGCTCACCGCGACATGGGAAGACGTGTGGGAGGATCTGCCCTCGCAGGTGCGCGTTGACCTTGAGTCAAAGTGGAACAATGCATCGTCCGAGGCGGCCTGCTGCATCCTTATTGGACGACGCCCCGCTGCCGCGACCTGAGGCGCTCGTCCTCAAGCGTCTTGCGCCACGACGAGGCTATACAGCTGGATGAGATTATGGAAAAGCTGGAGCCTGAGCTAAGCTCTTCGGAAGTATTCACCGCATTGTTTGAGTTGGAACTCGCCGGCCGTATTCGGCAACTTCCCGGGAAGAATTACGTCAAGAGCTTTTAGGGTGGTTGTCTGGGCCGCTTGCGCAGATCGTCTCCATCGAAAGATCCGCGCATCCGCCAAAGACCTGTACCGGTGTGCGCGATAGGAATTGGCAGCGAATGTGGGAAGCGCGAGAACGCGCTTCCTGAAAATGAGTCGGTGAAGCGGAGGGAATCGAATCCCTACGAATCGCATCACCATGAAGGAACAAGATGAGCAAATCGTTAGTGATCGTCGAATCGCCCGCGAAGGCAAAGACGATCAATAAATATCTCGGTAATGACTACGTGGTCGAAGCCTCGCATCGGCCACATCATGGATCTGCCGAAGAATCGCATTGGCGTGGAGTTGGAGCATGGCACGTTTGAGCCGGAGCTCATCGTCATGCCCGAGAAGCAGAAGACGGTCGATGCGCTGAAGAAGCTCGCCAGCAAGGCCGACCAGGTCTATCTTGCGCCTGATCCTGATCGCGAAGGCGAAGCGATTGCCGCGCATCTCGAGTGGCAGCTTGAAAGACGTGGTCAAGAAGGGCAACATCCATCGCGTCACCTTTAATGAGATCACGCCCAAGGCGGTCATCGCGGCTTTCGATAAAGCGCGCGATGTCGATCAGAACCTGGTCGATGCGCAGCAGACCCGCCGTGTTCTCGACCGCATTGTGGGCTACCAGATCTCGCCCCTGCTTTGGGACAAGGTTCGCCGCGGCCTCTCAGCAGGCCGGGTGCAGACCGTCGCGTTGCGTCTGATCGTCGAACGCGAACGAGAGATCAAGGCGTTCGTTCCGGTCGAGTACTGGACGATCGACGCCAATCTCGGCCGTCAGAACGCCGAATGCGGCGGAGTTCAAGGCGCGCTTCATCGGCATCAACGGCACCAAGGCAGAGGTGCCGACCGTCAGCGCGCCCAGCCTGCCGGATGAGAAGACCACGCAGCAGATTGTCGCCGCGTTGCAGAAGGCGAACTGGCGCGTTCGCACGGTGGAGAAGAAGGAGCGCCGTCGTTCTCCGCAGGCTCCATTCACCACCAGCAAACTGCAGCAGGACGCATCGCGCCAGCTTCGGCTTCAATGTGAAGCGCACCATGGGCGTGGCGCAGCGTTTGTACGAGGGCCTCGAAATCGGCTCCGAAGGAACGGTCGGTCTCATTACTTACATGCGTACCGATTCGACGCGTGTCTCGCCGGATGCGGTCACAGGCGTTCGCGAATACATTCAGAACGAAGCTGGGCAAGCAGTATCTCCCGGCGCAGCCCAACGCCTTCAAGTCCAAGAAGGACGCGCAGGATGCACACGAAGCCATTCGGCCGACCGATGTTGACCTGCACCCCGACCAGATTCGCCGCTACCTGAGCGATGAGCAGTACAAGCTGTATCAACTGATCTGGCGGCGATTCGTCGCGTCGCAGATGGTGCCGGCGGTCTACGACCAGACCACCGTCGATATCGAAGCTCGTGCCGATCAGAGTTACGATTTCCGGGTGACCGGGTCGGTGCTCAAGTTCGACGGCTTCCTGAAGGTATATGAAGAAGCGAAGGATGCGAAGGATGAGGACGAAGAGTCGCTGAAGAACATGCTGCCGCCGCTCGACAACGGCCAGGCGCTGAACATGCATGCCGTGCTTCCGGAGCAGCACTTTACCGAGCCGCTGCCGCGATACAACGAAGCATCGCTGGTAAAGGTGCTGGAGGAGCGCGGCATTGGGCGGCCTTCGACGTATGCGTCGATCATCAACACGATTCAGGATCGCGAATACGTCACCAAGATTCCGCCGACGGGCCGTTCCGGCAAGTTCTATCCGACCGAGGTAGGTACGGTTGTCTCGGACTTACTGGTGGCGAACTTCCCCTATATCTTCGACACCGAATACACCGCCAAGCTGGAAGAAGAACTGGACGGCGTAGAAGAGGGCAATGAGAAGTGGACCGACCTGCTGCGCGGCTTCTACGGCCACTTTGAGCAGGAGATGGCACTGGCCGGCGAGAACATGGAAGACATCAAGCGGATGGAGAAGGCCACGGATGAGAAGTGCGATCTCTGTGGCTCTCCGCTGGTCTTGAAGTGGGGCAAGTTCGGATCGTTCTTCGCCTGCAGCGCCTACGACAAGAAGAAGCCGGTGCCGGTGTCGGCAACCGCATGGAAGAAGGAACCGAAGAAGGTTATCGCGAAGATCGAAGAGAACCTCAAGTATCCAGTCGCCGGTGAAGACGACGGAAGACGAAGACTCGAGCAAACAGGCCGAGGTGAAGAACCGGGCTGAACTGACGACCGCCATCAACGCGGCCATTGCGACCGGGCTCAAGATTTCGGTCGAACAGGTGAATTGCACCTTCACCAAGGAGAACTACGCCGCCAAGCCAGACCTGGCCACACCGGAGGCGCAGGGCGCTGAAGCTGCGGAAGAGTATTGCGAAGCTTGCGGACGCGTGATGGTGCTGAAGCGCGGACGGTTCGGCATGTTCATGTCGTGCCCCGGTTACAACGAAGATCCGCCTTGCAAGACGACGCGCAAGCTCGATCAGAAGGTGCAGCAGAAACCGCCGCAGCCGCTCGACGAGAATTGCCCAAAGTGCGGCAAGCAACTGGTTCTGCGAAACGGCCAGTATGGCGAATTCGTCTCGTGCTCCGGCTATCCCAAGTGCAAATACATCAAGCAGAACCTGATCGAAGGGATGACCTGCCCCAAGTGCGGCAAGGGCGACATCGCGGAGCGCAAGACACGCTTCGGCACCACTGTTCTATGGGTGCACCAACTATCCGAAGTGCGACTTCACTGTGAACTTCAAGCCGGTGGTGCAGCCGTGCCCGCAGTGCCGCAGCCCCTATCTGCTGGAGAAGACGCTGAAATCGGGAACATATCTCGTGTGCCCCAACAACAAGAAGCCGGTTGCTGCCGATGACGCCGACAAGAAGCGCGGCAAGAAGCCTGAAGCGGAAGAGGAAGCGCCAGCGGTCAGCTGCAGTTCGTGAAGAAGATTGCAGATCCGCAGCCGGTTGCCTTGCCTACGGCAGCTACGCATGCGCCGGTCCTGGAGCAGCCGGTAGGCTGAGCAATCTCGGCGTGCCTAGGTAGTGTTTGCGCTGTGGATTATGTGCTCTGAGAATGACTAGGGATCGCTCGAACTGCAGATAAACTAGATTGAATATTGAGGGGCCGCACAATCTACTGCGCGGCCGCTTACTCTGGTGATTACGCTGCGCGGCTAGCTTCGGCGTTGGTGCGTTCGGCAATGCTGGTCAACAGCTTGTCAGCGTGACCTTCTTCCTGCAGTGTCTGGTTGAGAATCTCGGCGTGCTGCTGGTAGCCCAAAACCTGCGCCCAGTTGCGAACCGAACCATACGACGCCATCTCAAAGTGCTCGACCTTCTGCGCGGATGCAATGATGCCGGCATCGCGAGTTGATCATCTTCCGTATCTTTGATAACACCTTCGCCCGCCGCGATCAGGGCTGCGGTGACGGCGCACTTCTTCTCGTCGACTTCGCCGGCGAGTTCACTCAAAATCTGTTCTAGCCGCTGCTCATGAACTTCGGTCTCCTGCAAATGAGACTGCAGGGCTTGCTTCAGTTGAGGATCGGTAGCCGCCTCACTCATCTTGGGAAGGGCCTTGATAATCTGCTGCTCGGTCGAGAGCAGATAGCGTAGTTGTGTAGTGTACAGCGAACGGAGATCTTCAATATTTCCTGAGAATAGTGCCATAGCAAGTTCCCTCCATGGGATTCAAGCTATCTCGCGACTGGGGCGGAGACCGGATGCCAAAAGTTATGCGGGATGACGGCCGATGTTCACCGCGGCGCGTGTCGCGAGACTGCTTTCACTTAGTGGGAGGGTCCAGCGACCAAAATCGTTGGCCGTAGTCGGGCGAGCTTTTTTGGATTCAACGAAGATTTATTAGAGCATATTTCAGCAGAGATGAAGCTGCCGATGCGGGGAGGAACATGCACCCTGAGGGCCAATTCATACGGATGAACGCAGTCTTAGCCTGCGAAATTGAATGATGCGCGGGACCATGAAGGATGGGCGGCCGGGACGAGCAAGGCGGCATGGATTGCCGCCCACAGGCTCACCTACTTCTCCACCTCAACGCCGCGCCAGAAGGCAACGTGGTTCTTGATGTTGCGCGCGGCCGGTTTCGGGTCTGGGTAGTACCAGGCGGCGTCAGGGTTTTCCTGACCGTCAATCATGAGGCTGTAGTAGCGCGCCTGGCCCTTCCACGGGACAACTGGATGTAGTGGTAACTGGGCCGAAAATATTCACGGTTAATGGAGCTCTCGGGAAAATAGATGTTCCCTTCTACCGTCTCAATCGTATCGCTCTCCGCGATCGTCTTGCCGTTCCAGTTGCTTTAGCCATGCGAATATCCAGTGGTCCAATGAATTAAGAAGACCTTCCACATTAGCAGATTGCTCCATCCTTGAGAATTGCGTTTGTCACCATTACGCACAGCGGCTTGTCGACTTCTCCGCCTCAGCATTCCGCCACAGCTCTGGTCTAAAATTCTCCTGCACTGCTGTTCCTTCGCGAACGGCCAGAGCAGGAGGTCAGTATGTCAGCGACGGAATCAGTTGCTGCCTCGCCAGTCACATTCGAAGGAGTCAATCCCATCCTCCGCGTCAGTAGCCTGCCTGCCAGCCTCGAGTACTACACGGTCACACTCGGATTCAAGCTTGAGTGGCGCGCCGGCTCCGGCTTTGCTTGCGTATCGCGCGGACGCTGCCATCTGTTTCTCAGCGAAGGCGACCAGGGACATTTCGGGACCTGGGTGTGGATCGGAGCCGACGACGTCGACGCTCTCCTTATCGAATACACTGCAGCCGGCGCCCGGATCCGCAATCCGCCCAGCAACTATCCGTGGGCATGGGAGATGCAGGTGGAAGATCCGGATGGAAACGTGCTGCGCATCGGCTCCGAGCCTAAAAGCGGCCAGCCCTGGGGTACGTGGCTCGATATGCGCGGCAATCGATGGCTCATGGTCACCGACGGCGAGTGGGAAAGAATGGAGTAGGCTGCGTTTGACCTAATAAGCTTGCAACTGGTCGATCGGCAGCCTTACCTGGAAGCAGGTAGCCCCGGGCATCGATTGAACGCGAACATAGCCGCGATGTTTCCTCACGATGCGCGTGACCTGGTCCAAGCCGAGCCCAAGACCCTTGCCTGGAGCTTTGGTGGTGAAGAATGGCTCGAAGATACGATCCTTCAACTCAGGCGGAATGCCCGGACCGTTGTCCCACACCTCGATCAGTATCAGGTCACCGGAGACCTGCACCTTCAGCTGGATCTCGCCGCGATCGTGAATCGCGTCCAGCGCGTTCTCCAGCAGCGCCATCCACACCTGGTTCAATTCGCTGCCATAGGCGCTAATGCAGGGAAGATCAGGAGCATACTCCCGGGTCACCTGCACAAACTGCAACCGTGATTGCAGCATGCTCAGCGTATTTTCAAGACTCTTGGGAATATCCACTTCCTGGATCGGCGCCTGATCCATGTAGGAGTAGTCTTTGATCGCGCGAATCAGGTCGAAGATGCGCGCCGTCGAATCGATCATCGCCTCTGTCATCCGCTCTGCGCGAACTGACGACGCGAACTGTGCCAGCACCACCGACAATCCGTGAGCATCCAGCATCTCGGTCAGCGGATCGAGTTGCGCTGGCGTCACTCCCAGCTCCGCCAGCTCCGAAGTGATCTTCCAGGTTTCGTCAACGCCATGTTCGCTCAACCACTTGGTGAGTCGATCTTCGATTTCTGAATACTCGGCCCCGTTGGAACACCACGCTCCCGGCACGCTTCTCGCACACTTGTCTGCCACCGCTGCACCTGCCGCAGGTTGTCTTCATCCAGGCAAAGGCTTCCTAAGCGGAACTTCTGGTTCCCGTAGACGCGCAACTCCCCGAGAATGCCACCAGCGGCTCGCTGTGCGGCCGAAGCTGGGTTATTCAGCTCGTGGGCCAAATTTCCGGCCAGTTTGCCCAATGCGGCGAGCTTCTCAGTCTGCTGCTCGATGCGGGTCACTTCTCTCACACGGTCCAGCAACACACCCACCAGGCGATTGGCCATGCGAGGGAATTGCCTGCAGCATCTCCGGAAAGAGCGACTTGGGGTAGGTCAAAGCCCAGGTGTCTGCGGTGGTATAGCCCTGGCCGCCATAGGTCTTCATGCGGGAGAAAGGAAGCAGTCCGGTGATCTGTCCAGACCGTCCGATGAACAGAGCATCGCCCAAGGCGCGCGAGCGCCGCACATGGATCTCGCCCCGGACCAGGATCATCATCTCTTCCGCCGGATCGCCATCGTGAAACAGGGTCGTGCCTCCCGGCACGCAGTACTCCGTAGCATGGGTCGCGAGCCAGGTGAACTCTTCCTCGCTGAGACCTTGGAGGGGCACGATCCGCGTCAAGGCGGCGACGATGTCCGCAATCGGTGAATGAATCTGCTGAGAGACGGGGAGGGTCGGGGAAGCAGGAGTCATCAGTTCACCTTCCAAGCTGACGTTCACTGGATGTGGTAGCGGCGGGCAAAGGTTCGGTGTAGCTGGGATTTTCCGATCCCGACGTCTACCTTCGTTCCCGCAAAGGGGTCTGCTCAAGGTGATGGTAACCGAGAAGCTACCCCTCGACGCAAACTGTGCGCAGCCGAACTCGTCAGATATCTATCGGAATGTGACAAAACGACAATGAATGGCGATGAATGGAAGCGGCATGATCGCCAGCGGTTCGCGATCGAGATCCAGCGGGAGCTTTGGCTGTTGGTTAAGGCAAAAATGTAACAGGACGAACTGGAAACGGCGATTCGACAGCCGAGCTGCCGAGCAGGTGCGGTTGGCTGGCCGACGTTCTGCCTCATCTCGCGCGTTTGCAGCTTCAATATCTCAGCGCGGTAATGGATGGCTAGTTGAAGCAGGCACTCCATCGCATCCAGAGTATCCCGGGACAGGATCTCCAGATCGGTTTTCACAAGATGCTGGAGTACCTCCTGGTTGCGAAAGACGAAGTCGTCATCCAGGTATTCCAGCAGCATCCGCTGCGCCAAAACTTCCTTCACTGCTGGTCGTGCCACGGCAACCTCTGTGCTTGGAGGGGAATTCCAATCCAGCTTGAAAATCAGAGTACCCCGGACTCAAACCAAGACAAGGCGCTTCGACAGCACATTGCTATTTGTAATCTTTTTGAAAGTTTTCGTTAAGATTTAATTGAGGCTATTAATAACCTAGTAAGTAGCGGTGCGCAGTGCGGTGTCCAACGGTAAATCTCCTCGGGCTCAGAGTCACATAGGATCAGCGACTTACTGCGACTCGAGTCCCTGCAGCGGCGAAGAAATGTTTCCGGCTCAAAACGCGACCTTGCTGGCGAAGATCGGAGTTTCGGCTGCCGCTGATGAGAAATTTATTAAGGCTTTGGTTAACGGTAATCGAAACTAGCGGTGGAAAACTCAGCAGGGCCGCCGATTTGGCTACCCTGCTGTCCAAAGAAATGCTGGTTAGGCTGTGACGGAGTCTGCCTTCTGAGGCTTCCCGTCCACCACCACGATCGGGTCGAGGAAGGGCATCGCCGCCCGGAGATTCGCGCCTACTTTTTCAATCGGGTGGTTCGCTTCTTCCTTGCGAATCCGCTCGAACTCCTTGCGGCCGGTTTCGTTTTCCTCGATGAAGCGCTTGGCAAAGCTTCCGTCCTGAATATCGTTCAGCAGCCCCTTCATCGACTTTTTCACTTCGTCGGTCACGATCCGCGGACCAGCCGTGTAGTCTCCCCATTCGGCCGTATCCGATACGGAGTAGCGCATGTAGGCCAGGCCGCCGCGATACATCAGGTCGACGATCAGCTTCAGTTCGTGCAGCACCTCGAAGTAGGCCAACTCAGGCTGATAGCCGGCTTCGACCAGGGTCTCAAAGCCCGCCTTCACCAGTGCCGAGGTTCCTCCGCAGAGCACCGCCTGTTCGCCAAAAAGATCCGTCTCGGTCTCTTCGGTGAAGGTGGTTTCGAGCACGCCTGCCCGTGTGCAACCGATGCCTTTGGCGTAGGAGAGAGCCTGCTTCAGCGCGTTGCCGCTCGCGTCCTGTTCGACCGCGACCAGTGCCGGCACGCCGCCGCCCTCTGTGAACACTTCGCGTACGCGATGCCCTGGGGCCTTGGGCGCGACCAGCGACACATCGACACCCGCGGGCGGAGTGATGGTGCGGAAGCGGATGTTGAAGCCATGGGCGAACATCAGCGTCTTGCCCGCAGTGAGGCCGGGCTCGATTTCCTTGTAGACCTTGGCCGCAGTCTGATCGGGAACGAGGACCATGATCACGTCCGCCCATTGCGCGGCTTCGGCGACGGTGCTCACCTCGAGCCCTGCTTTCTTCGCCTTATCGATGGAGCGGCTGGTGGCCGGCAGACCGACGCGCACTTCTACGCCCGAGTCTTTCAGGTTGAGAGCATGGGCGTGTCCCTGCGAGCCGTAGCCGATGATGGCCACTTTCTTTTGCTGGATCAGGGAAAGATCGGCGTCCTGGTCGTGATAGGTCTTTGCCATTCGTGTGGTTTCCTTCTTTGGTGTGGAGTAATCGTTGCGATTGATCTTGGATAAGCAGTCAGCGCTGCGAATGCCCGCCTCGTCAGTTGCTGAGCGGGCCTGGCGTCGCTGTGGCTACTGCGGCAGATTCGGCTCGTCGGTGAGGAGATCGAGCGCATCGTCCAGCGGCCGAGCATTTC
Organism: uncultured Acidobacteriaceae bacterium; assembly: GCA_963748555.1. GTDB lineage: Bacteria > Acidobacteriota > Terriglobia > Terriglobales > Acidobacteriaceae > CAWKKW01. The sequence goes on from CAVVJK010000002.1 coordinate 194,718, forward strand.
TGGTTCAGCTTTCCGGATCGGGAATCCGCATGGCCTCGAGCACGCGGCTGGTGTGCTGGCCGCGCCGCATCACCATGCGTCCGGTGCGCGAGACCTCGAGAATCTGGTTTTCGCCTTCGCTGAGCACCTGAATCAGCCCTTCAATCTTGCTGGCTACGCCGGTCAACTCGATCATCAGCGACTCTGGAGCCAGATCGACGATGCGTGCCCGGAAAACTTCGGCGAGTTCAAAGATCGGGGAACGCGTCTTCGGCGTCGCGGCCACTTTGATCAGGGCCAGTTCGCGGCTGACCACGGACATCTGTCCGACATCATCGACGTCGAGCACATTCTCCAGTTTGAACAGGCTCGCCTTGATGCGATGTCCGGAGCCCTGCGGCGCTTCCGCCACAATCGTCATGCGCGACACGCCCACGCGCTCCGAGTAGCCGACCGTCAGCGAAATGATGTTGATATTCAGGCGGCGAAACAGCGACGCAACCCGGGTCAACACGCCGGGCTTGTCCTCCACCAGTAGTACAAACGTGTGCAGCATGGCTTGCCTTTCTTGCAAACTCTCAAAACTAAGGGTGAGTCAGGTACCTGCTACTGACCTCGCCGATTGATGAGCCGACCCACCGGTCTCCTAGGTGAATCCATGTTCCTGACCTTTGACCAGTGCTTCTTAGGGTTAGTTAAAGGTGTCATCCCGACCGAAGCGAAGCGCAGTGGAGGGACCTGCGGTTGCTTTTCCCCAATTCTCACTCCAGATCCGACCAAGTCGGATTCATCTGCTCAATCAACCAGACCTTCTTCTCGCGGCGCCAGCGCTTGATCTGCTTCTCGCGGTCGATCGCGCTATCTACCCATTCGAATCGCTCAAACCATGCCAGGCGATTGCAGCGGTACGTGGCCGTAAATCCCGGCACTTGCCCGGCGCGGTGTTCCTGAATGCGCCGCAGAATGCTGTTTGTCATACCGCAATAAATGACGTGCGTTCGGCTAGCGACGATGTAGACGAAATAACACCGGTCATCGCGACTCATCGTTCATTGGCCTGCACACGATTCCACTAACCACAGGTCCCTCCACTCCGCTGCGCTTCGGTCGGGATGACACCAGATCGCGCAGTTTCCAACTGCCCTTAGTCTTCCGGGTTTTCGATCATCGGATCCCAGTTCTTTCCCTTGGCTGCGACCGGCCGCCGGATCATGTCATCGAGCGCCGAACCCGGAGCAATCATCGGATAAACGGCATCTTCCTTCTCCACCAGGAAGTTCATCAGGAACGGACCGCGAGTTGCGCGCCGTCTCTACCGCCGGCAACACTTCGCCGCGCGTGCGCACCGTGGCTCCCGGGATCCCGTGCGCCTCGGCCAGCTTGACGAAATCCGGGCTCAGGATCGGCGAGCAGGCATAATTTCGGTCGTAGATGAACTCCTGCCACTGCCGCACCATTCCGAGAAATCCGTTGTTGATGACGGCGATGTTGATGTCGAGGTTCTCCTGCGCGATGGTCGACAACTCCGCAGCAGTCATCTGGAAACCGCCATCCCCGGCAATGACCCAGACCTCGCGGTCCGGGCAGGCGATCTTCGCGCCGATGGCTGCCGGCAGGGCAAACCCCATGGTGCCGAGGCCGCCGGAAGTGATCAGCGTACGCGGCTCTTCATGCTTGTAGTACTGCGCCTCCCACATCTGGTGCTGGCCAACATCGGTCACCACGATGGCCTTGCCGCCGGTCGCGTTCCAGATGTCGTTGATCACGTGCGCGGCGTAGAGGTGGCCGTTGTCCGGCAGGTTCTTGATGTCGCGAACGGACTCGGTGCCCTTCATCGCGGCGATATCGCGCAGCCACGCCGAGCCATCGCGGCCCCTGGGAGCGATCTGCGGCAGGATGCGCTCGAGCACTTCGCGCAGGTCTCCGGCTAATGCCACATCCACTGCGACGTTTTTGTTGATCTCTGCCGGATCGATCTCGATGTGAATCTTCTTCGCCTTCAGCGCGTAGGTCGAAAGCGATCCGGTCACGCGATCATCGAACCGCATTCCGCAGGCGATCAGCAAATCTGCTTGCTGAATCGCGCGGTTGACCCACGACTCGCCGTGCATGCCCATCATGCCCAGCGAGAGCTCATGCGAAGCAGGGAAGCTGCCCAGATCCCAGCAGCGTAGTGGCCACTGGAATCTGCAACCGCTCTGCCAGCGTGAGCACCTGCTTGCCCGCGTTCGATTGGATGATGCCATGTCCCGCGAGAATGACCGGCCGCTTCGCCGCGAGAATCAGCTCGATGGCCTGCTGCACTGCTTCGTCTTTCACCTGCAGCATCGGATGTCCGCGATAGGCCTGCGGGGCGGCGGCAGCGAAATCAAACTCGGTGCTCGCCTGCTGCGCGTCCTTGGTGATGTCGACCAGCACTGGTCCGGGCCGGCCGGAACGCGCAATCTGAAAGGCCTCGCGCAGCACTGGCGCAATGTCTTCGACGCGCGTGACCAGGTAGTTGTGCTTGGTCACCGGCAGCGTGATGCCGGTGATGTCGACCTCCTGAAATGCATCGCTGCCCAGCACCTTGCTCGAGACCTGGCCGGTAATGCAGACCATGGGAATCGAATCCATCATGGCTGTCGCAATGCCGGTTACAAGATTGGTGGCACCCGGGCCGGAGGTAGCAATCGCCACGCCGACTTTGCCCGAGGCGCGCGCGTATCCATCGGCCATGTGGGCTGCGCCCTGCTCGTGCCGCACCAGCACATGGCGGATCGGAAACTTGCGCAGCGCGTCGTAGGCGGGCAGAATGGCTCCACCGGGGTAGCCGAAGACCACATCGACACCCTCGCCCTCCAGGGTGGCCCACATGATTTCTCCGCCGGTCAGGCGCGCGGGATGGGCCAGAATCGCTGGTTCCTCGTGATGATTGGCATCGCTCATGGATACAAACTCCTCTTAGGTTGTGACAGCACCAAGTGCGGCAGAAGAAACGCTATCGGTGTACTTGCGAAAGACACCACGGGTAAATCGGGGAGCGGGTGGCGTCCAGGATCGCCGGCGCGATTCGAGCTCGCCCTGCGAGACCTCCAGAGTCAACGTGCGATTGGGAATATCGAAATGAATGGTGTCGCCTTCGCGAACCAGCGCGATCGGCCCGCCGACAGCGGCTTCGGGTGCAACGTGCCCGGCGGTGAAGCCGCGCGTCGCGCCGGAGAAGCGTCCGTCGGTCAGCAGGGCCACCGTCGAATTCAGATCACTGTTGCTGCTGATCGCCGCGGTCACCTGCAGCATCTCGCGCATGCCCGGTCCACCCTTCGGCCCTTCATAGCGGATCACCAGCACGTCGTTGGGCTTGATCTGCCCGGATTGCACCGCGGCGAAGCAGTCCTGCTCGCTCTCGAAGACGCGCGCCGGACCGCGATGTTCCAGCGCGATTGGCCGCGGCGATCTTCATCACCGAGCCTTCGGGCGCAAGATTGCCTTTGAGGATCACCAGTCCGCCGGTGGGCTTCAGCGGATGTTCCGCCGAATAGATCACCTTTTGTCCGGGCGCTTCCACGGCCTCCGCCAGCCTCTTCGCCCAGCGTCTTGCCGCTGATCGTCAAAGCCGAGCCGTCGATCAGCTTGGCCTCGCAGCAGCCGCTCGGCCAGAAGCCGGGAACCGCCTGCAGCCTGGTAGTCCGAAGCGACATATTTGCCCGAAGGCGTCAGGTCGCAGAAGAACGGCGTGCGCTTGCTGATGCGGTCGAAGTCATCGATGTTCAACTCAATGCCCGGCCTCGCGCGCGATGGCGAGGAAATGCAGCACCGCGTTGGTGGAACCGCCCGACGCGGCCACCGAGGCGATCGCATTCTCGATCGACTTGCGGGTGATGATCTGCGAAGGCCGCAGGTTCGCGCGCACCGCATCCATCAGCATGCGCCCAGCCTGCCGCGAGGCATCGTGCTTCTGTCCGGCCAGCGCTGGAACTCCCGAGAGTTGAATGGGCGAGATGCCCAGAATCTCCGCGGCCATCGCCATGGTGTTGGCGGTAAATTGGCCGCCGCATGCGCCTGCGCCGGGGCAGGCATTCGCTTCCAGCGCTTCCAGTCCAGCTTCGTCGATGGTGCCCTTGGCGTAGGAGCCGATGCCTTCAAATACGTTCTGAATGGTGATGTCGACGCCGTTCAGCTTGCCCGGCGCGATCGATCCGCCGTAGAGCATCATGCCGGGAATATCGAGCCGGCAGAGCGCCATGATGATGCCGGGCATGTTCTTGTCACAGCCACCGATACCAATCAATCCGTCGAAGAGATTGCCGCGAGCGACCAGTTCGATGGAGTCGGCGATCACTTCGCGGCTGACCAGCGAGGCCTTCATGCCCTCGGTGCCCATGGTGATGCCGTCAGAGATAGTGACGGTGTTGAACTCCATCGGGGTGCCGCCGGCCTCGCGAATACCCTGCTTTACGGCCTCGGCCACATCCCGCAGGTGAAAGTTGCAGGGACCGATCTCGGTCCAGGTGTTGGCGATGCCGATGATCGGCTTGTGCAGATCTTCTTTGCTGAAGCCCACGCCGCGCAGGTAAGAACGCGCTGCTGCCCGGCTGGGACCTTCGGTGAGGGGAATACTCTGACGCTTGCCTTCTGCTTCTTTCAACTGATCCATTCCTTCCTTCAAATAGCGGCTGTGCTCGCGCGAATTCGTAACCGCCAGCAGCCTTAATTCATCTTCGGCGTAAGCCACGTAGCCGAGTCATGCTGCTTTTCAAATGCGTCCAGCGCCGCAGCGTGCCGCAGCGTCAGTCCAATATCGTCCAGCCCTTCGAGCAAACAGTCCCGCCGGAACGGGTCGATGTGAAAGGTGGTGCTCGAATCCCTTGCCATCGCGTGATGGTCTCGTCTTCGAGCGAAACCGTGAGCTGGTAGTGGTCGTTCGCCGCGGCATTTTGCAGCAGCGTATTCACCTGCTCCTCCGGCAGCGTGATGATCAGCATGCCGTTCTTACCCGCGTTCGAGTGGAAGATATCCGCAAAACTGGGCGCGATCACGCAGCGAAATCCATAGTCCGACAGCGCCCATGCAGCATGCTCGCGCGATGAGCCGCAGCCGAAGTTTTTCGCGGCCACCAGGATCTCCGCGCCCTTGTAGTGCGGGTCGTTCAACTCGAAGCGCGGATCCTTTCTCCAGTCAAAGAAGAGAAAGTCGCCATAGCCGGTGCGCTCAATGCGCTTCAAAAACTGCTTGGGAATAATCTGATCGGTGTCGACGTTGGCACGATCGAGCGGCAGCACGTTAGAGGTCAGAGTGCGGAATGGTTTCATGACTAGTTCTTCGCCCCCGCTCCCGCAAGTTCCTGCTCTTTGAACTCCCAGTGACGGACATCGGTGAAGTGGCCCGCGACCGCGGCTGCCGCAGCCATCATCGGGCTGACCAGGTGCGTTCTGCCGCCGGCGCCCTGGCGTCCTTCAAAGTTGCGGTTGCTGGTCGAGGCGCAGCGCTCGCCCGGAGAAAGCGTGTCGGGATTCATGCCCAGGCACATCGAGCATCCCGGCTCGCGCCAGTCAAAGCCGGCTTCGACGAAGACCTTATCCAGCCCCTCGGCCTCAGCCTGCGCCTTCACCGCTTGCGATCCTGGAACCACCATGGCGCTTACGTGCGGATGCACACTGTAACCGGCGACCACATGCGCGGCCGCGCGCAGGTCTTCAATGCGCGAATTGGTGCAGGAGCCGATAAAGACGCGGTCGATCGCGATCTCTTCCATCGGCGACCCCGGGCTTCAGGTCCATGTATTCAAGGGCGCGCTCGAAGTTCTTGCGCTCGCCTTCGGAGGTAGATCCAGCGGGATCAGGCACCGTGGCTCGTTACAGGAACCACCATGCCCGGGCTGGTTCCCCAGGTGACGAACGGGGCCAGGTCTTCCGCGCGCAACACCAGTTCGCGATCAAACTTCGCGCCCTCGTCGGTGGCCAGCTTGCTCCACTGCTCGACGGCCTTGTCCCAATCCGCGCCCTTCGGCGAAAAGCGCCGGCCTTGCAGATACTCAAAGGTCGTTTCGTCCGGCGCGATCATGCCGGCGCGCGCGCCCGCTTCGATGCTCATGTTGCAGAGCGTCATGCGGCCTTCCATCGAGAGCCCGCGAATGGCCGATCCCGCATACTCGATCACGCAGCCGGTCGCGCCATCCGTGCCGATATGGCCGATGATTCCGAGCGCGATATCTTTCGCGCCTACTGCGGGCGGCAGTTCGCCTTCAACCGAGATGCGAAACGTCTTTGGCCGCGACTGCGGCAGGGTCTGCGTCGCCAGCACGTGTTCCACTTCCGACGTGCCAATGCCGAAGGCAAGCGCGCCGAACGCTCCGTGCGTGGAGGTATGCGAGTCGCCGCAGACGATCGTCATACCCGGCTTGGTCGCGCCCAGTTCCGGTCCGATCACGTGCACAATGCCCTGCTGCGGCGATTCGACGTCGTACAGCTCGATGCCGAACTCTTCGCAGTTGCGGCGCAGAGTGTCGATCTGCTTCGAGGCGATCTGGTCCGCGATCACCAGGCGATTCTTGGTCGTGGGCACGTTGTGGTCGACGGTCGCGAGCACCCGGTCCGGACGGCGCACCGTTCTGCCGGCGAGCCGCAATCCTTCAAAAGCCTGCGGCGAAGTGACCTCGTGGATCAGGTGCAGATCGATATAGAGAATCGCCGGCTCGCCCGCCGGCTCGGCCACCAGGTGCGATTCCCAAACCTTTTCAAATAGTGTTTTCGCTGTAACTGCCATCGTTACGAAGACTCCTGATCGTGATGCCGATCCTGTTTGCTCCAACTAGACCGCGTGCAGACGCCTGCCGTGCGGTCGATGATCTCGTTCAGCGCCTGGTGCACCTGCTTGCCCATCTCCTGCGTGGAGACGACGTGCAGCTTATCTGTGCTCTCGCGCGCCAGGTCTGCTGTTCGGTAGCCCGCTTCGAGCACCTTGCGCACCGCAGTTTCGATCGCCTGCGCATCCTGCTCCAGGTTGGCAGAGTGCCGCAGCAACAGCGCCGCCGTCAGGATCGCGCCCAGCGGATTGGCCAGACCCTTGCCCGCGATATCGGGAGCCGATCCATGCACCGGCTCATACAAGATTTACCTGTCCGCCGATGGTTGCCGAAGGCAACATGCCCAGCGAACCGGTAATGACCGCAGCTTCGTCCGAGAGAATGTCGCCGAAGAGGTTCTCGGTCACCACCACATCGAAGTTGCGCGGCGTATTCATCAAATGCATCGCGCAGGCGTCGACGTATTGGTGTTCCAGCGTCACGTCGGGATACTGTTGCGCAATCTCAATCACCGTAGCGCGCCAGAGCTGCGAAACTTCGAGCACGTTGGCCTTATCGACCGACGTGACTTTCTTGCGGCGCTTGGAGGCGAGTTCAAAAGCCACCCGCGCAATCCGAGCCACTTCATCGCGCGTGTAGCGCATCGTGTTCCAGGCCGCGTGGGTGTCCTTGTTCCAGGCCCGCGGCTCGCCGAAGTAGAGACCGCCCAGCAGTTCGCGAACGAACAGAATGTCCGCGCCCTCAACGACCTCCGCCCGCAGCGGAGAATTCTGACGTAAGTGCAGGCCACGCGAAGGAAGGCCGCAGGTTCGCAAATCCGCCCAGCGCCTGCCGCAGCTGCAGCAGTCCAGCCTCCGGGCGGCGATCCGGGGGAAGGGAATTGAATTCGTTGCCGCCCACTGCGCCGAGCAACACTGCGTCGCTGTCGAGCGCCGCATCGAGCGTCGCTGAAGGGAGAGGCGTACCCGCTGCGCGAATGGCCGCGCCGCCAATCGGTGCTTCCGCAAACTGGAAATCGTAGCCGCCAAACTCGGCAACCGACCGCAGAATCTGTACCGCCTGCTGCGTCACTTCGGGCCCGATTCCATCTCCGGCAACGACAAGTACCTTCAGCTTCATCCGCTACTCTCCAACTGTGAGCTTAGTGTTTTCCGCGGTCTGGATCTGATGGCCGCGTTCGATTCCGGTCAAGCAGCCGCACGACTCGCCGGTGCCGGCGCCTCGGCGAAGCAGGTCTACTCTCAGCCCGCCTCAGCGATCGGCTCGATGGCAATCAGGTCCCGATGCCGCTGATGATGCGCCACCAGGTTGATCAGATCCTGGTCATAGACTGCCTTCTTCCGATCGGCCAATTCCGTGAACGCGCGATACGCGATGTCCAGATCCGCCGCTTCCAGCCGATAGCCAAGGTGCTTCCAGCCTGTTCCGCAGCGCATGCCGCCCGGAGTGTTTGCCCAGCACCATGCGGTTGCTGGGAACGCCGACCGAAGCCGGCGTCATAATCTCGTAGGTCAGCGGATTGGAAAGCACGCCATGCTGGTGAATGCCGGCTTCGTGCGCGAACGCATTCGCGCCGACGATCGCTTTGTTCGGCGACGGCCCAAACGAGATCATCGTCGCCAGCAGCTGGCTCACTCCATAGAGCCTCTCGGTGCGAATTCCGTTTTCAACGTTGTAGAGATCGCCGCGCACGTGCAGCACCGCGGCTAACTCTTCGAGCGCCGCATTGCCGGCGCGTTCTCCGATGCCGTTGATGGTGCACTCGACCTGGCGCGCGCCGTTCTCGATAGCGGCCAGCGAATTCGCAATCGCCAGCCCCAGATCGTTGTGGCAATGGGAAGAGAAGATGACGTTCTCCGCACCCGGCACGCGTTCGCGCACCTCGCGGAACATGGCGCCATATTCGGCGGGAACTGCGTAGCCGACCGTGTCCGGCATATTGATCGTGGTCGCTCCGGCTTCGATGGCCGCGCCCACCATCGCGCATAGAAAGTCGCGGTCGCTGCGGGTCGAGTCTTCCGGCGAAAACTCCACGTCGTCCACATACTTGCGCGCCAGCGCGACACAGGCGGCCGTCTGCTCCAGTGCCTGGCTGCGCGTGATCTTCAGCTTGTGTTCAAGGTGAATATCCGAACTGGCCAGAAATACATGAATGCGCGCACGATGCGCATGTTCGAGCGAGGCTGCGGCTCTCTCGATATCGTCACGCCGCGCTCGTGCCAGCGAGGCAATCTTCGACTCGCGAACTTCGCGCGCGATCGAATCGATGGCCGCGAAGTCTCCGTCCGAGGCAATGGCGAATCCTGCCTCGAGAATGTCCACGCCCAGTTCTTCCAGCGCATGTGCCATCGTCAGCTTCTCTTCGCGGGTCATGCTGCAACCGGGAGACTGTTCTCCGTCGCGCAAAGTGGTGTCGAAAAAGGAAAGCTGGTTCATGAGCGCCTACCCGGGAAAGATCCGTCTATAGGAAGTCTCCCAATTTGTGAAGTATAACGCAAGTTTATAATACTTTGGATATACCGCTAGTCTACCTTATAATCATCTCGAACAGGACGAGCAGCCTACTGCAATCCTTATGGACATCTACCAGTTGGAAACGTTTCTTGCCGTCGCTGAAGAGCGGAGCTTCTCTCGCGCGGCGACTCGCCTGCATCGCACCCAGCCCGCTGTCAGCCAGGTGATTCGTAAACTGGAGAGCGATCTCGGGGAACCACTCTTTGAGCGCTCTGCCCGGGATGGAGCCCTGACCGCCGCCGGAGAACTGCTCCGCGAATATGCCCTGAAACTGGTCAGCCTTCGAAACGAGGCCACCAGCGCCCTGCTGGAGCTGCGTTCGCTCGAGCGGGGCCGCCTGCAACTGGCTGCCAATGAATATACCTGTCTTTACCTGCTCACGGTTCTCGACCGTTTTCGGCAACTCTGTCCGCAGGTTGGAGTCACCGTCCAGCGGTCTCTCGCCAGCCAGATTCCCGACGAACTGGTCCAGCGTACCGCCGAGATCGGCATCATGTCCTACCAGCCCCCTGATCCGTTTGAGTCGATTGTCGTGTACCGGGATGACCTCGCCTTCGTCGTAAACCCGAATCATCCGCTGGCGCAGGAGACGCAGGTCTCGATTCGCGATCTTGGCGCGGAAAACTTCATCGCTCACAACGTGCCTTCGCCTCTGCGGCGCAGAGTGATCTCTGCCTTCAAAGCCCACAACACGCCGCTTAATATGTGCGTGGAACTGCCCAGCCTCGAAGCCATCAAGCGTTTCGTGGCCATGGGAAACGGTGTCGCCCTGGTGCCCGGCCTGACAGTTAGGCAGGAACTGGATAGCGGCCAACTGGTCAAGGTGCCGGTAGCCGAACTTCGCTTCGACCGCCTGCTGCGTCTGGTGTACCGCAAGGGAGCGAATCTGTCCCACGCGGGCGCGGCTTTTCTGAAGGTGGTGCGGGCGGTGTCGCTGGAGCGTGGCAGTCCATACCTCTTTCAGCAAGGTCCGCCGAAGGAAGCCATCGCTGCTTCCCTGAAGAACTCTGCCCGACACCTCGGAGACCGCTGTAGTTTGACGTCGTTGCCGCAAACTCCATCGCGTGCTGGGCTTGCCGCAGGTACAATTGCGAAGTGGATGGGCGGATTTCGCCGGGTTTCCTCGCAGGCAACACGGTTTGAGCAGCTGTTTCGTCTAAAAAGGCGACCTGCGCGACCAAATGCGAGAGCTTCCCGGAAGCGAATCAGGCCGGATCCGCACTTTGAAGAAATCGACGAGCCGGGCTTTGCGCCTGCGGCTTGGTTGAGCAGGCGAGAGGTTCATCAGACGAATGAGAAAATTTGTACTGTTTTTGGTTCTGCTGCCATTGCTGGCAGTTGCGAGCTTTGCCCAGGAAAGCCGGATGGATGCAAGCGTAAGCGGCACCGCCTTCATCTCTCCCCAGGTGATTGGCAACGCAGTCCATCAGACTGCCACGATCGGCGACGGCGTCCTCGGCAGCTATCGCTACATGTTGACCCCTCATAGCGCGCTCGAGGCGAATTACCAGTACCTCTTCCGCTATCGGAATCATTACCACGCCAGCTTTAATAACTTTTCGGTTCCCAGCCAGATGCAGGAATTCTCTGCGGGCTACGTCTACAGCTTCAACTTCAAAAATTTCAATCCGTTCCTCGAAGCGGGCGTCGGCGGCTATCGCTTTTCGCCAATTCAGACCAGCGGCCTGACTACGCTCGACGTGAAGGGAACCACCCAGATCGGCGGATTCTACGGCGGCGGCATCGCGTACGAGATCAGCCCAAGCTTCGACATTCGTGCAGAGTTCCGCGGCATCATCATGAAGGCGCCCAGCCTCGTGGTGCAGCCCGGATTCAATACGAACCGCTACTATGATCCGCTCAATCCGGTCATCGGCGTGGCGTACCACTTCTAGATTTCGGATGTCCTATAGAAACAAGCCCCGGCTCGCCGGGGCTTTGTGTTGCGCCGCTGGTGTGGGTCGGCAACCAGAGACCAAGCTGCGACACCCAGTCAAACCTACCGCAAAGTCGCGCAGGCCGATTATTCTCTGCGCGAACTGAACCCCGACACGGAACCCGCCGTATAGGTCTCATCGCCGAGTCTGGCGCAGCGACTCGAATGCGGAGAGTGTGTAGATGCAGACTTCGAGGGCACCCCGCAGCACCAGTTCGTCTCGAACCAATGCCGGCCTGAACCTGCCGGTGTGGCTCCGCGTCCTGATTGTCTTCGGCGCCTTGCTGATGGTTATGGGGGGCGTCATCGCCTGGGCGAAGCCGGGAATGCTGCTTACCCCGAATTCTCCCATCACCGAAGGCGTACGCGTGTACGCCGGGTATCTGGTCTCTCGCAACCTCTGCCTGGCTCTCATGCTGCTGGCCATGTGGATGCTGCGAGCGCGAGGCGCACTCGGCACCTTGCTGCTCCTCAACGGATTCGTGCAGCTCTTTGACGCAGTGATCGATGTGGGCGAAGGTCGATGGATGCTGGTTCCCGGCGTATTGGTTCTCAGCCTGATCTTCTTCCTGGGTGCGGCCCGCGTGTCCGGCTTCGCTTTCTGGAGGAGGGAAGCTTACCGCTGAGCCGTCTACGAGTCACGCATGAGCGAGGCGAACGAACGTTGAAGTCCGTTCGCCCCCGTGCTGCAGTTATTCGTTCTCGTGGTCCGTTTCAGGGATCCAGAAGGCGTACAGCTTCTTGTTCCCGGTTCCTGCTTGGTCGTTGGTATATCCGGATCCCCAGTAGACGCTGCCGTCCACGATCGAAGGGCCGCAGTTCACGGATCCGCCGCTGGCATATTTCCAGAGGATCTTGCCCGGAAGCTCCATCCATAGCGACGAAGTCTCCCGACATCGAACCGGCGAAGACAACTCCATTGGCGGCCGAGACAGGCGCCAAGGCCCGCGCGGGTAGCGAAGGCTTCAGCGGGTTTCGACCCGTGGCTTTCGTCTGCCACAGAATGTGTCCGGTGGTCGGATCCAGGGCCGACCAGACGCCTCCATTCCACGTCTCACCCGACGGTACAAGTTTGAACGACGTGTTGTAGTAATTGGTAATCGGCACGTAGATGCGCCGGTTGTCGGTAGCCGTTCCCCACTCCACGCCACCGGTCAATCCTCCGGGGCCAACTTTGGTTCCCCAAAGCAGGTTGCCGTTGTCGGGATTCACAGCCCAGTAGTAGCCGCTCTTCTGGCCTGCTCCCAGGATGTCCGTCCGTTGGCCGTTGTGCATCACGGTGATCAGGTTGTCGCCCGCGCCGAAGTCATAGTCCGGTCCCGGATGATCGGGGCAGGGAATGCCCGTGTTTGGATTCGTGATGCAGGCAACAGTCCAGGTGTCCGCCCCCTGGAAGCGATGGTCCCACTTCACGCTCCCATCGTTCAGGTTCAGAGCCAGCATGCTGTCGATGTAGTCCTGAGGACTCAGGCAGGCGAGTTGCTGATTAACTGTGGACGAATTGCCGATACACGCCGACACCGACGAAGGCACCGAGTAGTTGTTGCCGATACCCGCGTAGAGAGCGTTTCTCTTGCGGTCGATGACGAAGTTGCTGCCCCACACCGCGCCTCCGGTGTAGCCAGTCGGCACCACGTACGTCTTCCACTCCACTGCACCGGTTTCGAGGTTCAAAGATTGAATGCTGCCACGGAATTGCAGCACATAGGTCGGATCCGTGGACGCGAGGGATTCTTCATTGGAGGAGACGCCGATGTAGACATGCCTGCCGTACACCAGCGGTGAATTCGTAATGAAGGCCGCAGGAAGCGGGTCTACGATCGTCTTCCAGATCAGGTTGCCGTTGTATTTGTTGATAGCCATCTCGACCGCTGCGCCCTGGTCTCCAATGATGATCCGGTCGCCGTCGATGGCGGGCGAGGTTCTCGAGTAAGACGCGGAATTCCCGGTATAGTCCGATACCTTGTGGCGCCACTCCGCCTTTCCGGTGGTGGCGTTGATGCGGTAAACGTAACCGCCCCAGTCGACCGCGTACACAGCGTTGCCCTCTACGGTCGGCGTGGCACTCACGTCGCCCGCCGTGGGGAAGATCCACTTCACTTTCAGCTGTCCTACGGTCTGGGGCGAGATGCGGTGTTCTGAGAAGGAACTGCGGGTGTTGTGGGCGTTTCCGCCCCATGACCGCCAGGCGTGACCCTCTCGGGAGTCCTCCTGCGGCCCGGCGTAGCTGATCGCGCTCGCAAACATTGCGAGCAATGCAAAGGACGACACGGTCCTCACTGCGCATTTCATCTGGTTTTCTCCTTGAATGCAGACCCGGGGCGATTCGGCTCGCCGGACTTCCAGTTCCAGGAGAAACCTTCCGGCGGTGAATCGAATGATGGGAATCCGGCTGCGCTTTGGTGAGTTGCAAGACACAGCGGCAGATGGCAACAATGTCATGCAAACGCAAAGCGCCAGGAATGCGCGAACTGCTAACAGATGTGTTGTTCTGGGCCTGATTGCGTTGCGGGATCAAGCCGGATTTCGGTGTAGGCAACACGCACCGTGCGCGGCGCCTCAACTTATGGCAGACAATAGAGAGATGGTCCGGCTGCGTATCTGGCGCACAGAGGAGACTCGACGGAGAACCGCTCTGGTCTCCGCGGCTCTGCTCTGCCTGCTCGGTTCAAATGCCGCCTGGTGTGGCAGTAAGAATCCGCCGCCCGCGCAGACTTCGCAGATTGCGCCTTCCCTCCGAATTCCGCTTCAGCCGCTTGGGTTTCAAATGCCTGGCAAAACCGTTGCCATCGACCGAACCTCGGTTCTGGCGCTCAGCTTCCTCGACTCGGATCACCTGCTGTTTACCTTTCGGCTCGGCGGTTTATTGAAGCGTCTTCCAGACTGTCCGCGGGAAGATGAGGACCAGGAGATTCGCGCTGTCGTACTGGAACTCCCTTCCGGCAAGGTCAGTGCTACGGCGGACTGGCGCATGCACGATCACGGCCGCTACCTCTGGCCGCTGAGCACCGGTCAGGTCCTCATCCGCCAGCGGGATACCCTTTTCACCACCGATGCCACTCTTCATCTCAAGCCGTACGTTGAATCCAAGGCTCACATGCAGGCCGTGCAGGAGAGCCCCGACGGCAAGCTTGTCCTCGTCGAGATCGATGCGGAGCGGCACGGTCAGGAGGAACACCAGAAACTGGTGGACGAGGCCCGGCAGAACGGAAGCTCTCCACCCCATGAAGATGTGGAACTCATTGCGTTGCAGCCAAAAGATGCGACCGTACTTGCACGTTCCCTGGTCCACCATCCCCTTCTGCTGCCCATGATCCAGCAGGGCTTTGTTGAGGTTTTGCCGGACAAAAAAACGGACTGGCTTATCCGCTATGCTCCGTTCAAGGGCGACCCGCAACTCATCGGCAAAGTGAATTCGACTTGTACTCCTTCGCCCACGCCCCTGGATGCGAATGTCTTCTCGCTCATGACTTGCCCGCCTGCAGGTGGAGATCGCCAGGCCGTCGCCTTCCGCTTGACTGGAGAGCGGCTCTGGACCGCCCCCTGGGATAGCCATTTCGTCTGGCCCAAATACAGCTATGCCGCCGAGGCCGATCGGGTGGCTGTCGGCGCACTCCGCCTCAACCACTCGGTAAGCGCGATCGACTTAATCAACGATGAAGATATTGAGGCAGATAGGGTCCAGGTCATTGATACCGCGACCGGCAAGATCCAACTCGCTCTTGAGGCGAAACCGGTTATCAGCGCTGGGCAAAATTTTGCACTCTCTCCGGACGGCCTCAAATTCGCGATTTTGCGGGACAATGCGGTCGAACTCTACGAGCTGCCGCTGCTCGCCACTCTTCCCCCGCCTGCGGTTTCTACAGCTGCGGCATCGAAGCCCGGCAAGTGATCGCCTCTTCGCGAGACACCGCTCGCCCGCTTTCCATATTGAACCTTTGTTCCCGCCACTCAAAGTGTTCCGGCAGGGTCCGCAATTTACGGGGTGCGCCTGCGCGCAACTCCGTGTATCGTGTAGCAGATTAGCGAAAGCAGCAGGCCCGTTTCCTTTCTCGTGGCATAGAGAATTAGGCAGTGTGAGGCCGGATTGCATCTAACTTGCCGGATCGTTTGATGGCCACCACAAAGTTCGACATGCAGGAAACGGAACAACAGCATTACGAAGTTGCCGCCGCCTCTGACAAGGGCCGGGTCCGCACTTCGAATGAGGATTCTTTCGGCTATTGCGAAGACGCCGGCATTTACGTCGTCTGCGATGGTATGGGCGGCGCGGCTGCCGGAGAGGTGGCCAGCCGGGTCACCGTCGATGCGGTGCTCGACTGCTTCTGCAGCGGCGAGCACGTTCACCGGGAGATCAGCCCGAATACGGCGGAGGGACGGCAGACTATGCTCGAACGCGCGGTCAACTCCGCCAATCAGCTGGTCTTCAAGCAGGCCGAAACCAATGCCAATCTCCACGGTATGGGAACGACGCTGGTCGCCCTGCTGGTCGATGGAGCATGCGCCCACGTCGTCCACGTTGGCGACAGCCGCTGTTACCTTTGGCGTGACGGGAAGCTCCAGCAATGGACCCAGGACCATTCGCTCGTCGATGAACAGGTCCGGCTCGGCCAGATCACCCGCGAAGAGGCGGAGCGGTCTCCGCTGAGAAACGTGATCACGCGAGCGGTCGGTTCTCAGCCTTCTGTGGTTCCGGAACTGGACGAACTTGCGGTTCAAGCCGGCGACCTGTTTCTGCTCTGCAGCGATGGCCTTACCCGCGAAGTCAAAGACGAACAGATCGCCTCCATCCTCGGTCAATCGAGCGATCTGGGGACCTGCTGCCGCTTGCTGATCGATGCAGCCAACGCAAACGGCGGTCGCGACAACATCACCTGCCTCGTGGTCCGCGCACGCGATCACGCCTGACACAGGGTCATACGAAAAGAAGGGCCGGAGGTCTTCTCCGGCCCTTCTTGTTTTGTCCGTACGAACGTCCTAGTTCTCGTCGTCAGATCAGCGGCTCCGACGCGTGCAGGCTTAGGCGGCCGATGGTGCGGTAATCGCCCAGGCCATTCTTCGGCTTCGGCGTGTGGTAGCCGGCAAAGATGACGGTCAGGTTGTCCCGGTTGTAGATCGTGCCGCTCGGCGCATACGTCCGGCCCGCGAACCATCCCATAGTATCGCCCGCGACCGGCGCTACTGCTGGAACGGTAATCGATTTGCCAGTTGCACCGGGAGCCGCAATCACACCGTTCGCATCCACGGTTAGCGTGAAGGGAGCGACCGACACGATTGGATTATTAATCCCGTTTACAACCGACCAATGGAGCAGGTCCTTTGATTCCGCGTACCCGATGTAGTGGAACGCGTCCGAATCGCCGTCGATGCATCCTCCACCGGAGTAGAGCAGCCCATAGCGTCCCCGCAACTTCAGGATGGTCCCGGCAGTCGCCAGCCAACGCGTGCCGGTCGCAGTGACATCGGTCGGATCGTTCAACCCCTGCAGAATGCCTTTGTCTGTGAAGTGGATGCCGTCGGTTGTTTCGGCCAGTCGCAGGTGAGTGATGTCATCGTTCACCG
Source organism: uncultured Acidobacteriaceae bacterium (assembly GCA_963748555.1). Lineage (GTDB taxonomy): Bacteria > Acidobacteriota > Terriglobia > Terriglobales > Acidobacteriaceae > CAWKKW01. The sequence goes on from CAVVJK010000002.1 coordinate 211,493, forward strand.
CGGTCCCAAATGGATTGGTGGCGTAATAATTCGCCCACGCCGTGTTGCATTGCTGCGCCACGGGAAGGGCGGTGCTGCCGGTGTTGTCGCCTTTCAAAATCTTCTGTTCGTAAATAATGGTCAGCGGCTTTTTGCCCGGAACGATCCCCAGGATGCCGTCCGGATTGAGCAATCCCTGCGTGTGAAACGCATTCTCAGGCAGGTTGCTGGTGGCGTCGGTCGGTCCATCGTTCATGGCTGGAGCGCCGTTCAGAGGGAGCCCGGGTTGCGGCGTCAGTTCGTGAATATACAAATCGTCCGTATCGATGTGGTCGTTGGCGCGTTCCAGCGTGTAGAGGTAAGTATGTCCCGCAATGTGAATCACGAACTGGTGTCCCTGGCCGTCATCGTCGCCGTTGTCGCTGTTGTTAGGATCCGGCCCGTTGTCCTTATCCCCGTCAGGGTCTTTCTGAACCTGGGTTGGGCAGGTCGTCCTCAACTCCAGCACCTTCTGCTGGAATGTCCAGGTCAGGCCCGCGTCGTCAGAATACGCAGCCGCGACCGCTTCATCCGTGTCCTTCGGACGCCAGTCGAAGTATCCCTGAAGGTGCTTGCCCATTCCCGTGATAAACGGGAAATAGTAAGGCTGCATCCGTTCCGTGCCGGGGTTGCCGAGTTGCACCGCCGTTCTTGTCGCAGTACCCAGCCGACTTCAATCCAACTGCGGCACCGGACTGTTCCAGCGTCCAAGGCCCACCGGTGATGTAGGTTTCTGACGGAGCGCTGTTCCTGCTCCATTGAAGCGGACCCTCTTGGGCCTGCGCTGCGAGGGAAAGCGCGGCTGCCACGCTCACGACCATTACAAGTTTCTTCACTGTTTCTTTCCTCCTGCGGAACTGTTTTCCGCACCGTTTGTCACACGAATTCGTGCGCCTACGAGCCTCTTGGCTGAAAGCAAACGAGTGATGAAGAGGGGATGAATGTTCCGTGACTCGGTGCTGCGCGAGCAGTGACAGGTTACCGGCCAGCCATCATACAGCGATCGGCGTCTGGAGTGCGCCTTGGGCCTAAGTCCGAGAGGAGGCTTCGATGGCTTGGCGCTCGGCTTCGGCCAGCCACCCACGTCGAAGCTTCTCTGCAGGCACGCCCGACAGGTACGGCTTGATATCCAGGATGGGTGTGCCGTCGAGCATGTCGACTCCCCGCACATATAGGCGCTCATTCTCCCGCCGCAGGAGTTCCACCACCGTCAGCCCGATCGGATTCGGACGGAACGGCGAGCGCGTCGCAAAGACTCCGTGGGGCCGCGGATCCGTCGGTGGCACGCTCACCAGGTCATAGCCGGACACGCGGTCAAATTCCCAGATCACGAAGAGATGCGAAAAGCCTTCGATATCCTTCAGTCCGGCCTCAAACGCAGGCAGTATACGCAGAATGCCTTCGGCCGGGTGCTGCGCCCCAAGTCCTCTCGGGATCTCGCTGGTCTCTGCATACGGGCTGCTGATAAATCCGATTGGCTGCGGTTGAAACATACCGACCTTTGACGAATCTGGTTGTCGTTCGAGCCGAATGGCTCTCGCTGTCTATCGTAAGCTCTGCCTGCCCCCTGGCAACGAATAAAAACCCCGCCGGGCAAATCGTAACTGCCGGGCGGGGTTTTTCTAACTCTCTGTTCGGCTCAGGCCGAAGCGATGCGCCGTGTCAGATCATTCTGTTCACTCTTTGATTCGGCGCCGATGGTGAAGGCGTCGAGCACGCCCGTGCTCAGCGCGTACCGAATGGCTTCCTGCGGCTTGTCTCGCATATCGCCCTGACCCAGAATCTTCATGCCGATGATGCCTTTGCCCTGCGCGCGCATCTGCTGGATCACGCCGATCACCGTCGCCGGATCCGCGTCCATATGCGATCCGATTGGATTCAGCCGCACCAGGTCAACCTCGACCCATGGAGAGGCGGCCGCGGCCCGCAGCGCCGGCAGGCTGTGACAGGAGACGCCATGCGCACGGATGATCCCCTTCTGCTTCGCTTCGGAGAGCACGTCCATCACTCCGCGATAGCGCGTGGTCCAGTCGGCCTCGGTTACGCAGTGCACCAGCACGATGTCGAGATAATCGGTGCCCAGTTCGCGACGGTAGCGGTCAAGATCGGCGCGCACTCCGGCCGCATCCCTGCGTATCCGTTTTGGTCATCACGGTGACTTTGTCGCGCGGCAACTCTTTGATCGCCGCCGCCACATACGGGTGACTGCCGTACGAATCGGCCGTATCGAAGAACCGCAGCCCATTCTCGTGATAGCCGTTGAGCAGCATGCGGGTGAAGGGATCCAGGCCCAGCCGTGTCTGGTTGGAGTGGCCGCCGTAGCCGATCGTGCCCGTCCCCATCGCCAGAAGACTGGTGCGAATGCCGGTCCGGCCCAGCACCACTTCGTTGTGAGCCTGGAACTTGCGCGACAGCGGTTCCTCAGGAATGGCGGCGGCCTTGGCGAACTTGCCGCTCACCAAAGCGGCTCCCAGACTGGCGGCCGATCGACGCAGGAAATCTCTTCTGAGCATGGCTCCTCCTTTGCGGTTAAGAATACGCCGAGTTTCGCAGTGCAGGCCAATGCGCGACCCGCCACCACCCTACCGCCATGCACGAGCGCCTGATAAACTCGTTTGTTTTGCGGTGCTGCGATCGAAATCCTCACAAGGGCAGGTATATGGCGGAAGCGGAGAATACGGTGTCAGGCGTTGAGGATGTGAGGCTCGTCGGCGTCGTCGGCGCCGGCACCATGGGCAACGGCATCGCGCATGTCTTCGCCCGCAGCGGCTACCGCGTGCGTATGTGCGAACTGGAGCAGCGCTTCCTCGATCGCGGATTCGAGACCATCTGCAAGAATCTCGGACGGGAAGTCTCGCGCGGCAAATTGTCGTCCGAAGCCGCCGCCGAAGTTCAGAATCGGATTCACTGCACCCTCGACCGCCGCTCGCTCGCCGAGTGCGATTTCGTCATCGAGGCGGCTACCGAAAAATTTGAGGTCAAGCGTGAGGTCTTTCGCGACCTCGACTGCCATTCTGCCGCGCGACGTCCTGCTCGCGACCAATACCTCTTCCATCTCCATCACCCGCCTGGCCGCCGAAACCGGCCGCGCCGGCTCTGTCATCGGCATGCACTTCTTCAATCCCGTTCCGGTGATGAAGCTGGTAGAAATCATCCGCGGGCTCGCCACGGAACAGGCCACCTTCGACAAGGTCAAGCGGCTGGCCGAGTCGCTGGGCAAAACCCCTATCGAAGTCAATGACGCTCCCGGATTTGTCTCCAACCGCGTTCTCATGCCGCTGCTCAATGAAGCCATGTTTGCCGTCATGGAAGGAGTCGCCAGCCCGGAAGCCATCGACAATGTCTTCCAACTGGGCATGGCCCATCCCATGGGTCCGCTCACGCTGGCAGACTTCATCGGCCTCGACGTTTGCCTCGACATCATGCGCGTGATGCAGGACGGTCTTGGCGATCCCAAGTACCGACCCTGTCCGCTGCTCATCCGCATGGTCGACGCCGGATGGCTGGGCCGCAAATCGGGCCGCGGTTTTTTCCAGTATTGAACGCCGATTCCCGCGCGTAGCTGCGCAGATTCCTGCCTGCGTTACGACCGCTTCTTCCACATCAATTCAGCGTATTCTGAGCATCATGATCCGGATGACAGTGCTGGCTAGCGGTTCCAAGGGCAACAGCACCGTCGTCTCCAGTACGCGAACCCGGATTCTGATCGATGCCGGCCTCTCCTGCCGCGAATTGTTCAAGCGCATGGCCGCCGCCGGGGAAGATCCGCGTACCCTCGATGCCATCCTCGTAACCCATGAGCACCAGGATCACGTGCAGGGCCTGTCGGTCACTGCGCGCAAACTCGGCATCCCTGTGTTCTTCACCGAACCGACACACCGGGCCTGGATGCGCTGGATGATGCCCCGCAAGCGCATGACGTACGCGGATTGGCTGGCCCAGCGCCAGCAGGAGGCCGCGCGCCGAGCCGCGGAAACTGCCAGGGCCGCCGAGGCTCCCGAGCAGGGTTCGGTCGCGGTGGCCAGCGACATCTTCGCCGAGCCCGCAAATGGCGAAAGGGAACTGCTCGACTGCGCGGCCGAAGAAGAGGAATTTCGGGCGCGTCGACCCCGCCGAAGCCGAAGTGGATCCGTGCGCCTTGCCAGGCGTTGAATACTTCTGCGCCGGCACCGGATTTCAGATCGGCGACATCGAGGTTACGCCCTTCACCATCCCTCACGATGCCGCTGATCCAGTGGGGTTTATTCTTCGATTCGGAAGGCATCAAGGTCGGGATAGCTACCGATCTCGGGTACATGCCGTCCAACGTTCAGGTTCATCTGCGCGGCTGCGACGTTCTCATGATCGAATCCAACCACGATGTCGAAATGCTTCGTGATGGCCCGTACCCCTGGTCTGTGAAGCAGCGCGTCATGTCGCGCGTCGGTCATCTGTCGAACGATGCCGCGTCCGAGTTTCTCCAGAAGAATTACGACGGATATGCTACTTATGTCGTTCTCGCGCATCTCTCAGAGAGTAACAATCTGCCGGAGTTAGCCAGGGTGGCAGCCGAACGAGCCTTAAGAGACCGAATGAGTCTTCTGGGGAACAGATTGGTATTGGCGGAACAGCGAATCCCAACGGAATCTATCTTGTTCTAGTCAAAGAGATTAAAATCATGGAAGATGAGGTCCCCGGTTATGGAAGTGCGAACTGGGCCCGACCCCCTTGGTACCTTTGGCAGCACGCGAAGCAACCGCAAGCAGGAATCAGCAGACGCTATGACGATGTGTACGGATCAGGTTGTTGGTGACATACTTTCGAGCTGGCGCTATGACATTTCGGGAATAAGCCCTGAGATGCGCACTGATTACGAGCAGCACCTGCTCGAGTGCGCGCATTGCCGCTCGCGCCAAAGGCTTCACCGCACCATCGACGTCACCCTCATCAGCCTGAGCACGCTGTCGATCGCCGTCTTCCTGTTCGCCCTCGCGGTGATTCACCACGTGCAGCAGCTGCAACACCTTGTCGCGGAGCCCCATGTGGGCCAGATGCATGTCGCCGTGAGTCTTCAGGTCGCGGCCGTTTTCGGCCTGCTCATCTCGCTGGTCACCTGGGTGCTCGTGGCCATCACCACACCCGCCCCCGTGTACATCACCGGCATGGCGCTGACCCAGGCCCGGCTCATCCAGGGACGCATTCCTGAAGAACTCCGTGACCGTCTGCCCCGCAACGTCCTCTAGCCCCACTCGGTTACAGACACTGCAGTCCCCGGCCACCTCCACGGTTTTCGCTTCCACCCTGGTCGCCCGCCCGCTTTTGATGTGCTCGCTGCGATCTGATCCGAACCCATCCAGCCGCAGAATTTGCGCGTAATGTAACCAGAGACCGAGTTCCGCGTCTCATGAGCGCGCACTATTGAAGGGTGACTATGCTGATCAAAAAACCAAACGATATCCCCTCGTCCGAGATCACTTCGCAGTCGGCCTATCTGAACCGCCGGGCCTTCATGACCTCGGCTGCCGCGGCCGGCGCCGTTGCCCTGGGAGCCGGACGCCTGGCCCGCTTGCTTCATCCAGAGACGGAAGTGCTGGCATCCACCAATTTGAATCCGACCAAGAGTCCCCTCTCCACCACCGGGGAGACGCTCACCACCTACGACGACATCACCCACTACAACAACTACTACGAGTTCGGTACGGATAAGAGCGACCCCGCACGCTATGCGGGCAAGATGCAGACCAGCCCCTGGCAGGTGAGCGTGGAAGGTTTGGTGAAGAAGCCCAAGACCTTCGACATCGATTCGCTGATCAAGCTTCGCCCCCAGGAAGAGCGGGTCTACCGCTTCCGCTGCGTTGAGGCGTGGAGCATGGTCATTCCGTGGACTGGCTATTCGCTCTCCGAATTCATCAAGCAATGCGAGCCGCTGGGCAATGCGAAGTACGTGCAATTCCTCTCCGCCGTCGACAAGAAGTCCATGGTGGGTCTCGGCTCCTCCAACATCAATTGGCCTTATTCCGAAGGCCTCAGGATGGACGAGGCCATGCACCCGCTGACCCTGCTCACCTTCGGCCTCTACGGGCAGACGCTTCCCAATCAGGATGGCGCTCCCGTCCGCATCATCGTGCCGTGGAAGTACGGCTTCAAATCCGCCAAATCCATCGTCAAGATACGGTTCCTGGACAAGCAGCCGCGTACCACCTGGAACGACCTCGGACCCGACGAATACGGCTTCTACTCCAACGTCAATCCGACGGTCGACCATCCACGCTGGAGCCAGAAGACGGAACGCCGCATCGGCGAACCGATCTTCAAGCAGCGACGCACCACCTTGATGTTCAATGGCTATGAATCGCAGGTAGCCAGTCTCTACGCGGGCATGAACCTGAAGCGGAACTACTAGTTCGAGATAAGGCAAGTACGTATGTCAAGCGTCTGGATCCGCAATCTGAAGGTGCTGGTGTTTCTGGCGTGCCTGGCGCCCGCTGTCTGGCTGATCGTGCACCTCTTTCAAAACAACCTTGGCCCCGATCCCACTGCCAAGGTCACCTTCTTTACCGGTCGTGCGACGTTACGCCTGCTGGTTCTTTCGCTCGCGATTACGCCCATCCGGCGGCTTTCTCCGCGCCTGACCTGGCTCATTCGCTTTCGCAAGATGATCGGCCTCTTCGCGTTTTTCTACGGCTGCCTCCATCTGCTCACGTACGTCGGCCTGTATGCCAACTTCGATCTCCACACCATGATCGATGACATCACCAAGCGCCGCTACATCATGGCAGGAATGTTCGCCTGGGCGCTGCTGGTGCCGCTCGCCATCACCTCCACCAACTGGTCGATCCGAAAGCTCGGCGGCAAGCGCTGGCAGGCCCTGCATCGCCTGGTCTATGTCTCTGCCATCGCAGGCATCGTGCATTACTGGTGGAAGGTGAAACCGGGCGACCACGCGCCCATGAACATCACCCTGGTACTGGCCGTACTGCTGCTTGCACGACCGCTCACATCGTTGTGGCTGGCTCGCCGCAATGCGGCTGTGCGCGTGGCGTAACCGCGCCGCCAGACCGCTTTCTCTGGAAATACTCGGTCTGCCACCGCAACTTGTGCGGCTTCGCGTGGTTTATATCTCCATCAGGGGCACGCATGCGCCTATTCTGTTCCACTTTGATTACGTTTGCCTTGGTTCTCCCCGCGTGTGCCGGCACGGCGAAGCACAAAGATCGCGCTGCGGCCCCTGCCGCGCCATGACGACTCTGCGTCGACGCAACAACCTCTCACCCCTGAACAACGTGCCTTGCATGCGCTGAACCGCTTCACCTTTGGCCCGCGCCCTGGCGACCTCGCCGAAGTGATGCACATGGGCACGGACGCATGGTTTGAACAGCAGCTGAATCCCGGTTCTATTCCCGATGCTGATGTGCAGAAGCGGCTGGCCGACTTTCCCGCACTCCAACTCTCGCCGCCGCAGCTGGTCGAATCCTTCCCCACGCAACAGGTCATCCGCCAGGTAGCTGACGGCAAGCGCCCGATGCCGCAGGACGCCACGCTCGCTGCTGTTTACGAAGTCCTGATCGCGAAGTACGAGAGAAAGCGAAAAGAACAATCGGCAGGTCAGGATGCAACGGATGTCGCACAAGCGAATGCCACGACCGGTCCTCAAGGAGTCATGGCGACTTCCGCGTCATCCCTCGAGCCCGCCGGCAAGAAGCCAAAGAAGGATCCAGCTGCTGCGGGGTTACTCGCTGAGCAGATCTTCGCGCTCCCGAAAGAGCAGCGGATGCCCGCGATTCTCAAGCTCCCGGTGGACGATCGCATCGTGTTGACCGGCAGTCTTGGCGATCCGCTGAAGAGCCATTGCTCGCCGACTTCTCTCCGCGTGAACGCGAACTGTTCGCCGAGATGGCTGGCCCTCCCGATGCCGCGCATGTAGTCGCATCCGAACTGCAGCAGGCCAAAGTTCTGCGCGCCATTCTGAGCCAACGCCAGCTGCAGGAGGTGATGACGGACTTCTGGTTCAATCACTTCAACGTCTTCCTCAACAAGAATGAAGACCAGGTCTATACCCCGAGCTATGAACGCGACGTGATTCGAGCTCACGCTTTGGGCAAGTTCAGCGACCTGCTGCTCGCCACCGCGGAACACCCCGCCATGCTCGTATACCTCGATAACTGGTTGAGCATCGGTCCTAATTCTCTGGCCGCAAATCGCGGCAAGGCCAACGGCAAGGCCTCCCAGCGCGGACTCAACGAGAATTACGGCCGCGAAGTGATGGAGCTCCATACCGTCGGCGTGAATGGCGGCTACTCGCAGGACGACGTCACCAACCTCGCCAAAATACTCACAGGTTGGACCATCGAACAGCCGCAGCAGGGCGGCGGTTTCGTTTTCGATCCGCGCAAGCACGAACCCGGCGCGAAACGTTGGTTCGGCCAGAGCATTCCGGAGTCCGGATTCAACGAAGGCCAGCAAGCGCTTCTTTGGCTGGCAACGCGGCCGCAGACGGCGCACTTTGTCTGCTACAAACTCGCGCAGCGATTTGTGGCCGATGCCCCGCCAGCGTCTCTGGTCGAGAAAATGGCCGCGACCTTTCTCCGCAGCCAAGGCGACATCCGCGAAGTGCTGTTGACCATGGAACGCTCGCCGGAGTTCTGGTCGCCCGGAATGTATCGCGTCAAGGTCAAAACGCCGCTCGAGTTTGTTGCGTCCGCGTTTCGCGCCACCGAGACCGATCCTGCCAATCCAGCAGCCCTGACCAACACGCTCAAGACTATGGGCGAACCGCTCTACCAGATGCTGCCGCCAACAGGCTATCCCATGACCGCGGATCACTGGATGAACTCGGGTGCATTGGTCGATCGGCTAAATTTCTCACTCGCGCTCGCGGGCAACAAGCTCCCCAACACGAGGTTTGACGCGCCGCATCTGCTCGCCGAGGGCTTGCTCGCGCGGCCTGCCACTGCCGCCGAGATGAATCGCAAAAACGTCGCAGCTGCTCGCGCGATCTCCATGAACGCGCCGCTCACAACTGGGCCCAGCGGCGAAGAGGAAGCTCTCGATCTGATGGAAGCCATGCTGGTCGGCGGGCAGGTTTCGCAGAAAACCAACAACGTGATTCGCAGGCAGCTCGCGGGAGATCAGTCGGCGCAGATCCGCATCGATCCCGCGCAGTCACTTGACACCATGACTGCACTCATCCTCGGGTCTCCTGAATTTCAGCTGCGTTGAGCTTGTTCGGCCTTGCTGCTCTCAGCGGGAAACGCGGCGGCTCATGGACCGCCACATTCCTGTCACCCTGCAAGCTGCCGCATGTTCGGAAGAGACACTGAATCCTTTGCCAGCTACAAATGGCACGCTCTGTTACGAATCCCTGGACTCAGTCTTCGATCACGCCGTCAAACAGATTCCGATCCTCTTCCGCCTTGCCGCCCGCTCTCGATGCGACCAGCAGGTAGCGTTCGATATCGGCGTGGCGGTCGAATACGTCGCGAACCCGCTCCAACACCTCACGCTGGGTCGAGTGCTGCAGGAAAGCCTCCAACTTGCGATCCTTCCACGCAGCCATGTTCAGATCCAGCGAATAGGGCAGGCGCGCGATGCGGCCTTCCTCTTCGGGCGAGCGCGTGATGAGAAACGGCGGCGAGGAGTAGTACAGCTTCTGCGGTGCGTAGGGCTTTAAACCCTCGGCGATCTGTTCCTCATACGTGTTCTGCTTTCCTGCCCAATGAAAAGCCGCCGTTGCCAGCAACGAAATCATCGTGTGGTCGCGGTGCAGGTTCACGCCGCCATCTCCGCCAAAGGTCAACACCACCTGCGGCCTTCGCTCGCGAATCTTCCGCACCAGCACGCCAGCCAGATCATAGAAACTTTGGCGGCGCAGCTCGCCGTCCGGGTACTCCAGCACTTCGCCGTAGGTCACGTCGAGCACTTTGCATGCGGCGTGAAACTCGGCGCGGCGAAAATCGGCCAGTTCCTCGGATGTTCGTGCGGTCCCGCGAAACGTGGCCGCCTGGCCTTCTGTCAGGCAGATCACGCTGGTCTCCGCGCCTCTCGCATGCGCCGTCAACAGCGCTCCCGCGAATGCTCCACTTTCATCATCCGGATGCGCGGTCAGGCACATCAGCCGATAGGCCAAAGAACTCTCCTTGCAGATCGCAAATTCAGCAGAACAGATAATCGTCCCAGGGCAGCGACGATTGCGCCACCGGACGAAACGACTTCCGGTGCAGCGCGCAGGGGCCATGCTTCAGCAGCGCCGCCAGGTGCTCGGGCGTGCTGTACCCCTTGTGAGATGCGAGACCGTACTGCGGAAACTGCTGGTCGAGTTCGCACATGCGACGATCGCGATACACCTTGGCCACCACGGAGGCTGCCGCGATCGAGATGCTCAGCGAGTCGCCGTAGATGATGCTGGTCTGACGGCACTCGAGATCCAGCCTCATGGCGTCGATTAACAGGTGATCCGGCGCGGGCGCCAGCCGAAGAACTGCCGCCTTCATCGCCAGTCGCGTGGCCTGGTAGATATTCACCCGGTCGATGGTCGCCGCATCCACCTCTTCAATGGCGATCGCAATCGCCCGCCGTCGGACGATGGCGGCGAGCCGCTCGCGATCCTCGGGCAACAGTTGCTTGGAGTCGCGCAGGCCCATGATCCGGCAGTTCTCCGGCAGAATCACCGCTGCCGCGACCACCGGTCCAAACAGGGAACCCCGGCCGACCTCATCCACCCCGGCGATGGCCATGGCACCCTCGGCTTTGGCTGCGCGTTCATACTTGCCGCCGCAGACCAGAGAACGCAGCATGCGCAGCTTGCGAGTGGCCGCGGAGACCTCCCGCACGACCTCTTCGCCGAAGATCTCCGGCGCCGGAATGCTCTTGATGGAAGACATCTTCCCCAAAGTGTAACCCGCCACGCCGGCCTGCAGAGCGGTGGAAAATCCGTCCTTAAACGGCAGTTCCTCCGGTGAAAGCTCGAACCGCGCAGATGGCCGCTCTCTAGCAATCTCCGGGCGAGCCGCATTCATCCTAGAGGACTGGAGGCGTCAACATGAGCGAAGAGAACAAGGAGCAGGAACAGCCGGTACCTCATGAACCCGCAGGCCTGGGCGTGCGGAGCCATGGGCTGGCCGCCGAGTATGCGCATGAACAGGGCTGGGGTTCCGACGAGGAACAGAGGACCAAGGCTCCGGAAGAGGCCGCGACCGGAGGGACAGACTACAACTACGGGGCAGCGGACTTTGGCGATACGCCCGTCGATGAGAAGGGAGTGGAGCCGTCGCCGCAGACCGTCGAGTTTCTAACTGGCAGGAAACAGTCCGACTGATGTTGCCGGAGCCGTGTCAGACACTTAGCACTCCTGGTACTTCCAGTTGCGCTGCTTGCCTTCGGCGATCCATTGCAAGGCGGTCTCGATGCGCTTCTGCTGCGTCTCGGGCCGCTTCGCGTCCGCAATCCACTCCACGTACTCCCGCTTGCAACTCGGACTGAAGGCCGCAAATACAGCCTCCGCCTTCTTGTTCTTCGCAAGGGCAAGCGTAAATTCCTCAGGAGCCTCAGGCACTGGCTTCGGCGCCTTCACTACTTTGCGACGCGCGGCGATGGGGCTGGTGTACTGACCGCTGTCCACAAATTGCGCCGCCTGCCGGATCCAGCCGAGCAGGGCTTTGTCTGACGGCAAATCGTCAATGCTGGTGATACGCCCCAGCGTACCCATTCCATCCGTCTTGGACGACCTTGGCGCTGCGCAGCACGGCCCCGATCTCCTCGCCCCAGAAACCGAAGCTGCAGTGCTCCTTAAATCCCGACATATTCCCCAGGATGGCGCCGCGATATTCAAAGAATGGCCTGCTCCATTTGATGGTCTCTTCCACCTCAGGACAGCCCTTGTGCACCAGTTCGCGCAGGTGGGCGAGGATAGGCCGCGCGAATGGCTGCGCCTTCTTGAGATAGTCGTCTACTTTCGAGTTGTAATGGTTTGCGGCCATAGCACGGCACCCTCGCAGGCCAGCAGTTTACAACGGCCCTCCTCCATCTCACAAAAGTTCCTGCCCAGGACTTGCTCCGCGGCGCGGCCCTGGTGATTGTCGCGTTTGCTGCGGCGAGGTCAGGCCGCCACCTGTATGGATATACTTCTCCCGGGAATGAGATCTGTTTCCGAGGCCTTGATACGTTCTCGCATCGGGCCCAAATCCACCCACGCCGGAGGTTTCTCGCCTTGATGACGCGCCGCTCCATCGTTGCCTTCCGCTCAATCTTCGCTGGCCTTCTGGTTGCCGCGAACCTGACTGGCTCCGCGCAATTTGTCGGCCATGATCCACAAGGTGTGGACAAGCGCGTTGACGACCTGGTGTCCAAAATGACGGTGGAAGAAAAGATTGAGCTCATCGGCGGAGATACGCCGTTCCGTACCCATGCCATCCCACGCCTCAATATCCCTTACTTTCAAATGGCCGATGGACCCGTAGGAGCGCACATCCCGGCGCCCACCATCGCCTATGCGGCGGGCATCGGTCTTGCCGCCTCGTGGGATGACGCGCTGGCGCTCCGCATCGGCCAGCAACTTGGACGCGACGCCCGTTCCCGCGGAGCGGCCTTTCTGCTGGGGCCCGGCGTGAACCTTTACCGCGCGCCCATGAACGGCCGGAACTTCGAATACTTCGGCGAAGATCCCTTTCTCGCCAGGGGCATCGCGGTCGGCTACATCAGGGGTGTGCAGCAGGAGGGAGTGTCGGCGACGGTCAAGCATTACCTCGGCAATAACTCCGAGTATCTCCGCCACGATTCCGACTCCGTCATCGACGAACGCACACTTCGCGAGATCTATGAGCCGGTCTTTGAAGCTGCGGTGAAGACGGCCAAGGTCGGGGCCATCATGGATTCGTACAACCTGACCAACGGCCAGCACATGACGCAGAACAAGCCCCTCAACGTCGACGTCGCGAAAGGGCAGTGGCACTTTCCCGGAATCATCATGTCCGACTGGGTCGCGACTTACGACACAGCCGCTGCTGCGAATAGCGGCCTCGACCTGGAGATGCCCTTCGGCGTCTACTTCTCGCCGGAAAAAATGCTGCCGCTGCTCAAGGACGGCACCATCTCCCAGGCCACACTCGATGACAAGGTCCGCCGCATCCTGCGGGTGGCCGCCGATTTTGGCTGGCTCGATCATCCCCAGCTCGACATCAACATCCCACGCTATAACCTCGAAGGTCGCGCCGCATCCTTACAGGCCGCACTCGAAGGCGCTGTTCTGCTGAAGAATGACAACCATGCGCTGCCTCTCGACAAGGCGGCGATCAAGACAATCGCAGTCATCGGTCCTACCGCCGTTCAGACCGTCATGACCGGCGGCGGCAGTGGCGAAGTCGTGAGCTTTGCCAGCACCAATCTCCTGGTCGGGATCAGCGACTATCTTGGAGAGCAGGCGAAGGTCCTCTATGCCCGCGGACTCTATAGCGTCAACCAGATGTCGCGGCTCACTCACTTCACCACCGACCTCGAGGGAACCACGCCCGGCGTCATCCACGTCACCTACGCCAAGGCCAACCTTGAGGGAGACGTCACCAGCACGGTTACAGAATCCGCGCTCGGCACGCCCGGGTCGACCCGTCGCGAGCCGGAAGAGCAGGAACTCAACGCCCTCACCGCGCATCGCAGCGCCAGCCCTTACGTGCGCGCCACCAATAGCAGCAAGTGGACCGGCTACTACACTCCCGCGCAGGCCGGGAAGTTCGCCATCTTTATCCAGACTGACGGCAAATACCGCTTGCTGGTCGATGACGCGGTGGTTTTCGACAGCTCGGTGGTGCCGAAGTATATTCTCAACCAAACCACCATGGAGCTCACCAAGGCTCCGCACAAGGTGGTCGTCGAGCAGCTTTCTCAGCAGATCGGATCTGTCTCCGGCATGCGTGCCGGTATCGCCCCGCTCGATACCATCGTCGACCAGGATGCGCTCGCGATGGCGGCGAAGGCGGATGCGGTGATTCTCGCCGTCGGCTTCAACGCAGCTTCCGAGTCAGAGGGCGGAGACCGTAACTTCGAATTGCCCGTGGGTCAGGAACAGCTCATCGATCGCATCGCCGCAGCCGGGAAGAAGACTATCGTCGTGATTACCTCGGGCGGCAGCGTCGATGTTGAGAACTGGAAGGACAAGGTGCAGGGCATCCTCGAAACCTGGTACTCCGGAGAACAAGGTGGCACCGCCGCGGCGCGCCTGCTCTTCGGCCAGGACTCGCCCTCCGGACACCTGCCTATCAGCTGGGAAAAACGCATCACCGATAACCCGAGTTACGCCTACTACTATCCCGAGCCAGGCACCAACAAAATCGTCTATGGAGAAGGCATTTTCATGGGCTATCGGGGTTACGAACATAACCACGTCGAGCCCCAGTTCCCCTTCGGCTTCGGCCTCTCCTATACCACCTTCGCGTTCAGCCATCTTAAGAGCACGCCGGAAGCGGATGGCCACTTCAACGTATCTTTCGATGTTACGAATACCGGCAAGCACGCCGGAGCGACGGTCGCTCAGCTCTATGTCAGTCCGGCCTCGTCCAACGTGGAGCGCCCGGCGAAGGAACTGAAGGCCTACGAGCGCGTGATGCTGAATCCCGGCGAGACCCGGCATGTTGCTGTCAAGTTGAACCCGCGAAGCTTTAGCTACTTCGATCTCAAGTCTTCCGCGTGGCAGGCGGACGCAGGAACCTACCACCTGCTCCTGGGCGATTCTTCCCAGCACATTCAGCAGGACATCTCCGTTCAACTCGCCAAGCCGTTGACTACGTCTGTGAGCGAGTGATTTCGTCGGTGGTAGGCGGCGGGGCGCCGGCAGACTTCCAACGCGGATGTAAGGGCCCCGGCTCTCCTTGACCGATTGAATGCCCCGATCATCCGTCATAAAATTGTTAGACGTATGGCATTCCCAATCAAAGTATGTGCAGTCTGTTCCGAGGAGTTCGAACTCAAGCCCAACAAGCCCGGCTTTGCCAATCGCTGCCCCACGTGCAGCGAGCCTGAGAGCGATGGCCCCGTAGAGAAGCGGCGCATGGACGCGGATGAACGCAAGACCACCGCCGAAGCCAACGAAGCTCGCAGGAGTGCGATGCGCGATCTTCTCTACCGCAAAGACAGCTAGACCCAGTCGCTACATGGCAGGAGCAGCAACGCCGGTGCGGTCGGCGGCACCGGCGTCATTTTCTTGCGCATCACCCTACAACTTCCGTAGTAGAGGGCCGAACATTCCGCACGCATGCGTGTAGAATTCTGACAAATTCCCAAGCGTCTTAGCGGCCCTCCCCTATGCTGACGTACGCCATTTGTTTCATTCAGAACGTTCAGCTTGCCTGCTTCTCCATCGTTTTTGTAATGATGGCGCTGAACAACCGCGGCAATCGCAGTCTGCGATGGCTTGCCTACGCCTACCTTGCAGGTTGCGCGGGCGGAGTCTTCCAGTTAGGCGAGCATATCCTGCCAACGTGGACTTCGCTGACGTTTGAAACCCTCGCGGCCCCCATCGGCTATGCCTGTATTCACGCCAGCATCGTGTGCTTCGTGCGCCGCGGCCAACGCACCCGGTGGGTGTCCCTGTTTCTCGTCCTCGGCAGCATTCCTCTTTACCTCTTCTGGTCGCTGCCATCCCTCCATGTTCGCTCGCCGCATATCGACCAGATCGTCACGCTGTCCGATTTCACCCTGGGTATCCAAACGGCCTTGAGCAGCTGGCTTTTGCTCAGCACTGTCGACAAGGAGACGGCGTGGCCCCGACGTGTCATGGGAGCCTTTCTTGCGTTCTACTCAGCCGTGGAGTTCGCCCGCGTAGCAGCTTTCCTGATTACCGGGAAGACGCCCGACTTCGTCGCTCCCTGGGTTGAAGCCGCGAGCGGCATTGTCTATGTGGTCTCCTGTTCCGTGTTGCCTCTGGCCTTCATCTGGATGATGAATGCTCGCCTCTACGCCGAGATGGGCCGCCAAATGACGACCGATCCTCTGACCCAGGTCTGCAACCGCCGCGGACTGCAAGCCGCCGGTGAACTTGAACTGGCCCGGTACTTCCGCGGTGGGCAGGATTTTGCGGTAGTGCTGGTCGACCTCGACCATTTCAAGCGACTCAACGATACCTTCGGCCACGCCGCCGGCGACACTGTGCTTCATCAGGCAGCCAGCCTGCTTCGCAGCTTGCTGCGAGACAGCGACGTGCTTGGACGACTCGGCGGTGAGGAATTTGTCCTGCTGCTTCCAGCGGCTACGGCCCAAGGGGCGATGACCCTGGTAGAGCGGCTGCGCCTCTCGATGGAACACTTCAGTTTTGACTTAGGCCACCATGAGACATGCATTACCGCCAGCTTCGGCGTTACCTTCACAGCCAGGCGCAAAGCGCTTACATGGACCCTGCTGCTCAGCGAGGCGGATCAAGCCCTCTATGCGGCCAAGCGCGCGGGCCGCAATCGTTGCCAGCTCCATCGCCTTGAATCACCGGCGGAAGTAGCACTCACCACGGACGAAGAAGCCTGGGCCTACTCCAGCGTCCACGCACACACCACTCGCTGAAAAAACGCAAGCGACCACGCGCAGGTCTTCCGCAGATTGCAAATGCCGGCCTGCTTCAACGTGGATGACACTTCAGGAGAGGGAGTAACTACGGATCCTGAAGTGCGGATCACTGAGCGACACAAGCAAAGCCGGCTCGGAAGAAGCAGTTCGCCTCGTCCCAGCCGGCTTGCGCGCTAGAGATTACCTCGCGCCGCTTGTTCCCGCTCAATCGCTTCAAACAGGGCCTTGAAGTTGCCCTTTCCAAAGCTCCTGCTGCCCTTGCGCTGGATGATCTCGAAGAAGACGGTTGGCCGATCTTCAACGGGACGCGTGAAGATCTGCAGCATGTAGCCTTCGTCGTCTCGATCGACCAGGATCCCGAGTTGCTCCAGCTCCGCGATCGGCTCGTCGATTTTGCCCACACGCTTTTCCAGGTCGGTGTAGTAGCTGTGCGGCACCCTCAGGAACTCGATCCCCTGCGCCTGCAGCCTGCCCACCGTGTGCAGAATGTCGTTGGTAGCCATCGCGATATGCTGCACGCCCGGGCCGTGGTAATACTCCAGGTACTCCTCGATCTGCGATTTCCTGCGCCCTTCGGCAGGTTCGTTGATGGGAAACTTCACGCGGCCGTTGCCGTTCGCCATCACCTTCGACATCAACGCGGAATATTCCGTCGAAATGTCGGAGTCGTCGAAGTGCTGGTAGAGAGAAAAGCCCATGGTCTTCGCGTAGAAGTCGACCCAGCGGTTCATGTCATGCCATCCGACATTTCCCACCATGTGATCGATATGTAACAGACCAACGGGCCGGCAGATCGGATCGGATTCGACTGCCTTGAATCCGGGCTGGAATGTACCACGATAGTTAGTGCGCTCGACAAACGTGTGAATCGTATCGCCATAGGTTGCGATCGAAGCCAGTTTGACCGTGCCAAACTCATCTTTCAGTTCGAACGGCTCACGCACGCTGCGGGCTCCTCTTCGCAGCGTCTCTTTCCATGCCTGCCGGGCGTCATCGACCCACAGGGCTACATCGCGTACGCCATCTCCGTGACGGTGCACATGGTCTGCAATTTCTCCGTCGGGGCGCAGCGGTGTGGTGAGTACAAAGCGGACCTTGCCTTGTTCCAGTACGTACGAAGCGCGATCGCGCAGGCCCGTCTCAGGCCCTGCGTAGGCTGTCAGCTTCATGCCGAAGCCGACTCGGTAGAAGTAGGCTGCCTGCCGTGCGTTTCCTACGTAGAATTCAACGTAATCCGTTCCATTGAGTGGTAGAAAGTCCTTCTGGATCTGGACCTCTTGTTGTAACAAAGTGGACATATCTGGGAACTCCAAACTCCTCTACTACAGACGCCGGATGAGGGCGTTTTGGTCGTCCGGAAATTGAGTTCCGGCTCGGTGCCACATACGATATACACCCTTCATCCAACCATTGACTAGGTAACTCGCAGAAGGAAGTTGCATTGACACTCCCATGTGCGAGATGCCATGGTGAAGAGTTTTGCCGCACCTGTGCGTAGAGGAATCTTTATGTCCGCCGTTCCGCAACTGCACCATGCCGCTCCGTACCTCATTCAGCAGGACTGGCGCGCGTATTCGCCTGGGCAACACCAGGTCTGGAGTGAACTCGTTGGCCGCTGCATGCCTGAACTGGAGAAGCATGCCTGCCGCGAATATCTCGACGGCTTTAGCCAGATTGGCCTGCGCGAAGACACCATCCCCGATCTCGCCGAAGTGAACCAGCGCCTCAATCCGCGCACTGGATGGAACGCTACCCCGGTGAGCGGCTTCCTGCCCGCTGACGCTTTCTTCGAGATGCTGGCCGCGCGCAAGTTTCCCACCACCACCTGGCTGCGCAATGCCGATTCGCTCGAGTACACGCCCGAGCCGGATATCTTCCATGACGTATTCGGTCATGTTCCGATGCATGCGCATCCAATTTTCGCGGACTTCCTGCAGCACTATGGCCGCGTGTGCGCCTCGCTCGACGACAAGGACGCGCTCGAACGCATGGGCCGCCTCTTCTGGTTCACGGTGGAGTTTGGTGTCATCCGCCAGAACGGCCAGATCAAGCTCTACGGCAGCGGCCTCATGTCCTCGCATGGCGAAGCGCAAAACGTCATCCAGGGGGGAGCGGAGATTCGCGACTTCGACCTCGATCAGGTCATGAATCAGGAGTTTCTCGTCTCTGAAATGCAGAAGGTCCTGTATGCCGTCGAATCTTTTGACCAGATCTACGAGGCTGCCTACGAGGCCGAAAGCCGGCTGAATGTGGGCAGGGTTCGCAGGTAAACAAATCGTTAACCAGGGGCAAAAAATTTGCCTCCCTGTCACAACCGCTGATGCACAATGCAGATTGAGGATGAAACGCGTTGCCGAGGATTCACTTTCAACAACAACTCGCCGAATTGAAAGACAAGCTGCTGGGGATGGCCGCGTTGTCTCAACTCGCCGTGCAATCGGCCGTGGATGCCTACTTGCAGCGGGACGCGAGTCTCTGCCAATACGTGCGTGAAAACGAGACCGCCATCAACCTCGCGCAGCGCGAACTCGACGAGATGGCTTACGAACTGCTTGCCAAAGAGCAGCCCATGGCCATCGATCTGCGCTTTATCCTGGCGGTGATCAAGATCAACGGCGACCTCGAACGTATCGGCGACCAGTCGATGAGCATCGCCATCCGCACCCAGGACCTGCTCGCCTTTGAGCCTGCCGAACTGCCCGTGGATATCGCCGGGATGGGTGAGTTTGCTACGCGCATGATCCGCACCGCCATTCAATCGCTGCTCGATGCCGATGCGGTCTGCGCCGACTCCGTGCTCACCATGGACGACGAGATCGATCGCATGAATCGCGTCGCGCATATGGAACTGCTGGACGTGTTGCGCCACAACACCAACAACACTGCGCAGGCGCTCAATGCAATCTTCATCTCGCGCAACCTGGAGCGCATCGCCGACCACGCCACCAATATCGCGACTGACGTGATCTTCTGGGTGCGCGGCGCCGACGTGCGCCACCAGCTAAGCCTCTCCATCGATTGAATCGGGGCGGACGACAGCAGTCAGAAGATAAAAAGCCCATCCCTTGCGAGGATGGGCTTTTGCTTTTAACGATTATTAACCTAGACTTCGACCCTTGGCGCGTGATGCGCGTAGTGCGTGAGCACGGCCACGGCGCACGACGCCAGCCTGGCCTCCGCCGAATCTGCGCGGCTGGTCAGAATGATGGGCACACGCGCGCCAAGCACGATGCCTGCCAGTTGCGCGCCGCCGAGATACTCCAGCTGCTTCGCCAGCATGTTGCCGGACTCGAGGTCGGGCACCACCAGGATGTCCGCCTGTCCCGCCACCGGAGAAACCAGCTTCTTGATCTCCGCCGCCTTCGCGCTCACCGCGGTATCGAACGCCAACGGTCCATCCAGAACTCCACCCACGATCTGCCCGCGATCCGCCATCTTGCACAGCGCGGCGGCATCCAGCGTGGACACGATCTTCGGGTTCACCGTCTCCACTGCGGAGAGCAGCGCGACCTTCGGTTCAGGAATGCCCAGAGCATGCGCGAGAAACACTGCGTTCTGGACGATGTCGACCTTGTCTTCCAGCGTCGGATAGATATTGATCGCGGCGTCGGTGATCAGCAGCGTGCGTTCGTAAGCCGGTGTATCCATCACGAACACATGCGTGATCCGTCGCGAACCCCGCAGGCCCGTCTCTTTCTGCATCACGGCGCGCATCATCTCATCCGTGTGCAGGCTGCCTTTCATCAGCGCCAATGTCTCGCCCGAACGGCAAAGCGACACGGAAACGGCCGCGGCCTTCTCCTCCGTTGCGGCTTCGATAATCCGATACGGCTTGATGTCAATCTGCAGGGAAGCTGCGAGCTCGCGAATCTCGCTTTCCGGCCCCACTAAAACCGGATCGATCAGCCCAGCCGTCGCTGCTTCCACGGCGCCGCTCAAGGCCACGTCCGTCAATGGCCAGCACACCGCGACGGAAAGGCTGGGAAATGCCTCGCACCGCTCCAGGAACTGGTGAAACACGTGGAAATCAGGCGGGTGTCCGACCAGCGGATTGGTAACGACTTCCTCAACAGGGTGGGTCAATTGCATGCGGAATGCTCCTTCGCCGGGCCGTTCAGGATTTCGGGCCGGTACTGCTTCAGCTTCTCTCTCTATTGTCCTCCCTGTCTGTGCTTCGCATCACGCTTTGTGCGTTCGAGGCCAACATCAGGTCGGTTCGCTCGAAAATTCGCTCACGCGTGCACGATCCTGCCGCAATTGCCCACCTTCGCAGAAATGCAAATGACCAGGAACGCCGGGATCCGAATGAACGCTGGATGGAACGCTGAATCGAAGCAGGATTGCTTACTGCTGAGGAGAACTCGGACCGTTCGGCGACTGGATGGGGCCGCTCGGAACCAGGCCGCCCGGATTTCCCGCTCCGTTGATGTTGTTCTGCCCTTGCTGCGGCACCATGCCCACTCCGGTGTTAGCCCCGGAGTCTTCCAGCGGATCGTAGATGAACTCCCACTGGTTGTAGTGCGACTGTTTGCGGAAGAGCCGGATCGACTCCTTGGTGCTCGAACTGGCGACACCGACGACCGGGCCGCCGCCCGAAGGCATGCCGTCACTCCCAATCGGGGTCGATCCGATGGGGCTGGCTCCGTTCACATTGGACCCGTTCACGTTGGACCCGTTCAGATTCGATCCATTCATGTTCGATCCGGTCGGATTCTGGTTCCCGGTGCTCGCATCTCCAGAGCCCTCGGTGGTCCCGTCAGGGTTCTGCGGTGGAGCGTACATCGAGGGTCCACCCGCCCCTTGCTGGCCACCCTGTGTGCCGTTGCCCGTGTTCGTTCCGTTCAGCGGCTGGCCAAACAGTCCCAGAACCGGCACCGTCGCTTCTCCAAAGTGAATGATCTTCCAGTCGTCCTTCCCGGTGATCGGGTCTTTGTAGCGCTTGCGCAGGAAGCGAATGTCGTTCGTGTTTTCAAGCTGCTCGATCGAGCCTGGGAAGCGCCCGAACTTCTTGTAGTAGGTGCGGACCGCCCGCGCGTATTGCGTTCCGCGATGATAGAGCTCTGTTTCCTTGTCGCGCTGAATATCCGTGGTGATCTTGGGCACAGCCACCGACAACCCGATGAAGATCAGCGCCACCATGATCAGGACCGCCAGCAAGACGAAGCCTGACTCAGGATCGGACGTCCTGGTTCCCAACGTGGAAGAGGATCTCCGCTGGCACCGGATTTCTGTTCGAGAGAGGAAAGCCATACCCGTTAGACGCCCTAGTTCTGAACCATGTTCAAGGTCTGGGTGTTGTTATAGGGAATATCCGTTACCTGCACAGAGAAAGGTGCAATCTTGACCACCTTGTAGCGGTGATCGACTACGTCGCCCTCTGACGCGATAAACACGTCATCTCCATGCAGCAGGAATACCTGCTTCTTGCCTGCGGCCTGCGAGGTGAAGCCGTAGAACTTCAAGTCGACGGGCGGCGGCGGAGGTGGTCCCTGCGGCGCGGGCGGGGCTACTGGCTCAACCGGCCGCGGCGGCGCTATCGCCTGCTGCATGGCCGCGATCTGCACCGAGGCTGGCGAGAAGATATTGCGGCCCTTGCCCGTATAAAGCAGGTTTTCGGTCTGCCGCATCAGCTCGAAGTGCAGAGTCGGATCGAGGTTGGTGACATGCGCAACTTTGACAGCCACTCCGGATCCTGAAGTAGCCGCAGGTGTCGGAGTCACCGCCTGTCCGATCGGGGGCGCAGGCGTCGACGACGGCCCGGAAAAGGTGTTGAGCAGGAAATAGATGAACGCCCCGACCAACACCACTCCCAATCCAGCGGCGATCATCATCTGCTTGCGATTCTCGGTTCCAAGCTTAAGCGCCATCAGTGGGCCTCCGTGGCGGCGGCCGGCTGCAACTCTGCCAGCGAGGCTGGCTTCGGCTGTGCGGCGGCATCCGACCGCAGGAACGTAGTCAGCCGGAGGCGCAGGTTCGCCAAGCCGCCCTGTTGCCCCGTAAGGGTCAGGCCGTCGATGAGGAAGAAGGTCTTGTCCCGCTCCAGGCCATTGATGAAGTGCATCACGCCGGTGTATTCGCCGCTCATGTTGGCGTCGATCCGGATCTCCGTTAGCCCCGGAATCGCCGGAGCCTGGCTATAGCTGGCGCGCGTCAGCCGCACTCCGCTACTTACCGCAATGTCTCCCAGGTTCGACACGATCGAGGAATAATCCGGAGCAATCCGTTGCTTATAGAAGCCCGAAGCATCGCTGCGCGCCTGGTCCACTTTTTCCGGCAAGCCGTTCAGGCGTGCCGCCTGGTCGCGTAGTTGCTTCAGCGTGAATTGATCCTGCGCGATCTGCGCTTGCCGGTCGGAACTCGCGTCCCTCCACGCAATGATCGTCCTTACTGCGAAAAACAGGTTCACCGCCGCCAGCAGCACAACGCCGGCAATGTGCAGGTTGAGTAGCGAAAGAAGGTCGGTGCGGCGCCGGTTCATCGGGCAACTCCTGTGGTCTGCCGGGGCCGCGCACTGGTGCCTGCCGGATGAGTCGTCTTGCCGGTCGAACGATGCCGCCTGGGAACTGTCCCTGTCGGAGGAACGCCGGTCTTCACCGTGGGCAGCGCGGTCCTGTTCTCCGTGGTCGTCGCCGCTTCCGGCAGCAGGGGACTGTACTCCGCCAGGATGTCGAAATTCACGTTGCTGGATGCGCTGACCGGTTGCGGTATGCCTTCCTGTCCGCCGCCCGCGTTCGTCTCCGCCGATTCGTCCGCCAGCCGTGGCGCAACGAAGTGCCGCGAGTGCTCCAGGTTCCGCACCAGGTCCACCGCATGATCGCGCGGGCCGGCTACCCGAAGCCGAATCGTCACCCGTCCATCGGGAGCCGTGGTCGGGTCAATGTTCATTACCTGCACGCCGGTCGGGAGCACGTTCTCCAGGTCCATCATGATCGCGGTCCAGGAGAAGGCCTTCGTCTCAAACAGATGGTTCAGAAATTCCGACTGCGAGAGAACCGCGGCATTTTGCGGCTGGCGCATCAACGCCTCGAAGCCGGAGTGCTGCCGTCGCAGGTTGTGAATATTCGTCTGCAGTTGCTGCATCTGCGCATTGGCCTCGGCTGCCTTGCGCTGTTCGCTCCGCATCAGGAACCAGAGCGGTATCGCCAGTACAGCGAGCAGCACCATCCACACGCGCAGGCGGGCGTAGAGAGGCCGCAGTTCTACAAACGGCCGGGAGGCGAGATTGAGTGTGATCCGCATCAGTTTGCGAGCGCGCCGACAACTCCGGCGAGCAGGCCCTTGGGCATCGCGTTACTCGAACCAGTGGCCGGTGTCGGCACCAGGTCGCGCACACGAATAGTTTGGTCGTTCAGCATGCGTTCCAATTCCGCGGCCCCGCCGGGACCGACGTAGAGCAGTGCATCCGGTGTTGTCGAGAGCGTGTCTTCAAAGTATGCCATCGCGACTGAGACCACCTGCTGTAATTCGGGAACGAAGACACTCTGCAGCGCCGGAAGATCCAAAGTGCGGTGCAGCATCAGCTCCGATTGCCGCGTGATCGCGCTGGTCACCGAAACTCCGTTGCAATTGATCACCAGCGAGTTCTGCGAATCCGGCAAAACCGCCAGCGCTGCCAGCGTACTCGGCAGAACCGCGCCCGGCTCATACCCCGCCTCGCGGATCGCTTCTTCATACTCGGTCAGCACCGTCCGCGGCGTCACCGCAATGATGGTCCTCACCGAACTGCTGGTCTGCTCCATGATCTGGTAGCTGATCGCCGCATCGTCCACTTCAAACGACACCAGCTTGCGCAGCCGGAAACGCACGATCGGCAGCGCCTCCGCCGGCCTGCTGGGCAAAGTATCGAAATCCAGCAGCAGCACCCGCACCGAACTGTCCGGAATCACCAGCGTCAATTGCGGCCGCGTTCTGCGACTTCGTCCAGCGCCTGCTTCAGCGCGGCAACCACCCGCTCGCGTTGAATCAGGTTCGGCGTCACCAGGCCCGGAGCCAGCGCACCCGCCGGCAGCGGCGCAAACGACGTCATCGCCGCATCTGCCTCGCCCTGCCGAGCAGCGACTACCCCTTCGGGCGTAATCTCGCAGGCCAGCCGCGGCCGCAACAGCCGTGTGCGCATTCGTTGGGAAGATCTGGAAGCGGTTGGCCACTAGCGGGACGCCTCGATGAAGGTGACTTTGTTGATTTCGCGCAGCGTGGTAGCCCGCGGCGAACGCGGTCCAGCGCCGACTCGCGCAGGAACTGCATGCCTTCCTGTTGCGCCAGCTTGCGAATTTCAGAGCTGGGCTTCTTCTCGAGAATCATCTCGCGGATCGGATCCGTCAGATCGAGCAACTCGTGAATCGCGGTTCGGCCGCGATAGCCGGTCCCGCTGCACTCGATGCAGCCCACCCCTTCGCGGAACGGGAAATCGCCCCATTCCTTCAGGTCCAATCCACTGGTGATGAGCATCTCCTCATCGTACTTGACTGTCCGTACGCAGTGCTCGCAGATGGTGCGCACCAGCCGCTGCGCCAGGATGCAGTTCAGCGCGGAGACGAAGTTGTAGGCTTCCACACCCATGTTCAAAAACCGCCCCAGCACGTCAACTACGTTGTTCGCGTGCACCGTCGTGAACACCAGGTGTCCCGTAAGCGCCGATTGAATCGCGATCTGCGCCGTCTCGCTGTCGCGGATCTCGCCGACCAGGATCTTGTCCGGGTCGTGACGCAGAATCGAACGCAGTCCGCGCGCGAAGGTCAGGCCCTTCTTCTCGTTCACCGGAATCTGCGTGATGCCGCGAATCTGGTATTCGACCGGGTCTTCAATGGTGATGATCTTGTCTTCGTCGCTCTTGATCTCGTTCAGCGCCGCATACAGCGTGGTCGTCTTGCCGGAACCCGTCGGTCCCGGTTACCAGCACCATGCCGTATGGCTCGCGAATGTAGCGCCGGAAACGCTTCAGATCGTCGTCTGCAAATCCCACCACATCCAGCGTGAGCTTGCGGAACTTCTCGCTCATCGACTCCTTGTCGAGTACGCGCAGCACTGCATTTTCGCCATGCACGGTCGGCATGATCGACACGCGGAAGTCGATCAGGCGCGTCTTGTAGCGAACCCGGAAACGGCCGTCCTGCGGAACGCGGCGCTCCGCGATGTCCAGCTCGCTCATGACCTTGATACGCGACAGGATCGTCGAGTGATGCTCGCGCGCAATCGGCGCCATGGCCGGCTGCAACACGCCGTCGATGCGGTACTTCACATGCAGGCTGTCGTCGTAGGTCTCGATGTGAATATCGGAGGCGCGCCGCTCGAGCGCCGTGAAGATCGTCGTGTCCACCAGCCGGATGATCGGGCTGATGTCTTCATCCGAGGTCAGCTTCTCGATCGAGATGTTCTCGTCGGGATTGTCATCGGAAGGGAGAACGTCGAACGTCAGTCCCTCGGTCGCTTCGTCGAGCACGCGCTGCGACTGCTCGGTCTTCTTCAGCAGGTCGGTGATCTGCGAAAGCGTCGCTACCCGCGTGATAATCCGCTGCCCCAGCAGGCCGGAGATCTCGTCCAGCATCATCAGGCGGCTTGGGTCGGCGACCGCGATCACCAGCCGGTCCTCCTGCTGCTCCAGCGGCAGGAAGTTGTAGCGGAACATGATGTCTACCGGAACGCTGCGCACCACCTCCGTCTGGATCCGGAAGTTCTTCAGGTCGATGTATTCGCAGCGATAGCGCCGGGCAAGCGCCTGCGCGTGGGCGATCTCGTCTTGCTCGGTCGGGATAAGAATCGGTACTTCAGCCATGGGAGTCCTTATTAGAGCATTTCTGGTTAGCTGCGAAGTGGCCAGAGTGGTCAACCGTGACCATCTGCCAATCCTTTGGTCATGCGTGATCCGCCCGCCAGCGGTGTCGTTCGCCGGCCCTGCCGCCTGCAACGCGCGGTCTTAGCTCCCTGTACGCCTCAGCAGAAAAGCCCTTGAAACATGCGTGCCATTACCGTTGCATCGTGCTTGCCTGCCCCAGCGAGAAGATCGGCAGGTACAGCGCGATCAGGATGACGACCACCACGCCGCCCATCACGATCAGAATCGCCGGCTCAATCAGCGCCAGCGAAGCCGTCAGTGCGGTCTGTACGTCTTCCTCAAAAAATTCAGCCACCGAATTGAGCATCTGCGGCAACGCGCCGGTCGATTCGCCCACCTCGATCATCTCCGTCGAGAGATTGGGGAAGATCTTGGTCTGCCGCAGGCTCAGCGCCAGCCCCAAGCCCTCTCTCACGCGTCCGACCGAAGATAAGACGGCCTTCGAGATGCTTTTGCTCGCAATGGATCGCGCCGCCGTCTCCAGCGACGGCACCAGCGGCAATCCGCCTTGCAGCAGCGTCGACAAGCGTCCGGGCAAACAGCGCCACCTGGTACTTCAGCCAGATGTTGCCGAAGATCGGCATCCGGATGCGTATCGCATCGATCCGCGCCGCGCCGCCCTCGGTCTTGCTCCAGCGGTACAGGCCCCACGCCAGCAGCCCCAGCAACGGCGCGACATACAACGCGTAGTGCTGCGCTCCGGTACCCAGCGCGAGCAAAGCCAGCGTGATCGACGGCAGCTTCGTGCCCGACCGAGTCGTACAGCTTGGCAAACTGCGGCACCACGAACGTGATCAGGAAGATGAACAGCAGGAAGACCAGGCTCATCAGCAGCGCCGGGTAGATCAGCGACGCCTGCAGCTTCTTCCGGAAGGTCAGCGAGACCCGCTGGAACTGCAGGTAGCGGCCCAGAACTTCTTCCAGGTTGCCCGACCGTTCGCCGGCCAGCAGCGTCGTCGTGTAGATGACCGGAAATCCGCCTTGCGCCTCAAAGGCCGTCGAGATCGATTCGCCCGTCCGCACCCGCGCGGCCACATCCTGCAGCTGCGTCGCAAATGCGGGATTCTTTTGGCTCTTGGCCAGCATCTCCAGCGAGCCCAGAATCGGCAGGCCGGCGCGGATCAGCGTCAGAAACTGCTGGTTGAAGATGATGAACGTGTCGAGCTTGGCGCGCTTGCGCTTGCTGGTAAAGCCGTGCGACTTGACCGAATAGACGTAGTAGCCTGCCTGGGCAAAGCGCGCGCGCAGCTCCTCGGCCGAGGCAGCCTGCTGCACTTGTTCCTGAACATGGCCGCGTTCATCGGCCAGTTTTATGACAAACTCCGCCATTCCTACCTCAAATGCCTCGAAATACCCGCCTGCCGGCCCTTTGCGCGCCTCAGTGTAGCCGGGTTGCCGGTTCCAACGATACCAATTTCGCCATCCGGCCCCCGGGGCCTACCACCCAAGGTAAGCTCAGAGCGTTCCAGTTGCCAGAATCGAGGGAAGACCAGGTTTTTCCGTCATCATACGACACATCCGTGCCATTTGCGCCCTACCGCTATCCAGGCATTGTGTTCTGAATCAAAAGCCACGGCCGACCGGTACCCATGCGGAGGCTTCGCCGCGGCCGTCCAGCGTCCGGCCGCCATCGGCGGTCCAGGCCGCCGTTCCCGTGGGCTCGTTCGGCTTCTGGTAGTCGCCGCCGACGGCTATGCCGTGCTGATCATCCCGGAATGCCAACGAGAAGACGCCGGCCGAGTCGGTTCCGCTCGCCAGCGGTACCGGGACGCTCAACCATTCACCTCTGGTAGGCCGCAGTTCGTCGCCGGCCTTCGCTCCAAAGGATTGCTCCAGGACGTGAGGTCCCGGCTTTCCGCCAGTGCCCAGGCGAAGGAAGTGACCCGCACTGTCTGCCGCAGCAATCGCATGCCGAGCCGACGCAGGCTGAGTTACTTGCTGCAAAGAGCGCTTCGCCTGGATCGGAACCTTCAACCCCACTCCATGTCGCGGCTCCAGGACCTGCCCGCCGTCTTCGCTTCTGAGGACTACCAGCGATCCAGCCCACCGGATCGCCAAGCAATCACTCCATGATCCTTGTCCCAAAAGCTATCGCGTCCCAAAACCCCTCCTTGTCCGGGTTGGTGTACAGCAGCTTCCAGTGCGAACACCCGTCCGTGGTCTTGTAGAGCCGCGACTGCGTCGCCCGGCCCCGACGACATCACCATCGCCGTGTTCGCATCCCAAGCCCAGATGCCCCGGAAATCCAGCTTCTCCGCACCCGGCGGCATGGCGCAGCTTTGCCACATGTATCCCGAATCTTCGGTGCGCAGGACCGTGCCGTTTGCCCCCGAAGCCCACGCCACTCCGCCGCCCACCGCGTGAATTCCCCGCAGGTTCGCCGTCGTCGTGCTGTTCTGCATCTCCCACGGCCCCGCCTGCCCCAGGCAGCCAGAACCCGCCCCAACCACGGCCATCAGCGCACACGTACCAAGCAGCTTCTTCATCGCCAACAGTGTAGTCGCTGCCATCCTCCTCGCCCCGCGCCCGCACACCGTCCGCCCCAGCCTCGATTTCCCGCGCGCCTCACTCTCCAACCTGCCTTCCACACGTCGCCTCGCCGCCAAAACCCGCATCCCATTGCTTAGGCGGCGTCCGGCAAGCTGCGCCGTCCCAATTTCCCCCTGGGAGCTGTTCATGAGCCAAACCAAGGCGAAGAAGCCCGAGCCTCTCGTTTCGCACAAGTCGAACCACGCGTCTGAAAGCGATTCCTCCAACGAAACCCCTGCGCAGGAAGCGCCGCACGGAATCCACGAACGCTCGCACGCCGCGCACCTCAATGACGACACGGCCAAGCCCCACACCAAGCCCGAAGGCAACCTCCGGCAAGGCTCGCATCCCGGCGGCCGTCGCCAGCCCTGAGTCTCCCGCAAGGCAAGCAACCACCACCTATCAAAGGATTTCCCTATGGCACACCAGACCACGCCTCATACCGAGAGCCAGCAGAATAGAAACCCCGACCAGACCGACCTCGAGCCCGATCAACTCGCGCAGGACGCAGGCCGCGGGCCCGACGCCGAGCTTTACCGCAACGCCGATGGCGCCCAGACCGGCAGCAACCGCGCTCCGGAGAACTTTCCCCGGGCCGCCGAACACCTCAAGACCGAACCCGCCTCCGCCGCTTACGAGGGCACCTTGTCCACGCGCACCCCGCAATCCGATGCGCCCGGCATCACCTCTCACAGCGCCTCAGAGGAATCGGCCCGTCAGCAGAAGGTCGTCAAAGACCGCGACGACGCCAAGGCAGCAGTCAACCACAACCGCACCGATTAGCGCCCGACACCGGCCAACGACCCATGGGATGGTAGAACCACGATGATCTCACCGCAGGAATTGCAGCAACTCCGGGACTTCAGAACCGATGTGCCCGAAGCCATCACCCTCTACTTCCAGCCCCCCGCTCCCTCTGAACTGGCCCACCGCCGGGAACCGATCCTGTTGAAGGAGAAGATCCAGCAGGCCCTCGGCGACCTCCAGGCCGGTTCGGCCGACATGCGCTCCGACCTCAACCGCCTGCTCGACCTGGCCGCCAACCTGCAAGGCAATAGCGGGAAAACGAAGATCGTCTTCGCCTGCTCCCGCCAGAATATTTGGCGGGAGTACGATCTGCCCGGAGACTTCGGCCTCGCGTTTGAGGTAGGCAACACCTTCTCCCTCGCGCCCCTCGCTGTGCAGGCGAACCGGCCCACCCGCTACTGCATCGCTCTCGCGGATCGCAACCGCGCACGCCTGCTTCTGCTGGAAGCCGGGGACATCTCTGAACACAGCCAGGTCCTCGACGAGGAGAAGGAAAAGATCCGCACCACCGGCGCCCGCAACTCCAGGAGCGCCGAGCGGCAGAAGGAAGAGCCCGTGCGGCTCCACTTCCAGTTCCTCGCCGAACACCTGCTCCACTTCCACGAGCATGGCGACTACGACCGCCTTCTCATCGGTTGCCGCGATGAAATGTGGTCGGAAATCGAGGGCACCCTGCACACCGATCTCAAACGCATTCTTCTCGGACACTTCCGCGTCGACCCCGGACTCGCTACTCAGGAGGAGATCCTCGAACGCGTGCAGCCCCTGATCGCCGAGCGCGAGCAGCAGGACGAAGAAAAGCTGGTCGAAACCGTCGAAGGCGAATCGCGTCGCAACGGGCTCGGTGCCGTCGGCCTCGCAGCCGTCATCGACTCACTCGAAAAAGGAGAGGTGCAGACCCTGCTCTGGTCCGCTCAAAGTCAGTCTCGCCACCAGAGCGCCAGCCTCTGTTCGCAGTGCGGACTCATCGCACTCGGCATCCGCGAGACCTGCGACTCCTGCGGCGGCAAGACCTGGCAATTCGATCGCGCCGAAGAAGCCTTGCTGCGGCACCCGCAAACTCGGGGAATCGAGATGCGCGCGCTTCGTACCGCCAAGCTGCCACCGCCCGACGGCATCGCCGCGCTCTTGCGCTTCCGCGCCGACCGCAGCACCGCCCAGGCGCTCGCCAGCTGATCCCATCCGTGGCGGAGCCGAGGCTTTCTTCGGCTCCGCACACGGCATACCTCAATCAGGTCGCGGGCTCCCTTACTTCCACTAACCGTCATCCAATCGAACACCGGCCCGAACCCGGAGAGAAAGCTACAAGGAGCTAGCGTGACTGCATCCACCCATTCCGACCCGATCGCAACCCTGGCCGAGCGCCAGACCTGGATCACGCCCAAGGCTTCTCACGCAGCGCAGGACGCCATCCGGCAAGCCTTCGAAGCACTCGGCCCGCAAGCGCAATCGGTTCGCGACGCCCTGCACGGCACCTGGCTCCACGAGCCACTGCACGCTGTGCTCACGGATATGCCGCTCGGCGCATGGACGGCCGCCATTCTCTTCGACGCCATCGGCGCCATCAGCGGCAGTCGCGCCATGGACAAGGCCGCCGACGCCACCGTCCTCTTCGGACTCGTCACCGCCGCCGGCGCCGCCATCACCGGCATCAACGACTGGGCCGAAATCCGCAAAGACACGCCCCGCCGCATCGGAGCCGTGCACGCACTGCTGAACATCGGAGCCACCGCACTCTTCACCGGCATCCTGCTTTGCACGCCGTTCCCGCGGCACCCGCTCTACCGCGCGCGCCCTCGCCGCAATAGGCTTCGTCGTCGTCTCCGCATCCGCGCACCTGGGCGGCAACCTGGTCTATGAACACGGTATCGGCGTCCGCGGGCACGAGACCTCAGAGAAGGGAAGTGCGGACTCTCCGTCGTTGCAAACTGCAACTGCGGGGGATTTCCATACAAGGCGCGATCCAGAAGACCGTCCCGTCTCCGCTGAAGACGAGCATGCGCTCCGGGAAAAGAATCTGGACAAGACGCTGGCCGATTCCTTCCCGACCAGCGATCCGCCGTCCTCGATCCCAGACCCTGCCTAAGATTGGCCCTGAACATCCAGCCCTAACTCCGGCCGAGATAACTGCGCGCAATTCGCATGCGGAGCCGTAGGCGCGATAGGTTCCCCAGCCCGCGCCTAAACGTTCTGCTTCTTCATCTCTTCCGCCAGGTGCTCCGAAGCCCGCATCGACAACGACAGAATCGTCATCGTCGGATTTTGCCATCCCGCACTGGTGAAGCTGGCTCCATCCACCACAAATAAATTCTTGTGGTCGTGGCTCTGGCACCACTTGTTCAACACGCTCTTCTTCGGGTCGTCGCCCATCCGGCACGTCCCTACTTCGTGAATGCTGTATCCCGGCGGATTCGGCACTTCGTTCTTCGCCAGTATCTCGAACCCCGCTGCCTCTGCTACCGCCGACCCCACCGCCACCGCATCCTTCGCCATGTTGAATTCGTTATCGGTGTACTTCGTCTCCACATGCAGCACCGGAATGCCCCACGCATCCACCTTCTCCTTATCGATGCGCACGTGGTTCTCATACCGCCCGAGCACTTCGCCCATCAGCGTCATGTGAAACGAACTGCCGTGATACTCGACCAGCTTCTGCTGCAATTCCGCGCCATACGCCGCAAAGTTGCGCGGGTGCACCGGGCCGCGGCTGCTGGTCACGTTGAATGCGTAACCGCGCAGGAACGTATCGCTCTTGGTGGAAATGTTGCGGAAGCGCGGCACGATCGCTCCGCCCCCCATCAGCTCCTTTGTGCCCTTGCCGTTGCGCGCCTCGGGCACCGAACAGATCACGCCCGGCCCGTAGATCTGGTCCATCAAATAGCGCCCCACCAGCCCGCTTGAATTGGCCAGCTTCGAATTCAACAGCAGCCGCGTGCTCTCCAGCGTGCCCGCCGCCAGCACCACCACCCGTGCCTTCACCTGCATCTCGCGACGCGAGAGCCGATCCACAAAGTGGCATCCGTTCGGCTGGCCGCTGTTCGGGTCGACTGTAATCTCGCGTACCACCGCATTCGCAATCGACGTCAGCTTGCCCGTCTTCTCCGCATCCGGCAACAGCAGATTCACCGAACTCGCCAGGCCATCCCGCCCCAGGGCACGTCGCTGCTTGCAAACCGGCATATCGAACTTCTTGCCCGCGTCCTTGAATCGCTGCATCGACTCCGTCCACGGGTCATTGTCCAGAACGAAGTTGCCGTCCGGCATCTGCGGCGGTCCATCCATCGCGCCCGCCACCTGAAAGATCTCCTCCACCCGCGAATAATACGGCGCCAGGTCGGCGTGGCTGATAGGCCAGTCTTCGCCGAATCCGTCATGCGACTTGGCCTTGAATTCGTAGTCGCTCAAGCGAAAGGACTGCCGGGACCAGAACAGCGAACGGCCGCCGAACAGCCGCACCCGCACCCAGTTATAGGGGTTCTCCGGCGCAAACGTGTAGGGAACTTCCTGCTCATCCACCCACACATTCGCGTTGAATTCGCTCGCTTGAAATACATGCTCGAGCCGGCCCGGCGGTTTGAATCCCCGATACGGCAGGTCATATGCGGGCTTCTGCGTCGCGTCTCGCGCCACATCCGCAACCGGACCCGCATTCAACATCAGGCACCGGATCCCGCTCTCTGTCAGGATCTTCGCCGCCATACCACCTGCGTGTCCCGAACCAATAATCAATACGTCAAAAATTTCGTTCGCCATCAGCCCTTAGACATTCCCGGCCTGTCAGTCCGGTTTTTCTTTTCTCATTCGAATTACCGCGGGTACGAAGGCATGGTGTGCGATGCCTTCGGCGCAGCCCGCACGTGCGGCGGTATCCGCGTGCACTCCGCATTCATCTCGTGAACGTCTGCCTCGATCGGCGTCCAGTACAAACCCGCCTCCGTCCACTCTTCCGAATCCTTCTTTTGCGCCTCGCTCCATGCCTTCGAATTCACCGTGGCCGTGCGAATTTCGTCATGCGCAATGTTGATGAAATCCGCGTGCGGCTCGGTCGGCGGATGATCGCTCATCCACGTCCGTAGCCAGGGCTTCAACATCGCGTCAGCCTGCGCGGCGTCAAGCTTCGCGAATCCGGTTTTGAATTTCTTCTGCGACTCGGACTCGAGCCAGTCCAGCCCACCGGTGTAAACCTTCTGCCGCACCGCCGTTGACGTGCCGATCAGAAAATCGAGAAATGCCGGCGTGCCAGCCTGCGCTGCGCCCGGCAGTTCGCCCACGGGCGGCACCAGCACGTCGCTTAAGCGAACCAGCGTCGCCATCTGCACGGCCGTGAAGAAGCTCTTATTGGATTGCGTCACTTCGTCCGGCGGTACCGTGTGCGGCAGCGGAGTCTTCGGGTTTAACCCCAATGTCCACGGGACCGGCGCAGGCGGCGGCGGCACGGGCTTCGCCGTCTGCTGTGCAAGCAATACCTTCGGCGCGACACCGACCGACAGTATGCCTCGAATAAAATCACGACGCTGCATGGTCACTCCTTGTCCGAATAACCCTACACCGCCGCTTGTTCCTCAGTCCAACCCATTCAAGGCGGTCAGAAGCTCCTTTCCACAGTGCCCATGGCTGCAAAAAATTAGATCGGCATCTCGCGCTGATAGGGCCTCAAGCCGCTCATCCCGCCCGATGCCGGAGTGCTCGACTCCTCACCTTCTGTGCTGCCCCTCAACTCCGTCAGAACCAACACTGCCATCCACCCAATCGCCTGCCTAGCATAAGTAACTATGTCTATTACGTATACTGCACGACACAGTTTTTAGCGCGATGACCGACCAAGCGCGACCAGGTCGACGAGACCCGCTTTCCTCAGAGCCGGTAACTTATCGCCCCTCCACTTATCCACTTAGAAGGAACCCATTCCACCTATCACTCATCGCGTTGCCCCCAGATGCGCTTGCGTGGGTCCATCCCACTCTCTCGCAAATGAATACCGATTCCAGTTGACATCCCCGAACGTGGCTCCTATGCTGCACCCCGGTCGCTCGTTCCACTTTTGTCCGCTCTGTTTCTTCTGGAATCGCACCCTCTCGCGACTGTTCAAAACGATTACGAAGCCGCGCTCAACCACATTCCCCACATACCCAGGCCAGGGGCCTGCAGGAGGTACCATGCAGAAATCTAAGTTACTCGCGCTGTTACCCGTCTCCGAACATGCAAGCCCGCTGCTCCGCTTCGTTGGGACGACGGCCACCATCACCGCCCTCCTTGTAACCGCCATGGTCTTCGGGACGACGGCCATTCACGCCGGTGAGGATGACGGACACGATCAGGACAAATCCAAGGTAGCCATCGGATTTTCGATCGCACCCGTTCCGCTCAATCTCAAAGGGAAAGACAAGGCGCTCGTGGGATTGGGCAGTTACATCGTCAACGGGTCTGCCGATTGCAACGGCTGCCACACGACCAATGCCCAGGCGGAATATACCCCGACCGGCAATCCCTACCTGCTGCGCCCGCCCAAGGGCCCGTTCAGCGGAATGAGACAAGTGAATCCGGCGATCTACCTCGCCGGCGGCAGCGACTTCGGCCCCTACCCCGGCCTCGCTCACCTTTACTCTCGCAACCTCACCCCAGATAAATCCGGAAGGCCGGCTGGCGGCATGACTTACAAGCAGTTCTTCACGGTGATACGTACGGGTAAGGATTTTGATCATCTGCATCCCACCTGCACGGGAGCCCCTAACGGCGGTTGCGTTCCCGCCCCTTTCAATGGCGACCTGCTGCAGGTCATGCCCTGGCCCCAGTTTCAAAATATGACCGACCACGAGATTCGCGCGATCTATGAATATCTCAGCGCGATCCCGTGTATCGATACCGTCATCGCAGGCGCGCCGGTCCTTCGCAATACCTGTAACTAAGTTATGGCTCGGGTGCCCCAGGTCTCGTTTCCAAGACCCGGGGCACCCGAAACCACATCAAGTCAGCCCGGGCGGCCACCACATTCATCCGCTGGCCCTAGGGGCATTACTTAGGGAAACAAACGCTGTTATCACTCCATAGTCCTCTGCGAGTTTGCGCTGGATAGCCAACACGCTTTCCGCTAGCGTGAATGCCAGTGATCCTTTCTATTTTGGATACGGGCCAATCTCAGGATCGGGTCCAGTCCCCGCGTTCCTTGTGGATCCTGCTTTGCGGCGTTCTCGCGGTCTGCGTAGCCACGGCAGACCTGGCGGGGTGGCTTTTTCATCTTCACGCCCTCGTTCATCCCGGATGGAATGCTCCCGCCGCTGTCCTCAGCGCCGCACTCTGCCTGCTTTTCTCCGGGCTCGCTCTCCTCGCTGCGGAACTGATTCCCTCATCCAGGCAGGCCAGGCTCGTGCTGGGCGCCCTCGTCATCCTCATCGCCTTACTCGCGGTTGTTGAAAATCTGGGCCATCTCAACCTCGGTCTGGATCTCCCCCTGCTGCACTCCGAGTTTCTGCCCAACACCGACGCGCCGGGCCGTATGCCTCTGAACCTCGCGCTTGCGCTGCTCTCTCTAGGGAACGGCGATTCTCTTATCGCTGTTTAGGGCGTCCCGAACTGCCCTTCGTCTGCTGCCCGGGTTTTTGGCTCTCGCGTTTCTGCTCGGGGTCGGTGGCCTGTGGACCTACTGGCGAGACTTGCAGTGGATCTACGAACGAGCGGACACTCCAAATGCTCTTCGCATGGCTCCGGATGCGGCAGCCTTGCTGATGATGCTTCCGCTGGCGCTTTGGGCCCAATCTCGCCGATATCTTGGCACGCCGCTTCGAGATGCCTCCGAACTGGCCCTGCGCGGCTTCCGCTCGCTCGCCGTGGCGCTGGTCGCCATCGTTCTTCTCGGATACATGATCGCGTTGGTTGTCTTTCAGTCGCTGAGTCTCGACGTCGCCGCGGCCGACTTGTTCCACTCGCTCGAATCTCGCCGCACCCTGATCCAGCAAAGTCTCGCCACCGCCTCCAGGCGGGCTCAGGCCTCCGCCTCTCCGGGTGATTTCGTCCTCCCGCTGCGACTCTTTGACAAAGATCCGCAGAACCCGCGCGCCGTCGCGCAACTCTACAGTGCGAGCCAAAATTTCGCGCAGCGCGGTCTGCCTGCCGTCGCCGTCGAAGGCGCAGACCGCGGCTTTCTCGCGATGGGCGGATTCATCAGCCGTCCCGCCGCTCAGCTCGACATTCACGGCCAGACACCCGCTCGGCTGCTCTGGGCCGATGGCTACAAGCTCGACCTGGGAATTCCCGTGCGCGATCAAGCCGGACTCGCCGGGGTCATCGTCGTACAGCAGCCGCTTGAGGACCTCAACGGCGATGCGCTTTCGGCAGATTCGCCAGCCACCGACACGCTTGCCGGGATCTGCGGTCCCGCGGGCGGCGCGCTGAGCTGTTTCCCTCCGCAATCAGTGGCCGCAGGCTTCACCCTGATCCAAGCGTCGGGCGACACCCTTCTGCCCGTCCATCTCGCTACGCGCAATCGCGAAGGGACCGCCCCCGGTTTCAATCCGCAGGGCAATCGCGTGCTGGTGGCCTACGGGCCCATCGCGGGCACCGGCCTGGGCATTGTCATGGAACGCAGACTTTCAACCTTGTTCGCGCCCGTGCGCAGTCGCCTCCAGATCGTGAACGTGTGGCTTGCGATTCTGCTGCCCGCGAGCCTTTGGGTGGTCCGCAGGCAATTTCAAAAGCAGGCCAGCGTGCTGAAAGAAATGTCTGCTCTCTATTCGGGGTCCCTGGTCCGTCTGGAACTCTCGGCCACGCCGGAGTTTCTCACAGACTCCCCGCGCGCCCGAATCGCTGTTCCCTCGCCGGATATCGTTTCAAATACCGCAGGAACCGGTGCCCGTTCGCACGGCGCGGCCAGAGCGGGACAGCTTCCGAGCGTCGCCCGAGCCGGAGCCGCATCGAGAGGCCCGGCATTTTGACCCGGCGGTCGCGACCGCGCCGGTGCGTCCGGCTGCTACCGAGGCCCCGGGTCTGCCTCGTATTCCCGAGTCTCAGTCGAGGCCAGCTGCGCCGGCATGGTCGAATGGCTCGGCCGCGCAACCCGCTGCCGGGCGCGCTCCAGCGGCTGCACGATCGGCTCCGGCTGCCTCGGAACCGGTCCAGAGTTCTGGACGAGCCGTAAGTCCTAAAGCAAACTCGCCCTCGGAGTCTTCGCCGCCGCCCATGACGACAGCGATGCCGTCAATACCGCACACGACGCCGCAAAAGGCCGGCGCAATCCAGGCCGAAGTCCACGCTCCGATCCCATCGGTGTGCAACTCCACCCCGAAGTGCCATCAGCGGTTCACCTCGGCTCGGAACTGGGCTCAACCGCAACCGCAGTGCCGCCCGCGCCGGCCGGTCTTGCAACCTCGGCACAACCCCCGCCGGCCGCTTTCATCGCGACTGAGATGGTCGCGCAACCCGCTCCTGCCGCGAGAGATGCCTGGGGACAGCCCCTCACCTTTCAAGGCTTTCTAGAATGCCGTGCTTTTCTCGATTCACCCGCCTCCACTTGCAGAACCGGTAGCGGACGAGGTGTTTGCTAAGCCCGGAGGGCCGCTGGCGGTGGAGGGAGCCACGGAAGAGGGTGGCGAAGAGCTACACCCTGCTCCGCTCGAAGACCATGCTGGCTCGGAACCCCTCCCGGCAGCCTCGCAGGGGTTCGCGGCAGCAACTAAGGACGGTCCTGCGTACCAGCTGCCTTCGACCAACGGTGAGAGGGTGGCCTTTCAGGGGCAGACTCAATCGCCGAGCCAGCGGCGCTCCGCAGGCGCAGGATCGGGATTGAAAGTGTCGCGCATGATGGTGTTCCTCACGTTGACCGGGGCCTTTGCCGCAGGCGTCGCGATCACGACCGGCATTCTGGGCAGAATCGAAACCGAAGAGTCCGAACTCCCCTAGCCTTCCCCGGCGTCCGAGCGAATCCTCGCGCGGAGCGGATACTCGCGTAGGACCGAGCACGTTCAAGGCAACCGCAATCCGCGAAGAAATACGAAGGAAGCGCCCGGGGTGCGCGGATCATTCGCGCGACGATCGTGCAGGTTCACAATCCGATCGGTTACGGATACGAATGTCAGCCCGCGATTCGCTAGGCCAGCTCCAACTCGTCTCCGACCTCGATACGGCACGCATCGATTTGGCCGGCCGCCAACTCCAGCACGGAACGCGTTCTCAGGCTGACGCTGGTCAAGCGGAAGGGACGCAGCCGCCGCCATACCTTTACTACCCGCAAACTCTTGTCCAGCGCGACCACGTCGATCGCGAATCCCATGCCGAACGTATGGACACCGGACGAGGGTCGAATGAGCACGCCACATCCGGCATCCAGCCGCTTCCTGCCTAACAAGCCGACCAGGCGCGACAACGCCGTGTCTGCGACCATGATCCGCGTTCCAACCGTCACCGACTTACTACGGTTGTTGACCGTCACTTCTTTGCTCTCTGCGCTCATCCCGCACCTTAAGCAGACTTCTGCTTCCTGCGATAGATGATCACGCCCAGGATAATGACTGCCAGCACGCCTGCGACGATCCGAATAATGATTCCACTTTCCATCGATATTCCTCCTTTCTCCTTCAGTTACTATCTGCACCCGAGGCGGGGTGTATGTATCGCCCATCACGCGGCGAGCTCTAAGCTACCTCTCCGCGTCATTTCCATTCCGACCTGGGTCATCTCCCAGCTATCTGCTCGACGCACCGCTCACTAGTCCGGCCACATCTCCACGATCAGCCAGACTGTAACCAGCGTCAGCACTAATACCGCCGTAATCATCAACTGCATTCGCTTACCTCGGAACCCGCGCTATTTCCCCAGAGTTCCCAGACCTTTCGTAATTCCAATCACCGCCGGAGCCAGTAACACGATGAACAAACAAGGGAAGATGAACAGCACCAGGGGGAAGAGAATCTTGATCTTGGTCTTGGAGGCCTGTTCCTCGGCACGCTGCCGCCGCTTCAGCCGAATCTCATCGGCATACCGGCTCAAGGCGCGAACGATGGGCGTGCCGAACTTGTCGGTCTGCGTCAGCATGCTCACGAACGCGTTGAACTCCGCCAGCTTGGTGCGGTCGGCCATGCTCTGCCAAGCCTCCAGGCGAGGCTTGCCCGCGCGCTGCTCCAGATTGATCTGCGAAAACTCGTGGTGAATGTCAGGATGGCTGATGCTCAGCTCCTTGCCGACGCGCATCAGCGCCTGGTCGAGCCCCAGCCCCGCATCCACGCAGATCACCAACAGGTCGACCGCGTCCGGGATGCTCTTGCGAATCCTCTCCTGGCGGCGCGACACCTTCCATCCCAGCCACAGGTCCGGTGCCAGGTATCCCAATACCGCGAAGAGAAACATGCAAAACGTGCGATTGGCGGCAATGAAGCTTCCGGCGACTACGCCCATCAGCGGCCCCAGAAATCTGCTTGCCAGGTAAACATCCACGCTGCCAGGCCTCCGCAGTCCGGCCGCCAGCAGCCGCTGCTTCAGTCGATCGTCGCCGGAGAGTCCCAGGCCCTTGCGCACCTTGCCCGCCGCCCCGATCAGCGTCAGCGCAAGGGTCTGCCGGGCGCCCGGCTCCGGCCGCGAAGGCTCTTGATTTTCCAGTACCCGCTTCACCCGTCGATCGGCGCGCGACGGGCGCATCGAGAGCCAGACCAGCAACACCGCCACCAGGCTGAAGCTGGTCACTCCGATCGCGGCATAAAAAATCAGGTTCATCTCGTCCCCTATACGTCGATGCCGTTGACGATGTGGCGAATGGTCAGCGCGCCTGCCGCCGTCAGCCCGATGCCCACATAGATCAGCTTCTGGCCCAGCGGATCCACCAGCAGCACATGCGAATATCCGGGATTCACGATGTTGATCAGCAACAGCATGGTGACCGGCAGCAGGCTCAGAATCCAGCCGGTCAGACGGCCCTGCGCGGTGTGAATGCGAATCTCTCCCTTGATGCGCAGCCTTTCCCGGATCACCGTCGCCGTGCGATCGAGAATCTCGGCCAGGTTGCCTCCCGTATCCCGCTGCACCAGGATGGCCGTCACCAGCACGCGTAGATCCTGCGAGGGCACGCGCTCGAGCAGATGCATCAACGCCTCCCGCAACGGCAGCCCGAAGTTCTGCTGCTGAAAGACGTCGCCGAACTCGGAAGCGAGCGGGTCCACACACTGTTCCGAGACCATTTCGATGGCCGCGATCATCGAATGACCCGCACGCAACGCCCGGCCCATCATGTCGATGCAGTCCGGCAGCGCGGCATTGAACGCCGCAATCCGCTTGTTGCGCTTGTAGGCCAGCACCGCATAGGGCAGCAGCGAAGCGAGCACCGCCGCCGCCAGGGCGGCCGGGAGAACGGGCAGGAACTTATACGTCAGCAGCGCGCCTGCCGCCGCCAGCCCGGCCGTCGACATCACAAAAGCGCCGACGGAAATACGTACCTGCGACTGATCGATATAGGAATGCAGCTTGCGCGAAGCATGAAACTTTACAACCGCGCTCTCCAGCCAGGCGAAGCTGGTCGACCGGGACTGTTTGAGCAGCTGCACCGCTTCTTCGCTGGTATGCTCGACCACCGGGAGCCGCATGGTCGAGATGCGCTGCTCGATGGTCTTGTCCGTCCTGGTGGGGCGCATGGCGAACAGAAGCGCGCCAAACGTCATCGCCACGATCACCAGGAACACCAGCACCAGCAGAGTCATCGCCGCTACACCTCTTCCACGTGGTTCATCAGGTCGGGCGGCAGATGTATGCCCGCGCTCTTCAGCTTCTCGGCGAATTTGGGAACGATCCCGGTGGCGCGAAACCTGCCGATCACCTTGCCGTTCTTGTCCAGCCCATCTTTCTCGAAGACGAAAATGTCCTGCATGCTGATCACGTCGCTGTACGTCCCGGTCAGCTCGCTGATGTGGGTGATGCGGCGCGTCCCGTCGCTCATGCGCGACACTTGCAAAATCAGGTGGACCGCCGACGCGATCTGCATCCGGATCGCCTTCTCCGGCAGCCGCACGTCGCTCATCATGGTCATGGTCTCGATGCGGGCCAGCGCATCTCTCGGCGTGTTCGCATGCACTGTGGTCAACGAGCCGTCGTGGCCCGTATTCATCGCCTGCAACATGTCCAGCGCTTCTTCGCCGCGCACCTCGCCCAGCACGATCCGGTCCGGGCGCATACGCAGTGCGTTGATCACCAGCTCGCGCTGGCGGACCGCGCCCCGGCCTTCCACGTTCGGCGGACGGCACTCCAGCCGGACCACATGCTCCTGTTTCAACTGCAACTCCGCCGAGTCCTCGATCGTGACGATGCGGTCCTTATCGGAGATGAAGCTGGATAACACGTTCAGCAGCGTCGTCTTGCCCGCGCCCGTACCACCGGAGACCACGATGTTCAGCTTGGCGCGCACCGCCCCGGCCATCACCTCGAGCATGGGCAGGGTGAACATGCGGTTGCGGTAGAGATCCTCCGCCACCAGGGGAGTGACACCGAACCTGCGGATCGAGAGAATCGGCCCATCGACCGCCAGCGGCGGAATGATCACGTTGACGCGCGAACCATCCTTCAACCGGGCGTCCACCATGGGCGAAGACTCATCCACCCGGCGGCCTACGGCGGAGACGATCTTGTCGATGATCTGCATCAGGTGGCGATCATCTTTGAACACCACCTTGGTCTTCTCCAGCTGTCCGCGCCGCTCCACGTAGACCAGGTTGTAGGTGTTCACCAGGATGTCGCTGATCGAGTGGTCCTGCAGCA
Source organism: uncultured Acidobacteriaceae bacterium (assembly GCA_963748555.1). Taxonomy (GTDB): domain Bacteria; phylum Acidobacteriota; class Terriglobia; order Terriglobales; family Acidobacteriaceae; genus CAWKKW01. The sequence continues at coordinate 253,923 of CAVVJK010000002.1, forward strand.
AAGGCTCGAGCGGCCCGAGTCCGAAGACCTCATCCAGCACCTCCTGCGCCAGACGGTCCCGCTCGCTCACGCTCAACGGGATTCCTTGCTCGCCAATGATTTGCTCGATCAGGGTGGTGAGCTGGATCTGCGCGGCCCGCGTCTCCCGCATGCTCTCCAGCTTGTCCAGGTCCAGACGCCGGATCAGCTCCTGGTGCACCGCCGATTTGATCTCCTGCTGTTGCTTGTCGGGTATCTGCTTCCCCGACCGCGCATTCAACGGGATCACTCGCGCCGTGCTTCCGTTCACCCCGGTCTCAATCATGGTCGTCCCCTTCCACTGCCGTGGTACCTACCGCTTGGCCACCCATTCACCACAACGCCAGGCGCGCGAGGCTGGACCTGGGCGCCTCCACTGGCCGAACCCCCGCGATATCGTTGGCCCAGCGCAGGAACTGCGTCGAAATCTCGGACTTCTTCTTGGTCGACAGCGGCTCGCCCACATTCAACGCGCGCACCAGCTCCGCATAACTGTTGGGCAGCTTGATCACCACCGGCAGGCGCAGCGCGTTCTCGATCTGGCGAATGTCGACGCGCCCCTTGCGAGGAATAGCGGTTGATCACAATCTGCGCTTTCGCCGATCGCTCTTCATTCCGCATCAGGCTGTCCACGTAACGAGAGAGGTTCCGTACCGCTCCCAGATCCGGGGTGGCGATCAGGTAAAAGCGATCGGACGCATCGATCATCGTCAGGCTGTTCTCATCGAAGGTGTCCACGCAGTCCAGCAGGATGTAATCGTATTGGCCGCGCAGATACTCCACCGTACGCACCAGTGCATCGGGATCGATCGGCCGCACCGCGTTAAACGTATCCGGCGAGGCCAGCACATCGATGCCCACCGCATGATGGGCAATAAAACCGCGCAGTAACTCGCTATCCAGCCGATCGACATTCCGCACCACTTCGTGAAAGTGGTAATGCGCGCCCTCCAGGCCGAGATACAGACACACGTGCCCGAACTGTGGATGATTGTCGACCAGCAACACCTTCGCGCCGTGAAGCCGGACCAGCGAAATGGCCAGGTGAATGGCGACCGTGGTGGTGCCCACGCCGCCCTTCGCGCCAAAGAACGACAACACCTGTCCACTGCTGTGGCGCCCGTGCCGCGGCATGCGACCACTTGTTGTCCTGGTTGGCCAGGCAGGCGCCGAACTGCGAGGCATGGAATGGCTTGCGCAGAAATTCGTTGCAGCCGGCGCGCATGGCTCGCAGCAGCAACTCCGGATCGCTCTGCGAGGAGAGCGCCACGATTGCCGCGCGGCCGAGAAATGCCTGGTTGATCAGGTCCGCGGACTCGATCGCCTGGGCCGGTTCCTTATCGAAGTCGACCACCGCCACGCAGGCATCGGCATTGGCGATGTTGGCCGGGAACTGCACTCGCCGGGCCGCGGTGAGGTAATGGTCCCAGTGCGAGGAGGCGACCGCCCAAGCCATCTTGCTCATCTCGTTCGCGATCTGCCCCTGCGTATCGCCGCCGACACATACGGTGATCAGCGCGACGTGGTAGGGATCCGAGATGGGTTTGATGGAGGTCATGATCGTTCACCGGCTACTTGGGAGAGGCCGCCGGCTTGTGCTTGCCCAGCGTGCGGTCAAATTGGCCCTCATCCAGGTTTGGGAGCGCCAGCTTCGGATCGGTCGGGCTGCTGCTCTCGGTGAGCGGATCCACGATGATCGGGGTCACAATCACGATCAACTCCACCAGCGAGTGGCTCAGCTCTTTTGATTTGAAAAACTCGCCCAGTATGGGCACATTGCCGATGCCCGGCATCTTGGCCAGTACCTGCGTCGTGCGATGATCCAGCAGTCCTGAAATGGCAAAGCTCTGTCCATCGCGCAACTCCACCTCGGTCTCCGCCTTGCGAGTGGAGATGGCCGGAATGGTGTAGCCGGAGATGGTGACCGAGTTGGTGTAGTCGAGCGCGCTGACCTCCGGATTCACTTTGAGCTGGATGGTGCCGTCCGGATTGACTGTGGGCGTGAACTCAAGCCGCACCCCGTAGTCGCGGAACTGAATGGTGACGGAACTGAATCCGCCCGACCCTCCCTGCACCACCGGAAACGGGAACTCGCCGCCGGACAGGAACGAGGCCTTCTGGCCGCTTAGCGTCGTGATACTTGGCTCGGCCAGTATCTGCAGCACCTGCTTGTTCTCAAGGTCCCGCAGCGTCACGCCCACATTCAGGCTGGTGTTGAAGAAGAACAGGTTCAGCGGATCGCTTAAGCGTCAGCGAGGTTCCGCCACCGCCGGCCGTCGAACTGCCCGAACCGCCCACCGACGATCCTCCCGTACTGATGGCCGAGGTGGTTGGAAACTGACCCGTGGTGGTGGCGCTCATGTTTCTTCCGCCGCTGAAGAAGTTCAGGCCGAATTCGTCCAGCTTGACCCGATCCACCTCGACGAATCGCACCTTCAGCTTGACCTGCCGGACATGCAGCCGGTTGACGATCAGCGAGTTCGCCACTTCCTTGGAATGCAGCGTTGCCAGCCTGATCGCAGCCGCGGCTGCCTCATCGCTCGAGACGGTTCCGGTGAGATAGACCTTGCCCTCGCGTGCCTCCACCTGCACGCTCTCTCCCGGCAGCGCGCGAACCAGCGAGGTGCGCAGCGCCTCGACATCCAGATCCGACGAGACCAGGTACGCTCGCGATTGGCCTGTGTCGTTCCACAGAATGAGGCTGCTCACGCCGGGCGCTTTGGCGGTCACGACGATCTGGTTGGGGCTGGCGGTAAAGGAATTCAGTACCTCGGGATTGCTCACGTACACGCGCCGCAAACGGGTTGGCGTATTGATATAGAGCGACCGGCCTACCACCAGATGCACCGTCTCGCCTGCCGGCTCCGTACTGCTCAGCAGCGCGGTCGTGAGACTGGTTCCCGGCTCCAGCGGCAGAAGAAGCGACCCCGTTCCCCGGCTCAGCCAATCCCGCGCGTTGCGGGGCAGCTTTCTGGGCAGGGCACGCGTGTGCCGCAGGGGGTGCCGTGACCTGTGTCCAACTCAGCGCGCACGGCAAGGCGCAGAGCAGCAGGATCAGCGTCCCGCTTCGGATCGCCTTCCTGGTTACCGTCCCCATGCCCGCCTTCTTCCTTCCATTTCGGTCTTTACTCAAAATTGGCAACCACGCGTTTCTCCCCGAGGAAGGTCTCGACCGGCTCGCTCGGCTTCACCGCAGCCACACGCTTCACCGTTCCCGCCATGGGCCTGGGCCGCGCTCCTCCCTGGGCGATCTGCGCCATCGAGATCGGCAGGGTATCCATTTCGGCCCGGTCCGCACCGTTGCGCAACACGAAGTGAATCGCTCCCTGATTGCTGGCCAGCGCCGCCTTCTCCGCATTCTCGGAACTCAACAGCAGCGTGACCACGCTCACAGTTGAAGGCTTACCTTCCGGGTCCGGTTGAATCTTCTGCCCGCTGGCGATCACCTGCACATCCTGCAGGACCGTTGCCGTGACCGGTTCGGCGTTGTTGCTTGCGTGATACGTCACCAGCACATCCACATACGTGCCCGGCAGCAAAAATCCGGAGACGCCCATCACCTCGTCTGACTTGAGCGAGATCGCGCGCATGCCCGGCGGGATGCGAACCGTCAGCCCTGATCCAGAACCGGCTGGAGCCAGGTATCGCTCCAGAATCGGCTCACCCGGCGTGAGCGGATAGAGCAGTGCCCGGCCCGCAACGTCCGGCACCTTGGCGAAGCTGCCCGGAATGGCCGCCGTGGAAGGAGATTCGGCCGTCGTCAGACTTGCGGGCTCCAGCACCTCGCCGCTTTGCATGGCGCGGGCGGCGACCACAAACCGTTGCCTCACCGGCGCGGGCGGCGCGGCATGCGGGCGGCTGATCTTGCGCCCCACCCAGAACGTGAAGAGGCCGGAGATCGCAACCGCAATCAACAACGCCGTCAATAGTCGTCGCGCAGCCATCTCAACCCCTCTGCTTCAGTTGCAGGTAAAACGTCATCGCGCTGCCCATCGCAATCGCGACTCCATACGGCAGACGGAGCGCCCGTTCGCTGCGCAGATTCAGTACAGGATGAGGCCGCAATCCCTGGTGCGTGTGGTGCATCAGCAGCGCGCCCACATTGCGCAGCGTCTCTTTCACTCGCCCTCTGCGCACCGCCATCATGACGGCCAGCGCACCGCCTGCGAACGCAGTCAGCACCAGTAACGATCCCAGATTGGCCCAGCCCGCCAAACAGCCCACTGCAGTGATCAGCTTCACGTCGCCCGCTCCCATGCCGCCGGCGAAATAGAACACCAGGAAGACCAGGCCACACACCGCGGCCGCCGCCGCAGCAGACAGCCCGCGCCGCCATCCGCCGAAGCAGAAGGAGGCTACCAGACCAAGCAACAGGCCCGATCCGGATAGCAGGTTCGGAATGCGGCGATAGAGGACGTCATACACCGCTCCCAACAGGGCGCAGAGCACAGACATCAACGCGAATGTAAGTTCGACCTTCAAAGTAAGCACCGAGAAAACCAGAGCAAGCACAAACGCAGGCAGTCCATGCGGGACTGCGAAAGGGTACAGGTTCGTACCAGCGGTTATCGGCCGAGTTGCACTCTCCTTGAAGCACTGCCGGTGAGAAACTCATCCGCGGCAGAACCCGAAGTCACCCGCCGGCTGATTCAGTTTGTCCGGCGGGCAAAGATCGCGACGGCTCAATGTCCGCCCGCGCAGATCGCGCCGATCTCTGTAAACACGCCGGGAATGGCGGCGACCACCTGCGGCAAAACCGCCAGCGCGCAGATGCTCATCAGGAGAGCGACCAGTGCGTACTCCACTATGTCCTGCCCGCTCTCCTCGTTGAGCAGCTCCAACCACGCGTGTCTCCGGTTCATTGCATCGCTTCTCCGCCGGATTACCACTGTCCCGTCAGCCCTAAACAGCGGTGCCCAGTTGCGTGTTGATGTTGGTGAAGGCGCCGGTGATGGCCGTTGCTACCGTGCGCAATGAAGCGACCGCGCCCAAGCCGATCAGGGCGGCGACCAATGCGTACTCGATCATGTCCTGGCCCGATTCGTCACTTACAAACGCTTGTAACATCTGCTTCCAGTTCTTATTCATGATTTCTCCTTGCAAGTAGGCACGGCAGTTCGCGAGTTACGCTCTGATCGTGCTGGGTGTTGTTGGTGCTACTCTCACCCCGGCCCCTCGGGCTGTCAATGAAAAACTTTGCGCATCCTGCGCGTTCTATGACATAAGTCATAACCTTGCGAGTAACTGTAATGAATACGAGTCACTCTGGTAGTCTCGCCCACATGGAGGAGTTGCATTGTTCGCAAGCTTCGGCAGTTATCGGGTCATGGAAATTCGGAGAGAGTGCAATGAAGCCCTGTATCCATGCCCCTATAAGCTCGCTATCGATCCACGATAGGGTGGGCCTGCCAATGGCTGAACCAACACCATCCGCGCAGTGTGTGCAGGCTCGAAAGGTGGTGACCTATATCACCTGCTTACTCAATAGGCCATTAGTGAGTTAGTAAAGTTAACTCGCGACCTACAACCTTCAGGGGAGTTGTTCGCAGCGATAAAGCCGCACAGTGTTCGTCGTCACATTTTTAGGTATTCTCGGCACGCGCAAGTAAGATCGCTCACGAGTTACTCTCTCTTACTAAGTAAGCCTTTCTCCTCCTATCACCGCGTCTGCTTCCGATATGTGGTATAGACATACAGACTCCATCCCCCAGGCAGTAACGATGCACTGCATCGACGACGCGGAGAGAATGCGTGATGGAAAGCCTCGCAGTCCGCAAACATCGAATTTCAACAGCTGGCCTCCGCAGCTCCGGCCTGTGCCATGCCGAGAGTGCGCAGAGCTTGATCGAAGTGGCCGTCATGATGCCGATCTTCATCCTGCTCTTCTGCTATGCGGTCGATTTCGGATACTTCTTCATCGTTGCCTCGAGCCTTACCTCGTCAGCGCGCAATGCGGTGGCGTATTCCACCCAAGGTCCGTCTTCCGTTACCAAGGCGCTGCCCCCGGCCGGAGGCCTCACGGTGACCGACTCGGTCGCGTCCCTCGCCCGGGCCGACATCAGCGGCTTTCTCAACGCCTCGGTCACGACCTCGGTCTTCGTCTGCTCCGGCTATCTCGGCCTAAATCCCGATATGTCTCACAAGTGCCAGAGCTATGGCGCGTCCACGCTCAACTACACGCCCGACGTGGATCCCGAATCCGCGATGTTTCAACTCAATCGCGTCGACGTCGTCTACACCATCACCCCGCCGATTCCGCTGGGCTTTATGCCTTCAGGCGTGGCTCCCACGTCCATGGACTTCCATCGCATGGCCGAGATGCGGGAGATCGATTGATGCTCTCCGCCTTTGGTTCCACGCGGCTCGATCCGCTCCGTAGCCCGCCAGCCCCGGCAACTCGGCGGACGCGAATTGCCTCAGGGTTTGTTCCCCGTGCTTTTGTGCGATCCAACTCCGGCCAAGCTCTGCTCGAGACCGCTTTGTCGCTCATCATCGCCTTCACGCTTTCCTTCGCCGTCTTTGAGTTCAGCATGGTCATGTACACCTACTGCGCCTTCAATGAAGCCGTTCGGGAAGGCGTGCGTTACGCCATCATCCATGGGACCAGCAGCGCCTCCTGCAGTGGGCCAAGTACCGGCTGCGGCGATGCGACGGCTGAGAACGTGAAGTCCGCCGTCATCCACGCGGCACCGCTCGGGTTCGAGTCTCTGCAGTCCTCTGACGTCGTCGTTGCGTATGCGGGCAGTTCCTCTGCGCCCGCGTCCAATGTAACCGTGACTCTTACGAAAACCTATGTGCCGCTGCTCGGCTTTCTCGGTATCCGTCCCACGCTGTCGGTCAGTTCTCAGGGCCGCATTCTCTATTGAGGCAGCGCCCTTTTTGAGGTAGCGAATGGCTGTGTGTCCACGTCCAACCCGGCGATCCACTGAAAGCTCCGGCCAGGCGTCTGTCTATCTCATTCTGCTGCTGGCTATCGTTCTGCTTTCCGTCATGGCCTTCTCGGTCGATTTGACCAACCTCTGGTTTCACCGGCAACAGGCGCAGACCGCTGCCGACGCGGCCTGCCAGGCGGGCGCCCTCGACATGCTCGCGGTGGCAAATGGCAAGACGCCTCCCGCCATGAACTTCACTGCCAACGTGGGGGATGGCGGCAGCGACTGCGTTCAGAGGCCGAACGCCACAATTTGCCTGTATGCCCGTTTCAATGGCTTCGATGGCTCCTCGGGGATCACCGCCAACGCGCCGTCCAAGTCTGTCTCCTGGACCTTTCCGGGTTCCGTCGCCGGTGTCACCGCTCCGTCTGTCTCGGTCGCGCCTTATCTCAAAGTGGTCGCCGTCGAAAACGTGAAGACCTGGTTCATGGGACTGGCCGGCACACGCTATGTGAGGACGGCTGCCGCCTGCACCTGCGGCCTCTCGGGCGGTCCGCCCAGCGGCGCTCCCATCGTAGTTCTGAACCCCACCATTCAGGGCGCGCTGAACCTCTCCGGGGGAGCCGTCATCCGGATCACCGGTGGCCCGCAAACCAGTATCCAGATCAATTCGACCAATACAGATAATTTGCAGTGCGGACCGACCAGCACCAGTTCACGCTGCTATAGCGCCATCACCTGCACCGGTTCGGGGCAGATCGACACCACAGGCGCAGGGCCGAACGGCACCGGGGGCGATGTCAACGTGAGTGGCGGTCCCTCGTTCAATCCCTACTGCGGCAGCAATCGGGTGCAGACCATTCCCCGCTCCGGAACCTTCACCGGCCACTGGAATGGAGGCACGGCTGCGGTGAGCGATCCGTTTGCCTGGGTGCCCGCGCCCAACAGGCTGGCGAACTACAATGCTTCCCAGTCCACCAAGCCGCTCTGGGTTCCGTACAACACCGATGGCTGTCCGAACAGAAACTACAAGCTGTACCTGGTCGACAGCGTGGATCCGCGTGACGCGAGCAGTCCCATCAAGTCGGCCGGAAGCTACGCCGCGTGTCTCGAATTCTTCCCTGGGTTCTACCCAAACGGGATCGACCTCACCGCGGCCGAGTTCCGCACCCGGGGCGTGCCGCCCAGCTACAACATCGCGATCTTCGCTCCCGGCGTGTATTACCTCAACGGCAATTTCGTCGTCACCCAAGGCGGCACGGTGCGCAATGCGTGGCCGGGCCTCGCTTCTCCCTCCTCCACCTCCCCCAATCAGACGGACGGCGTGATGTTCTACTTCGTCAAGGGTGGCCCTCAATTTGAAGGCAACACCGATGCGAACGACAGCAGCATCGATCCCGTTCCGCGGTCGTTCCTCTCCTGTGCCACGCCCACCACCGGCGTCACTGGCTCGCTCAATGGCGCGGTCCTGATCGCGCAGTGCACCAGCAAGGGCAGCTATTACCAGGCAGGCGGCACCTCCAACTCCGATTCGCTCTCCTCTACCGGCAGTCGCAGCATTCTCATGTTCGGCGACCACGACAACACGATTCCGGCCAACAACCCCACCACCTTCGGAGCCTCAGGGTCGCTTACATTTGTGGGCTCGCTTTACTTCAGCAACTCAAAGGACAACTACGGCGATGTGCTTACCATGAATGGTGCGGCCGGCCCCAACACCCTCGTTGTTGGCGAAATCATCGCCGATCAGTTGCAGCTCAGCGGCAGCGGCAGTATCACGATGAACATTCTTCCTGGGTCCACAGTGAGCAGTACTCTGCAATTCGGCACCTTCCAGTAGCCAGGAATGCGAGCCTCGGGGAGCTTTCAATCCGAAACCGCGGAGTGCATTTCCGCTCGGCGCCGCTGCATCGCTTGGCTGCCCCGCTCCAGGCCCCACTCCACTCCGCGAACCAGCGCGTACGCCGCGAGCACGCTGAGCAGCGGGTCCAGCAGCAGGCGAAAGCGTGCGTCCGCATGGGTAACGCAGTAGGGAAGCGGGAACACCAGCAGCGGCAGCGCGAACAGCAGCGCGATCGCTTTGTCTCGCCGGAACAGCAGAACCCATCCGAGCAGGCCGAGCAGACTCGTGCCTGCGATGTGCCCAACCACCAGCCAGGAGATCCGGTTCGAAGGCTGCTCCAACCCCATCCAGAAGCGGCCGCAGCGCTTCATGGTCACCATCGCGAACTCCGCTCGATGTGCGCGGATGTACGCCTTTGCGTCTGCGGACCTCTGCCGCATATAAGCGATCTCGCCCATCGCCTGATAGGCCCTCAATTCGGCGGGATTGAAGTAGGGGTGCAGCTGCTCGTCGAAGTGTCCGTCCCCGCCTTCCCGATTTCCCTCCCACAACTCCAATCCGAAGTTGCTGCGGAAGGGTACGAACGCATGCATGGCCCGCGCGTTCCGAATGGGCCAGGGCAAATACAGCATGGTCATCATCAACGCTGCCAGTGCGAATCGTCGATAGGGCACCGGTCCGCCCCACGCAGTCCAGCCAACGACCAAGACGAGCGTGGGCAGCAACGCGGGGTTCACCAGTCCAGCCGCTCCGCAAAGCGCGCCCAGCCCGACCCAATACCGCCAGCGCGATTCCCGCGTGCCTTCCAGGGCCAGCGCGATCACCGCGGTCAATAGCATGGTGGAGCAACTCGTCTCCCAGAACAGCATCGAGAGTCCAACCGAGACCGGCGACAGTGCCCAGAACGCCCCCGCCACCTTCGCTGCGCGCGCGCCCACTGTCCTTCGCGCGATCCGCATCATCATCAGCAACGTGACCACGGCGAAGGCCGTCTGCAGTACCATCACGGCGAAAGCAGACAGAGTGCTGAATGTGCCGAATACGCGAAAGATCCCGCCCACCACGGCGGGTAGCCGGGAGCCAGGTAGGCCGAGGCTCCAGTCTCCACTCCGAATGGCGAACGGAATCCTCGTCCGGCCGCAATCGAGCGCGCGACAAATCCCAACTCCACGCCCTTCGAGAAGTACCGGGTTCCACCGCCGTTCGCGACCGTGTGCCAGACGAGAGCCGATCTGGTCAGAATTCCGGCGGCCACAATCGCAGCCGTCTGGGCGCGCCCCGCCCCGGACCTGTCTGGGATGGGATCCGGCCTGAAGCCCGGCGCTGGTTTGGCTTTCGTTTTCATTGAGAACTTCGGCCGATACTATGGGATCAAATTCAGCCCCGTCTGTGATGCTGGCTACCCTGTGCGCCCTCGCAGCTAACGACAGTCAGAATCCGCACACGCCACTCCCAGCTTCCGGGCACCCAGACTGCTGCGACTAAAACGGCTGCCCATTCGTCTAGGACCTGTCGGCGGTGTCTCAGGAAAGACCGCGCGGCCAAAACCGTCCAAGGGCGAGCGGGAGTTCGATTTTGGTTCAGTTCAAACTTGGATTTCCTGCGAGGCGAAAGCTCGCGTTCGTTGGCATTCTGCTCGTTTTTCTGTGCCTGGCCGGGGCGCGCAACAGCACGCAATCGGCCGCCCAGGAATCAGCAGCCCAGCCTGCGCAAGCCCAACCCGCCGCCGCTCCGCCTGCGCCATCTCCAGTTCAGCCGGCACCCTCTAGCCAAAACGCCGCCTCCGGCCGCGGACTACGCAGGGGACGCAGCCTGCCAATCCTGTCACCTGAAAGAGGCCAGAACCTACGCGGAAACCTCGCACCATCGCACCTCGCGCCTGCCCACCGCCGAATCCATCCAGGGCAGTTTCAGTCCCGGCTCCAACATCCTGCATACTGCCGACCCGCGTCTCATCTTCCAGATGCAGGCCACGGGCACCGGTTTCACCCAGACCGCCCTCTACATTGACGAAGCCTCCAAACTCCAGACCATGACCGAGCCGTTCGATATCGTGATCGGCTCCGGACGCAAAGGCTTGACCTATCTGTTCTGGAAGGGCGATGAGTTATACGAGTTACCGGTGTCTTACTGGATCGAAACCCACTCCTGGGTCAACAGCCCCGGCTACCCTGACGGCACCGCCCACTTCGATAAGGGAATCGTCCCTCGATGCCTCGAGTGCCACGGCAGCATCTTTCAGTCTCTGGCTCCGCCGCTCAACCGCTACCGCCCTGACAGCCTGGTCCTGGGCATCTCGTGCGAAAAATGCCACGGGCCGGGGCGGACGCACGTAGCCCGCGAGCAGTCCGTGTCGCCGCCCCGCCGCGGCTCGCCGCAAGAGGCCATCGTGAATCCGGCCAAACTTCCGCGCGATCGGCAGATCGATCTCTGCTCCCTCTGCCACGCCGGACCCGCCGATCCGATTGCGCCGACCCTCTCGTTTATGCCGGGGGATGACATCCACCAGTTCCTCAAGATTCCAGAGCCTGACCCGAACGCGCCCGTCGACGTCCATGCCAACCAGGTGCAACTCATGGAGCGCAGCCGCTGTTTCCAATCCGGCACCCTCACCTGCTCCACCTGCCACAATGTGCATCAACCGCAGCGCGACCCCGCGTCCTTCGCGGTGCATTGCCTCGAATGTCACAAGGTGCAGGCCTGCGGCAAATTTCACGAGATGGGCGAGTCGATTCGCAACCGCTGCATCGACTGCCATATGCCGCTGCAGAAATCTGAGGTGCTCTTCACCGTCACCGCCGGACAGCAACTCAATCCCGCAGTCCGCACGCATCGCATCGCCATCTATCCGTGAAGGGGCATAACCGGTGCGAGTGTCTCCGATCTGCTTCGTACAGCATCTGTCCGGGCGCCTCAGGTAGCAAACCTTCCGCCAAATAAAAAAGGGCTGCCCACCGGCAGCCCTCGTATCTCAATAACTTCTCTACGGATGAACAGAGTTACTAAGTGACCCACTTACTGGCGAGCTCCGCCCGCCACAATCAGCGTTTGGCCAGTAACCCAGCCGGAATCGTCCGAAGCGAAAAACACCGCGGCCCGCGCAATGTCGTCCGGCTGCGCGATCCGCCCCAGCGGGGTCGTCGCCTCCACATGCTTGCGGAAGTCGCTCTCCGCGAACCCCACGCTGTGCAGGCCCTCAGTCTCCACCATCCCAGGGTTCAGAGAATTGACGCGGATCTTGCGAGGTCCGAGTTCGCCCGCGAGCGCCACGCTAATCGCATCCACAGCGGCCTTCGTCGCGCTGTATACCGATCCGGTCGGCACCGGCATCGGCCCTACGATCGAACTGATATTCAAAATCGAGCCGCCCTCCGGCCCCATCAACTTCACCGCTTCCCGCGTGGTCAGCAACAGCCCCAGCACGTTCAGGTCGAACTGCTTGTGAAAGTGTTCGCTGGTGATTGCATCGAGCGGCGCGAAATCATAAACTCCCGCATTGTTCACCAGGATGTCGAGTTTGCCGTAGGTCTTCTTAGTCTCGGCAAAGAGCCTCTCGATGTCCTTCTCCTTGGCGACATCCGCCTGCACCGCAATCGCCTTTCCGCCTTTTGACTCGATGCGCGCGACCACGGCATCCGCGCCCGGTTTGCTGCTGGCATAGTTCACGACCACGGATGCGCCCGAGGCGGCAAGATGTTCTGCAATGGATGCGCCGATGCCCTTGGAGGCTCCGGTAACGACCGCGACTTTTCCTTTAAGAGAACTCATGATGACTGGCTCCTTTTCGACTGTCGTCTTACTCTCTGACAGTTCGATAACCGTCTAATTGATGTAGACCGGAAACGAAGGATTCAGCAGCTTCGATTAAATTTTCTTGAGTTCGTCCAGGTAGGCTTGCCAGATTTCGCGGCGCACGCTCAGATTCATGAACTTGCCTTCACGTGTCGACTCGATCAGTCCTGCCGCCTCTAGTTCCTTCAGATGGTGAGAGAGGGTGGGAGCCGTGATTGGAACGCATTCGCGCAGGTGGATGCAGGCGATATCGGACTGGTCGGCAATGCGTTGGAAGATCTCAAACCGGCGTGGATCGGAAAGAGCCCGGCTGATGAGGTGAATCTGGCTGGAACTGAGAGAAGGGGCCGACTTGGATTTGCGCTGTGCCAAACGAATGTCTGGTTCCATTGTGACAGAACTGCGCGACGCCGATAAGGCGCAACCTTGACTCGGATCGTACTGCCGGCAACCAGGCTAAGCAGTTTGCAGGTGCAGCTCTGCGCTGATCTCAGCCGCAGCCGTGGCCAAGACCCGGTGGTGAAGCGTGAACATGGCGAGTTCCAGGCGATCGGAGACGCCCGTCTTGTCATACACGCTGCGCAACTGGTTTTTGATGACCTGCTCCGTGGTGTTCAGGCGCATCGCGATCTGCTTGTTCCTCATGCCTTCCACGATCAGCGCAACAATCTTCATTTCCTTGGGCGTGAGCTGGGCCCGCGCCCGGCTTCCCACCAGGTCCTGCTCGAGATTCGCGGCTGCGGGCTGCACAAACCGCTGCCCGCTATCCACCCGGCGCAGGCAATCCACAAACGAAGCTACCGTGGTGCTGCGATATAGAACGCCGGATGCCCCCAGCGCCTCAAACGTCAGAAACGGCTCCGCGTCTTCCGCGAGCACAATCAAATGACTGCCCGCCACCCGCACCCTCGCGATCAGGTCGGGATAGTCCGGCTTCAGCGCGGACGCGACCAGCACCAGGGACGAGTGAAAGGTTTGAACGGCGGGCAGTAGACGGGCGATATCGCGACATTGGGCTACGATGCGAAAGTCGTCTTCTACCGACAATACGCGCGCCACCCCGGCGCGATACAGTGCTTGGCTTTCGCCGAGGATAACTTTCTTCACGTCTCTTCCCTCGTACCCACTGCGCGGATGACCGCTGCTTGACTCTGCTGAATTACACTGCGTCTGGGCGGACAGGGTTCCGTGGGCATCACGGAATTCCCCTTCAGCCGATTTCACCGATACAGTGATTCCCTTCGGCACGCAAACGTCAGAGTATTCGTAACAGTGATAGCAATATGTCACGTGCACGACATAGGTGCATGTGACCGCAGTCACGCCCGAAAGTTCGTATCGTTATCAGATTGGTACGGGAGTATGGCAGAGGAGGGAACTACAAGTTACCGAGCCTGGCAGCCTGGGCCAGCCAGCGGCCGACGCTCAGGGTGGCCCGGCGCAAGAGCCGAGGCCGCCCCCACTCAGGCGCTTCGTACCCAGCGATGTTCGTACTCAGGTTCTACCGTCTTCTTCGGAGGAAACCGGCTCAGCGTCAGGCTGCCATTCGCCAGAAACCGCAGATCGGAGAAACGGCAGCAGTCTCCGCACAACCAGAAGTGCTCGATCTCCGCCTTGGCTCCGTTCTGGTGAACGACGCGCACCACTTGCCCTGACCGCAGATAATCGAGCTTCTTGCGGCAATCCGGATTGAAGCATTCACTAATCATCGGGTTCTTCTTTCCCATTCGCTGGCGGCTGAAGTGGAGGAGAACAGCGCCGTCGAGCTCTCCGGCGGCACGCAAAACGTCTGGGTCCGATCAGTTAAAGGGAACGGGAGCCGCCGGCTTACGCGCCAGCAGCATCTCCATGCAAATATGCGCGTCCTCTCCGAGCCGGTTCGTCATCACGATCCTCTCGAAGCAATACACGCAAAGGTCAGAGTCCCACGGAGGCTGACGCCGGTCAGTCACCGCGTTGACGCTGGTTGGCAGAGCGCTCTTGCTCATGGCTACCTCTCTCATCGGTCGATCCGGCCGTTGAACTGCCAAGGTGGAAAGTCTACTTGCGATTCTTGCAATCGTAGCGGGCATCTTAGCCTGGAGGTCTGCGGCCACCGGACTCGACCGGGTAGCTTCCCAGTTTCAGGTCCCTAAACTCGTGCCAAACCAGCTGGAGAGACTCATGTACAGAGCTTTCAGCTTGCGAAATTAGGTGATCGCCGACACATATTGTGGGGGACGACCATGGCGCTTGCGCAAAGCCTCTCCGAACCTCCGCTTCCCCGCGACACGAGACCGAATCCGGGACTCTTGCCGAGAGGAATGTAACCTGTTGCGGAACAAATCCGGTATCGCGCCTCACTGCCATCCTCATGGATAGCTGCCTTTTCGTGGGGCGATTGTCCTGATTGGCCGAACGCTGTCTCTGGGGAGACGGGTGGGAACGAGAGCAGCCTAACTCCACCAAGTGACCTTGTCAACAAAAGAGCGACCAATTTTCATAAAGAATCCCATCGCCAAAGATAAGCAACTATGGAAGATGTAAATGCAATTAGTTAACGTTTACGCATGTTTCAGCGCATAGGTGTTATAAAAATCCTGTTAGCTTCGGCCGCCGTTTACACCCGAGCTCAAGGCGACCGGCTCATGCCTCAACGGGATAATTAGGCCAGCGATAACCCACCCCGTTAGCCGACGTGCGGTGATTCACTCTCGGTGAAAAACAGTGGCATGCGACCACTTGCTGCTATCCGGGACTTCAACTGGAAGAGGGCGAGGTTTGCTTCCCGACCGAACAACACGTCCGCAGATTTTCATCACGCAGGCGGGAACTAATCCGCAATCGAAATCTATTCATAGTAGAATCTCGCACCATGCTGGTATCCAATTTCAACCTGGGCTACAACCCGACATTCGGCGATCCAAGCGAACCGCAGTGGGGGCGAGCATATGCGCTTCAAGTTACTAACCTCTCGGCCGAGAAGATTGAGTTCGAATTAGAATTCCGCGTGACCTATATGTACCTGGGCGGCACCACCGATGCAGATCCTGTGTTGAAAAGCTTGCATGACTTCACCGGCGATGACTGGCTTCACGATGCCCACGGCTACTACTGCACCCAGAGTAGTCTCCTTGCCCCGAACACATCCGATATCATCAACATGGGTCCCGCAATCTTCTTCCAGCGGGAGTGGACGCCGTATCTCCAGGGCTACGGTATTCTGCGCGTTCCGGTAGTTCCCGATCCCCAGTCGCGCGCTCATCTCGTGCCGCAGTCCAAGAATCCCATTCCCGTCTTGCTGAACGCATGGCATGAAGATGATCGTGTTCAGACCGTCGACAACCATGACCAATGGTCGGTATCGCAATGTGACGTGCCGCTTTCCACCGGCAAGGCCTATAACGAGATCATCCCTGAGCTGTATCCCATCTATCACCCGTTTTTTGAAGACACGGTGGTGCACCTGCATGGGCCCGTCCGCGCCGTCACCAGCGCCCGCAAAGCAAGAACCCGCCATCCCGATCAAGAACCATAACCGGGCTTCGCATGAGCTAACAGCACCGACCCGGTCGCGATCGCATCCGTTTCGCGCTCCTATCGCATCCCTCCCTTGAGTGCAGGCGGATCGCACTCCATTGTCGATGAACGCGCGTGACCAACATCACAGCGCGTTTCGTCCCGAGGCGTAAACTTCATCCGCGTTGGGCGTACCGAATCCGGAACGCCGACGCCCCCAGTGCTCCATTTGCAGGAGGCTAGAACCCAACGCCTTCACGCCGTCGCGGCGCCGCCGGTCCCACTGAAGCTACAAATCTGTGGAGCAGGCAAAATGAAATCTCCGAAGCTCGCTATGGGCAGGAAACAGACTGCCTTTTTCAGGATTGTGAGCATAATGCTCGCGATCGCGCCGCTGTGGCTGATGCTGGCCGCAACCACCACCTCGACACTCGCCCAAGCGTCCGATACAAGTTCCAGTCCTCCCTCGTGGTTGCATGCTTTCGGCTCCTCAGGACCAGGTAAAAATATCTCCAACGCGATCAAAGTTGGGCCTGATCAAAGCCTCTACGTCACCAGTCAATTCAGCTTAACCGCAGACTTCGGAGGATCCAACCTGACATCAGCGGGCGGAGCCGATTGCTTCATCGCAAAGTACAGCCGGTCCGGCGCCCTTCAGTGGGTAGCGCAAGCAGGTGGCGCTCAGGACGACGCAGGTTGGGGTGTGGACCTGGACGCTAAGGGAAACGTCTATTTGACTGGACAGTTCAGCACCGCAACGTTCTTTTCCGCGAATCAGAAGGACACGAAAATAGCTCTGCCAGCCAGTGATTCTCCGGGAACAGGAGGAATGTTCGTAGCGAAGTACACGTCTGCGGGCACTCTCCTCTGGGTCCAGGCAGGCTTTGGGACCGGTGGCGGTAGAGCGGTTGCGGTGAATCCTGCAACCGGAACCGTTTATGTTGCTGCCCAGATCAGCAACATCATCGTAATCTTCACGTCATCCGATGGAACCGTCTATCCAGTCGTCGGCGCGCGTGATGGGGCCTTCATGGCTTTGGCCAAGTACGATACCAATGGCAATTTCCAGTGGACCCAATTTGGCGAGGGCTGTTGTTCGGATCTCGTTCCCACCGGAGTCGTGGTCGACGCGCGGGACAACGCGTATGCCGCAGGCTGGTTCTACAACAGTCCCTACGGTGCTGTTTTTGGTGGAGCATCCGGCAGCTTCGCACGGCTGGCAGGCCATTATCCAGGGATCGACGATTCCTTTCTGGTGAAATACGACAAAGATGGCAACCTTCAGTGGGCGAATGACATTGGCGGATACACGGCGAAAGCAGGCGCGGTCACAAGGGGCCCAAACGGGGAGATTACGGTTGTAGGCAACATCGGAAACATCAACAGCGGTTCACCGAGTGAGGCGCAGACCATTGTTAGCTCACAACCTCCGGGAAACAACATCAACCTGGGCGGCGGTATTTTCACCGACCCTGGCAACATTGATGAAGTCGTCGCCACTTACAATTCAGCCGGAGTGCTGCTACGAGCGCTGCGTCGGGGTAGATCGGGCGATGAGAATGCAACGGGCGCTGCCTATGACTCGCGAGATAATCTCTACGTCACCGGAGTAGCTGAGAAAAATGGTCAGCCTCAGCTCTTCGTGGATGAATACTCGAGCAAGCATCTGCTTTGGGAAGCAATCGCAGACGCGGGCATTTGGACGGGGCAGTGGGCAGCCACCACTCCAGCATTAGCCGTCGATGCCGCGGGTTCTGTCTTTGTGGCCAACGGGTATTTGATGAAAGCAGTGTTCGGTACCCTCACACTCAACAGCACCGGCGCTTCGGAAGCGTTCGTCGCTGAACTCAACACGGCATTTGCAAATCAGTCTGCGGATCTGCTGCTGCGGCTGTACGCATCTCCGACGACGGTGAAGCGAGGCGATTTGCTCACCTACACCTTCCCAGTCTGGAATCGCGGTCCGAGTGTTGCCTATCTTGAATCGCTGAAGACGCAGGTGCCCGTGGGAACGACGTTCGATTATGTTCGCATCTCAGGCACGCCCGGACTGGGCACGTGCACTACTCCGCCCTATGGAGGAACAGGGCCGATCACCTGTCACGACTTCAGCGCCATGGCCGCAAACACGACGTGGACCGTGCGGCTAACTGTGAAGGTAACCGCACCGGCCGGCAGCGTTCTCACCGAGTCGGGAACGGCAACGGAAGTCACCCCAGATCCGAATCCAGCGGACGCAACTGCAACGGTAAGAACGGTAGTCCAGTAAGCCAGGGGTCTACAGAAGGGAAACTTGGAGAACCGGATTGCTCGCTCCATGGAGGCGGAATACGCCGCCGCCTCCATTCCGATGCCCGCCCAAGCAAGCCAACAACGAATTTAGAAGGAACCTATACGGGTGCGTTTACGAAACGGGGCGGAGTAGCCGGAGCAGGTCGCTCAATCGTCTTTGTGAAGAATCGCAAAGACTTTATCGGTACTCATACCAAGCTGAATTTCGTGACTACGAACGATTGGCCGACCCTGCTTCACAGAAGTCGTAACCACTTCCCCCACATCCTCCACGCGCGGCGTCCTGCGGCCCGGTTGTCAGTGGTGGCTACACCGCGATAAAAATCGGGCGACCTGCCCGGCGCTGTCGTGTTTCTCCTGCGGTTCTCGATTACACACTCGACAGCCAGGCAGGGTTGACGGGAGTTCAACGCGAAATCATCCGAATCTCTTCTGAGCCCGTCCTGGCGTGGTCACAAGAGGAGACAACATGAAACGTATCGTGACAATCAGCATCGTGATGGCAGGTATCCTGGGACTGAGTTCCGGCCTGATGGCAGAACAGGGTGACCTGCGTGTAAAAGTGCCCTTTTCCTTCGCTGTTGGAGACAAGGTCCTTCCGGCCGGGGGGTATGATATTCAAAGGCAGGGAGCCTTACTTTATTTCCGAAGCCGCGACGGGGTAGGTCAGGCCATCGCGATCCCGATGCCGGGCGTGATTTCATCGGATGGCAAATCCCGTCTGCTGTTCGACCAGCGTGAGGGCCAGTTTTTCCTTAGAACCATTGCTACACCGTGGGCTTCCAGCAGTGTTGTTCTGGCAAAGTCCCGGTTGGAAAGACGCTCAGAAGAGTTGCCCTCGAAGGGCAATGCCACAGGCCTGGGCCGTTAACTGTTGCACCACGGGTCCCGTTCCACACCAGGAAAATTCATTGATTTGAAGAAGCGATCGCCCGCAACTGTTGGGGCGATCGCTGGGCCATCGTGCATGGAGATTCCCAACCTCTCCTGCATCTGAAAGGCATTCTCATGAGTGGAAATGAACTGATAGCTGCTTCCACGCACTCCGTCCAAAACCAAGATACGGATGTGCTATTCAGTGCGCTCTACTCCGAGCTGCATCGGCTGGCGAGACGGCAGTTGGCGCGCCAGTACACACCGGCGCGGATGGGAGTAACAACGCTGCTGCATGAGGCCTACCTCGACATGGCGAATGGCGCCAACCCAAGCTTTCCCGACCGCGCCCGTTTTATGGCTTATGCCGCGCGAGTAATGCGGGGCCTGATCATCGACCATGCCCGCAACCGTTCCACCGCCAAGCAGGGTGGACTGTACCACATCACTGCGATCACGCTCGAGCGGATCGAGAGCCCGATGGGTCTCAAGGGTCTCTCGCAAGTCAGCGATGCGCTGGAACAATTAGCGGAGGTAGAGCCGGAACTGGCTACCATTGTCGATTTGAAATTCTTCTGCGGATTCACCTTCGCCGAGATTGCCGCAATGCAGCTAACCTCCGAGCGAACGGTTCAGAGGAAATGGGAGAGGGCCCGAATCTATCTCCACCGCACCATGGGAGGAGGAGCGCCGCTTGAATAAGCTCACAGCAACCGTTCGCGAAAAGGATTGGCTTCTCATCAGCCCGCTGCTTGACCACGCGCTCAGCCTCGACGCGGAAGAGCGGCGCGTCTGGATGCAAAAGCAGGAGCCTGAGATCGCAGAGAGGCTTGAGATGCTCCTGCTCGAGCATAGTGTGCTGGCATCAGACGGCTTTCTCGAACATGCCGTCGTTCCGACACCATCGACTTCGGCGAGCCTGGCGGGACAGACCGTCGGACACTTTGAGGTGCTGTCACAAATCGGCCAGGGTGGCATGGGGAGTGTCTGGCTGGGCCGGCGCAACGATGGGCGGTTCGAAAGACTGGCCGCGCTGAAGTTTTTGAACATCGCCCTCCTGGGCAAACAGGGAGAGGATCGCTTCAAGCGCGAGGGTAATATTCTCGCGCGCCTTTCAGATCCGCACATCGCCGAGTTGATGGATGCCGGAGTCACTCACGCGGGTCAGCCTTACCTGGTGCTGGAGTATGTTGCCGGCGACCATATCGATCGCTATTGCGACCTTCATCGCCTCGATGTTCATGAGCGAGTCCGACTGTTTCTGCAGGTGCTCGACGGGGTGGCAACTGCGCACGCGAATCTCGTCGTGCATCGTGACCTCAAGCCTTCGAACATATTGGTGCGCAAGGATGGGCAGGTAAAGCTGCTCGACTTTGGCATAGCCAAGCTGATTGAGTCAGACGAACGCGGGACCGTGCAAACGGGGTTGACCGTTGGTGGCACCGCGCTTACGCCAGAGTTCGCCGCGCCCGAACAATTTAAACAAGAGACCATCACTGCTTCGACCGACGTGTATGCGCTGGGCGTGTTGCTTTATATTCTCCTCACCGGACGGCACCCCGCGGGCGACGCGCGTAGTTCTCCGGCCGAACTGTTGAAGGCAGCCGTCGAGACCGAACCGATGAAGCTCTCGGATGCCGCAGCCACAGATGATGCTGCCAACGGGGACGCCGCGGCCCGCGCAAACCTTCGTTCTACTTCGCCTGAGAAGCTTGCCCGAATGTTGCGTGGAGATCTGGACACGATCGTCGCGCACGCATTGAAAAAAGACCCGCGTGAGCGCTATCCTGCCGTCTCCGCCTTCGCAGAAGATCTTCGCCGGTACCTGAAATCCGAACCGATTAGTGCGCGGCCGGATACGCTCATGTATCGGACGGGCAAGTTCGTGCGCAGGCATCGGACGGTGGTGACCCTGGGCGCAATTGCTGTCGCGGGCGTGGCACTCGGTATCGCAGCAACCCTGTTGCAGGCGCGTTCCGTTCGAACGGAGCGGGATCTTGCAATGAGGCAGCTCGAGCGTGCCGAACGCATGACAGACCTCAACCAGCTACTGCTCAGCGACGCCGCACCTGTGGGTCGCCCACTCGCCGTCGATCAGTTGTTGGAAAGGGAAGAGCGGGTTATCGAACATGAGCGCAATCCTGACCCGGTCAACCACGTGGAACTTCAACTCTCGCTTGGCAGCCAATACTCCGGCGAAGACCAGACGGAGAAAGCCTTGCGCGTGCTGAACAACGCGTATTCGTTCTCGCGCGATTTGAAGGATCCCGCGATACGCGCCAAGGCATCCTGCGTGCTCGCGGGCGCGCTGGTTCCGTTAGGCCAGCTCGCGAGGGCCGAAGATCTGTTTCAGGAGGGACTTCGCGAGTTAGGCAACCGGCCACAGTTTGCACCTGTCCGCGCACTGTGCCAGTTGCACGGAAGCGAGATTGCCGCGCAGAGCGGGAATTCTCAGGAGGCAATTGCAAGGGGACGATCCGCAGAACAGGCCATCCAGGGGTCTGCGGTGCAGTGGAACCTTGAAGGCTTGAACGTGCTCATTAACCTGGCTACCGTACTTGGCGACGCGGGCAAATTCAGGGAGGCAGACCAACGCTTTCAAGAGGCTTCCCGCCTGATGACGCAGCTTGGCTATGACGACTCGCAGAAGGCTGTAAAGCTCTTCACAAACTGGGCGCTGACACTTGCCTACGACGGACGACAGCTCGATGCCGAACGAATCTACAATCACGCCCTCACCATCAGTCGAACGGATGAAACGGACAATTCGGCTCCTCCCGCTCTTCTGTTTCACTATGCGTCATTGCTTCGCGAGCTTGGGCGAGGTAAGGAAGCAAGGCAATACCTCGAGATTGCTGGAACGCGCGCACAGGCACTTCATGACATGGTGCTGGCCGACGAGGTCAGCCTGCTAAAGGCCTCCATGTTCACCGATTCCGGCCAATGGGATCGCGCCTCCGAACTTCTGAATCGAGTCGAGATTGAGCTGAAAAAGCGATACGTACCGGAGCATTACGTCTTTGCGGAGATATCGGCGGAACGAGCCCGCATGGCGCTCGCACGCGGGAACATGATGCTTGGCCGGCCGCTATGCGCAGATGGCCGTGGAACAGGATGAGTTGTCCATGCGGCGGATCGGACAATGTAGTGCATACCTTTCAACCCTGATGATCAATAAGGCCAATATTGAAGTGCGCTCCGGCCAGTACAGTGCCGGTGCAACGGACGCGGGCCATGCGATCCAGTTGCTCCTCGCGGAGGGCAGCAATCGTGTTCCGTCGAGCAATCTTGGACGAGCTTACCTTGCCCAGGCAAAGGCCTTTCAGGGCCTGGGTAAGCTCGACCAGGCGCAGGCCGCTTCGCGCGATGCTTATGCAAATCTGCAGACCACCCTGGGATCGAACCACCCGGATACCCGAAGCGCGAGCGAGTTAGCCGACTCCCGCTTGCCAAGCCATTAAGCATAAGCAAGCGGGAATAATCGAATTTGTGTATGGTGCTCGTCGTTCTTTGCTCTTGGATTTCGATTACGTGAGGGAGGGAGCGTTCGGGGTGCAAGAACTCGAACCTTCCTCCACGACATGTAAACAGGAGCAAAGCATGCAGCCACAAATCTCTACAACTCAATCGATCTGTTACACACCCGGTGCATTCCGCACCCTCTGGCTGATGCTCTTGGCCAGCCTCTTCGCTGCTCCCTGCCTGCACGGGCAAGCAGCGGAACCGATGGATCACTCCGGTTCCCACGACTCGCCACCGGCACTCGTACAAGCCGTGCGTGATGCTACGCGTCAGTTTCTCGATGTGAACGTAGCCGTGGACGCCGGGTATGAACCTGCGTTGGGCTGCGTCTCCGGACCCGATCACGGAGCTATGGGCGTGCACTTCATCAAGGGATCGCTGCTCAACGGCGAGATCAACGCCAGCACGCCGCAGGCCCTCATCTACGAGCCGCTTGCGGGTGGCCGCATGCGTCTGGTCGGCGTAGAGTTCATCGTCGATGCAAAGACCTGGAATGACAAGCAGAAGCAACAAGGCATTCAGAATCCTGCGCCTCCGCAGTTGTACCAGCAGCTGTTTCAAATCGTTCCGAGCCCCAACCGGTTCAACCTCGACACGTTCTTCGAACTCCACGTTTGGGCATGGCAGGATAACCCGAACGGCGCCTTCGTCGACTGGAACACAAACGTCAACTGCAATCACCAGGGCCGCACTCTGACCACACTATCTCAGGATTAAGTCAATGAGACAGGGTCCGCATCGCAGCGAATCTGCTTGTCGCGATGCGGATCGCTGTCCACTCGAATGGAGCCTGCGGCCAGTCCAAAGTGAATGAGATCAGATCTCCAAGCCTTGAGATTTTGGTGTTGTTTGTTCCGGCATAAGCGAAACCAAGCGCATGTTTGGGCCGCGTCACCGCTTCGCAGATCGCTTCGGCGGCGTTGGCATCGTTCTACTGCCAGTTCACGTATTGCTGCACGATAGTGACTGTCTGGGCTCGTAACCCGGACTCGCCGCTCGGAATCTGGGAGGCTCACATGGGGCGCTTGCCGGAAGGCCGCCGGAGTGACCTGCAGACTTCACAACCTCCGGCATATCTTCGTCTCTCGGCGCGCCGAGGCCCAAGTAGCCGATTCGACTCTCATTGCGCTTTCCGGATGGATGTCACGCAAGATGTTGGAGCGGTACTCTCATACTCGAAACGAAGCCAAGCGCCGTGCTGTGGACACGCTGAGTACAGGTCAACTTCAAAAAGACTACCCACAAAATCACCCACATCTCGGGGAAGCCTCGGTCCCTACCCGGCAGTAAGTATTTGAATCCAAATGGTGGGCGAGGCGGGGATCGAACCCACAACCCCCGGCTTAGAAGGCCGGTGCTCTATCCAATTGAGCTACTCGCCCCATGGCTGGGTCCGGGATCAACACGCCGGCGCAACCGCCAAAGCCATTGTAACGTTAGATCCGCGTCCTAACTTGTCTGTCCCGAGGTCCATACCATGGGTTACCCAGGACTAAGATCCCCGGAGCGCCGCACCACCGGCACGCCGGAGGGCCCGCTCACTCAGCCTGCGAACCTGTCGGCGCCAGCAACCCAACCACCCGTTCCAGGGCCGCCTCCAGCCTCTGCCGCGCGACATCTTCATTGGCCCCGCAACCGGCCAGGTAGAGCGTCACCCCGAACCCCTCCCGACCAAACGCCGTCGCCGCACGCAGCACCAGGTCTACTCGCGCACCACGAAGCGGTGCCCACCCACGCAATTCCTTTACCGTCCTCCGCAACCACGCTTCCTGTGCCGCAAACGACGAAAACACCTCGTCATCGCGCAGCACCAGGTCGATATAGCAGCCCAGAGCGGCCGTAGCGTCTCCTTCAGCGTCGAATTCCCAGGGATCGATCTCCGCCGCTTCGATAGGGAAGACGTCGCACTTCGAGGTGAATGCCGGCGAGACCGCGGAGTTCAGCCGAACGAGTGCTCGCCCAAGCGCCGGGAATCCTCGCACCTCGGGCAAAGCTGCCACCGCCTCAGGATCGGCCCGCAGATCCACAAATCGCAGAGGTCCTGATCCCAACTCCCCAAACCGGCCTTCCTCTCGCGATCCGCCTTCCGACGCCTGTGGATCTTCCGCTTCCTCTGCCCAGGGCACCACGATCCGCGGCAGGTCCTCCCCGATCTCGACCGCCCAGTCCGCCTCCACCGTCAGCCCTCCACCCTTTTAGACTTCAACAGTCGACAGCAAAAACCCCAGCAACGTTCGTTCCGCCCAGTACGCATCTTCACCCCGCTCCGGAGACAGAAACGCGCAGTGTCCTCCATGCGCCGTCTCAATCAGCCGCACATGCGGATTCGCCAGCAGCTTCGCCCGAGTCTCTGGCAGCATGCGAATGAATGGATCGTCCATGGCATGCAGAATGAGCGTGGGTACCTGAATGCGCTCGGCCCAGTTGGAACTCGCCACCCGCGCATAGTAGTCGTCTGCCGAATCGAATCCGCCATACCGCGCCACCACGTGTTCGTCAAAATCCCGCATCGTCCGAATCAACTCCAGCCCCTTGGTCGTGAACTGGTCGGGATACATCGCAATCTTCCGCCGAAAGCGCTTCAACATCGCCCGCAAAAATCGTTGTTCGTAGAGCCGGTTCTGCGGCTCGTGCAGCGCTGCCGAAGAGACCGCCAGGTCCATCAGCGGCGATACCCCCACCACCGCCCTCAGATATGGCGGGGCCTCCGCGCCCAATTCGCCCGCAAGCTTCAATACCAGGTTGCCGCCCATGGAGTACCCCACCAGCGCAAACCGTTCGAGCGAATATTCGCGAGCCAACTCTGCCATCACCGCCGCCACATCGCCCGATCTGCCCGAGTGATAGATTGACGGAGAATACGCCTCGCCCTCGCCGCAGCTCCGCATATTCATTCGCACCACGTTGCAGCCCGCCGCATACGCGCGCGCCGCGTTGCCCAGCACGTACCGCGACGAGGACGACCCCTCCAGCCCGTGCACGATCACCAGCGTCAGCCGCTTGCTGCGAACGTCCGCCGCCTGCCAATGGTTGTGGCACAGCACATAGCTCGCCCCTCGCGATGCAGTCGCGGCTTCCACCTCGATCCGCTGGCTCTCCATCTCTGGCAATCGATAGGTGCGCGGCAAGAAATTGCCGACGATGGTCTGCAAATGCCCATTGCGCAGAAAACGTCGAGGCACATACGGCTGCATCCAGGGCGAAGCTTCTGCGGATTCGATTTGGTCCTGCTCGGTCGCGCTCATGGTTCCCAACCTTGAGTATCGCTGATGAGAAGACGTGCCACCCCACGCTTGGGCGCTTTCCGGCGTTTGCGCTGGATCAACTCGATCAACCTGGCCCTACTCGGTACGATCAAAGGGTCCTTCTGCGCCGCAGAAACGTCTAGGCACCAACACCCTAAGAAGGCCTTGCCATGCCCAGCCGCTGCCACAAATCGTCTGCCCAGGTGGAAGTTCTCCTCGCCAGCCGGGAACAGGCACCCATTCTGGCGCAACTGCTCGAGTTGTACATTCACGACTTCAGCGAGCTGCTCGATATTGACGTTGGCGAGGACGGCAGGTTCGGGTATCCGCGCCTGGCGTCGTACTGGAGTGAGCCCGACAGCCACCCGTTTCTCATCCGCGTCACAGGCAAGTTGGCCGGGTTCGTTCTGATCCGGCGTGATTGCAGCGCCGCTAACCCCGTCTGGGATGTGGCGGAGTTCTTCGTCCTTCGCGCCTATCGCCGGCAGGGCATCGGCTGCGAAATCGCTCACCAGTTGTGGCGACGCTTTCCAGGTGACTGGCAGGTTCGCGTGCTCGAGTCAAATGCCGCAGCGCTGCAGTTCTGGTCCCGTGCTGTTTCTACATTCCTCAAACATCCCATCGAGCCGGTCCGTGTCCACAAGGATGGCCAGAGGTGGCAATACTTTCCATTTCGTTCAGAGGAGAATGACTCTCAGCGTTAAGGCTGATTCTCATCGGGCGGCTTTGAGATTTCCCGCGGCCGTGCACATGACCGCTTTGCGTGACCGGGTTTTCACGGCAATGGGTTAGGACAGCGGGAGCAATCCAGGAGTAACGGACGAGGTGAATAGAATTTGCTCAACTGTATTCCTGCTTCTATTGGCCGCCCCGCGTCTGTGGGCTCAGGCGGGACCGCCCTTTCAAACCGACGACCCCACGCCGGTCGATCTCGGCCACTACGAGGCCTACGTTTTCGGCACGGTCGACGGAACACCTGTAGAACTTGACCAGGTCGGGCCTGCCTTTGAATTCAACTGGGGCGCCATTCCCAATATTCAATTGCATGCCATTCTCCCGTTTGGCGCGGTCATCCCTCTCAATAATCCCGTCTACCTGCCCGGTGGAACCGGCCCTTCCGCCTACGGACTTACCGACATGGAGCTCGGTTTCAAGTACGGCTTTCTCAAGCAGACCAAGCGCCGCCCGCAGGTGGGCTCTTTCACCATGTTCGAGATTCCAACCGGCGATGCCTCCCGGGGGCTCAGCATCGGGCGCACCTGGTACAAACTCCCTCTCTGGGCAGAAAAAGAATATGGGCCGTGGAGCCTGGTGGGCGGCGCGGGTTACGCCGTCATTCCTCAAACCGGGTTTCGCAACTTCCTCTACGGCGGCTTCCTGGTCAAGCGCGAGTTGAGCAAGAAGCTGGAACTCTCGATCGAGACCTTTTCCCATGCGCGCGAGGGAATCGCCGCCGCCCAGACGCAAGCCTCCAGCATGATGGACGCCGGCGGCTACTACCACTTCAAATCGCCTGGCCTGGAACTGCTCTTCGCCTACGGCCACTCCGTCGCCGGCCAGACCGAAAACTACGGCTATCTCGGACTCTATAAAACCTGGGGTAAAGACAAGGGCAGCAGCGGCAAAGACGCGACCGACGCGGCAAAGCCAGAGCATCCGCACTGAAGTCCGCGAATCGCTGAAGGCTCTCCGAGCTTTCAGAGCTGAGGAACCGCCGAGCTCACTTCACCCTCGCACTCTTCGCGCGACACAAGTTCAACACCGCCACCGCATGAAAGGCGCCGGTCGGCTCCTCTTCATGTTTGAAGTAGGCATATACGTCACCGAAACGGTTACTTAAGGTCGTAGCGATCTCTCCTTGCCTCTTCTTCGAGTACCGGCTCTTGCGGAACCGGTAACAAGCGAACGGCGCAGTCGCAATATCCGGCGTCGCCAGTTCATCGCTCTCCGCCACGCACAGTGCAGCTTTGTGCTTCCGCAAAATCCCAAAGACGTCTTCTGTGAACCAGGAGGCGTTTCGAAATTCAAAGGCCAGCCGCAAGCGGGTCTTGCGCGCTTCACGCAAAAACAAATCGAGCCGCGCGGGATCTGCCTTGAAGTTCGGCGGAAGCTGAAACAGCACCACTCCCATGCGTCGCGCCTTCACTACCGGTTTGAGCGCGCCGGCGAATTGCGCCAACGACTCGCCGCAATCCTTGAGTCGAAGCACATGTGTGATCCGCTGCGGTGCCTTGAACGAAAATCGGAAATCGGGGCCGACTGCCGCCAGCCATGTGTTCAGCATGGCCTCTGTCGGCAGGGAGCGAAAGGTGTAGTTCACCTCAACCGAGTTGAGACGAGAGGCGTAGTATTCCAGAAACTTTTTCTGCGAGACGCCGGCAGGATAAAACCCCGGCTTCCAGCTGGCGTAAGCCCATCCAGAGGTGCCGACATATGCGACGGTCTCCGCCGAAACTTCGGCATCGATCGGATCGACTGCCTGAGGCGGTGCAGCTTCGGGTTTGTCGACAGAGGACATAGAGTTTGGCGAATAAGTCGCGCGTGAACGGCGAAACAAGAACTTACAGGCGAAACGCGGAGATGGGTCTCCTCTCCTCCCTCAATCATAATGACTGGCAAGGATATTCGTAAGCGGGATCAAACGGAAGTAACGGTTGCAAGCGCCCTGAAAGGCGGGTTGCTGGCTTGCGCCTGTCCTCTCCATCGCCCCGAAGTCCCTGAAACTTCTCCGCCCGTTTGCCGCGCCTCTCATGAGTAACCGTAAATTCTATGCATAACTCCGTTCTTTCATGTTCCCTAAGCGCACGGTAAGGCTTACGCTTCAGACAAGCGCACATTTGCGCTTCCAGGAGAATCCCGTGAAAAAGTCCATTCGTATTGCAGTTCTTGCTACTATCGTTTGCGCAACCGCCTCCACCGTATTTGCCGCACCGATGGGAACCAATCCCCGGCCCAACAATGGAACCGGCAACAGCTCCAGTTCCGATCGTCGTCTCCGCTATTCTCGGCGGCGCTTGGCCTGTAAACTCTAAACGAATGGACTGGACCGGATGACCGTATCGACGCTCGACAATGTGCTCTGGGCGGCGGGGTTCGCAGGCCACGCCGCTCTGCTGGCAGTCTTGCTGGTACGAAAGCGCGCACGGGAGTTTCCCGTCTTCACCGCGCTGGTCGCTTACCAGGTCGCCATCTCGGTGGTGCTCTTCATTGTCTATCGGTACGGAACAAACAGCCTTAGCACGGTTACGTATTGGACTTCGGTCCTGATTGACTTCGCCTTTCAGGTCGCCCTCATCTTCGAGATCGCGCGCATCGTCCTCCGGCCCACCGGTAGCTGGGTTCGCGATGCGCGCCGGTCTTTCCTCAGCCTGGGAGCCGCCGGAGCCATTATCGCCCTCGCCCTCTCCTTCGCCGTCCATCCCCCGTCTCATAATTCGCTCGAGACCTGGGAGCTGCGCGGCAACCTCTTCACCAGCCTGCTGACCTGCGAACTCTTCCTCGCCATGATGATGACCGCCACCCGCCTCGGCCTCGCCTGGCGCAACCATGTCATGCGCCTCGCCCAGGGGTTAACTGCATGGGCAATAGTGGCGGTTACGATTGATACGGCCAACAGCGTTCTCGGCTGGAATCGCGAGTCTCCGCTGCTCGAACATGTAAGAATGTTCATCTACCTGTCCGCTTTGGGCTACTGGATGGTTTGGTTTTGGCTCGAAGAGCCCGAACGAGCCCCGATTTCCGCAGATATGCAGCAATATCTGGTTGCTCTTCACGCCCGGGTGCAATACGATCTTGAGAGAATAAAGCGATCCGGTTCCTCCGTATAGAGACCCCCATGCTGGTTCCAGTGCTGCTCGGACTTTTCGTGTGTGCCTTGATCGTCGGCTTCCTGCACTCCCATGCAGCCGCCCGCCGCATCAGCAGCCGCACGTGGGAGTCACTGCTGTTGAGCCTTGAGCCGGTCTCTCGCGAGTCGATCGTAAACGTAGCAGCGCCGTACCTGAATCCCTCTGCCAACCAACTCGGCGCCGAACCGCAGGAGATGTGGCTCTCGCTCGGTGGCATGGCCGGCCTTGCGCGCATGCGCAAGAATGCCGACGTGCTGATCGCGCTCGCCGCCTTCGCCGAACGCTGGAATACCACCGAAGGCATCATCGTCGTCGAGCGGATGCGCCGCGATGCGGAACTGCTCAAGAAAGCCGTCTTCCAGATCCGCCTTCAGAGGCTGCCCGGCATGCGCGGTCTGCGCATCCCCTTCTACCTGCACGAAGCAGCCGCCGGTTACTACCTGATGACCCAGAGACTGCTGGCGCTCTACGAAACCAGCCACTCCGGACTCCTGCCGCGCCTCGCTCAAGCTGTCTAGTTTTCCACCCCGCCTAGCGCAAGCCGCTCTTTCTCCACCAGACTGACTTCTCTCGGCCCCGCTTCCGCATCTCGCTTCTCTATTTTCCCGCCCACCTTTTCTCTCCCGGTCAGCGTCTCACCCCAGTCGAGCTTCCCATCCACATGGGCGTTCCATGCCCCCGCACGCAGTCATGGGAGTGCAGCAAACGGGATCCTTTGACGAGGTCTCCCTGCGATTCGCGATCAATTCAGCCAGCCTTAACATCGCCTGCGCTCACTGCCTACCAGGCATACACATCCAGCGTTTGGACCACCGCTACTTGACCTTCAAACGCAAGATCGGCGGTTCCCTTCGGCAAGATGAAGCCAACCGTGCCAGTCTCTGATCCGGCCGTTGGTGGCAGGGCAAGCGCCGTCGAAAGACCAGACGTGCTCTTCACCCGGGACACGACAACATGACCGCTAGGATTTGAGTAGTGCAGCCGCGCAAACTGTGGCCCACGCGGCGCCTGGATCCCGGTAATCTCAGTCTGACTCGCCGCATACTCTGCCGGGCTTGCATCTTCGCCATCTACGACCATCAGCAGAAGATCATGCGCAGGCACAGAAACCGCGCCGTTCACTGATTTGAAATCGCGCCGATTCCACACGTCGCGCGACGATTTCGGAGCACCCTTCAGCCCCAGCTTTTCCCAATTCACCGTAACTTGCGCGCCCGCGTCGCTGCGATTCAGGATGGCCACCGCACGCCGTCCATCCACCGCCATCGGTTTCGCCCATATCTGGACCCCGGGAGCGGGTTCATCCACCTTGATCGGTTGCAATCCGTACTTGTCGTTATGTATCGCGAGCGCCTCTTCATTCGTCAACAGCGACAACGTCGCCGCCGAAAGCCGTGTCAGGTCGGAGCCGACCATGAGCGGCGCGCTCGAAATTGCCCATAACCCCATATGCGTTCGATCGAGGGCATCGGTCATACCGCGCATGCCCATCACCATCATGTCCAGGTCGTTGAAATAACCGGTATGCTGCGCCTCCGGGTGGAGTCCGGCGTCAAACGACTCGAGCACGTTTCGCTCAGTAATCACGCGCTTGTCATGCTCTGCATCATGCAGGCTTTCGACCACAGGGGGAATGATGTCCCCGCCGGTACGCCAGATCGTGCTGTCGATTTCTCCCACTCCGGGAGCCCAGAACCACGGATTCTGGCTGCCCCACTCGCAGATGGAGAAAAACAACTTCCGCCCTGTCCTCTTTTCCGCCTTCTGGATAGCGCGGGCAATCTGCGCATATTGGATTGCGCCCGACAACTTCTCCTTCGCCCCGCCGCACCAGTCCACCTTTACGTAATCGAAGCCCCACTTTGAAAACTGCAGAAAGTCCTGATCAAAATGACCCTCGCTGCCCGTCTTGAGATATTTAGGACCCGAGTCAGGGTACATGCTGCACCCGTCCTTACCGGCGTCTGTGTAGATCCCGGCCTTCAGTCCCAGGCTGTGAATGTAGGCGGCGATGTTGGCCATATCGCCGTCCTTCTGCCCCGGCTGAATCGCCGGCCACTGCTTCGCATTGACCACGATGTTCCCAGCCGCATCGCGTTCTCCCAGCCACCATCCTTCGTCGATCACAACATACTCGTATCCGGCTTTCTTCATGCCGTTCGAGGCCATCGTTTGCGCCTGCCGTTGAACGATCTCGGAGTTCACGATGTTAGCGAAGCTGTTCCACGAATTCCACCCCATCGGAGCAGCACCGAAGCAACTGGTTGCGAATAAGAAAATCAGGCACGAGAAACGCATCGGAACAACATATCACCAGCTTGCCTCGGGCATCGCTGCTACCGCCGCTCGGCCTTGCTTCCGACTCTCGCTCCTGTCTTCGCGCTCTGGACGGTCACGGATCTCTGTTGCATACTTCCCAAACCACCTCAGGAGCCCTCGATGCTCTCCCTCTTCAGGTCCAGCCTGCTCACCTCTTTGCTACTCCTTCTTCCGCTTGCATCTGCACTCAGCGCCCAAACTACCGATGCCTCGCAGAGCGTCTCTCCCAGGCCCGATCCCATCGCTTCCATCCTTGATCTCGACACCACTCTCGCACAGCTACGGGCCGCTCAGTCCCAGAGAGCTTGCTCCGCCCCGCCTTCGCTCGCGGAGCTCGTCGCCCGCCAGCAACTCGTCGAATCCATCCTGGCTGGATCGCTCGATCTCGACGGTGCCCTCGCCGAGATCGCCAACGAACGAGCCGGTCTCGCTGAGCTCCGGTCCAGGTTGGAAGCCCGCCGCGACCGGGCCGTCGGCCTCCTCAACATCGCTAACCTCATCACCGGTACCGGCGTCGGCATCGCCGTCAACGCGATGCAGTTCCGAGCCTCCACCGCTAATCTTGGCGATGCCATCGGTGTCGGGTCGGGCATCGCCTCCACCGTGCTCTCCGTTCTTGGCATCCGCCGGCAGAACGGCCCCCAGCATGGCATCGGCGAGGTCCCCAACATGCTCGCTCCCCTCTTCGATCGCCCAGCCGTCCTCAACACCTACTACCCGCCCGAAGTCCTGCTGTACCTCTCCGCCTCGCCATCTCTGCGCCCCGCCGGCTCACCCACCCGCCTCGATCTCCTCAATCGCGAATGGGAGCGCGTCGGCCGTCTGCCCGCCCCCGGCACACCTGCCCGCGCTGCGAAACTGAACTCCCTTACCGCCAGCATGACCAGCACCGTGCGAGTTTCCATCAGCGATCTCCAGGACCGCAGCGCCATGCTCGGCGACGTCAGCGGCCGCCTCTCCCTCATGAAGCGCGACATGGCCGTGCTCATGCGCTCCCTCAAGACAGACGCCTCCTGCCAACCCTGAATAAGAGAAAACACCATGGCGGGATTCGTAACCAATAAAGATCTAATTAACCGCGGGCGGTCACTCACTGACGATGGAGAAATCTGCCTTGGCTGCTACCGAACTTCTGCCGTAAACGCACGTTCCCATTCGTGTCCTTTTAGTTTGAAGTCCTTTGGCGCCGGATCTGCGGGACCGACCTCATTCACGGTAACGCGGATGCCAACTTGTCCGTCCTTCAACACATCGATTTGTCTTGCCACCTGCACTGCTTCATACTCCGATTGCTTCGACAGGCGAACTTCGAAACCGGCGGTGTAGGTTTTGACCAAACGCCCAGCATCATCGAACCAGAATCCCTCTGATTTGCCGGGTTCGAGTTCTCCGTTTGGACCCTCCGGTCCTCGAAAAACGCGAATGGTTTTCGCGCCGTTTGCCGTGTCGCGTCGGATGCGCCAGTCGGATTCCGTCATCGTGTCTGCAGCGGGAATTGGCTCCAGAAATCGCATGACTATTTTCAGCATCCCCGATTCGGGTCCTTCGGCCAGAACATAGTGCTTTTCGCCACTTTGCGATTTCACCAAATGGCTTGACCCAAACCATGCCTCGCGCTTCCACTCGTTTGCATTGACCCAGGTATCTTCATATCGTCCTGACTGGACACCTTTGGCCGTGCCAACTTGGAAATCGGCTCGGAGCTTGTAGGGCGATGTAGCCCCAGCAGCCAGGAAACTCGCCTTGCGTCCACGCTCGAAGTAAGTTTGTGCGCTATCAAAGGTCTCAACTCCTGCTGGTCGAATCGCCTTGAATCTCTCGTTTAACCGTCCAACAACCTGGACTGCAACGCCGTTTTTCACGAAGGGATGAAATTGCATCGATTGGAATCCAGCCGCCGCCGCATCGTTGACTGCGGGGTTTTCAGCAATCGTCCCTTCCATCTCGCGAATCTTCCCAGTCCTGTCCAGCACGATGTCCGTTCCTACATTGCCTTCAAGTGGCCCGTCTTTGACGGCGGGCCAATCAAAGTGAGCGCCCGGCAGGAGATTCTGGCGCAACTCCATGTCACTTAATACGAGGGTCTCGATCGGCTGGGCGTCACCACCGGCTGCGTTCGCGTCGAAGAACTCCTCAGGCACGTTTCCGAGGTCTTCCAGCAGGCTCAACTTCGCTGTCACCTCGACGTAGCCGGATGCTACCGTGTGGGCGATCATTCTGCCGTGAAAGTCTTTGAAGTCGTGGTACAAACCGCCGAATGCAGGTCCGTCCGTGTAAAGAAGCAGGCCGGTTTTATCAGTGAGAGCAACGACTCCCTTTCCATTCGCCTGCTGGTTGGAGAACTCGGTCGTAGCCTCCCAGTCGATATTTGTCTGGCCCATCAAATGTCGCACTTCTGCTGTCCTTACACGTTTTGACAAGACATCCATTGAAAGTGGGATGGGCTGCACAATTGCCACGACCAGCTCGCGAAGCCAGTCAGGAAAGAAGAAAGCCGAGGACATCTGCGGCGCTCTTCGGACGTGCGACTTGAAAGAGTTTGATTTCATGCTTTTGGGCTGTATATGCAGAGCAGTCTAAACCAAGTGCTGGATCGCGAGCGTGTCGTGGCCTACTCGGACCTTTGACGATCCTCGGCCGTACTCCAGAGCCAAATGACTGATATCAACCAGACCAGCCCGTTCAAAGCCGTGATCCCGAATGGTTCGTAGACGCGAATCCGCCACGCTTGCGAGTCGTATAGTGGATGAGCTGTCATCCATACCGAGAACAGCAACTGGTAGACGCTTACGGGTGCGCCAAGCGTGGACAAGACCAGCAGTGACCATGCGATTGCCTTTGGCATCATTTGTGATGGCTCCGAGTACCTGAATTCCTACGCCTGCCAAACTGGCCGGTGCAGCGAGCATCGGCCACCCTGCGCCGAACCACCCCACGTCGGGCCACGCCCAACGGCTCGGGACATGAGGTCCATGACGCGCGAGAAAGTCGATCTCGAGGCCTTGCTGCAGCCGACCGTGATTCTCAAATTTGCTGAATGTGATTTTTGCGGGGAGAGGAAGGATGGGACGGCTAGTGGGGGGTCGAAGGCTGAGCCACACATTGAGCCCTGGTAAGTTACAGAAGATGCGTTGCCAGCAATGCCATCCATGCCGCGGATCCCAGGGTGCGTTGGCCCATATTGGCCCACGCGTCCATAGGCTTATCGCTGGTTCTGCTCGGCGGGGAATTTCAGAAGGGCTTTCGTATTGGGAACCTTACTCTTGGTGGACTCTTCATGGCATCGAAGGCCCCAGCGCTGCTCGTCTCTGGCGGGGAGCTCGTCCCAGTAGGAGATCTTCGGTTTCAATCTGGTGGACCGAAGGCTGTCCATAGGAGTCAATTCCTCCAAAGCCACCGCGCATCTCGCTGCGTACTGGGGGCTTGGCACATCCTGAGGTCGCGCGAACGTTACTTGAAGGAGTTGTTTTATCTCTAATCTGAAATCGCAATCTCTGCTGAGCTCGCGCAAGAGTGCTTCCGTGTCGTGCGTACGCGCGATTTGAGCGATTGGCCCGAGTGGCGCGATTCGGCTTGCCATGGTCTGCTTGCTTCAATCATCTCGGCCGGGATAAAGCCACCGTTCAGCTCTCCAGTACACCTGGAGCAATGGTCCGGTCGCAGGCCATGTCCATAGATTCCAGCTGAAACAGCGTCCATGTGCGGCCGCGCCGACTTCGGCCTCCTACGCGCTCAGCTCGTCTCTACCGCATAAACCACGGCAGACAAATTCAACGCAAACTCATCCTGCCACTTCACCAACTGTGCGGAAGAACCCAAACTAACTGCCACAAATGGACCAGGTAAACTTGAAAGTCTCCGTATGAGAAATTAAGGGCTGCTCCGCGAACCGGACTTGGCCGGCAGCAAGCTCACACTTCCAGTTGAAATTCCGCAACAACAAAGCGTGTATTCCGCGCTGGGATAATCTCTCAAGGTTGATTGCTTCTGCAATTCTCGCGGAAGTGGCGTTGGACCACCCCAACCGCCTGAATAGAACAGCACGAAGCTTCCATCGGGCTTGATGAACTTGCTGGGTATTTGAGCGTAGTAGGCGCTCATTGCGAACGCATCCCAATAAGTGACGATTGACCACGGCCCCCACAACGCATCTGCCTCGGCGATCCATGTATCGCGCTGAATTCCACCTCCATTCGGCCATCCAGCGCACACTACGGCAATGTATTTTCGAATTTTTGGAAAGAAGGTTATATACGTCATTCCGCATCGCGACGCCCATCGGAAGAGGGGCTTTATGTCGGCAAAGTTCGTGGACCACGATGGCGATCCATCACTTTTAGGGCCGGCGAAGTATTCGTAGGAAGCTCTGCTGTTGATTGCCTCGGGAGTCGCCATCACCCTCCCCAAAAAAATTTCGTCTCCAGTACTCCAGTTCGACATGCCTTCGGGAGAGGTGGTTCCGTGTCCTGTTAGATAAGCGTGGCCATCCGGTGAATATTCCATGTTCCGGCCGAAATCGACAAAATGCACGTTTCCAAATTTCATGGGCCGGCCACCGGCGGATGCGCCAATCTCTGGAATCACCGGATTATGATCGTCAAAAGGAGACCATTCCCAGGTCTTCCCAAGATCGCGGGAAATCCGGAAGCGATTCCCTCCCTGCGAGAAGCACTGTTGATTGCCATGACTATCTACCAGGTGGTTTCGGTATTGACAGGCATAGAACCAGACCCCATCTTTCACAAGACATCCGGCGGGATAACAAGAGGAAGACCACGACAGAGTCAACTCGGTTGGAGGCAAAACGCGAAACTTCAGGTCAAACGGATCATCTCCCAAGATGGTTGCGTTGCCGGTAGTGGTCTTGTTGGTCGGATTCTTCTTTATATTTAGAAATTTGGGTGGGTATTTGGAGTCACCCGATCCGAACACACGATCGGAAACAGCATAAAAACCAAGGTGAGGCGGGAGGTAATACCAGTCGTCGACTCCATCTATGTGACAGACTACTCCCACTCGTTCTGCCGATCCGTCTGCATATGAGGAGTAAAGGTGGCCATCTGCGGCCCAGGTGGTCAGCCAAGTATCGGCCCTAATGGTGGATTCGTAAGAACGGTAACGGTACTTATAATGAATGTCTTTGATTGCGGAACTCTTAAGCAAAGGACACGGCTCATCCGGCCGCGGCGGGAATCTATGGTTGTTAAACATCATCGATAGATCTTTTTCGCTGAATTCCATGATGTCCGCGCCATCGTCTTCACCGGGCCGAGCTTGATCATCCGAGGCCCTTGTCGCCTGGGATAACCCGGAGGCTGTGGTAGCAATAGCAGCGCTGTTGATAAAATCCCTGCGAGTTATTTTGGGCATGCGAACCTCCATTCCAATTCTTCATAACGAAGTCTCGGAGGTCATAAGTACGACCTCAATCGTGGTTGACGTTTGTAGGAGGATTTGCTTTGGAGTGTCAATGCAGTTCAACATAAAGAACAGAATTCCGTGATATAAACAGTCTGCCCGCCAGAGGCCGACTCAAGAGAATGGATCGCTAAAGAACACGACTGAGTTGGAGCAGGTAGCATCCATGAATATAGGGTATGGCACTTGGCCGAACGGTCTTTCCAATCCCTTGACAGGAGCCATTTCCGCTCAGGCCCGCCGTAATTTCTCAGGCCTTAATCTAAAGAACGCCGAATGGCCGTCCTTGAGACGCAATGAGGTGTAGAACCTCTACGTCGAAAATCTCAAAGGGTACGCGAACGGAATGTCATTACTAACCGATGCCAACGGTTGATGCTCGGTCGGCGGTGTAAGAAAACGAACCTGGCTCCCAATCGAAGAACATCGCGTCGGTGCTGGCATAACATAGCCATTCGAAGGCGCAATGTCACAGGCCCTTTAAAGAAAGTGTTGAGCACATTCACAGTGCCGAACTAACTGTTCAACAGGTTGAAACTCTTGGATCTACCCTGGGAGTGATGGACGAGATTACTTCGGAGAGTATTTTTCAAATGAACTCAGCAGCTAAACTCCAGGACTCATGCCGATTGTGCAAAGTCCATGCTCTTGAAGTCTTGGTGATGGTCAGCCTATGCTGTATTCCTGTCTCGGCACAGCGAACAAAGCTCAGCAATGCCGATGCCTTGCCTTTCTCGGCATCGGTAACCATTCGTCCCTTGGCTCTGGATATTCTCTCTTTAAATGTCGATTCGCCGATCCGCCAAGTGGTTATTAACGGCGAAGTTTGGATCTTCGGAGCTCAGCCAGATCCTTACCACAATCCAATGTCAGTTCCTCGTTGGAAAGGTCCCGATCTTGAGCACATGATCCGCCAACCTGATGGCGCAGCTAATTTCCCTCAGCGAACGGCCTTTTCTTTCATCAATAGCGGGCTTTGGTACGACGAAGCGACCGGAACTCTCTTCGCTCTTATGCACGGAGAGTATGGGCATGGCTGGCCCGGCGACCCTTGGTGTCGAAAAAAGACGTGGTTGGTGAAAAGCCGTGATGTCGGCTTGCACTGGACCTTTGTCGGCGATGTTCTTACTGCCGCTCTACCCAGCCCCGCCGATCGGATGAAATATTCTGGCTCGGAATACGAAATGGGACCGGCTGATTTTGATCTATATGTCGACACGCGGGCTGGCTACTTCTACGTCACAACTTGGAATGGATTCGTGGCCAAGAAAGGTATTTTGAATCACTTTACAGCTGGAACCGTTGAAGTAGCTCGTTGTTCCATCAGCGATAAAATGGCCCCAGGTAAGTGGTACAAATTTGACGAGGGAAGATGGACCGAACCTGGCATCGGTGGAAAAGCCTCACGCGTCGGCATGTTTTCGTATGGCATATATGGGAACACGATCTACAGTACCTATTTGCGAAAGTATCTTTGCATAGGCACAAACGCTGCCTTAGGAGACCCGCGTTTTCCCAATCTTGGTATGAGAGACGGCTCGATCTACATCTCTGCTAGCTCCGATCTCTCCAAGCAGGATTGGACACCGATGGCGAAGCTTGTCGATGAGCCGGCCAATTTGCTGGCTGGCTTTACACTTTCGTCTGCCGACGGGCGGAACCCGAGCGTATGCGGGAAGAAACTTCATGCCTACAACTACTGGGCCACGAAGGGGAGAGTGCTGGATATCACCCTTGCAAAAGGTGCACTAAACAAGTCGCCTTTCCCCGCATTCGGATCCTACTCGTATGAGGCCCATCCGGAGTCAGGCGATAGCATCGAAAACAGACGGACGAAGATAGTTGGCGCTGC
The DNA here is from genome assembly GCA_963748555.1 of uncultured Acidobacteriaceae bacterium. GTDB lineage: Bacteria > Acidobacteriota > Terriglobia > Terriglobales > Acidobacteriaceae > CAWKKW01. Next base: position 293,315 of record CAVVJK010000002.1, read on the forward strand.
CAGTCCGGAGATGCACTACTCGAGAAGCGGATGGAGTCTCGTGAAGGATCCGCATTACTACAAAGACCAGATCAGCCAATCCAGCAGCCCAGGCAGCACGGTCGAGTTTTCCTTCCGCAGCTCGGCAATCTATTGGCGTGCTATTGCGGCTTCTGATGGCGGGAAGGCAGACGTATACATCGACCAGCAGTTTCAAAAAACAGTGGATTTGTACTTTTGGGATAGTCCACTGATCTTTCAGTTTGCCTTCATCAAGACCGGATTAAGGCCAAATATCGCTCACACTATCAAAGTTGTCGCTCGTAGTGACAAGAATGTGCGTTCGCATGGTACCTTCATCAACCACATGGCATTTGAGTATGGTGCAGAAAGCTATTGGGCATCGGCTGGGTTCAGCAGCGTCTCAGGAAAGAACGCTTGGCTTCATCAACTGGAGTCGGGCCTGCTCGGTCTAACTTGACATTCAATGCGCCCTCGAATTGCTGGTTGGCAGAAGGGCAATGCATCGTAGGAAATAACTACCAAGCCCCGGTCGAGAATGGAAAAGCGATAAGAACTTGGGTTGCTCCTCATGACGGCAGCATACACATCGAAGGGCATCCGGCAAGGGTGGGTTCACGCGGCGATGGTTTCGCCGTAAGCGTGTTGCGGAATACCGAGGAGCTATGGGCGTCGCAGTTGATCTCACCGCAAACGGAGTCAACCTCCCTTGACCTTGCCGCCGCAGTGAGGAAAGGGGACGAAGTCTCCTTCGTTGTCGAAGGAGTCAAAATCGATGCAAGGAATGACAAAGTTGCCATGAACTCGTCAGCTAAGCTAGCTCCGGCCTCGCCTGCCGCGAGCAGCGACACATTAGAGGTGAATGGCGGCATAGAGGAGTTCCAATGTGGCATGACGTGCCACTCAAGCAGGGATACTGCTGTCGACTTACCGGGGCCAGGCAAGACGTTTTCTGCTTTGATTGGTGTGAACACCGAAACCAGCAACGATGCACCGCCCCCAAAGAGCGCCGTCTTCTCCGTCCTAGTGGGAGGCAAGTCGGTTTTTAGAACAGACCCATTGAAGGCTGGAACGGAGGCTGTTTCAGTGAACGTCGACCTCAAGGGTGCCAGAGGTTTTGTCCTAGAGGTCAGCGACGCTGGCGAGGGGATTGGATTGGATTGGGCGAGGTGGTTCAAGGCCGTGGTGACTCTCTCGGATGGCAAGAGGCTCTGGCTATCGAATACACTGGCATCTGACGTGACTGGCAATCAGACCAAAGTTATCTGGGATCCAGTCGTCACTTATTCGAGTTTCTAGCTAACCCGCTGGATCGGCTCATTTGGCGTTGTTGTCGATCCTTCCGCCGTATACCACTCTATGCGATCAACATTGTATGCAATCGATACCGACTCTTGGCAAAACATGAAAACGTGGTATTTCCTCACGCTGTAAATTCACCTGCTATGAGTAGCC
>CAVVJK010000003.1:0-69369 GCA_963748555.1 uncultured Acidobacteriaceae bacterium
TGTATCCGTCGAGCAGGGTGCCGAATCGAGCAGGCAGTCTGGTTTGACTCAGGAAAAGCACCTTCGTATGATCAGGGATAGCCGCAATCGATCCAAGCGATGTCTTCGCCCGAGGGTTGCGCGGCCTTTTCCCTCCGGCGGCGTAGCTCAGATGGTTAGAGCGACGGACTCATAACCCGTAGGTCGGCAGTTCGATTCTGCCCGCCGCCACCAAATCGTCTCGAAAGAAAGCTTACATTTACACGGCGATTGTACGTGCTGCGAAGGTCTTTTTTGCCGCAGGGTCTGCTCACTGCAGCCGCATCAACGCCGCGATCCGCTCGTGCAGTATCTCGGCGATCTGCTCCGGGGTCTGCTGCGGCGTCGATCGTAACCGTGTCGCCGACATGCACCGCGAGCCCTCCCGATCGAAACCAGGGTTCTATCCCTTGCTTCGCCGCCCCTAAGCCGACCAAAGCGACCGGCAGAATGGCCGCACCAGACTCCTTCGCCAGCAGCCCGATGCCACTGCGAAATCTTTGCAGCGAACCGTCGTCGGAGCGATGTCCCTCGGGGAAGACCAGTACGTGGTACCCGTGGTCGAGGGCCTCGCCGACATGGCTGAAGCTGCGCCGGAAGCCCGCGGTGCGCGGCAGGGGAAAGACATTGAAGAGCGCAGTGACCAGCCAGTAGGCGAACGGCGCCAGCAGGTTCTGCCACCACGCGTCCTGGTTGCGAGCGTGGCGCCAGTCGTCGAGCATCTCGCCCGACATGGCGATGGCTACCCGCCGTCGCATTCCGCCCGGCAGCGCATAGAGCACCAGCGGCGCGTCAAACGAAGTGACGTGATTCGCGACGATCAGCATGGGCCGCGCGGGCTCCGTCTTTCGGCTTGCGACGGACGGCTGGCGCAGCGAGCAACGCCACCAGCGGGCGCATGATGGCCTCGACGAATATGACCCGGAGCACGCGCATCGGCCATGACCACGGCCAACGCGGATACACGAATTTGCGCGGCGGCCGAGCCACGGAAGGCACGGACCCAATCCGCGGAGTTGCGTCCGCGCTGTCGAACGGCGAGATGGAAGTCTCCGAGAGCCCGGTGATTCGTCGCAGGTCCTGTAACGTTTCCGCAGCCAGCAGAGCCTCGTCGCTGACAGTGATGCCAAGCTGCTGTTCGAGCGCGGATTGCAATTGCACCCGTCCCAGGCTATCGAGGCGCAGGTCTTCCTCGAGACGCGCATTCTCACCCAGCTCGGCGGCCTCTGTGCCGCTGATCGAGCCAATCAACTGCCGCAACGGATCGCGCGACGCTCCCGCCTGCCGATCCTGCGCTTGCTGCCCGGCAAACCACTCCGAGACGCTGCGACGCTGGATCTTGCCCGTTGAACTGCGGGGTAAGTCTAATCCGGGCCACACCGCCCAGCGTCGAATGCGTTGGTACTCAGCCAGCTTTGCGTTAGCCGCGACGACGGCCGCCTGGGCTGAAGCCGTATCTCCACGAAACAGCAATACGGCCGCAGGTTCTGTGCCTGCCGCGGTTGCGAATGCGAAGACGACGGCCTCCTCGATGCCGGGCTCACGTTTGAGCGCGCTCTCCACGTCCTCCGGATGCACATTCAGTCCAGCGGGCGTGACGATCACTTCGCTCTTACGACCAACGAACCGCAGCTGGCCCGTCTCATCCTGCGTGACCAGGTCGCCGGTCGCCAGCCATGGATCGGTGCGCTGCTGGAGAATGCCTGCCTGCCACGTTGCGGAAGACACCATGTCGCCGCGCACCAGGATTTCGCCATCGTCGCGGATACGTATTTCCCGCCCCGGAAGTGGTTTGCCGAGCGTGCCCTGGCCGGTGCGAAAGGGGTGATTCAGCGTGATCAGGGCCGAAGTTTCGGTCATCCCGTATCCCTGCACCACCACGAATCCCAGCGTTCTCCAGAACTGCTCCAACTCCTTCGGCAGCGAGGCTCCGCCACACACGAACGCCCAGAACTTGAGCCCGAACGCGCGATGCACGCCACGGAAGCGCCACCAACGCCGCGCAATGGACGCGCCTTGAGCACCCTTCAGCTCTGCCGCAAGGGCCGGCCGCTCCGCCTCGAGATGCGTCTTCAACAATTCCAGTACACGAGGAACCGCGGCCAGCAGGCTGATGCGTTCGCGACGCATGGTCTCGAGCAGACGGGCAGGCTGCAGACGCATTTCGAAGTGCACCTCGGCCGCCAGCAGCGCGGGAATCCACAACCCCATGAATTGGCCAAACACATGGCTGAGTGGCAAAGTGTGGAGAAACCGCAGCGGATGCACCAGCCGCTCATAGCGAACGTAGCGCTGCATCTCGTGCTCTATGGGCTCAAGGCTCGCCAGCACATTGCGATGCGTGTGAACAATCCCCTTCGGCTCCGCGGTCGTTCCGGAGGTAAACAGGATCTGCAACGGCGTGTCGAGGGTGATCTCCGTATTCAGTAAGTTTGCCGGTTCAGCCGGGAGCGCACTCGCGAGATCTTCAAACGTCAGCATCTCTCTCGACGTGCTGCAAGACCCTCAGCAAGTCAGCATCGCCGACAACCAGCCGCGCCTGTGTGTCTGCGATAACGCGCTCGGCGAAATCGGCCGACCCGCCAGCATCAAGCGGGACCGCCAGCACGCCGCGCAACACGCAGCCAAAGAACGCGCCGATCCACTCTGCGCCGTTCTGCCCCCAGATCGCCACGCGATCACCGGCTCTGATGCCCCGCCGATCCAGCTCGCCTGCAAACCGGCGAGCGAGGCCGGCGAGCTGCGCGTAGCTTGTGGCGGTCCGGCGATTTCCGCGATAGGTAACAACCGCGGTTGCTGATCCATGACGGAGACAATCGTCCACGATGGTCGCCAGGTGCGGTCGAGGCTGGTAGGCCTTTGCCATGGAAGTGTTCCCCGGTTCGCCGGGCCTGGAGAAGATCAGCGCCTCGCGAAGTCGATATACCCGTGACGCGGATCGGTGCGGACGAGGCTCACGTTGATCTTGTCGCCCACATCCACTCCTTGCTGCCCCTGCACCAACATTCCCTCTAAATGTGGATGCAGCACGCGCACGAACGAGCCGTGCTGATTCACACCGGTCACGATCGCGTCGAAGGTCTCGCCGATGCGGTGAGCCATGGCCACCGCGGCTATGCGCTTCTGCATCTCGCGCTCGACCTTGCGCGCTCCATCTTCCTGCAGAGTGCAGGCCTGGGCAACCCCGGATAATTCGTCATCCGAATACGGCGATGGCTGGTGTGCGATTGCCGCCTTGATCAGTCTCTGCGTAACCAGATCGGCGAAGCGGCGGTTGGGCGCGGTCGAATGCGTGTAGTCCTGCACCGCCAGGCCGAAGTGTCCTTGCGGCGTATCGCCGGGCCTCTCGATTGCATATTCGCCCGGACCCATCAGTTTCACCACGGCCAGTGAGAGGTCGGGAAAATGTTCAGGATCGGCCGCGCGCCGTTGCGTGAGGAAGTTGTTCAGTGCCGCGGAGTCTGCCTCCGCCGGGAGCTTGGTCCCCATCTGCGCCGCCAGTTCCACGATGCGATCCCAGCGTTTGGGCGTTTTTACAATGCGCCGTATGGACGTGATTTTGTCCTGTTCCAGCGTGCGTGCGACTACCGCGTTGGCCGCGATCATGAAGTCCTCGATCAGCTGTGTGGCGCGGTTCTTCTGCTGCGTCGCAATGTCAACGACCTGATCCTTGAGCAGCACCGGACGGGTCTCGATGGTCTCGATATCCAACGCGCCATGGCGATAGCGAGCGGTGCGCAGGATTTGTGCGACTTCATCCTGCAGTTTCAACTGGGCCTGCAGATCGGCCGAAGCCGCCACCTTGGGCGGGGCCTCGGCCCGGCCTTCCAGCCAGGCGCCTACCGAGTTGTACGCAAGCTGCGCACGGTTGTGAACGAGTGCCGGATAGAATTGGCTCCCGCTTACATGACCGTCCTTGTCGACCACAAACTCGATCACCATGCATCGCCGGTCCTGGTCCTCAAGCAGGGAGGTGAGCCCCGTCGAAAGCACCTCGGGCAGCATGGAAAAATTGCGGACGCCTGTGTACACCGTCGTGGTCTCATGCGCCGCGTAGCGGTCGATGGGCGAGCCCTTCGGAACATACGCGTCCACGTCGGCAATTCCGATCAGGACACGCGTGGTGCCATCTGCCAGACGCTCAGCCCACTCGATCTGGTCCAGGTCGCGCGAGGTGTCGTTGTCGATCGAGGACCAGAGCAGCTTCCTCAGATCTTTGAGCCCATCCCCCGAATCCGGGTTCAGCGGTTTAGCCGTCAGTTGGCTTGCTTGTTGCTGCGCATCCGCTGGAAAGTCGGGTGAAAATCCGTGCTCTATCATGCTTTGCCGGGCGGCGGCCTGCAGATCAAAGGGTGTGTTCATCGGGGTCCTTGAAGCGAAAGTTGAATCGCAAGAAGCCTATCATCCTGTAGTTTCATCGTGGTCACTGCGATCGGCCTCCCGGTTTGCTCGCATGAGAATGAATGACTGCCTCATGCCTGCTTTCGACGGGCAATCCGCATCGTATGGAGGAACGCGATCAGCAAAAGGAGAACACGATGACTGAATCCACGCAGGAGTTGACTCGTGAAGACGCAATCAAGAAAGTGGCAGGTCTGATCAAAGACATCAAGATGGCCATGCTGACCACGTGCACCGAGAGCGGCAGATTGCACAGCCGGCCCATGGCCACGCAGGAGACCGATTTCGATGGCACTCTCTGGTTCCTGACGCGCCAAGATTCCGGCAAAGTCGGCGAGATCCGCCACGAAGCCGAGGTCAACCTGAGCTACGCCGACGGAAAGCACACCTTCGTTTCGCTCTCCGGGCCTGCCCAGGTGAGCCGCGATCAAGGCAAGGTCAACGAGCTTTGGAATCCCATGTACAAGGCCTGGTTTCCGCAAGGAAAGGACGACCCGGAGATCGCCGTGCTTCGCGTCGAAGTGGTCGAGGCTGAGTATTGGGAAGCGCCTGCCAGCGCCGTGGTGCGCAACTTTAAAATCATGAAAGCCGCAGTCACCGGCGACCACTCCAATGTCGGGGAGCATCAGAAACTTCAGATGAGCGACCAGCGTGCGAGGCTAAGCATGCGCGCGCGAAAGCAGGATGAATGCCTCTTCCCAAGTTGAAGCTGACCCAGAGAGCCGAGGACAAAGGCGGCCAGCCGAATCAGAAGAACCTGGAGCGGCCGACAGCCGACGAAATTTTCGCCCAGGTTGAGCGCAATGCTCGTCACGAATTGGCTCGGCCGAATCTTGCGCTCGCCATCTCAGGAGTGCTCGGCGGCTTGACCATGGGACTTACGTCCCTAGGCGTTTCAATCGCGCAGGCGGAGTTAGGCACCAGCCATCGCGCCGAATTCATCTCCATGTTGCTTTACCCCATCGGCTTCATGGCGATCATCGTCGGGCGTGGGCAGCTCTTCACTGAGAACACGCTCTACCCCGTCGCGCTGGTGCTGTCGGAACGCAAGCATGTGTGGAAGACGCTGCGGCTCTGGTCCGTGGTGCTGACCACCAACGTTCTGGGTGCGCTGCTGTTTGCGGCGCTGGCCGTGAAGACGGGAGCACTGCGGCCGGAGTACGTCGAGTCAATGACCAAAATTGGGCTCACCGCTGCCGCCGTACACCCCGGGCAGGTGTTCTGGAGCGCCGTCTTCGGCGGCTGGATCATCGCGCTCATGGCCTGGATGGTGAGTGGCAGCCATTCCATCACAGGATCGGTCGCGCTGATCTGGGTGCTCACGTTCATCGTCGGGTTAGGGCACTTTGCCCACTGCATCGCGACCAGCGGAGAGATCCTGGCGGCGGTGTTGAATCATCAGCTCCCAGCGTTCAATTATCTTCATTGGCTCTTGCTGGCGGTGCTTGGCAATATAACCGGCGGCGTATTCCTGGTGACGCTGCTCGAGTATGGGCAGGTAGAACGATAAGGATAAAGACGAGCGCGGCAGCCCCATCCGGAGCTGCGCCTCGCTTACTGCACGTCCACGCTGAGATACGAGCGCTGCGTTGTGGTCGAACCGTTCACGGTCGTTGCCGTAGTGATGGTCAGCGTCTGCACTCCTAAAGGTGTGCCGATGGAAGGCGACGGATTGTTTGGGTTGGACTTGATACTGTTGCCACACCCCAACAGGCAACCGGCGCCGCAAACCAGAATCGACGCTATCACCAGCCTTGCTCCACGATTCAGGAGCAATCGGCGCCCGTGGAGCCCGAAGGGGCTCGCGAGCAACAGCACGCAGGCCAGGGCCGAGCCCGTTCCGGCAAACCATCGTGGATCGACCATTCCACTCGGGCCGGCGGTCGTTGTCACCGTCAACACCGTCTGCCCGCTCCCGATCAGCGTGGAAGGATTAAAGCTGCACGTCATCTGCGTACCGGGCGGCGGCTCACAGCTGAACTGAATCGTCGCGTTCAGCCCGCCTCCGCTCGAGAGGGTGTAGATCACGCCTGCAGATTGCCCGCGGCTCAGCGTCAATGTAGTCACGTTGGGTGTGAGCGAGTAGTTTTCGATCGCTACGCTTACGGCGCTCGAGGTCGCTGCCTTGAAGTTCGAGTCGCCCTGATACGCCGCCGTCACGTTGTGTACGCCTGCGGAGAGAATGGACGTGAACAGCGTCGCGGTCGCTACTCCGAGGTTGCTGATCACGTTCGACTGACCGATTGGATTGCCGCCGTCGTAGAAGATCACGGTCCCGGTCGGCAACACCCCCGGATTTGCGGAGTTGCCAGCAATTGTCGCCGTAAAGGTGACGATTGTGCCGGCCAGCACGACCGGACTGGAAACCTGCAGGCTCACGACCGCGCTGACCGACGTAGCCTTGAGCGTAAGTTGCGGCGAGGTGCTGCCGCTCCAATTGCCGTCGCCGTAGTAGACCGCGGTGATCGCGTGCGGAACCGTGGCGTCGAGCGTCATTGCGGACGACACCGCCTGATTCATCGTGACTGCTACCGGGGTTCCGATGGGTGTCGTTCCATCGAAGAATTGAATGTTGCCGGTGAAGGTCGCGTTCTGTGCCGTCGTGCCGGAAGAAAGCACCGCGGTGAAAGTCTCGGGTGTCCCCGCGGTCAGGACTGCGGGAGTCGCGGTAATGGCCAGCACCGATGTTCCCTTGGACACCACCACTGAGACCGATTGCGTGGCTGCCGCGGCGAAGTTCGCGTCGCCTCCATAGCTGGCGGCCAGGTTATGCGAGCCGACCGTGGGCGTTGGAATTGCCAGCGTTGCCGTTGCCGTCCCAGCGGTTGTGCTCACCGGCGCAGTGCCCTGGGCGACGCCATCAAAGGTGAACGTCACGGTCCCGGTTGGCGCAGTCGCTCCGGTGTAGGCCAAGCTTGCGGTTGCGGTAAACGGCGATCCATAGGTAGGAGTCGCGCTCGACGGCGCAACAGTAAGCGTGACCGGATTGGAGCCGACATTTGGCACCGCGGTCCAGCGAGTGACCATCGCGTTGGCATCGACCGAACCGAGCCCGGTCGCAAGATCGTAACCGTGACCGGCCGCATATCCGATCGAGCCCGGAGCCCGATCCGGAGACCGCACAGCCCGGGCTTGCCGCCTTGCAGGGCAGTTGATGGCTCCCCTGGATCACGTCATGGAAAACGCCGCCCATCTTGGCCAGCCCGTAGAGGTGCGGGTTGGCATTGCCTTGGGCAGAGCGCGTGTATTGATTCACAATCGCCATCATTCCGGCGAAGGCCGCCGTCGATGCCGACGTTCCCGCGTAATGGACCAGACCCGAACTGCTACCCGCATCCTGGTAGAACACGGAGTAACCCGCGAAGGATCCATCCTGCGCGGCTGCTGCGAGCGATAGATCCGGCAGCGAACGCCGACTCTGTTGCCCTGGCACATGCAGGTCTGCTTGCCACTCCGGCGTAGCGTACAGGCTGCTCATGCCACCACCGCCCGCGTGAAAGCCATTCGGCCCTTCGGTCCACGCTTGTTCGTCTGGATGTAGGCTGAGTCGGCGAGCGCCGCATTCGCCTGCGGCCCTGAATCTCGCGATTGCGAAGGACGTTCCGCCAACTGCCGTGTTGTAGCGCGTTGAGGCGATGCCATTCACCGCCAATCCGGTTGACACCGGCATTTCGAGCTCAGGAATCTCGCAGGCCGCAGCTCCGCTGTCTCCCGCCGCGACCGCCACTGTGATTCCTTCCGCAGCAGCCTGTCTCCAGGCCGCGTCATAGAACTGGCTGTGGGCGGCCGTGAGCGCCACTTCGCAGGCCACATAGCTGGCGCTGATCACCCGCGCCGCCGCATGATCCACTGCATAGGCGATCGACAGGTCCACCCCGTCCGTCGCGCTGGTGCTCCTGCTCGCGATTACCCGGATGGCTGCGCCCGGCGCCACCGCTCCAGCCCAGCTTGCGTCGAGAACTGCCTCGGCCTCCTCGTTGTTCAGTCCAGGGTCGTCTCCGTTCAAGACGATCTGCGGCGCATTTTCCGGACACTGCGAATACCTGTCGAAAGCTGGCGACATCCGAGATCCGCAGATTGCTTCGCGTCACGACGGCGATGCTCTCGCCGGCTCCGTTGAATCCCGCCGCGTACAGCGGCTTCAGGTTGTAGATGGAGGCGAAATCCTTGGGCGTAAGAGGCCGAGCCTGTGCGGATGGAATTGCCGCATTGCTGGGCGCCCCTGCATGCGCCGTCTCGTCCATCGGGATCACCGGCGTATGCGCGCTCCGTGCCTCCGGGCCGCCAAGCGAAACCAGACCCGCCACCACGGGCACCAGTGCTGCGGGAATCTGAATCGGAGAAGCGTTGGCGAAGAACGTACCTTCGTTTGGTTACGTAACGATGCACCGGCGCGTGGAAAGCAGCCTCGACCTGGGCGGCTGTTCCCGAGAACTCGATCCATTGCCGCCCGCTCGCGATCTCTCCGATGGTGAAGCCCTGGCTCCGCAGCCACGAGGTAATCGCCAGCACGTCTGAGTCGGATGCACCGAAGCTCTGTCCAAACTGCTGCGGTGTGAGCCAGCGATGGTAGTTCGGCGAATCTCGATCTTGCAGCTCACGCAGGCGCAGTTCGAGCGCCGTAGTTTGCTTCGCTGCTCGGTTGCAGCAGCAGCAACATGCGATTCATCGGCAGGTCACCACCCGCCGGGCCCGCATCGTTCTTGTCGTTTGCCAGAGGCGATTGGCTCTTGGCGATGACTGAGGTTTTGCCATCCAACAGCGGCCCTGAAACGCGTGATTCGGCGGACTGTGCCCGGCTGCCGAGAGACCAGCCAGCGATCAGGAAGAGTACAGCGTATGAAGTGAATCGACTGCGAAAGTTGCGCTTCATGGCACCCATACATTTCAACGTTGCGTACTCTCGCTATCCAGGGGCCTGCTCGATCCCGCGGCCCAAATGATCTCCTCGATGCGGAACTTGACCCGTTCCGTGCTTGTCCATTGATTCTTAAAGGAGTCTGCTGAATTCTCGCGAGGATCACCGCCCGGGGTCAAGGACAAATCTCCCCGCAGTCCACCCAAAAGGCCCATGTCCCTATAGGTGTCTTCGAAGCGTTAACAGCGAGTCGCGGTCTCTCCCTGGGTGGCGCTGCTCCCGGCCTTCATCAAGGACTTCACTCGACGGATCAGTCCCTTAGCGTCGCGCGGGTGCGCGCACCTTCGCGTCATTATCGAAGTAGACGTAGACGTCCCGACCAGCAAGCGCCGGGGCGGCTTCTGAACTGGCGCGCTTTCCGTCGTCCACCTCCCGGCCCTGTGCCCACGCTGCGACTCGCGCCGCCCAGCGATCCAGAGCTTTGGGGCCATAGCCGCTGGCATAGAGTTCCTTCGACCCGTGCAGGCGGCAGTAGACGAAGTCCGCGGTCACGTCCATTAGCAGCGGCCACTCCACCGTGTCCGCGCATACAAGCGCCACCTGGTATTTTCGCAGCAGTGCAATGAACTCCGGGGTGACGAAGCTCTCGTGGCGAATCTCCATTGCATACCGCAGCGGCTGGTTCACTTCCACATCGGTGAAGGCCCTCACCTTCAGCCGCGCGTCATGTTCTCGCGCCAGTACGCCCGCCTCGAGGGTGTTCTTCGGCAGCAATTGAAAGAACGCCTCCAGCACCTGCGGATTGAATCGGAAGTTCGGTGGGAACTGCCACAGGATGGGCCCCAGCTTCGGCCCAAGCTTGAACAACCCCGAAGCCAGGAAGTTGGCCAGCGGCACCTCGACATTCCGCAGCTTCAGCATATGCGTGATGAAGCGTGAGCCCTTGATCGCGAAAACGAAATCTTCTGGGGTCTCCTTGGCCCAGCGTTCGAAACTCGAGGGCCGCTGCAACGAATAGAAGGTTCCATTGATCTCGATCGATTGGAAGATCGAGGCCGCATACTCGAGCTCGCGCTTGTGCGCCAGCCTGGGCGGATAGAAGACGCCGCGCCACGGCTTGTAGTTCCAACCCGAAATACCGATTCGAATCTTGCCTGGTTCCTGCATCCGGACGAGCCTTCCTCATGGATTCCCGGTTTAAGAAGTTCGGTTGGCTGGATTGCACAAATTGCGCGCTCCGGCACGACAGCGGCTCCCGCAATCATGCAGAATGGAACCGCGAGCATTCAAGCAATCAGAGACGCAGAACAGGGGAATCATGCCGGTCAAGTCCACGCCCAACGGGCGACAACGAGAGACAAGCAAGCTGCAACGGGAGACACGAGAAGGCAAGGCGCGCGGATCGGCGACCACGCTGGCTGTGGACATTGGCGGCACCGGCATCAAGATGATGATTCTCGACGCCGCCGGCGAGCCGCTAACCGAACGGCTGCGCGTACCCACGCCCTCGCCGGCCACCTCGAAGCGGGTCATCGAAGAGATGGTCAAGATGCGGACGCAGCTCCCCGCCTTCGACCAGGTCTCGGTCGGCTTTCCCGGCGTGATTAAGGACGGTAAGACCTGGACCGCTGCGAACCTGGATAAGAGCTGGGTGGGGTATCCCATCGAAGCCACGTTGAGGAAGCTCTGGAAGAAGCCGGTGCGTGTCTGCAACGATGCCGCCGTGCAAGGCTTCGGCGCCATCGAAGGAAAAGGCGTCGAGCTGGTTTTGACGTTGGGCACGGGCATGGGTTCCGCGCTCTACACCGATGGCAGGCTTGCACCGGGCCTTGAACTCGCGCATCATCCCTGGCGCAAGGGCAAGACCTACGAAGACTTTCTCGGCCGCCGCGGCTACGATCACTACGGCCCGAAGAAGTGGAACCATCTCCTCGAGCATGGCCATCGAACAGACGCAGGCGCTCTTCAACTGGGACCGGCTGTACCTTGGCGGCGGCAATTCGCGAAAGGTCACGCTCAAGCTGCCGGAGCACGTAAAGCTCATCTCGAACGAGGATGGATTGCTGGGCGGCGTAGCCCTCTGGCGCGAGAAGTAAGCCGTTCTCACAGCAAGGCCGAAGCAATAGAAAGGCCGGATTCCCGATCGGGAATCCGGCCCAGGGACCGCGTTTCGCTACTTGATGCCGAGGTCCGCGAGCAGCTTCGGATTCGCCTCATCCACCGCGAGCAGGTTGTGGCAGGCCGCGCAGTCATTGGTGATGCTGGCGCCTGACTTGGAGTTGTGGCTGCCGTCGTGGCAGCGGAAGCAGCCGTTGTAGGCCATATGCCCCACGTTGTTCGGGTGCGTCCCCCAGGTCACCTTCATGTCCGGAAAGACGTTCTGCTTGTAGATGGCGACCAGCGAGCGCTCGGCTGCAACGATTGCGTCGTGCTGACCGCTGTAAACCTCGGGATACTTCGAGCGGTAAAAATCCTCGATGCCCGCGGTGATCTTCTGTGCCGCCTCATCCTGCGATGCGTACGTCGCCTTGATCAATTCCAATCCCTGCTTGTGAACGAAGGGCAGGGAAGCGCTGGGACTTCCCTCGGCCATCGACCGGTTCAACGCCTCTTCCGGCGGCTGGAACGTATGCGCGGCCCGGTTGTGACAGTCGATGCAATCCATCACGCGCGTCTGCCCTTTTACGGGTCCGGTCGCGTCGGAAGACACAAACTCGGTGGTCGTTCCATCGCTATTCCGCTTGCTGACCCAGGGAATCGTCTGCCGCTTGGTATCGGTCGCGATGTACTCGATGTGGCCGAGGTGAACGCCGTGAATGCCGGTCAGATGCGAAACGGAATCCCGTCCGCCAAGGTGCAGCAGCACCAGCGTCCGGGTCATCGAGTTCTTCTCGTCATCGGCGTAGGCGGTCTTCACCAGCAGCTTCTCGCCAATGAACTTCGCCGGCGTGTGGCAGCCCTCGCAGATTTCGCGCGCCGGGCGCAGGTTCACCACCGGCGACTCCACCGGGTGTGGATAGGTGTGAAACGAAACCTCGATCAGTTGCTTGGTGCCGTTCACCTTGGCGCGTACGTATGACTTTGCGCCGGTGCCCACATGGCAATCGACACACGCCACATGGGAGTGCGGCGAAGATTGGTAGGCCGTCCACTCGGGCGCCATGACCTGGTGGCAAGACTGCCCGCAGAACTGGGGCGTATCCATGTACGCGACCCCGCGATAACTTGCCACGCCCACGATTACAAAATTGATGAAGGTGGCGAAGACCACGTAGTCGAAGGCGCGCCGGTACGCAGGCTCGTTGAAGTTGATCTGGGGATAGACGGAAGGTAGTTGGCCCGCGGCGATCAGCTGTTTCCGGCGCAGATAAATGCCGATGGGAATCAGGATCAGCCCAAGGATGAAGAGGGCCGGCAGAAACAGAAAGAAGATGATGCCCAGGTACGGGTTGGTTGACCCGCCATGTCCCAGGACGTCGACGAACCAGAAGCCGATCAGCGTGAACGCCGAGGCGCTGGTCAGTCCGGCACCGATAAGGCTGATCGGGTTCTTGCCGAGGAAGAAGAACGGCTTAAGCCATTTCTCTTTGAATCTGCTGGTGGCCACGCTTTCGACACTCCATCTATAGGCGAAGCAGGGGTTCGCTATCGGTTGCTAGTCGTAAAAGTTTGGAGGCGAAGTCAAAAGCTCCGCCTCCGTCTGTGTTCTTCCGCGCTGGATTCCCGACCGCTATTTCTTCTGGAGCGTTTTCACGTAGTTGACGACGTCTTTGATCTGCGGATCGGTGAGTTTGCCCGAGTACGCCGGCATCTTGCCCTTGCCGGCTTTGGTCATGGCGATCATGTCCGCGTCGGACATCTTGAGCGCCTCAGGGGAGCTGAACGACGGGGTCTTCATCGCCTTACCGGCCGGGGTTGCGCCCGCACCGTCGGCGCCATGGCATTGCGCGCATTTTGCTTTGTAGGTGTCGGCGCCGGAACTCTGCGCATAGACAACGGTGGCAGAGCGCGAGCAGGGCACAGGTTCCAACATGGACGAGTTTCAACATAGGGAAAGCTCCTTCGGAAAAGTGGTCACAAGCATACAGCTCAAACTGTGTTTGCTGTTGTTAGAATGCGTACTTCACGCCCAGCGTGTACACATTGCCACGGAAGCTGCGGTGGCGCAGTCGGTCCGGTGGGATTGCCTTCTCCGTAGCTGTAGTAGTTCCAATTCGCCTTCCAGGTCCAGCCGGGAGCGAGTTGGAAGGCCAGATCGCCGATACGGCGTCTCAGTATTGGGATTGCAGCGAGCCGGGCGCGAACCTGGAGTTCAAAGCCTGTTCGTGTCCGTCTACCGCGCTCATTCTGTAACCGACGTTGGCATGAACCCGCTTCACCGGCGCCAGCATGACGCTGATGGAGCCGAATTGCGTGGGTTCGTTGTAGTAGCCGGTGCTGAGAAGGGGAGGGCATTGCCTGGCACCTTGTCCGGATCGTTGCAGGGCGGCAATCCGCAGGAACCGTGTACCGAGGGCCGGCACCGCAAGCACGGTGTAGCACTCGTCGATCTGCGAAAAACGTCGTTGTACGCGTAGTTCAAGTCGACCGACCACTTCTCGCTCTTGGTGAAGTTCGCGCCAAAGGAGTAGTCGCGTGCATGGTGCAGATGATGCACCAGGTCTCACGTTATTCCGGCTTTCAAAGATGTTCAACGTGCCGGACAGGTTCATCCACGGACGAGCCTTGTACATGCTGCGGACGCGATAGTGCTGAATCTGGCGCGGGCTGATCTCGGTGAAGGAATTGTCCGCATACATCGCATCCACGTTGGCGTTGACGCTCAGGTTTGTCGGTCGGCTGAGAATGAGACCGAACAAAGCCCAGTGCTCATGGATGGGAGTACGTTCGCATCCTCGGTGTATCCAGTTCCACGTGCACGCAGTCGTGTTGTTTGGGCAGCCCGTCGCGCTCTTCAGCGCCGGACGCGCGTCATAGTTGGATCAGCACATTGCCGCCGGAGTCCACCGTGATATTCCGGTCACGATAGCGGTATCCAAGCGAGAACTTGAAGCGCTGCGACGGATCCCAGCCGGCCAAGATCGTGTTGCTTTTAATGTTTTCTTTCGACGGGTTGAAGTTGAAGTTAGAGGTGTTGTCGGCGCCAGAGGTCGCGCTGTAAAAGGGCGTGGTCGGCTGCGTGGAAGAAAGATTGGGAGCGTACAAGCTCGATTCCAGATACTGATTGTTCCCGGAGTTCCGAAAGGAGTTGAAGTCGAATACATCGGAGATGCTGACCTGCGGCGTGACCTCCACCGTGATGCCATAGTCGCCTGCAACGCTGACCCGCTTCAACGAGGCGAACTTGCCGCCCGGTCCTGAACCCGCGTCGAGAATCTGGCTCTGCCCGGTGCGAGAGAGCCAGCCACCAAAGGATTCGCCATACTGGTTGATACGCCCGTCGCGCCGCTATACAGAAAACGTCCATTCATGGTCACGCGTTTCAGATCGCGCACTCGCAAAACGAAATTGCTCCGTCGGAAACAAGGTGCGCGTCGGCGCATACCGCTGATACGTGAGCGTGCCGCTGCAGTTGGGCCGGATCGTCGGAACCGGGTTCGTCGCAGTCGCCAGTACGACACAGGTCGAATTGGCGGCGGGACCAGTAAAGATATCCACTCCCAGGCTCACCGGCGTTCCGTTTGCGAGCTGATAGTTCAGGCCTGTTAGCTTCCAGGTCGTATCTCCCTTATAAGCGGTCACGAACTGGTCATAGCTCAAGGTTGTCTTGTGGGTCGGCTTGAAATCCACGCCCGCAGTATAGGAGTCGGTGTCGTTCCGCCACCACTGGTTAAGCAAGGCATCCGTCGCGGTGTGAACCGTGCTGAAGGTCGGCCCTTCCATGGTGTTTTTCGAGTACCCCGCGCGCACGCTGAACACCGAAAGGGCAAAACCGTGAGCCCGACGTCGGTCATTCGCCGTACCGTGTTGAAACGGTGCGGAGACGACGTCAGCGGCACATAGGGAAAAGCCGTCGGCGGAATCAGCGGGTTGGCCAGCAGATTGTAATCGAAATACTGCCGGTCGCGCCGGAAGCTGCCGTCCAGCTGATAAGCCCGCCCCTTTGACATCCGCAGAAGGTCGCGTCGTATGGATCGCCGCCATAGCCGAAGCTGTTGGTCGAGAGGTCATCAAAGAACGGCGTCTTCTTCTGATCGATCGAGTGCAGCGTCAGGGAATTGCTCAAGATACGCGGTCCGCTCTGCAGGTTGACCAGCGTGTCCCACATCGCGCCATTGCCCGAGTGGTCGGCGATGTGACCACCGAGTTCGATGCTCTGGTGAACGGCGTACCCATTCATGACCTTCGCATCTGCCTGCGGCGGATCCTGGGCGAACGCCCGAACCGCACGGGAGCAGGGCAACAGTGAAGGCCAGGGCGGAGGCGAAGCTCGTCACTCGCCCGTAAGTCCGGTTCTTGCGCCCGGTTTTCGATCTTAGGATGAAACCATCATGTCTTGTCATAAAAGTAGCCATCACTTGAAGAAGACAAAGCTTGCGTTGGAACCATGAATCTGCGAGTGGCACACGGTGCAGGCCTGATACTGAGTTGCCTGGTTGTGGGCCGGACCCGAAGGCGTGGCGTGGCATTGCATGCAGAGCGTGTTGATGTTGCTGCGAGTCAAGAGCCGCGGGTTAGGCGAGCCGTGCGGCGAGTGGCACGAACTGCAGCCCTCGGCCTTTACCGGCGGATGCTCGAACACAAACGGGCCGGCAGTCTCCGAGTGGCACTTCACGCAAACCTGGTCGTTTTGCGATGCCGTCTTCAGGCCCTTCTTCTCAAAGGAGCCGTGCGGGTCGTGGCAGTCATTGCAGCCCATCACGCCTTCGTTCACCTTGTGGTGGAAAGGTTGTGAGAACTGCGGCATCACATCGGTGTGGCAGCTGTAGCAGAGGTTTGGCGCGGAGACCTTGAGCAGGTGCGCCGGCTCTTCGAACTTGTGGATGCTGTGGCAATCCACGCAGCTTACATTCGCTTCGCCATGCGCCGATCTCTCGAAGTTGGCGTGCTTGCCTTCATGGCAGCCCAGGCATCTAGCGTCCACCTGCTTGGGAGTCGCCTTGGTGAAGCGGAAGATTTTGGTTGACATCTCCCCCGCCGTCGACGTGGGCTTTGCCCGGCCCATGGCAGCCTTCGCAGCTCACTCCTTTGCCGTCATGTTCAAGCGCGAGCTTTGAGTGCGGATTGCTGCCGAATCCCTTGACTGGTCGCGCATGGCAGGTTTCGCAGGCTTCCGATCCGGCGAAGTCTTCTGGCTTTGGAGCATGTTCGGTGGCTACGGCGGATTGCGCGGGTGCGGCTTGAGACTTCCTGGCCGGCGCGGCCTGAAGGGAACTTCCACCCCAGAAAAGGATCGAGATAAATAGACCGAGAAACACACGAGCGTACGCCGCATCATGAGGGTCGCACCTTAGGGGCAGAGGCCCCGTACTGCTTCTTGGAAAGGCAGCTTGTGATTGGATCGCCCACCTACGAGTGAATTGGTAGGTTCAGATTGCACGGTGATGTCCAACACCGTCTGTGACGAATGTCACGTATGTCATCTGTGCGGCAGAATTCGCGACTTGTCGTTGAATCGGAAGCAGCATATTCTGACCGCAGACGCGATCATCGCGCAGTATTCAGGGGAAGTCTGCGATCTGAATGGATCACGTGAGTGGACAGAGCTGTCGTTGGAAAAGGATGGATTTCAAGAATTGATTTCGTGGCGATCGGGAACCGCGAAGTCTGCTGTGTCTCCGCGATTGCCTCAGTCTCTCCAAGAGACGTGAGGGCTGTCACATACCCCATTTCGGCAGTGCCCGTACACTGCGGAAAACGGCGGTAATACGCGAAAGCCGCTGTGAGGTGGTGACTCCTTGGCTGAGAATGGAATTCAGCAGGAAAATCCGGCTATTCCAGTCCGCTCGAAGCCGAGAAGACGGCTCGGAAGAAAAGGTCTGCGAAAAACCGTAACGCAGTTTGAGAGTTGTCCAGCCTGCCTCAATCGCTGCTCGGGCTGGTTCTGCAGTCTTGGTCATGGACATGTTGACTGCGCTCGAGACCATCAGCACGCCATCGATGGCGGCGAGCGGCCAGCAGTTGTTCCTGCAGGGGCAGGAGTGCGAGCAGGTCTTTGTGCTCTGCGGCGGTTACGTGAAACTCACCGCCAGTTCGGCCCACGGCCGCAAGCTCATCGTCCGCATCGCCGGACCGGGAGCGGTGCTCGGCCTTCATGCCGCCGTCTCCGATGGCAGCGTACGAGGTTTCGGCCGAGACTCTGCGCGAAGTCAAGCTCCGCTCCATCCCGCGTTCTGAATTCAACCAGTTTCTCTCCGGCCACCGCGAAATGCACGAGCGGGTCGTCCATTGCCTCTGCCAGGAATACCGATACATTCTGCAGGATGCGTGTCGCATCGCGCTGACGGATTCTGTTGCGGCGCGGCTTGCCCGCCTGCTCTCGGATTTTGCAGCGCAAATCGGCGAATCGATCAACGGAGAGCTGCGCATCCCGCTCCTGCTGACCCACGAAGAGATCGCCAGCATGACCTGCACCACCCGCGAAACTATCACCCGAACCCTGGGCCAGTTCCGCAAAGAGGGCATCTTGTCGATCGAAGGTTCGATCGTGACCGTGCATCATCCGCTCTTGCTCGCATCGGTTCTTTAGCTTCCCTCCCCCGGCATCCTGGCAGCCAGCCCTCGCCTCTAAGCCATCACGGGCGAAAAGCTCCGTATCAGCCGCCATTCGTGTCGCGCTACACTGGAAGGGGAGTACTTCTCTTGATATCTCGGCCGAGTGCGACACGACCGGCACCCATCTAAGCACCGCCGGAGATGTGCGCGACAGGACAACATTCCCAACAATATGAAGTGTTTAGCTGGATCCGGGTAACAGCGTTGATGCCATCGGCATCCTACCGCGTGGTTTTGAATCGAGGTTGAGCGTCGGACAGCCGGTCTCGAGCGCAGGTGATGGCGACCAGGAAAAAATTGCCACCAAATTTCACGAGATCGGGTTTGTACCAACAAGGGCCAGGTGGCCCAGGAGAACGACATGTACAAGCAGACGAAAAATTGGAACAGGATAGGCTGGGCACTCGCCGCTTTGGTGGGCCTCGCAGCTTCGCCTCTGTTGGCCCAAGACGATCAAGGGGCCTATCAGGGAGGCGACCAGGGCGGTTATCAAGGTGGCGATCCGCCCGCGCGCGTGGCCCGTATCGGTTCCCAGCAGGGCTCAGTCTCTCTCATGACTGCGGGAGCCCAGCAGTGGAGCGATGCTCCCGCCAATTACCCCATGATCAGCGGAGATCGCATATACACCGACCAAGGTGCACGCGCTGAAATCCAGAGCGGTTCCACCGAAGATTCGACTCTGGGGCAATAGCGACGTCACCATGACCAACCTTACCGATCAGTATGAACAGATCGGTCTGGCCCAGGGTTCGATCCGTGTGCGCGTCTATGGTCTGGACGCCAATGGCACAGTGGAAGTCGATACACCCAATGGCGCCGTCGTGATTACGCGCCCCGGCGATTATCGCGTTGATGCCTACTCCGGCGATCAGGGTTCCGATGTGGTCGTGAACTCAGGCGACGTGCAGATTACCGGCCCTGGCGTGAACCAGGAATTGCAGGCGGGCCAGGCCGTTCGTCTGGATGGGACCGACCAGATTCAGCTCACGCCTGTAGAAGTTCCCGGCTTCGATGATCTCGATAACTGGAGCATCGAACGCGATCACCACATGATCAACTCCCGTTCCGCCCAATATGTCAGCCGCGACACGGTCGGATACGACGATCTGGATGATAACGGCACCTGGTCGCAGGAGAGCGACTACGGCCCCGGTCTGGTATCCACAAAACGTAGATCGCGACTGGAGACCTTACAGCCAGGGTCACTGGGCGTATGTCGAGCCCTGGGGATATACCTGGGTTGACGATGAGCGCTGGGGATATGCTCCCTTCCACTATGGACGTTGGGTAGAGGTTCGCGATCGCTGGGGCTGGGTTCCAGGGCCGCGCGAAGTTCGGCCAGTCTATTCTCCCGCGCTGGTCGCGTTTGTCGGCGGGTCTCACGTCTCGATCGGCGTGAGCTTCGGTGGCGGCGGTGGCGTGGCAGCATGGTTCCCGCTCGGTGTCGGCGAACCCTACGTTCCCTGGTATCACTGCAGCCCGCGCTACGTTCGCAATGT
The DNA here is from genome assembly GCA_963748555.1 of uncultured Acidobacteriaceae bacterium. Lineage (GTDB taxonomy): Bacteria > Acidobacteriota > Terriglobia > Terriglobales > Acidobacteriaceae > CAWKKW01. The sequence continues at coordinate 19,492 of CAVVJK010000003.1, forward strand.
GAACGTGACCAACGTGAACGTCACGAACATTCACAACACGACCATAGTCAACAACTACAACACCTTCATCACCCAGACGCGCACGGTGAACAACGTCAACAACATTCAGGTGCGGAACGTGAATTATCAGCACCGCAACCAGGTCGTGGCGGTTCCTGAAAACGCGATGTCTTCAGGCCGCCAGGTCCGGCAAGTCAGGTGCAGCTCTCACCACAGCAGAGGCAGCAATTGTCGCAGGCTCCGGTTCACGCAATGCCGAGTGCAGCGCCTCCTGCTCGTCCGGTGCTGGCAGCGGCGCGCACCAATGTGCAGGCTCCGGTACAGCGTCCCATGCTGGTCACCCCGCGCGGCGTAACCCGCGCGACTCCGGCTGCGAATACAGCGCGTGCTCTTCCGGCGAATCTGCCCAAGCCAGCACCCCCAACCGCTCTCGCGCATCCGGCTCCTGGAGCGGTGGCGCGCCCAACTCCCGGTGGCGTGTCCCGGCCCGGCGTGAATGCCAATGGTGGGCGGCCCAATGGACCTGTGAATGGTAGCCCGGTAGCCACTCCTACCAATCGCCCCGGACAGCCCGGCGCGGTGGATAACCGCCCAGGACAGCCGGGTGCGGTTAATAACCGCCCGGGACAGCCCGGCGCAGTGGATAACCGCCCAGGACAGCCGGGTGCGGTGAACAACCGTCCCGGAGCTCCGGTGATGCCGGGCAACCGTCCGGGAGCACCGGTACAAAACGTGCCCAATACTGCACGGCCAGTACCGCCGCCACCCCCGGGGCAGCAGCCTGGCACCCAACGCCCGCTGATCACGCGCGACGGCCAGCAGCCCTCAAACCAGCAGCGTCCGGTTCAGACGCCGCCTCCGCCAGCCAACCGTGCGCCTGGTGCGCCACTGCAGCCGGGTCAGCGTCCGGTCCCGAACCAACCGGGGGCGGCCAACCAGCCCTACGAGCGTCCGAACCAGCCTTACCAACGTCCGAACACGCCCAACCAGCAGGTGCCGCCGCAGAATCGTGCACCGGCCCAGGAACAGCGGCCTTACACGCCGCCACAGCAGCAAGCGCCGCCGCAGCAGCAACGTCCAGGGGCCAACCAGCCCTTCGAGCGTCCGAACCAGCCTTATCAACGTCCGAATACGCCCAACCAGCAGGTGCCGCCGCAGAATCGTGCACCGGCCCAGGAACAGCGGCCGTACACGCCGCCACCAACAGCAAGCGCCACCGCAGCAGCAACGTCCAGCGGCGCCCCAGCAGACGTATCGATGCGCCCGCTCCTCAGGACCGGCCGGTAACTCCGCCGCCGCAGCGCCAGGCACCCCCGCCGCAACAGGAGCGTCAGGCGCCACCGCAGCAGCCGACCTATCGTCCTCCGGCTCAACAGGAGCGGCCGTATACTCCGCCTCAGGCAGCCCGACCGGCTCCTGCGCCGGAGCGTCCAGCCCCTCAGGTAGAGAGGCCTGCACCCCCGCCCCAGCGGTCCGCGCCACCGCAGCAGGAGCGTCAGGCACCTCCGCAACGGCCGGCGCCGCAGGTGGAACGCACCCCGCCGCCACCGCAGCGTGGCGCTCCACCGGAGCGGGCCGCGCCTCCGCCGCAGCGTCCAACGCCCCAGGAGAAGCCGGCTCCCGATAAGAAGAGGGAACAGCCACAGCGCTAGATCAGACCAAGCAAAAGGCCCTCCAACGAGGGCCTTCTTTCAGCTCCAGGTCAATCCCCCATTGTGCCGATGGACGCACCGCTCCTTCGCTAGTGAAATATACCCAGGGACCACTCCGCGCACGAGACTGCCACCCCCGGAGACTCGGAGGTAAAGAGCGGACCTCCCACGGAGCCCAGGAGCAGTTCAGTGCAAATTCATCAGATCCCTACGCCTCATCCGGACCACGTATTCCATTCGCGCGCGATTCCCAGTAGCTATCACTCGCTTGAAGACGATCCCGACGTGATGGTCCATCAGCAGTTGGCGCGCCTACGCTTTTTCGAGCGGACCATCGGTGTTGCAGACCAGCGGGTTCTCGACTTCGGATGCGGCTCGGGCTTCAACGCGAATGCACTCTCGTCGGCGGCGGAGGTCCTTGGGTTCGACGTCTCTGTCGAAGCCATCCAGTTTGCCCGAAATGCTTTCTCAAGCTGCAACTTTGTCGTGGCTGATGGGTGCGATCCTAAGCTTTCGCTGGGAAAGTGGGATCGTATTCTCTGCTGTGAGGTTCTGGAACATGTTCCGGATATGGCGATCTTCCTCGATAACCTCCGGAGGCACATTGCTCCTGGCGGAGTCGCTTTCGTCAGCACTCCAAATCGCGACGTCTTCTCCTCAGGCTACGAACCTTCTCCGATCAACCGGGAGCACATCAAGGAGCTTAATTTTCAGGAGTTTCGCGCGCTGCTGGCTCCGCGCTTCGGCGAGGTGCAGATCTTTGGGCAACGATTCCGTCGCACCGAACTGCTGGAGCAATGGCGCGTCGACGTTCAGGAGAAGATTGTGCAGCTCGAAGCGGGAACGCGATGGAAGACTCCCGGCGATTCGATCGCCAAGCGAAACCCCGTGCTGCGGGCGGCCTACAGCGTGCCCCCGGTTCGTGCGGCATGGAAGTGGTTGCGCTGGTCGGCAGTGGCCGGCATTCAGGCGCGACGGCTGGCCGCGTCGAGGCCCTACAGCTTTCGTGATTTCGCATTCACGCAGGACGACCTCTCAGATGCGCTTTGGTTCTGCGCTATTGTCAGGGTCTGATGTCGAGAAGTGAAGCGGGCGAGTCAAAATAGCGCGTGCGGGTTGCTCGAATGTGTGTGGAATTTGACCGCAAAGTGGTAACCCTTTCGTGTTACTACAAGGGGAGAAGAGCGAACGAATTGGTTATAGAAATTCGAAAGGCTCTCAGGTAAAGTTCTCTTAGTGGGTAGCACTTGGGGGAGGGCTACCGATTTGCAGCGCCCGTGAACTTAACTGTTCACGGGCGTTTTGCATTCTGAGCGAAAGCGCCAAACATGATTGTCCGGTGCGCGGAGCCTCCCTCCGGCGCTCACACGCAGCACTTAGTTCAACCACTTCGCCGACTTACACTTCAACCCAGCGGCAATTCCTGATTGTTTATTTCGCGCGTCGCCCAAAGGCGTTGGTCCAGCCCATGGAAGTCGCCGGCGGTTCTTCCAGTGCGACCGCAGCCGCACGACCTCGTGGGCCGCGACTTAAGGGAGCACGAACGTGGGAGTAGCCATTGGGATCCTGAGCTTCCGGATCGCGCTTCCAGAGACGCTTGAGAGCACTCATCAACCTGGTGAGGGTTCCCTGCATGGGATCAGCCTCCGCGTGTTGCCAATTATTGTGCCTGAGATTGCCGCAGTTTTCGGCCGAAACGCAGCGCAAATCCGCGTTTCGGCCGAATCCTGCACCAACCCCGGTGCTAACGGTCGCTAGCGGATGTGAATGTCGCCGGAGCCGGTCTCCGCGCGGACCGTGGGACCGCCACCGTTGATGTCACCGGTGACGTGGTGATGCTCCACGCTGCCGTGGGTGGTCATCGGCGGATCGCTATGCACGGAGCCTGAACCGGTGGAGGCGTCCAGCGTGAAATGAGCGTTGCCGGTTTCCAGCGAGATGTTGCCGGACCCGGTCTCCAGCTTCCAGGGAGCGGTCGGCTGACCGGAAACCTCGATGCTGCCGGAGCCCGTCCCGGCCTTCAACATGCCCTGCACGTTTTTCAGGTAAACATCGCCGCTGCCGGTCTGCGCTTTCACGTCGTGCGCGCTCGACATCTCCGCGCGAATGGTTCCCGAACCGGTCTCCAGTTGAATATAGCCACCGATTCCCGAGGTCTCGATCTCGCCTGAACCGGTGTTCGCCTTTACGCCGCCGGTGATGTTTTGAATGCGCAGGTCGCCAGATCCGGAGCCGGCGTCGAGCTGCGTGGTGCGCGGGGTCGTAATCTCGTAGTCGATCGAGACATTGCGAACCGTTCCAGATTGCTTGCCGATGCGAATGCTGTTTCCGCTCTGGTCAATCGGCGGATGATCGGCCACCTCCCGCACGCGTTCTTCAGGGGAGCCGCCACCCGAGAACCAGCCGCTAGTGCCGGCACGCACACGCCCCACGATGTGAACTTCGTTGTCGGAACCGGGCGAGACGTGGACGTTCCCCGATCCCGTATTCACCTCAAGACTTACCTGACCGTTCACGCGTAGCGAACGCTCGAAATGTGCCTCCGCAGCCCGCGCCAGAGCTGGTGGCAAGAGCAGACCGAGGACGGCAACACCGATGGCTTTGTATGACAGGCTGGAATGCATAACTGCGTTCTCCTTGTTGGTGCGTTCTGAATCGGCAAACTCTACGCGCGCAGGGGCTTTCTCCGCATCGCGATCTGAACTGAACTTCAATGCACGCATTGCGTGGCCCGGGAATTTCAACACTCTGGCAGCAGGTGCAAGCGAGCCTCTGGCAGACCTGTGCATCGATAGTTTCAATGCAATTCGCAGGCCACCCAAAATCGCGCCGTTTGCAGCACAATCCGGTAATCTCTCGCTGACGCGACCTGACGATGCTGTTCGGTTGCAGACTGCCGCGTCCATTTGCGGACAGCCTACTGTTGCAGCACCACAGTGTCGCCTTCCTTCAGCCCATCCAGAATCTCGGTTTTGCTGCCGTTGGAGATTCCCACAGTGACTGAAGCCTTCCGTTGCCCGTCTTTCTGTTTCGGATCCGGCAGCATCACAGACGCCTTCTTCTGGTTGTCGTAAATGATGGCCTGTTCAGGCACCGTCAGCGCGTTCTTGTGCTCTTCGATGAGGATCTCCGCGTTGGCCGTCATATTGGCTTTCAGCTCGCCGGTAGGATTGTCGATGGAGACACGGACTTCAAAGGTCGTGACGTTGTCCTTTTCCACCCCTAGCGGAGCAATCTTCGTCACCTTTCCGTTGAATACCTTGTCGCGGAACGACTCCACCTTGATGCGCGCCGGCTGTCCCATGTACACGCTGCCGATATCGGCCTCATCCACCTTGCCCTGCACGTAAACCTGCTTGATATCGCCGATGGTCATCACCAGCGTGGCGGTCGATCCGAGCACCAGGATCGAACTCACGGCATCGCCCAACTCCACGTCTCGCGACAGAATCACACCATCAATGGGCGAGGTCAGCGTGGTGTAGCTGAGCTGCTCTTGCAACTGGTTCAGCCCCGCGCTGCTCTGCTGCACTTGCGCCTGCGCCTGCTTCAACTTGGCCATGTCGACCGATATCAAGGCATGCGCGCCGTCGCGCTTGTTCACCGCGGCCAGATAATCACGATTGGCATTGTCGAGCGCCTGCTGCGAGACAACGCCTTCTTTCTGCATCTGCAGGTTGCGATCGAGCGTCGCCTTGTACATCGGCAGATCGGGAGCCTCCGCATTTACGCGGTCCTGCTCCACATTCGCCTGGTAGGTTCCAACGTTGGCGCTGGCCGCCTGCAACTGCGCCTTCTGCGCCGCCACCTGCGCAAGAATCTCCTGCTGGTCCAGTTGTGCCAGAACCTGGCCCTTCTTCACGACCTGGTTTATATCCACGTAGAGCTTTTCCACGATGCCGCTGGCCTTCGATTTCAACTCGACCTTTGTAATCGGCTGAATCTTGCCTGTGGCCACCACGCTCTTGGCGATGTCGCTCCGCTGCACCTTGGCCAGCTTGCTGGGATCGATCTTGCCTCCGCCGGTAAAAGCGCGCACTGCCAATACTCCGCCAAGCACGAGAACCAGCAGCAGTCCCAGTCCACCCCAAAGCCAGAATTTCTTTCGTTTCCGCGTCGCCACTTGATAACTCCAGACCTTTCGTTTCGAGCCTCGAATGGTTCCCGGCTCTATTCATCTCAGGATACGCAGCTGGACTGAGGAAGGTTCCGAAAAGGTAGCAGTGTGTCGCCGGGTTTTCTCCTGTTGTCCGGAAATGACCATCCGCGGCACCGTAGATTCATCTTCTTTTCATTGTTGCGGAACGCGCAGTGTTGATCCCCGGAGGCCTCGCGGGGCAAGCGGGGCGTGCCTTATGCGACAGGCTCTAGGTGCGCTGGATTACACTTGCCCCTCGAAATGCTCTAGACTCGGAATCAAATGCTCGGGCTGGTGCTGTTCAAGGTCGTCTCAGTGGCGCTGCTGATTCTCGCCAACGGATTTTTCGTGGCTGCGGAATTTGCGCTGGTGAGCGTGCGGGAGACCCGCATCGAGCAGCTCATCGCCCAGGGACAGCCGGGAGCCCGCGCCGTCCGCCGCTTGCAGTCGCACCTCGACGATTTCCTGCCAGCGGTTCAGTTTGGCGTCACCCTTTGCAGCCTGGCGCTCGGCTGGATCGGCGAGCCGGTGGTCGCGGTGCTCTTCGAAACGTGGCTGCAAGGCATTCCTCATTCGCAGATCTATGCGCATGCCAGCGCCGTCGCCATCGCATTTGCTTTCATCACGTATCTGCACGTGTTGCTTGGCGAGCTGGTGCCGAAATCGCTCGCCCTGCGCAAGGCGGAACAACTGGCCGTCGCCGTCTCCGGGCCGATGGAGTTGTTCATCAGCATCACGCGGTCCCGCCGTTCGCTTCATGAACCGCTCCGCTCGACTGGTTCTGCGCCTCTTCCGTGCGCCGATGGCCCAGGAGAGCGCCGTTCATTCCCCCGAAGAGCTGAAGCTGATCGCCACGGCCGCACGCCGCATGGGCATGCTGCCCGAGTATCAGGAGGCCCTCATCCACCGGGCTGTTGAGGCCAACCAGATTCCTACGCGCGAGATTATGACGCCGCGGCAGGTCATCTTCTCTTTGCCGGCCAACATGCTCATTGAAGAGGCCAGTGCGCAGATCGTCGATGACCTGCACTCCCGCGTCCCGGTCTACGATCCCACGCGCGGACCCGAATACATCATCGGCGTCGTCTACTCCAAAGACATCGCGCGCCTGATGCACTTTCGCATGACCGCGCGCACCCGGTTTGCCGGAGCGCCCTTCACGGAGCTGCGTCTGCATCAGGTGATGCGCGACGTGCTGGTAGTGCCCGAAACCAAGCCGGTGCTGGACCTGCTGCAGGAGTTTCAGCAGCGCCGCCGCCACATGGCGATCGTGGTCGATGAATACGGCTCGACCGTGGGACTCGTCACCGTCGAAGATACAATTGAGCAACTGGTCGGCGAGGTCGAAGATGAATTCGATGTCGCCGCCAAAACGGTGTTGACCTCGGCCTCAGGAGGCGTGCTGCTCGATGGCAGCGTCAACCTTCGCGATCTCGAAACCCAGATGCACTGGCGTCTGCCACGAGACGGCGGCGTTGAAACGCTGGCCGGCTTCCTGCTGACCCGACTCGGCAGAATTCCGCGTGCAGGCGAATCGGTGGACTTTGAAGGCCGCCGCATGACCGTCGTCGAAATGGACGGAAACCGCATCGCCAAAGTCCGGATCGAAAAGCTGCCGGAAGATCCGGTCGCCGAGACTTCAGCAGCGCTGCGCAGGAGAGAGGCTTAGTGGCAGCACTTCGCTCCCTGCTGTCGAGGCTCCTCTATACTTTGCCCGTCATCTGGCTGGTGGTCTCGGTCGTCTTCCTGCTGATTCACCTGGTGCCGGGCGATCCAGTGCAGCAGATGCTGGGCGAGGGTGCGACCCCCGGCGACATCGCCGGCTTGCGCCATGCGTATGGGCTCGATGTTCCTCTCGGCCAGCAGTACCTGCATTACTGGCAGGGTGTGCTTCATGGCGACCTCGGCCGTTCGCTTCGCCTCAACGACTCCGTCACGCATCTCGTGCTCGCACGCTATCCCTATACGCTGGAACTCACGGTTGCGGCCCTTGTGCTCGCGCTGTTGCTGGCAGTTCCCGCAGGCATCGCAGCCTCGCTCCATCGCAGCCGCTGGCAAGACCAGGTTCTCGGCGTAGTGAGCCTGCTGGGACTGTCATTCCCAGGCTTCGCGCTCGGGCCCATCCTGATATTGCTCGTCTCGATCAGACTTGGATGGCTGCCCGTCTCCGGCGCAGGCGGTCCCAGCCACCTGGTGCTGCCGGCCATCACCATGGGTGGATCGCTGGCGGCAATTCTTACGCGCATGGTCCGCACTGCGATGCTCGAAGAACTGGGTCAGGACTACATCCGTACAGCCCGCGCCAAGGGCCTGCCGGAACGCACCGTCGTCTATAAGCACGCGTTCCGGAATGCCATTATTCCGGTCATGACCCTGGTCGGTTTGCAATTTGGTGCTCTGTTGGCGGGCGCCATCGTTACGGAGACCATCTTCAGTTGGCCGGGCCTCGGGCGGCTCACGGTCACTGCCATCTCCAACCGCGACTACGCTCTCGTGCAGGGCTGCATTCTCGCCATTGGGCTCACGTATATTCTGGTGAACCTGCTGACCGATGTGCTGTATATGGTCGCAAATCCTCGGATCCGCAACTAGCGGCAGGGAAGAGTCAGGCCAGCGTGATCAATCGAGGCTTGAGTCCTGAATCGTTGATCTCGATCATGCCCGCGGAGACAGGCAGCGAGAAACGCCGCGGTCCGCAGCTTCCCGGATTGAAGTAGAGGCACCCTTTGCGGGTTTCGATCAGCGGCTTGTGGCTGTGTCCATAGATGACTGCTGCAAACCCTGCCGCGATTGGATCGAGGTCGAGGTCCGCCAGATTGTGCAACATGTAAAGCGTGAATCCGCTCAACTCGATCACCTCAGTCGGTGGCAGCGTGGAGCATGGCCCCTCCACATCCACGTTGCCGCGAATGGCCGTGACTGGCGCGATGTTTCGCAGACGTTCGAGGATGGTTGCATCGCCCACGTCGCCCGCATGCAGAATGTGGTCGACGCGGCTCATGGCGGCGATCGTCTCCGGCCGCAGCAAACCATGTGTATCGGACACGACGCCGATCAGCATGGTTACAGTCCGATACTCAGGCGCGTGCGCGGATCGAGGTAATCGCGCAGCGCGTCGCCAATGAAGTTGAAGCTCAACACGCACAACATCACGGCGATAGCAGGGAAGACCACCATGTGCGGCGAATCGAAGAGGTGCGAGCGGGCGTCGTTCAACATCGATCCCCAACTCGCCGTTGGCGGAGGGACGCCCAATCCTAGAAAACTCAGGGTCGCTTCCGCCAAAACCGCGCCAGCCATGCCGATGGCCGCCTGCACGATGATCGGCTGCAGGATGTTGGGCAGGATATGCCGGGTGAAGATGCGCAGGTCGCTCGCGCCCAGCGCCCGCGCGGCTTCGACGAACTCCTTTTCGCGAACGGCCAGAACCTGCGCGCGCACCAGTCGGGCGTAGCCGACCCAACCACCGATCGAGAGCGCGAGGATCAGGTTGATCAGTCCCGGGCCGAGAAACGCCACGAACGCAATCGCCAGCAGAATGCCAGGCAGAGCCAGGAAGGCGTTCATCATAAATACATTGATCACCGTATCGAGCACGCCACCGTAGTATCCAGCCAGCCCGCCAAACAGCAGCCCCAGTCCCAGCGAACAGGTGACCACCGAGACGGCGACCAGCAGCGATAACCGGGCTCCAAACAAGACGCGGGAGAGAATGTCGCGTCCCAACTCATCGGTGCCGAACCAGTGGCCGTGCTCCGGTCCGGCGAGCCGGTGGTTCAGGTCAATGGACGCGGGATCATGCGGCGCCACCAGCGGCGCGAACAGCGCCGCGCAGACGAACAGGACGAGCAGGGTTACGCCTACCGCCGCGAGAGGTTGGTGCCGCAACGTGCGCGAGATGGAGTCCAGGCTCAAAGAAGCATCATCGCACAGGGTCGGCTGTGCGTTCTCTTCTGACGGAAGTTAAACGGTTGTTGACATGCCGGATGCGCAACCAGTCTCGACGGCCCGACAGCTTGCGCGTCCGCACGCTTTCAGGCACAGTGGATTAGTGAAATGTGCACGCCAATACCCGCGGAGACTCGCGAGGCAGAAAGCCCGCCTGATTCCGCTGGAGGTTCCCCTTGGCTTCTAAAGAAGTCCGCAAAGCCCCGCAACGTCAATAAGCTAGGACAGCGCTGGACCGAAGACCGCGTCGGCATGACCCTCCGACTTCCCACCGATTTGAAGGAAAACGTCATTGAAGAGGCTCGGGTCGCCGGCGACCTGTCGCGCATCGTCCTGTTCGCCATGTCGCATGTTCCCTCACAGGACGTCCCCATCCTCCAGACCCGCAAGACCGGCTTGGGCCTGGGTAACCCCATGCTGCTCCACATCGGAGCCAAGGCCCGGGTCAAGCTGCGCAAGTGGGCGCAAGCAGAGGGAGTAAGCGTCAACGCCATCGTAGTCAGCGTGCTCGAAGAGTTCTTCAAACGAATGAAGAGGAGCCGGCCGCTGAAACAAGAACTGCGCCAACAACTCCGTGCCGCCCGCAGCCTCTAGGCTGCCGGTTCAATGGCGAGATCGTCCGAGTCCAGAAAGTCGTGGCTGGAGGGTTCGCGCCGCAGACGAACCTCCTCGATCCTCTCTACCTCGGCCACCGTCGGATCCGGATACAGAAGGCGCGTCGGCTCTCTCCACCAGGCTTTCGCCGTCACCGGCAAGCGGGCCATGCCTGTCGACACCCGTCTGAGCGCCTCGGTGAGCAGGGTCGGCTCGGGAATGCCTTGCTGGCCGAGCCGAAACACCCCCGGCTCATAGATGTTCTCGTGCCGGGTCACCAGGCTGCACCAGTCGAACGAACCCAGCAGCGCCCACGGGGCTACCGCTACGACATTCACGCCCTGAAACGATGCCTCCCGAGCCTCTGCCCATAATTCATGAAACCAGAGCACCTGCTGCTCCACGTCCGAACCGTTGTGAACCTCGGTGATCGCCACCGGGATCTTGTACCGCTCCCATGCCTGCTTCAGCAATTCTCCGGCCCCGCAGATGCCCTCCGGCCAAATGCGCACCGCTTCCACATCCGCATATGGATCACGCCCGTTCCCGCCGACCAACTGGGTGGGATAGAGGCTCGTCCGCTCATCCAGGAATCGGTCACTGGTCAGGTAGTAATTGATGCCGATCACATCGGGCGGGCAGGGATTGTCGGCGAACCACAGGATCTCGGCCTCTCGCACTCCCGTGCTTCGCAAGTACGAGAACAGGGGATGATGCCGGTTCACGCGTCCGGTGAGAAAGTCGAACGTGAGCCAGCGCCGGTGGTTGTCGAACTCGGCCTGGTAGCGCAGCCCGGGCGTGCTCCAGGTGAACCCCACATCGTCGGTCTGCACCAGTTGGGCGGTGGGTTGCACCCGCCGAATCGCCCGCATCGACAGCACCGTCCCCTTCAACTCCGCGAGCAGCGCCTGTACGAAGCTTCGGTCGTCTGCGCGATGAGGGTACCAGTGGCCATACAATCCGCTGAACCGCGCGGTCGTAAGAGGCTCGTTCACTGGTGTATACGCGTCGATATGCGGAAACCGCTCCGCAACGGCCTGCGCATGCCGCGCCAGTTTTGCAGGGAAGTCCGGGTCCAGCAGGCTGGTGCCAGACGGGCCGCTGCCATGGTGCAGCAGGCCCGCAACGGGGCGGATACCCTGGCGGCTCATCTCTGCGAGGCTCTCATCGGCCCAACGCCAGCCCTGTTGCTCGACTCGTTCCCAGAGCACTCCATGGCGTAGCGTTCGCATTCCCAAGTCTGCGAACAAGCCGAAGTCCGAAAGCCGTCTGTCGTGACCGCTGCGGGCGACCTGGTCGGAGTATCGATCGCCGACCCGGTTGATGGTGCACTCGACGCCGCCCCAGAGAGCCGGCAGCGGAGGTTGTTTCCTAAGGTTTCTCACTCGTTCTGTTAGAGCAGCGCCCCTCCAGTACGGTTGTGAGTGGAATCCTCGATAGACCGCATTTACCCGGCGAATTTTTGTTTGGTATGACCCAAAAGGGTACTATTCGTGCACTAACAAATGCGGTACAAGTTAGAAAACCCCATGAACTCCTCAATCACTGCCTTAGTTGTCGAGGGCTCCAATTTCGAGCCTTCTGCTCGTCTTTTGTCCGATCGCTGGACGCTACTGCCGGATCCCACCGGAACCCTCACCCTCGGGAACGCCTTGAAGTCTGTCCGCTGGCGCCCAGCCCAAGTTGGCGTTTGCTGGAACGCGCAATACGCCGATCTGCGCGACTACATGGGTGTGATGTGGTATCGGCTCTCGCTCGATCTGCTTGATTCGGAACTCGCCTGCCCTCACCTGCTGCTTCAGTTCGGCGCCGTCGATTATTACTGCGAGATCTTTGTAAACGGACAGCGCGCTGGCTGCCACGAAGGCGGATACACTCCCTTTACCATCGACATCGCTGGATTCGTTCACGGAGAGACCAACGTGGTCGTCGTGCGCGTGATCGATCCGCCGATCGATGAGGCCTGCAACACGGCCCTCTGCCCGGAGATGATGTACAACGAGATTCCTCATGGGAAGCAGAGCTGGTATGTACAGAATGGCGGCATCTGGCAGCCGGTTCGTCTGCAAACCGCACCTGCCCTCTATATCGATCAGGTCCAGATCACGCCCTCAATGGATGGCAGCTTTGTGGCACGAGTTGAGATTGCAGGCGACGGACTCCAGGAAGATCTGCAGTCTGCGCTGCAGGTTCGCATCTATGATCCGCAAGGAAACCTGGCCACCGAATTGTCGATGGAGGCACTCCCAGGAAATTGCCTGCTGATTCTCGCGGGAAGAGTCGCTTCGCCGCAGTTGTGGGATATCGACACGCCGAACCTCTACCGCGCGGAGGTGAGCCTCTCGGGCAAATCGCTTTCAAGGAAACAGGTTCGGTTCGGATTCCGGAGCTTCGAGGCGCGCGAAGGCAAGCTCTTTCTCAATGGAAAATCCTTCTATCTGCGCGGCGTTCTCGATCAGGACTTCCACGCGGACTCGATCCACAGCCCGGGTTCCAAGGCCGACATTGTCGACCTGATGCAGAAGGCGCGTCAGCTCGGCGTCAACGTCATGCGTTGCCACCTGAAGATCTGCGCTCCCGAATACCTGGAGGCGGCCGACGAAACGGGCATGCTCGTCTGGGCCGAGCTACCCTCCTGGAGCGACTGCTGGTACAACTCCGACCACTTCTCTCATCGCGCCGCAGAGCGCAGCCGGCGAATGTTTGACGAGGTTCTCACGCGCGACTGGAATCACCCGTCGATCGTCATTCAGACCATCATCAACGAGTCGTGGGGTATGGATCTGCAGCAGGCGGAACAGCGCGAGTGGTTGAAGAATCGCTTCCGCGAAGTTCGCGCGCAGATCGCGCCGCTCGGCCGCCTGGTGATCGACAACAGCCCGTGTGAAAAGAATTTCCACCTGGTCACCGATATCGAAGATTTTCACAACTACTACTCGATCCCTGACGACGCGCACAAATGGGAGAAGTGGACTCGGGAGCTTGCCTCACGGCCCACTTGGACTTTCAGCCCATTTGGCGATGCGGAGCGTACCGGGAATGAGCCGCTGCTGGTCTCGGAATTTGGAAACTGGGGTCTGCCGCAACTGCCGGAACAACTGCCCTGGTGGCTGGAGTGCGACTTCAGCGGCCGTCCGGCTACCAGCCCCGCCGGCGTTCACCAGCGGTTTGCCCGCTTTGGCTACGACTCTTTGTTCGCCGACTATAACGCCATGGCGGAGGCTACCCAGCGCAAGCAGTTTGTCGCGCTCAAGCACGAGATCGAGGACATTCGCCAGCACGCTTCGCTGCAAGGCTATGTCATCACTGGCCTGACCGACATTCACTGGGAGGCGAATGGCCTGCTTGATCAGCATCGCCGCCCCAAGGTTTTCTGTCCGGAACTCTCGCTACTGCAACAGCCAGACCTGGTCATGATCCGCAGTCAAAAGCGTAACTACCTCGGTGGCGAAGAGGCGCAGCTTGAAATCATTCTCTCCCACTATGGAGATCGACTGCTCCGCGGGTCTACCCTACGCTGGTCAGTGAACGAACTGGCTCATGGAGAATCCATCCTGCACGATGAGCCGGAGATGGGAAGTGTCACCACCCTGGGTCGTGTCCAACTGCAAATTCCACAAACGACAGAGAATCGTCGTGTGCAGGTCTATGCGGAAGTTACGCTCCCGAATGGCGAGATGCTCACCGCGAACACCCTCGACTTGTTCCTGTACAAGCCCGCACCTGCAATCGCGGCCCCCGTTGCATTGCATGATCCGCAAGGTCACGTAAAGGCGCTCGCTGCAAAGTTGCCTGTCACGCATGAGCCGGACCAGGGAACCGTGCTGATCTCGACCGTACTCGACGAGACGACAGCTCTCCATGCGGCTGCCGGAGGCCGCGTCTTGCTGCTCTGCTATACCAGCGACGCACTGCCTGTTCGGACGGGGCTCGAAGTGAAGGATCGTGACGGCTGTGAACTCGATGGCCGCTGGTTCTCAAACTTCCAGTGGATTCGCAGGGAAAGCCAGCTTTTCAAAAACCTGAACTTCGAACCGATCACTGGCTTTGAAGCGGCACACGTTACACCGCGCCAGGTTATCCAGGGCGTCAGCGACTTCAGCCTGGTCGATGCCGGCATGACGTATGGATGGCTCGCGGAAAACTCCGCAGTCGCCTTTCGGTTCAAGGCGGCGGGCGACCATGTGTTGGCCACATGCTTCCGGTTCGATGCGTACGGCGAAGACCCCTATGCAACGCAACTGCTGCACTCGCTCATCGAATGTACCGCCGCATCGCAGGCACCATGTATTGAGCAGGCCCTGGCGCAACCAATGAGGCACACTGGAACCATCGACTAAGTTGTTCATGGTAAACAAAAGTGTCGGTTGTTTTCGCGTCAAAACGACGGCTCGAGAGCGAATGAAACGAGAACTGTAACGAAAATGGCCCGAATGCGCATCTCATGGTATGACGCTGCCGTGAGCTAAGGCTTCGGGTCGTTCGCCCTCCCCTTATCGTTGCGGCTGTGTCCCTTTCAGAAGGGGCCAGAATGAAAAGAAATATCCTCCACAGGCGCATCAATGCGTCCAGCACGCTGAACCAGATCGTGTGTTTCTCTCACCTCCGTTGGGACTTCGTTTACCAGCGCCCCCAACACCTGTTGAGCCGGTGCGCGCTCGACTGCAAAGTGCTCTTCGTGGAAGAGCCTATTTATGAGGAGATCGATCAACCCTGCTGGCAGTTGGTAGAGCGGGACAATGGCGTCGTTGTCGCGACACCCAGGCTCCCGCAATCGACTACGCCGCACGAGGCAATCGAGTTACAGCGCCGGTTGCTCGCGCAGTTGTTCAAAGAGCTTGCGATCGGCGAATTTGCCGCCTGGTACTACACGCCGATGGCTCTCCCTTTTACCAGGGATCTGCAGCCTCGCGTCACTATCTACGATTGCATGGACGAGCTATCCGCCTTCCAGGGAGCGCCGGTAGAGATCACGGCGATGGAAAGACAGCTCTTCGCCAACGCTGATGTCGTGTTCACCGGCGGTGCGAGTCTGTACGAGGCGAAGCGCAAGCAGCACTCGAACGTCTATCTCTTTCCCAGCAGCATCGATGCGCTGCACTTTGGGAAAGCTCGTTCCCGGACGCGAGTTCGCGAGCCGCTCGATCAACAAAAGATTGCCCACCCACGAATCGGTTTCTTCGGCGTGCTCGACGAACGACTCGATCGCGAACTGCTCCGCGAGGCCGCCGCTCTTCGTCCCGATTGGCAGTTCGTGATGATTGGACCGGTGGTGAAAATCCGGCATGAAGACTTGCCGCAACTGCCGAACATTCACTATCTTGGCCAGAAATCGTATGACGACCTACCGGCCTACATCGCAGGTTGGGATCTCGCCATGATTCCCTTCGCCAATAACGAATCGACTCGCTTCATCAGTCCTACGAAAACGCCCGAGTATCTCGCGGCGGGCAAGCCGGTGATTTCTACATCGATCCGCGACGTCGTGCGCACCTATGGATCTACGGGTCTGATTCATATTGCCGACCAGCCAGAGGAATTTGTGAGAGCGATGGACGCCGCCCTGGCGCAGCAAAGCGCTGAATGGCTCGCCCGCGTCGACCATCTGCTCGATCAAGAATCGTGGGACAAGACCTGGTCGCGCATGTGGGGCCTGATCCTCAGCGAAATCGATATGACCGTCTCCGATATGAAGTCGGTGAAGTCCTCTGCCGCCGAGCTGGGCGGCCGACTCGGATTGGGGGTGGCGAGTGTTTGATTATCTGATCGTCGGCGCGGGGTTTGCCGGAAGCGTGCTCGCCGAACGCCTTGCGACGGTTCTCGACAAGAAGGTGTTGCTGATCGATCGGCGTCCGCATGTAGCCGGCAACGCCTACGACTGTTACAACGATGCCGGCATTCTCATTCACAAGTATGGACCGCACATCTTCCATACCAACTCGAAGCAGGTCTTCGACTATCTGTCGCGCTTTACAGAGTGGCGCGACTACGAGCATCGCGTGCTTGCCAGTGTGGATGGCAAGCTGGTGCCGATTCCCATCAATGTCGACACTCTGAATCAGCTCTATCGATTGAACCTGGCACCCGCCGATATGGAACAGTATCTGCAATCGGTCGCCGAGGCTTGCCCCACGATTCGTACGTCGGAAGATGTGGTGGTGAGCCGGGTGGGCAGGGAGCTATACGAAAAATTCTTCCGCAATTACACCCGCAAGCAATGGGGACTTGATCCGTCGGAGCTCGATGCCTCGGTCACGGCGCGTGTGCCTGTGCGCATGAGCCACGATGACCGCTACTTCGCCGACACCTATCAGGCTATGCCGCTGCACGGCTATACGCGGATGTTCGAGAAGATGTTGGATCATCCCAACATCGAAGTCCGGTTGAGCACAGACTTCCGCGATCTCCAGGAGGAAGTCGATTTTCGCGAGCTCATCTACACTGGCCCGATCGATGAGTATTTCGGCTTTTGCTATGGACCGCTGCCGTACCGTTCACTGCAGTTCAAGCACGAGACATACGATCAGGCAGTCTTCCAATCGGCACCGGTCATCAACTATCCCAACGAGCACGCGTACACGCGTATCACGGAATTCAAGTACCTCACCGGCCAGAAACATAAGTCCACGAGCATTGTGTATGAATATCCGCAGGCCGAGGGCGATCCGTACTATCCCATTCCGCGACCTGAAAACGCTGCTCTCTACAAGCGCTATCAGCAACTCGCAGAAAATACAGGCGGGCGTGCACTTCGTAGGCCGTCTGGGAACGTATAAGTACTACAACATGGATCAGGTAGCCGCTCAGGCACTTACGTTGTTCAACAAGCTGGCGGCTGGTCCGGCGATCGCCGCTCCGCATCGCTCGGCTGTGAGCGTAAAGGTCCAGGCAATCGTCGCGGACAAGTCCGGTGTCGCTGCGGAACCGGTTCAAGAGCGAGCCGCAAGAAGCAGCCTGAGTTCTAAGTGACTGGAAGGCCGAACGCCCTTGCAGCAGGTGCCTGCCAGCGCGTTCGGCTTTGTTTTTTCCGCAACCGCTCCGTAAGTTTCAAGGCAGCTATCCACACCAACTCCACGTCCTAGTTAGAAGGAGTGATCTGCAGTGGCTGGCGGTCATTCGAGCTGTATTCGGTTATCTTTTCCTCATCCTCACTGTACGCGTGGCGGGCCGTCGACCCGGCAAGCAGATGGCCCCGTTTGAGTTTGTCCTGATATTCTTTATCGGTGGACTTACGCTCACTTACGTCGTGGGGGACGATCGCTCTCTCTCCAATGCGCTCGTGGAGATCGTAACCGTCGCGATGGTGCATTACGCGGATCGTGTGGGTTCGCAGAAAGTCGCCGAAATGGTTTCGCGAGCCTTTGACGGTACTCCTCTTATCCTGCTCGAGAACGGAACCTGGCGCACCGAAGTGCTGAGCAAGAACCGCATTCAGGACGACGACGTGATGGCCGCCGCGCGCGACCAGGGCCTTACATCCCTTGAGCAGATCAAGTACGCCATTCTGGAACGAAACGGCGAGATTAGCGTCATTCCCGCCGGCAAGAGCTGACTCGGTCAATCCCAGGCAAAGGACATCTGTTGAAATGGCTACTCCCATGCGAACCTCCCCCGTCGAAGATTCTGTACCCAAAATAAGCAATGAGCTTGCTGTTGGCGAAGACCTGGTCTTTCAGCAAAGGTGGTGGCGCTTCGAGAGGTGCGTCTGGATGGCGTTCACTGTCCTTGTGCTGCTTGATCTTGTGGGCGCATTTGGCCGCGGTCCCCTGGCCAACAAGCGCATGAGCTACGCCAGACAAGGCCATGGATATGAAGTATGAGCGTATCGAGCGGTTCGGCACGCCTTCCGTTCTCACCATTCACTTCAGTCCCCAGGCCGTCCGCGACGGCAAAATACAACTCTGGGTCAGCGACTCGATCCTCAAGCAACTCGGCAATCAGCGCGTTGTTCCTCAGCCGATGGAGTCGGTGCTGGACTCGGGTGGTATCCGATACACCTTTGCCGCCAGCCAGCAGGCCAACTCAGCCGGCTTCGCGCTTCAGCCTTCAACACCCGGCATCTACGCCTTCACCATGCGTTTGCCTCAACTGCCACAGGACGAGTTACATGCAAAAGTCCTGGTCATGCCCTGAATTCACTTTGGCCCGCCATGTATACCATCATTCACGCTATCGTCGGATACTTCTTCCTGCTGCTTACCGTCAGATGTCTGGCCCGCCGTCCGGGTGCGCAACTCACACCGTTTGAGTTCGTGATTATTTTCCTGGTCGGCGGCCTCATCATTCTGGCCACCGTCGGTGACGATCGCTCGGTCACCAACTGCGTGTGCGCCATCATGGCAATCTGCCTCATGCACCAGTTGGTCTCGTGGGTGCGATCCAAGTCGCCGCGTTTCGGAGCCATCGTGGATGGCGCGCCCCTGGTTCTCTTGAGGGACGGCCGCTGGAACAGAGAGACCATGGACGGCATGCATGTGGATGATGCCGACGTGATGGCCTCCGCCAGGTCCAAGGGCGTGACGAGTCTGGCAGGAGTGAAGTATGCCGTGCTTGAACGAAACGGCGCCATCAGCATCATCAAGAAGTAGATCTGCCATCGTTTGCCGAGAGGCTCCGGGCCTCGGAGCCACAGGCCCGTATCTTCGGCGGCAACTCTGATGCCAACGTCAGCAAGAGAATTGCTCCAGCCGCCACCAATCTGCAGGTCAATTGCCGTTTATGCCAATTCGGGGCAAAAGGGCGGCGCAAATTGCGCAATTTCCTCCAATAATGGATAGATGGCCGTTTTTGAAAGACGATAGTTGGCGATAGCCGCCCTACCTAGAGAACATCGTCTCTACGACCACCCCATTTAAGGGAACAACGTCTCTCCGCTCCAAGACACAAGACCTTAGGTGCAAATAACAAACTTGTGTCCATTTATCGTGTCTTTAAATTGTAAATAGCGTATTAATACTCCTGTAACTTAGGTTGGCGGAATTTTCACTAGCGCCCTCAAGGGCCAAAGCACGAAATGCAAAGAAAAGAAAGTGACTTAGGTCACTTTCCGGCATCTACATCACTGACCGCGGACACTTACAACCTCACCGGCCCTAGTCATTCTCCCTGCATCGGCTCACAGAGCTGTCCGCCGGCTTGCACACAAAAACGGGATCTACTCGAAAAATGAGAAGGCAGGCTCCTTGAACTGCCGAGGTAGTTCGCATACTGTGAGTCTCGGATCAACGTTTTTTGTGTCACGGCTCACCGTTCCTGCTCACAAGAGCAATTGTTGTTTGGGCCCCCGTAGTCAGTTCACAGTGGAAAAACACCTCAGCGGTTGAGGATAGCGAAGCTTTGTCTTGGAGCAAAAAGATGGCCAGCGAATTCAAAACAGCTGTGAGCAGCACATTCAGTAAAAATGATTCGGAGTCGCCTCGGTGGTACGCGGTCTACACCTGGGCTCGTCACGAAAAGATCGTCTCGCGCCACTTCGAAGACAGGGAAATTCCGCATTTCCTGCCTCTGTATTCGGCCGTCCATCATTGGAACGGCAGGGCGGCGAACGTATCTCTGCCCCTTTTCCCAGGCTACGTATTCGTTCAAACACTATGGCAGCGCCGGAATCGTGCGCTTGAAGTGCCAGGTGTAGTGCACTATGTGGGCGCGGCGAAGTCTCCATCCGAGATTCCGGAAGAGGATATCGAGATGTTGAGGAACGCCATGCTCAGCGGGCGCAAAGTTGAGCCGCATCCTTATCTCGCCCCCGGTAAGCGGGTGCGAGTCGCCTCTGGTCCGATGTCCGGGTTGACCGGCGTCATCCAGAGATCGGCGACGGGCTGCCGCATCATCATCTCCGTCGACCTCATCATGCGCTCCGTAGCTGTAGAACTTGACGCTGCGAATCTCATCGCGGCTTAGCCGATCTCCTATCGGCGCTTTGCCTGAAAGAACTCTCGCCTGATGGCGGGAGTTCCGCATCCAAGTAAGCCCCCCACGACAATTTCTTTCACTCTCACGCTCGGCCGCCGGAGGTTCGGAATGCCAAGAAGATTTACCTTTTCACTCGTAGTTCTGTTAGCCGCGTTCATCACTGCGCCCGTCATTCAATCACAGGAAACAGCGCCGGTAAGCAGCGCAACAGTAACCAGCCCTGCGAAGCCCGCGGACGGCATCGGTTTCAAAGATCGCTACCCCCGCTATCAGATTGTCTCGGGCGACTCGATGGAGTTGGTGTTTGAATTCAGCCCCGAATTTAACCAGACGGTAACGGTGCAGCCCGACGGATTCGTCAGCTTGCGCGGCATCGGGGATGTCCATGTGAGCTTGCAGACCGTTCCTGAGGTCACCAAAACTCTGCAGACTGCTTACACCAAGATTCTGAAGGACCCTGCGATCTCGGTGGTCCTGAAGGATTTTGATAAGCCGTTCTTCACCGCGACAGGCCAGCTCGGGCACCCCGGGCGGTTTGATCTGCACGGGGATACTACTGTGACCGAAGCGGTTGCGATGGCGGGTGGGTTCACCGAGAAGGCGAAACACTCTCATGTTTTGCTGTTCCGCAAGGTTTCTTCGCAGTGGACAGAAGCCAGGGTTCTCGACGTCAAGAAGATGATGAATTCGGGAAATCTTAGCGAAGACTTTGTTTTGCAGCCGGGCGATATGATCTTCGTCCCGCAGAACAAAATTTCCAAGATGGCCCGGTTCATTCCCACTTCGAGTCTGAGCACTTACATCGCACCGCAGACTTTCTAACCAGTTTGGCAAAACAGGACGATGCTTATGACCAATCAAAACTACAGTCTTGCCCCGATCTCATTGCGAGACGGTGTGTCTGTCGCCTTCCGGCGCAAGCGGCTGGTAATCACCTGCGCGGTGCTCACCTTTGTCGCTGTTGTGACGGCGGCCATCATTCTTCCGCGGTACCACGGCGAAGCCAAGATCCTGGTGAATCGCGAACGTATAGACCCTGTCCTCTCGCCGACGCCGGAGATGAGCAACTTCTCTATGTCTGCTCAGCCCATCGTGACCGACGAAGACCTTCGGTCCGAGGTCGAGATGATGAAGTCGCAGGACGTTCTGACCCAGGTGGTGAAGGAGACCAGTTCTTCAGAGCCGGCTGAGCCGCCCTCGTGGTGGAGCAGGCTGACCAGCCATTTCAGCACCCCGAAGACGGAAGAAGAACAGATTGCCGCCAAGGTCGACCGGTTGAGCCGGGACCTGGTCATTGAACCCGCCAAGGGTAGTTACATTATCGACGTTGTTTACAAGTCGAAGAACCGGGCACAGGCGAAGATCGTGATGGACAAGTTGCTGCAGGTGTACCTGGCCAAGCACACCCAGGTTCATCACAGCGCCGGTCAATACAAGTTCTTTGAGACCGAAGCCAACGAGTACCGCAAGCGGATGGATGCGGCGCAAGCGCAACTGGCGCAGTTCCCAAGCAGCAACTCCGGGACCGTCGAGCCGGCAGTCGACAGGGAACTCACCATGCAGAAGCTGTCCGAGTTCAAGTTTGCCCTGTCGCAAAATCGCGCCGCGATTGCGGAAACGACCAACCGGATTCAGCGCTTGCAGCAGCAGCAGGCCTCCACTCCTGCACGCATCACCACTGCTGTTCGCAAGGCCGACAATCCTCAGCTGCTCGAAGAATTGAAGAGCTCCTTGCTAACGATGGAATTGAAGCGATCGGACCTGGTGTCGAAGTACCAGGTGGACTATCGACCGGTTCAGGAACTGGACAAGCAGATTGCGCAGACGAAGGCGGCTATCCAGCACGAGCTGAGCTCTCCGATGGGCGATGAGACGACCGATGTCGATCCCACTCACCAGATGGTGCGCACTCAACTCGCGCAGGCAGAAACAGATCTGGCAGGCTTCAGGGCACGCGCCACCGAAACACAGAACATCGTGAACAGCTACGAAGCGAGAGCTCGTCAGCTCGATGGCCAGAGCCTGACGCAAGCGGATCTGCAGCGTACGTTCAAGACAGCAGAAGATAACTACCTTCTGTATCAAAAGAAGATGGAAGAAGCCCGGATTACCGATGCTCTCGATGCAAACCGTATGGTGAACATCGCGGTGGCGGAACAGCCCCTGGTACCGGCACTGCCGTCTCACTCTCCCCTGTTTTTTGCCTCCCTCGCATTGATGACCATGCTGGCCGCGAGCATCGGACTGATCGGTTCGCTCGAGCACATGGATCGCACCTTCCACACGCCGCGCGAACTCGAAGCCTTTCTGGATCTTCCAGTTTTGGCCTCGGTACCACGCCAGTTCGGCCAGGAGTTGGCATTTAGTTCGACCATCGACGGTCAAAACCCTGGAAGCATCTTCGGGATGGGCAACCGGGGATCGGGCCGGCTTTCTCGTGGCAGCCATACCGGCAATGACAAAGGAGCAATGTGAGCAAAATATTTGAAGCCTTGAATCGGGCCGAGAATGAGCCCATCAAACAGCCTATGCATGACCGGAAGGGGCCTGCCGCTGAAACCGACCGCCTGCTTGGGCGCAACGTATCTCAGATACCCAGCACCGGCTTCGTCGACTCTGAGTCAGAGGACGGGATCGTCGCGCTAGGGCCACCGCCTGCCCTGGAGATGGATGACCCCACTCGCCAGGAACTTACCCGCTTGGCGCAGAGCCTGTTTCTGCGTCCAAATGGCCTGCGGCTGGTTACGTTTGCCAGTGCAGAGTCGGGAGCAGGGTGCAGCTGGGTGGTCGCTCGATTGGGACAACTTCTGGCTGAGGCCAACGCAGGCTCGGTCTGCATCGTGGACGCGAACTTTCGCTCTCCCGTGCAGCACTACGCCTTTAACAAGGTGAACGGTAACGGTCTGTCGGACGCTCTCGTCAGCTCGGAGCCGATCTCCGCACTCGTGCAGCCACTCGGTGGCGGCCGACTTCACCTGCTGAGCAGCGGTTCCGAGCGCCGGAAGGCCGAGCCCTTGCTGGCCTCGACCGGATTTCTCGCGTGTATCGATGAACTTCGTAACGAGTTCGATTACGTTCTCTTCGACACGCCGCCACTCTCCGATTGCTCCGACG
Organism: uncultured Acidobacteriaceae bacterium; assembly: GCA_963748555.1. GTDB lineage: Bacteria > Acidobacteriota > Terriglobia > Terriglobales > Acidobacteriaceae > CAWKKW01. Next base: position 42,850 of record CAVVJK010000003.1, read on the forward strand.
CACTGGTCGTTGCCGGCAGGGTGGAGGGGTTGGCGCTGGTGGTGGAAGCAGGTTCCACCGATCGTGAAACAGCCCGCCGCGCCGCGAGAGATGTGGTTTCAGCAAATGTTCGTATGCTCGGTGTGATTCTGAATAAGCGGACTTACCCCATTCCGCAAGGGCTGTACAAGCGGCTGTAATTTCGACAAGTGACTGCGTGAGACCGGAGCGATTTCATCCGGTTTCGCATCCACCTCACACCCTCCCCAGCCAGGATCACCGTCGCAGACCAAGATGCCTCAAACAAGTGAAAATAGACGCTCGGTTCCATCCGTAGGGATACACCAAGCGCGGGGCCTAGGGGCACACCCGGAGCCTATGCATATCTCCCCTCAATATGACGCCAGCACTTACACCGCTCGCTATATTCTTCTTGCCTTGCTCAAATCCAATCGGCTGAGATTTAGTGTCGTCTCTGGAAACCAGCCAGAAATCCCGGGGTCGTATGTCTCCATTCATCCGGAGGACATCGCGGCTCTCAAGGAAATCTGCAGCAAGTTGCAACAGGCTCGCCTCGTCAGGTCGCTATCTACCGGGGGCGAGATACAAGTCATTCTGGAAGATATCGAGGATGGAAGGCAGTCGTACTCGAGCCTGACATTCATCCCTGACTGGCGGCCCGAAAAGGTCCGCTCGAATGGGCTGGCCGCATGGTTTCGTGGCCTCGATGCGTGGTTTCGTCCGAACGGGTTGTTCTGTGTCGTACTTGGACCAGACGGCGTGGGGAAGAGCACTACGATTGAACGCCTGCAGCGCGAGTTGCAGACTCTCTTTGGACCATGCATAAAACAGCGTTGGCGTCCCGGCCTGATCCGTAAGATCAAGCCAGATACCACCAATCGCATGCCTCATGCTAAGTCGCTTCGCGGAGGAGCAACCTCATCGGTGAACATCGTCGGCCTGGCCTTCGATTTCACCATAGGTTATGCCCTGTGGGCGTACCCGAAGATGGTCCGGTCGGAGACGATTATCTTTGACCGCTACTTCCATGACCTGCTCATAGACTCGAAGCGTTATCGATATGCCGGTCCTCCGTGGCTGCCGCGCCTGCTGGCGCCGCTCATTCCACCGCGGGATGCATTGTTCATCATTCTGGACGCGGCCGATGATGTCATCCTGAGCCGGAAACAGGAGCTCGGGGCGGACGAACTGAAGCGGCAACGAAGCGCTTACCGAACCTTTGCAGCCCGCGCAAAACACTCCGTCATCATCAACACCGAACGGCCCGTTAAAGAGATCGTGACGGAAATGACGGACGAGATATTGAAGCATCTAGCTTCTAAACATTCTTTAAATGCGAACGCGGTACTCTGAACCAAAGGACCGCCTAAGCCGTGGTCCAGAGAACGAAGCTCAGCCCCAGTTCGCACCTGGCAAATGCAACCTTACGCAGGGAGATGGTGAACACGCCTTGAATAGCGAAACGCAGATCGATTACTTATTGCAACTAAGCTTGAACGGACAACATGCGTCCGAAGAGCCTCTCCATGCCCTGGCGCGAGCGACCTCGGAGGAACGGGCAAAGATACTGTCTCTAGCGGAATCGCATCATGTGGTCATGCGCGCGTTTGAGCCTTTGCAAAGATTTGCCACTGAACAGGGTTATACCCAACTCGCGGCGTGGTGCGACCAGGTCCTCTCAGACGAGCGGGCGCGAATCGCCAATGCGCTCAAATACCTTGAGCAGATCTGTCAGAAGCTTGAACGTTCCGGCATTCAGATCACTGTGATGAAGTCGCTCGACCACTGGCCGGATATAGGGAACGACCTGGACCTCTACACGCCACGCGATCAGCAGACGGTATGCGCCGCCATGTTGAAGGAGTTTTCGGCGAATCAGAAGGGGAGTACCTGGGGCGACCGCCTGGCTCGCAAATGCAACTTTGGGGTTGAGGGGTTGCGCGAATCGGTGGAGATACACCACGGCTGCCTCGGTCAGACCGGCGAACATGTTGTCCTCGCAAAGCGCTTCTGCACGCGACGGGTTCCGCAGCAGGTTGGAGAGTACACCTTCATGACACCTGCTCCGGAAGAACGCGTCATCGCTGCGACCCTGCAGCGCATGTACCGGCATCTCTATGTGCGCGTCTGCGACATCGTGAATACTCATGCCATTCTTGAGTCCGGCAGTCTCGATTGGTCTGAGCTGAAGTACGCGGCTGACTTAGGCGGCATCTGGCCCGGCGTGGCCACTTACCTGAGAATCGTGACTGAGTATGTCCGGCGCTATCGTGGCGAAGCTTACCAGCTTCCCGCGCAAGTCCTGGCGGCTTCCAGGTTTGGCATCGACGAAATCGTTGTTCGCGGCATCTGGTTAAGGGTACCCGTGAGCCGGGCAGCCCAGTTCTATGCAAGGCAAATGACGCGGATGGCAGTCCGCCGCGATCTGCATGGAGTATTTCGCTTGAGCTTATTGCCGCCGCTGGCCTCGGCGGCTCGCCTGACTTACCGACTTACGGGCGATCACAGAGGCATCTGGTAGATACACTGCATCACTGAGTCCCCCACGAATCCTTTGTACCGATTGAACGCTTTCAAAGTAACCGATTCAGACTTGTCCTAAGTGGGCCTCGAGAAGACCAACCATGTGGAAACGATTCGAAGATATATTCATAGTGTTTGCGCTGCTATTCTGCGCAGGGGCATTCCTCCCGCTGTTGAATCAGAGCGCCCAGGTCTCTGATGAAAGGCCGCCGAATGCAGCCATCGCGGCGATGCGGAAACAGGCGAGCGCCCAGACTGCAGATCCCACCCAAGCCCATCGCGGAGTAGTCGCGAGCCAAATGGCGATGTATGGCATTCTGGCCGTGCTCCTGCTCCGGCACCGAAGAGCTCTGTTCGCGCAGATGAGCCATGCGAAGTTTATGTGGGCCATCCTCGCACTGGCCTTCCTTTCATGTCTCTGGTCTGACGTACCGTTTTACACATTCAGGCGATGTGTCAACCTGGCGGTCACCACCTCCTTAGGACTGTACATCGCAACCCGATATTCTCCCCGCCAACTCCTTCGCGTTTTAGGCTGGACCATGGCACTGACGGTCGTAGGCAGCATTCTGGCGATCGTATTGATGCCAGATGCAGGTATTGACTCAGCGGGAACGAATCATGCGTGGAGAGGCGTCTTCGGCCAGAAGAATTCCTTGGGCCGTATGATGACCCTTGGAATTCTCGTGTACTTGTTCCTGGCATACGACAATAAGTCGCGCCGCCTTTTCTATGGTTTCGCCGCATTGGTCTGCACGGGCATGTTGTACATGGCAGGATCCGCCACCTCCGCCGTGGCCGTTCCCATTCTCATCGGTCTGATCTATCTCTTTCGGATCTCGCGGCGACGGCCTACAGGTCTGGTCTTCGCGTCGGCGATGCTTGCTATTGTCGGGTTCACCTGCGCAGGCATGCTGTTCTTTGACGGCAACGACTTCTTTTCGCTCCTTGGTCGAGACTCCTCGTTCTCTGGACGCCTCGACATTTGGAGTGCCGTGATGCCAAAGATCATGGCCAATCCATGGCTTGGTTATGGCTTCAGCAGTTTTTGGCTGGGACTGGATGGTCAACAGTCGGCAGATTTGTGGAGCATGCTGCACTGGAACGTGCCCTACTCACACAACGGTTTCCTGGACCTGGTCGAGGAACTTGGCGTAGTCGGATTGGGGCTGTTCATGGCTGGATTTGTCGTGAGCATGCGCCGCGCACTCTTGTGGGCGCGCGTTCAACGCGAGTCTATCGGTCTGTGGCCGCTTGCCTATCTCAGTTTCATGTTCCTCTTCAACTTGACGGAAGGTTCTCTATTGCGGCAGGACAATCTCTACTGGGTCCTCTATGTCGCTACCTTCATCTTCATCATGGCGCAAACAGATGCATTGCTTATGCCCAGCCCATCACCGTTATACAGGCGAGACATCGGCATAGCTCCGCAGTATGCCACCTTACATGCGGGAGCCGATAACGTGGGGAGCCAGTCGTGATGAAAGGACATCGCCAGGCAACTCCGCGAAGCGCGGCCGTCCATTCTCATTTATCGAAGCACATTGCTGCCACGCTCGGAGACGTTTGTGTTGTCTCAGCCAGAGGCCTTTGAGCATTTCACGCCCTACTTTGTTGGCCGCAGCCGCATTGACGGCCTGAGCCTTCCAGAGGGCCGGCACCGTTCCATCAAGGCGGACGGGCCTTTCGGTTCCCTTCGGCAGGTCATTTATCGTGTCTTCGGATACGCTCCGGGGCTCGTTCGCGAGCTACGGCGACTCAATCCAGTTCTGGTACACGCTCACTTTGGTGTGGATAGCGTTCCCGGATTGCGGCTCGCGCGTCGCCTCCAGATTCCGCTCGTAGTTACCTTTCATGGCTACGACGTCACGATGAAGGTGGAGTACGCCCGTAAGTTCTCCTATGACTACCGCCGCTATCTGCGCTGGAGGCCGATAGTGCAGCAGGAGGCAAACCTGTTCGTCGCGGTCTCTGAGTTCATTCGCGGCAAGCTGATTGCGCAAGGCTTTCCTCCGGAGAAGATTTCGGTTCACTATGTCGGCGTCGATACTGACTTGTTTGCGCCAGATCCCAAGGTAACTCGCAAGCCGATCGTGCTCTTCGCGGGCCGGCTGGTCGATAGCAAGGGCTGTGACTACCTCATACGAGCGATGGCTCGTGTCCAGCGGCAGATGCCGGAGGTGGAGTTAGTAGTTATCGGGGATGGGCCGCTTCGGCACGACCTGGAACAGCTGGCTGCTTCGTGTCTCACCAACTATAAGTTCGTCGGCGCTGTGAGCCAGGCGGAAGTACGCCACTGGATGAATCGCGCTAAAGTGTTCAGCGTTCCCAGTTTCACTACGCCGATGGGAACTTCAGAGGGTTTCGGTCTGGTATTCGCTGAGGCGCAAGCGATGGGTCTGCCGGTAGCAAGCTTCACCACGGGGGGCATTCCCGAAGCTGTCGCGCATGAGGTAACTGGACTCCTCGCAGACGAATGCGACGTCGAGGGTCTCTCAGCGAACATTCAGAGGCTGCTGCAGGATGAAGCCTTGTGGCACGAGTTCAGCGCTGCTGCCATGAGGCGCGTTCGCGAACGCTTCGATCTAAAGGAGCAAACCGCGAAGCTCGAAGAGTTGTATGGCAAGTTGCTGAAGCGTCGGTCGAAAGCAGCCCTCCACCAATCTCTATCCGCAACTCTCTAACGGAAGCTGTAAGGCAAGAACTCAATCATGGAAGTCCTCACCAATCCGGCGGTATCTGTCGTGATCCCGACCTTCTCCCGGCCGACCCTGGTCGTGCGCGCGGTTAACTCTGCGCTGCAGCAGACACTTTCGGACCTGGAGGTGATCGTGGTGATCGACGGAGCGGATAAGGAGACCGAAGCTGCTCTCGAGTCTATAAAGGCGCCGCGGCTTCGCGTATTGCCTTTACCTAAGCGAGTAGGCGGCTCACGTGCCCGCAATGAAGGTGTGCAAGCAGCCCAGGGTGAGTGGATCGCATTCCTTGATGACGATGACGAATGGCTTCCGGAAAAGCTGGAGAAGCAACTGGCGGTCGCACGCGCTTCCGACAGTTCTGATCCCATCGTTGCTTGCAAGGTTCTCGCTCGCACCGCGGGGGGCGACTCCGTCTGGCCCAGAAAGCTGCCATCGGAGCCTATCTCTGAGTATCTGCTCGCGCGTGACTCATGGAGTCAGGGTGAAGGTCTTCTGCAAACCTCCACGCTGCTGACCACCCGCCGATTGCTCATGAAGGTCGGCTTCGTGGACGGTCTAAAGAAGCATCAGGATTGGGATTGGCTCCTGAGAGTAGTGCAGACACCGGGAACAAAGATCGAGTTTGTCTCCGAGCCATTGGCGGTTTGGAATCTGGACACTAACCGCGGCAGCGTGAGCAGGAGTTACGACTGGCAAGGCTCTTTAAGCTGGCTTCGAGAGCGGCGATCTTTGGTTACCCGGCGCGCGTATGCCGGATTTATCGCTACCCAGATATCCTCGCAAGCGGCGCGGCAGAAACAATGGAAGGCGTTTTGGCCTTTGTTGACAGAAATGTTCCGGGTTGGAAAACCCCGCGCTATTGATCTGTTTCTACTGTTGGGAATGTGGCTCGTGCCTCCTTCGTTCCGCGAATGGCTGCGTTCCTCTTAAGCAAATGGATTCTCTTTCGTCGTGAGCCTCTGAACCGCCATGAATAGACTGACTATCGGACTACCCGTCTACAATGCAATGCCCTACCTGGAGGAGAGCCTCACCAGCCTGCTCCGCCAGACGGATGGCGATTTCACCATTCTTGCCATCGATGATGGGTCGACAGACAACAGCCTCGAGTATCTGCTCTCGGTGAAAGATCCGCGGCTCACCGTGGTTCATCAAACGAACCGCGGACTGACCTCCACGTTGAACCGGATGCTTCGCGAAGTGGAGACGCCTTGGCTCATGCGCCACGATGCTGACGATGTGGCTGTTCCAACGCGAGTGGCGATAACCAGGAGTCACATCAATCGTCATCCTGAGGCGGGCCTCTTCTACGCCGAGGCGCGTTACTACCAGGAAGGGCGCAGCATTGGAAGCTTTCGCACAACGAGAGCCCGGCCTGAAGAGCTACGCGAGATAACCTCGGCCGGATATCTACCGGCCATCTGCCATCCAACCGTGACGCTCAATGTGAAGAAGGCGCTGGCCCTCGGCGGCTATCGGTTTGATTTGCATATAGAAGACATCGACCTCTGGTGGCGTATGGCACTCAAATACGAGTTACATTACATCCCTGAAGTCACGACCTTTTTCCGCCACAACGAGGCGAGTGTCTCGACCGCCAATCTGGAAACCCAGTCCATCAACACTCTCTATGTGCAATATCTTTTACTGTCGCAGCTCAACGGCTTACGGCCTCTCGCATATGACACTGTAGTTCCAAAACTGGCGCGGCTGATCGATCAACCTAAGCTTACTTTCCGCGAGCAGATGCGGCGAGCGAACATCTGCTTTACCCGCAAAGACTACTCCCGCGCCTGCGATCATCTAGTTAGAGCGATGATCGCTTCCCCCTCTTACTTTGCTCGCCGCGTGTTCTACGAGGTGCGCGGCGGCAAAGCGGCCTTCAACGGCGAAAACCCCGCCATCTTCCTGGATCAAAGCCAAACGCTCTGGCCGGAGTTAGTAGAAGTAGTTAGTTCCGCGAAGTCCACCGGTATCCTGTCTGAAGACGAAACGGGAGCCGAGTGCGCATGACGCCGAAAGTTTCAATCGAAAGTTGCAGTCAGGTGCGTCCAACTCGGTTCCAGATCCTCGGCGTTGAAGTCGAGGCTCTCAACATGGCTCAACTCAACGCGATCGTAGCGGACGCGGTTGCCGACGGTAAGCGCATCATCGTAGGAAACCATAACCTGCACAGTCTTTATCACTATCATCACGACCCCAAGATGCGCTCCTTCTATGCTGCGGCAGATCATATCCATGTCGACGGCATGGGCATCATCGGCTTGGGAAGACTGCTCGGCGCTCCTCTCGAACGTGAGCACCGTGTTACCTATGTGGACTGGATGGGTCCTTTGGTTCAAGCGGCAGCCGAACATGGCTGGCGCGTGTTTTATCTAGGGTCCCGCCCCGGCGTTGCGGAGATAGGCGCGGATGTGCTGCGTCAAAAGTATCCTGGGCTAAAGATGGAAACGGCGCATGGCTTCTTCGATCCGGATCCTTCTTCTGCAGAAGCGCAGGCTGTTATCGCAAAGATAGAGGCCGCCCGTCCCCACCTGCTGATTACAGGGATGGGTATGCCGCGGCAAGAACACTGGGTCGTTGACCACCTGCATAAATTGTCTGCGAACGTGATCCTGAACGGCGGAGCCGCGCTCGACTACTTTGCCGGAGTCATTCCGACACCACCGCGATGGGCAGGCCGGTGCTCGCTGGAATGGCTCTTCCGGTTGATGGCTGAACCAAGACGCCTTTGGTCGCGGTATCTCATAGAACCCTGGTTTATCGCTTACAAACTGATGGTCGAGTTAGCTTCTAGATCATCACTCACCTGAGAATTGGAAGCTATTTCCAATCAAACTGGACAAACTGCAATGGCGAGGCAAAAGGCGATGAAACAAAATACACTTGCGCGACAAGCCGACCTGGAGAAGTTCGGAAGAAAGTCTCGTCGCGATCTCTTCCTTGACGCAATGAATGAGATAGTGCCGTGGGGACAGTTAGAGTCCCTGGTCGAACCGCACTATGCGTGGTCAGGCAGGATGCGGCGGCCTATGTCTGTCTCAATCCTCCTAAAAATCTTCTTTTTACAACATTGGTTTAATCTCTCCGATGCGGGCGTTGAAGAAGCGCTCTATGATTCCGCAGCACTCCGGCGGTTCGCTGGTGTCAATCTAGATCGGGCTCCGGCTCCGGATGAAATCACCGTCGGGCAATTCCGGCAACTGCTTGAGACGAACAATCTGCGGCGCGAAATCTTGGATATTGTGAATTTCCATTTGAACGAAAAGGGTGTTCGCATTAGTGCGGGCAAGATCATAGACGCTACTATTCTTCATGCGCCAAGTTAGATCCGAGCGTACTCGCGGTACAAAACCTGCGGCCCCGTAGTCTGTGGCATAAACGCGCAAGGGATTCGAATTCTTCGCTGAGGCCCCGGGGGGCAGTACATCCGCACAAATCTGTTGAGCGGATTAGGACGACCCTACACTTACGTTGCTGCACTCGATGCAGCACTTTCCCGGATTAGGTTGGAGACGCAACATGTATTTCCCATTCAAACAACATCTTTCGCTTGCAACGCCAGCTCGCAAGAGTTATCGGCAGCTCGTTGCTATGTGTGGCCTTGCCTTGGTCGCCTTAACAGCAACACTTGCGCAGAACCCCGCGCCCACTCTCAGCTCCATCAGCCCTCAGTCGGGAAGCACGGCTGGAGGAACAGCTGTCACGATCACCGGCAGTAACTTCCTCGCAGGCGCCACGGTCCAAGTCGGTGGGGTCGCGGCCAGCGCCGTAAGCGTAGTGAACTCCACCTCGATCACCGCTACCACTCCCCCGAATGCAGCCGGTACCGTAAGCGTCACGGTTACGAATCCCGACGGGCAGAGCGCCACTCTTGCAGGTACCAGCTCGCCATTGGCAAATCCCGGATTTGAATCTGGTGCAGTGAACTGGGTCCTGTCCGGTTCAGGCGGTGCTGCGAGTATCTTGAGTAACTCGGTTAACGCACACGCGGGCGCGGGCTATGCCGAGCTAAGTTCGCCGGCGGCCAACGGCCATCCCGTTGTTTACGCCGCGACCAGCAGCAATGTTCCCATGTACTTCGCAGTTAATCCTGGCGATATCCTTACTTTTGGTGGATGGGCCTATCACGTCTCCGGAGACGGAAAAGCGCGCTGGGGCATCGAAGTATCTGACCTTAATAAGTCGCACGCTGTTTATGTATCTGCGTCGCCGTTCAACGTAACTACCTCAAGCTGGGTAAACTTTCAGAGTAGCTATACAGTGCCGAGCGGTATGGCGTTTGTGCGCGTCTATTGCGAGATAGTCGGCAGCACTGGCCCGGCGGTTGATCGCTTTGACGACGCCCTGTTCCAGCGCACGGTTCCTGGTGGAGGATATACCTATCAGGCTCCAGCAGCGCCGCCGGTGATCGGCTCACTCTCTACAACACAGGGAGGCAGCAATGGTGGAGACACCATCACCATTTCGGGCAGCGGGTTCAACACTGGGGCGACAGTTACTTTTGGTGGGACGTCCGCTGCAGCGACGGTGGTCAGCAGCTCGCTTATCAATGTTACAACTCCCGCTGTAACAGCTGGCTCAGTGGATGTTACAGTCACCAATCCGAATGGGATGAGCTCCACTCTATCGAGCGTATTGCATAACGAGAGCTTTGAGTCCGGAATGAGTTATTGGACCGCCTCGGGTGGAACGATTACGCTTGGCACAGCCGCTCAGAATGCACACATCGGATCCCACTATGTTGAGTTGAATTATCCGGGTACGGGAAATCACCCGATCATATTCGCCGCAACCTCAACTGGTGGACCGCTCTATGTGCCGGTGAATGCGGGTGACACGATCACCTTTGGCGGGTATGCATACCGGGTTTCCGGCGGCGCAAATGTTCGCTGGGGTTTGGAGATTACGGATGCGAACAAGGCAAATCCTGCCTATGTGTCCGCCCCACCGTATACCGCCTTTGATCCACTGTGGACACTTGAGCAGGGCACATACACCGTACCCAGCGGCAAGAGTTATGTTCGACTCTACGCCGAGGTCGCCGCTGCCGGCATCGCGACGGTAGCAAGATTTGATGATGCCTTCCTGCAGAAATCCTCAGGCAGCACTACCGCATTTACATTCCTCGCAGATCCAATCATTACTTCAGTCTCGCCGAAGTGGGGAACTCCAGCCGGCGGAACGACCCGCACGATCTACGGAACAGGATTCCGGACGGGAGCTGCGGTTTCTTTTGGTAACTTCGCCGCTTCCAGCGTTCAAGTGGTCAATTCGAATGCGATCGAAGTGTTTGCTCCCGCCCAAAGTGCTGGCGCGGTAGGGGTAACTGTAACGCAGGGAAGGCAGAGCGGTTCGCTGGCAAACGCCTATACCTATCAAGCGGCTCCAGCAGCTCCTGCCTCGATGGCTTCGTTGAAGCACATCGTCTTTACCTTTCAGGAGAACCGCTCGTTCGACACCTACTTTGGTCGCATGAACGAATACCGTGCTCTGAATGGCGTCAACGATAACGCGGTCGATGAGCGGGACGTCACGAAGACGATGCCCGATATCGCCGGCCAGCAGATTGCGCCTTATCACTTTCAAACCATGTGCCATGAGAACTTGCAGCCCAGCTGGAACTCGCAGCACTACGACGCTGACGGCGGCAAGATGGACTTCTTTATGAAGTCCGGCAACGCGATCGGCACGTCCACACTCGATCCCAACGGAACTCGCGCAATTGGCTATTTCGATTGGACGGACTTGCCCTACTACTACAGCCTTGGCTTCCAGTTTGCTACCAGTGACCGCTGGTTCTCCTCTGTACTGGGACCGACAGACGCGAACCGCATGTATACCTTCGGTGCTACTTCGCTCGGCTGGACGTCGACACCCTATCCACCCTCAGGCGGATACCCGAACTTCACGATCTTCGATCTTCTCGATCAGGCTGGTGTTTCCTGGAAGTACTACTACCAATTCACCACTCCGCTTCACATTCCTTATTGGGCTATCTACCAGAGAGACCCGAGTAAGTTCGTGCCTATTACGAATTACTTCAATGATGTGAAGAGCGAGAGCACATTCCCATCGGTGGTATTTATCGAAGAAGGCAGCTTCGACGAACATCCAAAGCCGAATCCTGGAACCACTACGGCACCGGAGAGCGTGCAGCAAGGCGCCACCACCATCAAGTCGTTTGTAGACGCACTGATGAAGAGCCCGACCTGGTCTACATCGGCGTTCATACTCAGCTACGATGAAGGCGGCGGTATGCACGATCACGTGCCGCCCACGACCATAGTTCAGCCCGACGGCATTCCTCCGCGCACGGTCATCGGACAAGATGCTTCCGGCCTGTTCACCCAGAGTGGCGTGCGTGTTCCTTTGGCTGTTGTGTCACCGTGGACCAAGCCATTCTTCGTCTCCCACGTGGTTCGCGACCACACCGCGATTCTCAAGTTCATCGAGACTCGTTTCAGCCTGCCGCCGCTCACCTCGCGAGACGATCAAAGCGATGACATGACTGAATTCTTTAACTTCGCATCGCCCTCTTACCTGGTACCGCCAACCATGCCTGCACAGCCCACCACCGGCGCGTGCACGCTAAGCTTGGAAAAAGCGCCCGGTCAGTAGAGTCAATGGAGTCCGCCCAGGCTCGGGGTCGTCACTGACTCCTGCCTGGCGCGGCCCGCACACTAAGTCAGGAATAAGAGTGAATAAAAGACTAAGCTGCGATCGTCGCGGCAGGCGAGAGTTTCTGTCCATGCTGGGCGGATTGGGAGCTGCGTATTTCGCCTCACATTCCCTGGGGCCGGCCGCAGAAGCTGTCCTGGCTGCCGAACGGACACTGCGCGATTTGGCCGCCCAAAGAGGACTGTTGTACGGCTGTGCGACAACGCAGGATGCTCTTTCGGCGGACGCTGCATTCGCCAATACAGTCGCACAACAATGCAGTCTGCTCGTCCCAGAGAATGCGCTGAATTGGAAGTATGTCGAGTTCAAGCCCGGTCAGTATGACTTTCACCGTGGCGACTGGGTCCAGAACTTTGCCCAAGCGCATAACTTGAAATTCGGCGGGGGCACGCTGGTATGGCAAGATGCGCTGCCTCCCTGGTTAACAAGCTTGACTGCGCAGAATGGTCGAGACATAATGACGAACCATGTCCGGCAGACGGTCGGACATTACCGCGGAAAAGCCTTCTCCTGGGCAGTTGTCAATGAGGCTATCGCATTTCGAGACGCGCACACGGAGCTGAAAGACACTCCGTTTCTGCGCCTCGCCGGGCCGGATTACATCGAGATAGCCTTCCGAACTGCAGCAGAGGCCGACCCCGGTGCTCTCCTCATCTATAACGACAATCACCTGGAGTATGACGTTCCAGAGGACGAGAACCGGCGCAACGTACTGCTGTCTGTGCTGAAACGATTAGTAAGTAAGAAAGTTCCGATTGGTGCTCTAGGAATTCAATCGCATTTGCGCACCGGCAACGTTCCTTTCAACGCGAACAAGTTGAAGGATTTCCTAAGTAGGGTTGCCGATCTGGGATTGAAGATAGGCGTTTCGGAGCTGGATGTAACGGAGAAGGGAACGGAATCTGAGATCTCTGATCGGGACGAGGCGGTGGCCCGAGAGATAGATCGATATCTCGGCGTAGTGTTGCAGCAACCCGCGGTGATTTCCGTGGTGACTTGGGGCCTGAGCGCAAAGTATTCGTGGCTGCGGAATTATGCTCCACGGCCAGATGGGCAGCCAGTTCGCCCACTTCCCTACGATGTGGATCTCAAGCCGACGCGTGCATGGGAGGCCCTGGCGAACGCATTCGACCGCGCGCCCCGGCGTTCCCCAATAAGTTCGTAAGTGGATGTCAGGAATAAAGGAGTTAGCCTAAGTGAAACTCAGGAAGCTGTACGGCGCAATCTACAAGCCCTTCTTTCAGAAATTTCGGTCAGAACGATTGCGGCTTTTGTGCGAGGTCTGCGGCGTCTCTGAAAATAGCCGAATTCTGGATGTCGGTGGCAGCTACTACACCTTCTGGGCCTATTCCCCGGTAAAGCCCAAGGTCACCATCCTGAACCCCAAGTCAGCATGGCTGGAGTGTAATGAGCCAGGATTCTCAACCATGCTCGGTGACGGCCGTGCTTTGCCGTTCGATAACAAAAGCTTTGACATTGTAGTTAGTAATTCGGTAATAGAACATCTTGGCGAATGGCAGCAACAACGAATTTTCGCCGAAGAGATTCGAAGAGTGGGAAGGAGCTATTGGGTTCAAACGCCCAATCGAGGCTTCTTCATCGAGCCGCATTTTCTGGCGCCACTTATCCATTTCCTTCCGAAAAAGTATCGGAAGAAGATCGCTCGCTACTTTACAGTCTGGGGCCTTACCATCCGTCCCACTCCCAAGCAAGTCGACGAATTGGTTGAGGAGATTAGCCTGCTCAACAAACCAGAGGTCCAGGAACTCTTTCCAGATGCTCAGATCATCACCGAGAAGTGGTGCGGTATGACCAAGTCGATCATTGCATGTAGGCTCCAGGCCTAGCCGAAGGCGCGGTCAGTGCGTGCAAAAGATTCGGTCGATCGCTGACGCTCAAAAAGTTTGGCGCAACGGCTTCTACATTTATTCAGAGTCGCTGGCGGAAAGGCGCGAACACAACGTTGTGGAGAAAGCAAACGAACTTTATTTATCTGCCGTATTGACGGAGCTTGGCTCTGACGCCTTGGTTGAAGCAGCCGGTCTTATCGCCTCGGGCCGTGATCGTTCGAGCGTGCGTGTGCAGTCGTTGAGTCGGCCTGGAATTCATCCGGTCGGGGTCGTACACGTTTCCAACGGCACGGAGAGCGCCGCTCTCTTCGCCAAGGTGCAGCGCACAGACTATCGTGGCGCTCAAAATCTCGAGCGCGAAGTAGGTTTTCTGTCTGACATTGGACCACTCATTGCAGCTGTCAATCCTGCTCTCCGTTGTCCGTCGCCCATTGCTTACTATCCTGAGCGCGGCTTGTTACTTATGGAGTTCGTTCCCGGTGATTCGCTCAAAAATCATCTCTTCGAATTGAAGCTTGAGCTCGGTACTTCGAAGAAGACGAATTTGGCTAACTTGCTGGAGTGTACCGGCCGCTGGCTCGGCAGTTTACACCGGGTAAGCCAGCAAGAGGATAGCGGGAATCCTTTGGAGTGGCTACTGCAGGAATTTGAAAGCAAGCGGACTCGAGAAGTGTTTGAAAGGTTTTCGTACCGATCTGAATATCAAGAGTTTCTCTCAATCCTGCGCACCTGCATCTCCTCGAATCCAGGCTTTAGACGGAACCTTTGCCGCGTCCATGGAGAGTTCACACCCATTCACGTAATGATCGCTGAAGACGCCATTTACGCCGTCGATTTCGGGAACAACAAGACTGGCTATGCACATGAGGATGTAAGCCTCTTTCTGAGTTTCTATGATTGCCTGCTTCCTTGGCGAGCTGCTGCTGGTGCAATGCGAATCGGCCTCGCCAAGCAGAAGAAGCTCTTTTTGCATGCGTATCTTGACCAAGCCTCGTTTGGCTTTGGGCCGGCAGATTGGGCGATCATGAGCTGGATGCGCCTGATCTCCTTCGGTCGCATCTTTGAGGGCGGAGATAAACGGCATAAGGGACTGAGTAAGTTGTTTTATTCGACAGTGGCGTTAAGAAGCCTGCGCGCAAGCTTTACTTCGATTTGCCGGGCCGAACTGGCATCCCTGCGAGCGCTCTCTCCGGCCGTTTTCGGTGAGGACTCCTCGAATCATCCGAGCCCGGGGCGCAGCGTGAGTGAGCGTTCCGAAAGGTCTGCTGGAGTATTCCCCCAATCCTTAGATCGTCAGACTCCAAATTGCGAGGGTACAGTTAATCTTTCTGCATCGCGTCCCTAAGTGGCGCTACATGTCACGAGGAACTATACATCGCTCGTCCTTTTCACGTGATCCGGCACAACATCTGTTCTGGTCCCAGCATCACAAACTTGACGACTTTCATCAGTCGTGCACTTCATTTGATTTGCTAATTTGTTCGATTTGCTTGCGGAAACCGTAAGCTTTGTTCGGGTCGCGGCGATGCTGCACCCGATCCTCATCGCTCCAGCATCGCCGGCCTGACTTCTCGTTTCACTTTCGTGTGAACTAGTTCATTACTTACAACGCAACTCCCCCAATCATGACGCGAGTCATGATCCTCATGCGCTGAGCAGGATCACTTTGCTGAATCCCGAAGCTCACGCAATTCGAGTCTTGAAATATTTGTTGTAATCGATGGAGTAACAATGACTGCATACAGACGTAGAGTATTGCTCAACAGTCTCAAGGGTTTCGATCTGGGTCTTACAATCGGAGCCTTTCTACTGGCCACGTACATCGCCCTACCGTCAAGATCGGCGCTGTCGATGGCGGAATTTCTCTCCCTGCGAATCCGCCTGAGTAACTTTTTGCTGTTTGCAGCACTGCTTGTAATGTGGCATTTGGCGTATGCGTCCTGCGGGTTGTATAACTCTCGCCGCATGTTAGGGTGCCTGTCGGATATTCGCGATACGGTCAAGGCCTGCATCATCGGCACCGCGCTCATTGAACTTTCGGGGTTCCTCTTTCACGTAAGGATGTTCTCGACCAAGTTCCTGGTAATCTTCTGGTTTGCCGCTTGCTCGGCCTCCATTGCCAGTCGACTGCTCATCCGCGCTACTTTGCATAAAGCCAGGATCCACGGCCGCAATCTGCGGAACATCGTCATCGTTGGCACCGGCCCGCGAGCGCTCCAGTTCGCCCAGACGATCGAGTCGCGGCCTGAGCTCGGGTACCGCATTCTTGGATTTGTAGATCAGCCCTGGGACGGATGGGCAGAGTTAAAAAGCGCAGGCTATTCCGTTTTGTGCGGCTTCGACGGGATGGAAGAGCTGCTGAGGACGAATGTTGTGGATGAAGTTGCGATTGCGCTGCCTATCCGCTCACTTCACGTGCAAGCGGCCCAGGTAGCGGCAGCCTGCGAGGTGCAGGGCATTACGATTCGCGTTCTCTCCAACATCTTCGATCTGAGACTCACGAACGCGCGCCACGATGATGTTGAGGCAGGTCTGCTCATCACCCACTACACCGGAATGGGCGAGGGCTGGCGGACGGATGCCAAGCGACTCTTCGACATCGCTGTTTCAGGCCTGCTGCTGTTGTTCTTTTCGCCGTTGCTTCTACTCATCGCGGCGATCATCAAGGTGACGGATCCAGGGCCGGTGTTCTTTCGGCAGAGCCGCGTCGGGCTATCCAAGCGCCGGTTCAATATGTACAAGTTCCGCACCATGGTGGTCGATGCCGAGGCGCGCATGCGGCAGCTGGAGCACATGAACGAAGTCTCCGGCCCTGTGTTCAAGCTTAAGGATGATCCGCGGGTAACTACGTTCGGTAAGTTGCTGCGCAAGAGCAGTCTCGATGAGCTTCCTCAACTGATCAATGTGCTCAAGGGAGAGATGAGTCTCGTAGGTCCTCGTCCGCTCCCGGTGCGTGACTACGAAGGATTCAACCAGGACTGGCAGCGTCGCCGTTTCAGTGTTCGACCTGGCATGACATGTTTGTGGCAGATTGCGGGCCGTAGCTCCATCCCCTTCGAAACCTGGATGCAGCTCGACCTTCAATACATCGATCGCTGGTCTTTTTGGCTCGATATGCAGATACTCATGCGGACCATTCCGGCTGTGCTGAAGGGGTTTGGCGCCTTCTAGCAGAGACTTCGCTAGCCCAGACCTCCTTGCCCTCTGCAGCCTAACGGCTCACTCACTCACTCGAAAGCAAGCTATACAGATGCACATTGGATTCGTCGGTCTTGAAGATCCACAAAGTATCCGGTCCTACTCCGGTACTCCGTATTGCATGGCTGAGGCTCTCCGACGCCAGGGGTGTGATGTCTCTTTTTTCCTGCAGCTTCAAGAGAAGTCGTCCAAGTACGTGCGCGCGAAGAACAAGCTCATACGCACGTTCACGGGCAAGCACATCATCCGCGAGAGAGATCCCGCGGTAGCGCGCTACTACCCGGAACAGATCAACAGCGGCAGTCTCGGCAAATCCGGTAGATGCAGTCTTGGGCACTTCCTCGTTTTACATGGTGACTCAAGACTGTCCCGCGCCGGCCATCTTCTGGGGCGACACAACCGTGGCAGGCGTCATCGGTCAATACTCCTACTACAAGAACGTCACAAAGCGAAGCTTACGCGATTGCCACGCCCTGGAGCAGGCCGCACTCCGCTCCTGTACTCTGGCCATCTTTTCCAACCAGTGGGCGGCAGACGTTGCGCGGTCTAACTACTCCTTCGATGAAAACAAACTCAGAGTTATCCCGTATGGGGCGAACCTGTTCACCATACCCGACTCTGACGACATTACGCACTTCCTGTCGTTAAGAGGCAGGAGGGAATGTGAGCTGGTGTTTGTCGGACTGGACTGGACGAGGAAGGGCGCGGAGATTGCCGTAGAGGCTACCTCGATCCTGAGAAGAATGGGAGTGGACGCGCATCTTACTCTGGTCGGCTGCGTTCCTCCTCCATCCTACGTTCTTCCGGAACATGTTACCCTGACGGGCCGGATTGATAAGTCCACACCGGAAGGCCAGAGCAAGCTTTCTGCCCTGTACGCGCGAGCTCATTTCATGATTTTGCCCACACGTGCAGAGTGCGCAGCAGTATCGCTCGCCGAGGCAAGCGCTCACGGCGTTCCTTCCCTCAGCACCGACGTTGGCGGCAATCGTACGCTGGTAGTAGACGGCATAAATGGCCATCTATTTCCGCTTGAAGCAGAAGCCGTGAGTTACGCGGAGTACGCCTTCCAGCTTCTTGCCGAGCCCAATCGGTACGCATCTATGTGCTGGCAATCATTTGACCGATTTCAATCAGAGTTGAACTGGGATGTTGCGGTTTCCCGTTTGATGACCGAAATCAACACAGTCTTACAAATAAACGGGGGAAGTTATGCCTGTTCTCGGGCAAGTTAGGAGCCTGCTGCGTCGTGCGGGTCAAAGCGAGTTCGCGAAGAATACGGCGAAGCTGGCGATGGGGCAAGGCTTGCGGTTGGCAATCCAAGCCGTGTACTTCGTAATGATTGCCCGCAGTCTCGGTCCTAAACAATATGGCGCGTTTGTTGCCATGACTTCGCTCGTTGCTGTCGCCGCACCTTTCGCGGGCTTTGGCAGCCCGATGATTTTGCTCAAGTACGTTGCTCGAGATCGAACCCAATTCCCGGTCTATTGGGGAAATGGTCTGCTCACCATCCTCGTTTCCGGCTTTTTACTTTCGTTTCTTATTCTCGGCATTTGTACCTTCCTGCTCGGCCACGGCTTTTTCTTCCTCACCATCCTGGTGTGTATCTCTGACTTACTCATGATTCGGGTCGCTGAACTGGCGACCTTTGCATTTGCAGCCATCGGACAGATGGGCGAATCAGCCCGGATCAACGTTTACATCACCTCCACTAAGTTGGTGGGTATCGTGATCCTGACGGGTATAACTCGACATCCGGATGTCAAGGACTGGACATATGCTTACGTGCTCGGAAGCCTGGTCTGCTTCGTGTACGCGATGATTCGGACGACGCGCGCCGCTGGCGCCATCCACATCCGGCCGAGGCAGGCATGGAAAAATCTACCGGAAGCCAGCCTGTTCGCGGTAAGTAGTTCGTCAGCGACGATCTACAACGACATCGACAAGACCATGGTCGGTAAGCTCGCCAGTTTCACCGACACCGGCATCTACGGCGCAGCCTACCGGATCATCGACGTCAGCCTGGTCCCCGTCCGCGCGATGCTTTCGGCGGCGTATCCTGAATTCTTCCGCCTCGGCGTGGGTGGACCGCTCGCCACCAAGGCGTACGCCTACAAACTGATCAAGAGGTCGACTCCATTTGGCGCGCTGGTCGCAGTCTCGCTGATCCTCGGCGCACCTGTGATCCCGCACGTACTGGGCAAGAACTATCATCTCCGCTGTCGAAGCCGTCCGCTGGCTGGCCATCATCCCATTTCTTCGCTGTATCCACATCTTCCTTGCCGATGGACTCACCGGCGCAGGGTATCAGGGAAGCCGGACGCTGGTGCAGGTCGGTATCGGTGCATTGAACGTTCTCCTCAACATCTATTTCATTCGCAATTGGGCGTGGCGTGGTGCGGCGTGGAGCAGCGTGATCTGCGACGCGGCCCTTGCGATCACTCTGTGGGCTCTGTTTCAGTACATCACGACTGCTGAGAGTAAGAGAGTCGCCGCAGAATCGTGCGCTGTATGAAGAGGGCACCTACCGGTCGGCGCCGATAAGTGCCCGATAGTCATTCCATCTTGCAGCTGCCGCGATAAAGGAAGTGCAGGGCGTAAGTATGAGGTGGGGCTAGAGCAGGGAAGGCAAGTCGAACCGAAAATAGCAAAGTATAAGAGCGGCTCTTACTTCGAGCCGCTCTTATACTTTGGAGCTAGTTAATCGTGATCAGGTGGCTGACAGTCGAGATCTTTCCGGTCTGATCTTTGATAGTCAGCGTGACGGTGTAGCTTCCAGCCTTGGTGTAGGTATGAGCAACGTTTGTCACCCAATTTGCCCATGTTCCGTCGCCGAAGGAGATGGTACGGCCAACGATCGCCGCTCCACCCGTCTGCGATGCGGTCGCGGTGACCACAGCAGGATGCGTTGCTGTTAAAGGTGTTACGGCCAGCACCGCCTGCAATGCAGCGGGCGTCGGAGTAGGAGTGGGTGTTTCGGTGTCGGTGTCGGAGTATTGGAGTCGGTGTCGGAGTTGGGGTAGGTGTCGGCGGCGGAGTTGTTGAAGCCGTCCCCTTCACCGAGACCGCAACAGTAGAGTAAGCCGGAACGGCCACTTGTGCTGTATAGCCGCCAGTGATGGCTGTGAGTGTAACTGCGCTGCCCGTGATCTGGCCGTTCGCCTTATTGAGGAGATACTGCTTAGCCGTGGGAGCGGTGAAGCCAGGATTGGTGAGGTTGACGGTAACTGCACCATACGCAGTTGCAGTCGGATTGATGATGACTACGCTGTCGGCGGAGCTCGTATAAAATGCCGACGTTTGTAGACCCGCTGTTGTGGTTCCAGGCGACACAGAAACAGCCATATGTCCGCCGGCCTGCAGATCAAGATATTGAGGCGAGGCAAATAACTGGTAGGCGTAAAACTGCGGGTAAGGTGTGTATGCCGCGGGGCTGCAGTTCATGGCCGCGTTCCACTGACCTAGAATGCAGAAGTAATTGCCGGTCGCATTGAAGTAACCAAGCTTGCTCGGGACGGTCGGCATTCCACTATAGACAACGTTCAGCATGTCTGTGATTGCCAGACCATTCCAGAGCGGCCCATACGTCGGGTCGTTGCGGCAGCAATCGACGGCAAAAGCCCATCCATCATTGAATTCGCTGACATAAATGGGTGTCGATGCGGCGTTCGGCTGGTGACCCTGCCTGACCAACGGCTCCAGAAGCTTGTAGTAATAGGCCAGGCCACCCGAAGTAGACTGCGTCATCGCATACAACTGTGCCCAGTTCATGCCCGCTTGTATGTTAGTAAGCCCACTAAGATAGATGTGATAACTTACGAAGTCGACATAGGGCGCCGTCGATGTATTGCTAAGTAGGGCCGGTATCCAGATCGGGCCCATCGCCTTGAGGCGCGAGATCACTGGGCCGCCGGTGCGAATGGGCTGTCCATCCGCCTTGGCCTGCGCATGCATAGCGGATGCAGCCGAGGCAAACATCGAAACGTATGCATTCAGGCGGGCGGTGTCATCTGTGATGCAAAGAGAGTTGGCCAACTCCGGCTCGTTCCAGATCTCGTAATCCTGTAACACGCCCGGATAGTTCTTATCTGCATAGGCCACGACAGCAGCTGCCATCTGGCCCCAGGTCTTCACATTAGAAGGAGCGGAGCAGGTGCTCGGCGCGAGCGACGCCGGGGTTCCAAACACAACACCCAATGGGTGAATGCCGGCTGCCTTCATGCGTGCCAGGGTCTGTCCCAGGCTCGTAAAGTTTCCAGTCGAAGTAGCGTAGATCTGGTTGAGATTGATCCAGAAGCGGGTGTGGTTCAGTCCGGCACTGGTCATCGTGTTGATCGCAGCAGAGTTCGTGAGGCTGGATCCGGTTCCGCCCACGGTCAACAAGCCGCTCGGAACCACTGGTGTTGCACCGTTTCTGCTGCCAAAATCAGCCGAAACTAATTGCGCCTGCACGCCGCAAGCGGTTAAAAGTGTTGCAACTACAAGACCATAAATATAGGCCCGGATAGACTTGAAGGAAATGGCATGTACAGACATAGGTATCCCTTTTCTCTGTCATAGGCAAATTCCAAGCAAGGTGCCACTGATCTTGCAAAATTCAGTTCACGGTGCAAGGCGTGCCAAGGATTTAGGTTTTAATTTGGGTAGATACTAGCACCGGAATAAAAACAATCAATAGCCGAGTTACGGTTAACCGCTCTTATTTATTACGTCCGTAACCGCGAGAAGATTGTTGACAAATTTCCATGTGGCCTGTTTAGCGAATGAAAACAGAGAGGAACGAGATAGAAAGAGTAACTCGCGTGTTAGTCGGAAGAGAATGAACGCGCTGAATTGGCTCCCTGGAATGCCAATGAGAACCCTATTCGCGCGAGTTAGTGGTACGAAATTGATCAATACAGAGAATGCGCCGACGAGTGTCGGCGCATTTCTTTTTGGTGCGGTGCCTGGATGAGAGGCGGGGAGATGAAGACTCAATGCCGAGCGTGTGGATGCCGGAAGGGGATCGCTCTCAGCGCGGGTTGACGTGCACAGGGGCGCACAGCCGCGAAATGGCCGAGGAGACGACTAAGCTGAGTTGAAGGGGAATTGTGCGGGCTGGCTAGATTTGGCTACACACCCTGGCAGATGCGTCTCTTACTCTGGGTACTCGGGTGAAGCGCAATGTCTTTCCATCGCGCTTCACCCTACTCAAAGCACCGTATTCTCGAATGTCTCAGGAAGAGCGGGAAGCCTACGACTGCCGGCGGTTTCGGATAACTGAGCTGTGCGAGTGGGCATCAGGCCATGGGCCCGACACTGCGAATTTAAGCTGACCCATCAACGAAAGTCTGCCAAAGACGATATATCGCGGTATTGCGACAAGGGCAATCACGCTAAATAGACGGAGCTTGTGCCTTTAGCCCTTTAGCTCATTTAGGCGATGCATCCTGGATAATCGATATGGCTGAAGCTGCCTTTTCAGCCTGGGCAGTTACCCACCGAGCACTCGTCGGAGATGCTGGTTGGGATGCTTGGCTCGTTTCCAGGAGCAAAGCGCGTGACCATACGCTTATTATTGTTAGTTGGCTTCTCTGCAGTGCTTACCACTTATCTAATGTCTGAATCACCCGATCGAGCACGATCGTGCCCGGTCGCAATAAGTCGCAGAACTCGACTACGCTCAACGCCTTCGGTCGGAGTACTTCTTTGCGCACGAACCCGCTCGATAGCAGTGCCCGATCGCCCGTGTTCTTGTCCACGTTCCATCGCGCTGGCATTGTCAACCCTGTGACGAAATTACGCACCATTGTACGCGAGTGGGTGAACGCCAGGACGGCTAGTGCTTAGCCCCTATCCTGTACTTCCAGAGGATCTCTAGGGTGCCCTCGTCTGCAGGGTCGCCAGGTTGAAGTGTTAGGTACAGCACGTGAGCGAATCCCCGCCTAGGCGCCTGGATCCGCATAATCTCCGTCTCTGAGGTCAGGACCGCATACTGCGATGTTCTTTGGAGGACTTTCCACACGTTATTCATCGGAATGCTTAGCGAGCAGCCGCGGTCTCAGGAAGAGCTGGAGGGAACGTTGCTCAAGGATCATGCCAGGCTGGAGTGACATGAAGATCAGCCGATCGTGCGGATTGGATGGGGTATCAATCCTCTTGCGTTCGCCTCCGCAGTTGAAGACGGCGTATTGCGCTGAACGTTCTACTACCGTCCATGACTTCTTTTCCATACTTAACCCATCGATAACTTGGCTGTGATTGTATGATCAGGGCACCCTCTCACCGCAATTCCCTGAAAGAAGCCCGCATCGTCCCTTCGTGTTATTGCGGGAGCCTAACTCGTGGGTCCATTACCAGCGTGGTGCGATAACTGACGAAACGCAGGACTGTTATACCGATTAAGTCAATCCCACCAAAAGATGAACTGCTGGATGTGCCACAACCGGAAGGTCAAGCAACTGGGGCGGTGCAAACACTGCCAAGAAACGCGTTGCATCGAATGTGGCCAGGAGTTAGCGGTTTCGTCCGCAAGTATTCCCTCGTTACATCGATCGATTACAGCCAAAAGATCGGAGCGCGGTCGGGCATCGTCGGGAAGGATGCGCCAGTATACGAGTTCAGCGAGAACGGCGCCCTTATCGCCTGCACCGTTACCCTCCATAAGCGCCAGCCAGACGGATACCTCGGGACCATTCTGCGACGGTCTATCTTGCCGAGTACCGTGGAACGTCACCATTATGGAGAGTGAAGGAAGCGGTTGAATTCCATAACGTTGTCATCTGCGGAAAGACCGCAGAGACGGCGAGTGCATACCTGGATACCGTGCCCCGTACTGTCATCAGCGTGGCACATAAAAATTCAAAGCCACATTCTCGTTTTCGTAGCTGAAACGGTGAGGTGGGCATGGTACGGCGGTGCGTAAAGGCGGAGCCACAGCAGAATGCAAAGCGGTGCGGCAGAGAGCTGGGGCAGCATCGGAGAATGTAGACCTAATCAGGGGCGGACGCTGACTTGCGCCATCTCCGGATTGAAGTTGCTTTAAGGGATGGGTTAGATGGACCTGCGTTGGAAAGCCTGCGGCGAGCTAGGATTGGCAGGATGGATGATTGCGAAATGAATCGTAGCGGAGCAGTAGACGCAGGGCATCTCGTGGATGTTTACATCACCCACGGGTGCACCCGACAGCAGTCGAAACGTCCTGAGACACTCTGGGCAGGAGATGGTCACATAAGTTTCTCCGGCGGGGCCATCTTCGTCTCTTTGAATCCAGAAGGGAGTTGGCGTTCGAAGTTGCTCGCGTATTTGCCGTTGTGGGCCAGTCACACCAGCCATCATCTCCAGGAGAGTTGAGATGCCCGTTCCCTTCGCGTAGAACATGTCGGCGGCAACGCCGGGCTGAAGGCTCTCACCAGAAAAGGCCCCGCTCATGGCGATGACCTGGATGCCTGGAAAGCGGCGACGGACCACTGAGAGTAACTCGAATCCCGACATGCGTGGCATATTTAGATCGGACAGGATGACGTCTGGTTGCTCGCTTCGGATTTCGGATAGCGCAGCGAAGCCCTCTTCCGAGGTCCGGACCGCATAGCCCATACGATCGAAAATGGCGGACATCAGGGTTCGTTCGGAGGGTCGTCATCAACGACAAGGAGTTTCACTGAGCGACTGCCCATATTCCCTGCTTCCCCGAAAAATCACTTTTTCGTGATCACACTTAGCCTTTCATAGGGGTCGGTTTTAAGTCTGGTCAGTTTTGCTCACCCTGGTGCAGGCGCGCCTGTTCGATTTTGATGGGCCAGTCTTTGATGGACTACTCGAGGGCCCTAATAAAGAGGTGCTGACGGCGGCTGGGATCAAGATTGATCGTATAGCACCATCATATTATCGCTATGAAAGCCGCAAGGGCTCGCCACCAAACCGCTGACGGACATAGCCATGATGGGCCGTAGTACTGGAGCAGTCAGTACCTTTACCACGTTTGAGAGCCGTTTCTCGGGTGGTGGTTAGAAGACGGCTGGGCCTCCGTGTACATGACTTCAGCCGAATCGAAGTGATAAATGCTGTCGAGCTGATCAATGGCCAGGTCGATCTGGTCAATGAGGGGTTTTACATCGGCTACGGTAGCAACGATGGTGACTACAATATTGTGACGGCTCACGGTGTTTCTCCCTGTGCGTGTTTGGCTTCAGGCAGGGATTCATCTTGGCTCACCTACTAAGTTGTCGCGTCTTGGAGAGTCTTGAAGCGTGATCTTCTTTTCAGGCGTGCGGTTCGTTGGAATCTGTCGGCCTACTATTTGTTAGTAGAGGACTTCCAACTTTTCCAGCGCACTCTCCACAGTGGCGGTCCTGATCCAGGAAAGCAGCGCAGGCAGGTACTTTCTCACCTAACGCTGTGGTGGTTCTCCGAGCCGCTGCAGCTTAGGATCAGTCATGGTCAACGCAAGTGCTTAGATCTTTCAGCAATAACAGGCCCGATCTAACAATCGTGCTTATAAGTCCCTAGCTGTCAATGACATACCTGCATGTTGAACTCTTGCAGCATCCATGTCAATGCCGGGACTGCGATCTGCACCAGCAAGGCAGTTCAATGCGAAACCTACTTTGGGTGCGATAACTATTCCAGCGGCACATAGGAGTACGCAAGGCACAATCGCGACCAGCAGTAAGCTTTGGCTGAAGTGTTGCCAGGACCATAGCGGTGGCTCCATGCGCCGGTTCGGATCGAGTGAACGTTAGGTGTCTAACATTGAGCGTTTATGAAGAATTCCGCGATTGAGCCGTTTGACGGGACTAAATATCTCGCACAGAAAATCGTCCGAATGTCGTTTGTAAGACAGATCTGAAGCAAAATCGCCCATAGCATTTAGCTCTTTACAACCTAGTGGCATCACCGGAGACGCTGAAATGCTTCCCAATCTTCTTTTATGCGGCCTTA
Source organism: uncultured Acidobacteriaceae bacterium (assembly GCA_963748555.1). Taxonomy (GTDB): domain Bacteria; phylum Acidobacteriota; class Terriglobia; order Terriglobales; family Acidobacteriaceae; genus CAWKKW01. The sequence continues at coordinate 68,720 of CAVVJK010000003.1, forward strand.
ATCCTCAACTCTTGGACACACGTAAGTTGATTCTTGAGAGGTGTGGGTATCAGGTCTCGATCGCTTTCAATCCGGTCAACGCCCAACGAATCATTCAGTCCCGCCGAGTGGATCTGGTGATCTTGTGTCACTCCCTTTCCACTGACGAATGCGATCAAGTACGGGCCTTCGCAAGTCTTCACTCCACAAATCAAGATACTCACCCTGGTCGCCGGTCCGGAAGGGTGCCGCGGCCGGATGATCAGCCAAATCTTCGACACGAGCGATGGACCAGCTAAACTCATATCCGTCGTGGAACACCTCCCTGCCTAAATCTCGGCATGAAGAGCCGCAGGCCTACAATATATCTCGCGCTTAAAACCAGAACAGCGATAGAAACTCGGGCAGATGACGGAAAGAGCCGACACAAAAGTGTGATCGCTGCTGATACAAGCGCGCTGCATGTGAGCGACCGGAATTCGTTATGACGAGACAATCCGCCATGGAGAGGACTTCCTCTTCTACTTCATGGCATTGCGGGGCGGGCGCCACCTTCGCCCTGTTGCCACAAGCCGGCTATCTTTACACCGAGCGCATTGGCACGATCAGTGGAAGACGATCTGAGGCAAGCCGGACCAACCTTGAGCATGCCAGGATGGAAGCGAAAACCA
>CAVVJK010000004.1:0-294098 GCA_963748555.1 uncultured Acidobacteriaceae bacterium
ATCGACACCCTGCATGCGTGCCGCGACTAATGCTTGCAAGGTAGACGCCTTTGCAAACGGGCTGTCAAGGGAGTTCTATATATTGAACAATCATCTGAATTCCCTTCATTTTTCAGGGGCGATTTCCTGAAGTCATCCGCAGACTCGGAGCCGACAGTGGCAGGTCTGAGCATTAGGTTCCGGCGGCGCATTCAGGCGATCTGAGGCGGGGGTGAGTCGGCAGCACACCTTATTTACCGGGCGTCATCTGCCGGGGAGGCTCCGCTGTGCGCAACTACAGCTGTGACATTCCCTGTCGATTTGGCGTGTTGGCTTAACCGGTCCGCCCCTGCTCACACGAGCGCAATGCCTGATCCGATTTGGACTACTATGGTGGGAGACAATATGCGCGAAAAGAACGATACACGCCGCATCACTGCAGCCGAAAGAGTCGAGGAGCACATCCGAAGGGCGATTTATCGCGGCGCGCTGAAACCTAGGGAACGGATCATCGAGGGTGATATAGCCAAGGCGCTGCAATGCAGCCGTGGTCCTGTTCGCGAGGCCATTCTGAGGCTGGAACGCGACGGCCTGATTGTTACGGTGGCCCGGCGGGGTACCTTCATCCGGGACATTTCCGTGGAATCGATCGAAGCAATTTTTAGCATGCGCGCCAAACTGGAAGCGCTCTGCGTGCGCTATTTGCGCGAGCAACTCACTGAACAAGCGGAACAAACTCTGCGGGATGCGTTGGCAAAAATGAAAGTGGCCACCGCTCAAAACGACGATGAGGCTTTTCTGGCGGCCGACATGAACTTCCACCAGACAATTTGGCGCCTATCCAATCGTGAAGTGCTGGAAAATAGCCTGACCACGATCATGAATCCGCTCATTTTCATATTGGCGCGAGCCTATTCCGGCCAGACCCCCATCCAAGCCCGATATAAGAGCCACGCGCAATACCTCGAGACAATTCTCACCGAACCGATCCCTCGTCTCGAGCGATCCGTCGAACAGCACTTCAAACAATTGGCGACTGAAGTTCTCTCCAGGCTTCCCTCGCCGTATTTGGCGGCCTCCGGCGATCGCGGCTCGGCAACTGCTCGTTCCACGCTAAGCGTCGGCTAAGGGCATTCTCGGCAAGGCTGGCACTTGCCTCAGTAGCATTTTGGCTCGAACGGGTGCAATTGCGAACGGATGACATACGTCCCGAGTCATCGCGCCCGACGACTTACAAACCGAAACCTCGGCACATCTTGCTAACATTCCTGTTAACAATATAGATTCTCTTCAGATTTGAGACATACCCGGCTGCCATTGCGGAGGTGGGTAAAAGCTCCTGGCTCAAAGAACACTGAGAGCTAACACCCGTCGTGTTGAGTTCTCGTGAGAGGTGATCGTGCTGCGACAGTTCAAGATAAGAATTCTCGTCTTCTTGCTCCTGGTATCCAGCTGTCTTATCACCCGCAGCGAAGTACGCCTTCCTAAAATCCTCAGTGATCATATGGTCATACAGCGTGGAGTTCCGCCGCACGTCTGGGGCTGGTCCGGACCTGCGGAACAAATATCCGTAACGTTCCACGCTCAACACGTAACCGTGCATAGTAACGATCTTGGCCAGTGGAGCGTTTACCTGGCGCCGGAGACGGCGGGAGGGCCGTATGATCTGGTTGTTTCGGGGTCGAATACCGTCAAAGTTTCAGATATTTTAGTGGGCGATGTGTGGGTTGCCGCTGGTCAGTCCAACATGGAGATGCCGCTGCGAGGTATTGCTACGGCCCAGGTAAAAGATGGAGCGGAGGCCATCCGTTCCGCCGTTCAACCTCAGATTCGACTGCTTCGCCTCAGCACCAAAGCCTCGGCCTACCCGCTGAATGACATTGATGCAACCTGGACCCAATGCACGCCAGAATCGGCTGCGCAATTTTCGGCTGTCGCTTATTTCTTCGGCCGGGAAATTCAGCAAAGCTCTGGCGTTCCCATCGGCTTGATCGATTCTACGTGGGGCGGCTCGTTCGCGGACGCATGGGTGAGTCTCGACGCGCTCACATCAGAACCCTCGCTGCTTCCAATTCTGACGACCTATTCAAGGCAGATGAGCGAGCAAACCGACCTTCCACTGGTCCTCGCCAAGGAGAAGCGCGATGAAGACGCTGCGCGTGCGGCGAACAGAGTCCCGCCAGAACCGCAGTGGCATCCCTCGCCGGAGTCCTGGACGCCGGGCGCGATTTACAACGGCATGATTGCTCCGCTCACACCGCTTCCAATCGAAGGCGTCATCTGGTACCAGGGTGAATCGAATGGCTTGGCAGCGAGAGCCCCGAATGTACTTCAGCCTGTTCTCGGCTTTGATTTCAGACTGGCGGTCGAAGTGGCAGCAAGGCAACTTCCCATTTCTATTCGTCCAGATATCGGTTTTTGAATCCACGCCGGGCGTGAACCTTGGCACGGAGGATTGGGATTGGGGAAGAGTCCGCGATGCGCAAAGAAGAACGCTGGGCCTTGCGAATACCGCGATGGCGGTGACACTGGACATAGGCGACCCTCACAACGTGCATCCGCCGGACAAGAAGACCGTGGGGCATCGCCTCGCTCTGGCTGCGCGAGCAGTCGCATACGGAGAGTCCCTGGAATACGCCGGGCCCCTCTACCGCCAAGCTGCCCCGGTGGGAACGGAGCTTTGCATCTCCTTCGATCATGGAGAGGGCTTGAATGCGAAGGGCGGTATGCTCGGCGCTCTTGAGATCGCAGGCGCAGACCATAAGTTCTATCCGGCAACAGCGCGCTTCAACAAGAACCAGGTGTTCGCTGCGAGTGATAAAGTTCAGAGCCCGAAATATGCTCGCTATGCATGGGCAAATGCGCCGGAGGCTAACCTGTACAACAGCGCCGGACTGCCTGCCTCTACCTTTACGACAGAGGAGTGAGAGGCAGGCGAGGAGTTCTTTCAAACCACCATAGCTCTCCTCCTGCCTTCGCAGTCCATCGACCCACGCCCTGTTCTCCGTCAACTTTCAATCGCCTAAGCGGTCTTGAGTAACTGGTGAGGATCGAGGATGAATTTCTTCGCCACTCCCGAGTCAAAGTCCTTATAGCCGGTCGGAGCAGCGTCCAGCGAAATCACCGTCGCATTCACGATCTTCGCAATCGGAAGCCGGTCGTGAAGAATCGCTTGCATCAGCGCCCGGTTGTACTTGAGCACCGGTGTTTGACCTGTGTACAAGCGGTGAGACTTTGCCCATCCAAGTCCGAATCGCATGCTGAGATGCCCCACGCTGGGCAGCCTGATCCTTCGATCCCGGGATCCTCAGTCACGTAGAGGCCGGTATGCCGATGCCGCCGGCTGCGCGTGTAATCGTCATCAAGGAGTTCAACACGGTGGCCGGAGCCTCGGTCGTGTGTTGAGAGCCGTGGCCTCTGGCCTCGAATCCAACTGCATCGATCGACGCGTCCACTTCCGGTGTTCCGAGTATCGCTTCGATCAGATCTTCGAGTTTGTCGCTCCTGGTTAAATCCACCGGTTCAAAGCCAACGGACTTCGCATGCTTCCAGACGATCCTGATTCATGTCGCCGATCAAAACCACCGCCGCGCCAAGGATCTGTGCCGATGCCGCCGCAGCCAGCCCTACAGGGCCTGCGCCCGCCACATAAACCGTCGACCCGACGCCGACTCCCGCCGACACCGCTCCATGAAACCCGGTCGGCAGAATGTCGGAGAGCATGGTGAGGTCACGAATCTTCTCCATCGCCTGGCCTTGTCGGGAAACTTGATCAGGTTGAAATCCGCATACGGCACCATGACATACTCTGCTTGTCCGCCGACCCAGCCGCCCATGTCCACATAGCCGTAGGCGCCTCCAGCGCGGCTGGGATTCACATTCAGGCATACGCCCGTCTGTTGTTCCCGGCAGGTACGGCACCGGCCACACGCCACGTTGAACGGGACCGTCACCAGATCTCCTATTTCGAGATATTCGACGTCTGCGCCCTTCTCAATGATCTCGCCCGTGATTTCATGACCCAGCACCAGGCCGCTTGGCGCGGTGGTGCGACCGCGAACCATATGTTGATCTGAGCCGCAGATGTTCGTAGAGACAACTCTCAGGATGACGCCATGTTCTATCTTCTTGCCCGAAGGATTTTGCAGCTTGGGATAGTCAATGGACTGCACCTCGACCTTGTTCGGTCCCATATAAACGACGCCACGATTGCTTGCCATTCTTCCCTCACTTCCGTTACTCATACGCGGGTGACAGGTCGCCATCCATTAGGCAGACTTCTGCCCCTAATGACCTATACGCCTTCGCAGTGGGCAAGTGGTAAGAGTTCATTTGGATGAACAGAATCAATCAGACGCCAATGTCAAGAAATGGCGGGCCGCCTGCCCGCCGCTGCCGACGACTTGTGAGTTGCCAACCGAGATTGAAGTTCTGGGTATTGAACGCTATCTGCGGCCGAGGGATTGCCGCTCGCATGGGTGACTGATAGCTTGTCAATGCTATTGGCGTCAGGTAGGCACCGCATCGAGGCGGATGGGAGACGATTGTCTAACTCAGTGAGCAGTACTCTTGAAAACCGCGCGCCGAAGAAATTGCGCGAGGGCGTAAAGGTTATCGATGTCGACGTCCACGCGCATGAGAGCCCTGCGGCCTTGGCGCCCTACTGTGACATGCCGTGGCGCAAGTCCCTGGAGTTGATCAGCACGGTCCCCGAGCGCTATCTCGACATTCCCTTCTTCGCTCCTCAGATGGCAGTGTGGACACCTCCGTTTCCACAAAGCGGCAGCGCACGGCGACAGGTCGTCACCTCCGCAAAACAGATGCGCGAAGATCTGGACGAACTTCGCATCGATATCGGCGTTGTCTTCCCGGATAATCTGCTTTTGCTCGGCGCCTTACGGAACGAAGACTACGCCGTGGCCCTGGCGTGCGCCTACAATCGCTGGCTCATCGACGAGTGGCTCTCCGAAGACAACGGGATGAAGGGCGCGATCGTCGCACCCTCGCAGAATCCCAAGATCGCCGCGGAGGAGATTCGACGCTACGCTTCCCACAAGCACGTTGCAGCGATCTACCTGCCTTCCTGCTGCATCGATCTGCTGTACGGGGACAGGTCCTACGACCCGGTGTTCGAGGCGGCACAGGAGACGGGCTTGCCGGTCATGCTGCACAGCGTCACTGCTATCTTTCCAACCTTTCCCTTCAATCTCAATTGCTTCAAGACCATGTTTTCGGCGCACATTGTCTCCCACGGCGTGTCGATGATTGCCAACCTGCTGAGCATGATGGAAACCGGCGTCCCTGCACGCTTTCCAAAATTGAAAATAGGCTTCTCCGAGGCAGGGCTCGCATGGGTTCCGTGGATCATGATGCGCATGGACAAGGAATACATGGAGCGCCGCCGTGAGCTTCCCTTTCTTACGGATCTACCCAGTACCTATGTCCGGAATATGTTTTTCGCCACGCAGCCGATCGAAGAGCCGGAGAACATGAAGCAGATGGCGACGCTTCTCTCCATGTTTGGCGGGGAAGATTCGGTGATGTTCGCATCCGATTGGCCGCATCATGACTTCGACCATCCCAATAAGGTCTTGCAGATACCGGTGTCTCCGGAAACGCAAAGCAAAATTCTGGGCCAGAATGCTATGCGCTTTCTGAAGATGGAGGATGCGCAATGAGTGCAGAGTACCTGGTTGCGAAGCTGGAGGAAGTGCCGATAGGCGAACACAAGATTGTGAATGCCGGCGGGCGCGAGATTGGCCTGTTCAACGTGCAGGGGACCTACTATGCGCTTCCGAATAATTGCTTTCATCAGAATGGGCCCCTCTGTCGCGGCTCGGTGAGCGGCACGGTCGAAGCCAGCGAGGCTACCGACTGGAAGCCAACCTGGGTGCGCGAAGGAGAAGTCGTGATCTGCCCCTGGCACACACTGGAGTTCGATATCAAGACTGGGCAATGCCTGGCGGATCCTCGACACCGCTTGCCGACTTACAAAGTGCAGATTGTTGATTCTGAGATCAAGGTCACAATACCCTGACTCGATGCTTGGCGCGATGGTCCGACACCCAGAGGTCGAATATGTCACGCACTCAGATCGGAATCATCGGGGCTGGATGGTGGGCAGTTCAAAACCACATTCCTGTATTCCAATCGACGCCGAACGTGGAAGTGCGCGCCATCTGCGGCGTCAATCGTGACCACCTCACGGCGATCCAGGATCGGTACGGAATCAGCATCGCGACCGTCGACTATGAAGAGCTGCTCGCCACGCCCGGTCTGGATGGAGTGGTTGTCAGCTCGCCTCATAATCTCCACCACTGCCATGCAATGTCCAGCCTTCGCGCGGGCATGCCGGTGTTGTGCGAGAAGCCGATGGCGCTTAACAGTGGGGAGGCCGCAGCCTTAGCCGATCTGGTCAACGCGAGCGGATTGCCGTTCATGGTGCCCTATGGATGGAATTACACCGACATGGCGAAATCTGCCAGGGAGGCCATTGACAGTGGATTGATCGGCGAGGTCGAACATGTTCTGTGCCACATGGGCAGCCCGCTTCGTGATCTGTTAAGCGGCTCTGGTGCGTGGGTCGCCGAAGGCTCATTGTTCAAACCCGATCCCGATACCTGGAGCCATCCGGGAGCGGGCGGCGGCTTTGCTCATGGCCAGCTGACCCATGCCCTCGCTCTCATGCTTTGGATCACCCAACTGGAACCAGCCGAGGTGTTTGCATTCGCGAACAACTCAGGCTCAAGATCGGAGCTCTCATTGTCGCTCAGTTGCCGGTTCACGAACGGCGCAACCGGGAGCATCGGCGGCACGGGTACAATCCCACCGCAATCGCCGTTCCAGGTCGATGTCCGTATCTTTGGAAGTAAGGGCATGGTGATGCTCGACGTCGAACGTCCAAGGATTGAGATTCACACCAATGACGGACAATCGCGGTCCCTCACGACTGCTCAACAGCCCGGCTCCTACCTCTGTGTAGAACCGTTAAAGACCTTCATAGGATTGCTGCGGGAGGAACCGGTCGAGAACCGATCTCCTGTGTGGCTGGGCAAGAGAGTTGTCGACGTGCTGGACGCAGCCTTGCGATCCGCGATAACGAGAAAAGTCGAAGTGGTCGGATGACGTAACCAAGACTGGGAACGCCGGATACGGCACAGAGCGGCCCGGTTCATCCCGGTCTCCCGCCTTCTTAAAATCTGAGCGAGGATTGCCGCCGCTCTGCCCTGTCTGTTAGATCACGTGAAGCAAGAGCAAAATGACTACGATGACCAGGATCAGACCGATTCCGCCGGTCGGATAGTAACCCCAACTGCGGCTGTGAGGCCAGCTTGGGAACGATCCAATCAGCATGAGCACCAGAATCACTACAATGACATCGATAAGCATTGTCTTTCCCTCGCGTTCTACGAAATTCCATCACTCGGATGCGGGGTCGTTCGCGACAGATGTACTGGCGACAGCGGAATTCTAAGTCCCCAGTTACATTCGGGTTACCTCTTCGGCAGGCCGGCCAGACGTCTCGCGCGTTCGAAGATGTCCAGAAACATGGCCGAGGTCAACTTCCCGGTGTTGGTATTTTGCAGCGAAGGGTGATAGGTCGCGAGCAGGAACTTGTCATCCGGCAGACGGTATTCCGCTCCATGGGCAAACTTCAAAGTCCCCGCGCGTTTCGATCTTCCCCGTTCGCAGCAGGTGTGCGATGAAACCATCGAAGGCAATCCGGCCCAGGCACACCACCACGCGGAGTTGAGTCAGCGCGGCGACTTCTTCGTCCAGGTAGCTGGAGCAGTTGCGTAGCTCTTCCGGCAGAGGCTTGTTGTCAGGAGGGGCGCAGCGCACGACGGAGCTGATCCATGCCTGGTCGAGGCGCATGCCGTCATCGCGCGAAATGGCCTTCGGCTGCGAGGCGAATCCGGCGCGATACAGCACGGGATATAGGAAGTCTCCGGAGCCGTCTCCTGTGAAGGGCCTGCCGGTGCGATTGGAGCCATGCGCGCCGGGAGCCAGCCCCAGAATGAACACCGCGGCTTGCGGATCGCCGAAGGAGGGGACCGGTCGTCCCCAGTAGTCCCACGAGGCATAGGCGCGCCGCTTGCGGGCAGCCATATCGCAGCAATGGAGCCGCAAACGCGGGCAGCGTTCGCAGGCAACCACGCGCCGGTTCAAGTCCTCAAGTGCGTTCTGCTGTATGGCATGCAGTATCTCTTCCGTCACACGCAGATTTTACCTGTCGCAGCGCGAGAGCGGCTCCGGGCGTAGAATGGGTGCGTTTTGGAATGCGTGTCTCTGTGGCAGAGGCCGCATGCGCCATGAACCCCGTTCCGTGTGTACCAATTGCATTTGAAATCTATCTCGAAAAAGGACCCATCGATGCTCTGTATGAACACAAGCAAGCGTTTTCTTGTAGTCGTCGCTGCGGCTGCATCTCTGGTCGCAGGCTGCAAGAAGTCTGAAACTCCCGCACAAGCGCCCAGCCCTGCCGCGACGGCAACTTCGCAGATCGGCGGCCAGGACGTAGTGACCCTGAAACGCAGCGCGACCAGCGGCGGGGCCAAGCCGGAATTTCTATCGGCTACAATTCTTCCCGGCCGCGGCATGAACCTCTTCCAGATCACGGCCAATATCCCCGGCAAAGGCGAAACCCAGGTGTTGTTCGCTCCCTCGCTTCAGGAGGCTGCGTCGACCCTCAACGGCGGCCCCGAGGACATGAACGGCAACAAGAGCTTCTCCTTCGGCGGCGCGTTCCTGGCTCCCTATCCCAACCGCATTCGCGGCAAACTCTCTGCGGATGGCAAGACCATTACGACGACCTGGAACGGCAAGCCACTCACTCTGCCCGCAAACTGGAAGGGCAAGAACGCCGGTGCCGAGCCTCACGCGATGCATGGACTGATCCTGGCCAGCAAGACCGACTCCGTCAATACGGAAAGCAACTCCGACGGCCAGACGGTCACGGGAGTGATTCACGCCGACAACTTTGGCGGCTACTGGCCATCCAAGACAGACCTGAGTATCTCCATCGCGCTGACCGGCGGTGCGATCGATGCGACCATTACGGCGAAGAATGTCGGCGATCAACCCGAGCCGATGGCGATTGGATGGCACCCCTACTTCGCGATTCCCAGCGGCGACCGCAAGCAGGCTCGCCTGCATGTTCCAGCCGAGTCTCTGGCGCAGGTCAACAACTACGACGATGTCTTCCCCACGGGCAAACTGCTGCCGGTGAAGAGCTACCAGGGCGGCAAGTATGACTTCAACGCACCCGATGGCAAGCCGCTCGACGACATGTTCCTCGACGACAACTTCGCCAAACTAAAACGGACGGACGGGAAGGTCATGGTCGACCTCACCGATCCTGCCGCTTCTTACGGCGTTCACATCGAGGGCATCTCCCCGGAGATCAAGACGGTCCAGGTCTACGCGCCGCCGACCAAGCAGTTCACCGCGATCGAAGAGCAGTACAACTTCGGTGACCCGTTTGCGAAATCCGTCTGGAAGGGCATGGACACTGGAATGGTCACGCTCAAGCCGGGGCAATCGACGACCTGGCATGTGCGGCTGGAACTCTTCACGCCCTCGAAGTAGTTCAGTAGTCCGGACTGAAGTACCCGGAACAAAAAACACCGGTACGCAGGCGCTCTCTTCAGGGCGCCTGCACCTTTTTGCGCGGAACTCCCGCACCGGGCCTCCAGCCAGCACGAATGACTTTGGTCACCTTTCGCTCTGAATTCCCTGCAACTCCAGTGTTGCGCAGGACGTCTGTTAGGGTATGTCCACTTCCGCGCCGGTGCGCTGTCTTTGTTGCGGTTTCAAGACCTTGTCTGCTCCGAGTTCTCTCGACATCTGCCCGGTGTGCTGGTGGCAAGACGACGGACAGGATGAGACGGATGCCGACGTAGTGCGCGGTTCGGTCAATGGCGATCTCAGCCTTACGCAAGCGCGGGTCAATTATGAGCAGTTTGGCGCGGCCCATCCGCGCTTTCGCGCATACGTTCGCAATCCGCATACCGAAGAGGCGGCCTGACCCGATTTAGTCGCGTTTGGCACAGCCCGCTGGTTTGACCACCCCCTGAAAGCCACTTACCATAAGGGATAGACCGTTCTACGCCGATTCATTCTGAGCGAAGCAGTGACCTGCTCGCCTTCAGGAGCGTGGGACGCGCGAATTTGGAAGGCATCCGTGAGCTCAGCAGAAACAGTCGAAACACCTTCGAACCCCGACCCAACAACACCCTCCGCCGACGCCGATCCGACGTCACTCTCCCCAGAAATTCATGACCACGAAGGACATGATCACGAAGGCCACGATCATGCGCATGAACACACGCACGGCCCGACGCTGAATCCGGAATGCACCCGCGAGGTCGAGATCGACTTGCCCGCGGACCAGGTGTCCCGCAGCTATCAGAAGGTCGTCAAGCGCTATCAGAAGATGGCACGCATTCCAGGCTTCCGCGCCGGAAAGGTGCCGGAGTCGCTGGTGCGGTCGCGGTTCGCAGACTCCATTCGCCAGGATGTGATCGAAGCCATTCTGCCGGACCAGTTTCGCGCTGCTATCGAAAAAGAGAATCTGAAGCCCATCTCCCAGCCGCAAGTCACCGATATCCAATTAGAAGAGGGCCAACCGCTGCACTTCAAAGCTGCATTTGAGGTGCTGCCGGAGTTCTCGATCGACGGCTACCAGGAAGTTCGGGTCGAGCGGCCGGATCTTTCATTGAGCGATGAGGACTTTGAAGCGGAACTCGAACGGGTTCGCGATTCGCGAGCCACGATGGAGCCGGTCACGGAAGATCGCGCGCTCCAGAATGGCGATTGGGCGCAAATCACCTTCCGCGGCGACGTGAAGAGCGAAACCGGCGATGCGGTCACCGAAGAGCAGCCGATTACGGGAGAAGACGTCCAGATCGAGGTGGGCGGGCCCGAACACGCTCGAGGCTTTCAACGCCGCACTGGTCGGCGCCAAGCCCGGGCAGGAGCTGAAGTTCGAGGTTACCTATCCGGCTGATTTCAATGAGCGCCGCCTGGCGGGCAAGACCGTGGCCTACGATGTTGAGGTCAAAGGCATCAAGAAGAAGATCCTTCCCGAGCTCAACGATGAGTTTTCAAAGGAACTCGGCGACTACGAGTCGATGGACGACTTCAAGAGCAAACTGCGCGAGCACCTGAGCAACGAGAAGCGTCGCCGGGGAGAAGCCGAGACCAAGGATCGCCTGATCGACGCACTGGTTCAGCGCTACCAGTTCCCCGTTCCCGAATTTCTGGTGCAGCAGCAGATCGACGTTCGCCTCGATCGGGGACTGCGCGCCCTGGCTCAGCAAGGCATGCGGGCCGAGGATATGCGCAAGCTTGACTTCGACCGTTTGCGGACCGCCCAAAGGGATTCTGCTTTGGCTGAAGTGAAGGGGTCGATGATTCTCGACCGCATTGCGGACCAGGAGAATATTCAGGTCGGCGACGACGAACTCGAACAACAACTGCAACTTATCTCGTTGCAAAGCCGCGAACCGCTGGAAACCCTTCGGGCGCGTTTGACGGAAGACGGCAGTATCGCTAGAATCCGTGAACAACTCCGAAGAGAAAAGACTGGGGCTTTGCTCTACGAACGGTTAAACTCGTAGGCAACTTTCCAGGCAGCGCATCAATGAGCTGGCGATCCGTAAGGATTCGTCAGGTCCAACTCTACACAGACAGCTCCGGAGCTTTTTTGCTCCGCGAGTGTGAGTAAAGGACAGCATGGCACTGGTACCGATGGTGGTTGAGCAGACGAGTCGTGGCGAACGCGCCTACGACATTTACTCCCGTCTGCTTCGCGATAACATCATTTTCCTCGGAACGCCGATCGATGATCAGATTGCAAACCTGGTCATCGCGCAGATGCTCTTCCTCTCGGGCGAGGATCCCGAGAAGGATATTCAGCTGTACATCAACTCGCCGGGCGGCTCCATCACCGCAGGCCTGGCGATTTACGATACGATGCAGTTCATTAAGAACGACGTTGTTACGTATTGCATCGGGCAGGCGGCCAGCATGGGTGCATTCCTGCTTTTGTCTGGAACCGCCGGCAAACGGTTTACATTGCCGAACTCCCGAATTCTCATCCATCAGCCTTCGATGGGCGGGCTCTCAGGACAGGCAACCGACATTGATATTCACGCTCGCGAGATTCTTCGCATTCGCGAGATCACCAACCGCCTGATGTCGAAACACACCGGGCAATCGCTCGACCGCATCGAGCGAGACGTGGAACGCGATTTCATCATGAACGCGCCGCAAGCCAAGGAATACGGCATCATCGATGAGATCATTGACCGGCCGCGCACCTGATTCGTGCAACGCCGCTGGGCTAAGGAGTTTCAGTTATGAAGACGCGCACGGGATCGGATGATACGCTTCGTTGCTCGTTCTGCCACAAGTCGCAGGATGCGGTGGCCAAGCTGATCTCCTCGCCTAGCGATTATCCGCGGGCCTATATCTGCGACGAGTGCGTCGCGGTCTGCAATTCCATTCTTGAAGACGACCGCACCGAGGCTCAGCCCGGTGCGGCGCCTGCTCATCTGCCGAAGCCACAAGAAGTGAAGGCCTTCCTCGACGAGTACGTGATCGGCCAGGAGCAGACCAAGAAGAAGCTGGCGGTGGCGGTCTACAACCACTACAAGCGCATCGCGATGAACCGCACGCGCGGCAACGATGTGGAGTTGTCGAAGTCCAATATCCTGCTGGTCGGCCCGACCGGCAGTGGCAAGACCCTGCTGGCGCACACGCTGGCCAAGATGCTCGATGTGCCGTTCGCGATCGTGGATGCGACCACACTGACCGAGGCAGGATACGTGGGCGAGGATGTCGAGAACATCATCCTGAAGCTGCTGCAGGCGGCGGACGGGGATGTGGCGCGCGCGCAGACCGGCATCATCTACATCGACGAAATCGACAAGATCGGCCGCAAGGATGAGAATCCGTCCATCACCCGCGACGTGTCCGGGGAAGGCGTGCAGCAGGCGCTGCTCAAGATCCTTGAAGGGACGGTGGCCAATGTTCCTCCGCAAGGCGGACGGAAGCACCCCCACCAGGAATTTACTCCCGTCGACACCACCAACATTCTTTTCATCTGCGGTGGCGCATTTGTCGGCCTCGAGCGGGTGATCGCCCGGCGCGTCGGCAAGAAGGCGTTGGGATTCAAGGCACTCACAGAGAAGGAAGCGGCGGAAGCGGCTTCCGGGCCTCGTCATTCGCAGCCAGCGCGATACCGAACTGCTGCGCCAGGCGGAGCCACAGGACCTGATCAAGTTCGGCCTTATACCCGAATTCGTCGGCCGTCTGCCTGTTCTGGGACTGCTCGATGAGCTCGACGAAGCCGCGCTGGTCGAGATCCTCACCAAGCCGCGTAATGCGATTCTCAAGCAATATCAGCGGCTGTTTGAGTACGAAGGCGTTCAGCTGAAATTTACGCCGGATGCCACCAAAGCTGTTGCAGTCGAAGCGCTGAATCGCAAGGTAGGCGCACGCGGCCTGCGCATGATCCTCGAAGAACTGATGCTGGACCTGATGTATCACTTGCCCAGCAACAAGAAAATCAAGGAGCTGGAGATCACCGCCGAGATGGTGCAGAAGCGCGATCTCTCCGTAACGCTGCTCGAGAAAGCCGGCTGAGGCCTGTTTCAAATTTACAAGGGCAACCCTGTAGATCGAACTTCCAAGAAGCGACGCAGCCGGAAACCAGCCATCCTGCCGTCGCTTCTTTCCTTTTCTGGCCCTGATTGCACGCAAACCGCGTAGCACTAGAGGTTCACCCGGCACAGCCTATTTGATGAGCCAAAAGACACGGGTGAGTCCGAACGGTTTATCATTCATCTAACCTGAGGAAGCGAAAGGGAAATCGCGTGACACAAACCAAGGAAAACCGCGAAAAGAGTGACCTTCGGAAGCTTCCCATGATGCCGATCCGGGACATGGTGATCTTCCCCCACATGGTGACGCCATTCGTGGTTGGCCGGGAGTCCAGTGTTCGGGCGCTCGAAGAAGCATTAACGGCAGACCGAAAGATCTTTCTTGCAACACAACATGATGCCTCGATGGACGAGCCTCGTCCGGAGGACATCTACACCGTCGGCATCATCGGCAACATCGTGCAGAGCGTCAAAATGCCCGATGGCAATATCAAGGTGCTGGTTGAGGGCCTGGAGCGAGCCAAAGCCGTCGAAGTGACAGACGTGGACGGCTTCTTCGTCGCCACCATCAAGCCGGTCAAAGCCCAGATTGAAGCGACGCCGCATGTCGAGCAACTGATGCAGCGGGTCACTTCCCTCTTTGAGCAATATGTGAAGCTGCAGCAGTCTCTGAATCTCGAGACGATGATTGCTGCGGTGCGCATGGACGATCCGGCGAAGCTTTCAGATACGATCGCCGCCAACCTGCAACTGGAGATTCCGGAGAAGCAGGAGCTGCTCGATATCTTCGATCCAGCGGAACGTTTGAGCCGCGTCGCCGACGTACTCGACATCGAGATAGAAAAGCTCAACATGGATCGCAGCATCCAGTCGCGGGTCAAGCGGCAGATGGAGCGCGCCCAGAAAGAGTACTACCTCAACGAAAAGATCAAGGCGATTCAGAAGGAACTCGGCCGCGGCGAGAAGAGCGAGTTCGATGAGCTGAAGAAGAAGATTGAGACCTCCGGCATGCCGAAGGACGTCTTCGAAAAAGCGATTCAGGAGTTGAAGAAGCTCGAGGCGATGCCGCCGATGTCGGCCGAGTCGACCGTCTCGCGCAACTACCTCGACTGGCTGCTGGCAGTGCCGTGGAAGAAGAAGTCCAAGGAAACGCGCAGCATCGATTACGCCGAGAAGGTGCTGAACTCCGATCACTACGGTTTGGAAAAGATCAAGGAGCGCATCCTCGAATTTCTGGCCGTGCGCCAACTGGTCAAGAATCCCAAGGGCTCGATTCTCTGCTTCGTCGGACCTCCAGGCGTAGGCAAGACCTCGCTTGGCATGTCGATCGCCAAGGCCACGGGACGCAAGTTCGTCCGTATGTCGCTGGGCGGCGTGCGCGATGAGGCCGAGATTCGCGGTCATCGCCGCACCTACATCGGTGCACTTCCTGGGCAGATCATCCAGTCGATGAAGAAGGCCGGGACGAAGAACCCCGTCTTCATGCTCGACGAAGTGGACAAGCTGGCATCGGATTTCCGCGGAGATCCCGCCTCGGCGCTGCTTGAGGTACTCGATCCGGAACAGAACACCAGCTTCCAGGATCACTACCTCGACGTCGAATACGATTTGTCACAGGTGCTGTTCGTAGCTACGGCGAACGTACTGCACACCATTCCGGGCCCGCTGCAGGATCGCATGGAGGTCCTCAGGCTGCACGGCTATACCGAGTTGGAGAAGCTCGAGATCGCCAAGCAGTACCTGGTCAAAAAGCAGCGCGAAGGCACCGGCCTCACCGACAAGAACATTGTCTTCACCGACGAAGCGCTGACCGAGATCATCCGCGGCTACACGCGCGAAGCCGGCGTTCGCAACCTGGAACGCGAGATCGGCAACGTCTGCCGCAAGGTCGTACGGCGCGTGGTGAAGAACGGAGTGAAGCACAAGGAGGAGATCACCGCGGCCAACGTGGCGGAGTTCCTCGGCGTCGCTAAATTCCGCGATTCGCTGGCGAACGAAGAGAGCGAAGTCGGGCTGGTCACCGGCTTGGCTTGGACAGAGGTCGGCGGCAGCATTCTTTCGACCGAGGTGCAGGTGCTCGACGGCAAAGGCAAGCTCACGCTGACCGGCCAACTCGGCGACGTCATGCAGGAGTCGGCGCAGGCCGCGCTCTCGTATGTTCGCAGCCGCGCACAGCATCTTGGATTGCCGAAGGATTTCTACCGCTCGCTCGATATCCACGTGCACGTTCCCGAGGGCGCGATCCCCAAGGACGGGCCATCCGCCGGCATCACCCTGGCCACTGCGCTCACCAGCGCGTTGACCAAGATTCCGGTACGCCGCGACATCGCCATGACCGGCGAGATTACGTTGCGCGGCAAGGTGCTTCCCATCGGCGGCTTGAAAGAGAAGCTGCTGGCTGCGCATCGGGCCGGGATCTTCGAAGCAATTCTGCCCAAGGACAATCAGAAGGATCTCGCAGAATTGCCGGAGAACCTGAAGAGCGTGATGAAGCTGCACTTTGTGGATCAGATGGATGAGGTGCTGAAGTTGGCGCTGACTTCCCCGCTGCCCGAGTTGAAGGAAGAGACGCCCGAGGTGTTGGCGGCTGTGCCTCCGCCCGCCCCGCCAGAGCAGCGGCCCCACCAGTAGAAACGTAACCATCGGACGAAGAAAAGACCCGGCGCAAACCGGGTCTTTTTTCGTGCTCTGACGATCAGCGGTGGCGGAAGCAGTTCTTGCGAAGACCTGAGGCCGCAAACTAATTCGCAGCCGCTGCTGTTGCCCTGGGACTCTTCTCGTCCCGTTCGCCCACAGGAACGGAGACGCCGATCGTGTCCGAATGCACATTCAGTGGCTGGCGCGCGTCGGCGTAACCGTGTACGAACTTCTCGACGGTGTTGGTCGGTGGAAAGCAGCGAGGGCAGGTGGGCTGCTCCTGCCAGATCACATCGCGCGGCGAGCTTGCTTCGAGAACATAGTCGCCTTCGGGAACGAACTCGAAGCGGAAGGTTGCGTCGTCTTTGTCGACGACTGCAGCAGCCTGTTCGGAATGATCCTCGGGACGAATCAGCTTGAGAGTGCCGGCATTCACGACGTGTCCGTCATGGGCGGAGACGATGGTGCCAGTTACGGTGTGAAGTTTGGTGACCGGGATAACGAGGTCCTCATCCGTCCGCTGCTCCGCTTCCGCTAGTTCGATAACCGTGGCGTCGGCCTGGCGAAACACGCCTCCGGAATAAATCGAGAGGAAGAACCTTTGCATGTCCATGGTGGAACCGCCGCCGCCCAGCAACGCCATCAGCAGCTTTTGGCCTACCGTCAGGTCCGCCTGGAAGATATATTTGCCCGGCGGCAATCCGGAGATGCGGTAGTGGCCCTCGTCGTCCGTCCTGACATTCCCGCTGATCTGGTTCATGGAAGAGGTATTCAGTTTGCTCCATTTCCCTTCTCCATGCTGCCGTAGCACCTGCACGGACAAGCCGGCAGCCGGGCCTCCATCGTCGAAAGTGACGATATCCACTGACGGCGGCTCCCCGTTCCAGGCGGACTTCGACAGTCGTAGTCGCGTTTGGCTCGATCGTGACCTTCTGCAGGGACTTGTCGATCAGCTTCTTGATCTCGGCGGTCGGATGCATCTGGTCTTCTTGCGTGAATTGGGCCATCGGGGAGATGTAGCCTTCCTTCTCCGCCAGGATGTAGTACGTTCCCGCTTTGACCTTCTGCTGGGTAAAGCTTCCGTCCAGGGACGTGTTGATACCGCTGATGGCGGGTTGCTTGCCAAAGTTGATATCGGCCTTGGGATCGAAGTCGCTCACCTCTTTGACCGGTACCAGGGCGACCGTGGCCATGCGTGCAGGGCGGTTCGTGTCGCCATAGAAGACGTGCCCGGCAATGGTGCCGGTCGCGGCGCTCTTTGCAGGCGACAGCTGTGCAAGCCCGCGCGAACTCAATGCCGCAACTGCGATCAGAATGTAGAGCCATTCTTCTCATTGCTTTGCCTCGGAAGGGCACCAGATTACCCCATGCCCGCTACTGGCGTTGTGACAATTTCTTCAGACGCGAGGCAGCGCCGGGTGCGCGAGCGAACGACCATAACCTATGGGCCCTGAAGCTACATACCCGGGCCTTATATACTTAGCTCAGGACGGAGCGAAACCCCTCACGATGCGTGTCTTCCCAAAATTCCTGATCTCCGCCCTTTCGCCTGAGCAGTTCCCTGTCCCAACCGTGCCCGAAGTGGCCTTTCTGGGCCGTTCCAACGTGGGCAAATCGAGCTTAATCAATGCGCTGCTCGGATCGAAGCAGGCGAAGGTTTCTTCGACACCCGGGCGCACCCGTTCGATCAATTTCTTCAGCATCACGGATTCACCGGAGCGGCAGCAGCCGCAGCTGTTCTTCGCCGATCTGCCCGGATACGGCTACGCAAAGATTTCGAAGTCCATCTCGTCGGAGTGGCCTAAATTCATTGATCCTTACCTGCCGAGCGCGAAACGCTGGCCTTGTGCGTCTGCCTGGTCGACAGCAATATTCCTCCGCAGAAGAGTGACGCGCAGCTGCTGGAGTTTTTGCGCAGCGTGCAGCGCCGGTTCCTGGTGGTCGGTACCAAGGCTGACCGGCTCTCAGGCAATGCGCGCGTAAAGGCGCAGCAGGCACTGAAAAAGGGCCTTGAGGTCGACGAATTGCTGCTGTGTTCTGCGGAAACGGGCGCGGGATTGAAGGAGCTGTGGACCGCGATTCGCGCGGTTGGATCACAGGGCAGCAACACAGCGGCGCGAACTAAACGGCTTTTAGTTCAAGCTCGTCGACCAGGTCCTGGCCTGCCATTCTCAATTTGACGGGCACACCGATCGAGCCGGACTGCACCGCGATCGAAACAGCTTCGCGGAATCGGCTGGCCTCGTCCGGAGTGAAGCGCACATAGCGGCGATTGCGGAAATCGCGGCCAAGATACCGGGGCGCAAACCTCAACCAACGGCGCCGTTCATCCTGCTCGTTGGGCAGGATTGTCGCAGCCATGGCATCGATCTTCGGCATCCAGAGGTGCGCGGCCGTATCGACCGCCCATGTCACTTCGGTTGTGACGTTCTCTGCTGCATGGTTGCTGGGCAGGGTGACAGCGCCACGCCCCTCGAGCGTTCGCAGCGAAGCGGAACCCTCTTCAGCCGCATACGCCAGCATGTCCGGCTGCAATCCGCGATCGACCGCGTCGAGCAGAATCGTCCGCGGCTCAGCCTGTACCCAGACGGAAGCGGGCTGCTTCTTGCGGATCTCGTTTTTTAAATGCGCAGGGCCTCATCCAGGTGGTTGACGACGAAGTCGCAGACACCGTTACGAATGCCCCATCGGAGACGATCCTCATCGCTGTCAATTCCAAGCAAGGCGGCGCCTGCGATATTCGCCGCCAGCGCGATCGCCGCGGTCGAATCGTTCAGTGGTGCAAGCAGGATCAGCTTGCCCCCCAGTTGGCCTTCAAACCGGTCCCGGGCAAGCGCGTTGAGAACGGTAAATTGTCCGTAAATGGCAGCAGCATCGGGAAACAGGAGCGGCGTCATCCTCTGCCGCCAGCCAGGCGCTGCGTCGATCGGAACAGGCTCGGAGCGGCGAGTGCGGAGACACGGCGCTACCAGCTCGAATAGGGCTGACCATCGCTTCCCGTGTCCGTTGAGCCGCTGTGAACGTCGGTGATTCCGGATTGCGTCTGGTCCACGCTCTGGAGCGTGTCATCGCTGACCGTGACCCAGGTGGTATTGCTGTGCGTGACCGGATCCGCGGGGATGGTCTTCAGGTAACCGGCCTGGATCAGATCGTCGAGGGACTGCGGCGCCTTCTCCTTGTCCATGGTGTAGGAATCGATGGCGGCCCGCAACACGTGCAGATCTTCCTTGAGCACGGCTTCCCGCGCATTCCGGATCGAGGCGACGTAGTTGGGAATGGCGACCAGGATCAGCACGCCGATGACAGCCATGACGATGATCAGCTCGACCAGCGTAAATCCATTCGGGCGTCGAGTTAGCGGCTCTCCGCGCGGGTCGAGCGATGCGGGCCTTCAGGTTGTGTATGCTTGCTCTCACGGGGTTCACCATTCTGAATACTTCGTTCCGTCCAGCGCCGTGCCGGTCGATTTGGAGTAGACGTCAAAAGGTTCTGCCCACCCCAGGAGTCGCTGGTGGGATCGTCCTGGGTGGAACGCATGCCCCACTCGGCCTTGCCGGTCATCGGGTCTACGGGAATACGCCGCAGATATCTCACTTTTTTGCCTTGCACATCGACGCCGTTGACCAGCGTTTCCATGTCGGGAGGATAGTTCTGGCTATCGACCTTGGTGATGAAACGTCCCTTGTCTGCATCATCCTTGTAGTGATCTATGCTATCCCGCATCTGCCAGAGATCGTAGCGGAGTTCGCGCTCCTTCTGGCGCTTGACCGTGAACCGCGCAATCGGAATCGCCGCTGAGGCCAAGATGGCGAGAATGGCTACGGTGACGATCAGCTCTACCAGCGTGAGTCCGCGCTGGACCCTTCTGCGGTCGTCAGTCATCTTGCCAAGGCTCACCTTCAACACTCCTGAGTTCATCCTGCAATTTCATGCTGCTGGTCGATCTAGCATGGCTACATGGGCAAAGCCGGCGACCGCCGCCATTCTCTATGGTACCGGGTTCGCCGCGACCGGCCAGCTTCGAGCCAATTGCCTTCCGGCAGAACAGTTTCGCGTTCGCGAAATTTCCGCCCTGAGCCGATGCCCGCGGCAGCGACCGGGAACTGCCGGAGTGCTCTGTGAGTTCCGCGCTGAATAGGAAACTTTAGCTGCATGGTACTGCAAGTGCACCGTTATTCGAAATACATCCTCTCGGGGAGATCAAACCGCGGGCCTCTCGCCAAGGCTGCTGTACGGCGGCGCCATGCTAGCATGAAGATTCGTAGTTAAAACGTATGCCACGCCAGTCGAGCCATCCCACTCAGAGTGCCAGCGCTCCGCCTCCGACCCAGAAAAACAAGCCTCGGGACCCGGTAGCCGCGGGGAGCCGCGATGCTGCGTTCAACCGCGCGGCCAGCCACAACTACTTTCTGCTGGAGCGATATGAGGCCGGCGTTGCGCTGCGCGGTACCGAGGTCAAATCCATTCGCGAGGGCAAGGCAAACCTCAAGGACGCATACGGAATCGTCAAGGACGGCGAAGCTTTTCTGCTGAACGCCCATATCGGCGCCTATTCTCACGGCAACTCCATGAACCACGATTCGGTGCGCACCCGTAAGCTGCTGCTGCATCGCGAAGAGCTGCGCAAACTCATCGGAAAGACGCAGGAGAAGGGGTTGACGCTCATTCCGACCCGGCTTTATTTCCGCAATGGCAAAGTGAAATGCGAGCTGGCCGTCGCCAAGGGCAAGCAGGATTGGGACAAGCGCGAGACGGAACGCAGCCGCGAAGCCGACCGCGAAGCCCGCTCCGCCATCGCCCATAGCAAGGGCAAGTACGCCAAGTAGAAACACCACAACCACTGGCCGGGCGACCGCCCGCGCGAAACGAGGACAATGAAGACTGAACTGCTGCTCAGCGATGTAGCCACGATTGAGACCGAGTTGCTGGTCGTGTTTGCTGCCGACAAAAACACCGATTCCAAAGCGAAGCCCCAGCCCGCGCTGCTGCATGAGGATGCCGCGCTGAAAGCGCCACCGCAGACCGTGCTCGCGAGCGGCGAGTTTGGCGCGTCGGGAAACGAAACCGTGCTGCTGCATGCACCGGCGAATTTCAAAGCCAAGCGGCTGCTGGTCGTGGGACTGGGCAAGAGCGGCGAAGGTGACGGTGCACGAGTTGCGCAAAGCGGCAGGAACGGCGGTTCGTTTTGCCAAGCCGCGCACCATTCGCGAACTGGCGATCGCGGTGCCCGCAGGATCAGGTCTCGAAGCACCCGCGGCGGTGACGGGCGGTGGTCGAGGGCAGCTTCGTCGGCGACTTCGATCCCGACGTGTATCGTTCCGACCGCAAGGACCAGAGCATCCAGTCGCTCAAGGTGGTCGCCGGATCCAAGAATGCCGACGAGGCATGCGTGTCGAAGCGGCATTTCGCGAAGGCGTGATCATCGGCGAATCGCAGAACTTCACCCGTACCCTGGTCAATGAACCGGGCAACCGCATGACGCCCACGATACTCGGGCGAACGCGCCGCGGCGATGGCCAAGGAACAAGGGTTGAAGTGCGAGGTCTACGGCGCAGAAAAGCTGCACGAGCTGAAGATGGGTGCGTTCTGGGCGGTCTCCCAAGGCTCTGAAGAGCCGCCCGCGCTCATCGTCATTACCTACGAGCCGGAAGGCGCCGCCGCTGAGCCGGTGCTGGGTCTGGTCGGCAAAGGAATTACGTTCGACACCGGCGGCATCTCGATCAAGCCCGCCGACGGCATGGAGAAGATGAAGTACGACATGGCAGGCGGGGCGGCAATGCTCGGCGCGATGCGCGCCATCTCCGAACTCAAGCCCAAGGTCAAGGTCATCGCCATCGTCTGCGCGAGCGAAAACATGCCATCCGGCAAGGCCTACAAGCCGGGCGACATTGAGATCGCCATGTCCGGCAAGAGCATCGAGGTGATGAACACGGACGCGGAAGGACGCATGGTGCTCGCCGATGGCCTGACCTATGCCAAGAGCTTAGGAGCGACGCACCTGATCGACGCAGCGACACTGACGGGCGCATGCGTAGTCGCACTCGGCATGGTGAACGCAGGCGTCTTTCTCGAACGACGAAGAGGCGTACTCGCACTTCACCCAGGCGCTCAACACCTCGGGCGAGCGATTCTGGCGACTGCCGGTCGAGGACGATTATCGCGAACAGATCCGGTCGAGCATTGCCGACATCATGAACACCGGCGGAAGCCGCTGGGGTGGGGCGATCACTGCAGCCATGTTCCTGAAGGAGTTTGCGGAGGAGACTCCGTGGATTCACCTCGACATCGCCGGCGTCGCCTGGATGGAAGAGCAGAAGCCCTGGATCGCAAAAGGCCCAACGGGTGTTCCCGTGCGCAGCCTGGTGGAGTGGGTGAGGAGCTACGCGAAGTAGCAGGCAAACGAAAGCGGAAGGCCGATGGACCTTCCGCTCTCTGCTTCGCTTTCGACTCGATCTAGCTCGCCGCGCGCAGGTTTCCGCTTGCAGAAAATTCTTCGATCAACTGCTTGTTGAACGCCGGAATATCATCCGGCTTGCGGCTCGTGATCAGGCCCTTGTCCGACACGACCTGCTGATCCACCCACTCGCCACCTGCATTCTTGATGTCCGTCTTCAGCGACGGCCACGAGGTGAGCTTCCTGCCTTTGACGACACCTGCTTCGATCAGCGTCCACGGGCCGTGGCAGATTGCGCCCACCACCTTGCCATTGTCGAAGAACGACTTTACGAATTGCACCACCTTCGGATCGGTCCGCAACTGATCCGGATTGGCGACACCGCCGGGAAGCACGAGGTTGTCGTAGTCCTCAGGCTTCACCTGGTCGATGGTCTTGTCCACCTGGATTGATTCGGCAGGATCCTGATGATTGAATCCGCGGATCTGCCCTGACTTCGGCGAGATGATGTCGACCTTTGCCCCTGCCTGCTCAAGCGCCTTCTTCGGCTCTGTCAATTCCACCAACTCGAATCCGTCTGTGGCTACAAATGCGATCTTCTTGCCATTGAGATTTGCCATATAAATTCCCCGTAACTCGCTCGCCTTGGTGCAAGCACTCTGGTTAGGAACCGGGCTGAACAGCATTCGTTGCCACCGGGCAGGGGATGAAATGGCAACGGGCGCAGCATATGAAAGTTTGGAGAACTTCGGTACAGTGGGGCATCCATCCGTCGCGCAATATCGACGAAACGAGCAGGAGGAAGTTGCCTTGAACAGGAAATCTGCAGCAATGTCGTTGAGCGCGATCGTGCTCATCGCGGGCGGGATCAGCGGTTGCAAGTCGGGCGGTGGCCAGCAGCATGTGATGCTCTCGGGCGCGGGCAGTACGTTTGTCTATCCAGTCATGACGCGATGGACGGAGGCGTTTCAGCAGTCGCACCCCGAGGCGCAGATCAACTACCAGTCCATCGGTAGCGGCGGAGGCATCGAGCAGGTCAGGCGCGGAACCGTAGACTTCGGCGCGTCAGATGCGGCCCTTACCGACCAACAGCTCGCCGGCATGAAGCCGGTCGTGCAGATTCCAGAGAGCGCCGGCCCCGTCTGCATCACTTACAACCTCCCGGATTTGAAGAAGCCGCTGCAACTCTCAGGCGAGGCGCTGGCCGGCATCTTTCTTGGAAAGATCACGCAGTGGCGCGATCCGCTACTGGTCAAAGACAATCCCGGAGTGAGCCTTCCGAACACCAACATCGTGGTAGCT
This sequence comes from uncultured Acidobacteriaceae bacterium, assembly GCA_963748555.1. Classification (GTDB taxonomy): domain Bacteria; phylum Acidobacteriota; class Terriglobia; order Terriglobales; family Acidobacteriaceae; genus CAWKKW01. The sequence continues at coordinate 23,980 of CAVVJK010000004.1, forward strand.
CACCGCGCGGAAGCCAGCGGCACGACCGCCATCTTCACAACCTACTTAGCCAAGGTAAGCCCCGACTGGAACAGCAAGGTCGGCAAAGGCACAGCGGTAAGCTGGCCAGTGGGCGTCGGCGGCAAAGGAAGTGAAGGTGTTACAGGGCAGATTCGCCAGTCGCCCGGCGCGATCGGCTATGTCGAGCTCACCTACGCCGAGCAGAACAAGCTGCCGGTAGCTTCGATGAAGAACCTGGCAGGAAAGTATGTGGCTCCGAACACCGCCAGCACTACCGCCGCCATCGATGCTTACCGCGATCAACTGATCAAAGATCCGCGGACCGCGATCGTGAACCCGCCGGCGACGGCGACTGATGCGTATCCGATCGCCGGGCTCACCTTCCTCATCATCCCCAAAGATGGTGCCGATAAAACCAAGCGGGCCCTGCTGAAGAATTTCATCCAATACGTCATTACAGACGGGCAGGCTGTGGCCGGCACGCTGGCGTATGCTCCGCTGCCGGACGGCGTGAAGCAGTATGACCAGCAGCAACTCGGCCAGCTCACGGCAGACGGGCAGCCTTTGCAATAGCAGCGGTTACATGACCTCGGGTGCGCGGATTCCCAGCCACCCGAGGGCCTGAATCAGCTCTCGCTGCACGACCGCCGCAGTGGCCAGAAGAAACTGCTTTCCGCTGCGGGTCTGCCTCCGTCAAAATGTGGTGCCGGTGATAGAAGTTGTTGAACTCCTGCGCGAGTTGAAAGGCGTGCTTCGCCAGGTATGCAGGCTCTGCAGTTGCGATGCATTGTTCCAGCAGGAGCGTCAACTTCGATGCACGCAGCCAGACCTGCCAGATGCCGTCGCCGTCTTCCCCTTCGAGGAAGCGGGACGCATCGAGATCACTCGCCAATGCCAGCACTTCCTCCGCAGTGGTCTGCGCCTTGCGGAAGATGTTGCGCGAACGCACGATGGCGTACTGCACGTAGGGCCCGGTCTCGCCTTCAAAGCTCAAGGCGTCGCGAAAATCAAAAGCGATGACCGAGCTGCGCGTGTACTTGAGCATGAAATAGCGCAGCGCGCCGACGGCAATCTCGACCGCGATCGTGGTGCGTTCGGCCGGATCGCGCTCTGGTTGGCGGGCGTCGACTTCCTTCTGCGTAGCCTCAATCAGCTTGTCGATCAGGTCGTCGGCTTTCACGCCAAAACCCTTGCGGCCTGAGACTTCGATGAACGGGCGGCTGCGATCTTCCTCGGCCACTTCATAGCCGAGTTCGAGAGCACATCGTGGCGTCAACGCCACCATCTCGTAAGAGAAGTGCGTGTACCGGTCGGCTTCCTCTGTATAGCCCAGGCCGCGCAGCGCTTCGATGACGTTGCTCTGCGGATCGGATTGACGGCTGTCGATGACGTTGTAGATCGCTTGTGCGCCGCCAAATTGCGGGTGGTCCGGCCGGCCGTGCTCGGTTGAGATCCAGCAGGTGTGATCGGGGTAGTCGTAAAACGGCGCGTATCCGAAGTCGCGGCCCAGCAGCCCAAACTTCCACAGGTGGTAGGCGATATCTTTCCCGACATACGTCACAGTGCCGTTCGAACGCACAATCACCTTTGCGTCCTCATCGGGCCCTGACAACGCCTCGTCCTCCTGCCCCGGTTCCGGGTTCTCAGCCGGTTGCGTTTCGCGGACTGCGCCGGCGCGCTTCATCACCCAGCAGCCCTTTGTTCTTGCCTTCGGTTTCGAAGTAGAGCACGCCCTTCGCTTTGAGTTGCTCGAAGGCCAGGTCCCAGAATCGCAGGTGCAGGATCTCGCTCTCGCGCGGCAGGAAGTCGTACTCGATGTCCAGTCGCTGCATGGTTTCAAGATGCCGCCGCAGAACAGCGGTCGAGATCAGCTCGGCGATCTCCGCAGTCTCGCTGCCGCCGCGCTCCAGCTCGTGCAAGGTGTCGAGCCGTAGTTGTTTGCGGTGCTTCTTTTCTTCGTCGGATCCGGAGGCGTACCACTGCGAGACCCGCGCGTACAGGTCCCAGCAGTAGTAGTCGATACGCTCTCCACGTTCGTTGCAGCGTCGAGACCAGGTCGCGCGCTGCCTGGAGTGAGATCTTGTCCATGTGGACCAGGCCGACCACTACGTCCGCGACCTGAACCCCGGTGTTGTCGATGTAGTTTTGTACATCGACCTTCTGGCCCGCCGCCTTGAGCAGGCGCACAAACGTGTCGCCCAGAATGGCATTGCGCAGATGGCCGACGTGCGCCGCCTTGTTGGGATTGATGCTGGTATGCTCCACCAGCGAATGCAGCGTGCTCAGCGGCGTCGCTTCTCCATCTCGCGACAGAACTTCGCGCACTGCCCAGCCACGATCCAGCCGTGCATTGATATACCCTGCGCCGGCAACCTCAAAGGATTGAAAGCCCGGAACTGAGCCGAGCTCCGTCACCAGTTCCTGCGCGATCATGCGGGGCGCCTTCTTGAGACGCCGCGCCAGTTCAAACGCCACAGGGAGGGCAAACTCGCCGAAACGAATCTCAGGCGGCTGCTCGACGACGAGGTTCGGCAGTTCGATCTGGTACTTCGATAGGAGAACGGTGCGGAGTCGATCGAGAAGAACTCGTTGCTGCTTCAGATACACGTGATCACCGGCCTGTGGCCGCCACGGCGCCGCAGCGAGCCAGCGGCAGGGCCGGGCCCCGCGGTTCGGCCGCGCGGAAACACCTGATTTTATTGCCGATTTTAGCAGATGCCCGCCCGGGCAGCGGTTTGACGCTCCACCCCCATACCCCTAAGATTGAAGAAGCGTACCGTACCCGACTGCACCTGCTGCTCATGCCCAACTCAGAACGCTTTTATCTCACCACGCCGATCTACTACGTCAATTCCCGGCCGCACGTCGGGACTGCGTACACCACGGTGATTGCCGATGCCATCGCCCGCCGCAAGCGGTCCCTCGGCGTGGACACATGGTTTCTAACCGGCACGGACGAGCACGGGCAGAAGATTGAGCGGTCTGCCAAGCAAGCCGGCTGCACTCCCAAGGAATTCGCGGACAAGGTATCAGCGCAGTTTCGGGCCTTGTGGGACCGGATGGACCTGAGCTATGACGATTTCATCCGCACCACCGATGAGCGCCATAAGCGCGGCGTGCAGAAGCTGTTTTCGGAGCTCCAGAATCGCGGCTTTATCTACAAGGGCAACTACACCGGACAATACTGCGTTACCGACGAGGCCTTCGTCGATGTACCGCCCGGCGCGCCATGTCCCGACTGCGGCCGCATCACCGAGACGGTGAGCGAAGAGAACTACTACTTCAAACTGTCCGCCTTTGAACACAAGCTGCTGCAGTTTTACGAAGAGAATCCCGGGTTCATTCGCCCGGAGATTCGCCGTAACGAGGTCATGTCGTTCGTACGCAGCGGCCTCAAAGACCTGTCGATCAGCCGCAGCAGTTTCTCCTGGGGCATTCCAGTTCCGGGCGATGAGAAGCACGTGATCTACGTCTGGCTGGACGCGCTGGCGAACTACATGACCGCCATTGGCTATGGCTCGGACGATCCCGCCGACCAGGCAAAGTTTGCGCAGGTACTGGCCTGCCGACCTGCACATCATCGGCAAGGAGATCAGCCGATTCCATTGTGTCTACTGGCCTGCCTTTTTGATGGCGGCGGGACTGCCTACGCCCAAAACCGTGTTTGCCCACGGATGGCTGCTCTTCGAGCAATCGAAGATGTCGAAGTCGCGCGGCAATATCGTGCGCGCCGAAACGGTGCTCGAAGTTCTCGGGGCCGATGCCTTGCGCTATTTCCTGCTGCGCGAAGTGGTGTTCGGGCAGGATGGGAGCTTTAGCTTCGACGCGCTGGTGCAGCGATACAACTCCGATCTGGCCAATGGCTATGGCAACCTGGTCAGCCGTACGCTGGCCATGATTACGAAGTACTTCGACGGAGTGATTCCGCAGGGCCACGACCGCGACCGGGCGCTGAATAGCGTCATGACAGCAGGAGTGGTGGTCAAGTTCGGCCAGCATTTCGACAATTACGAGTTCAGCCTCGCGCTCTCGACGCTGTGGGAATTCCTTGCCAACGTGGACGCCTACATTACCGAGAGCGCTCCCTGGAAGCTGGGCGCAGCTACCGATCCGGAGAGCCGCGAGCGTCTGGCCGACATTCTCTACAATTGCGCCGCTGCCGTCCGCATCATCACCGCGCTGGTGTATCCCGTATTGCCCGGCGGCAGCCGCACGCGTGTGGCAACAACTCGGACAGGGCGACATTCACAAGGCCGATCTATCGAACATCCAATGGGGAGAGCTGCAGCCCGGTACACGGCTGGGCGAACTCGGACCCATTTTCCCAAGGGCAGAAAAGGACGCGATTCAACGTATGCAGGACATCGAAGAGAAGAACTCCGGGAAACCGGTAGAGACGACAGATTCATCGGCCACCACGCCGGCTCAACCCGCTGCAAAGCCGGTAGAAGCGGCGGCGCCAAGGCCGCATGTGTCAAAGCTTGAGTCCACACTCGAAGGCATCGCCGTAGCCATCTCGGAGTCAACCAGCGAGAGCGCAGCCCTGGTTGCGCTGGAGGACGCGATTCTCGGCGAGCGGCGAGACCGGACCGATGAGACCTCGGCTTCCGCGAGAGTGAGCGGCACCGTTGCGGCACCGTCGGACTCTCTGCCGGTCGCAGCACCTGCTGCAGCGCCCGTCGCGCCCGCATCGCCGACCATCACCATCGATGATTTCGCCAAGGTCGATCTTCGGGTGGCGCAGATCAAGGTGGCCGAACGCATACCCAAGGCCGACAAACTGCTGCGACTGGAAGTGGATCTCGGCTACGAGACACGGCAGATCCTGGCCGGCATTGCCGAGTACTACACCCCGGAGTCGCTGATCGGCCGGAAGGTAGTCATCGTCGCCAACCTGGCACCCCGCAAGATGCGCGGTCTCGAATCGAACGGCATGATCGTAGCCGCCTCTCTGGGCGAAAAGGGTCAGCCGGTTCTGGCCGGCTTCCTCGAAGACGTGGAGCTCGGCGCCCGCTTGAAATAGGCTTTGGAGACACACTCGTTGCTGGTTGATTCTCACGCGCACCTCGACAGCCCTCGATACGACCAGGACCGCGACGCTTTGCTGGCGAGGTCGTGGGAGGCCGGTGTTCGCACCGTGCTCTCGATCGGCATCGGCGAGGGTCCGAGCACCATGCACCGGGCTCTCGAGATCAGCCGCGAGTACGCCGGGCGCCCCGGAGTGCCGCGCATTCTCGCCAGCGCGGGAATTCATCCGCACGAAGCGCAGCTCGCCGACGAGGCAGCCTTCGCCAAGCTGGACGAACTGCTGGCGGAGCCCGAAGTGATCGCGGCCGGCGAGATCGGGCTCGACTACTTCTACGATCATTCGCCGCGCGAAACGCAGCAGACAGTCTTTGCCCGCCAGATGGAGATCGCCGCCGGCCGCAAGCAGCCGATCATCATCCACTGTCGTCCTTCGGAAGGCAGCACGAATGCCTGGGACGACACCCTGCGCATGATCGAGGAGCAATGGGCAAGGACCGGGCTGGGCGGCATTCTGCACTGCTTTACCGGGGAATGGGACCACGCCCGGCGCGCGCTGGATCTCGGCTTCCTGCTGTCGTTCGCGGGCAACATCACCTTCCCGAAGGCGCAGCCGATTCGCGATGCGGCGGCTCAAGCGCCAGCGGACCGCATCCTGGTAGAGACCGATGCTCCATTCCTGGCGCCGGTGCCCAACCGCGGCAAACGCAACGAGCCGGCCTGGGTGAAAGAGGTCGCGTCCAAATTGGCGGAAATCCGCAACGTCGAACTGGAAGAGCTGGCTTCCTCCACCACGGAAAACTTTCATCGCTTTTTTGGTGTGCCACGGGAGCCGGCAGACGGAATCTGAGAGCGGAAGAGGCACACCTTTCGTTACTCTAAGAAGGACAGAAGAAGAGGCAGCACATGGCAGAGAACAATTCGTTCGACATTGTGAGCAAGGTAGACATTCAGGAAGCCCGTAACGCCATCGATCAGGCAATCAAGGAAGTGAGGGCCCGCTTCGATCTGAAGGACTCCCACTCTGAGATCAAGCTGGAGGGCGAAGACACGATTCAGCTCGCCTCCTCTGATGAGTACAAGCTCAAGGCGGTGATCGAAATCCTCAGTCAGAAGCTGGTGAAGCGCGGAATTTCGCTGAAGTCGCTCACGTTTGGCAAGCTGGAGCCGGCTTCCGGATCGAGCGTCCGGCAGAAAATAACACTTACGCAAGGGATTCCGGGCGACAAGGCAAAAGAGATCGTCAAGCACCTGAAAGACTCCAAGAAGAAGGTACAAGCGTCGATTCAGGGCGATACTGTGCGTGTAAGCGGCAAAGACCGCGATACTCTACAGGAGGCCATCGCGCTGCTCAAAGGGCACGACTTCGGCCTGGATATGCAATTTACGAACTATCGCTCCAACTGAGCGTCTGGCTGATTTTGGCGATTGGTATACGGTAAAGGGTGGGCCTCTGCAATTCTAGGCCGCTGGAGAACTGGTGAGCACACTGGCGATAGCAACGGCGAAAGAGGTTTTCGACCTTCTTCGCGACGATTTGCGGGCGATTGAACGCGAATTGGGCCGAGACGCCGTCTCCAATGTCGGTGCCATCACCGAGATCGCCGATTATCTTCGCGAAGGCGGCGGCAAACGCATCCGCCCATCGCTGCTGTTGCTGGCCGCCAAGTCACAGGGCTATGTAGGCTACGGAGCCATTCGGCTGGGTGCGGTGGTGGAGATGGTCCACACCGCCACGCTGGTCCACGACGACATCATCGATGGCGCGGACATGCGCCGCGGCCGGCCCTCCGCCAATACCACCTGGGGCAATGCGAAGTGCGTTCTCGCCGGCGACTGGCTTTACATGCAGGCCTTCCGCGTGGCGCTTGAAGAACGCAAGTTCCGCGTGCTCGACCTGCTCATCAGCCTCACCCAGCAGATGGTCGAAGGCGAACTGCTGCAGATGGAGACGCTCGGCCGCGCCGTCAACGAATCGGAATACAACGACCTGATCTACCGCAAGACCGCCTGCCTCTTCCAGGTGTCCATGCGCCTCGGTTCGGTGCTTGCCGACTCCACCGCGGACACCGAAGACCTGATGGGCGAGTACGGCCGCACCCTCGGCCTGGCCTTCCAGATCGTCGACGACGTGCTGGACCTGACCGCCTCAGAGGAAGTGCTGGGCAAGCCGGTCGCCAGCGATCTGCGCGAAGGCAAGGCGACACTGGCGGTCATTCATTCTCTCGATAACGGTACAGCGCAGGATCGCGAAGCGATTCTGAAGGTACTGGCGGATCGCAGCTTCGAACGCGTGCAGCACGCCCAGATCCTGGAGATTCTCAAGCGCAACCAGTCGGTCGACTACGCCATGGCGGCCGCATTTCGCTTCGCGGAAACAGCCCGTACCTGCCTCGCTTCCCTGCCGGACAGCGACTTCAAGCGCGCTCTGCTCTGGGTGCCTGATTTCGTTGTGGCCCGCGACAAGTAATACCGCCGCAGGATCAACTTCGTGTTAGCTCGCTGATTTCCCTCGTGCTCTCTGCACGACTTAAGCCTGCTTACTTTCGCCGAAGTTCCTGGACTATCGCCATCGCGGGGATCACCAGCGGGACCAACAACAGCAGCGAGAGTCGAAAGTATTGCGAGGTAGCGCCTGGTTGCTGCAGGTCTTCGGCGATTTCGTCGCCTGCGGATTTGTGACGCGTTAGCACTATGGCATACATTGCGAGCGGAACATAGTTCGCGGCCAGCAGAATGAGGTAGACGCCTAACGCAGCCTGCCACACGGCGTGGCCACGCACGATCGAGAGTAGCCCCAGCAGCAAGGGACCAAATACGCCCGCAACAAACTCCGCCAGTATGAATCGATAGCCATGAAAGGCGATATCGATTGCTGCCAGTTTGCGAATGGTGGCCGCCATGGCAGGTTCATTATGCCATGCGCTGCTACCCTTTCGGAGTGCGCTGCCACTGGTAGCCGTGGTACTCTTTCCGGTTCCGATGAGCAATTCAAGACGCCAATCCGAGTGCTGGTTGCGAAGCCGGGTCTCGATGGCCACGACCGCGGCGCCAAGGTGATTGCGCGTGCGCTGCGCGATGCGGGCATGGAAGTGATCTACACCGGGCTGCGACAGACGCCCGAGATGATCGTCAACGCAGCGCTCCAGGAAGACGTGGACTGCGTGGGGCTGAGTATTCTCTCCGGCGCGCACAACGTGATCGTGCCTCGCGTGACTTCCCTGCTGCGCGAGCGCGGAGCCGGCGACATTCTCGTGGTTCTGGGCGGAACCATTCCGCAGCAGGATGCCGAATTCCTCAAATCGCAGGGAGTTGCGGCGATCTTCGGACCCGGAACACCGCTTGAAACCACCGTCGACTTCATTCGTGCCAACGTGAAGCCGAAAGATCTAATTGCGTAAGCCGGCGACTTTGTACCCTATTGGCAAAGCAGTTCGCGCAATCGCTGGTTCTTGATCAACAACTCCGAAACAAGTTGCTGCAGACTTAGGTTCTCGGCCTCGAGTTCCGCAAGCCTGAGACGGAGCTGACCCTCGCCGCTTTGCGGTGCAGACGATTCCCAGTTCTGGACCAGGCTTTGGTTGTCATTCCGACGTGGTGGTCGGGGATCCGGAGTCATCTGTCCTCTCTCGAAAGTACGGCTAGCTGTTTGGCGCTGCTTGCTCAGAGGCTTGCACATCTTGAGGATTGCGTGGGGCCAGGACCGTGCCCTTGATCCTGCACTTAGGCCTGGGTCCCGCTGCACTTAGACCTGGGTCTCCTGCGGCGGGACAAACGTGCCGCATCTGCCTCGCATGCCCTGGCGAAACTTCTCGCGTTCCTCAGGCGGCATCTGCTCCCAACGCTGCCGCAGGTGCTGCCGCCATGGGCCGCGGCCCCGCCCGTGGAAGCCGCCAAACAGAATCTTGCTCAGCAGGAACAGCCCCAGCGCCTGCCAGAAGGTGATCGGATGGCCGCCGAACAACGCCGGCACGAGCCAATTCCACAGGCTCATTACGATGAATCCAAACACCGCGCTGCCCACGACGACAAACAACGCGATCTTCAATACCTTTGCTACCGGGTTCCTTGGCATACCTGTCCTTTGCTAGTGCGTAAATTCGTCATAGATCGTTTGCAGACGCTTACGCAGGTGCAGCACCGCGTAACGCTTGCGAGAGAGCAGCGTATTGATGCCGACTCCGGTTTCGTCTGCTAATTCCCTGAAGCTGCGGCCCTCGATTTCGTGCGCCACGAAGACATCGCGCTGCTCCGTGGGAAGCTCGTCCAACGCTTCCTCGAGCGCATCCAGCAGCACGCCGCGCGCATACAGCGCCTCCGGCCCCGCATCGGGCGATGGCAACAGCTCCTCCAGTTGCAGACCCTCGTCGTTTTCGGCGAACTGGGCCTCCGGCTTTCGCTTGCGGAAACGATCGGTGATGCGGTTGCGCGCCACGCGATACAGCCACGCTCCCACCTGCTCGATCGGTTTCATCAGGCGGTAGGCTTCGATCAGTTCAAAGAAGACTTCCTGCAGTATGTCTTCGACCTCTTCGCGATCAGCCACGCGCCTTCGGATGAAGCCGCGCAAGCGCGCCCGCTCAGCCTGCACGGTTTCCGCGATCTTCCGATCCTGCTCGATAGTCATCGCTGAAACCATGGCGACCGCCTCATCTACAAGGGGAGACGAACCGGGAAGCGGAATATTGTTGAGGCGGCCAGGAAATTCTTCAGACTTGCGGTGCGGGCATCACGCGGACTGGAGAAGCTGGTTCAATCGCTCGTAAGCTTTGCCGCAACGTTCGCGCGCAGAACGGCGAGGTATCGTTCCGGCAGATCCTTCTTCTGCAAATCGCGATCGACGACCACGTGGGTGGTTTCGCCTTCCGCAAGCAGAATGGCCGGCACATCTCCGGAGCCATCGCGAGAGAGCCGATAGCCGAACCGCAGCACCGAACTGCGCATCGCGGTGAGACGCGTGTCCAGGGTCAGGCAGTCATCGTAGCGTGCGGGAGCTTTGTAGCGGCAACTGGCATCGACGACCGGCAGGTGGCAGTCTTCCGTCGCTTCCAGTTGTTTGTAGTCGAACCCGAGCTGGCGCAGAAGTTCCACCCGGCCAATCTCAAACCACACGAAGTAATTGGCGTGATAGACCACGCCCATTTGATCGGTCTCAGCGTATCGAACGCGCAGGGTGACGCGAGAGGGTTCAGCCATGGTGCTTATAGTTTAGAGCCTGCTCGCGAAAGATGCGCTGTTTGCCACAGCGTTCGCAGGACAGACTGCGCTCGAAACCGGCTCGATTCTCAGGCTGAGCTTGAATGCTTACCGCTTCAGCAAAACCGGCAGAGGCGTAAAAAATCGTGGCAACGATTCCGTGGGCAGCGGACGAGGCTCGGGGCGTCCATGCAGGAAGCCCTGTTGATATTGAACCTTGCGCTCTTCCAGCCATTGCGACTCTTCGATGCACTCGATGCCTTCGGCGATGATGGGCAGCGAAAGTTCATGCGCCACCTCGATGAGGTGGGAAGTGATGATGGCCTTCCATGGATCCCGGTGAACATTGCGCACCAGGTCCATATCAATCTTGATAAAGTCAGGCCGGATCTCGGAGAGCAGACGCAGCGAGTTGAAGCCTGCACCCACGTCATCAAGCGCAACCGAGAATCCCTGTTCGCGGTAGAAGTCGAGAATGCGGCGCAGGTGGGCTGTATCGGCGATCTGTTCGCTCTCCACCACTTCAAACACGATCTGATTTCGAGGCAGCCCCTTCTCATCAATGAGTTCCAATGTCGAACGCAAGCAATGGGCGGGATCGTAAATCGTTGTGGGATTGAAATTGATGAAGATCTTGTCGGTTAATCCGCGTGCGGCCGCGCATTCGATCGAGGATCTGCGGGCGGCGAAATCAAGTTGAAAGAGTAAGTCCGCAGCGCGTGCGCTCTCGAAGATGTGAGCCGGAGAGATAAACCCGCCGTCGGCATCGTATCCGCGCAACAGGCACTCGTGGCCAAAGATGCCGGCGCTCTTGCCCTCTGAGGTCATCACGATGGGCTGGAAGGCGCTGAAGAGCCGCCGCTGCGAGAGCAAATCGGTAATCCAGGCATTCTTGAGCTGCGTGACCGAAACGCCCAGAGAAGTGTTACCCATAGCGCCCGAAAGTGAAAACTCCTCACCGGCATCAAGGATCGTGCAACGAATCACATCGCGTTCCCTGACCGTGAATTCACTCTCGAACAGATCCAGGATCGGAGGAAACTGCTCAGGAAAAACGGTGAGGATGAAGACTCCAGGTTCGCGCTGCTCCCAAGGCAAATCTGCTTGCTCAGCGAGTACCTTCAACTTGCCCCGAAGATATCCTTCCGGAACGTGAAGGTACAGCGTGCTGGCATCCATGGTGAGGCCGGGAATGGGGTGGCACCGTTTGCACTCTGACATTTGATAACCAAGGCCTAAAAGCGTTCAAACCAGGGAACGATCCGGGTTGAAACGGCTTCAGATTTTCCTATTTCTCAGCGTATTTGTAAGCTACCCGAGCAAACCTTTAGTAACCCTGGTGACCTTCTGCGCCGCACAAGCCGTAACCCAGGCCGTCGATCTGTAATCACTTTAGTGACATACAGGGCATCGGCCAATCACACTTGGGTGTCATGTGAGTGGCCGGAGGTACTATGCACCGACGTTCGGGGAGCAGCCTGATGTTGAGTGATCGTGGCACTTCGCGGTAACTGTCGATGCAGAGTGTCGCAGGCTGGCACCACGTGATCAGGCAGCTGCGCAGGCAGTCGATGTTGGAGGCATGCAAAGAAAAAGGTCCGCTGCGGGAGCGGACCTTTGGTTTCAACCCGGAAGGGCTTACGGCTTCAGTTTGGAGAAGATCGGCAGCTTCGAGAAGTCGTTGAACATCACGAATACGGCGAACAGGATCAGCACCACGAAGGCAACCTGGTAGATGCGCTCCTTCACTTCCTGATTGATGTCACGGCGAATGGTGCCTTCAATCAGCAGCAGCAGGATCATGCCTCCATCCAGAATCGGAATCGGAAGCAGGTTGAAGATGCCAAGATTCAGGCTGATGAGCGCCATGAGGTCAATGATCGGCTGCCAGCCGGGCATCGAAATCGCGAGGCCGGTCTGTTGCGCGATACCGACAGGGCCGCTCAGGTTCTGCATGGCTGTCTGGCGGGTGAAGAGCTTGTGCAGCACTTCGAGAATGTAACCGGAGTTGCGCAGATTGAACGAAATGGAGCGCGTGACCGCTGCGCCCAGCGGTAGCTGTTCCACCTTGAAGGGCGGCCGACCCGGCTGGAACCCGAGACGATAACCGCGATGGCCCGTGCCATCATCAGCCAATGTCGGTTGAATCTCGAGCGCGATAGTCTGACTTCCGCGCAGCACAGTCAGGTTTACCGTCTGGCCGGCCCTGGCCTGCAGATACGCCAGGAAGGAGCGGACGTAGTGAAGTTGATGGCCATCGACAGCCAGGATGCGATCCCCGGCTTTCAGCCCGGCCTTTTCGGCCGGCATTCCATGTTCCAATTCCTCGACGCTCAGCGGTGCGTCCTGCACCTTGGGCAGCAGGCCCAGGGTTTCGGCGTCGAACTCCTGCGACTGGGTTGGATTTTGAATCGACAGTGTGGTCGAGACGGTGCGCCCATCGCGCTCCACGATCACAGGGATGGTCGAGTTCATATCCAGGGCCGTGCGAATATCCACTTGCTCCCAGGTTGGGTTGGAATCGCCGTCATACTTGACGATGCGATCGCCCCCCGCGATACCCGCTTTGCCGGCCGCCGAATCCGGCGGCACAAAGCCGTCGAGGACCGCTGGTTGCGAGAGGTACGCGAAGACCTCGTTGTGCATCATGTAGAGACCGGTGATGAGCGCAAAGGCCAGGAGGAAATTGGAGAACGGGCCAGCGAGACCGATCAGGATGCGCTGCCAGCGCGGCTTGGACGTGAACTCCGCCGGATCGCCGCTGGTTTCTTCGCCCGGGTTCTCGCCTGCCATCTTGACGTATCCGCCGAGTGGCAGGAGGCTGATGCGGTAGTCTGTGTCGCCTCGCTTGAATCCAAACAGGCGCTTACCGAAGCCGATGGAGAAGACATCCACCCGAACTCCGAAAAGCTTGGCAACCAGGAAGTGCCCGGTCTCGTGGACGAGCACCATGATGCCGAGGACCACAAGCATCGAAATCAGATCTGTTGCGAATGAGGGCATAGTAAGTTTTGTAAATCCTGACAGTGAAAAGGCTAGGAGCCGGGAACCGTAACTCTTTGCTCGCGGGCTAAAAGCTCACGCGCCAATTCCCGAGCCTGCTGATCAAGTTGCAGGACCTGTTGAATAGTGGCCGGATGAGACTCTGGTGTTGCCTCAAGCACTCTTTCAATTGTACGCGGGATACCCGGAAACGGTATCACCCTTTCGAGGAACGCCTCGACCGCAATTTCATCCGACGCATTCAGTGCAATGCAGTGGGCGCCGCCGCGTTCAGCCGCTTCGTACGCCAGCCGCAGGCAGGGAAATCGCGCGAAATCGGGTGGTTCGAATTCGAGGTGCCCGAGAGCCGCCATATCGAACTTCAGGTCCGATTCGATCCTCTCCGGGTAGCTGAGCGCGTAGAGAATCGGCAGCCGCATATCGGTCACCGAGATCTGCGCCAGAATGCTGCCATCCACGTACTCGACCAGCGAGTGCACGGTCGATTGCGGATGCACGGTGACCCGCACGGACGAGGGCGGTATGTCGAACAAACGACACGCTTCGATGATCTCCAGACCCTTGTTGAGCATGGTGGCCGAATCGATGGTGATCCGCCTGCCCATGACCCAGGTCGGGTGCTTGAGCGCCTGTTCCACGGTGATCTCATCAAACCGGGCCAGCGGCAGGGTGCGAAAGGGGCCACCGGAAGCGGTGAGCCAGATCTGACGCACTTCCGCCCGGGTCCCGCCGCGCATGCACTGGTGAATCGCGTTGTGTTCTGAGTCAATGGGCAGCAGCGGAACGCCACGCTTCGCGGCTTCTGTGGTCAGGATCTCGCCCGCCGCCACCATCGCTTCCTTGTTCGCCAAACCCACGGGCTTGCCGGCCTGCACGGCGGCAAACGTAGCCTCGAGACCCGCGACGCCCACAATGGCCGACACCACGAAATCAACCTGCGGCAGAGTCGCAACCCGCACCGTTCCTTCGGTGCCGGACACCACCTCGACCCCCGTGATCCCTGCGCTGCGCAGCCTGCGTTCCAATTCGCCGGACAACTCAGGCGTCGCCATCGAAACCACCTGCGGACGCCAGCGACTTGCCTGTGCAAAGGCAGCCTCGACATTGCGGCCCGCAGCCAGCGCGGCAACGCTGAAGCGCTCTGGATAACTCTCGACGATGCTGAGGGTGCTGTTGCCGATGGAACCGGTCGAACCGAGGATGGCGATCTGCTTCAAAGCGGAGGCTCTTGTCGAACTTGTCTAAAACGACTGCTGAGCAAGTTGAGCGTACCACAGCACGGGAGCGGCCAGCAGCAGCGCATCGACCCGGTCGAGAATGCCTCCGTGGCCGGGTAGCAGCGTGCCGGAGTCTTTGACCCCCGCTCCGCGTTTGATCGCCGACTCGATCAGATCGCCGACCTGCGCCGCCACATTGAGCAGCACCGCCAGCAACAGCCAATGGACCACCGATCCCGGGTAATTGAGCAGGCCGCTGCCTCGCCGGGTCGTGAATGCAGCCAGGTAGATCAGCAGCAGGGTGATGACCAGGCTTCCGGCCACCGATCCGAGACTTCCCTCCCAGGTCTTATTCGGGCTCAGGGAAGGCGCCAGCTTTCTGCGGCCAAAAGCACGGCCGACGTACAGAGCCGCCGTATCCCCTACCCAGACCACCATGAAAAGAAACAGCAGCAGCGAAGGGCCGTTTTCCTGCGCGCTCAGCAGCGGAAGGGTGGTCAACGAGAGCGCGATGTACAGCAACCCGAAGACGGAAAATGCCGTGTTTGGGAGCACCTGGTTCAGCGGAGACCGAAACGCGCAGACGACGAAGATGATCAGGCTCAGGGCGCTAATGGCGGGGCCGAGCAGTTCCGCATTGCGGAAGGCGAAGTAGAACAGCAGCGCGCCCGTCACCAGCACGAGGATGCGAGGGGTCCGCGCTCCGGTCGCGTCCGCCAGGGTGAGGAACTCCCAAAGGGCCAGTTCGGCTACGAGGGCGGCAAAGGCAGTAATCATCCAAAATGGCGCTTTAAAAATCAGCAGCAGCACCAATGGAATCAGAACCGCGGCCGTAATTACCCGTTTCATCTGTTGAGCAGAATACACGCTGCCTCACCGAGTTTGGCGCCTTTTCGCTGGCCGCTACATCTAACAAATGTTCGGGTTATATGAATCAGGAGCAAATAGATGGCGAACAAAATTTTACTTGCAGGATTGGCGCTGGCGGGAACGATGACTGCCTCTCTGCCTCTGCTTTCGCAACAGACCGGGGTTGAGACCCAGACGGTTGTGACGGTTATGCCGAAGAAGGGCAGCGGATCTCTCGATGTAGCGCGCGACACGATGAAAATCACTACAAACAATCACCCGGAAACCATTACGGGCTGGGTGCCACTCCGCGGCGAGCGCAGCGGCCTGGAACTGGTGATCCTGGTCGATGACTCGGCACGGTCGAGCATCAGCAATCAGCTTTCATCGATCAGGAAATTCATCAGCCGACTGCCGCAAGGAACCGAAGTAGGCGTGGCGTACATGCAGAATGGCCGGGCGGCCTTCGTCCAGAACCTGACGCCGGATCACGCCCTGGCCGCGAAGGCCCTGCGCATTCCGACGGGTACAGCCGGAGGCAATGCAAGCCCCTACTTCTGCCTTTCGGATCTGGCGAAGCATTGGCCGTCAGCAAACAACGAGAATCGGCGCGAAGTGTTGATGATTACGGACGGAGTGGACCGCTACGAGGGTCGCCGCTACGATCCGGAAGATCCCTACATGCTGGCTTCGATTGAAGACTCGCAGAAGGCTCACCTGATCGTCTATTCGATCTACTACGGCGACACAGGTGGATTCGATCGCGGCGAATATGCCTCCTTCGGTGGCCAGAACTACCTGCTGCAGGTATCGCAGGCTACGGGCGGGAAGGCGTTCTACCAGGGAATCGGAAACCCGGTGTCGTTCGATCCGTTCCTGGACGAACTGCACACACGCCTGATGAACCAGTACGAATTGGGCTTCCTGGCGCAGCCTGGCCGCAAGCCGGAACTACAGGCGCTGAAGGTGAAGACCGATCTGCCACAAACCGAAGTAAGCGCGCCGGATCACGTGCTGGTGGGCGCGTCTGAGGGACGTTCCAATCGATAACTGAATCGCGCTTGCCGGCGCACGCACGATAGCAATCCAGGGAGGGCCGAACCATCGGCCTTCCCTTTTCTTTTGATGAAAAAATTAACGGGGGACGAGAACGTTGTTGGCCGGCAAACTGGCGATGTCGTCCGACTCAGTGCCGTCACTCAACCCGCCGTAGCGGCGTTCGCGTCCCTGATAGTCGGCGATGGCCTGCAGCATGTGGATGCCGCGGAAGTCGGGCCAGAGTCGATCGGTCACGAAGATCTCGGAGTAGGCAATCTGCCACAGCAGGAAGTTCGAAATGCGCATCTCGCCCGAGGTGCGGATGATGAGGTCCGGATCGGGCATGTGCGAGGTATAGAGGTGGCGCTGAATATCCTGCTCCGTGACTGCGTCGATGCTCAACTTGCCATCGCATACCTCGGCACATACCGCGCGAAAAGCATCCAGCAACTCGGAACGGGCGCCATAGTTAAGCGCCAGCGTGAGCACAGTTCCGGTGTTCGCGGCAGTGGCCTCGGCGGCCCACTGCATCTTGTCGCGCACCTCGCCCGGCAGTTTGTCGGTGCGGCCGATGTATTGAATTCTGACGTTGTTGTCATTCATCCGCTGCACATTGTTCATCAGGTACGAACGCAGCAGCAGCATGAGGAAGTTGACTTCCGTCTTGGGGCGGCGAAGATTGTTTTCGAGGGAAAATGCGTAAAGGGTCAGCCAGGGCAGGTTGATGCGGGAGGCAGTTTCGACCACGTACTGCACCGATTCGGCGCCCTGCTGGTGCCCTAGGAAGCGCTTGAGGCTGCGCTTACCGGCCCAGCGGCCGTTCCCGTCCATGATGATGGCCACATGCTTCGGCAGCCGAGCGGGATCCAAAGTACGGTAGATCGCCTGCTCATCGGCAGAAAGCTCGTGCACGCGGCTTGGCGTCGGAGATCGCAAGCGAAAGCCTCTACTCTCCGACCGTAGCACATGGCACACCCCGCCGCAATGCAACGGGGACCAACTTCGACAGGCGTGCGAGCGCTGGCAGCGGCGCTTTGCTCGAACGCCGAACTCTGGAGTGCTAAGCCATGCGCCGCCGGCCGGTTGCCAGGTCGCGGACCTGGTTTAGAAATACGGAACGCTGAAAGGCGTCGAGCTGCGCGATGTAGGGAGCGATCTCCGCCAGGAACGGATCTCCAAGGACGGAGAGGGTGTCTTCGCACTTACGGCTTCTCGCATCCCGGACCAGGTCGCAGATGTCGACCTCAAGAGCAGCAGCGAGCCGTGCGAGCGACGAAAGCGTCGGCATGGCTTTGCCGTTTTCAATCTTGGAGATGTAGGTGCGCGGAACCTGCATGCGTCCCGCCAGTTGCCGCTGACTCAGTCCGCGGTTATGGCGGATGTCGCGAACGGCGCGAGCGACCTGCAGGCTGTCGTCGTCGGCAGACGACGATTCCGACGCCACGACCAGGTGCGGCATCTGCAGTTCGGGCTCTTCCAGTTCCAGGGGTTTGCGGCAGCGTCTGCAGTGAGAGTTCGCTGTTCGAAACTGCACCAGGCTGCAGTGCTCGCAACGAAGTACCTCACGCGCCTCTACTGTGGCTAAGGTAGTTGCCATAAGTTGTACGGAGCACCAGAGCAGGCGTCCGTGGCGGAACGGCATTGTAAGCCCAATTCCCACCATCTTTGTCTACCTTGAGGGTGCAGTACCTGACTTGTCAAGTGAAAAAGAAGAGTCAACCCGAAGAAACCCTAAGATCCTCCTAAGAAACAGGAAAGACGAAATGGCCGACGCAGCCACTTCGTAGCCGGAGAACGGCTCAGACCGAATCGGCATCTCAACCGAGAAGCAGGGGCCCGGAGTAGCCAGGCGGTGGACAGCCGGCAAGGCCGGCATGCAACTGCTTTCCCGATCCAGTGTCTGACCTGAGTGGTGGAGCAAACCCTTATGAATCGCGTGCGATATTTCCTCTTCATAGCCTGCATGGTGGTGAGCGTGTCTGCCCATGCACAAACCGGTATTTATGGAGCCTTCACCGGCGCGGATCTTGGGTCGGGCACCAACGGAAATCTATACGGAGGTACGGTGGGACTCTATCTGACCCCGTTGCACCTGCCGTTGCTCAGCGCGGGCTTCGATGTTCGCGGCGAATTTCTGCACGGGAATGGTCAGTCGCTCGACAGCGGTCTCGCCGGTGTCAGGGTCGCGATCCACCCGCCGGTGTTTCCGCTCAAGCCGTATGTCGAGGCCCTGGGCGGAATCGGGCGCGCGGATGTGGCCAACGCAACCTCGACCAACGCCCAGTACCGGATCGTCGGCGGCGTCGACTGGACCATCTTGCCGCGCATCGATTGGCGCGTAGTGGAGTTTAGCGGAGGCGAAATCAGCGGAGGCGCGTCGCCAAAGGTTCTCAGCACAGGCCTGGTGTTGCGGCTGCCCTGAGACTTAATTCGGGTGCCCAACGTGTTTTCGATGACCTCCCGGTCGCAAATCGCTTTTCGTTCTCGATTAGGATGAGACCGAGGTGCTCTGAAACATGGCGGATTATTCACGCGAGGCAGCCTGGGCGCTGCTCAACGAACACACCCGGTCGGCCAGCCTGCTGAAACACGCGCTGGCTGTTGAGGCTTGCGTGCGGGCCTATGGCGAGGCGGAAGCGGATCGCTCGCGGGTTGTCGGGAACGGAGCGCGAGGCGCTGCTCGAAACCTATTCCTGCACAGCACTGTTACATGATTTCGACTACGAGAAGTTCCCTTCGCTTGAGGATCATCCCTTTGAAGGGAACAAGATTCTGACCGCGCAGGGCTGGCCGGAGGAGATTCGCACGGCGATCCTCGGCCACGCGGAGTATTCGGGTGTGCCGCGGGTGACGCACCTGGACAAGACGCTGTTTGCCTGCGATGAGCTGGCCGGGTTTCTTACCGCGTGTTCGCTGGTCAAGCCGACGAAGTCGATCCACGACGTCGAGGTGGCGGGTGTGCGCAAGAAGATGAAGGACAAGGCGTTTGCCAAAGGCGTTCATCGGGAAGACATCGTGAAGGGCGCGGCGGAGCTGGGCGTGGAGCTTGACGCCCATATCCAGTTCTGCATCGACGCGATGCGGGCCAAGGCGGCGAAGAACTGGGCCTGGAGCGGAGCTAAGCTGATGTCGAGCGAGGCCGTAAGCTACGAACGCGATCCTTAGCGAGGCGGCGAAGACTAGCGATGGAAGGCGAAGACGAAGTAGAGCGCCGTGAGAGCGACGGAGAGCGCGACCAGCACTTCGGTTCGAAGCTTTTCCGGCGGATCGCAGGTGGTGCGTTCCGGGTGGCGCGGGTGATAGCGCAGCGCCAGGGGCTGCCGGCCTCGTAGCCCTGCGGCGGAGCGGAAACATCCCGAATACATCTTGTCCTGGACCCAGTAGACGAAGCGCACCGAGTAGAGATTCGTTGGGCCATCGCTCGGGTCCCGCATGCCGGTGAGCGTATGGCAATCGGCGACGGTGGCGGTGGTCTCGGGCCAATCCTCGTTCTTCCGCTGGCGGAACAGAGCAGGAAACGCAAGATCCATGGCCAAGAGTATGCCATTGACGCGGCGGTTTGTGCTCATGAAATCGCCGGCGGGATTGAAGCCGGACCGCAATGCTATGATTGCGAGTTTCTTATGGCCGATTCCAATACCACTCCAAACCTCGGATCTTCACCGACCCAACCGGCTGCCCAGCCGGCCAAACTGAACAATTCCCTTCCCTCCAGGCTCGACCCGAACGCGCCTCGCGCCAAAAGCCATGCCGCGGGAATGTCGGCGCTGCTGGGCGCGATCCGGCAGCAGGAAGCGGAGATTCGCCAGGGAGGGGGCGCAAAGGCCATCGAGTCGCAGCACGCGAAGAAGCGGCTGACGGCGCGGGAACGGCTGGCGCTGCTGCTCGACCCGGGCACCGAGTTTCTGGAGCTGGGGCTGTTTGCGGCGTTTGGCATGTATGAGGAGTGGGGTGGGCGCCGCCGGCCGGGGGTGGTGACGGGGCTGGGGCGGGTCGCCGGACGGCTGTGATGATCATCGCGAACGATGCCACGGTGAAGGCTGGCGCGTTCTTCCCGATGACGGCGAAGAAGGTGCTGCGGGCGCAGACGATCGCGATGGAGAACCGGATTCCTACGCTCTACCTGGTGGACTCGGCGGGGGTGTTTCTGCCGCTGCAGGAGGACGTGTTTCCCGACCAGGACGATTTCGGGCGCGTCTTTCGCAACAACGCGGTGATGAGCGCGAAGGGGATTCCGCAGATCACGGCCATCATGGGGATGTGCGTGGCGGGCGGGGCGTATCTGCCGGTGATGACCGACTACGTGCTGATGACGGAGGGCAGCGGGCTTGTTTCTGGCGGGGCCGGCGCTGGTGCAGGCGGCGATCGGGCAGAAGTACTCGGCGGAGGAGCTGGGCGGGGCGACGATGCATGCGGAGATCTCGGGGACGGTGGACTTCAAGGAGCCGAACGATCATCTGTGCCTGGCGCGGCTGCGTTCGCTGGTGGGCAAGCTGGGTCAGCGTGCAGCACGCGCACGTTTCGACGCGGACTGCCTACGACGCTGAGAAGGACTGCGCCGAAATATGCGGCGGAGGATCTGTATGGGTTGCTCGATCCCGATCCGTCGAAGGGCACCGGCAGCTACGACATGCGCGAAGTGATTGCGCGGCTGGTGGACCGCAGCGAGTTCGACGAGTACAAGGCGGACTACGGCCGGACGGTGGTCTGCGGGTATGCGCGGATCGGCGGGTGTGCTGTGGGCATCGTCGCGAACCAGAAGATGCACCAGGCGCAGACTTCGCACGAGGGCGAGAAGCGGATGGAGTTTGGCGGGGTGATCTACGCCGAGAGCGCGGAGAAGGCGGCGCGGTTCATCATGGACTGCAATCAGAACCTGGTGCCGCTGATCTTTCTTCACGACGTGAACGGCTTCATGGTGGGGCGCGATGCGGAGTGGAGCGGGATTATTCGCGCGGGCGCGAAGATGGTGTCGGCGGTCTCGACCTCGACGGTGCCGAAGATCACGGTGATCGTCGGCGGTAGCTTTGGCGCGGGGCACTATGCGATGTGCGGCAAGGCCTACGATCCGCGGTTTATGTTTGCGTGGCCGACGGCGCGGTACGCGGTGATGAGCGGGGCGGCGGCGGCGAACACGCTGGTCGAGATCAAGATCAAGCAGCTGGAACGCAGCGGCAAGAAGCTGAGCGATGAGGAAAAGCAGGAACTCTTGCGGAGTATCCAGGCGACCTATGAAGAACAGACCGACTGCCGCTACGCCGCGGCGAGGCTGTGGGTCGATGCGATTCTCGATCCGGCGAAGACGCGGGACACGCTGATCACCGCACTCGAGGCCGTATCGCTCAATCCCGAGGTGGCGAGGTTCAACGTGGGCGTGATCCAAACATAGTCGCCGCAAGCGGGACACGAAGGCTTAGTTTTTCGAGGTTTCGTTGCAGGGTTGTTACTCTCGACACGGGGCTGCGCGTCTGCCACATCCGTTCGGGACATCGAGCGATTATGCTGGGAGAATGGCTCGCATCTCCTCCACCTCGCCGGAAGGAAGAATCACTTCCAGGCGCCCGCGCGGTCGTAAGAAACAGGCGAGATCCGGGATCGGGGTGTGGTGGCCTCTGCTGCTTGGAATGCTGGTCACTCCGGTGGCCTTGCGCGCAGCCGCAGTGATGGCGCTCGAGGGCCCTGATTCCCTGCGCATGCTCTACCCATTCGTGCTGCTGCTGAAGCTTCGCGCACTCGGTATCTCAGAGGAGCTGGCCAACAATCTCTCGCAGCTGATGATGTATCTGCAATTCCCGATGTACGGTCTGTTCATGTCGCTGATCTTGCGCAGCAGAGGATGGCTGAGCGCGCTGATGCAGACGGTGGCGCTGCATTTTCTCACCGTGGGGTTCCTGATCGGCATCGCACACATGTAATGGCGGTCGATGGTTTGCAGGAGAGAACGACACGGTGACGAATCAGGTGAAGTTGATCGAGTGCCCCCGGGATGCGTGGCAAGCCCTGCCCAAACCGATTCCCGTCGAGGTGAAAGTGGACTACCTGCGCATGGTGATCGGCGCGGGCTTCGAGCACATCGATGCGGTCTCGTTCGTATCACCGGCGGCTGTGCCGCAAATGGCGGACTCCGAGCAGGTGCTTACGTTCCTCGACCCGCCGCCGGAGATCGACATCATCGGCATCGTGGTCAACGAGAAAGGCGCACAGCGCGCGATCGCCACTGGAGCGGTGCAGACGCTCGGGTTTCCCTACTCCATCTCGCCGGAGTTTCTGAAGCGCAACCAGCACCAGACGCCCGAAGAAGCGTTGGACGCTCTCGAAGCTATCGGTCAGGCGGCTTTCAAGGCAGGGCTCGATGTCGTGGCGTATGTTTCGATGGCCTTCGGCAACCCGTATGGCGAGGCCTGGGATATTGAGGAGGTGCTCGCCGCCTGCGATCTGCTGGCTGACTCGGGGATCGAACAGATCTCGCTCGCCGACACCGTCGGGCGTGCAACGACGCAGCAGGTTTCGCAGTTGCTGCAGGCCGTTCTTGAGGCGCAAGGTGGAACCGAAATCGGAGTTCATCTGCATGCGCGGCCCGATGAGGTAGCCGCCAAGGTGGCCGCTGCCTACAATGCTGGTTGCCGGCGTTTTGATATGGCGATAGGTGGATTGGGCGGATGCCCGTTCGCGCAAGATGCTCTCGTCGGCAATCTGGCGACGGAGCTGGCGGTGGAGGAATTGCGCAGACTCGGCGCCGAGTTGCCGGGGCTCGAGCCCTTCGACGGGCTGACCGCGGCCAGTTCCGCAATCGCGGAGCGATTTGGCGCCACGAAGCAATAGCAGGAGAACGATGCCGAATTACGAAACGCTGCTGATTGACGACGACGAACTTCGGATTCGGACGATACAGCTGAATCGGCCCGAACGGCGCAACGCGCTGAACCCGCAGATGGTCGAGGAGCTTCGCGCCGCGCTCGCCGATGCCGAGCAATCCGATTGCGCAGTGGTGATTCTGACCGGCGCCGGAGCGGCGTTTTGCGCGGGGCTCGATCTCGATCATCTGCGGACCTTGAACGACAGCTCTCCCGAAGAACAACGAGAAGATTCCACCAGAATCGCCGGGCTGTTCCGGGCCCTCTACGACTTCCCGAAGCCAACCATCGCGGCCGTGAACGGAGCAGCCATTGCGGGCGGAACCGGGCTCGCGACCATCTGCGATTTCACCATCGCGGCTCCGGAAGCGAAGTTCGGCTACACCGAGGTACGGATCGGTTTTATTCCGGCCATCGTCGCCTCATTCCTGCGGCTGCAGCTTGGCGAAAAGCAGGCGCGGGATCTGCTGCTCACGGGCAGACTGATCGACGCTGAGGAAGCGCACAGGCTAGGGCTGGTGTCGCGGGTAGTGCCCGGCCCTGAGCTGATGGGCGAAGCACGCACCCTGGCGAAGGCCTTGCTGCAAAACAGCCCGCAAGCCATGCAGATGGTGAAGAAGCTGCTCAGCGCCAACGCGCGACAGCAACTGGACGCCGAGATCGCTGCCGCAATCGAATCGAATGCCGCAGCACGGAGCACGGCCGACTTTAAGGAAGGCGTGAGCGCGTTCCTCGAAAAGCGCAGGCCGGATTGGCCGTCGCTCAAGCCGAGCGGACGCTAACCGTCGCGCTGCGCTCCATACCTGCTGGTCAATACGCGACGGTAAAGCGCTGTCGGAGGTGCTTCGGCTGCTCCAGTTCATCCACGATGGCGATGGCAAAGTCCTCGGCAGAGATTCGGCTATGTCCTTCCGAGTCGGTAAGCAGCTCTTCCCCTCCGACGCGGAATTTTCCAGTCCGCTCTCCCGGGGCAATCTCGGCGGCGGGACAAACGCTGGTCCAGTCAAGGCCGGAGTTCCTCAGAATCCCCAGCGCGTCGCGATGGGCGAGCGCAATGGGCTTCCACGCGGCGGGGAAATCCGGTGAATCGACCAGTTGAACACCCGGCGCAACCAGCAGACTGCCCGCGCCGCCCACGGCGATCAGACGCCGGGCGCCGGATTCCGTCAGCCCTTTCACCAGCGATTCTGTGGCGTGGATGAGTCTGCCGACGCCATCGGGCGCAATGCCAGGCCCGTAGGCGCTGATGACCGCCTCGGCTCCGCGCGTAGCCCGGGACACGTCGTCCGCGTTGAAGATGTCTCCATCAACTTGCTTTGCGCCCGGGACAGGTTTGCCCAGTTCCCGAACGACGGCGTGTACTTCATGGCCGCGCGACAGCAGTTCATTCAGAATGCGGGAACCGATCATTCCGGTTGCGCCGAAGAGTACTACGTTCATGCGAGAGCCTCCCTGAAGTTGGCCTGCCCGCATATCAGGACAGCGGCGCGGCCAACCAAGCTTGGGATGACGAACTTCGACGAAAGATTCGGGTTTTAGGAACGCCTAGCGGTAATCTCTGCCGCTGCTAAAAATCAGGGCTGTGCGCCGTGTGCATCGTAAACCGCCACTCCCACTCGCGAATCGGCGCAGCCGTAGTAGAGGAACCACTTTCCCTGGAAGAAGACCAGGCCTTCGGTAAAGGTGGTGCCTGCCGCATACTGGCCGCTTTTTTCAAAGGGCAACTCCGGCCGAAAGTAGGGATCGTTGGTGCGCGCCAGCATGCGTGTGGGGTCATCGGCGGAAAACAGGGCCTGTCCGCCGGAGTACGCATTCGGGTCGAGGCCGGGCTGACCATCCTTCGCCGCGTTCTTGCCGTTGTAGAGCAGCAGAATGCCGTTCTTGGTCAGCAGCGGCGGCGGTCCGACCTCGGGAAATGCGCTGTCGAACCGGTGCGGCCGGTTGTGCAGCAAAACGGTTGTTTTGCCGCTGAGGTCTTCGACCGGCGTCCAGTGGATCAGATCGGAGGAGCGGGCCAGGCGAATTTGGATTTCACCCCAATACATCCAGTAGTTGCCGTGAATTTTCGCCGCGACCAGCTTATCGCCTTTCAACCGGGTCACGATGCCCGAGGATTTGTAGGCGAGCGTGTCGTACTTGCCGCCGGCAGCGCCCGCGAAGATGGGGCCATGTTTGGTCCAGGTCAGCAGGTCCTTTGAAGTAGCCACCCCGATGGTGTAGGTCTTGCGATTCCATTGCGTATACGTGAGAACGTAGGTTCCGTCTTCACTTTCAACAATGCGGGGATCTTCAACGCCTCCGGGCCACTCGCGCTCTTTCTGCGCATCCTCGGCTGGATAAAAGACCGGATCGGGCCGTCGGGTGAAATGGATGCCGTCGTCGCTCTCCGCCATGCCCAGCCGCGAAGTATGCATGCCGATTTCCATGGTGCCGGAGTCGTCTTCCGCTCGGTACAGCACGACGACTTTGCCATTGCGCACCACGGCAGCGGGATTGAACGTATGCAGCGCCTCCCAGTGGACAGGCGACTTGGTGATCGGATCGGAGAAGACAGACGCTGGGTTGGGCGTGATGACCGGCTCGGTCACCGGCCGCACGAATGGGCCGAGTGTCCAATGTGCCGGCGCGGCGGAATGGGCCCGCAAGCACACCAGCAGGGCGGAGAAGGCCGCCGTCCGGACAACAGCGCGTGTGAGTTGGCGGGCAAACCGGGGCTTCTGTTGGTTGAGCGTCATGGCAGTGGATTCTTCGCGCGCAGTTCGGCGACGATCTCAGCAGCCGCGGCGCGTGCGACGTCTGCCCTGTCCGGTGGAAACGAAATGGCCCCGACACGAGCATGACCACCGCCTCCGTATCGTTCGCAGATGGAGGCGAGATTCACCATCTTGTTCGGGTCCGCCTTAGTCCAGGGGTTGGAGCCAACGGCCACCTTGGTGCGAAAACTCGAGCGGGACAGACCGATGGAATACGTAGCGTCCGGAAAGAGGTAATACGGGATGAATTTGTTGAAGCCCTCAAGCGAACGATCGGAGATATCGAAGAAGATGGTGCCGTCTTTATATTCGGAGCGCTCGCGAATCAGATCGATCGCTTCGCTGTGGCGTTCGAGCAAGGGGGGCAGCAGTTCACTGACGAAAGGTTCCTTGAGCACGTCGGAGAGCGACTCAGAGGTGAGCAGCGGGATGAGCCGCGGAATGAAAGCGGGATCCTGTGTGGACTCGATGATCAAGGTGAGCTTCATAGCGGGTGCGGCCATCTCGACGGCCGCCTCGGGGCTGGCATAGAGGGCGCCGTCCACGATGTCGCCCCACTCGATCAGCTCGGCGTAGGGCTGCACGTTGAAATCGAATTGAGTCTTCGCAATGTAGGCCAGAAAGCTGGTGCAGGAGGTGTAGTCGGGGTCGTAGAAGCGGCGCCTGGCGAACTCGCCGTTGGCCACGCCTTGCAGGAACTGTTCATGATCCTGCGGAGTGAGAAACGCGCTCAGATGATGATCGAACCACCAGGTGATCCGGGGTGAGGCAGAATACTTGAAGTCGACGATGGCATTCTCATCGCCGGTAAAGTCGGCTTCGTTAAACAGCGCGCCGGCTCGATGAACCAGGCCGTGAAATTCGTAATTGGCATCACGTTGAATGCACTCGCGATGAAAGCGCGTAAACAAAGAAGCGGAACAGGCTCCGTCAAAACACTTGTCGTGGTAAAAGACGCGGACGTTCAATGCGAGTACTCCCGTGAGTAAAGAAACGTATTGATGGAAACAATTAGCATTGCTGGGAGTGAGCAGCATGTCAAGCGGCGGGTCCCGCGATGAGACAATGACCCTTGGAAATGAGCATGATCACGAGAGAACGAGACCGACTGTCGTACGAACGACGTAGAGTCCTGGCTGCCCTGGGTGGCTGGCTTCCTGCTGCTGCTGGTGTTGATCACAGGATTGGGCGTAACAGCTGGCGTGGCCTGGGTCAAGCATGCGATGCAGGCTTCGCTGCCGCAACTGGACGGAGATGCGAAGTTGCAGGGGCTGAGCGCGGGTGTGAGCGTGCGCCGCGACGAACACGGTGTTCCGCACATCGAGGCGGCAACTCTCGACGATCTGTTTGAAGCGCAGGGTTACGTCACCGCGCAAGATCGCTTGTGGCAGATGGACATGGCGCGCAGAAATGCGGGAGGCGAACTGGGCGAAGTGCTGGGCACGCTTCTCGGCGACGGGCCAGTGAATCATGATCGCCTGCAGCGCGTGCTGCAAATGCGCGCGACCGCGGAACGCATCGCTGCGGGGCTTTCAGACCGCGACCGGCGCTTTCTCGAAGACTACGCGCGCGGCGTAAACAACTTTATAGAAGCGAATGAGAAGCATTTGCCCGCCGAATTCGGCATGCTCGACTATCAGCCGAGGCCTTGGCACCCGGTGGATTCGGTACTGGTCGGACTGAGCATGGTGCAGATGCTCGATGAACACTGGAACGAGAAGCTCAGCCGGGAGCGCGTCACGGCTCGCCTCGGTCCGACGCTCGCAGCCGATTTGTATCCCACTGGTTCGTGGCGCGATCATCCGCCGACCACGGCCGCTCCTGATTTGACGGCTCCGCAACAGAATGTGCCCGACGTGCCACTGGACGAGACCCAATCGCTGCTCCAGGATTTGCAGCAACTCAGGCAGATCCTGGGCAAAGATCCATGCGGCACCTGTACTCCCGGCTCCAACGAATGGGTGGTAAGCGGCGCGCATACCGCATCGCACCGAGCGATGCTGTCGAACGACATGCACCTCGAGCACAACATTCCGAACATCTGGTACGAGTCCGATTTGAAGTCGGGAAGCTTTCATGTCGCGGGCGTGACCGTGCCGGGCATGCCCTTCATAACCGCGGGACACAACGATCACATCGCGTGGGGCTACACCTCGTTGTATGGCGATACGCAGGATCTGTATGTGGAGCGAACCAACGCGCAGGGCGAATATCAGGGTCCGGATGGCTGGCACCCCATGGACAAGACGCAGGAGCGGATCAAGGTTCGCTTCGCCAAAGACATCGTCGTCGAGGTGGAATCGACTGATCATGGGCCGATTATCTCTTCGCTCATTCCCGGCGAAACCCGTCAGCTTGCGCTGAAGTGGGCCGCGTACGATCCCAAGGTGCTCGGCTTCCCTATCTTCGATCTGGATAACGCAAACACCTGGACGGAGTTTCGCAAGGCTCTGAGCGTGTGGTGGGGGCCAACTTTGAACGTGGTCTACGCCGACGATCAGGGACACATTGGCTACCAGGCAGCGGGCGCAATTCCAGTTCGCCCCGGCGGAATGACCGGCACACCGATCGCGGATCAGCAGCACGAATGGCAGGGCTACGTCCCCTTCGAGGCGCTGCCGAGCACGTTTGACCCGGCAAACGGAGTGATTGCGACAGCGAACTCACGCATCACTCCTGACGGTTATGCCTATCCTTTGACCACGGCCTGGGCGAGCCCCTATCGCAATGAGCGCATCTGGAAGTGGCTGGCGGGCAAAGACAAGCTCACAGGCGACGACATGCTGAAGCTGCAGACCGATGTGTATTCCGAAGTGGACGAGGAACTGGCGCAGCGCTTCGCCTACGCCATCGATCACTCTCCGGATGCCGACGCCAAACTGCGGAAGGCCGCGGACCTGTTGCGTTCGTGGGATGGCGTGATGGATACGGAGTCGGCCGCTGCCGCGATTGTGTTTGAGGCGAAACGCGCCTTCTGGCCGCTGGTTCTGGAACCGAAGCTGGGCAGTGATGCAAACCTCTACGAATGGCCAGAAAGCCAGTTCGTTGAAGAAGAGTTGGTCATGCATGCCCCGCCCCAGTGGCTTCCGCAACGCTATCGCAGTTGGGATGAACTGCTGACCGCCGCTGTGACCAAAGGGTTGGAGGATGGGCACGCACCGGCAGATCTGAAGTCGTGGCGCTACGGCACCTTCCACGTCGTGCAGGTGAGCCATCCCTTGCTTGGATCGCTTCCCTTCTTCAAGAACTGGACTGGCAGCGGCACGCGGGCACAATCCGGCGACACCACCACGGTCAAGCAAGTGGGACGGGACTTCGGGCCGTCGCAGCGCCTGACGGTCGACTGGAGCGACATCGACGCGGCCACTGAGAACATCGTGATGGGCCAATCGGGAAATCCATACAGCCCTTACTACCGGGACCAGTGGCCTTACTGGTATGGCGGCAGAACCTTTTCTCTTCCCTTCACCGAGAGCGCCGTCGCCGCATCCACGGCACACACGCTTCGACTTACGCCGTGAAGGATCTTCCGCGGGAGGACGTTCGGAGAGATTCAGGGCTGATTGGTTGGCGGGACTCCCGGTGGAGCGCTGCCGCGATCGTGGGCTGTGCGCTTCTAGTGGTTGTGCCACTGATGCTGCGCGGTAACTCCTGCGGCCACGATTTCGATTTTCATCTGCAGTCCTGGATGGAGGTTTCCCATCAATGGCACGAGCGTGTGATCTATCCGCGCTGGGTAGAGTCGGCGAACTACGGAGCCGGAGAACCCCGGTTGGTCTTCTATCCGCCTGTGACCTGGCTGCTTGGAGGCGCTCTCGGAACTTTGCTCCCCTGGTCCGCAGTTCCAGTCGCCTTTATCCTGCTCGCCCTCATCGGCTGCGGATTTAGCCTGTATGCATGTGCCCGCGAATGGCTCGACCCTGAGGCGTCTGCGCATAGCCGCGGTTCTGTACGTGGTCAATCCTTACCTGCTTTTTGTGGTCTACGAACGCAGCGCTTTTGGAGAACTGGCTGCAGCGGCTATTCTGCCCCTCGTGTTTCTGTTCTCGCTGCGGAGAACGCTGGCCGATCGTTCCGCTCGCGTTGACGATCGCCGCCGTGTGGCTCACCAACGCGCCGGCAGCCGTGATGGCCTGTTATTCCGTCGCAGCCCTGGTTACATGCAGGGCATTTCTCGAACGCGATTATCGGCCGATCCTGCGAGCCGGGGCGGGCATTGCGCTGGGGATCGCGCTGTCGGCGTTCTACATCGTCCCGGCCATCGCGCAACAGCGCTGGGTCGAGATCGAACGCGCCATCAATCCCGGAATGCGCGTGGAGGACAGCTTCCTCTTCGGGCATACGGGGGAGGCGTTTCACGATCAGGTGCTGCACTCGGCATCCTGGATCGCGGTCGTGCTGGTTTGCGTGGCGGCACTCGCGGCAGTCTGGCTCAAGGCGCGGCGAGTTCCTCTGAGCGTCACGCGGCCTCTCGTAATTCTGCTGGCGGTCCTGGTGGTGCTTCAACTGCCGATCAGCGATCCGGTGTGGCGGCACGCTCCGGAGATGCGCTTCCTGCAGTTTCCCTGGCGGTGGCTGCTGGTCATCGGCATGTTGGCCGCGCTTCTGGTCGGCATCGCGCTCAAGGAGCGGCTGGTTCGCCCGCAACTCCGTCGTCGGGGCATCGCAGCAGCCCTGGGGATCGCGGCAGCCATGGGGATCGCGGCAGCCATGGTCTGGTTCGGATCGACGCACTATCGGCAATTCTGCGACGACGAAGACGCAGTCAGCGCGCAGGTGGCGACCTTCCGCAGCGGCGCGGGCTTTGAAGGGACGGACGAATACACTCCACGCGGCGCGGATAACAGCGCCATCCAGCAGGGACTTCCCGCGGTGAGAGTGGTGGCGCAGGTCAACGGCGATGGCGCGGATCCCGGCGAACAAAATCCGCCGTGGAAGGAGCCCGGCGTTCGCGCAGCAGCCCGGGTCGACGTCGCCGAGTGGAGCAGCGAACACAAGGTGTTCACCGTTCATAGCGTTGACCGCGGCTTCGCCGTATTGCGGCTGATGGAGTACCCAGCCTGGCAGGTAACGTTGAACGGCCAGGGGTGCAGGTTCGGCCGGCGCGGAACGATGGCTTGCTCACCATCCCCATCACTGCGGGCACCTCGACCATCGATGTAAGGTATGGATCAACCCGCGATGTTTGGATGGGAGTGGTCATAACGATCAGCGCCCTGTTGATACTCCTGGGGCTAGGCACGGAGGGAAAGAGATGGCAAAAGCATCGGATATCATGAAGGCGATGGATGTACGAGAGATATTGCGATCGGGCGCGGAGCGAACGGATGAGGCGCTGGACAGGCTGCTGCCGCCAGCAACACAGGTTCCGTCCTCCATTCACCAGGCCATGCGGCACAGCGTCTTCGCCGGGGGAAAGCGTCTGCGGCCGGTGCTGTGCATGGAGGCGGCGCGCATGATCGCGGGTACGGAGCAGTTACCGGAGCGTGTGGAGGAATTAGGCTCCGCGATCGAAATGCTGCACACCTATTCGCTGATTCACGACGATTTGCCGGCGCTCGATAACGATGATCTGCGCCGAGGCAAGCCGACCTGCCATGTTGTCTATGGCGAAGCAATCGCGATTCTTGCAGGGGATGCGCTGCAGACCCAGGCCTACGAAGTGCTCTCGAAGCTCCCCTGTCCCGCAGCGGCAACGGTTCAGATTATCCGGCTGATTGCGCAGGCGACCGGCACAGTGGACGGAATGATCGGCGGCCAGGTTCTCGACCTCGAAGGCGAACACCAGCGGCCGACCGCTGAAGGAGTGCAGGCGATCCATCGAGCCAAGACCGGCGCACTCATCCGCGTCAGCCTGGTAAGCGGTGGAATCTATGCCGGAGGCACCAGCGAAGACGTGCAGAGGCTGACCGGCTTCGGGCGCAATGCGGGCTTGGCCTTTCAGATCGTGGACGACGTTCTGGACATGACGCAGGACTCGGAGCAACTGGGCAAGACCGCCGGCAAAGACCTGGCCAGCGACAAGGCGACCTGGCCGGCCGTTTACGGAATCGAACAATCATTGCGGGATGCGGACCAGCTGATCGCGACGGCCTTTGCTGAGCTCGAACCGTATGGCGAACGCGCAGAGGGCGTGAAAGCGGTCGCGCGCTACCTGGTCGAACGTACACACTGAATCTTTGCCGAGCGCGAATGGGAGCACTTCGGAGTGAGCCTTACAGAAGAAGACGTTCTTACAGCTCTGCGCGATGTGTATGACCCGGAGTTGCCGGTCAACATCGTGGATCTGGGTCTGATCTATCGGGTCGGAGTCTCGCCGGATCCGGACGCACCGGGCATGGTGCCGCGCTTCCGGGTTGCGATCGATGTCACCATGACATCGCAGGGCTGTCCGGCTCACGAAGTGATTCTGGAGAAGATTCGGAATCGGCTCGCCGGCGTACCGGCCATCAGCGCGACCGAGGTCACACTGGTGTGGCAACCGCCCTGGAGCCCGGAACGGATCAGCGAAGCGGCCCGCCAACAGCTGGGAATTGGGTAATTTGGGAAGAATGGGCAGGCTCAAGAGCCTGCCCATTCATTTCTGGCCCGGGGATTCTTGGTCCGGGATTCTGGCAAGTCCGGGGTATCAGCCCCGGCGCAGCACGTCACGCAAGCTGCTGCCCTGGTCCGCCAGTTCAGCGACAAAGCCTTCGACACGCCCGAGAAACTTTTGTCCCGCCTGCACATACTCCGGCAAGCTGTCCCAGAATTTGCGCACCGAATCCGGATCTTCGAGCAGCGCAACCGCTGTTCCGGCGGCGGCGACGGCGATCGCTGCTTTGCGTCGCCCACTCAGCAGCAGACAGGCACTGGTCAACAGGGTTCCAGCGGCTAACGTGCGATTCCATGGAATATCGCTCAGGCTCTTCTGGATACCACCTTCGATCTGCGGCGGAAATTTCGTGAGGTTCATTGGGCTCTCTGCTCCATTTCTAATGTGTAGGATGCGGGTCGTGACCGGAACACGTTGTCGGATTCGCGGAATGCCCCTGCTGTTGCCACGCTCACTGGATCCGGCCCATCGCTCCTGGCTGAAGGGCACACAACGGCGCTGACTCTGCTCTTTGCCGACTCCGGGCGACTATTCGAGGTCGAATTCGCGCAGAGGCTTGCCCGTATCCGGAGACTCCTTGGCCTTGCGCAGAGCTTCAGCGAATTTCTTGTCGAACACGTCTTCCTTGTTTTTTTCCGCGTCAACCGCCTGGCGGAAGATGCTTTCCTTGCGCTCATCCTGTTCGCGCATGGCCTTGGCCGCGGCCTCGAAGTCGTCGAACGTTCGCTTGCGTGGGGCGGGCGTGTGGGAGATGACGGAGCGGGTCGCGGCGTCGATCTTGAGCAGCGCGCCGCAATCAGGACAAGGGATGTCGAAGGTGCTTTCGGTGGCCATGGCGTTTGGTGTAGTAGAGCGTATTGTAGGCCAGCCAACTCGACACTGACCAGCAGCCACCGACGGCAACAATTTGCTTCCATATGACGATACGAAGCGTTATAGTACGTTTCGTACTATGAAGCAGGCGAATCCCATCTCGTTGCTGGGCTATGCGCTCCTGGGGCTTATCCAGCAGAAGCCCGTCTCGGGATATGCGCTCCGCAAGCAATTTACCGCGACACCGATGGGCAGCTTCAGCGACAGTCCGGGAGCGATCTATCCGGCGCTGCGAAGACTGGAACAGCAGGGGCTCGTTCTGAGCACGGTTGAAGACGGGTCGGGTCTGCGCCGCCGCAGGATTTACAGGATCAGTTCGTCAGGAACGGCTGCCTTGAAGGAGTGGTTTGCCCAGCCGGTCGGCCGCGATGATCTGGTGCGCAGGATGGGCGAGCTGATGCTGCGATTCGCCTTCCTGGGAGAGAGTTCGGAGGCCGAAGCGGCGGTCCGGTTCCTCAGTTCTTTGCATGAGCAACTGAAGCTGTATGTCCCGGAGATGGTCGAGTTCGCCGCTCGGCAGTCAGGGACAATGTCGTTGTCTGGAAAGCTCGCGCTGGACAGCGGCATTCGCGGATATCGGGCGAGCCTGGAGTGGGCGGAGGCCGCCTTGGCTGCCTATGCCCGGCACGAGAAAGAGAGCAAATCATGAAAGTCCTGTTGCGGGTTGTGATCGCCTGGATTGCCTTTGTCGCAGCGCAGATGGCCGGAGGCTTGCTGTTGCCTCTGCACCTGCCCATTGCCCCTCACACGATGCCCTGGCTGTTCGCAGCTGATCTGCTCACGACGGGTGCGCTGGCCTGGGCGGCCTCACAGTCGGGTTGGTCACGCGACAGGCTGATCCCAGCGCTGTTTGCAATGGGCTTCGCGATCACGCTGGTGAACGGCGTAGAGGCGTTCTTCTTTCTACTTGTACCGGGTATTTCGTGGACGAGGGTTGTTGTTGGCCAGATTCCCGCTCTGCTGGTTCTGTCCGGAGTCGTTGCTCTGCTATTCGCTTCACCCGGCTCGGAAAAAAGCAGCCCCGAGCACACACTTTCAGGAAAGTCGTTGGGCGGCGCCATCGGAACCTTCCTCGCCTGCGACGCGTTGTACCTGGTTCTGTACTTCGCAGCCGGCATGATCGTGGTCCCCTTCGTGCGGGATTGGTATGCGACCCAGCACATTCCCTCGTTCCGAACCATCATCACCCTGCAGCTTGTGCTGCGCGGGCCGATGTTCGTGCTGCTTTGCCTTCTGCTGACGCGCATGCTGCGCGTGCGCGGCGTAGCCCAGGCGGTGATCGTCGGCTTGGTTTTCACCACGCTCAGCGGCGTGACTCAACTCATGGTGCCGAGCGCGTTCTTTCCCGACGCAGTGCGGTGGGCGCACTTCTGCGAGGTCTCAACGTCCAACTTTGTCTTCGGATTCCTGGTAGCGATGCTTTGGAAGCCGAAGGCTCCGAAGGCGATCCCGCAGAGCGTAGCCGCGGCGGTCTACGATTGCCCAGGCCACCGGCAGTCTAGAGATAGATCGCCTTGTGTCCGGGACATTCCTGGGCGGCATGTTCGATCAGCAACTCGGGGAGGGACTCGCCATAGCGCGACAGGAACCAGGCCGCGCCCAGAAGGCGTTCCTGGGGATGCTGATTGGGGAAGAGGTTGAGGTAGACAGCTTCCACATGCCGCTTGAGGCTCTGATCGCGCTGGAGTTGGAAGTTGGCGCCGAGCCGGCGCAGGCGATTCATCTGGTAGCGCATCTTCGATGCGGCGACGTCGGCGGATCGGCCCAGACTCGCGTCGAGGGAACGCATCCAGGTGGTCAGGGCTTCCAACTCGTTCTCGAGAGCATTGCCTGCCGCAGCAAGCTTGCGCTTGCCCTCGACCGGCATGGACCGGGCGCCCAGGCGCTGCGCCAGTTCCTCCGGCGTGTACTCGAACAGGTCGTTCAGCGAGATACCCTGATCCGCCATCACCTTTGCAATGGAAGGTTCGATCAGTGTCGCGCTCAACCTGGGAAGGATCGGCGTGGTGCGGCCCAGGATTCGCTCGTAGAGAACCTGGGTCTGAGCGAAATAGGCAATCTCAGCCGGGCCACCGATGTAGGCGGATGTCGGCAGCAGGTTGTCCTGAAACACGGGACGAAGCAGGGCGTTGGGGCTGAGACGCTCGGGGCTCGTCTCCAGAATGGCCAGAAGCTCGTCGGTGGTGTAGTGCGCCTTGCCGGCCTGCCACTCCGTGTCGGAGATGCGCTTGAGAGACAGGCGAGCCTTGCTCTGCGCATCGATCAAAAACAACAGGCTCGATTGCGGCCCGACCAGGACCTGCGAGTGATATCCGGAGCTCGCAAGCAGCGAATCGCGTTCCGTCAAGGCCGTATTGAGATCGCCTGCATGGGTGATGGCCTGGCGCAGGACATCCGCACCAAGCGCATGGAATTCTCGACTCGAGGCGTCGATGACAATCAGACCGTGGGCCGAGAACACGCTCGAGATCAGCTGCGCGAAGGAATGGCCGAAGGTGGTCTCGGAGCGTATAGAAGCGCTCCAGATCGTCCAGCAGCGGTCCGTCGCCAGCAGGTTCGCTGCCTGTTCAAGGACCGCTCCGATGCCATGGCCGAGGTGCAACTCGCCGACCGGCTCGCTGGCGTGATGCGGCGCGTCAAGCCGGAGGGTATGAAGTTCATGGCGCGAGGGCAGGGCAACAGTGGTTGGCTTCGGCAAGATCATGGTCTTCGGTTGCGAGCCAGAAGATCGGTACATGCGGCTGGCCGGCTGCCGTGGCATCTGTGCCTTGCGAATCGCAGTAGCCGCTTTGAGCAGCGTGAATAGCGGGCCGCCAAAGAGCGCCACCTGCTGTCCCGTTACGACGGCTCCCGCTCCATTGCGCAGCCTGGCGATATTCTCAGGACGGATCGCCCGCGCCGTAACTGCGGTTCTGCGCTTCCAGCAGAGTCGGCAACGGCTGCTCGCGGTCCTGATCAATCTGCGGCGGGCGTGATCTGACCAATGCCTGAGCATACGGACTGGCGGCATAAAACGGTGCCAGCGGATCGCGCCGCTCGACGTAGTCGAGAAAGATCCTGCTGGCGTGGGGCAGGATCGAGATGGGGTAACACTCCGTCGTCAAGGGCAAGCTCTCTTCAATGTCGCTGCCCGGGAGGACGAAGGCGGCGGGTTGTCGTTCAATAGTCTCTCATGCGCACAATCTCTCAGGTCTACTTGCGCAGAGCGCGGCCACTGGTCGCTTGCGTTTCAGCACGGACTGCAACTCTCGTGATGGCGCACGGGCAAAGCTTCCAGAGCTTGAAACGCGAGCGCCTGATAAACCTTGGCGAGAATCGGATGCGCCTCAAGTACCATAAGATGCAGATCAATTGTGACCGCGTCGCCGCGTGCGAAGGGACCACTGAAGCTCTGTTCAGCGCCTCGTTCGATGAAGTTGCGCAAAGTCGCCTGGGCCAGAGCAGCGACAACCGCATGGGCGTTACGAGGCGACAGTCCGGCGGCCCGGGCGGTACCCACAGCGGCAGTGAGGGCGCTGAGCAGCAGGGGCGAGGCGAGCGTCCCGACGCGTGGTAGAGAGCCTTGTCTTCGGAGCCGATGGTGAAGGGCTGGCCACCGATATTGCGTAACAGTGAAAGCAACTTGCTGCGTACAGCGGGCCTGCGCCTCGACGCCGAAGAGAACGCCTTCGACCTCACCGGCGTTCGCGTGGGAAAACTCATGACCGGGTGAATCGGAGCCGACTGCGGCGCCGGCCTGTTCGGCGGATGCAGGCACGCCGCGTGTCGAGCGCGCCGCTGGAGTGAACGACGATTTGTCCGCGCAGATTGGGCCGACGCTTACAAGCTCGCGGCGACTGTCTCGATCGCCGCGTCGGGCACGCAGATCCACAGGATCTGGAGCATCGAGAGTGGCGTCGGACATAGAGCGTGAGCGGAAGGGAACGCGTGGTCTTCGTGCGGCCGCGGCAGATTCGCACGACGATCTCGCGGTACGGGAATTCCGGCCGCGTCAACGCGGCGTTCAGCGAAGTGCCCCAGTTTCCCGAGCCGACAATCGTGACTCCGGAACGAAGACGCGTCACGTCGGAACGGGCAATTGCCCTGTGGGACTGCTTTCTCGGCGGCTGCCCGTGTGGGCTTGGCTCTCATGAGCGGATGATACCGTAGTAATTAACGGAGATGAGGACCAAAGCATGGCGAAAAAGAAATCGAAGATCAAGAATGAAAAGGCTGAAAAGACATGTAGAGAAGCAGAAAGGGCAGGCGGAGGTGGTGTCATCGAAGCTGGTATTCGAGAGCTCCGCATTTAAAGTCTTTACCGACCAGGTGGTGGAGCCGGGTGGCAGAAGGCGCGGCGGGACGTCGTTCGCCACAATGGGTCGGTAGTGGTGCTGGCCATCGAAGATTCCAAGAGCAAGAAGGATCCCATGATGGTGATGGAGCGACAGTATCGCCACGCTGCCGGCCAGTATCTGTGGGAGATTCCCGCGGGCAAGATCGATGACGGCGAAAAGCGACTGCCGGCCGCGAAACGCGAATTACTGGAAGAGACCGGGTACCAGCGCGAAGCGATGGAGCAAGCTGGTGAGGTATTACCCGAGCCCGGGCTTCGTGGGTGAGTGGATGCAGATCTTTCTGGCGGAAGGGCTGACCGCGGGCGACGCGACGCCGGAAGAAGATGAAGAGATCGAAATATTTCTCATGCCGCTGTCGGAGGTCCTCAAGATGATCGACAAGGGCGAGATTCTGGATGGTAAGACCTTGATTGCAGCGCAGATGTACGCCCGCACGCGGCGCGCTGAAGAAGAAAAAGCGATTAATTCATTTGACCTTTCAGCGGCGACGGAATCGGTGGCCGATGTGGCTGTGTATAAGTTTCAGGAAAACCAAACGACCGTGCCCTGCGTCTTTAAAGACAAGCAGGTTGGGTTTCTCCCCAACCTCGATCTGCTTTAAGGAAAGGTTTGGGCTCGTGGCTACTTATAAAGGGAAGGTCAAGTGGTTCAACAACGCCAAGGGGTACGGCTTCATTGGTCGTGATGACGGCCCGGATGTTTTTGTTCACTACAGCGCAATCCAACTGGATGGCTACAAGAGTCTGAAGGAAGGTGACGAGGTCGAGTTCGACATCATCCAGGGACAGAAGGGTCCCCAGGCAGACCAGGTCACCCGTCTGCGAGAAGCCGCGTAGTGCAACAGCAGTAACGGCGAATCACCGGCGTTCGATGTCCGGAAAGAGAATTTTGTGTTTACCCAGAACCCAGCTTCCCCTCGAGAGGGCTGGGTTTTCTTTTGCGCCGGGCATCGGCGGAATTGCTGCGATATCGAGCGTGCTGTCATTCTGACAAGTGTGCGCCAGTGCTCGGTAGGTGATAATCAGTCATGGACAATCGATCGATAGCGCGGCTGCTGGATGAGACGGCAGACCTGATGGAGATCAGCGCCGGCAGATCCCTTCCGCGTGCGCTCGTATCGCAGGGCTGCCGAGGCAGTCGAAGTCGAGCACCTTCTCCCTTGAGCCAGATCGCCGGCGACATAAAGCGGCTGCTGGAGATTCCCGGAATCGGCAAAGGCATGGCCGCGAATATCCAGGAGATCGAGAAGGCGGGAACGCTTCCGCTGCGCGAAGAGTTGCTGGTGAAGTATAGGCCCTCGATGCTGGAGCTGTTGAAGCTGCCCGGCATGGGTCCAAAGACTGTTGCGCTGTTATGGGAGGCGCTGGAGGTGGCCGACATCGAGAGTCTTGCGGCTGCGATCGATGCGGGCAAGCTGGAAACTCTTCCGCGATTCGGAGAGAAGCAGATCGAGAAGCTGAAGAAAGGAATTGCCGAGTTCCGCAAGAACTCCGGGCGCTTTCATCTCGACGATGCGGAGGCGGCTGCAGCAGAAGATGACTGGGTATCTCAAGGAGTTTCCGGGCATCGATCGCGTGATGCCGGCCGGTTCGCTGCGACGCGGTCGCGAGACGGTCGGGCGATCTGGACCTGCTGGCTACCGGTCCGGCGTGCGCGGCAGACGTGGTGCAGGCGGCGTCGGACTATGTTGCGGCGTATCCCCGATTGCCGATCTGCTGGCGAAGGGTCCGAACAAGGTCAGCTTCCGGCTGCGGTCGGGATTGCAGGTGGATGTGCGGCTGCTGCCGGAAGGATCGTATGGAGCCGCGCTGCAATACTTCACCGGATCGAAGACGCACAACGTGGCGGTTCGGCAAAGGGCTTTGAAGCGCGGATACACGCTGAGCGAGTACGCGCTGGCACGAATCGAAGACGGATCCAAGGTGGCCGGGGCCACGGAAGAAGAGATCTACGCCGCGCTCGAAATGGATTGGATTCCGCCGGAGCTGCGCGAGAACTGCGGCGAGCTGGAGGCGGCGGCCCTGCACACGCTGCCGCGCCTGATCGAGCAAGAGGATATTCGCGGCGATGTGCACATGCATACCGATGCGACCGACGGCAAAAACACCATTCGGGAGATGGCCGATGCCGCGGTCCTGCGCGGATATGAGTACATCGCGATTACAGATCATTCGAAGAACCTGTCGATGATCAACGGGCTTGACGATCAGCGGGCCTTGCAGCACATCGCACACATTCGGCAAGTCGAAGCGGAGATGGAGGGCCGGATCCGGATCTTTGCCGGGATCGAGGTCGATATCCTCGCGGATGGCGAGATCGACCTGTCCAATGAAGTGCTGGCGCAGATGGAAGTAGTGATCGCGAGCGTACACAGCTTGTTCAACCAGCCGGAGAACCAGATGACGGATCGCGTGCTGCGGGCGATCGAAAACCCCTACGTCCGGATCCTTGGACATCCCACGGGAAGGCTGCTGTTACGGCGCGATCCCTTTCAG
The DNA here is from genome assembly GCA_963748555.1 of uncultured Acidobacteriaceae bacterium. Lineage (GTDB taxonomy): Bacteria > Acidobacteriota > Terriglobia > Terriglobales > Acidobacteriaceae > CAWKKW01. Next base: position 64,215 of record CAVVJK010000004.1, read on the forward strand.
ATCAACCTTCCCGCTGTCTTCCGCGAAGCGGCGAGGCTGGGCGTGGCCATGGAGCACAATGCGTATCCCGACCGGCTCGACCTGAGCGATTTCGACCTGCGACGGGCGAAGGAGGCCGGCTGCGGCATCGTGATCAACACCGACTCGCATCACACCGGCCACCTCGACAAGATGCGCTATGGAGTCCGGCAACTCAGACGGGCCTGGTTGCAGAAAGAGGACGTGCTCAACACGCTGCCCGCGCAGGAGTTCCTCGCGGCGCTGCGGCGCACGTCCTTGAGATGATTACGCGCTGGGCCACAACCCGGAGCCAGTTGAAGGAAACTTACTTGCGGAGAGTAAAATGCCGACTGTGAATACACCGGAAAGCAAGACTGAGACTACCGAGGATCCAGAGCAGAGCGCGACTTCGCTGGGTGGCTTCGCGCTGCGAATTCTGCTGGGTGCTGCGCTCACTGTCGCCGTGGTGGCGGCGTATGTACTGCTCTCTGACAAGGCTCCGCGGATCACCGCCGAAGTCGACCCGATCTCCACCTTTTTCATCCACCGCGAGATGACTCCGCAAAGCGCGGGCGGAGGCATGGTGGGCGTGCATCAGCCGTTTGACCAGGTGCTGATTCTGGCCAACGTACACGTTCACAACGAGAGCAAGATTCCCATCTTCATTCACGATGAGTGGAGCACTGTGAGTCTGCCGGACATGGATCGCAGAGGACTGGCAGCAGGCGACAACGACTTTGCTCGCGTGTTTGTCGCGTACCCGCAGATGGCCTCCCTGAAAAAAGAGCCGCTCAAGCGCGATACGACCATTGCGCCGCACTCTTCCGCCGAAGGCCAGATGGTTTTCAACTTTCCACTCACGAAAGAAGAGTGGGACGCACGCCACGCCTACCAGATCACCCTCTCGTTCACACACCAGAAAGACCTGACCATCTCCGTCCCGAAGTAACCCGGCCGGCAGGCGGCTTGCCCGGACAACCACTGAGCTGCCCGGGCGGGAGCAAGGTCAGGGTGCGGGCGCGGTCTTGGGTGCGGAGATGTATCCCACGACCATGTTCTTTCCGATGGTATTCACCACCAACTCATACAGCTGATGGTCTTTTCCGGTGTAGAACTGGACGGGCTCGTTCAGGCCCTTCTCCTTCTTCTCAATCTTCTTGTCGTCGGCCAGCACGTTCAAGGTGTAGCGGCTGTGCTTGGTATCCGCCTTCTTCAGTTCAAGGCTGACGATCGAGACCGGCTGCGGCTTTCCTCCCTTGTTCAAGGTGAACTCGAAGTAAGTTGCGATCGCCTTTGTGCTTCAGAATCTCCAATTCATCATGGGTCGTCGCGATCAGGCCGCTCTGTACGCCCATGTCTCCCTTCATGCTCTGGAGTTGGGTCTGGGTGGCCTGCAAATCGGTCTGGGTTTTGGCTACGTCGGTCTTCACCGCACCCACGTCGGTCTTCACCGTGGAGACTTCTCCGGTAACCGCGCCGATCTGCTGACGAGCCTCGGCCTGCTCGCCTTCCAGCCGTTTCGAATCGGCCTGTTGCCGGCGAAGCAGGTCCTGTGCGCGCGTTTCGAGCTGTCTTTGCGTGAGGCCGACCGACTTGCCCAGGGTGTCGGTCGCGACGCTCAAGCGTGCGTCGGTTTCATGCAGGGCGGCCGCTAAGTGATCATTGCGTTCCTGGGCCGCGGTCAACGCCGCTTCCGACTTGGCCAGGCGGCCCGACAGCGTATAGCTCCAGATAAGACCGCCGATGGAGGCCAGCAGGGCCACAGCCACGACCACTAGAAATAGGCCGGAGTGTGTTCGCTCGACGACGGCGGAATCTGTTTCAACAGCGCTCATGGATGGTTCCTTTCATCTCTCGGGAGGTATGTGGAGACTAGCGCGAATACAAACCGGGATCAATGCCGAATTCAAAGGCGCATCCCGCAGGTGTATAGACTCGATCGCCTCGCGCCTACAATGAGTAGGTGCAATCAGCGGATATCGTAATCGCAGGCGCGGGCGTCATCGGACTTTCGACGGCCCTCGAGCTTTCCAGCCGGGGCCTCCGGGTAGTCGTGGTGGAACGCGGACGCGCGATGAGTGAGGCGTCCTGGGCGGCAGCGGGAATGCTGGCCGCGCACGATCCTGAGAATCCTGAGGCGTTGCGGGCCTTATCGGAATTGAGCCTGAGCCTGTACCCCGAGTTTCTCGACAGGGTCCGGAGCCTCTCAGGAAGTACCATTTCGTTTCGAACTCGGATCGCGCTGCAAGGAACTCGCCGGGATCATACGTTTTCAGACGCCGAAGCTCGGGCCGGGCGCAGGTTGACGGAAGTCGAAGTTGCAGCCCTGATTCCCGAGCTCCGCCCGGGAAACCGCGAATTCCTGCAGTTGGCAGAGCCCAGCCTGGATCCGCGGGACTTGTGCGCCGCGCTTCCAATCGCGGTGCGGGCTGCGGGAGTTCAGTTGATGGAGGAAACGGCGTTCGTCTCGGTTCGTCCGTCGGAGCGAGGCGTAGAAGTCGAGACGAGCTCGGGAGCTATCGCAGCCAAAGCATTCGTGAACTGTTGTGGAGCCTGGGCAGGACAGATTCAGATGGGTGCTGCGGACGTACAAAGACTGCCCCTGGAACCGCGAAAGGGCCAGATCGTGACCGTACGCGTTCACGAGCCGCTCGGGTACGTGGTTCGTACACCGGAGACGTACCTGGTGCCTCGCGGAGACGGGCGGATCGTCATCGGCGCAACGGTGGAGCGCGCCGGATTCGACAAGGCGGTGCAGGCCGAGGTGGTTCGCACCTTGGTGGCCGAGGCAGCCGCACTCTGGCCGCCGATCGGCAGCGCCGAGCTGGTCGAAAGCTGGGCTGGGTTGCGTCCCGGGTCGAGCGACGGGTTGCCGGTGATGGGGCCGTGCGGGGCAGAAAACTGCTGGGTGGCGACCGGCCACTTCCGTAACGGGATCCTGCTGGCGCCCTCCACCGCCCGGGTGATGAGTCAATGGATCCGAGGAGAGAAGCCGCAGGTCGACCTCAGCGCGTTCTCTTGCGACCGGTTTGCGGCCATCGCGTAGTCTGCGGATCGCTGAGGATGAAACCGGTATGCGCCCAGACCCGTCGAACCTTCAGTGTTCGCCGGGGCGACAGCGCCGTCTGAAGGTCCGCGCGGGTGACAACCCAACAGCCGCTGCGCTATAAACAGGAGATATTCTTTGGAATCGCGCACAGGAACCGGCCGCCGCACAGCGGCGCCGTGCGCAGCTTCCTTGTACTCCTGCATCTTAGTTTTGGGAACGATCGGGAAAACCATGGACGGACAGATAAGCACGAGGGAGCGATAGGTATGCCGACTGCGGTAGCGGGAAAAGGACTGGAAGGAATTGTTGCAGCGAACTCCGGTATCTGCTGGATCGATGGCGATGCGGGAGTGCTGGCGTACCGCGGAATCGATATTCACGAATTGGCGGAGAAGTCTTCCTTCGAAGAGACGACCTATCTTTTGTGGTTCGGCCGTCTGCCGAACGCGGCGGAGCTCAAAGATTTCTCCCACCAGCTGGCAGAGGCGCGAACCCTGCATCCCGACGCGATGAACCTGCTGCGTTCCTTTCCGAAGACGGCCACGCCAATGGAAGTCCTGCGAACGGCGGTTTCGTCGCTCAGCTTTTTCGATCCCGACGAGAAGGACAACGACCACGACTCCAACGTGCGGAAGAGCTTTCACCTGACCGCACAGGTCTCCATGATCGTGGCTCTCTATGATCGGCTGCGCAAGGGTCTCCAGGTGCATGGACCGGACAAGTCTCTGTCCCATGCGGGCAATTTTCTATGGATGTTGACTGGCGAGGAGCCGTCAGAGACCGCGACACGGGCGCTGGATATCGCACTCATTCTCCACGCCGACCATGAACTGAACGCATCGACCTTCGCGGCCCGGGTCATCGCGGCCACGCTTTCCGACATTCACTCGGCGGTCACCGGAGCCATCGGAGCCCTGAAAGGCCCACTGCACGGCGGGGCGAACGAAGCGGTGATGAAGCTGCTTTTCGAGATCGACCGCGCCGGGCGCCGATCCCGTCGATTACGTGAAGAACATGCTCGCGCAGAAGAAGAAGATCTCCGGATTTGGCCATCGCGTGTACAAAACGGAAGATCCCCGCGCTACCCACCTGCGCAAGATGTCGGAGAATCTGGGCCGCTCCAAAGGTGACGCGAAGTGGTTTGAGATGTCGCGGCAGATTGAGCTCTTTGTGCTGGCGGAGAAGAAGCTGAACGCGAACGTCGATTTTTATTCGGCGTCGACTTACACCACCCTGGGCATCGACCTCGACCTGTTTACGCCCATCTTCGCGGTCAGCCGAATCGCAGGCTGGGCTGCGCACGTGATCGAACAGCTGGACGACAACCGTCTGATTCGGCCGCGCGCCGAGTACATCGGTCCGGAATACCCGGCGCCTTACATTCCAATGCAAAGCCGATAGAACGAGAGCAGTCTCCGCCGGCTGCTCTGGAAACCTCTCCAGATGAATTTCGGCTGGCGTTGGAGACTGCCCCCTTTCCAGGATGGGGGCTACATGTTGCCCCGACTGGCAGGGGGCACGATGCCATTCATGCGCAGGTACTCGGCCATCTGGCCGTAGTGGTCCATCATGTGCGCGATGCCGAACGAGGTCATGCCGGCCGGGGTTCCGGTCTTGGTCATCACAAACGCATTCTCGGGAGTGATGGTGGCGATCGCCTTGTGGGCCGACCGCGAGTGAATCCTTCAGGGCTTTGACGATGTCCGCTTTCGAGGTCAGTTTGTCCAGCGTAGCGGGGTCAGTCGTATCGCCCGCGAAGGAAGCCCAGAATTCGTAGTTCGCCTGGGCGACATGTTTCACCTGCTGGCCAAAGGTACGAACGCCCTTGAATTCGCCGGCGGATGGCGCGTAGTCGTACTTGTCTTCCGGCATCGCCTCGGCGGCGGAGAGCAGTTCCTTCTCGATGACCGCTGAGCAGCTTGTCGTAGGTAGAGGCGGGCGTCATCTTGGTGCCGGGCGCCGGCCTATCGGCCTGGGCGAAGGAATGAGCGGGAACCGCCAGGATGCTACAGAATGCGAGGGCAAGGATTGCGACTTTGATCTTCAACACGTCCTCCAATGGAAAGGCTGAACAGCTGCGGCTGCAAGCCTAGCAGATTCTTGCGCTTTGCCCAATCGCCCCGGTCAAATTGTGACCAAAGGCGAAGCGCGGCGAGGTGAGCCGCCGAATCGACGTAGAATAGATAAGGGAGATTGCGCGAGTGCGACGGGTCTACATGGATGCGAATGCAACGACACCTCTGGTGCCTGAGGTGCTCGAGGCGATGCGTCCCGTATTTCCTGGAGCAGTTCGGGAACGCGTCGTCCATCCACTTTCACGGCCAGCAGGCGCGCGCGGCAGTCGAGCAGGCGCGCGAGCAGGTATCGAACCTGCTGCATTGCCGGCCCGCGGAAATCGTCTTCACCAGCGGCGGCACAGAAGGCGATAATCTGGCGCTGTTCGGCCTGGTTCGGCCGGGCGATCACCTGATCACGAGTTCTATCGAACATCATGCCGTGCTCCACGCCGCCGAAAGGCTGGCGGAACGGGGCGCTTCGGTGACATTCCTGCCGGTTTCTTCCGCAGGGCGTTGTCGATCCCGAGGAGGTGCGGCGAGCGATTCGGCCGGAGACCAAGCTGATCAGCCTGATGATGGCCAACAACGAGACCGGAGCCATTCAGCCGGTCGAGGCCGTCGGCCAGATCGCTGCCGACGCCGACATTTATTTTCACGTGGACGCAGTGCAGGCAGCCGGGAAAATGCCCATCGACGTGAAGGCGATCGGTTGCGACCTGCTCACCCTTTCCGGCCACAAGATGCACGGACCGCAAGGTACCGGAGCCTTGTTTGTGCGGCGCGGCACGCGGATTGAGCCGCTCTTTTTCGGTGGTTCGCATGAGCGCCAGCGCCGTGCCGGCACGGAGAACCTGCCCGGCATCGTGGGATTGGGGAAGGCTGCGGAACTGGCTGCGCGGCGCGCTGCAGTCTGGAGTGCCTGAGAAAGTGGCGGTACTGCGCGACCGGCTGGAAGCCGGCATTCTCGAGCGAGTGGATGAAGCCGGAGTGAACAGCGGCGGCGTGGCGCGCGTGCCCAACACCTCGAATCTCTGGTTCGATCACCTGGAAGGGCGAGGCCCTGGTCATCGCTCTCGACCTGAAGGGTCTGGCGGTTTCGGGCGGATCAGCCTGCCAGTCCGGCTCGACCGAGCCATCGCACGTCCTGCTGGCGATGGGCGTGTCTCCCGAGCGAGCGCGCGCCAGCTTGCGGTTCAGCTTGACCAAAGACGCGACCGATGCGGATGTGGAGTTTGCGCTCCAGCTCGTACCGACCGCAGTGAGCCGATTGCGCGAGCTCTCCCCCACGTACGCAAGGCGGACAGCGCTCGCCGCCGGCGTAATTTCGTAACAACAACTGGATACCTATGCACTCGAACTCTGACAAGTCGATGAACGGCACCGTGGCCATTGCCATGTCGGGAGGCGTGGACTCGTCGACGGTCGCCGCCATGCTGAAGGCGGAAGGCTATGAATTGATCGGCCTCACGCTTCAGCTTTGGAATCAGCGGCGACTTGCCGGCAAGGAAGGAATGCCGGAACAGGTGCAGGGCCGCTGCTGCTCGATCGACGACGTCTACGACGCGCGCCATGTCGCTCGCCTCCTGGATATTCCCTATTACGTGGTGAACCAGGAAGAGCGCTTCGAGCGCGATGTGGTCCGGCCTTTTGTCGAACGAATACCTGGCCGGGCGGACTCCGATTCCCTGCTCGCTATGCAACAACCACCTGAAGTTTGACCAGTTGCTGCTGACGGCGCGGCAGATCGGCGCCGACAGGATCGCCACCGGACATTACGCCCGCAACGAGTTTGACCCTGCGCGCGGTCGCTGGATCCTCAAGCGCCCGGCGGACACCAGCAAGGACCAGACCTACTTCCTTTTTGGCCTGACGCAGGAGCAGTTATCGCGCACGCTGTTTCCGCTGGGTGGACATACCAAGCCCCAGGTTAGGGAAATTGCGCACGCGCACGGCCTGGCGCTGGCCAATAAGCCGGACTCGCAGGAGATCTGTTTCATTCCCGGCGGCGACTACAAGAAGTTCATCGACGCATACCTGGAGGAGCAGGGCGAGGAAACTCCCAACACCAGCGGCGAACTGGTTGCCACCACCGGCGAGGTCGTGGGGCATCACGAGGGAATTCATAACTTCACCGTAGGCCAGCGGAAGGGCCTGGGCGTGTCTTCTCCGGTGCCGCTGTACGTGATTCAGATCGACAGCGAGAAGAATCGCGTGACCGTGGGTCACGAGTCCGACTTGGCGATGCGTTCGATGCGCGTGGGAGAACTGAACTGGGTCTCGATACCGCGACTGGACGGCTCCATGCGCGTGAAGATCAAGATCCGGCATCGGCATGAGCCGGCTTCAGGGAGCATCGAGATGATGGGGAACGAACAGGTGCTGGCGACGTTTGACGAGCCGGCCCGCGCGGTCACACCGGGACAAGCGGCGGTCTTCTACGACGAGGATGAAGTGGTAGGCGGCGGCTGGATCGTCTGATCTGCCGCCTGCCCTGACCATTTGCGAGTGGTACTCTATACGAACAGATCTTCGTCTTCGCGCACGTGATTGGCGCGACTCTTCTTACGAAAAACATCGAAGCCGACGCGAATGCCGGTCAACACGCCGATGAATCTGGCGAAGTGGAACCGAAATCCCGTCCTGAATGGCTGTGGTCGCGTGGACCACTCCGTTGAGTGTGCCGGTGACCATCTCGTCGACGCGCGACGCCTGGCCACGGGTTTTGTCTACTACGTCGTCGACGGCCACACGAATATGCTCCGCCTCTTGCCGAAGAACGTTGGTCGTGGCGACCAGATTATCCGAAACGACTTTGATCTTCGGAGTAAGTTCGTCAACCAGTTTGCGCGAGGCCGCAATCGTGGGCAGCAGGTGAACGCTTGCTTCATCGAGCAGGCCCTCGATCTTCTTCTTCATTTTGAGAAGACCGAGAGCCATGCCCAGCAGAATGCCGGCCTGGAGCAGCACGCCAAGCGCCGTAGCAGCTGTGAAGATGGTGAACAGTGTCGATGGGGTGTCGGATTGCATGGTTGTCGCTGCTCTCAGTCGGAAGGTGAGGGATTGAGGGTCAGACCGAACTCTACGGAGTCGGTTGTAGTTGGGCGTCGGGTTTGGACCTGCTGACGTCGTCTGGTACGCCTGCTTACCTGCATCCACAGCGGCGGAGACGCGCCCGGTTTGCTCGTTTACAAACTGCTTACCCTGGTTGACGAAGTCATCCCACTGCGCGCGGCCGCGATCGACAACGTCCTTGCTCTTGTCGACATACTCAGCCGCCTGGGTCTTGCCGCGGTCTACCAGGGTGCCGACCTGATCGGCTGCTTCGCGCGAGCGCTGCTTGAGGTATTCGGTGCCTTCGCGCGCATCCGCTGGCGAGTTCTTCGCGGGTTTCACGACCCGATTTCGGGGCATAAAGAACACCGATCAAGGCGCCTAAGCCCAGACCCGCAACGAACCAGCTGAATCCACTTCCCTGCTTCTCTTCATCTGTCATATGTAATCTCCTTCAAATTCCTGGAAGCTTTGCCGGAAAACCGGGAAAGGCTATAAAACTCTGCGTGAGGGCGAATAGCCGTCCTCAGGGTTATAGATGCCCTCCTCGACACTCGCGCTGCCATCAAATCGAGGGGAAGTTGGACGCTCAGTACCAGCATAGACCGCAACCCCCTTTTGTTCCAGTTCGTTAGCTATCCGCAAATCGTCATAACAGACGAAGAAAGCGCGAAGAGGAATTGTGACCAAGTGGACTGGAAATGCGTCTCTTAGTACAGCGACGAGGCGGAAGAATGCATCCGTTCCGCCAACAAGAGGATCGAAGAGGACACATGCGAACAACAAACAACTGGATGACTGCACGCGGATTGGGAGCAAGCCTGGTCGCGATTGCCCTGTTGACCGGGGCTGGCTGCAAAAAGCAGGAAACGGCGACGAACCCGGCGGAGACCAGGACAGACCAACAGGTAGCCAACGATATCCAGGCGAAGATCAATGGGGAGTCGGCGCTTGCCGGCCAGAACATCCAGGTTGGCGTTCAAAATGGCGTTGCCACCCTGAATGGCGCGGTGAGTGACAATGCCTCGCGTTCCCTGGCCGCCAATGACGCCGGAACCGTTTCGGGAGTGAAGACGGTCATCAACAATCTCACGGTTCAGGCGCAGGCTGACAATCAGCCCGCGGCAGCCGCTCCGGCCCCAGCTCAAAAGCCGACCGCATCGCGGGAAGACCGGGAGGAAGCGCGCAGGGAACGTCGCCGTGAAGAGCGCGCGGCCAACGGCCACAGGACTCGCGACGCAGACAACGACCGCAATCAGCAGAATGGTCAACACCCAGCCCAGCAAGGGGAGCAGGCGCCTCCTCCTCAACCAGCGCCACAGGAACAGGTGCAGCTCGTGCCTCCGCCGTCGCAGGCTCATCCAAGGCCAGTAGCAAAGACGGTGACCATCCAGCCCGGGACGGTGGTTCCGGTTCGCGTAACAGAGTCGTTGGACTCGGCGCACACGCAGCCCAATGACGTCTTTCACGGTTCGCTTGCCGGCGACCTGATCGTGGACGGGATGGTGGCGATTCCGCAGGGCTCCCCGATTGTCGGGCAAAGTGGTGGACGCGAAGGATGCGGCGCATTTCAAAGGCAGTTCGCTGCTTTCGATCCAGGTCACGCAGTTGACCTCGCACGGACGCGGATATCCCTGTCACGACCGACGCCTATACCAAAGAGGGCAAGGGCCGCGGCCGCAATACGGCCGAGAAGACGGGCGGCGGCGCGGCACTGGGGGCGATCATCGGCGCAATCGCAGGCGGGGGTAAGGGCGCCGCGATTGGCGCAGCAGCAGGCGGCGGTATCGGCGCGGGCGCGAATGGCGTAACTCGCGGCCAACAGGTGCAGATCGATTCCGAATCGCTGGTGAACTTCAGACTGCAGTCGCCGGTCACCGTGACGACTTCGCAGGCGGTCGGCGGACCGCGGACCTACAACAATGACAACAACGGCAACAACGGAGACGAGCCGCATCTGGATCGTCGTCAGTAGAAGCGACTGCAAGCGGGTGAGGACGAGCCTTGCACTGCCAACCAAAAGAGAAGGGCCGCATTCGGATGAGCGAATGCGGCCCTTCTTTGCTGATGTTGCGTTGCTGCGCGGCCTAGTTCACCACAACCGTGAAGCTCGTGGTGGCGGTGATCTTGCCGGTGCTGTCGACGCCGGACACGTTCACCGTATAGGTGTCCGCGCTGGTGCCTGGCACTGTTGTAGGCGGTGGGGCTTGACTTGCCGCCACCTCCGCCGCAACCTACCGCCGTGAACACTGCAAATAAGGCGAAGAGTCCAAGCATCGCGCGCCAGCTGCGGCGGCGAGCCGGGATCCCAAAGAGCAGGACACAGGCCAGGACAGCGGTGCTACCACCAGCCAACCAGCGGTTGGTGCTGGGATAGCTGACGGCGGCCGTGGTTGCGGCAGTCGTCGCGACTGAGATGGAAGCTGTCTTGGAAGCATCACCCGATGCGAACGTCACCGAGCCTCCGGTGCACGTCGGCACATGCGCATCGCCGCTCTTGGCACCCGTGACCGTGCAGGTCAGGGTAACCGCACCCGTGAACCCGCCCACGGATGTCACCGTGATGGTGGACGAAGCAGACCCGCCCGGAGCAATCGTTCCCGGTGTAGCCGTCCCAGCCATCATCGAGAACGAGGACGAGACAGCAACGGTTGCGGCCGCCGAGGTCGACGTGGTGTAGTCCGAGTCGCCCAGGTAAACCGCTGTGAGGCTGTTATCGCCGATGGTCAAGACTGTTCCCGCGACCGTCAGGCTTGCCGTTCCCGCAGCTGGAGTTCCTGGAACGCCCGGGGTACCAACGATGGCCGAAGAGCCTATCTTCGTCGTTCCGGAGTAGAAGTCGATGTTACCGGTCGGCGCTGGTCCGCTTACGGTAGTCGCAATCACTACATTCAATGTGAGCGACGAGGTTGCCGGAATCGCCTTCAAGCGAAGGCGTAAGGGTCGTTGTCGTAGCACCCTGAGAGACCGTCACCGTCGAGGCGGCAGAGGTAGAAGTCGTGAAGTTCCCGTCTCCTGCATAGACCGCGGTGATGGTGTTGGCTCCCAACGCCAGCGCGCTGCCCTGAACCGTAGCAGTAGCGGTAGCAGAAGCCAGGGTCGTCGGTGTTCCCGCAGTGCCGATCAGGGGAGTCGAGGCCACCTTGGTCGTTCCTGCAAAGAAATCAACGGAACCGCTCGGGCTGACGGTGTGGGATTGCGTGGCAATCGTAACGGTAAAGGTTACGGACTGCGACGGGAAGATAGAAGCAGTCGACGAGGAGACCGCCGCAGTGGTGGCTCCCTTCGCGACGGTGACGACCGCGATTGGGGATGTAGAAGCGGAGTAGTTGCCATCGCCGTTGTACACAACCGTGATGTTGTCAGCGCCGAGACCGAGGGTGCTGCCCAGAACGGTAACCGTCGCCGTAGCGCTCGCGGATGCCAGCCGACTTAAGCGATCCTGCAATGCCGTTCAAGGTCGCGGTACCTACCTTGGTGGTGCCGGAGAAGAAGTCCACGGTGCCGGTGGGAGGACCGCCTACCGAAGACGTGCTCAGCGTTGCCGACAGCTGGACCGATTCAGACGGAAAGATCGCCGTGGGAGAAGCAGCCAGCGCCGAAACCGTGGCAGCCTTCGTGATGTTGAAGGCGACCGGGCCGTCGGTGCTGGGTCCAAAGCTGAGATCGCCACTGTACGAAGCGCTCAGGCTGTGGCTTCCGACTGGCAGGATGGTCGTGTCATATTCGGCCACGCCGGTGCTGTTCAGGTTTTGGGTCGCGAGAGGTGTGGGGCCATCGGAGAATGTAGCGCTGCCCGTTGCGATTCCATTCAGCGTACCCGGAGGAGTGCTCGTGCCCGCTGGCTGAACATACGCGGTGACGTCGGCACCATAGACATAATTGGCTGCCTGGCACGGCCGGTAAGCCGTTGATGTTGACGCCCAAGTTAGCCACGCTGGGTTCCTGCGTGACGGTCAAAGTGATCGGTGGGGCCGAAACGCTTGAGCTGAAGATCGCATCTCCGCTGTAACGAGCCGTCACCTGGTAGGTGCCGCCGGGGAAGGTGCCGATCGAGGATCCAGACGGGATCGCTCCAGTGTTATCCAGCGTGAAGAAGCCCTGGCTTCCGTTGTTCGGGACTGTGCTGGAGGTGAGGATCACGACATCACCGGTAGGCGTTCCAGAGGTGGCAGTGACTACGCCGCCGACCATGATCGGCGTTCCGTGAACTACGTTGAGAGCCGTCGTGCCGCCATTGAGTTCGAGAGTGGTGGTGGTGGAAGAAAGGACGACTGAGCTCCAGTCCGAGACAAGCGCGGTGATATCCACGCTGCCAAGTCCGGTCGCCAGATCGTAACCGAGGCCGGCATCATTGCCGGCAAGAAAGCCGTTGATCCCGCAATCCTGGCTGCCAGAGTCGCAAGGAACGGAGTTATCGCCGGTGGTGACGTCGTGAAATACGCCGGTCTTGGTTGCTGCCAACTCGTAGAGCACGCTGTTGGCCTGTCCTAAGCGGGACCCGACGGACTGACTGACCAGCGCGAGAATTCCGGCGAAGGCCGGTGCCGAGGTCGAGGTGCCGCCAAAGCCGTGAATGGTCGTGCCAGGAGTAATCAAGCCGTTGTTGAGTACGCAATCGTTGTCGCGGCAGACTGCCCACGCGGCAGAGTAGAAGCCGTTCGCCGCAAACAGCGAGACGTCGGGCACGTCGCGAACGGTATCCATGTTGAGCTGTGCCTGAAGAGTCTGCAGGCCCCTCTGCCAGGAGGGCTTGGAGTAGACGTTGCTGGCGCCGCCGCCCGCGGCCAGGATGTTGCTTGCGCCGGTACCGTCAAGGAAGGGCAGAGTTTGCCGCGATGCCGGTGTTCGGCACAGTCGAATTGTTCCAGGGTTCCTCTGGAATCACGACGCCGTTGCCATTGATCGGGGCAATCACGGTTCCGAAGTAGGGCGGAGGATTGGTGGTGTTCGCTGCGGTGTCGACGTAGTTCGAGAAGTTGGCTGTGAGATCGTCGAAGTCCGTGCCGCCAACTGCGACGTTGTAGGGTGTGGACGCAAATCCGTTTACGGCGAGGCCCAGAACGGCGGATGTCTCGGTGCTGGGGTCGTCACAACCTGCGGCACCGCTATCGCCACTGGATACGGTGACGGAGATGCCTTGTGCGGCCGCCTGTTCCCACGCCTGCGCGAGCAGTGCATTGCCGCCGGCGGTCAGCGCCGCTTCGCAATTTCCGAAGCTCACATTCAGGATGTCTACTGCGTTGTCATCCAGCGCGCGTACTACAGCAAGAAAAATCCCGGATTGCAGATTGGTGTCGGACGAAATATACAGATTGATCTTGGCGCCCGGCGCGAGTCCACCGGCGATCTGCGTGTCCAGCAGAGCCTCATCGCTATCCGCGTTGATGCCCGGGTCCTGGCCGTCAACAATGACGGTGGTTGGGCTGGCGGGCAGATTGAACATGGTCCGGTAGTTGTCGTTATCCACGGTGTTGATGTTCGAATCGCCGATCACGCCAATGGTGACGTTGCTGCCGTCACAGGTGGGGTTGCCGTTGCACAGCGTGGCCGATCCGCCGCTGGATGCGAAGTTGTGGTTCAGAGTCGCGCTGGGCGCGTTGTAAATCGTGGCCGCATCCGCCGGACCGACAAACAGGAAATAGTCGGGCGATTTGCCGCCGGTCAATTGCGCCTTGAAGCGGTGCGCGGACGAGTCAAATCGTCCGGTCGGACCGAGAGCCGCGAACGGCTTGGGACGGAAGCTGTTCAGACCAGCAACGCCGGCGACGACAGGAGCCAGGGCCGTCGGAATCTGGGGATCGGAGGCATTGGCGTACTTCTTCTGCCCGGCGATCGCATAGCTATGAATCGAGGTGCGGAAGGCACTCTGCACCTGGCCGGCGGTGCCGGAAAATTCAACGGCCGTGCGCGCCTTGTTCACCTTGCTCACCAGGAAGCCCTGGTTTTGCAACCAGCCGGTCACAGCGGCGATGTCGCTGTCCGCGGGCCCATAGAGCTTTCCAAATTGTTCCGGCGTGAGGAATTTGTGAAACTGCGGTGACTTTTTGTCCTGAACCGACTCGAGGTACTGCTTCAGGTCAGCTTCCTGCTGGCTGCTCCGCTTGAGGATCAGGAGCAGACGATCTGCGGGCAGCGAAGCGGGCGCCAAACCGGCATCGAAGCGCGACTGCGCCAGTGGGTGCGTACTGCCTGTGAGGGTGAACCGGCTGTTGTTATCGACCGGCGAAATGACCCGGGCTGGTACAACCGATCGCGCCTGCGCGGACGCAAAACCTGGAACCAAGGCGGAAAGTAATCCAGCACTCAACAGGGTGAGGGGGAGCTTGATGGTACGAAGTGTACGGAACATGAGCATCCTGTGAACGGAAGTGTTGCGTTGAGTCACCGCGCTTCGAACCCGAGGCTGCGAAGCAGGAAACGCACACTACTGTGCGTTTTCGTCTGAAATGAACTGCGAACCGGGCCGGGCGTTCCCGCCTGTCATAGTGAGCACAGCCGGTTGCACAGCAGTTAATAGTGAATGCGAGAATCACAGGCAGTTGACAACAGGTAGGGAACAGGGTCAATGACACTTTCGTTGGTACGAATGACCCTGAAGTGGTTTTTTCCAGATTTGGGCCGAATCCCACTTCGGGCAATAGCCGGTCAATTCAACGCAAATCGAGCGACAAATTCACTGAAGACCTGAGGCTAACGGACGAGCTGATCCAGGGCGGAACAGCTCGTCGGCTTCATTGCAGAACACAATTACGAAGTTGGTTAGAAGGGGTATCGTCCAGCTTCGATCGCGTGTTTGGCGACCGTGCGTCCGAGTTGAATCGTATCTGCGGGTGTATGTTTTACCAGCCGGCGAACGATCGCCAGCTGCGTGCGCAACATGTCCCCCTCTGCTACAGCAGCGACGACTCGAAGCGCCGCTGATTCGATGATGGCGAACGATCGTGCGGCATAGACCTGTACCATCGCGTTTGCGATCGCGGCGTTCGGTTGGCCGGCAAGCTTGCGGGCCCGCAACAGCGCGGATTCGAGCGCGTAGACCTCCATGATGATGTCGGCCAGTTCGCTCATGACCTCCTGCTGCTCGGCCAGCGCGGTCATATATTTCTGCGACGCAGACCCGGCAGTGAAGAGCGCCAGCTTCTTCGCTGCTGCCAGCATGCCCGCTTCGCGCGCCAATGGGTCGGCATCGTCCTCCGCGCCACCGAAGGCCGGCGGCGCCATGATTTCGTCCATCAGTTTTTTGATCGCCGGCATGCAGCGCGAGTTGGCCGGTCATCGCCCGCTTCATGAGAAAGCCGGTGATGATGAGGCGGTTGATCTCGTTGGTGCCTTCGAAGATGCGGTTGATGCGCGAGTCGCGGTAGGCTCGCTCCGCCGGATACTCTTCCACGTAACCGTAACCGGCATAAATCTGCACCACGTGGTCGACGACCGAATCGAGCATCTCCGATCCCCAAACCTTAAGGATGGAGCACTCCACCGCATATTCCTCGATTCGCTTCTGGATCTCCCGGGCCGAGCCGGCCTGCGTCGGATCGATGGCCGCGAGTGCCGCGTCGATCATGCCGACCGTCCGGTAAGCCATGCTCTCTCCGACGAAGATGGCGGTCGTCGCGTCGGAGATCTTCTGCTGGATCAGGCCGAACTCGGCGATGGATTTGCCGAAGGCCTTCCGATCTTTTGCGTAACGAATGCCGTTGCCTAGAGAGGCACGCGCGCCGCCCACGCAGGCCGCGCCCAGCTTGAAGCGGCCGATGTTGAGGATGTTGAAGGCGATGTGGTGGCCCTTGCCGATCTCGCCGAGCAGGTGGTTCGACCGGCACTTTGCAATCGGAGAGGATGAGCGGGCAGGTGGAGGAGCCGCGAATGCCGAGCTTGTGTTCTTCCGCGCCGATGGAGAAGCCGGGGGTATCGCGCTCGATCAGAAACGCTGAGAACTTTTCGCCATCGACCTTGGCGAACACGGTGAACAGGTCCGCAAAGCCGGCATTGGTGATCCACATCTTTTCGCCATTGAGAATGTAATGCTGGCCGTCTTCTGAGAGCGTGGCGCGCGTACGAATGTTCATTGCGTCGGAGCCGGAGGTGGCTTCGGAGAGCGCGTACGCGGCGATCAGTTCACCGCTGGCCAGGCGAGGCAGGTACTTCTCTTTCTGCGCCGTCAGTGCCGTACCAGACGATAGGGAGCGTGCCGATGCCCACATGCGCGCTGAACGCTACAGTGAAGCTGGCGAGCTGCGACATGCGGTCCGCAATGATCGAGGAGGTGACCTTGTCCATGGCGAGGCCGCCATATTCCTCGGGGATATCCACGGCCATGAGCCCAAGTTCCCCAGCCTTGCGCAGCAGGCCACGGGTGACGTCGAAGTGTTTCGATTCGATTTCGTCGGCGACCGGCAGAACTTCGTTGATCGCGAATTGCGCGGCGGTGTCGGCGATCTGGCGCTGCTCATCGGAGAAGTCTTCGGGGAAAAACACCTCGCTGGGCTGGCGTTCTTCGATGAGAAAACTGCCGCCCGCGATGGGCTTGGTGGAGGTTGCGGGTGTCGCGATGGTGGCCATGCTCTTCGCTCCTGGCTTTGGTTGCTGACGAATGGTTGCGTTCTTCCGAGTGGAATCGGCCGACTTAGTTCATGTTTTCGAAGATTCCCGCAGCGCCCATGCCTCCGCCGACGCACATGGTCACCAATCCGTAGCGCGCGTTGCGACGTTTCATCTCGTGCAACAACGGTGGCGGTCAACTTGGCCCCGGTGCAGCCGAGCGGGTGACCCAGGGCGATCGCGCCGCCGTTCACGTTCACCTTCGCGGGATCCAGTCCAGCCTGCTGCATGACCGCGAGCGATTGCGCCGCGAACGCTTCGTTGAGTTCGATCAGGTCGATCTGGTCCAGCGTTAAGCCCGGCCAGCTTGAGCGCTTTCGGAATCGCATACACCGGTCCCATACCCATCTCCTCGGGCAGCGTCCCGGCCGTTGCAAAGGCGACGAAGCGAGCCAGGGGTTTCAGCCCCAGTTGCTGCGCCAGTTCGCTCGACATCACCACACAGGCGGCCGCGCCGTCTGAAGTTTGCGACGAATTCCCTGCGGTCACGGTGCCCTTCGCGTGGAAGGCCGGCTTGAGCTTGGCCAGCGCTTCGCGCGAGGTGTCGGAGCGCGGTCCTTCGTCGGCGCGAAACTCCGCAGAGCGCGTATCCGGTTTAGCCGAATTGCTTCCCCGGCCCAGAATACGTTACAGTCACAGGAACGATCTCTTCCTGAAACCGCTCCGTCGCTGCGATTGCCTTCTGATGACTGGCCAGCGCGAATTCGTCAGCCTGCTCGCGTGTGATGCCATAGTGCTGGGCGACCCGCTCGGCGGTGAGTCCCATGGAGAGGTACGAATCGGCATAGTTCTCGATCAGCCAGGGATTCGCGCTGATTTTGTTGCCGCCCATCGGCACCATGCTCATCGATTCGGTGCCGCCGGCGACGATGACTTCGGCCCCGCCGCCGCGAATGCGCTCTGCCGCGATGGCGATCGACTGCAGGCCCGAAGCGCAGAAGCGATTCACCGTCATGGCAGATGCATCGACCGGCAGACCGGCGCGCAGGCTGGCGATGCGCGCGACATTCATGCCCTGTTCGGCCTCGGGCATGGCGCAGCCCAGGATCACATCATCGATCTGCTTCGCGTCGAGAGATGGAACCCGATCCAGAGCACCGCGAATGGCCGCTGCGGCCAGATCATCCGGGCGCGTAGTGGCGAGCGTTCCCTTGCCTGACTTGCCGACGGCGGTCCGAACCGCGCTTACGATCACTGCATCTCTCATGGTGTTCCCCTGCACTTCAATTCTTAGTTTTCTGGAGCCGCATGTCAGGCCGCACACACCTGGTCGCGTCCAATTCCCGCGTCTCACTCGTCCCCGGCGAGCGTCTTCCACGCACCATCCTGCCAGTAGTGAATGGAGGACCCATGGGCGAGAAGCGAGTCTTCCACTCCGTCGTGATCGTACGAATCCTTGCCGCCAGAGAGACTGCGAACGCGCCGGGGATGGGCGGTGTCGATTCCCCAGGCGAAGCCCAACGTCGGGCGTAGCCAACTGGGGCTGGGTCATCTCCGCGTCCTTATGCGTGGCCAGTTCCGCAGGCCCCTGCGCTGCATCCCCGCTAAATACCAGCAGCGTTGACGTAGCATTGCGCGAACACAACACCGCCCAAGCGCGCGACCCCTTCTTATAGAACTCGCCTTGAATCACGTTTTCAGGCGCCTTCGCCTGGTAGGTCTGCGGAATCATGCACTGCCGTTTCTCAAGCTCCATGCCGGACCGTTGCCGGCAAGGCTGGAAAGGAAGCGGGCGGTAACGATCGAATGGAGTAGCTCCACTGTTTGCCTCCGCGGGTGAGTTGTCCGTTGTCCACGTGTTCCGCCACCTGCGCGGTCAGCCGAAGTGGGATTGCTGCCGTTAGAGAGAAGACGAAAACCATCGTACGCAAGCGCAACCTTAGTTCCTCAAGGGCTTGCCGGTCTTCAGCGTGAAGGCGATGCGTTCCTGCGTCTTGCGTTCGCCGCAGAGAGAGAGGAAGGCTTCGCGTTCGAGATCAAGAAAATATTGTTCGCTGACCAATGCGCCCGGTGTCAGATTACCCCCGCAGAGAATGGTTGCGACATGATTCGCGATCTTCACGTCATGATCGCTGATGTATTCTGCCTGGCGCATCAGGTGAACTCCGAGCTTCAGAGTGGCCAGCACCGCCTCTCCTGGAATTGGAACCTGCGCGCGCGGAATGGGCGCACTGTAGCCCGCATCGGCCAAGGTTTGCGCCACCTCTCGTGCGTCGAGCATGATGCGATCGCGATGGAGCGTGATCCTGTCGGCCGAGGAAAGCAGGCCCAGGTTTCGTGCCTCCGCTGCCGAAGTGGAGACTTTAGCCATGGCCACGGTTTCAAAGTTGCGCTTGAGCGCGTCGAGCACTTCGCCAGAGAGAGCGAACCGCGTCGGTGCATCGGCAGGCTTGAAGTCGACAGCCGCTGCTGCTGCATCGAATGCCCGCAAGGCCATCTCCTTCGTACCGCCGCCGCCGGGCACCAGGCCGACGCCAGCTTCCACCAGGCCCATATACAGTTCCGCATGGGGCTGGCGCCGCGCCGCGTGGAGCGCCACTTCGGTGCCGCCGCCCAGGCAGAGTCCAAACGGGGCGACGACCACAGGCCGCGGACAGAACTTGATCGCGGACGTCATCCCCTGAAAGGCGCGCACAGCGAAATCGACTTCGTCCCATTCACCTTCCTGCATGGCCAGCAACAGCTGCATCAGGTTCGCGCCCACAGAGAAGTTGGTCGCGTCACTGGTGATGACGAAGCCGCGGAAGTTCCGCACCGGATCGCTGCCCGGCTTGAGCGTGGTCGTCACCAGGTTGACGATGTCGTCGCCGATCGCGTCTTTGAGCGAATGGAACTGGATGCACGCGATTCCTTCGCCGATGTCGACCAGCGACGCGCCGGAGTTTTTGCGGACTACCCCATTCGATTTTCGGAAGCTGGTAACGCTCGCGATTCCGGTTGGCTGCTCGACGGCGACGTATTCCCCAGCGGTAAGGCTGAAGCATCGGCGACCCGAGGGCAGTGCCGCATCTTCGATGTACCAGGTCTCGCGGCCCGATTTGAGCAGCGCGTCGACATTCGCACTGACCGGCTCACCGTTACCACGCATGCGCTCCACGGTTTCGCGAACGCCGGCTGCGTCCCATAGCTCAAACGGGCCGAGTTCCCAGTTGAAGCCGGTGCGCATCGCTCGATCGATCGAGGCCACATCGTCGGCAATTTCAGGAAGACAGTCGGCTGCATAGTTCCACAGCCCGGTAAGCAGCGGCCACAGATAGGCGGCGGCCTTGTCTTTCCTGGGGTCGCCCGCCAGCAGCAGTTTCAGGCGCACCGGCAACGAATCCGCATTCTTCGCCATTTCGAGCGAAGCGAACTTGGGCCGATTCGCAGGCCGGTACTCGAGCGTCTTCCAATCCAGCGCGAGCCGATTGTCCTTGCCGTCCGCGCCTTTCCCTTCCTTCTTGTAGAACCCCTGGCCGGATTTGTCGCCGAGCCACTTCCGTTCCAACATGGTTTGAAAGAACGAGGGCAGCTCGACAGCGCTCGCATCCGCCGAGCGAAGCTGTGAGAAGTTCTTCGCCACGTTGGCAAGGACATCGATCCCCACCATGTCCGCGAGGCGAAAGATCCCGGTACGCGGCCAGCCGATCGGCGAACCTGCCAACGCATCGACCTCTTCGATGGTGAGGTCCTGCTGCTGCATGAGGCGCACGCCGTTCAACATGGCGAAGGTGCCAATCCGGTTCGCGACGAAGTTGGGCGTATCGCGCGCATAGACGATTGATTTGCCCAGGCGGCGATCGGAAAACCCGGCGATGGTGGCAATCGCCGCCGGATCAGCTTCCGGCGTCGGGATGATCTCGAGCAACCGCATGTAGCGGGGCGGATTGAAGAAGTGAGTGCCGAACCACAGGCGTCGAAACTCAGGCGCCATGCCCGCTGCAATCGAAGCCACCGGCAAACCGCTGGTGTTGGTGGTGACGATGGCGCCGGCCTTCAGGTACGGGGCGATTTTGGCCAACAGAGACTGCTTGATGCTGAGGTTTTCGCTCACGGCCTCAATCACCCAGTCGCAGCCCGAGAGCAGTTCGAGGTCATCTTCGAAATTGCCCGGAGTGATGTAGCGCGACGACGACACGTCGTAGAAGGCGGCCGGTTTCGCTTTGATCAGCGCATCAATCGCGGCGATCGCGACTCGGCTGCGCACCTTTTCCCCGTCTGCAACGATGTCGAGCAGGATGACCGGCACTCCAGCATTGGCCAGGTGCGCGGCGATACGCGATCCCATGGTGCCCGCGCCCAGCACGCCGATTCGGCCAATCACCGGACTGGTGAAGGCATTTGGGCCGGCAGGTCCAGCAGCGGTAGTTGGAGGAGAAAGCGTGGCACTCATAGGGCTCCTTCGCGGACCTCGACCCAACGCGGGCAGCATACTGAATCGCCATTCATTCGGTCAAGAGGCGCCCAGGGGAGTCAACAGCCTCAGCATTTTTCAGCCCGAGCCACGCTCCCGCGCTCCCATGAAACATTCTTGTGGAAGGCGTGGAATCCTCAGACTTTCCGGGTTTGACACCCGGAACGCTCACGCTTAGCTTCAAAAGAACCGCTTGCGGGTGGAATGCAGAGATCTCGCGAGACGGCAGAGGTACTCGAAACGTATGCCGAAAGTCTGGAAATTTGCTGCTCGCTCGCTGGTTCTGCTGTGCGTCACCGCGCTCACCGTCCATGCGCAGGACCTGGCCAGCTTTGAGAAGCGCATCACCACCAAAGTTCTGCCCAACGGACTCACTCTGATCGTGTGCGAGCGACCTGAGGCTCCGGTGTTCTCCTTCTACACGATGGTTGACGCCGGCGACGCGAACGACCCGGGGGGCCAATCGGGATTGGCGCACATGTTCGAGCACCTGGCGTTCAAGGGGACAAAGGACATCGGCACCAAAGATTATGCGGCAGAGAAGGTGGCTCTCGAGAAGGTAGAGAAGGCCAACGCCGCGTATCAATATGAGTTTCGCAAGCGCATCGGCCGCGATCCAGAGAAGGTGAAGCAGCTGCACGCGGACTTTGAAGCGGCAGTCAAGGATGCGCAGCAGTATGTCGTTCCCAACCAGTTCACTCAACTGGCAGAGGAGAACGGCGCGACTGGAGTCAACGCGAGCACCTCGCTCGATTCGACCCAGTACTTCTGGAGCATGCCCGCCAATCGCTTTCAACTCTGGGCGTACATGGAGAGCGATCGGATCGCCAACCCGGTTCCCCGCGAATTCTACAAAGAGCGCGACGTGGTGATGGAAGAGCGGCGCATGCGGACGGACTCCAACCCCATCGGCAAAATGGTGGAGCAGTTTCTGGCCGTCGCCTACGTCGCCCATCCGTATCACCGGCCCAATGTGGGCTGGGCCGCGGAGATCAGCCAAGTCACCGCCACTGAAGCTGAAGCCTTTCACCGGACCTATTACGTTCCTGGCAACATGGTCATTGCGGTTGCCGGCGATCTGAAGGCCGATACCGTGATGCCGGTGCTGGAGAAATACTTCGGTGCAATTCCGGCCGGCCCAAAGCCAGAGGACTACACCACGCCGGAACCAGTGCAGACGGACGAGCGGTCCGTAACGTTGAAGGGGCCGACCCAGCCGCTCTATCTTGAGGGCTATCACAAGCCGGATTACCGCGATCCGGACGATGCGGTGTACGACGGGATCTCCGACATTCTCTCCAACGGCCGCACGTCGCGGCTCTATCGCAGCCTGGTGCGCGACCAGCAGATTTCGGCGCAGGCCGAGGGGTTCAGCGGCTTTCCAGGCAACAAGTATCCCGGGCTCTTCGCGTTTTTCGCAGTGCCGCTGCCGGGGCACACACCACAGCAGATGGCAGACGCGATTCACAAGGAGATCGACAAGTTGAAGACCTCCGATGTTTCCGACGAGGAACTCGCCATGTTCAAAACGCGCAGCCGCGCTGACCTGCTGCGCGGGCTTGGTTCGAACCAGGGTTTGGCGGAACAGCTGGCGGTTTACCAGTTACGATACGGGGATTGGCGAGAGCTCTTTCATCAGCTCGACCGCATCGATAAGGTCTCGAAGGCGGATATTCGCCGCGTCTCCAACAAGGTCTTCACCCCGAAGAACCGGACTTACGCCATGATCGAGTTCCAGGCGCCGCAAGGTCCTGCACCGGCGGGCGCCGGTCCTGCGGGCGCGGCTCCGTCTGGCCCCGGTGCGGCCCAGCAAGGCGGTGCGAAATGAACCGCAACCTCTGGTTCCCTTGCGCTGCTCTTTGCCTTGCGACCGCGCTCCCTGCCCAGACGACGACTCCGGTCGTTCCCGCCGGCTCGAACGATTCGAAGCAGGCGCAGCCCTGGAAGTCGATCCCCATTCCGCACCTTGCCCGAATTTCATCCGGCTCAGCCCAAGCGAATCGAGTTGAAGAACGGCGTGGTCATCTTTCTGGAAGAGGACCACGAACTCCCCTTCATCAACGGGACCATCACCATCAAGGGTGGCGAACGCAACGTGCCCGCGAGTAAGGCCGGCCTGGTCGATCTCTACCAGGAAGCCTGGCGTACGAGCGGAACGGCAACCAAGAACGGCGATCAACTGGACGACCTGCTCGAGTCCAAGGCCGCGAAGGTCGAGACCGGCGGCGACATCGATTCCACCGATGTGACCTGGTCTTGCCTGAAGCAGGATGAGGATACCGTCTTCGGGATTGCCGTTGATCTTCTGGAACATCCCAAGTTCGACGACCAGAAGCTGAACCTCGCCAAGCAGCAGGCAGCGACCGGCATTACCCGGCGCAACGATGACGCATCGGAGATCGCTGCTCGTGAAGCTGCCATCCTGGTGTATGGCAAGGACAATCCCTATGCGCGGCAACCCGAAATCGCGACCGTGATGTCGGTGACCACGGCGGACCTGCAGCAGTTCCACGACAGCACCGTCGCTCCGAACAACATGATCATCGGAGTGGTTGGAGATTTCGACTCTGCCGCCATGGAGCAGAAACTGCGCAGCGCGTTTGAAGGCTTGCCCCGCGGCAAAGCAGCTCCAGCGCCTGAGGTGAATTTCGCCGGTCCCAAGCCCGACGTCTACTACGTGGACAAGAGCGACGTGAACCAGAGCAACATTTGGATCGTTGGTCTGGGAACAGAACGGAAAAATCCGGACTACTTCGCCCTGAGCATGATGAACGAAATTTTCAGCGGCGGTTTCGGATCACGGCTGTTTCAAAAGGTAAGAACGCAGTTGGGACTGGCCTACTCCGTAGGAGGCGCGTACGGGGCAGCGTACGATCACCCCGGCATGTTTCACGTAGCGTCTGCGACCAAGAGCGACACGCACGGTGGCGACGATTAAGGCCATCCGTGAAGAGATCGATGCGCTGAAGACGCGGCCATTCACCGACGATGAGTTGCAGAAGGGCCGTGATCAGCTGATGAACTCGTTCATCTTTCAATACGACTCCAAAGAAAAAGTGCTGGCGGCTCGCCTTCGTTTCGAGTTCTACGGCTACCCAGCAGATTTCCTGGAGAAGTATCGTGCCGGGATTGAGAAGGTCACGACGGCAGATCTGAGCCGCGTGGCCAACAAGTACGTCGATCCATCGAAGCTGGCAATTCTGGTCGTTGGCAATGTCTCCGAATTTCAGACTCCGCTGACGTCACTCGGTCTGGGCAAGACGGTTCCCCTCGACATCACCATCCCCATGCCTCCGGGTATGGAGCAGCAGCCGGGCGGAAAGGGCCAGGAGTAGATGCGCATTGCCATCGTGATTATGGCCGCGGGCAAAGGGACGCGACTCAAGTCGAAGCGTCCCAAGGTTCTGCATGAGATCGGCGGTCGAGCCTCTCCTGGCGCATGTCATCTCCGCCGCTTCGCAGATCGTCGCGCCGACGGATATCTTCGTCGTCATCGGGCACGAAGCGGAGCGGGTCAAGGCGGCAGTCGCCTCCACCGGTGTGAACTTCATCCTGCAGGCGGAGCAGAAGGGCACGGGGCACGCGATCCAGGTGGCCGAGCCGGCAGTGAAGGGCTACGAAAATCTGCTCGTGCTCTCCGGCGATGCTCCGCTGATCCGGCCCGAAACCATCGCTCAACTGCGCGATTTTCATCTTGAACAGCGGGCTGCGATGACCATCCTGACCGCGATTCCCGAAAGCCCCGTCGGCTACGGCAGGGTTCTGCGCAAAGCTGCGGATCAGCCGGAGGTGAGCGCTATCGTGGAGCAGAAGGCGCTCACGCCAGAGCAGCAAGGGGCAAGAGAGATCAACTCGGGCATCTATGCCTTCGCGAGCGCGCCTCTCTTCGCGCATCTGAGCGGAGCTCCAAACCAACAACGCCCATGGCGAGTACTACCTCACGGACATGGCAGCGCTCCTGGTTCATGCCAAGGAACGAGTCGTAGCGGTAGCAGTCGAGGAGGCGACCGAAGTTCTCGGTGCCAACACGATTGCGGAGATGATGGACCTGGACGCGGCGCAAAGAGCCGGCAACGACACGGCGACTGATGGCCGCGGGCGTCACCATCTTCCGGCCAGAGACGGTGGTGATCGATGCAGAGGTAAGCATCGGTCCGGATACCGTGATCGAGCCCTTCGTCCAAATTCTAGGCCGCACCACGATCGGCGAAGACTGCCGGATCCGCTCCTATTCCGTGCTCGAAAATGTGGAGCTTGGGAATGGTGTCCTGGTGCGCAACGGGTGCATTCTTGCCGACTCGCGGATCGAGTCCGGCGCCCTCATCGGGCCGTACTCGCACATTCGACCGGGCAGCGAAATCGGGGAAGGCGCGCACGTCGGCAACTTCGTCGAGACCAAGAAGGCGAAGCTCGGCAAAGGCGCCAAGGCCAACCACCTCACCTACCTCGGCGACACCGACATAGGCGCAGGCACCAACGTGGGAGCAGGCACCATCACCTGCAACTACGACGGCGTGAACAAGTTCATGACCCTGATTGGGAGCAACGCGTTCATCGGCAGCAATTCCACGCTGGTGGCGCCGTTAAGCATCGGCGACAACGCCTATATCGCTGCAGGATCTTCGATCACGGAAGACGTTCCAAGCGACGCTCTGGCGCTCGGCCGCAGTCGTCAGGCCACCAAGCCTGATTGGGCGAAGACGAAGAGTCCGAAATGTAAACCGAAGAAGTGAGGGAGTGGGCCGGGAACGGGGAGGTCAGGCAGCGGCGTCCTGATTGTTCTTGGCGTCTGCCAGAATCTGGCGCAGGCGGATACGCGCAGAGAAGATCGCGCGCTGAACCTTGGCTTCGGACACGTCAATCAGCTTCGCGATCGCCTCGGCCGAATAGCCTTCCACATCCCGCAGAAGGAAGATCAGCCGCTCATTGGCGGGCAAAAACTGGATCGCCTCTTCGAGGTCGGTGCGCCGCACATTGTGCTGGCTCAAATTGAATTGAGGAGACGAGACCGCGGCGGGTTCTTCCTGCTGGAGCGGGAAACGCGATCCGAGCTGTTGAACCAGGGACTCGTCCACTTGCTGCGCATCCGGCTTTTCTGAAGACTGGAAGACCTGGATGAAGGTTTGACCCAGCACCTTTTCCGCTTCTACTTCGTTGCCAGTCATGTAGTAAGCGATGGCGAAGACGCGGTGGCGATGGCTATCAAAAACGTCGCGCTGGAAGTCCTCGACTGATTGTTTGGCAGCCTGCCGGACAACAAGCATATTTGGGCTCTCGGACGAGAACGATTGCTCAAGCTTGAACACTGGCGCCTCTACCTACATATACTAGAAACTGCGTTGGAAAACCACAGCGCTCGCTCCTGCGAGTGGTGCAGCATGGGCCTGAGTAAGCGGCTGGTGGCAAGCTGATACAAAGATGATGAAAACGAAATTCCGGTTGTACAGTGCACCTTTGGTTTCGCTTCTGTCCGCACCCTCTGCCGTAAACCGCCCTTTTTGGGCAACAAGTTGCGTTACTCTCTACAAAAGAATCATTCCCAACGGAAGATGTGGATTGAACCCGTGCCTGCCGGACAGGTCGAAGGATTCAGGCCGAGATGGCTTCAGAAAGAATTTTGATCGTTGACGATGAGGCTTACGTCCGTACCGTGATGGCGGCCATGCTGGAGAAGTCGGATTATGCTCCAGTGCTCGCGGCCAACGGGGCGGATGCGCTTTATCGAATCCAGCACGATGCCCCCTACGATCTGGTTCTCTCCGACATCATGATGAACGGTTTAGACGGCATGGGATTGCTGGAGCAGGTCCGCGCCATAGAGCCGGAAACGCCGGTGGTGATGGTCACGGCCATTCATGATGTCGGGGTAGCCATTTCCGCCATGCGCAAGGGCGCATACGATTACCTGCTCAAGCCCTTCGAAAGAGAGCAGTTGCTGAGCACAGTGCGCCGAGCTCTCGATTACCGGCGGCTCGTCCAGCAGAACCGGATCTATCGGCACAACCTGGAACAACTGGTAGCAGCGCGCACCGAGTTGCTGCGCGTGGCGATGGCGGATCTCGAGCGTTCTTACGACATCACTCTTGAAGCCTTGGGCGACGCCCTGGACCTGAAGGATGCTGAGACCGAGGGCCACTCAAAACGGGTGACCGCCTACACGATCGCTTTGGCTCGGGCCATGGGGGTGGCATCCTCCGAAATTCGCGTTTTGGCGAGAGGCGCATTTCTGCACGACATCGGAAAAATGGCGATTCCCGACGCGATCCTGCTTAAGCCCGGCCACCTGGAGACGTTCCGAGCAATCGGTGATGCGCGAACATTGCGCCCGCGGATACCAGATGTTGCGCAAGATTCCCTTCTTGCAGGAGGCGGCAGAGATCGTCTTCAGCCACCAGGAACACTTTGATGGAACCGGATACCCGAGAGGTCTCAGAGCGGAGGAGATCCCGCTGGGCGCACGAGTATTTGCCGTGGCGGACACGCTCGACGCCATCACCTCTGACCGGCCGTATCGTAAGGCAAACAGCTTCAAGGCCGCCCGCAAAGAGATTGGACGCTGTTCCGGAACGCAGTTCGACCCCCAGGTCGTTGAGGTCTACCTCAGCATGCCCGACAGCCTGTGGGAGGATCTGCGATCCGCAATCAGCGTGCATGCGAAGCGCTATTCCCCCTTCGCTTTTTCTGAAGAGGGATAGGGCGTGGGCCGCAACGAATCGGCGGAGATGGCCCATGAGCCGAAGCACATCTCTCAACCCGAATGCATTTAAGAAGGAGAACCTGCGTGGCACTACTCAGCATCACGGATGTGCAACAGAAGCTCAATGCTCTGCC
The DNA here is from genome assembly GCA_963748555.1 of uncultured Acidobacteriaceae bacterium. Taxonomy (GTDB): domain Bacteria; phylum Acidobacteriota; class Terriglobia; order Terriglobales; family Acidobacteriaceae; genus CAWKKW01. Next base: position 92,200 of record CAVVJK010000004.1, read on the forward strand.
CGACTGGAGTTTGGATGGTGGGGAGATCGTCTGGGAGTTGAAGTTTCCCGACTTCATTGCCGCGATGGATTTTGTCAACCGGGTAGCCGAAAAGGCGGAGTCTGCCGGGCACCACCCCGATATCGACATTCGCTATAACAAGGTCCGCCTGGCGCTGATCTCGCATGATGCGGGCGGCCTCACGCAGCGCGACTTTGACCTGGCGGCATCCCTGGCCGCTTTACCCCGCGATTAACTCGCGAAGCAGCGGCGCGACGTCAGTAGATCACGTCGTCGTCTCCGCCGGAGCGTTGGGGTTCCGATTCCCTGCCGGCTGCCTGCCGAATCTCGAGAAGGGTCCGCCGATGCCAGAATGCCACGGCCAAGCCGCCAAAAAGGGCAGATCCGACCAGCAAAAGTCCTGTCTTCCAGACTCCCGAAGGCCGGGAATTCTCGCTCTCGACTCGTGTTTGCTGGGTTTCGTCCATGATCGCAAAGGAAAGTGACGGCCAAAACGTAAGATCGCAACTTTGGCGCCAGTTCAGTTTTCAAGATTATAGAACGCCGCAATTGTGGGAAAAACCCGATGGTTTGATCCTTGACGGTATCGTTCACACTCTTGAATTTGGGATTTTGTCGTTTTTTTGCCTCAAAAGAATCCTTTTTTCCGTATACGCATCAGATCTTGTGTAAGATGTAACAAGACGTTGAGCTGAGTATTCGCTCCGTCGCCGAGTTTATAAGTTGCGTCACTGGCCTCCCGGCACGAACCTTCAAACCGTTCGTGCCGTCTTTTTTTGTCAGGCCGTTTCGACGGGAATCACATTCGCTGTCGTTCACCGCTAGTGCAAAGCGAGCACTCTCGCATTATCATTGGGTTGGGAGCCTTCCATGAAGAAGATCGTGCTCAGCCTTATACTGGGATTGGTGACAGTAGCCGGGTATGCCCAGTGGTCAAATCCGGGAGACGACGTACCTGCCTACAATGCTCAGCCGCCGCGCAAGGGTACAAAGCTGCCGGCGCTTTTGTCGGGAAACCAGCTGAGCGGGGAGAACTTCCGCTATCCGTGGCAGGTGCAGGTGTATCAGGAGGCGGCGAAGGTTCCGGCCGTCATTCACCAACTTCCCTGCTATTGCCGCTGCGATCGTGCCTTGGGGCATAACAGCCTGCATAGCTGCTTCGAAGGTTTGCACGGGGCCGAATGCTCCACCTGCGCCAAAGAGGCCCACTATGCGTACCTGATGACCAAGAAGGGCAAGACGGTCCAGCAGATTCGCGAAGGCATCGAACACAAGGAGTACGAGACGATCATCCTGGAATCCCTCACGGGAATGTGAAGTGGCCGCGGTCTGGGCCTCTTCAGCGATAGGGTGAAAAGGAGTACGATGAAGTAAGTTTCCCTGCTGAACGGGAAGCTCTCAGTATGGGGGCGTCACGGTTTCGACGGGATCGTTTAGGCAAAGAGGCATGCCGGGGTGTGGGCACCCGTAATCGCTCGCAAAATGATAATTGCCGATCATCAACTGGCATACGCAGCTTAATTAAATAAGTTGCCGTCCTCCGAGGCTTTGTCTGCGGGCCGCGGATAGGACGTCGCACAGCAGGCTGGTTCTTGAAGCCCGGTCCGAGCCGAGAGAACGAGATTCATCGGACTAGCGTTGCGCGTATTTTGTCCGTTCTGAGCGCGCAATGCGAAATCAAAGGAACGCGACTACGCATGGAGTCTCTCTGTTAACAACGATTTCGGACGCGGGTTCGACTCCCGCCGCCTCCACCAACATCTAAATTAGTGATCTATTAATTAGGTGTACGTGTACTTTCGGTGTACTTCGAGCTTCGCCAATTACCTGATTTAACCATCGTTACTCGGCCAGTCGTAGTGACTAATCTTCGCCGTAGATTTGAAATTCTCCATCGCTCATTTTCATCGCCCCGAATTGCGAGGAGTTGAATGTAATCGAAATGGCAGGAACATCTCTGCGCCGGACTCCATTGACCACCCAGCTTCCTTTGCCGATGAAAACGATCTGCGGCTTGTGGGTCCTGTAATCAAGCAGTTTGGCGTCGTGGAATGGGTCCCTTACCCAGAGGATCTTTCCCTCGTTTGAGATTGCGGCTACGTGGAGCCCGTCGGACTCCGCGTAAAATGTGATCCCGGTCCGCGAATCACGGTAGCTTTGAGGGCCCGGAAAGCGCGAAACGGGACCGTTCGATCCTCCGATGGGCTGGCCACCGAAGAATTGGGCTTTGGCGCTGGGGACGAGGAGACAAAGTAGGAAAATCAGCCGGGTCATAGGGGACCTCTGGAGAATGCCGAAGCTTTGGTTAGGCTGGTGGCTCAATCATCGATTCTAAGGGCTGAGAGGGGTTTTGTTCGCGAGAACGAGGCTCTTGGCAAGGCAGCCGCGGATCCTTCACTTCGTTCAGGGTGAGAACCTTGATTATGAGTGGATTGTCACCAATCCGGAAGTCACCTGGATTGGTCGTGTCCTCCACACGTACTCCGAATCCGCTTTCTGTCGTTTTTGCCGTTTTTGTGGGGCCTAAAAATCAATAAGCTGTTTGTTTCAGGCAAATCTGAATCCGACTCTCCGCCGCCTCCCGCTAATACCTAAGCTGCTGATCCAGTATTCAGAAAATATTACGCCGGAGAACGAGCCGCATAGACGCGCCTGGCCTACCTGTTTGCTTGCCTAATAAGAAAGCTCACCTTAGTCGCTCCTGAATCAAATGATCGGCGATGCGGATTGCGTTGGCGATGATTGTCAGTGAAGGATTCACTGCACTGGCTGAGACGAAACACGAGGCGTCAACGACGTACAGGTTATCCAGGTCGTGAGCCTTGCAGTGCGGATTGAGGACGCTGGTAGCGGGATCGTTGCCCATTCGGCAGGTGCCGTTCTGGTGACCCACGCCTTCGATGGGGATGCGCTTCTTGAAGTAGGCGTGGAGCGGAACCGAGGTGCTCGCGTGACCTGCCTTCTTCAGCACATCCACCCAGCGATCTTTGAGCCTCTCAAAGGATTCGACATTGTTGGGGGTATAGGAGAGCCGGATCCTGCCAGGGGCGGAGTCTGTCACCGGTTCCGACTCGTTGGTGTGGCCCGTGTCTCCTGACGGGTGGGCTCCAACAACCCCTGGTTGGAACGCTTCCGCCGAGAGCGGCGTCGCGTTGTGCAGGGTGACGCGATTCTCAGGGTCGGGAAGGTCCTCCGTCATCAGCCACCAGGGAACGGCGCGGTGTTTCATTCCCTCCAACACAAAATCGGGAGTAAGGGGTGGAGCATCGCCCTTCATCATCTCGTAGTGAAAGCTGCCGACCGGCTGCACTTGTCCTAGCGGATATGGATACGCCGGGTCAGTGTCTTTGAGATAAAAGTCGTTGGTGCCCCAGGTTTTGGTGTAGCTGTCCTCATTGCGTTCGGTACTGATCGCGAGGAGCGCGTCGGCCTGGTGGTACATGAAGTTCCGCCCAACTTGATCGGAGCGATTCGCGAGACCCTTCGGATGCTTGTCGTTGGCTGATGCCAGGAGGATCACTGCGGAGTTGACAGCGCCTGCGCAAACCGCAAACAGTGCGGCTGTGTAGGTCGCGGTCTTGCCGCCCTTTGATGGCGGTGGAGAATTCGCGTCGACGGGTTTGGGAGCGGAGCCGAAAGGCGCAGCAGCGCCGGAGTGAATCACCTCGACTGAAGTTACGGCGGTACCGGTGCTGTTTGTAAGCAGGCGTGTCACACGCGAGTTTGTCATCAGCGTGACATTGGGCAGATGCATGATCTCCCGGATGCAGTTGATATCGGCATCGGACTTGGCGTGGACCAGGCACGGATATCCGTCGCACGTATCGCAGCGTATGCATTTCGAGGCAACAGGGTCCGCCTCTTTGCGCTTGAGCCCGAGTGGAATGGGGAAAGTGTTGATACCGAGCTTACGAATATCGTCTTCGATGGACTGCATACGCGGTTCATTGGCAAGCGAGGGATAGAGATATTTCCTGGAATGAAATGGCTCGGTGGGATCGAATGAGGAGCCGAATCCGCCGGGTACGGCAGGCGCCGTTCCAAGGCTCCCGTGGACATGAAAGAGTTCTTCGGCGCGGGTGTAGTAGGGCTCCAGATCGGAGTAGGTTATGGGCCATGCCGGCGATATCCCGCCCTTGTGATGAATGACTCCGAAATCCTCGGCACGCATCCGAAACATGGCCGCGCCGTAAACTTTGGTCTGTCCGCCGACGAAGTAGGACTGCTGCGGGTGCAGGTCTTTGCCATCCTTATCCTGCCAGGTTTCCTTGGTGTGATAGCGGTTATCAAGGAAGACAGCGGAGGTATCCCAGTTCAGCTTTTCCTGGGGCATAAATGGACCCCGCTCCAGGATGAGAATGTTCTTGCCGGCTTGCGCCAGGTGGAACGCGAGCGTACCACCTCCGGCGCCCGTTCCGATAATGATCGCGTCATATTCGGTAGACATATGGATTGAGATGCGAAAAGCATACTGCCTATTGCCGAAGCTACCGGTGCGGGTGGCGGTGGGACGGAAAGTGACAGAGGAAAGGGCACGGATATTTCGGATCCGGGTGCAGCTTGGCGCAAAGAACCTTTTCTCTGCCGTAAACGCGCATATAGATCTCTGCTGAGGTCATCATGCCAAGCAGCGGGGCGACAAAGTAGAGCCATACTGCCGTCCAGACGTCGGCAAATACCGCCGAGCTGGTAGTTCGCGCGGGATTGATGCTGAAGCCTGAAACGGGTGCGAAGATGAACACATAGAACGTGATCAGAAGGCCAACCAGATAGCTCGTGTATGGAGCGAGATGCGGCCGGTTTGTGAACCACAGTACGATCAGCATGAGCAGTGCAGCCATGAAATATTCCGCGCAAAATGCTGCGGCTGTTCCACCCCATCCGGGAACGGTGACCGCGTAGTCCACCGAGGGAACGGCCAGACTGCTGCGCAGGCAAAGGGCCGACAGGCCTACCCCACAGATTCCTCCGATGAATTGAGATACAACGTAGAAAGCGGCATCCCACTTCTCGATCTTGCCGAGCCGGAAATACGTTAACGTGATAGCGGGGTTGAAGTGCGCGCCGGATCGCTTGCCCATCGGTGACCGAATAATCAGAACCGCAGTCAAACCCATGGAGATGCCCATCAGGAGTCTTCGCAACGCGCTGCTGGGCAAGAGATGCGCAGCGGGAAAGACTGGATTGAAAAGCCAAACGGTGAAAAAGCAGGCCGAGATCATAAAGAGAGCAAGTTCGACGCCTTCATAGACGTAGAGCGGCCAGTGCTGGCGAAATGCGAACCACCATGGACGCTTCACAGCCGCTGGAGTGAAGCTACTCTGTTTTCCAAACTGTCCAGTTCTCCTCGCCAGAATTAGCAGGCTCAACTCTCGGTGATCCGTTTGGCTTGCCGCTTTTCCTCCTCGACATAATCCGCGAACCTTGCCATGTTGTTCGCGTGCTCTGTCCGCGCCGCCCTATTCATTCTGCTCTCTGAAGCCCCAATTCCCTTCTAGCACGCGCCGCTTGGGCGGGTCGCTGTTCCTGGTTCCTGCGCCGGCATCGATTGCGGAGTGGGTAACTGATATTGCGTCGTGCCCACGAGGCTCGCTGCGCACTGCGTAAGCACTTCGGAGATGGCAGGCACAGTTGCCGGCAGGTTAGGAACCGTAGTATCCAGTTTGGAGAAATTGAACGCGCTGGTAAGGTCGCCAACGGTGGCACGACGCCACGCGCTCAGGTTTGGAACTTCGGCTCCGAAGCGCGCCTCCAGAAATCGAAGAACGGAGGTGTGATCGAAGAGATCGGAGGAGACAAACCCTCCCTTGCTGAACGGAGAGATCACCATCATCGGCACACGAAAGCCGAGTCCGATGGGACCGAGAATCGCCGGGCTGCCTACAACGGCTGGATCCAAACCGGCGGTCGCGGTTACGTATTCGCCGGGAGTTCCTGGCGGGGCTGTCACTGGCGGCACATGGTCGAAGAATCCACCATTCTCATCGTAGGTTGCGAAAAGTGCCGTCTTCGCCCATAGCGACGGATTGGCGGTCAAAGCAGTAATGATGGCCGAGAGAGTGTTCTCTCCAAAGACCGAAGGCGCAGGCGGATGATCGGAGGTCAGCACCGACGCGAGTATCCAAGAGACCTGGGGCAGGTTCCCCGAAACGGCGTCAGCGAGGAAGTCCACGGGAAAGGTCGGGGCGAAGGCATTGTGGTACAGCGTAGACGCGGGGTCTTGAAACTTTGAAAAATACGACAGGACATTGTCGGCAAGTACGCCGCTTAGATTCTGATCCGGAGAGGAATACACCTTCCAGGAAATGCCGCGTGCCTGAAGTTGTTCAGGCATGGTGGTGTACGTAAGTTTGCCAAAGAATGACGAGCGATTGGACGAGAGCGTCTGCAGCAAAGGCCCGCCATTCTGTCCGCCTGGATCGATCGAAGCGGCCATCGTATAAACACGATTTGGATCGGACGGGCCGATGCAGGAGCAGAAGTAGTTATCGCAGAGGGTGAACGCATCGGCCACCGCATAGTAATACGGAAGGTCAGCGCGATTGTAATAACCCATCGTAAGAACAGCATCGGCTGCATTGATGGGGAGGCGTGACGTTACGAATCCATCCATGGCTCCGTTGTTCCAGCTCTGATGTTGCGGAATCCAGTCATGGGTGATGTCGTGGGTACAAGCGGCGTTGGTGTTCGCCATGTCAAGGTGAAAGGGCAATAACGCACCGGCCGGAGCATTCGCCGTGTTCGCCGGGTATGGCTGTTGAAAGGCTGCACTCTGATCAGAGAAGCCGCGCACTCCGCGATAGCTTCCAAAGTAATGATCAAAGGAGCGGTTCTCCTGAATGAGGATCACCACGTGTTCGATATCGGTAAGCTTGGAACAACCGGAAGAGACCGGGACCGGCGACTTACTGTGAGATCCGCAACCGGGAAACAATGCGGAGGCGAGCCCCGCGGCGCTCGTTGCGGCGCCCATCTTGAGTAACTCGCGGCGGGTTACGTCTTTCATAGCCATGCGCGTTCCTTTCTCAGGCTTTGATGCGAAATGCCTTCGTTGCGGGCGATCTCCTCGTAGCCCGGTTTTCACGACGCAAATGTTTAGACCACAAGGTACTGGCCGCGGTGAGCAGTTAGACGCATGCGCATCTTCGAGAATCGATGTGCCGGGCCAGCACAGCCAACGCAGCCAGGCACGTACATCCCTCTGTGCCTATTTCTTTGCGGAGACGCTTCAGATTTGGCCATGAACGAGAGCCGCGAGCCAGCGCACGAGGAATGCCGTCAAGGCGCGCGAAGGTCCGTGTCTTTGGTTTCTCGGATGCTGAGCAGCCCGATGAGGCTGATGAGGGCGGCGATCGAAAGATAATAGCCGACGTAGCGCAGCCCCCAGTTCTTTGCAAGCCACGTGGCGATGGAGGGCGCAAGAGAGGCGCCGAGTATCCCGGCAGCGCTGAAGGCAAGTGAACTGCCGGAGTAGCGCACGGCGGTCGGGAAGAGCTCCGACAACAGCGTTCCGACAGGAGCGTAGATGAAACCCATGAGACCGAGGCCAAGAACCATGGTTACGATGGCGCCTGCGCTGCCGCTGGCGAACAGTGGACCCAGGAACAGTCCGAAGATGACGATTGCAATCGTAGCGGCCATCATCACTCGGCGGCGTCCGCGCTCCGCGAGCAATGCGGAAACAGGAATCGTGATAGCGAGAGAGGGAACACAGAAGAGCTGCATAAGCAGAAATGTGGGACGGTCGTAGCCGAGCGCAGATGTGCCCCAGGAGAGCGTGAACACCGTCATGAGGTAGAACAGGACGAAGTTGCACAGAGTGAGGATAGTGCCGGAGAACAGCGCACGCGAATGGCGGCTGAGGACGGTCAGCATGGGGACGGCATGCTGTTCGTGACGAAGGAGCGAGTTCTGAAACACAGGCGTTTCAATGAGAGAGATACGAACATACAGGCCCATGAAGACAAGTGCCGCCGAGGCGAGAAATGGCAATCGCCAGCCGAAGGTGAAGAACTGATGATCTGTGAGCAGATGCGAGAGCAGAAGGAAAACACCGCCAGAGAAGAAGAATCCGACGGGCGCGCCGAGTTGCGGAAACATGCCATACCACGCGCGTTTCTCCGGCGGGGCATTCTCGATCGCCAGCAGCACAGCGCCGCCCCACTCGCCGCCAAGACCAACGCCCTGGCCGAAACGGCACAGCGAAAGCAGGAGGGGCGCTGCGATTCCGATGGTTTGGTACGTGGGGAGCAAGCCGATGCAAACGGTGGAAAGACCCATAGTGCAGAGTGCCAGGACAAGCGTTGTTTTGCGGCCGATGCGGTCACCGAAATGGCCGAACAGGGCCGAGCCGATGGGCCGGGCAAGGAAAGCGATGCCAAAGGTTGCGAGGGAGGCGAGCCGGGCCGATGCAGGGTTGGAGCCAGGAAAGAACAACTGCGGGAAGACGAGCACTGCGGCCGTCGCATAGATGTAAAAGTCAAAGAACTCAATGGTGGTGCCAACAAGACTGGCAAAGAGAACCTGTCGTGGCGAGTTGACCGGCTTCGCTTTCGCAGGCGCTGCTGTCATCCGGATCTCCGTAGTCGGGGTAAGTAAGATTGAGGGTCGATTCGTTCATGAAGTTATCGAGGCCGACTCTACATCTTCGACGGCCTCGATTCTGTATCTGACTCTGTTTCGAGTTCCTGCGTGAACAGGAAAACCTGGCGCTGCCCGCTGCCGGCTCAGCTCCGGCGAAGCGATCGTTTCAGCGTTCTGACCTCTTCAAGACTATCGTCATCTTGCCGCCAGCCGTAATATCCGACATATCAAACGAGGGATCAGAGCCGTCGGGAGCGGGTCCGATTGCGGGTGCGTTGGGGTCCTGTTTCTTGGGCGTGGGCAGGCTCCAGGGCAGGTTCACGGTGCGCTGGAGTTGAAGCTCCTCTCCCTTCAGCTCGCCTTCAAAGACGTTGATGCGGGATTTGAATGCGACATGATCCCCATGAGCAACGCCATCGTGAATAGGAGCAGGCGCGTCGTCACCTCCGAACCAGCCGCCCGGCCCTTCGACCGTACCGCTGAGTGTTTCGCCCTGCTGGATGATGGTGAAAATGCGGGGCGAACCAAGGACTGAAGCGGCCATCCCGTTGCCCGGCTCCGAAACCGCAACCCACAGCCCGGTAATGCCAGCGCCCTTGGGAATGGGCCTCTGCCAGACCGACACCTGCGGTCGCAGTTCGACTTGCTTGCTGGAAGCGATCGCCCTCGCTGAGGTGAGGCCAGCGGATGTGGCCTCAAGGGTGATGGTGCCGGCTGTCTTCGAAGTCTGTACGAGAGCCATGCAGTAACCGGAGAACGCTTTACGCGAGGTGCCCTTGTCGGGCGATTGGTCGGTCGGGTCTCCATTGCCTACACCGATGAGGCGGGCCGGCCCGGTAACCCGGAAGCTCACGACATTGTCCGTGATGGGAACGGTGCGTCCCTGGGCATCCTGCACCTCGACGGCAAACATGGCGACGTCTTCGCCATCCGCGGAAAGCGTATTGCGGTCGACTGTCAGCACTAGTTTTGCAGCGGGTCCGGTCGTGTCGCGTCGCGTGGCCATGACCTGTTTGCCGTCTTTCCAACCGCGCGCTTCGATCGATCCCGGCGCGTACTCGACGATCCATGCCACGTGCGAATCCTTCTTCACATCCTTGGTCCCGAGGCTTTTACCGTTGTGTAGCAGTTCCACTCTATCGAGGTTGGAGTAGACCCAGACCGCAATTTTCTTACCCTCATATTCAGGCCAGTTCCAGTGAGGAAACAGGTGAAGCACGGGCTTCTGGGTCCACCACGATTGGTAGTAGAAGAAGCTGTCCTTGGGAAAGCCGCACATGTCGAGAATGCCGTACTGCGAACTGATGTTAGGCCATCCGTTGGGTGAGGGCTCGCCGCGGTAGTCGAAGCCGGTCCAAACGTAGCCGCCCGCCAGCCAGGGCCGTGCGTCGCAGAAGCTCCACCATCCCTCTGCAGATGCGCGCCCTGAGTGAGTGTAAGGATCGTAGGAGCTGACGAAGCCCTTCGATTTATCGGTGATATAGATGCCCCGCGTGCAGACTGCGCTGACCGTCTCGGTCCCGAGCACTATTTTTTCGGGATGCGCCTTATGGAAGGCTTCGGCGGCCGGATCGGCATAGTGATATCCGATCACATCGCAAACCGCCAAGCCTCCGGTCCCGCTTCCCGCTGCTTCTCCGTTGATCATTCCATCGATGGTGGTGGGACGAGATCCGTCGTGGCGCGTGGCTACAGCCTTCATGGCCGCGATGATCTTCGCACCTTTAGCGTTGGTAGCCGAGGGCTCCTCGTTGCCCAGTGACCACATGAAGACACTTGGGTGATTTCGGTCGCGACGAACCAGATCCGCGAACTGGTTCAGGCCCTCGGGATTGGACGACATCATACGGGTCTCATCCATCACCAGCATGCCCAATTCGTCACAGGCATCGAGCAGTTCCGGCGTGGGCGGATTGTGCGAAGTCCGCAGCGAATTGCAGCCCATCTCCTGCAGCTTGCGGACCCGATAGTACTGGACTGCGTCGGGTAAGGCGACGCCGAGTCCGGCATGGTCCTGATGATTGCATGTGCCCTTCAGCTTGACAGGCGCGCCGTTGAGAAAAAACCCTCGCTCGGCATCGAACAGGATGGAACGAATCCCGAATGGGCGTTTCGTAGCGATCGACTGCCTTGCCGTCAATCTGCACTTCGGTCAGGAGTTTGTAAACGTTTCGCTCTTCAAGCGACCACAGCTTCGGGTTGTTCACGACGATTCCCTGCTCAAAGTCGTGTTGATCGCCCGCCGCGATTACGGCAGAGGAGGAAATATCCCTGGCGACCGGCGCGCCGGAGGAGTCGACGATTGTGGAAACTACGCGCACGTTGCTCGACGTTGCGCCGTGATTCTCAACCTCGCTCAGGATGGTGAGTTTCGCATCTTTGCCGCGAAGCTCCGACCGAACCAGGGTGCCCCATTTCTTGATGTGCACCGGGTGTGTTTTCACCAGCCACACGTGGCGATAGATGCCCGCGCCCTCATAAAACCACCCATCGCTCCCGGTCGCGTCTACACGCACGAGCAGCACGTTGGGCTGCCCAGGATTGATGAAATCTGAGACATCGAAGCTGAACGAATCGTAACCACCACTGTGCTGACCGATATAGAAGCCGTTGAACACCACCATGGTCTCGCGATAGGCGCCATCGAACTCGATGGTGATCCGCTTGCCGGCATCTTCGGCGGTGATGTCAAAGATGCGGCGGTACCAGCCAACGCTGTTTTCGGGATACTTGCGGCCGAGCGGATAGAAGCCCTTGCTTTGCAGGTCCGGATCATTCTTGAACGGCAACTCGATGGTCCAGTCATGCGGCAGATCGACACGCCGCCAATCCGTTTCCACGAACGAAGTGGACCCCGCCGGCAAGAAGCTTCCCGTCTTCTGAAAATTTCCAGCCGATGCGCTGCCGTAGCCGAAGTCTTTGTCGGAATCATCGGCGTGTCCGAAGTGAAAGCTCCATCCGAAGTCGAGCAAGAGACGTTCGCGGCCGGCGCCAGGTGTGGGCGAGGCGAGAGTGGCCGGCGCGGTGACGGGACCAGAAACTTCACTGGCATGGACAGCGGGATCGATGAGGCCCATGGCGTGGGCCGTAGCAGCAACAGCCGGCGCCAGGAGGCTGGTCTTCAAGACGTCGCGGCGTGAAAAATTCTTCATAGGGACTCCAGTTGCAATCTGACTCGGCAACAGCCTGGAAACGTTCGAGGAATGCTTCCCAAGTAGTTATACGCCGATTGAGATTCATACGGCCCCGCCCTTTGTTGCTGGAACGAGCACGCCCATCCTACGGCTAGCGGGCCGGAGCGCCCACGATGCAACAGCAACCACAGTGAGGATAAGCGGCGCGAGGACATGAAAGCCGTACGCCCCATAACCGCCGACGGCCGCGCAGGAAGCGGCCGCGCCTGTCAGGTCAAAGAAGATGCCGGCATACGCCCATTCCTTCAGCAGCGGGTAACGGGGCACGAGTATGGCAACCGCTCCGAGAAACTTCCAGACTCCCAGGATGGCGAAGAAGTACATGGGATAGCCAAGCACGGGAACGATGCCGTGGGGGTTGGCAAAATACTGCCAGATCTGAGCCATGCCGCCGGTCCCTATAAAGAACGCTATCAGTATGGTCGTTGTCCAATATGAGATGGATTTCGATTTCATAGTCAGTCCAGTCCGCCCACGACACGCTCGAGGTTCGCGGTGAAATTCTGCCAGCCGTATTTCGCGCCCTTGTAGTTTGCATCTGCTTCCGAGCGGAAGCCCGATTGCTCCATGCGCACATGCGTGCCGCCCTCGGTTGGCGTCAAGGTCCAGGTGACAACGGTCTCAAGACCGAAGGCCGCCCAGGTATAAGTCAGCATTTTGTTCGGCTCGAGTGTCAGGACCTTACCGTCGACCGAACCCCAATCAGCTCGAAAACTGAAATCGTGTCCCACGATGGGCTGGAAATCATTCTTCATCAGCCACTGTTCGATCAGAGATCCTTCGGTGAGGGCTCGCCATATCTTCTCTGGTGGATGCGGCATCTCGCGTTCAATCACGAGAGAACGTGTCGGTGCGGTATTGGTCATGTGTCCATCCTTTGCAGCAGGTTTTCGAGTTGATCGAACCGGTCGCGCCAGAAGGCTCCATAGAGCGTGAGCCAATCGACCATAGGCGCAAGGGCCTGTGGCTGTGCGCGGTAGTGAGTTTCACGTCCTTCGCGGCGATGCCGCACCAGCTTTGCCCTCTTGAGCACCGACAGGTGCTTGGAGACGGCAGGCTGAGACACGCCCGCATGGCGAGTCAGTGCGTGCACGGTCTGTTCGCCCTCTCGACTCAACTGCTCGAAGATGGCTCGGCGCGTCGGATCGGCGAGTGCGTGAAACACAGGATTGGCCTTCCGGGTCGTCACGAAGAAACCATAACCATATGGTTATGGTTTGTCAAGGCAAAGATCAACGCGAGTGAGTGCGTGTAGGGCTGGTGCGCTGAGATGTGTGGCTAATCTGCCGAGGGCTGAATTTGGCACGCCGGACCAGCGCGCACAAAACAAGCGAGGGCTCTATCTCGGGACCGAGAAACGGAGTGCAGTAAGCTTCGATGAGACGGCAGCGACCTTCGTGTCCCGTAGACCCATCCTTCGCGCAAGGTCGAGTATCACTGTCTCGCCAATGGCACCCGATTTGCCCTTCGGATATACGAGCCAGAGCGGTGCCCCCGAACGCAACCAAGGCAACGAGGTATCAATGGCAAACTGCACGGACGGTACGGAGTCGACACGGGCTATGACCAGGTCTGTCTTCCCGTTCTGTACGATTTTCCCCACGGCAATCGCGTCCGACAGTTCTGAGGAATCTATTTCGCCGATCGCGCGAACCCGTGTATTTGGTTCGATTCCGAGCTTCTGTGACAGCGTTGGCGGCGTCTTCAACATCGCGGCTCGCCACTTCTCCGCCATTACCGCTCCTAGTTCGAACCACATCTCGTCTTTACCCACGCGAAAAATCAGCTTTGGACCATCGACTCGCAGATTCTCGATCGAACGGATCGAGATGGTTCGTCGCAGATCGCCGCGAATGACGACGTCGGTTGCCTCAAGCAGCACCTTGGTGTGAACTTGTGCGGTTCCTACTTGGCAGAGACACTGCGCTTCTCGTCCCATCTCAACCCTCCAATTCTTTTCCGCGGCAGAACTCGCTCGGCTCGAAACGGTCGCGTCGTCCTTGAGTAACAACTGGCTCGGCTGGCTAGCTTGCGGGCGAGTCTGCACTCTCCTGTGCGATGCAGATAGCCGCGATATCGCCGATGGCTTCGCCCAGGCCGGCAGGAACGATCTGACATCCGCGGGCCAGTTCTGGAAGCGCCTCCCGGTCCAGGACGACCCGCGCGGGTCCCAGCAGCATCTCTCCGAATCTCAGGGCCAGGCCGCCGATCACGATTCGCTCCGGATTGAGGATGTCCACGAGAATTGCCAGCGTTTCTCCAAGCCGTTTTCCAGTAGCGTGCACGATGTTGCGAGCCAGTTTGTCTCCCGCCTGTGCGGCCGCCGCGACATCTCGGGCGCTCACTTGTCCGGATTTTCGCAGGGTGTCTGTAAGCGCCGTCAACTCGCCTTTGCGGATGGCGTTCTCGACCCTTTGCTGCGCGACCTGGGCCATGCCGCCGCCGCTTGCCCAGCCTTCTACTGACCCGGCCTTGTGGTAGCCGATTGGCCCTCTGGGCGTAAGACGCACGTGGCCAATTTCGCCGGCCTGTCCCTGCGATCCCCGGTAGAGCCGGCCATCAGCGATGATGCCCGCGCCTAACCCAGTTCCCATCGTGAGGAACACCATATTGCGCGCACCCCTGCCCGCCCCGTAGCGGTGCTCGGCGACAGCGCCCGCGTTGGCATCGTTTTCCAACCTGCACGGCACGCCAAACTCGCTGCGGAGAATATCCGTAATCGGAATGTCAATCCACGTGCTCAAGTTGGGAGGAGCCTGAATCACACCAGCCGAACTGTCAAGTGGCCCGCCACAGCTAACGCCAATGCCACCGACCTGCGAAATGTCTACTCCTGGGTGCGAAGTAGCTGATGCACGGATTGCTTGATCAGGCCGAGTGCTCGATCTGGGCCCTGTGCCGGTAAGGTCGGAAACTCCACACGCTGCAGCACAACTGGAGGCTGGGCAGAGAGGACGACCGCCGTCTTCGTCCCGCCGATATCCACGCCAATCCAGATCGGGCCATCCATGATCAGATCTCCATCGGAACAAATGTATCGATATGTGACGCCGAATGATGAATTTATTTTTGCGGATTGCACCCCGAAGTCCCTGGATTTGAAGCGCTTTCAACATCACGAAGCAAGAGCTGAAATGCTCCGGGCAGCCGGAGGCCCTGACGGAATCTTTCGCAATAAACCGATTTAATACACTTGTGCTTTGTTGCCCGGGATCGATATATTCGATCTTCGGAAGCGCAGACGAGACAATCGCTCTTCCTTCCAAGTCGACTGGAGAAAAGTATGAAACACCGCCTGACGCTGATTTTCCCGTACATCTTTGCATGCGCGGCAACACTGATCTTTGGCTTCGTGCAGCCATCTGCTTTTGCCCAGGACTCGACGAATCTCCCCTACATGGATCCAAAGCTTTCGCCAGAGCAGCGCGCCGTCGATCTGGTACACCGCATGACGCTTGCGGAGAAGGCTACCCAGATGCAGAACAACTCGGCTGCAGTGCCGCGGCTCAAGGTTCCCGCGTATCAATGGTGGAGCGAGGCACTACACGGCGTCATCAACGATGGCGTCACCGAATATCCGGAGCCGGTTGGGCTAGCCGCTACCTTCGATGCACCGGGAATCCACACGATGGCCGCGCAGATTGGCATCGAGGGACGCATCAAGCACGTGCAAAACGCACGCGAAGGACACACCGGCATCATGGGAGGCCTCGATTTCTGGTCACCCAATCTGAACATCTTCCGCGACCCGCGCTGGGGGCGTGGGCAAGAGACGTACGGTGAAGATCCGTTCCTCACCGGCCGCATGGGTGTGGCGTACGTGACCGGATTGCAAGGCGATGACCCCAAGTATTACCTCGCCATCGCGACACCGAAGCATTACGCCGTGCACAGCGGGCCCGAACCGACGCGCCATTTTGCAGACGTTGACGTGAGCAGGCACGACCAGGTGGACACATACGAGCCCGCATTTCGCGCTGCCATCACCGAGGGCAAGGCTGGCTCAATCATGTGCGCATACAACGCAATCAATGGCGAGCCTGCATGCGCGAACGAGTACCTACTGCAGGATCAGTTGCGTGGCAAGTGGGGCTTCCAGGGATACGTGGTTTCCGATTGCGACGCAGTCAAAGATGTCGCGGCCAATCACCGTTACCGTCCAACACAGGCGCAGGGTGCGGCGATCTCGGTCATCCGCGGCATGGACAACGAGTGCGTCACCTTCACCTCGCGATTCGGCGATCCGGTCGAGAAGGCCTACATCGATGCTGTGCAGCAGGGCTATCTGCCGGAAAGCACTCTCGACACCGCACTGGTTCGTCTCTTCACCGCGCGCATCAAGCTTGGCATGTTTGATCCTCCGGAGATGGTGCCCTTCACCAAGATCGACGAGAAGGAACTCGATAGCGCTGCACATCGGACGCAGGCGCGCAGGCTGGCAAACGAGTCCATGGTCCTGCTGAAGAACGATGGCCTGCTTCCGCTCAAGCCCGAGATCAAAAAGATTGCCGTGGTCGGGCCGCTTGCGGATCAGACGCGGCCGCTGATCGGAAACTATGCCGGTGAGCCCACGCATATTGTTTCCATCCTTGACGGACTTCATGCGGAGTTCCCCAATGCAAGCATCACCTATGTCCCGGGAACACAGTTCCTGCGCGCCGATGGCACCGCGGTGCCGGATGCTCTTCTGACCACTCCAGACGGCAAGCCTGGTCTCAAGGCCGAGTACAACGAAGGAAGGCTTTCACCGGGGGAGAAGACCACGCCCCTCGTAACCCGCACCGAGCCTAACATCAAGTTGACCGAGAGCAGTCTGCCAAAAGAAGTCGCCGGAAAGAAAAACTTCGGCGCGCAATGGTCCGGGTTCCTCACACCCACTGAGTCAGGGGACTTCATCCTCGGCATTCGTTTCAAGGGATTTGGCCGGCTCACGGTCGATGACAAGCAGATAGCCATGTCATGGGGTGGCGGCAGTGAACCACTCTCGGCCGTCGGTCGTGTCCACCTTGAGAAGGGCCGCAAAGTCGCGCTCACTGTTACGTATGGCGGACAGAGCGGCAAAGTACATTCCGAGCTGATCTGGACCAAGGTGGACAATGACGTTTCAACTCAAGCAATCACGGCAGCAAAGAATGCGGATGCCGTGATTGCCGTTGTCGGAATCACAAGCCAGTTAGAAGGCGAAGAGATGCCGGTGACCGAACCCGGTTTCTTAGGCGGAGATCGCACCAGCATCGATCTTCCTCAGCCAGAGGAGAAGCTGGTGGAAGCGGTCGCCGCCACCGGCAAGCCGCTCGCGGTCGTCCTCATGAACGGCAGCGCCCTCGCCGTGAACTGGATCAACGAGCACGCGAATGCCGTTCTGGAGGCATGGTATCCGGGCGAAGAAGGGGGCGCCGCAGTGGCCGAGACCCTCAGCGGAAAGAATAATCCTGCAGGCCGTCTGCCGGTTACGTTTTACACGGGCGTGGATCAGTTGCCCAACTTTGAAGATTACGGCATGGCCAATCGGACTTACCGCTATTTCAACGGCAAGCCGCTGTACTCGTTCGGTTACGGTCTCAGCTACACGAAGTTCAGCTACAGCGAACTGAGCGTGCCTGCGCAATCCGTGGCTGCGGGTCAGTCCGTGAGTGCCGATGTGACGGTGACGAATACCGGCAAGCTAGCAGGAGATGAAGTGGTTCAACTCTATCTCAGGTTCCCACCTGTCAAGGGAGCGCCACTCTTGGCTCTGCGCGGCTTTCAACGTATCCATCTGGAACCGGGCGCGAGCCAGAAGGTCCACTTCGAGTTGCGCCCTCGCGATCTGGGCATGACGACGGAGGATGGCAATCCGATCATCGCTCAAGGGGATTACACGATCAGCATTGGCGGAGGCCAGCCCGATACAACCGCTCCCGGCGTGACGGGCAAATTTCATATCGATGGCCAGTATGCGCTTCCCGAATAGTGCTGGCGCATACATTGCGCGACGCTGGCCAATCGTAAGGCGGTGTACAGGTGGAGATCAGATCCGTTCGCATGAGCACCCGCAAATGGTTGCGGTCGAAGAATGCAGGTTCGTTGTCAGCTCGAGCGCATGTAGTTCGTGTGACTGCACCAGTGCAGCCGCGATCGTCTTATCCGCCGGCTGAGAAAAGTACGCTAACGTGGCGGTGGCTCTCGCGGCATTCTATGCTGGTGTTCTGTCCTACGGAGTGGTGCGCCTGAACACAACGTCTCCTGCTTCTGGTTAAGTGTTGACAGGCTCTGTCGAAACCACGCTGGCCGTCTCAGAAGCCCGCGCCAGTGCTTGCGTGTCGACGTACTCACGGATGTTCGTCAATTTGCCATTCTTAACGCGTAATGTCGAAGACCCAATGGTCCACGAACGTCTTATTCGTGGATTTGATTTTCCCGTTAGCGACGCCGACGACCAGAACGCGGTCTCCCTGCGCTACGAATTCCGGGGGCTTTGGATAGGTGGTCTCTATCTCGGCGGACGCCTTCTGCAGCACATCCGCCAATCCCGCGTGTCCGCGGTGGATGCCGGCCAGTGGCCAGTCCTCGCCCGGAATGATCCACTCAATATCGTCGGCAACCAACGCCAGCACACGTTGCTTATCGCCGCTGCCGATTGCTGCAAAGAAATCCTTCACAAGCTGGACATTCTCTTGTGTGCTCATCGAATTCTCTCCATTTCCCGTACATCGGATCGCGTCCGATCGTTGTCTTCCAAACTGACTTTCCGCTGCTTTCACTTCTGGTGCGAAACTCTCGAACGTCGATTTTCACTCAGATCCAGTTTCAGCGCGACAGTTCTCACACACTCACGACTTGATTCGCACACTCCTTACTAGACCTGCGCCATGCCCCCATCGACCGCGAGATCCACGCCGGTGATATATGAACTTTCATC
This sequence comes from uncultured Acidobacteriaceae bacterium, assembly GCA_963748555.1. Lineage (GTDB taxonomy): Bacteria > Acidobacteriota > Terriglobia > Terriglobales > Acidobacteriaceae > CAWKKW01. Next base: position 110,878 of record CAVVJK010000004.1, read on the forward strand.
GGAGGCGAGGAACGCGACTGCGGCCGCGATTTCCTCGGGCATGCCCCTGCGACCGAGCGGAATCTGCGAGGTGAACTGGGCGACCGCTTGCTCGGCCTGTTCAGCGGTGAGGCCCGTCGTCGTCGCTAAGGCTGGGGTATCGATTGCTCCGGGGCTCATACAATTCACGCGGATGTTGCGGTCTTTCAGCTCCATCGTCCAGCCGCGCGCGAAGTTGCGCACCGCCGCCTTACTCGCGGCGTAGGCGGTAAAGCCTGGGAGCCCCAACACGTTTGAGACAGAAGAGTTCAGGATGATCGAGCCGCCGTCTTTGAAGAGGGGAAGGGCCTTCTGCACCGTAAAGAACAGTCCCTTCACGTTCACGTCGAAGGTCTGGTCAAAATGTGCCTCGGTGGCCACCGCGAGCGGTGCGATTGTGCCCGCGCCCGCGTTCGCGAAGAGTATGTCGATATGACCGTGTTTCTCTTTCACAACGGCATAGAGCCGGTCCAGATCTTCCAGGCGCGATACGTCGCCTGTGACCGTTGTAACGTTTCTCTTGATGAAGGCTGCGGCCTCCTTCAGCTCTTTCTCTCGTCGCCCAGTGATCACCACGTGGGCACCTTCTTCCACGAAGCGCTTGGCTGTGGCCAAGCCAATCCCGCTGCTTCCGCCTGTGATCACCGCGATTTTTCCCGCTAATTTTTGCCCATGGATATTACTCATATGTTTTTTCCCTTCGTTTTTTGTTTTGGTTATTTTGGAGAATTTTGAGACTTACGCTTTCCTCCAAAGCTGAAATAGTCTGGATCGATCACTGCTGCTTCTTGAACAAATCCTGGAAGATGAGCTGACCCCAGGTGCGGCCGCGTGCGTGCACCAGCGCGCCGCCCTCGTTGAACTTCCCCAGCTTGACGGGTGCGAACCCGAGTAGTTTGGCCAACTCCGCCACTGGAGCGATCGCGTCCTCGTCATCGCTCGACAGAAAGACAACGCGGTGGCCACCCTCAACGTCGGATCCGTAGCCAGGGTGGCCGCAACCAGGTGATTGAAACCTTTCACGACCTTAGCGCCGGTGAAGGACTTCGCAACGAAGGCGGAGGACAGGAGACCGTCCAGATCTTCGGGGGGAACTCCAAACGCATTCGTCGCGTCGATGACTGTCTTGCCTTCCCAGCTCGGCAGTGCCTTCGCAACCTCGCGGTGCTCGCCGAACGGGACCGCCAGGATGATTGTGTCGGCCTTGAGCGCCTCTTGCAGTGACTTGGCGGTGACTGTTGGTCCGATCGCACGAGCCTGGGGCGCCAACTCCTCTGGCGTCCGGCGGCTCGCGACGGTCACGTTGATGTTTTTGCGGGCGAAGGCGTGGGCGAGGGCCTGGCCTATCTTTCCGAATCCTACGATTGCGTAACTCATGATGCTTCTCCGATCCGTGTTGTATTGACTCCCAGCCTTCGACGGCGGGGACATCAAGTTCCGTTCTGTGGCGATCTTCCGTAAATGTTCCGCTGCAAGTTACATTGCGGCCGCCGGAAGGTCAGCCACTAACAGAGGTCTGCAGACGTTAGATCGCCGTCATGCCGCCGTCGACGAACAACTCCTGCCCGTTCACGAAGCTCGAATCGCTCGAAGCAAGAAACAGCGCGACCGTCGCGACTTCCTCAGGTTGACCCATCGTTCCCCGCGGGATCAGGGATTCGAAATACTGCTTCGCTTCCTTGGTGAGAACTGCTTCCTGCATCGGTGTGGCAATAGCACCGGGAACCAGCAGGTTCACCCGGATCTTTCTGTCCTTCAGTTCGTTGAGCCAGGTGCGTGCGAAGGAGCGCAATGCCAACTTGCTCGCCGCATACACGCCGAAACCGGGGAAACCTTTTGCCGCAGCATTGGACCCGGTCATGAAGATTGATCCACCATCGTTGAACAGTGGCAACGCCTTCTGCACCGTGAAGAGCGTGCCGCGCACGTTCAGGTCAAAGGTTTTATCGAAGTGCTCTTCGGTGATCTGCCCCAGCGGGACGGGCTCGCCTATGCCGGCGCTCGCGAACAGGACGTCGATCTTGCCCTTTTCCCGCTTCACGATGTCGAACAGCCGGTCGAGGTCGTCGAGATTGGCCGCGTCACCCTGGACGCCGGTTACATTCCGGCCGATTCCCTTGACGGCTTCATCGATCTGCTCCTGCTTGCGGCCTGTAATGAAAACGTAAGCACCCTCTTCCACGAAGAGTTTGGCGCTCGCCAGCGCCATGCCGCTCGATCCACCCGTAATGACTGCAACCTTACCTTCAAGCTTTCCCATAATGACTCCCTTCGTATTCGGTACAGTAGAATAGATTTCTAGGGCGGTGGACGAGAACTGCCCGGGAGTCCTAAAGTTTTTGTCTATTCGTCCAAAGCGCGGAGGCTATCTTGGACCCGATAACAGATATCTTCAGAACGATGCACGTGACCGCTTTCGGTCTGCACAGGCTCGAAGCCACAGCCCCGTGGGGCATAAAGCAGGAAAACCAGAGCCGAAGAAAAGGTCACGCCTTCCCGCAAAATGCCACCCACAGATTTGGCGCACTTCGCCATGCTTTCGCGCGGCAACTGCTGGCTGAGTGTGGAAGGGATTCCTGAGCCGATTCCTCTCACCGGTGGTGATTGCTTTTTGCTGGCTAAGGGGACTTCGATTGTTTTGCGCGACAGCCCGCGAACACGTCCAAGGTCAACCTTCCGCGAGATCGGGGCCAAAGCCAACGGCAACGTCGTTCTTTATGGAGGCGGTGGCGCTCCGACGACAATCGTCTGTGGCTCCCTGAGCTTCGATAGCGCCAGCCTGAAGCCAATCACTCAACTATTGCCGAGCTTCATACTGATGAAGGCCGATGAGGCACGCACGCTTGCACTTCACACCACAGTGCGGGCGCTTGCTTCGGAGATGGCAGAACAGTCGCCGGGATCTGAAGTCGTCGCGACTCGGCTGGCCGAGGTTCTGTTTATCCAGGTACTCCGGGCGCATATCGCCTCGGGACCAGAACGTAACAAAGGATGGCTTCGTGCGGTCTTTGATCCTCAGATGGGCACCGCCCTGAGTGCCATTCACGACAGTGTGAAGACACCCTGGACGGTGGAATCCCTGGCAGAAGCTGCGGGCATGTCTCGCTCCGCATTCGCAGCACGGTTCAAAGAGCTGCTCGGACAAACACCGCTGGAATATGTAACCGAGTGGCGGATGCAGAAGGCCATGCGGCTACTCGAACAGCGCGACAAAAAACTCGCGGACGTTGCTCGATTGGTCGGTTACGACTCCGACGCTGCGTTCAGTAAGGCCTTCAAGCGAGTTGTCGGGACCAATCCTGGTGGATACCTCAAGCGTGGTTTCGAAGGTCACGGTAAGGCCGGAATCGCGGACCACGATCCGTCTCGGCAAACGGCCCTGCGTCCCTGAGAATTTCTGGATTTAGAGAAATTGCCAATGCACCGATCTGTTTCCTTCGGCATTGCGGGAGCATATCGTCACCAAATACCCTCGGACAGAGTTCCGGGCAAGGTTCATCCATGAGTACTTTGCCGGGTTTGCACATAAGCCTGGCACGACCTACGGCACGGTGAACTCCAGCATTTGTGAGCGTCTGATTCCCGGCTACAAGGCCCCGAATGCGGTCGACCTTATCAACGCGTCTCCCTTTCCCGATTCCAAATGATGTTGAGCACAAGCGAAGGAGAAGAGCCATGCCAGAGATGAAAGCGATGGAGCTAACAGAGGAACTCGCGCTGCGCCCGGCAACACGTCCGGTTCCCGAGCCGGAAGCCGGCGAACTGTTGATTCAGGTCTCCGCCGTCGGAGTAACTCCTACAGAAAGGCTCTGGTATCCAACCACCCACAAGGCGGACGGCACAGTCCGCGCCAACGCGATCCCCGGACATGAATTTGCGGGCACAGTCGCGAAGCTGGGTGCAGGAGTAACCGGCTACAGCGTGGGAGATGCTGTCTTCGGCTTCAATGATTGGTTCGCAGAGGGTGCAACGGCAGAGTTCTGCCTGACCAAGCCGGCGAATCTTTCTCCGAAGCCGTCTTCGTTATCCGATTCCGAAGCAGCCTCCATCCCGATTAGCGTGTTGACGGCATGGCAGGGCCTGCGTCTGCGAGCTAAGTTACAGAAAGGTGAACGAGTTCTGATCCACGGCGGGTCCGGCGCTGTCGGTCTATTCGCCGTGCAACTTGCAAGATCTTTCGGAGCGTACGTGATTGCCACATCCTCCAAAGCGAACATCGAGTTCGTAAGGCAACTCGGGGCAAATGAGGTCATCGATTATCGCGAGAGTCGTTTTGAAGAGGCCGGCAGCGTCGACGTAGTTTTCGACACGGTCGGTAGGGAAACGCTTGAGAGATCGTGGGGGATTCTCAAGCCCGGTGGCAGGTTGGTCACGATTGCCGCAGATGCGGAATCCAATACGGATCCACGAGTAAAGAGTGCCTTCTTCATCGTGGAACAGAGCGGCGAACAGCTGACAACCCTGGGAAGGCTTTTCGACTCCGGAGAGTTGCGGGCTTTTGTCAAAGCTGAATTGCCGATGGAAGAAGCAGATCGGGCGTATCGTGGCACGATTGCCGGCCATCCCGGTAAGGTAGTGCTCCGGCCGCGACTGGTCTAAGGCGCGGGATTCATTCCGCACGTTTGAATCGGTGGACAAATGCTGATTTGGGTGCAAACTGGGGGAAAACCCACCCAATTTGCACCCAATTCAAGAACTTTTACGCCAGTACACTCCGTAAGCATTTGGAATGTATGGCGGGGACGACGGGGCTCGAACCCGCGACCTCTGCCGTGACAGGGCAGCGCTCTAACCAACTGAGCTACGTCCCCAGATTGTTTTTCAACAATTTGGATCTATGTCACATAGAACGAGAGCTTTCAAAGCGTTCGTGATTTTCGCTCTCTTCTATCGTTTCGCTAGCTTGGGTGGTTTGCAGACCTCTTAAAGCACAAACCGAACACCAAATCAGCCGACCTGTACAACGAAATTTAGTTTATCAGATGAGCAGAGTTTTGTAGTGGCTCGCAAAGTTAAGCACCTGTATGGCCTTGGACCTCAACTTGTTTGGGGTCTGGAAACTTTGTGCGGTTCCCAGCGGCCCTGGGACGAAATTCTGGTCAGCGTCGGACATTCGTTCGAGGCCGTGAAATTCCATTCTCGCTCTGGATGTCCCCTCCGTATTTTGCGGGAATCCAAAGTCTGGCTGCCCTGGAAAGCAGCCTGGCCGCTCTCTTACAAAAGTTGTCGCCGGCACAATCAGGGCGAGCCAGGACAGCGCGGTGATTCGGGGTCAATCCAGGCGACAATATTCAAAGCATCGGTACCGTCCTTATCTCGAAGATGAAAGACTCCGAATCAGAAGGCCCATTCCTAGAACGCCGCCCATCCTACTCCTTTTCAGAACGCATCGGTCAACCAGCGAATGCATCTTCGGTACAGCGCAGAGAACCGCCAACCAGGACGCCATCGAGCAGCCTACTTCGACTGCTGGAAGACGAGGAAGCTGTGCGGCTGCAGAGTCACTCGAAACTCTATGCGGTCTCCTCCCGCCCCGGCCTTCCCCGAGCGGTGACCGGGGCCGGAGTTCCAAGCTTCGCCCGTCAACGAATCTCCTGTTTGCAGATTCTGAAGGTGGTTGTGCTCCGATGTGGTTAACAGCGTCACCTCGGTTGGTTCATCGCGAAACGACTCGACAATGAAGCTGCCGTTGTCATACGCGAACAAGCTCACCTTCGCGGGCGCTTCGATGCGCACCGGAAAGTTGCCCATGGTGTAACTGCGCAGCGCGTTGAGGGTGGGCTCAGGGAGTTGATACAGGTCGGCGAAGTTATCCGGCACGACCAGCACAAACAGCGTTCCGGCGGCGTACTTGTCCATCAGCAAAATTGGGAACGCGTTCTGGTCGGCGACGCCTCGAATGACCGGCCACGCATCGTTGGTGAAGAAGCGCACCTGGGGAAACAGGACCGGCTTCTCGGCGTTGCCCAGGTCGGAACCCGCCCCCGGTCCGAAGGCTCCGATAAAGCTGGTGATCGGTTGGGGAAGCGAACTGTAGCGAAGCTCGACCAGATCCTCGATCCCCTTCCCTTCCAGCGCGTGAAGCAAGCCAGACGTGATGACCACCGTCTTCCCGGCTGTGAGGCTCGCCTTCATCTCGCTGACGATGGCAGGATCGGACTTCGCAGCCTCGGTTAAGAGAACCACATCGGCATCCTTTGGATAAGTTGGAAGAAGATTGATTGGGATACCGATCATTCCAAAAAAATTATGCAGGAAATCTTCGCCGATTGCCTGATAGGGCCGATAGCTTGCGATGCCGATCGGCGTTCCGAGCTTGTCGATAAAGGGCTTGGTGAGATCGAGTGACTCACCCGCGACCGACGCGAAACTCGGCTTCCCATTCGCGCGCGCAACAATTTTCGACCATTGCAGGTTTGTCGACTGCGCTTGCCACGGACGTTCGCCGGGGGTGGCCTCCTGCAGAAGGTTGATGTAGTTGAAGAGCGTCATCTCCCTCGACTTGGCGAACACAGTCAGCCACAGCTGTTCGGCATACCTATCGATGTAACGGATGTCGTAAGTGTCGACCCAGCCTCCGCCCATCCTTTCCGGGATCGATGTTTTCGAAGTAGCGCACGATGTTGAAACCCTCGTACTGCTGCAGGTTCTGGTCGGTTTGGACAGGATCGCGAGTCTCAGTGCCCGCATAGATTCCGTCGAAGATTTTGGGCTCCTGCTGCAGATCGTAACCGTTGGCCGCGAAATGCTCATACCAGTTCGGAAACTTGATGATCATGCGGACCTTCGGATTCGCGGCCTTGGCTGGGCCAACCACCAGGTTGCGAGAAACCTCATCCATGGTCTTGAGGCGAAAATCAGTCCAGCTCTGTTTGCCTTTTGCGGCAATGTCAGACGGTGTCTTCGTATTGGCGAAGAAGAAGTCGTCGAGGATGACTTCGTCGAAGTGCTTTGCTGTCATCTCGGAGACATGTTTCACGTACTCGCGGTCGGCGGCTTTGGTGTAGGTAAACGACGCGAACTGCCCGTTATCGTTGTCGGAATAGCAGATGCCGCCAGCCACAGCCACACCCTTCTGAGTGAAGAATTGCTTGACCTGCTCGATCAAATCGTCATCGGCGAGCACCCGGCTGCGATAGGTCTCGATGTAGACCTTGTCCACGTGTACCTGACTCGAGATCTGAGCCCACGAATCGGCAAGCCAGCCGCGATCTTTCATCTTGAGCACCACTTCGACCGGTATGTAGACGACCGTCTGAAAGCTCTTCTGCGAAGTCTCGGCGGGTGCTTTGCAGGTGAACGACATCAGCGTGAGCAACGCAATCAACAAGGCACACTGCAGCGAACGAACTTTCATGGGCTTCTCCCTTAGCAATTTGCGGAAGGAGAATTATAGCTACGAAGTCCGAACTGCAGTGCCGCGACAAGTTCTCCTATCCAGGAGTGTCCATTTCCAAACACTGCGTTCCGATTGCGAACACGCGGGCATTTGAAACTGGCACTTCGCTCGCGAATTGGGCCTCGTTGCTTTGGGACGTTGGATTGCACATCTTCCAGAGACTTCTTTCAGCGGTTCGGTGAGTCTTTTCTTGGCTCCCAAAGATCGATGAGGCGAATGCTGGAACGTTTTTCCGCCGGTACGCGTAACACAACCGGGAGCAATGTCGAGAATCCCAAGACTTCGAAAGGTCGGTGCATGCACATGCGCTTCGATCGATTCCTGCAGGTCATCAGAAGGCTACGCCGAGCCCCCATATTCAGCGCGATCACGCTCATCACCCTGGCGATCGGTATCGGCGCCAACACGGTCATCTTCAGCGTGGTTGAAGGCGTGCTGCTAAAGCCGTTGGCGTATCCGCATCCCGAGCAGTTGATCGGAGTCTGGCACACGGCCTTGGGCGTTGGAATGAAGGAACTGAATATCGCTCCTTTCATTTACTTCATCGACCGCGAACAGAACACAACGCTGCAGGACATCGGGGTGTACGCGGACGACTCGTTAAGCGTGACCGGCGCAGGCCAGCCTGAACATCTCCGGGGACTCGACGTAACAGACGGAACATTGCCGCTGCTCGGTGTCTCGCCTGCGCTCGGCCGGCTTTTCAGTCGCGCTGACGACAAGGCGGGAGCGCCTGAGACCGTACTGCTCTCGAACGGCTACTGGCACCGGCGCTTCGGTGGTTCGGCTTCCGTACTGGGACAAACGCTCATGGTCGACGGAAGGCCGCGTCAAATGATCGGCGTGTTGCCGCAGGGCTTTCACTTCCTCGATCAGGAAGATTCGGACCTCTTCCTTCCATTCCAGTGGGACCGCAGCAAGGTCAAGCTGGGAAATTTCAGTTATCAGGCGCTCGCGCGATTGAAGCCCGGGGTGACCATGGCGCAGGCGAGCGCAGATATGGGCCGCCTGCTGCCTATTGCGATTCATTCTTTAGTGCGCCCGAGGGCTTCAGCGCAAAGGTCTTCGAAACCGCGCAGCTAGCACCGAAGCTCAGGCCGCTGAAGCAGGATGTCGTGGGAGATGTTGGCAATGTTCTGTGGGTGCTGATGGGATCGATTTCCATCGTCCTCCTGGTTGCGTGTGCGAATGTAGCGAACCTGCTGCTGGTGCGGGTGGAAGGCCGCAAGCAGGAGTTAGCCATCCGCGCCGCGCTGGGTGCAGGGTGGAAGCGCGTCGCATCGGACCTGATGTACGAGAGCCTGCTGCTCAGCCTTGCGGGCAGCCTCTTCGGACTGGGGCTTGCGTATGGCGGGTTGCGCCTGCTGGTGGCGATGGCGCCTACCGGGCTTCCAAGGCTTCAGGAGATCGGCATCGATCTGCCGGTGCTGGTCTTCACCCTGGGCCTCGCGCTTCTCTCAACGCTTCTGATTGGGTCCATACCGGTATTCAAGTTCGCAGGAGGCAGACTCACTTCGACTTTGCGCGAAGGAACCCGCACACATAGCCAGAGCCGGGAACAGCACCGCGCGCGTGGGGCCCTGGTGATCCTGCAGGTAGCTCTTGCGCTGGTATTGCTGATCTGTTCGGGTCTCATGATTCGGACGTTTCGCGCTCTGATGCATGTATCTCCCGGCTTTAGCGAACCGGCAACTCTGCAGTCCTTCCGATTTTATATCCCGGAGACGCAGATACCGGATACCCAACGGGAGCGCGTGCTCCGCATGGAACAGGAGATATTAAGCCGGCTGAAAGCCATCCCAGGTGTGAGTTCTGTCGGGTTGAGTACGGATCTTCCTATGGCAGGTCATACCTCCTTTGACCCTGTGGTATCCGACGATCGCACCTATCGAGAGGGCGAGCTGCCTCCGCTTCGGCGCTTCAAGTTCGTCTCACCCGGTTTTCTTTCTACCCTTGGCACGCCCCTGGTCGCGGGCCGCGACCTCACCTGGGAAGACACGTATGGCAAGGCTCGAGTCGCCCTGATCTCAGAGGGATTCGCACGCGAGTATTGGCACGATCCAGCCAAAGCCATTGGAAAACGAATCCGCGTCGGTAGCAATGATGACTGGAGAGAAGTGGTAGGCGTGGCGCGCGATCTGCACGATGACGGTGTAAATCAGCCTGCGCCGACTGCCGTCTACTGGCCACTCATGATGGACCGCTTCGAAGGCCAGAAAGAAGATGATCAGGCGGAACCTCTCGGTCGTGCTGCGGAGCCACGCGCGCCGGATCGCAGGCGTTTGTGAAAGAGATACAGCAGGCGGTGTGGTCGGTCAATTCAGATTTACCTCTGGCCGACGTGCATACACTGGATTACTTCTACAGGAAGTCGATGGCACGAACTTCGTTCACGCTGGTCATGCTGGGAGTCGCTGGAGCGATGGCACTGCTGTTGGGAATCGTCGGTATCTATGGCGTAATTTCTTATTCGGTCGCGCAACGGTCCCGTGAGATCGGTATTCGCATGGCGTTGGGCGCACAGCGCCGCGCGCTGACCGGCATGTTTGTTCGCCAGGGACTCTGGCTTACGGGAATCGGCATCGTGTGCGGATTGGTCGTTTCGGTAGCGGTGATGCGGTTGATGTCTTCACTGCTCTTCAACGTGAGCGCGCTCGATCCGGTCACGTATCTAAGCATGACGGCCTGTATCGTCGCCATCGCATACGTTGCCTGCTATCTGCCGTCGCGTCGCGCCACCCTGGTCGACCCAGTCAACTCGCTCCGCGCGGACTAACAGGAGGAATTACTTGCAGCAGAATTCTCGATCACGCCTTCGTGGTTCATCGTTACCCGAAATGTGTATTTGCAAGGGGTGGCCCCGCCATTAGTGTCTAACGGTATCAGGGGGTCGCGATTCAAAGCGGTCACCGATTATTCGCAGCAATTCAGGGAGATAGTGTGGGACAACTTATCCGGATGCCAAAGCAGGTTCGGCCCTTCGCTCTCTCTGTTACGCCTGCGCTCCCAGGCTGCCTATCGAAATTCGTACTTACAGCGACGGCCTGGAACTCTGACGATGCAGCCATCTGTTGTGGCTTTGTGAGTCTGCCTGACATGCTGGATGAACTGTCGGATCTCGGTGCCGACAGCGCCATGATGCGGAGCGTCAGCCGGGCGTTGGAAGCCGGCAGCGCCTGCGTTATTCCTAAGCTGTGGCTCACGCCTTCACAACTGGAGCTATTCCGCAAACCGGCCAAAGCGGCGGGAAGTTTGCGCGAATTCGCTCCGGGTGCCAGCGCAGCGATGCACGCGCGACACGATGCGAACCAGGAGCGGATCCTCAGCACCCGGTAAGTCTCCGCACGAACATACGCCCCGGTCTTCGCCGTCGCCCTTCCCATCCATCGTGTCAATTTGATTTCAGCAGGCCATGACGCCTCCATGTCGCGGCTACAGACTGCTGCTCGACGCGCCTTACTCAGTACCTTCCCGCGCGCCTTTCCACAAGTCAATTTCACCTTCCCTGGCGTGTTCGTCGATGGACCTCAGTTCCTCTGGAGAGAACTGGAGTTTGTGGAGGGCATCGAGCGAGTCATTCAATTGCTCCACATTGCGCGCCCCGACCAGCGCTGACGTAACTCGTCGATCACGGAGCACCCAAGCGATCGCCATCTGGGCGAGGGTTTGTCCTCGTGCGGCAGCGATTTCGTTCAGTGCGCGAACGCGCTTCAAGTTCTCTTCGCTGAGGAGTTGTTTCGAAAAAGACCCTTCCGCCTGTGCGCGTGAATTCTCGGGAACACCCTTCAGGTATTTGCTTGTCAGCAGCCCCTGCGCCAGCGGCGAGAAGGCAATGCAACCCACGCCCAGGTCATCCAAGGTATCCAGCAATCCGCCTTCTATCCACCGATTCAACATCGAGTAGGAGGGTTGATGAATCAGCAGCGGCACGCCTGCCTGCTTGAGAATCTCCGCGGCCTGACGGGTTCGTTCCGGACTGTACGAGGAGATGCCGACATACAGCGCCTTGCCTTGATGCACGGCATGCACGAGCGCGCCCATGGTTTCCTCCAGCGGCACGTCCATGCTTGGGCGGTGAGAATAGAAGATGTCGACATACTCGAGTCCCATGCGACGCAGGCTGTCGTCGAGCGAGGCCAGCAGGTACTTCCGGGAGCCGCCGATACCATAGGGACCCGGCCACATGTCCCACCCCGCTTTGGTAGAAATCACCAGCTCATTGCGAAGTCCCTGAAAGTCCTTGCGCAGAATCTCGCCGAAGTTTTCCTCGGCTGATCCATACGGCGGACCGTAGTTGTTGGCCAGGTCGAAATGCGTGACTCCGCGATCGAAGGCGCGGCGGATGGTTGCTCTGCCGGTTTCGAAAACATCCGCACCACCGAAGTTCTGCCATAAGCCCAGGGAGATCGCCGGCAAAACCAGGCCAGACCGCCCACAACGCCTGAATTGTGCACCATCGTATCGCTTCGCATCGGGAACATAAGTCATCTGCACAAAGTCTCCTTCTCGTTACACCATCGTTACAGCAGTTGGCCGGATCGGGCAGTTCGCCGGGGTCGTGAGCGCCCCATGCATCACACTACTTCACTCCGGATGCTGCTGCCTATCGGCCCGGATGTCTCCCGCTGGAAAGCAGCCTGGGATTGAATCTCTGGTTGGCAGTGTCACCGGACATTCACATCTGCCGCACGGCTCACGATGGCAAGGAGCCGCCGACTTGAGACCAGCAGCATGAGAACGCATTCGGTCCGCTACAACTTTTGAGCTATCCGGCAGCCAGCAATGGTCGTATTGGTAACTCACCCGGATTTTATGGAACGGCAGTTAGCGGCATGCTAGTATTCGTGCACTACACCGCAACCAATCAAGTAACTAAGAGGAGCTTTATTTATGCGCGCCCCCACACGTTTCACTTTGTGCTGCCTGGCAACTGCCGTCCTGCTCGGGACACTCTCGACTGCACAGGCTCAGAACAACGCCAGCCAACCAGTTGGATCGATCGTCAACTTTGGTCCCAATCTGCAGCAGGCTGCAGGCGGCGTCTGCCGCCAGCCGGAAGGCATTGCCTTCGACGGCGATGGAAACCTGTACCTTGCATCGAACTCGGATACAGCGACCAGCGTTGGTCACGTTTGCGTCCTCGACAAATCGGGCAAGTCTCGTGGACATCATCAACGTTCCTGCGGAACCGGGCGTGAATGCGATCGGCCTGGTCGGCGAACTTTGGGAAGGGCGATTACCTGTACGTTTGCGATCAGGCAGACGACGTTGCCCCTCATGGCCGCGTGCTTCGAATCAACCCCAGGACGCATGAAGTCATCACCATGTTTGCGGGGCTGGCATTTCCTAACGGCTTTGCAGAAGACCGCCACGGCAACTTCTTCGTCACCGATTCGCTGCTCGGCGCTATTTACAAGTTCAGCGACGACCGCAACAGCGATACGCTCTGGTTTCAAGATCCTTCGCTGATCTCTACCAATCCGAACCAGCCGGTTGGAGCAAACGGAATGGCATTCAGCGCGGATGGGGACTATCTCTACGTGGACAACACCGGGTGCCCGCCAGGTACTCCGTATTCCGGTAAGCAAACATGGAGTTCCGGGCGCGATTCAGCTATTCGCCGACGGAGCTACTCTGGATCAGCAGTTCGGCTTCACCGATCCAACGCTCTTGATCTTCCCCGACGGGATGCAGTTCGACGTGAAGGGTAACCTGTACGTCATGGCAAACTTCACCAACGAAGTGCAGGTGCTTGCTCCAGATGGCTCTCTGATACAGCGCTACACTGGAACCGGCAGCAACGCTCTGGACTTCAACGCCAGCCCCATCTTCAAAGGCCGTAAGCTGTACATGACGAACATGTCGGCTACGGACGGCGGAGTGAATTCGAAAGTCACCATCCTGCAAGCACCCTACCCGGGTATCCAACTGTACTAAGAGTCGAGGCGCGCCGGAGCTGAACGGCCGAGGCGCGCCGAGCCTTCCCTCCCGCCTGAAAGACACCACACTTTCGATTCGATCTGAGCCGGTTCCACATTGACTGGACCTGTCAATAGTTCGGAATGTGTACACGTAAAAGTTACAAAAGTAACTCCAAGGGTTGCACGGATCACAGTACCATTGGGATAAGACCACTACGACAACTTGGCGCAGAGCGGTGCAGCGGGAGAACTCCTACTCGCGACGACCTGTTCATTGATTTCGCTTTCTTACGAGCTGATAGACGACCTGGAAGGGGCCCGCAGAAGCGGCAAGTCGTGTGAAAACGGGTGATGGACACAATGCGTCTTTCGACCAGGATCTCCGCGATCGCGAGCTCAATCCCCTCCTCATGGCGTGCCATGTGGTTTCCGGTGAGGCGAAGCAGCAGGACCTGACCAAGGTGAACCTCGAAGACCTGATGAATATCGAGGTGACCTCGGTCGCCAAAAGGGCGCAAAAGCTTTCGCAGACCGCCTCTGCGGTCTTCGTGATTACGCGGGAAGACATCGAGCGCGCAGGGGTTACGAATATACCCGACCTGCTGCGCATGGTGCCCGGGACTCGACGTGGCGCAGATCAACTCCAGTAACTGGGCCATCTCCTCCCGCGGATTCAATCACCAGAAATCGAACAAGCTTCTGGTACTGGTCGATGGCCGCGCCGTGTACACGCTGATCTATGCGGGCGTCTTCTGGGACACGCTGGATGTGCCGCTGGAGACGATTGATCGGATCGAGGTGATTCGCGGGCCCGGTGCGAGCGTCTGGGGCGCGAACGCTGTCAACGGCGTGATCAACATCATCACCAAGAAAGCCTCCGATACCCAGGGCGCGCTGATCTCCGGCGGTCCGGGAACCACCCAACCGATCTTTGGCACGGCCATGTACGGCGGCAAGATCAAGTTTGGAAACTATCGCGTCTTCACCAAGTACCAGGACAACTGCTCACCTTCCAGATCCCACTGGACAGAACGGACTGGACGGATGGCATCTGCTGCACGGCGGCTTCCGAACCGATCAGAATCTAACGCGCGAATGACACACTGACAACCGAAGGAGACATTTACAGCGGCAAAGAGGGTTCCGTCATCGGGCACATTGTTTCGATCGCAAATTCCGACTTTGAAAACGCCTATCGCGATTCTCCGCTCTCGGGCGGCGATCTCCTGATGCGGTGGAAGCACACTCTGCCAACAGCTCTGAGACGACCCTTCAGTTCTACATGCACAACTACACCCGCTCGGGTCCGGAGACCCGCGAGGTGTCGCATACTCTCGATTTCGATTTTCAGCATCATTGGGCCGTGAACGACCGGCACGATCTGATCTGGGGCGGTGGTTATCGCCGCACCGGTGACGACACCGAGGGCACCATCGATCTTTCGTTTGTTCCGGCGGATCGCGTATTGCAGCTTGAGAGCTTCTTTGTCCAGGACCAGATTTCGCTGCAAACCGAATCGCCTGCTGCTGACGGCCGGCACCAAGCTTGAGAACAACGACCTTGGCGGATTCAACGCGCAGCCGAGCGCGCGCCTGGCCTGGACTCCGAAGGAGAAGCAGTCGCTATGGGCTGCAGTCGGCTCCGCGGTGGGCACGCCCTCGCGGCGCACCAACGACTGCTTCATTCCGCTAACCGTCTTTCCCGGGGCGGACGGCCAGCCGATCGTGCCGACACTATTTGGCAATCCTCACGTGAAATCGGAAAACGTAGTGGCCTATGAGGCTGGCTGGAGAACTGAGGAGAACAGCCGCCTGACTCTGGACGTTACAGCGTTCTTCAATGCGTATCACCACCTCTACAACCAGGAGCCGGGCACGCCATACTACAGTGCGAACCCCGCGCCGCTGCACCTCGTCTTCCCTCAAACCTGGGAAAACAAGATGCACGGCCACACTCAGGGCGTCGAGATCAGCGCCAATTGGCGGGTCGGGGAGCGCTGGACTTTGAGTCCAGGCTACTCGTCTGTTACAAATGCACCTGCGTATGGATCCCGACAGCCAGGACACGAACACCCTGCCGAATATCGAGGGGTCGAGCCCGGAACATCAGGCGCAGTTGCGCTCACGCGTGGATCTTGCCCGCGGACTCACCTGGGACGCCAATGCGTACTTTGTAAGTGCATTGCCGGCACAGGCGGTGACCTCCTATACCCGCGTCGACACTCAGTTGAGCTGGCACGTTGCCGAACGGACTGTCATCAGCCTGGTCGGGCAGAACCTGGTGAAAGACCACCATCTCGAGTCCAACGATGTGTACACGACTATCAACCCGTCGCGGGCAAAGCGCAGCGCCTACGCCCAAATCAGCTGGGAGTTCTAGAGGCAGTGAGTCATGCACTCCACAACGGAGCCATCGCTGGCAAGACGAACGGCGAGTGCCGCGAAGTTGCGGCGGCTCGCCGTTTGCCTTGCGACGGTCGGCGCGATGTCTGGTGAGTGGCTTCCATGCTTGTGTCGCGCAGGCGCAGTCGAAGACAGACGAGTACCGCGTAAAGGCCGCGTTTCTGTTTCACTTCGCCCAGCTGGTCGAGTGGCCGACCACCGCTGGACGATCACGAAGTCTCGCTGCAGCTCTGCACAGTAGGCGAAGATCCCTTTCATGGCGAGCTGGAAAACACGGTCGAAGGTAAAGCTATCGGCACACGGGTGCTTCACATTCGCCACCTGAATGAAGAGCAGGCCGACGCACGGCTGCAACATGGTATTCATCGGTCAGAGTGAAGACAAACACCTTCCCGGCGATTCTGGCCGGCCTTCACAACTCTCCGGTGCTAACGGTCGGAGAGGCAGCCGATTTTCTTGGTTCCGGAGGCATGATCCGCTTCTGCCTCGAAGGAAACAAGGTCCGTTTTGAAATCAATCGCGAAGCAGCAGAGTCCGCTAAGCTCAGGATCAGCTCAAAGCTGCTGCTCCTGGCCAGGAATGTAGCCGGCACCACCGGAGGTCAGTGAAAGAGATGAACTTCAGAGATCTGCCAATCCGTCGTAAGCTCGCGTTGCTGGTGCTCTCGGCCACCGTCATGGCATTGGTGCTGGCCTGCGTTGGCTTTGCCATCTACGAGCGCTCTCGTTTCCGCGCCAACCTGGCCACAGAAGTCACAGCGCTCGCCGATACGCTGGGTGCGAACACCGCCGCGTCGCTTGCCTTCAATGATCAGAAGACGGCGCAGGAGATGCTGGGCGCCCTGCGGGCCGAGCCGCACGTTCTGGCTGCGTGCCTGTATGACGAGCAGGGGAACGTGTTTGCGGAGTACCGCCGACCCGGCTTAGCAGCGAATTTTCAAATGCCTCCCTGGCATTCGCAAGGGTACCGGTTCAGTTCGGAGATTTTAACTCTGAATCGCGGCGTACTCCTCAATGGAGACCGGACTGGCTCCATCGCCATCATCTCGGACCTCAGCGACTTTCACAATGCGCTTGTCAGTTATGCCAAGATTGCGTTCCTGGTTCTGTTTACTTCTCTATTTGCAACTTTCCTGGTAGCAAATCCGCTGCTCAGCATTATTTGCGATCCGATCCTGGGGCTGTCTGCCCTGGCGAAGAAGGTCTCTCGCGAGAACGACTACTCATTGCGAGCCAGCACCCGAAGCAACGATGAAGTGGGTGGGCTGATCGAAGCGTTCAACCAGATGCTCGGGCGAATTCAGCAGCGGGATCTGGCACTGCAGGAGACCAACAACGCACTGGAAGTAAGGGTTCAGGATCGCACGGCGCAGTTGAAGCTGGAGATTGCCGAGCGCCAGCAGGCCGCGGCCGAATTGCGTTGGAAGACGGCTTTTCTTGAGGCGCAGGGTGATGCGACTGTCGACGGCATTCTCGTAGTCAACAGCAAGGGCGAGAGGATCTTTCACAACGAGCCGTTTCTCAAGATGTGGAAGGTGGAGCAGCACGTTCGCGAAGAGAAGAGCGAACTCGCGCTGCTGGATTACATCGTGAGCCTGACCAGAGAGCCGGAGAAATTTCTCCAAAAGGTTCATCATCTCTATCAGTTTCCAGATGAGACCAGCCGCGAGGAAATCGAACTGATGGACGGCAAGGTTCTGGACTGCTATTCGGCTCCTGTGCTGGGCAAGGATGGCGAACACTATGGCCGGATCTGGGCGTTTCGCGACATAACGGAACGCCGCCGCAACGAGGATGCACTGCGGGCCGCGAAGGAAGCGGCGGAGGTGGCCAACCATGCAAAGAGTGAATTCCTGGCGAACATGAGCCACGAAATTCGTACGCCGTTGAACGGCGTAATCGGCATGACCGATCTCGCGCTCGACCTTCGCCCGGACGGTACCATGCGGGAATACCTCGAGACGATCAAGTTTTCGGCGGACTCGCTGGTGGGAGTGATCAACGATATCCTCGACTTCTCCAAGATTGAAGCGGGCAAGATGGATCTGGAGTTCGTCGAATTTAATCTGCGCGATTGCCTGGAAGAAGCCTTGAAGCCCCTCGCTCTGCGCGCCGATGAGAAGGACATCGAGTTGCTCTGCGACATTGCTCCCGAGATTCCGGAGATGGTGCAGGGAGACTCTACGCGACTGCGCCAGGTGATCATCAACCTGGTCGGCAACGCGCTTAAATTCACTCCCGCAGGCGAAGTTGCGCTGCGTGTCGAGGCCGGAGAAGAGATCAACGATACGCGGGTGGTCCGCTTCACCGTGTCCGACACCGGCATCGGTATCGCTCCAGAAAAACACGACGCGATCTTCAGCCCATTCACCCAGGCAGACACCTCGACCACGCGCAAGTACGGCGGCACCGGATTGGGTCTTACCATCTGCGAGCGCCTCGTCTCCATGATGGGAGGCAAGCTTTGGTTCGAAAGCCAATTGGGAAAGGGGAGCCAATTCCATTTCACCGTCCCCCTGCAATTTCTGGCGATTGAGTCCAAGCCGAAACTCGCAATTCACAGTGAACGTTTGCGCGGAGCACGTGTTCTGATCGTGGACGACAACGCGACCAATCGGCGAATCCTGCAGGGGCTGCTGCGGCCATGGGAGATTCAGACCACGGAAGTCGAAGGCGGAGAGCAAGCGATGGTCGAGTTGCTTGCCGCTACGCACACGTCCACTCCCTACCAGATGGTCTTGACCGATTTGCACATGCCGCAGATGGACGGGCTGAGCCTGGTCGAGAAGATTCGTCAAACGCCGTCGCTCTCTTCACTCCCGGTCATGATGCTGACATCGGTGGGCCATAGCGGCGATGTCGAACGCCGGCGAAAGCTCGGCGTACTCAGCTGCCTGCAGAAGCCGATTCGGAAATGGGAGTTGCTCACTGGAGTTTCCGATATGCTTGGCGAGGCAAAGCCCAGAGTCGCACCGACTCCTGTGGTGCATACCCAACTGGATTCGCAGGCAAAACTGCGCATCCTGCTCGCCGAAGATAACTTGGTGAATCAGCTGGTGGCCGTCCGCACACTGGAGAAGATGGGGCATACCGTAGTGGTCGCAAACAATGGCGCAGAGGCTATGGACTGCGCTGGAGCGGCAATACTTCAATTTTGTTCTGATGGACATCCAAATGCCAGAGATCGACGGGTTAACTGCGACCCGGCTTATCCGCGAAAGAGAGCAGATCAGCAAGACGCATATGCCGATCATCGCGATGACAGCGCACACCATGAAGGGCGATCGCGAACGCTGCCTGGACAGCGGCATGGATGGCTATGTCTCCAAACCGGTTGTTCGGAAGGAACTGGAAGATGCCATTCAACAGATCATCCAGGGCAGTTACCAGCGTGGCCGAACCGAGACAGACGAGAGCATCTTCTCGAGCACGCCGATTTCGCTCGCATCGGAGTGAGCCTCAGCTCTCTTCGGTGACCACGGGGGAAGCGATAGCCCGAGGTGCGATCAATCTGCGCAGTGGGATGCCGCAGAGCACGATCGCGACTCCCGCCAGGGCGGGGACGGGACTATGCATCAGGATAAGCAGCGCGACCAAGACCGACAAAGCTATAAAGAGCACAGGAGCAGCAGGAAACCACCACCGCCGCACCGGCTCATCCAGGCGAAACAACGTAGACGCGGCAAGCGCCAGAAACAAAACCGCGGAGAAGATGATGTAGGCCAGTACGCGATCAAATGCTCCCAGAGTCAGCACTGCAAGGGCAAGGCCGGTCTGCAGCAGAATTGCGTTCGCCGGCGTGCCCCATCGCGGATGCAGTTTGCCGAAAGAAGCAAAAAATGCTCCGGTCCGTGCCATCGCGAAGCACACTCGCGGGGCCGCCATGGTGAGTGCCGCGATCCCTCCACATACACATACGAGCACGCAGACGGACAGAACACGAGCGCCCGCAGTCCCAAATAGCACTTGCCCAAATTGCGCGACGAATGCCGTGTTGGACGTGAGCTGTTCGATCGGCAGAACCGCCAGAAATGCCGCGCTCAGGAGCACATACACAGCAGCGACCAGCGCGACCCCGCCGATAAAAGCAAGCGGCAAAGTCCGCTTCGGATTGCGTACCTCACCGGCGATCTTCCCCGCCTCCCACCAACCACCGAAGCTGAAGAAGGCGCTCACCACTGCTCCGGCGATGGCTGGAACAATGGCATCGGAGCCGGGCCTTCGCTGCGCAAAAGGAAGCAGATTCGCAACGTGAGCATGTCCCGAGACGGCCGCCCAACCTACGAGCCCAAACAGAATCGTCAACTTGAGCACATTGACCAGGGACATCACCGCCGCGCTCAGCCGTGTGCCAAGCAAATTCAGTAATCCGAAGAAGCAAAGCAGACACGCGGGGACCAGCGAGAGTGCTCGTGTTCCAAGCGGAAGCACCTGGGCCACATACGGTACTGCCCCTACGGCAAGCGCCGCAGCAACGCCCGGGTACATGACGATCGAACTCATCCATCCATAAAGGAAGGCTGTCTGGTCTCCGTAACCCGCGCGAAGATACACATATTCCCCACCCGATTCGGGGAACCGGATGGCCAACTCTGCGTAGCAAAGCGCACCGCACATCGCCATCAATGCCATGCCGAACCAGATGACGGCCAGGAGCAGCGGCGATCCCAGAGACTTGGCCATGGCTGCGGGCGTGAGAAAGATTCCGAGTGCGATGGACTCGCCCGTCACTACCGCAATGGCCGACGCCAAGCCTAGTTGTCTTCGCGCAGTATTCACCGCGAGCATCCTACTTGCCCCGCTGCACGAGCGCATCCATCGAAAGATGGAGCAGAAAGCTCCGGGCATTCTCAAGAAGGAATGCCTGGAGCAAGCCTTCACTGCTTATCGTAGTAGGCGGTGCTGGAAACCTTCTTGCCGGCAGAATCGGTTCCAGTGATCGTCAGGGTACGCGTTTTGCCGTCCGCCGAAATCACGATTCGCCCGCTGGCAATTACTTTGCCGCCCTTAGAATTAGTAAGTGCGGTGGTGTGGCTGTTGATCCTTCGGTATGACCTCGAGTCCGCATTCGGATCGCCGGTCAGCGGATGGCTCTTCCCGTCAAACTTCCCCGTCCATTCCGTATGCATGGATTGGCCGTCTGCGCTGGTTCCATCCGTGCTGACCTTTATGTCAGTGCCGGCTGCTTCGTAGACGACGGTGGTGTTTTTCATGAATCCAGCGGGGATCTTCGACTTGGCTTCATTGAGCTTCCAGGTACCCATATTCGGGTTATCCGCGAAGCTGAGGGAAACACCTATCAAGCTAATAGCCAGAGCCACTAGGTAGGTTCTTGCCTTCATATCTTTCTCCTATCGTGCACTTACTCGTTCACTGTTGTCAGCAGGCCGAAACTATACACCCTGGCCTTTGCAGAGGGACACTTGTTATTTCTGCAACCTGGGCGCAGAAAGGCGATGCAACTTCTTCTCTACCTGGCTCGCCACGCGCTGGGCTGATGTATGACCCTCCTAAACAGTAGTAACTTGGCTGGCTGGTCAACGCCTCCTATCTACCCGGAGACGAGGAGAGTTCAACTGCCGTCATCATCGACCCGCAGTGAGGCCATTGGGCAGTATCTTATCCATGCTGGGAGGTTAGGTCTCCAGATCCGCCACGTGATTCTCAGCCACTTCCATGCGTACCGCTGCGACTGTTCCACCCTCGATGGACGGCGCTTGTGCTCCCTACTGCGGAGCTGCCGGGTTGATGCCCGAATCCCAAGTAACTACTTATGCTGGCTTTCAGTGTTTGTTGCCCGGGCCAAGCTGAAGAGTCGCAACCCGGGCGCGAACCAATCGCCGGATGAGGGTGGCCGGCAAGGGTCTGTCGAACGGCAGATGAAGGCTGCTCTTTGTGCGAGAGTAAGGCGCGAGTTCTTCTGCGAAGCTGTCAAATAGCGAACCGCTGAAGGGCAGCACGCTCAAGTGTTGCTTGAACGCCGCATAGCCGAAGAAAGGCTTGGGGAACGCGAACGCGGGGATGCCGTAGGAAATTACTTCAGAGGCTTCTGGTGGCGCGGCGGAGCGGATGATTTCGCGAAGCTGGCGAAGAAGATCCTGAGCAGGTTGCGGCACGTTAGTGATGTAAGCTTCTACTGCTCCGCTCGGATCGGAGTGAGTTGGAGTAGGTTTTCTGGCTGTCGACTTAGGCATCTGACGGTGGCCTGCGTGTGATGGATGGAAGCATATCACCTGCAGTTTGGCCGGAGCCGCAATAGGATTGCCGAGCAGGGCAACTTCGTAGTACAGTCTCTGCGTTTTAGCGAGGTACGCCCAATGACATGGCAAGGCGGCAAGCTCAGGCGAGAACAAGGTGGCCCCCTACCGTTTGCTCGACTGCGAAAGTTCGCAAGTACCCAGGACGATGCGGCGAGCAGCCTCGAAGGGCTTTCGAAGGCCCTGAGCGGATTGGGGACACCCGTCCGCATGCACATCCAGTTGATTCGCGGTACCGCCGGCGAAACGGTGGAGCACTGGGAAGTTCAGGGAGGGTCGAAGTCCGCGACAGCGAAGAACGCCACGCCGAAAGACCCTGATTTTGTGGTCGTGATGCGCCCCGAGACCTGGGCACAAATCGCCGCAGGAGAACTTGCGCCCTACGAAGCCTTGTATGCGGGTAAGTTGCGCATCGGGGGAGATTTCGAACGAGCAAAGGCGGTGGTGAAACATCTGACGGATCCAGCCGCACCGTACATGGCGCCCTGTTAGGACGAGGAGAAGAGAGTGGCAGAGACGATCGGAAGAATTGTCAGCATCAAGGTCATGAGCTTTTTGCCGGGGACGGTGAATGCGTTCGATATCGCCAATATCAGCTTGAAAGAAACGAGCACCGGTACGACCTGGCTGTTTCACTTGTGGCAGAGCCGGGACGATGATATCGCGGTGCATCGCGTGATCGAAAGCCAGCGACTGGCGCTCGCGCGTGAGGCGGCGTTTCGCAAGCTGACCGTGCATGTGTTTGCGGAGCCGGACTCAGGCTTCGTGGATGGCATCCAGGTGGATACGCCGTGATCACGATTGCCGGAGTCGGACCGAGCCTGAGTACATTTCCTCGGCAGCCGGCGAATAACAACCATTCTTCAACCGGCCGGATCACTGCTCTGGCGCTCGGCGCGGATGGAAAGCGCATGTATGCGGGCAGTTGGGCCGGGGTGTGGAGATCTGACGATGCAGGCGCAACCTGGTCGCAATTGACATGGCCGCAGCCCACGTTGACGGTTCAGGGAGAAATTTCCGGAGCACTGTATGCGCCCCACATCCTCGACCTGGCGGCTTCGCCTGTGGATCCCGATCTCCTGCTGGTTTCAGCCTTGGACAGCCAGTATGCGGATGGGAGAGATGGAATTTACCGCTCGACAGATGGCGGCGCGACGTGGACGCTGGTCATGCAGGCGCCCAATGCCTGCAACATCGTGTTCGCCCCGGACGATCCGCAACTCGTCTATGCAGTGACCACGCAGACCACCAAGGTCTTACCGGCCCGGAGTTTCGGCGTGGTTGCCATCAGTAGCAATGGTGGTGCGCAATGGAACACCAAGCCCTTCGCGCTGGATACATCCCTGTGGCATGTAGCCGTGGGGCCACTCGAGCCGAACGGCAACCGGCGCGTGTACGCGGTCGGAGACACGACCGTTTGGTATTCGGAGGATAGCGGCAATTCGTGGAATGCAGATCTGGGAGTTCTGCCTCAGATCAAGAACGTGCGAACCATTCTCGCAAGCTTTCAAACAGGCTGCGGAGGCGACGGTGTAGGGAACTTCGGCACAGAGATTGCTTACGCGGGTGGAGATGGGCCACAAGTCCTCGCGATCGAGCCGGGCAATCCGGCCAGGGTATACATGGCGACGCTCGGCGGCGCTCTCGGCCCTACCTACTATTCCGACGCTGTCGCCGATGGCACCCTGGTAAACACGGATTGCCTGCGTCTCGCGGGTGAGGCCAGCCTCTGGGTTGGCGATTTCAGCCGGTTCGATGCGAACAGCAACAACGCTCAATGGACGCTGCTTTCCGGGCCACCGGTCTATTCCGGCGAGACCAGCCCGAGCGGCAACTGCTTCGTTGCCACCAAACCTACGACGAATGGGTTTCTCCTGTTCTTTGCCGATAACAGTCACGTGCACGTTTCTTCCGGGACTCCCACCGACACTTCATCGTGGCATCGATTGGACGGCATGGATGCCTCGGTGGCTCATCGTTCGGACGTGCACGAGAACATCGTCTTCATGCATGTGGACCCTCATGCCATCACCTTCACACCAGATTTTGAAATCACGCTGAAGCAGTCAAACGAACCGGCTCCCTACAACCAGAAACAGCGAACTCGATCAGCACATCGCGGGTCGCCTGTGGATGGCGAACGACGGCGGCGTCTATTTTTGTGACGACGGAGGCCAGAGCGAAAACAGCTGGCAGATGCCGACCGGCCTTGAGACCCTCGACGGCATCAATGTTGCGGGACTCTCTGGAATCGGCAACGAACCCGCGCTGTACATGGGCTGCGGAGATAACAACGACTTCTTCAGCCTCGATGGAGGCCAGCACTGGGGAGATCCCGGTTCCCGCTGCGGCGATTGTGACGCATGGTTTACAGATTCTGCGCAGGTGAGCCGTGTCGTCCAATTTCTGCCCAGGCGCGGGAACAGCGTGCTGAAAGGCTACTTCGGCATTATCAGCAGCGACGGCTCCGAATATCCCGATGCGAGCAATGGAGACAACAAGCAATACGCGCCTTCGCCGAAAAAGATAAGTTTCAACGACTCTACAAAGCTGGTCGCCTACGCCGCGTCGGACGTGTACCTGATCGGCTATCGCCCGCTGATTCATGACTCTGGCGACCGAGGCGCCTCTTCCGGATGGGGATCTGATCGCGATTGAACAGGCACTGGACGGCACCGCTCAACTCTTTCGCACCACAGCCATCACCAGCATCGGCGCTATCGATGACTGGCACGACGCAAACAAGGCCACGCCCATCGGCCCAACCCTGCCGCCGGGCGTCATTACTGCCCAGGCGAGCGGCGGACATGCTGCTCCGGTGTTTTATGCAGCTACGCGGTTTGGAGGCCAGGTCTTTAAGCTGAACAGCGACCAGACAGCGTGGGTTGGAATCGTACCGAACCTCACCTTGGCCACTCCTGTTAAGAATGCGTTGAGCTGGTTCGTCGACCCGTATGAACCGAACACCATTTACGTCTTGGA
Source organism: uncultured Acidobacteriaceae bacterium (assembly GCA_963748555.1). Classification (GTDB taxonomy): domain Bacteria; phylum Acidobacteriota; class Terriglobia; order Terriglobales; family Acidobacteriaceae; genus CAWKKW01. The sequence goes on from CAVVJK010000004.1 coordinate 135,856, forward strand.
TCAAGATGGGGTTAAGGTGTCTCCGGATGGCGGCAGGAGTTGGCTCTTCGATGCTCGTTTCACCCGCGCGATTACCCTCGATGCGAAGCTTGCCATTTCCGCATCGCTGCTGCAGAACATGCTGTTCCTGCGAGGCGAACGGCAAACGCGCTTTGCGTTCGGGACTGCCGGAGTATTTTGGACGGAAGACTTCGGAGTGGAGTGGTTTCCGGTCCTGAATTCCATTGCTTTCCCGGGCCGCCCCGAAGCAGGGTTCTTCGATGCACTCTCCGATCCTTCGGACCGTGCCCTCTATGTCGAGTGCGAAGGCCGGAGTGTCGTGAGGGTTGGCGGCATCCCTGGGCCGCCGGTGTTCCAGCCAGGAGATCTTGACTTGATGGAGTTTGCGGCACTCGAGTACTAAGCCGCTCGACACTTCAGAGGCTCAGGTCAACGCTGTCTTCTAATCGCCTTCAGAAACTTCTGGGCACGCTCTTTCGCGCCAGGAAAGCGTAGCGTCGGAATTACTCCGGATTGCAGGACGGCTGCGACAATCGCCGCATTGATTAACGCTGTCGCCAGCGCGCCGGCAGCAATCCATCGCAGCAGTTCGCCCTTGGACAAAAAAATCAGCACCGCGGGACTCACTACACTGAGGATCAGGATGATCAGCCCGACGGATTTCCTCGAGTAGATGAATCGGGACAGAGCAGCAAGGCCGGTCGCCGCCAGCAGTTCAAACAAACCGAAGTCGACAAATATCTCCACTCGTAAGAACCTCCCAGAGCTTCAAGAGCGCCGCAGATGATTGCGCTCCACTATCCTCGATCGCCCAGAATCGATCCATAGTATGAGCCAGTTCATGGGGTCTGTAGCAAAAAACGGGGCCTCGGCGGAGGAGAGCATGAACCATAAAAACTTTCAGAAACACGAGGCACTGCTAAACAATCCTACTGGCGGTTGGCCTACACCGTTAGTAACTATATCTGGCATGTTAGCTCACATAACTCAAATGACATGCGGCAGGTGGAAGCATACGTGGTGCGACTCAGTTTGGTCGGCAAAACCCGGACTAAAACACCCATGGATGCGAGGAGCTCCTGGCTCCAGCATAGGAATGAAAGCCTAAGTTCGATGGCCCGACAAAGACGCAATCCTTGGAAGGTGCCTTTGTTAATGTTTCGGCATCAGACAATGGAACGCCGGAGATGCGGATGAAGCCGAGCATACTCATCGTGAACGACGACATACGTCTATGCGAGACACGGAAGATGCTGCTTGAAAGTTGTGGAGCAAAGGTGTTCACAGCCTGCAGCCATCCTAGCGATGTGGCGGAGAAGCTCAGGTTACCGCTGGATCTGGTGCTGATCGACAGCACGAATGTAGGGCTGGCGCGAGGTGAACATCTTTGCAATATTATTAAGTCGGTCGATTCTTCCCGATGCGTGGCCATCCTCGCCAAACCTGAAATTGGAACGTTTGAAACGACGTCAGCGGACCGGCTGATAATGAGGTCCGGACCCAGGCAGATGCTCGTAGAGATCAACGAACTGCTCGATGAACGACTGGACATCAATCTTTGGGAGTCGAAACTGACGCATGGAGATCAGGGTTCTCTGGTTTGAAGAGCACCAACAGGCCATAAATGCGGCGAATGCCACAATGCCGCAGCTGGATAGGGCAAATGCACATCTGGTCCACGTACAAACAGTTCAAGAAGTACGGGACGCCTTGGCTGGTGAGAAATGTGAATGCGCCGTGATCATCCACGCTCATGGTTCCGATGCCTGGCGGGATGTGCTCGCAGCTTTTAGTGCGGCACCGGAACCAATACCCGTTGTGTTGCTTTTGGCGGATGAAAACGAGGAGCTGAGTCAAGAAGCAGTGCTTTCGGGCGCATGGCATGCGGTTCCACGGTGTCATCCCGAGTTGTTTGTAGCCGCTCTGAGGAGGTGCTTGCAGCATGCGGCGGCATCCAAAGAATGCTCCGACACTCACCTGGCACTGCGACGTGCTGAAGCGATCCTTGAGAAAAATCAACGAAGCATGGCTCTAGGTCTGCTCCTCGGCTCGATCGCACACGAGATTAATAATCCCTTGGAAGGCATGGCCAACTTGCTCTTCCTGGCCAAGCATTCATTGACAGATCAAGAAAAGCTTCAAAAATGTCTGGACATGTCTGAAGCCGAACTCCATCGAGTGAGTGAAATAACCAAGCAGATGCTGAGCTTTCATCGCAACTCAAGCGCTGCCCAGGATGTCAGTCTTGCCGAACTGCTCGATGGTGTCCTGTCACTTTTCGCTGCCAAACTGCGGGAGCGGCATATCCTCGTACAACGCGAATATGACACTGCAGGGTGGATGGTTGGCCATTCAGGTGAACTTCGTCAGGCCTTTGTGAACCTGATCGCAAACGCGGTCGACGCAATGGAGTGCAGGTGGACAACTCACCTTGCGAGTTCGAGAGCGGAGCGGCAGATTCCCTCGCCTTTGCGTCTCGGTCGCCGACTCAGGAAAAGGTATGTCACGTGAGTTCATCAAGCAGGTGGGAGATCTCTTTTTCACGACGAAAGGCGAGACCGGGACAGGTATCGGACTGTGGGTAACGCGCAGAATTCTGCAAAAGTACAAAGGCGGCCTGCGGGTATATAGCTCTGAACGCCCTGGTCGTTCCGGGACGGTGTTTACGCTCTGCTTTCCACCTCCACATGCCAAATTGCAAGGAAACACAGAGCGCCGGCTACGCAGATCGCAGAATGGAGACGAAAGCACTCCGAACCATAACACGAGAATCAGGAAGCTTCGTTCCGCCTAGCTAAGTTTGCCTGCGATGCACCACGCTGCTGGTGAGAGCCCTTCTTCTGGTATCGAGGCTCGGAAGATCGTTGCCTCTCGACTCAGCAACGGAGCTTGAGCCAACGTGCAGTTCTTCGATGAATGGCATTTCATCCTGGCCAGCTCGCCGCCAGACAGGTGTCAGATACTATCGGATCGTCGTCGCGCTTAAGGACTCGTTTGCCCTTCGCGCCCGCGGCGGCCGACTGCTCGCGGGCGCGGTTAAACGCCACTTATCGGGTGAATCAGGCTGCCCGCACACCACTCGGTGCCGTCTGTTCGGCTGAATGAGCCGCATTAGCAAATAGCTCGATGATCTTCTTGTTAAACGCGTGGAGGTCCTGTGGGCCACGGCTCGTCACCAATCCCCCATCTTCTACGACCTGCTCATTGACCCAGTTTGCGCCCGCATTGCGAAGATCGCTTTTTAACGACGGCCATGAAGTCAATGTTCTTCCCCGAACCACGTCGGCTTCGATGAGCATCCAGGGCCCATGGCAAATGGAAGACACAGGCTTGCCCGCTTCAAAGAAGCTGCGCACGAAGTCCACCGCATCGGTGTCCATTCGCAGGATGTCAGGATTGATTACGCCGCCCGGCACATGTAATCCATCATAGGAAGAGACCCTTGCCCGAGAGAGGCTCACATCGATTTTGAACGAGTCGCCCCACTTCACCAGGTTCCACGCCTTAATCTTTCCTCCCTTGATAAGTTTGTGCGGAGATACTAACTCCACAATCGCGCCTGCCTTCTCCAAAGCCTTTCTTGGGCTTGTAAGCTCCACCTGCTCGACTCCCTGTGTCGCCAATATAGCGATACGTCTGCCGTTGAGCTTTCCTTTTGTGCCGAATCCGAAAAGTCCCATTACATCCTCCTGTTGGTTGCACTACGGTGTTGCTGGTGGTTCATCCGGTGTTCGTGGATCTCGTTTCGCCTTTCTGCCCTGTACATTGCCGCGTCGATCTCCTGCATGGAATACAGCATGGAAGGCGCAAGCCTCTGAATGTGACCGATCCATTGAGTGCGCAGTTCTACGTACCTGGTTCGGGCCTCGGAACGTTCCGCGGTGCAGAGACCCGCGGCTTGGAGCACGTCTGTCGCATGGTCGAGCCTCTTCTCCCATAGCTCTACTTCGGTCAAGTCCGGCCTTTGTGGTCTCGGCAAACTCTCCGACAGGAAGGTCTGTTCGAGCGAAGTAAGCAGCATCAGCGATCCGTTCCAGATCTGGTCGAGTGCGCGCAATTCCTTGACTGCCCGGTAGTCGTCTCCCAGTGCGGACCGCATGATCGCGACCGCATCCAGCAGCACCAGAGTGGCAAACGAGAGCGAGTAGTAGTGTTGTGCGAAGCGCATGTAGAACAGCACGGGGTAGAAATGGTGAGCCTCTTTCGTGGCGGCGGTTTCAGCAGCGAGCTCCCAGAGCACAGACGTGCCGTGGCTCCACTGGCCGTTCGGAGCCAGGCCGGCAACCAACACGGCCGCATCGCCGGTTTGGCATGTGGCCGTGTAGACCTTCAGTCCAAACGTGTTCCTCTGTTGCAACTGACTGTAGATCTGCATCAGGTAAGTCAGAGTCAGCGATGTCACAGAAAGTCCCATGATGGAGTTGAACAGGTAAATCAGCCGGTAGCGCGAAGTATCAGGGGAGAAATCGGCTGAGCCCACAATCGAGATGCTGCTTCCGCCTGCATAGAGCGCACTCACGAAGTCCGTCGGAGTTTTCCCGCTGCTGGAACGAATTGCGCTTCCCAACACGGGATGAAACAAAAGCGCATTGCCGAGTGTGAGCCCTGCAGTCCACACGAAAACCAGCAACACAAGAATCACGGGACCGCAGAAGGATGCAATGCGATCGCAATATCGAGGAAAGCTCTGGGCCACCAAGCGAAAGGCATGCCACACCGTTCGCGCGAGCTGCGGGCTTATCAGTCCGCTTCCCATCCTGGCATAGAGCACGGTAAGAAACACGTCCAGCAGAATCAGCAGGACAATCAGAACTCCGCTGATCTGCTGGACACGGGCAATCCACATAGTCTTCCCCCACAGTGATTCGTGTTGCGCTGCTCTCTATCAGGCCGCCATCGGCTGTTCCCAGGGTTTCAGGACGATCTTGATACAGCGGTGCGTACTCGGACGGAAAGGAAGTTGGCGGGATTCGTTCTTGTTTAAGGCGGAAGACTTCTGCATGAAACACTCCTTCCGTGCGGGGGGCACGGATCGCCTCGGCGCGGGCCGAGGGTTTGTAAGGGAGGTTCAAGATAACGCGCAGCGATGAAGGTGGTGGCCTGGATTGCCGTGATCGTACTGACGCCAGGTGCGCCATCCCAAGGCGGAGCGTACCGCTTGGAGGCCGAACTCGTCCCGAGTCCGAACTTGTGTGTGCACCCAGGAAGCGTCGGGCACATCTGTCGAGCACATCTACGGGTATGGACGCAGCCTTCGCTTTATGAGGTTGCTAAAAAATCAGCGGAAAACTTCAAGTTACAGAACGACGAATTCGTCCCGCACAAGCGAACTGAAGCTGAACTGCGGGACACTGAAGATCACTACCCTCATATGGTGAAGTTGAACCCGCAGATTGCATGGGTCCTCGACGTCGCTGCCTGAGCGCATTGAGATGACCGCCCCAGTCGAGTCAACGGATTCCCCTTGCAATCAAAGGGTAGCTGTGGGAGACTTCCCCTCGTAACCCAAGGGGAACCATGGACGCCTCCAGGCTGGAGTTTCTTCGCGGTACGCTTGACGTTCTCATACTCAAGGCTCTCGTCTGGGGACCACTTCACGGATATGCCATAACCAGCCTTATCCGCCGCCAGAGCGATGATGCTTTGCTGCTCGAAGAAGGCACCCTTTATCCGGCCCTCTGGCGACTGGAAAGTAAGGGACTGCTTGAGGCCGAGTGGGGATTGTCCGAAAACAATCGCAAGGCCAAGTTTTATCAGCTGACCTCTGAAGGGCGACGCCAGTTGCGGCAGGAAGTGAAGACCTGGGAGGCGTATGCCGCTGCGGTTGCCAAGGTTCTGAGCGCAACGCACCCGCCGCTGACGGAGGAGATCGGATGAGGCCTGCTCCACTATGGCGTCGCTACGCGCGTTTTTTCGGGCCAGATCCGGCTGCCGATGTACGGGACGAACTGCGCTTTCATCTCGAAGCGAAAATCGACGATCTCGTGACCCAGGGCTGGCACCCTGAAGCTGCTCGCAAGGAAGCCGAACGCCAGTTCGGAGACCTGAGCGCGATACGACACATTGGAGAAAGTCTGGGAGGGAAAATGGAACGCCGCAAGCGCCTCAGAGACTATTGGAGTGACTCGCTTCTGGATGTCCGCTATACCTTCCGCACGCTCGGCCGGGACCCGGCATTCGCTGTCATCACCATCCTTATCCTGGCTCTCGCCGTCGGTGCCAATATCGCAGTGTTCAGCGTGGTGAATACCCTGCTGCTGCGACCGTTGCCTTTCGCCGACGCGCAGCAACTGGTATGGATTGCTCCTCCGCCTGGCGACTGCGGCCTCTCGTGCGCCACCTATAGCGCCGACGCTTACGAGCAATTTCGTGCCGAGAACCGGGCCTTTCAGGACGTGACCGGCTACTTCGCATTTTCGAACGCCGACAATCTGCGGCTCACGGAGAAGGGCGATCGGATTCCCGCAACGGGCATCGACGTGATCTCCAATTTCTTCCAGGTGCTGGGTGTGCATCCGGAGTCGGGGCGCCTGTTTACGGAAGACGACGCGCGACTCAACGCTCCACCGGTGGTGCTGCTGACGGATGCGTGGTGGAAGCACCAGTTTGCCGCCGACCCGAACATCGTAGGAAAAGCCATTCACCTGAACGATGCACAGGTGACCGTCATCGGGGTTCTTCCGGCGAGCTTCGACTTCGGCGCGGTGTTCGCTCCCGGAACGAAGGTGGATGCAATTATGCCGCTGAGCCTCGACGAGGCCCGGGACTGGGGCAACATCGTAACTCTGATTGGCCGCATGAAGCCGGGCGTGACCGTGGCCCAGGCGTTGGACGATGCCCAACGCGTTGCCCCGAAGCTCTATTTCAACGTGAAGTATCCCGCCACACTGGGCCGCTACAAGGGCGACTTGATTCCGGTGCAACTGAAGAGTTACATCATGGGCAAATTGCGCCGCTCGCTGATCATCTTGTGGTCGGCGGTCGGCGTGATTCTGCTTATCGCCGGCGTGAATCTCTCGAACCTGCTGCTTGCTCGCGCCGCGGCCCGCGCACGCGAGTTCGCCGTGCGGGGCGCGCTCGGGGCCAACCGTGGACGCATTGTGCGCCAGTTGCTTATGGAAAGTCTGCTGCTGTCGAGCGCGGGCGCGACCGTGGGACTTGGCCTGGCCGGCATCGTGGTCGCGTGGCTTGCGCACCAGGGCTCCGTGGCCCTGCCGCTACTGAGCACCCTGCACATCGACCGCGAGGCGCTCGGCTGGACGGTTCTGATTGCAGTCTTCACAGCGATGATCTTCGGTCTGCTTCCAGGGCTGAGGATAGCCAGCGTCAATCTCCAGGAGGTGCTGAAGGATTCCGGTCCTGGGGCCGGCCTTGGCCGCAGACACGAGCGTTTGCGCGCGGTGCTGGTGATCTCCGAGGTGGCTCTGGCGTGCGTCCTCCTGGTAAGCGCCGGCTTGCTTTTGCGCAGCTTTCTGCATGTGCTGGAAGTGGACCTCGGCTTCCAGCCGGATCAGGCCGCTTCCATCAAGGTCGAGTACGACGACAGCGCCCCGTCGAACGAAGCGAGAGCTTTGAAGCGCGGCGCAATCTTCCGGCAGATTCTCGAGCACATCAGCGCCTTGCCTGGAGTTGAAGCCGCCGGCATGGCCGACTATCTGCCGCTCGGCCCAAATCGTGAATGGGACACTCCGGTGCCGCAGGGAAAGGCTTTCGATCCCGGCACGCTGCCCGCTCCGCTCGTGTACGTCGTCACGCCGGGATTCGTGCATGCTATGGGAATCCATCTCCGCGGTCGCGACTTCACCTGGTCCGACGGTCCACACAGCGAGCGAGTCGTTCTCATCAACGCCTCGGCAGCCCGAACTTACTGGCCCGGCGAGGATGCGGTTGGAAAAATCCTCATGCGTGACAAGGAGCAGGACTGCGTGGTCGGTGTGGTTGACGACGTCCACGAAGAGAACGTGGAATCCGGCGACTGGATCACAAATCTACTACCCGGCGATCCAGCAGGGGCCAAACGGTGCGCAACTCGTCATCCGAACGAAGGTCCTCCCGCCCAGCTTGCGGCAAGCGTGCTTCAAGCCCTGCGCGAGCTGAACCCCAACCAGCCTGCCGCTGAGTTTCGCCCCATCCGCACGATTGTCGATCGGGCCGAGTCGCCGCGCCGCTTCTTCATGTTGCTGGTAGCAGCATTTGCCGGCCTCGGTCTCGTGCTGGCCGCATTTGGCATCTACGGTGTGATCTCCTACTCCGTTACGCAGAGGACCCAGGAGATCGGAATCCGCATGGCGCTCGGAGCCAGCGCCGGCCGCGTCCAGCGTGGCGTTATTTTCAATACGTTGCGCCTTGCGGCAATCGGCCTGCTGGTGGGAACAGCCGCAGCGATCGCATCGGCCCGGTTGATTGCATCACTTCTCTTCGCGACTTCGCCCTTGGACGTTACTACGTACGCAGGCATGGTTCTGGCAATCCTCGCCGTAGCCCTGGTTTCCGGCTATTTGCCCGCCCGTAAGGCTTCCCGGGTCGATCCTTTGGTTGCTCTTCGCACTCAGTAAAGTGATCTCGCTCGAGACTTGGTGTGGCATGCAAAGCTAAGTGAGCGAAGGCGACTCCCGACAGCGAAGCATTCGACTTCTGGTAATGGGCCTTGTCACTCATTCATCGGGATTCAACCTACCCACTGCACCGCATGCCCTCCTCTTCGCGACTCCAGTCGTAGATCGCATCTTGCGGCAGAGGAATGATCTGCGCGTCAGGATTCCTGGGCCTTGTTGCAGCGCGGATCGAGAGGTGACGATCAGGCGTGTTTGAGTTCTACGGTGATGACGTGAAGGGCGGAGTCGCCAATGTTTTCCAGCGTGTGCGGGGCCAGTGGGGGTCCCGAGAATGTACTTCCTGTAGCGGGCTTTGACGAGAGGCTGCGGCTCTCCAGAAGCACCGCATCGTCATCGCCGCGATGCCAGCCCGCAAGCTGCACTGGGAGGGTACGTATGTGGACAAGGGCGGAGTGATTCCTAGGGAAGTGACGTGCGAACTGCCCAGACATTGCTGGCGACGGTCAAGCTGGGGAAGGCCAGCTTTTTGCCGTCTCGCGAGGAGATGCCCCAAATGGCGATAGGGCTCTGACGCAAGAGCTTGGCATGCCCGGCTCTATCGACGTAGAGCAGGTTGTAGCCAATCATCGTCTTGGCTTCCACAAAAAATCCCTTCCCGTCGGGTGACCAGGTGGCTTCGCAGACTTCGCCAAAACCAGGCACCGGGATCGTGGATGGCGGTGTTGAAGGATGAGGTGAAAGATGAATCAGTTGAATGCCGGGATTCTCTGGGTCGTGGTTTGCTATGGCCACGGTTGAGCCGTCGGGGGAGACGGACCAATCTCCGAGCATGGTGGGTTTCCAGGGAATGCGTCCGACTTCCTGTTGCATGCCCTGCACGGGGTCAAGAGCAAAGAACACGAACTCTTTTCGTCCGTTCGTCTCTCGCACCAAACAGGAACCGCTTGGGGAAAATCGGACAGTGAAATTCGTCGAGGGCGCCATGGGTGTAGAGCCTCTTGGGCTGCCCGCCGCCGGATGGAATGCTGAAAATACCGATGGCACGGCTTGGAGAACTCGCGAATTCAGTGAAGAGTATCCACTTGCTATCCGGGCTAAACGCTGCCATGGCAGCTATACCCGGCAATTGCGCGACGATCTCCATCTTCTTTTCACCGAGTCGCTGCTTGCCGACCAACTGCGTGCGACTGTTGCTGTCAAAGAGGACCGCATCGCCATCGGGAGTCCATGCGTCAGGATAGTTGTTCGACGACCGGTCGGTCAGTCGGGTCGCGTTCTCCAGAGTTGGACCGGGCCAATGAAGCTCTGCCACGTAGACGTCGCTCGTATGACTGGTCAAAACAGCGCCCATCCAATCTCCATTGGTGGAAGCCGAGAGAAAATCCTGATCACCCTCTAGATCTGGCACCAGGGCGGGGCTCGCGGGTTGTGGAGTGGAAAGAAATGCGCCTGTGGCGGGATCGGTGCTGACCATCATGATCTTCGGCCCGTTGAAATCTACATTGGCGAGGAAGAAGAATCGGCCGTCCTTGAGCAAGAAGCCGGAATTGAAGCGGACATTCTCCTGCTTGCTGAGCAGCTTTCCGGTGCGGGCATCGATCGACTCGTAGGTCACTCGATCTGGAGTGCTGGTGTGATCGGAGTTAGCAATGTTAGCTGGGGTAATTCTGCTCACCCGGTCGTAGATCAACCGGTCGCTTTGCGACGACCAAAGGAGACAGGTGAGGCTGTCACCGTCCACTCCAGGAACCAGTAGGCGGGCATTCTGTCCATTTCCATCGGCAAGCCACAGCTCGCTCTTCTCTGCACGGGTATAGGCAATGTGGCTGCCGTCCGGACTGACCACAGCCGAGGCGGCGTCGTCGAGCAGTAGACGGGGCGTCTCTCCGTGCAAAAAGACAGCCCAGGCCTCATTCCTGTGGTTTGCCAGATTGATGCCGCTAACCAGGAGCCAGTCTTCACTGGGGTGCCATGCAAGCCGTTTCACTTCGAAGGAAGACGGCGAAGTGAGCAGGTGATCGGTACCGCGGTCCAGTGTGTGGACGGAGATGCCGTAGCGATCGCTATAGGCCACTAAGTGGCCCTCCGGAGAGATGGCTTCCGCCGTAATCCGGTTCTCTTCGTCATTGAAGGTGATCTGAGTTGGAGACGATGTCAGAGGAGCCTTCTGCGGCACTGCAGCTGGTCTGGCTGAGCGACGTGCCATGACGGTGGCGCCCACTGCGAGCAGGAGTATCGCTGCTCCGAGAACAAGCGCCGCCGGCATGAAACGAGGCCTTCCGATCTGTGCGGGCGGCTCAGTCTCTCGATATGTGTCGTTTCGCAGCGCGGACGGTGCGTTGACGTGGATGGAGGTGCCTGCGTCAGGATCAGTTACTTCGACCTGGACCGCCTGCTGGATCAGGAGGCGCTCGGGCGGAACCGGAGACGGGATACTGGCCTCGTCTGCGCCTTCAATCTCCACAGCTGCGATGAAGCGGTAGCCGATGCCGATCACGGTCTCAATGTAGGTGGGCGCATTGGGGTCGTCGTCCAGCTGCGCTCTCAAACGCCGCACCGCCGTGTTGATGCCCGTGACCACGTCGATGGTTCCGCTGTCCTCCCACAGCGCGAGAGCAATCTGCTCGCGTGTAATCAGCTCGCCATGTCGTGTAAGGAAAAGTGTGAGCAGCTTGAGGAGAGAGACGGAGAGGGGCAAGCGCCGTGTCCGTCGGCGCAGCTCTTGCTGTGCCGAGTCAAAGGTGAAGGGACCGAACCGGAAGACACCTGCCTGGGTATTCATACTTCATCCGCATTTGCATCTGGATTGACGCATCTCTTATCCCGTCAAAATGCAGTCTAGCACCGCAGAATGAGTAGCTTAGATTGTCACACCGATTTCACATCGATTTCAGGCGGATTCCATGGCCTTTTCCCATAACTCGACATAAGTTCTCGTCAGTTGCAACTCTCTCACCAAAACCCGGAGATCAGGATGTCGCTTCGAATTAACGATACCGCGCCAAATTTCACCGCTCAAACCACGCAGGGCACGATCAGTTTTCACGAATGGATCGGGGACCACTGGGCCGTGCTCTTCTCTCATCCGAAGGATTTCACGCCGGTATGTACGACGGAACTTGGGTACATGGCCAGGATTGAACCGGAATTCGTCCGCCGGAATACAAGGGTGATCGGGCTTTCGGTTGACCCGGTTGAAAGCCACAGCAAGTGGGCCGCCGACATCGAGGAGACGCAGGGCGCCCGGGTCAACTACCCGATGATTGGAGACACGGACCTCTCCATCGCCAAGCTCTACGACATGCTGCCGGCGGAGGAGACTGGAACATGCGACGGTCGCACCGCTGGAACCAACGCCACCGTACGATCCGTCTTCATCATCGGACCCGACAAGAAGATCAAATTGATGATGACTTACCCGATGACCACGGGGCGCAACTTCAATGAAATTTTGCGCGCGCTGGACTCTATGCAGATGACCGCGAAGCACAAGGTGGCAACACCGGTGAATTGGAAACATGGGGAGGACGTCATTATCGTTCCGGCGGTCTCGAATGATGACGCCAAGACGATGTTCCCCGGCGGCTGGAGGACCGTGAAGCCTTATCTTCGCGTGGTCGCTCAGCCCAATGACACTTCGATTCGCTGAAGGAGATCACTATGATCCTCAAACAGTACTATCTGAGTTGCCTGGCGCACGCGTCGTACCTGCTGGGCGACGAGGCCAGTTCGACCGCGATCATTGTCGATCCGCAGCGCGATATCGAAAAGTACCTGATAGACGCAAAGGAGTTCGGCCTCCAAATCCGCCATGTTTTCTTGACGCACTTCCATGCCGACTTTATTGCCGGACATCTTGAGTTGCGCGATCGTTGCGGCGCAGCGATTCATCTTGGCGCCCGCGCCGAGGCGGAGTATGCCTTTGTGAGGATGGCAGATGGAGACATGCTCGAGTTCCCAGGCATGCGCCTGCAAGTTCTGGAAACACCGGGTCACACCATCGAGTCCATTTCAATACTTGTATTCGATCTGCAAGAAGAGCTCGGCGAAGCCACACGCCGTTCTTACCGGAGATACGTTGTTCATTGGAGACGTTGGTCGGCCTGACCTGCGAGCGTCGCTGGGGTGGACCGCCCACGACCTCGGGAGCCGTCTCTACGACTCACTGCACAGCAAACTCTTATCGCTGCCCGACGATACGTTGGTCTACCCCGCGCACGGTGCAGGATCTCTTTGCGGCAAGAAGCTTTCTTCCGACACGGTTTCTTCGCTTGGAGATCAGCGGCGCATGAATTATGCATTGCAACCGATGTCGAAGGAAGAATTCATTTGCCTGGTTACAGCCGACCAGCCGGATGCTCCGCAGTACTTTGCCTATGACGCAATTTTGAATACGCGCGAGCGGGTGTTGCTGGACAGCAACCTGGAGAGGGTTTTGCAGCCTCTTGAACTCGACGATCTGATTCGCCAGGGAGACGCCGGCGCCCAAGTGCTGGATGTTCGGGATGCGGGGGAATTTGCCAAAGGACATCTGGCCGGAAGCATCAACATCGGGCTCGTTGGACCTTACGCAACCTGGGCCGGCACACTGCTCGATCGTGCCAAGCCGATCGTGATTATTGCTGAGCCAGGTCGGGAACACGAAGCTGCATTACGCCTCGGCCGTATCGGATTCGATCACGTTCGAGGCTATCTCGACACGGGAATGGCCGCTCTGGCAGCGAGGCCAGACCTGGTTTGGCCAACCGAACGTCTCAACGCTGCGATGGTTGCTGAGGAATTGGCGAGCTCCTCCCCGCCCTTGGTGCTCGACATCCGGAATACCCAGCGAGTGGGAAGCAAGACATATACCTGAAAGCCTGAACATTCCCCTCAACCATATGCAGGAGCGTCTCGCAGAAATCCCTCGTGGTTGTCGTATCGCTGTCCACTGTGCGGGTGGCTACCGTTCTTCTATCGCAACAAGCATTTTGCACCAGTATGGGATTACCAATCTTATTGAGATGGCGGGCGGACTGGCTGCATGGGATGCGGCCCAATTACCAGTAGTCTCCGCGATGTGACTTCCATTCAACAGTCAGACCTTGGAAAGGAAAGCATGATGCCAACCGCTGAATCGCAAATCTGGAAGACTGCAAGGCTCACCATTGAGCGCGCTGAAAGCGATACGGAGGGGACGGTCTTTCGATTCTCCGGGCCATTCACGGCGCGAGATATTTACCACTCACTGTCTCCAGAAACCTTTCGCAACATCTTCGAATCGGCGCCGGGCCATCCGACAGCGAAACAAGTTATCGACCTGACAGAAGTTCCTTACATGGATTCGTTCGGTCTCGGCATGTTGGTGAGCCATCACGTCCGCTGTCGGAGCAAAGAGATTCCGTTGAGTATCACGGGAATAAGCCCGCGCGTTCATGAATTGTTCAGGCTTACTAAAATGGAGGGCGTGCTTCCAATCGCTGAAATGCAATAGTTGGATTGAGGCTGAAGAAGCAAGCTTCCTTTTGTCCTCAGGCAATTTGCCGTGAAGACTCATACATTCGCTTGCGCACGTTGCCCAATTGGGAGTCGTGCGGGTTCACAATCGGGGGCGGGTGAGCCATCGGTGTGGACTCAATCGCGCGCATTGATTGCTTCAGATTAGGGACAACTCGCATTTAGAGACAACCCGCGGTCATCAAAGATATTTCGTCTTTTCCGAAGCCACAGGACCTGCGACCCGGCGCGGGCAAGCGCTGAAACTAGCGGCCTGACTGTGTGATACGACTTCTTCGCCGTGATACGAAAAAAGCGCGGAAGAAAGTCAGAAACGACCTCCCCAGCGCTCTGTACAACCAGCCTGAATTTCCTCCCAAGCCCTTTACTTCCCTGGTTTTAAGTATATTTTCAGCTAGGTAGGAAAACTGTCTGGTGCCGAAGAAGGGACTCGAACCCCCACACCCTTGCGAGTACGTGGACCTGAACCACGCGCGTCTGCCAATTCCGCCACTCCGGCACGCGTTGTATGTCCGGCACGGTTGGCCAGACAAGGCAGCAAGACCTAGTGTCACAAAGGCGCCGGGGAATGTCAAACTGCGAACAACCCCCTCTTTCTAGTTGCTGCATCTGGGTCCTGTCCATATACAATTCGCGACAAGCGTTCAGTTCTAAAGGACATAGTTGATCCATGACCTCCGATCCGAAATACCCTTCGTCCACCAGTGATGCGGCCCCAATTCCTCCGGAGCAGTCGCAGGAGATTCGACGCCTGGCGCATGACCTCAGCAACGCGCTCGAGGTGATCGTGCAAACCAGCTACCTGATCGGGACCCTGGATCTCGGCGAGAATGGCAAGCAGTGGGTGGGCATGTTGGACTCGGGCGTACGGCAGGCTGTGACGCTCAACCGCGAACTGCGCGAGTACATTCGCAAATTCAGCTAGTCAGGTGCCCGGAAACACAAAGCGCCAGGAATGAGCCCGGCGCTTCGGTTCGTCCAGGTTATCTCGCTGGGCGACTAGACCAGTTTGGCGTCCAACGTGATCTCAGCATTGCCCTTGAACAGCTTTGAGATCGGGCAGCCGTTCTTGGCGTTCTGAGCGGCCGTATCAAAGGCTGCCTGATCGGCGCCGGGCACCTTGGCTGTCGTGGTGAGATGAATCGCGGTGATTGCGAATCCGTCGTCCTTCTTCTCCAGCTTCACCGATGCGGTCGTCTCCAGAGACTCCGGCTTGAGGTTTGCGCCCGATAATTGCGCGCTCAGCGCCATGGTGAAACAGCCTGCATGGGCGGCGGCAATCAATTCTTCGGGGTTCGTCCCGACTCCATTCTCAAAGCGGGTGCTGAACGAATACTGCGTGTCCTTCAGAACTCCGCTCTGGCTCGAGATGGATCCCTTGCCATCCTTTAGTCCGCCATGCCAAACAGCACTTGCCGTGCGATCCATAACAACTCCTCATGATTGATGTGATTGGTTGAGAGTGACTTGCCCGAGATGGGCATCGAAGACGCTCCTTGAGCATATCAACCGCGAATACCGGAGTCGAATCGGAAAGAAATCCTGGTTCCACTGATCCGCAAAGGAACGCACTGTTGTACGCTAAGGCGGTGCGGATCGATCTGGAGAAGACGAGTTCTGAAGCGGCGACAAAGAGCAATCAGTCCATGGCCTGCAATCCTCATCATTCTCTTTTCTGCCCCAATTGTTCGAGCCAACTGACTGGCCATCGCTGCAAGTTGATTTGTCCTGCATGCGGCTACTACCTCAGTTGTTCCGACTACTATTGAGTTGGTTTTGCCGTACGCGACCGCAGGTTTTCAGTCCTGCATGAATTCACCGGCAACAGGAGAGCTCCGTGAGCGACCGATTCGAATTCTGGAAGGGAGTCACCGTCGGAATGTTGGCCGGGGTGGCCGCCGCCGCACTCGCCCGGTTCGCGGCGCCTCCGTCAATTGGCCCGGATGGTCGTGGCGAGATCTTGAAGCCGACGCTGCGACTCGAGGGATATCCCGGTTCGCAAGGATACGCTTGAGTTTCGCTCGCGGCGGGATCAACCGGAGAGCGCCGGCGACCCGGCGAAGCTGACTCCTTTCCGGACAGGCAATGCGTCTACTCAATTTGAACGCCAGGGCGGCTCTCCGGGTGGTGCTGCGGATCCGGAGCGACTGGAGACGCCGGGCAGACCCGGGCAGCAGATCGACCACTCTGACTCGTCCGCAGGGGTTCGCATGGCGTCCCGGACCCTGGATCTGAACAGCCAGCCTGCAGCTCACAGGCCACCCGATTGGTCTTCCTGAATCTCCCCAGCCGTCGTTGAAGCAATCACGCCCGCCGGCCCGGAATTAGCCGTTGCCATTATCGGGAGCAAGTTTCAGGCGGACGCGGCGGTGCTGCTCGGTTTGCCTAGCCACATTGTGTTCGACCAGGTCGCCTTCCAGCACGAATGGCGGATCGTCTGACCGGCCATCGCTTGGCCCGGGAACAATGGCGCCATCGAACGAAAACCAGACCCCGTGCACCTGCCAGGTTGAGAAGGTCAGGCGCTCACCGCTCATCGAAGCGCGATCGAAGAAGAAGGTCAGCGGCGCGCCCTGATCGCTTTCCAGGTCGCCCATCTTTGAGACGTAGCCCTCCAATCTCCTGGCCTGGGCGACGATTTCAATCACTTCACCCGGCGCTCCCAGCGCGTATTCGCCCGAGGCCTCCGGCGGCAGTGATGACGATCCGCGGACCTGGACGGCAGATGTCTGCGGTTGGCGCGCCATCGTGTCCCCACGCCGATGAAGCCGCGGCACAGTAGCGCTCTGGCCTGCCGCGACCGCCGAGTATCCCACCATCCAGACAAGCAGTGCGACGATCGCTAGATCGGCCCACGCCGGATTCCACACTCGTCTGATCACGAATTGACCTCTCCGGCCTGTCCTTTCGACTTATTTGGATGAGTCCGCCGCGAGACCCTCGTTGTCCTCGGGCGCGTTCAGCTCTTTTCGCATAAACACGGTGGCCTGCGGATTGTCGTTATAGCGCGGGCACGTTTCGTATCCGCGGCGCTTGTAAAACCGTTGGGCCGCCTCCAGGTCATCTTTGGAGTCGAGATAGATCCAGCGGTATCGGGCGTTGACGGCGTAAGCGTGCAACTCGTCCAGCAGCAGGTCCGCTATGCCTTTCCCGCGCCAAGCGGGGTGCACGTAGAGCCGCTTGACCTCGCCGCTCGGCGCATCGTAAAGGGATAGCGGCCGCAGCGCGATGCAGCCGATCGTCTGCGTACCGCTGCTCGCAAGCCAAAGCCCCGAGCCTTCGCCGAAGTAGTACGCTGCGAACTGCTCGCGATTTTCGCGAACCATCACTCCCACCGCCTCGTAGTACTCCGAGACGATTGCGAACGCCTGATCCAGCGAATCCAGCCCGGCGCGACGGATGATCAGATTTTGCATGCCTTGCCTATTTTGCCTTATCGTCACAGGCCGACGGGCGGGGTTGCGGGTATGCTAGACCACAATCGTATGTCGACCCCTGCCATCGTTACAGAAGCTCTCACCCGGCGCTTTGGCGAGTTTACGGCCGTACAGAACATGAACCTGAGCGTCGCGCCGGGGCAGTTCTTCGGTTTCCTGGGTCCGAACGGGGCCGGGAAATCGACGACCATCAAGATGCTTACTGGATTGCTGGCCCCCTCGGCTGGCCGCATCCAGATTCTCGGCATCGACTTCGATGCGGATCCGATCGCGGTCAAGCGCCAGATCGGAGTCGTGCCCGAAGGCTTGGCGCTGTTCGGCGACTCACCGGGGCAGAGTATCTCCAGTTCGTGGGCCGAATGTACGGGTTGAATCGCGAAACCGCGGCAAGCGGACGATAGAATTGCTGGAATTCATGCAGTTGGCGGACAACCGAAGAAGCTGGTCACCGACTATTCGCATGGAATGCAGAAGAAGCTCGCGTTGGCGGCAGCCGTGATCCATGGCCCACGATTCTGTTTCTCGACGAGCCGTTTGAAGGGGTGGACGCGGTCGCCTCGAATACGCTGAAGGCCATGCTGCAAGGAATGATCGCTCGCGGCGCCACCATCTTCCTCACCTCGCACGTACTTGAGATCGTGGAGCGGCTCTGCAGCCACGTCGCCATCATCGATCGTGGAACCCTGGTCGCGCAGGGCTCCCTCGAAGAGCTGCGGGCAGGATTGAGGCCGGTTCAGACGCGGGCATCGGCGGCGGCAAGCTCACGCTCGAAGATATCTTCCTGACGTATCGTGGGCGGTTCGCAGCAGACCGAACAGGAACTGTCATGGCTGGCTTAGCCGGCAATCGCGACGTGTTTGCGGCGATCGCGTGGCTTCGGTGGCGCATGTTTGTGAATGCGCTGCGAACCACCTCCGGCAAGTTTGAGCTCGGGTTCAAGATCTACTCCTCGACCATGATGGTTCTGGCCGGATTGGGAGCGAGTGTCGGATTCGGCTTCGCGGCGCATTACTTCGTCGGCTCCGGGAACCCGGAGTGGATCGCGTTTCTACTTTGGGTCATTTTCGGGCTGTGGCAATTGATGCCACTGGTCGCTTCTGTGTCTTCCACCAGCGGTGCGGACTCCAGTTCCCTGCTCCGCTTCCCGCTCAGCTTCCGAGCCTTCGTAACTGTGCAGGTCGTTTACGGATCGGCAGACATTACTACCGTGCTGGGAGCGCTTTCGC
This sequence comes from uncultured Acidobacteriaceae bacterium, assembly GCA_963748555.1. GTDB lineage: Bacteria > Acidobacteriota > Terriglobia > Terriglobales > Acidobacteriaceae > CAWKKW01. Next base: position 154,570 of record CAVVJK010000004.1, read on the forward strand.
TGCTCGGCGATTCTGCTCGGCGTGGCCATTGCCAAGCCGATTCTGATTCCTGCCACCGTGCTTCTGCTGCTGCTCTTCGGGCTGTTCAATGTCGTACTCGCCCGGACGGTGATCGTCTGGATCGAACGCTGGCTGGCGCAACGGCGCACCCGCGAACTGATGGGAGTCTTGATTGTTTTCGTTCTCATCAGCCTTCAGTTCATCGGGCCGACGATCAATCGTTTTCACGGGAATCGGCCAATGCCGCTCATCCACGCGCTGGAACGAGTCTTGCCGCTGGAACGCGCGCTGCCACCGGGGCTCGCCGCCCTGTCGATCGCGCAAGCAGCCAACGAAAAAATGCATCTCGCACCTCCTGCACTTCTCGTCGCATATCTTGCGGCTGTTCTATGGCTTTTGGTCTTTCGCATGAAGGCGATCTACCGAGGCGAGGAGCTGAGCGAAGCGCCGCCACCGAAGAAGACGGCCGACACTGTACCCCGGAGAAGCAGAGGGTTTGAGGGTTCCATCTCTGCCATATTCGAGAAGGAACTCACTTACCTTCGCCGCAGCCCACCGGTGCTTTTCAATCTGGTGGCACCGATTTTCATGCTTCTCATCTTTGGCACGTCTCGCTCTGCGTCCCACTTCCCTTCCTCCGCGTCGCATTACCTTTTCCCGATCGGCGTGGCCTATTCCTTGCTCACGCTCATCAACCTGGCCTACAACTGCTTTGCCAACGACGGAGGCGGCGTCCAGTTCTACTTCAGCTCGCCGGTTCCGATTCGACAGGTGGTCTTCGCCAAAAACCTCGTCAGCCTCTGCCTGGTCGCAGTTCAACTGGTGATTTTGTGGGTCGCGGTGAAGGTGATGTTTCAACCGCCTTCGGCCGAGATGGTGGTGGCGAGTCTGGCCTGGCTGGCGTTTGCGGCGCCCCTCACCTTTACAGCGGGCAATGTGGTCTCGATCTACTTCCCGAAGAAGGTCGACTATGCCAAGTTCGGCCGGCAGAAGGGCTCGGCGGCCGGGGGTCTGATCGGACTCGCTATTCAGGCGGTTGCCGTCGGCATCGGTGTGCTGGTCTTCGCGATGGTCAGGATCGGGTGGTCGATCTGGATGGCTGCCGCCATCTTCTGCGTGTGTTCCATTGCATCCATGCTGATCTACTGGCTGATTCTGAACCGGATGGACGCAATGGCTTTCAGCCGCCGCGACTCTCTAATCGCTGAACTCTCCCGCGTGTAACCGTTCTTATCTCAGATCGCACCGGCGCTCGGCTCCACTTTGGGGCCGTGGTTTACTAAGCTATGCATTGGACGGGAGCCGAGATTCTGCTGGTGTTCATCGTTGCCAGTACGGCGACGATGCTATTCATTCTCCACCTGACCGGGCTTGGACACCTGATTCACGATGCCATCCCCGACCGGCCCAGAAGAAGAATGTTTCTCGCTTCCATCAGCTTCTTTGTGACTTTCCTGGCAGTTCGCCTGCTGGTCTGGGCCATCACCCATCACCTTGGCCCCTTTGGCTGGGTCACGATGCGCGGCCGTCACATTCACCACCTGGTCTGGGGCATACTCATCCTGCTGGGCGTTGGCTATGCCTCGTTGGCAGAGGTCGGAGGCGGCCGGACCCCGTCGGCCATTTTCCTGAGCCGGCTCCTCTCGCTGCTTTACGGCGTGGGCGCCGCGCTCACCCTGGACGAGTTTGCACTCTGGCTGAACCTGGAGGATGTCTACTGGACGCCTGAGGGTCGGGAGAGTATCGATGCGGTGGTTCTATTCGGAGCCCTACTCGCCATCGGGGCGTGGGGCGCTCCAGTGTTTGCCATGCTGGGCCGCAAGAAGCCTTCTAATAGCTAGCTGGGGACGCAGGACATTCGCAAGAGTTACAGGTTCTCAACCTGCTCCCGATGCCGCTTCAACCACCAGCACGGCGCGTCGCCAAGCTGTGGAAACAATGACCGGGTGCAGGTGACCTGTTCCGATCCGATGGGATCGTATTCGTTCTTGCCGTTCTTGAGCGGCACCGCCTGAAAGTGGTCCACCCGTACGGATCCAAACATCGGGCGACCTTTGGGAATTTCGTACCGGAGTGACAGGTAATCGCCGCAATAGAGAGCAAAGGTGAGCAGCAGGACCGCGACCGCAGCCCGGGCGACCCACGCTCTCAGACTCGCACCGTTGCTCATCCCACACTCCCTTCCAACGCGTTGGGCCAAGCATAGCAGCCTAAGCCTGGACCGCCGGACTGCCCTGGCCGAGGGTAGCGCAGCAGGCGCCGCCCAACTCCGGTAAACTGGGAGTGACCCATTATGTTTGAAAATCTCTCAGATAAACTGCAGCGGGCGTTTAAGAATCTTCGCGGCCAGGGCACGATCACCGAAGAAAACATCGCAGATGCGTTGCGTGAGATCCGCGTGGCGCTGCTCGAAGCCGACGTGAACCTGAACGTCGTGAAGGAACTGGTCGAACACATTCGCGCCAAGGCCATCGGGCAAGAGGTGATGACCGCCCTGTCGCCGACCGAGCAGGTGATCAAGATCGTTCGCGATGAATTGATGGCCATTCTGGGCAAGGACACGGCGCGTTTTCAGTTCGCCTCGCGGCCGCCGACCATCATCCTCATGGCAGGGCTTCAGGGCTCGGGTAAGACCACAACCTCGGGCAAGCTGGCTGCGTGGCTGCAAAAGGGCGGCCATCGGCCCATGCTGGTCTCAGTGGACGTCTACCGGCCGGCCGCGCGCGAACAGCTCCGAGTGGTGGCGAGCAGCATCAAGGCCAATATCTACATCGGCGACCTCAAGGGGGAGGCTCCTTCCACTGCACTGGTCGAGCGGCTGGCCAAAGAGGCGCGGCGCGAAGCGGTGATCTCGGGCTGCGACACGCTGATCGTCGACACCGCCGGACGTCTGCATATCGACTCCGACCTGATGGACGAGATGGCCAGTCTCAAGAGCCTGCTCTCGCCGCAGGAGATCCTGTTCGTCGCCGATGCCATGACCGGGCAGGACGCGGTGCGTTCGGCCGAAGAGTTTCACCGGCGCCTGGCGCTCACCGGCGTCGTGCTCACCAAGATGGACGGAGACGCTCGCGGCGGTGCGGCTCTCTCGATTCGCCACGTCACCGGGCAGCCGGTCAAGTTCATCGGCACCGGCGAAAAACCGGATGCCTTTGATGCCTTTCATCCAGATCGCATCGTAAGCCGCATCCTCGGCATGGGCGACATGATGACGCTCATCGAGAAGGCTGAAGAAAAGCTGGACAAGAAGAAATCGGAGGAGTTTGCCCGGAAGGCGCTCTCAGGAGATGGCTTTTCGCTCGAAGACTTTCGCGATCAGCTTCGCCAGATCCGCAAGCTCGGCTCCATGCAGAGCATCATGAAGATGCTGCCGTCGGTAGGGCCGTTCGCGGGCATTCAGCAGATGGCCGACCAGGTTGACGAAAAGCAGTTCGTGCGCGTGGAGGCAATCATCAACTCCATGACGCAGAAAGAACGTAACAATCACGAGATCATTTCCGGGAACCGCCGCAAGCGCATCGCACGGGGCTCCGGCACCACCGTACAGGAAGTCAATCAGCTTCTGCGCCAATATGCGCAGATGCGGAAGGTCTTCAAGACCGTGGGCAAAGGCGGAGGCGGATTGCAGCGCCGCCTGATGGGGCAACTCGGAGGCATGCGCGGGCAGGGCCGCTGAAGCGATGCCCGCGCATGCGCGATTGAGCGGATCTCAAGGTCGAGAGATGCGAGACTGAACCACTGTTGGAAGGAAATCATGACCACCCGGCTTTCGAACCTGCAGGATAAGTTGGACGAGATCACCGCGAACACCCGCGAACTGGTACAAGCCGAACGCTTAGCGGTTGGAGAGAGGGCCATTGAGGATCTCTTCGCCTCCGGTGCTGAAAGCCGCGTGTTGCCGGTCGGAGCCAAGGCTCCGGGGTTCGCGTTGCCGGACTATTCCGGACACACGGTTCGTTCCGCCGACCTGCTGGCTCTTGGCCCCCTGGTGGTGTCGTTTTTTCGCGGCCGCTGGTGCGCCTACTGCGTTACGGAACTCGAGGCATGGCGCGACCTCTATGCAGGGGTTCGCGAGCGCGGCGGACTGGTCGTCGCCATCTCTCCGCAGACGGTGCGGCAAAATGACTTCACCGCCAGTCAACACTCTCTGCCGTTTCCAATTTTGAGCGACCCCGGGTGTGAGGTAGCCGGCAAGTTCGGCCTGGCTTACAGCGTTCCGCTCTTTCATCAGAACTACTACCGCAGCATTCTGGTCAACATCCCCTTTGTGAATGGCGACGATAGCTGGCGACTGCCGCTGGCAGCTACGTTCGTTCTCGATCAGGACGGCACGGTGCGTTTCTCGGAAGCGCATGCCGATTTCAAGGTGCGCCCGGAGCCGGAAGACGTGCTCGCGGCTCTTCCCACTCCGCGCCGCTGATCTGCCTTGAAGTGTCGCCGATTTTCTAAACTATCCCGCGTCTTCCGCCGGCAGGATGACCAGCGGCCTCATCATGTCATGCTCCTCATGCTCGAGAATGTGGCAATGCCACACATACTCATGCCCACCAAGTAGGCCGGGGCGCGGGCTCGGCGGGACCGTGAACGGAACCTTGGGAAGTTTGAACTGCATAATGACACGCGTAACTTCGTCGGGGTTCATCCGCACCGTTTCCTTCCACCCGCGATAGTTCGCATCGGGCGGCAACCAGGCAGTGGTGGGCGCGAACGTGACGTGACTCGGATCGGAATCGTCGAACCCGGCTCGTCCCAAGACCTGCACATTGGCCAGATGGAAGTGCATGGGATGGGTGTCTCCGGTGGTGTTGTAAATATCCCAGACCACGGTTTGGCCATCTTTGTAGATCTCTGTCGGAGGATCTGAGTAATTCAAGCCATAGGTTCCGGAATACGTCGCCGTGTCCGTGCCCACCCGCTGAATCAGTCTGCCAAACTCGTCGAAGTCTTCGTTCAGCGTCTTGTTCTCAAAGATCACACCGGGAGCGTTCGGATCCAGATCTGGCTCGCCAAAGGGTACATGCGAAGCCTGGTAGGCTGCGGGCAATCCATCTTTCAAAGCGGTGAGGGTTGCGGCAAAATCAAGCGGATCCTTCGCACCTGCAAGGGCAACGACGCGGAACTGCATCAGCGTGCGTGTATTCGGCCCATTCAGGGGTTGCGTCGCCGGCGCACCGCCGATGCTGGTCTGGTCTGGGCATCCGGTGTAGTAGTCATTCCGGGTGTCGCCCTGGGGGAACGGAGCGGGCGCGTCGTTGTACAGAATCAAATTCTCGCCAGTGGGAACGCTGGAGAAATCCACAATGAGATCGGCGCGTTCCGCCGGCGCTACCAGCAGGTTGAACGGTCCGCTCGCAATGACTGAACCATCGCAGTCGATTGGTATCTGCAGCGGTGGCGAATTGAGAACGACAGGCTCCGGCAACAGGCCTCCTTCATTTCCGATTTGAATGAAGGCTGGACCCGGTCTTCCAAAGTCCGGCTCTCCCGGGTTCAGGGCGGACTCGTAATAGAGTTGTAGATGAAAGAAGCGGGCCTGCGATCCGTTGAGGATCAGGAAGCGGTACCGGCGGGGTTGCACTTCTGCGTAGGGATAAGCCATGCCATTGATGACCGGGGTGTCCGCGAAGAACTCAGGCACACACGAGGGCGTCGGTGGAAGCCCAGCGCCCAGGGGGAAGCCGTCCGACGGCTCACCGAGATCCCAACGGCCATTCGCACCGTCGCTGTTCGCTTCGTAGATGAAGGGGTACCACAAGTCACCGGGGCGGCCCCATCGATCATGGCCCATTTTGAACATCTTGTCCTGCAGGATAAGCGGCAACGTGTAAGCGAGGGGCGGCACGACAGGAGCGTTCCCGCTGGAGAGGTCCGCAACCACTGTGTCGGTGAGAAGATAGCCGGCGGCCATTCCGGCGTAAGCATTCAACCGCGTGATGCCGATGGAGTGATCGTGATACCAGGCGAGTCTCGCACTTTGATCGTTGGGGTAGTAATAGTCCGCGACCCCGGGAGAGCCGGCCACGCCGTTGAGGAAGCACGGCCCCGCGGACCCATCCGTCGCACCCACTTTGCCCGTCGGGGCGAACCAGGCGAACGGTCCGCCATCCGAAGTCCACGGCACGTAGCCACCATGCAGGTGAACGCAGCAACGATTCTGAGGCACGCCCGGTTCCGCGCCCATTAAGCTGGTGTCCACCGGAAGAATATGCTGCGGCGGCAGGTCGTTATCCATGCGCAGCACCACTGGTTTGCCGCGTTGCGCCACAATGATGGGCCCCAGATATCCGGTGTTGTTGGTGGTCAGATCGACATAGCCCCACAGCCGGGTGGGGTTGGGCAGATCGGGATGCATCTGCTGCTCAAACTCCTGCGCGGCGAGTTGATAGAAGTCGGCGTCGGGATATGCGGGATTGCTGGTTGCATTCGCGATGGGAATACCCTTTGGGCCCAGACCGGGCAGAGGCGCAATGAATTTGCGCAGCGTGGGGCTCTGCGCGAATGCCCACACCTGGCCTTCGCTCCCGCGAAACAGGGCGAGCGCCGTGCCGGCAACCAAGGTAGTTTTGAGGAACTCTCTGCGAGTTGGCATACATATCTCCGCTTCGGTTCTAAAGACACGATGTAGCAGTTACAGCAAGAAGTTACAGGCCGGAGGTTCCGAGCGAGGGGCGCCGGTGTCGATTGGTCCGGCGATCCGCGCGAGACCTCACCGCCGGTTTGACTGCGCATTCGACGATGGGTTCAGCGACGCTCAGGTTGGCGGTCGCGGTCGCATCGCCGCCCGGCCCGGTGCAGGTCAGGGTGTAGGGAACGCTCTTGATCGAGGCCAGGGTCAGGGTTTCAGACCCACTCGTGGGCTGTTCGCCCTTCCAGGCTCCGCTGGCGGTGCACGTGGTGGCATTTGAGGCTGACCAGCTGAGAGTGGCGTTCTGGCCGGGCAGAACCGCGGCCGGCTTCACCGAAATGCTTACCTGTGCCGCTGGGGGCGGCAAAACCGTCGGCGCGTTGAACGTACCCGACCCGCCACAGCCCGAGAGAACCACTGCAGAAAGTCCTAAAATAGGAATGCAAGTGCGAGAAAACATGACCTCACCTCAGAGCTTCTAAACTGGCCCGGATTGCGCCAGATACTTGCCGATCGTTCATCCGGTCGTCATTCACTCGGGGGAGTCCTGTACAGAGTGCCCTGAAATGCAAGAACAGATTGTGAGGGCAGTCACAACTCTGCGTGACAACGTGTCACATCTGGCTGTGACAAACGCGGTGACTCGAGCGGCAACCGTTGGCCGGAGTCTGTTTTCCAGCCGGCAGGCCGCACGGCAGTTGGCAACCGATCGGCGAAAGGAACTGTAAATGCAATTCACGCCCGGAAATATCGCAGCCTTGGTCATCGCAGCCAGTTTTGCAGCTGGGCTGAACGTGTACGCGACCATCCTGACGCTTGGACTACTCGCACGATTTCATTGGGTGATCTTGCCCCCGGGCCTCGAGGGGCTCGCTCATACATGGGTAATCGTGGCGAGCGGACTGCTGTTTTCTGCTGAGTTTGTGGCCGACAAGATTCCAGGAATCGACCTGGCGTGGAGCGCCCTGCATACATTTGTGCGTGTGCCGGTCGCTGCCTTGCTCGCTTACCACACGGCGTCCCAGCTCACTCCGGAGATGCAGTTGCTGGCGACAGTCGCAGGTGGATTGATCTCGCTGGTGGCTCACGGATCGAAAACCGCTGTGCGCGCCGTTGTGACGCCAAGCCCGGAACCCATATCCAATATGGTCTTGAGCACCGGAGAGGATGCAGCAGCCATCGGGCTGACATGGTTGGCCACCATGCACCCGTGGATTGCGGGCAGCCTGGCTGCCGGTTTGACGATCATCGGGATTCTGATGACTCGTTGGATCATCCGTATGATTCGCAAGCTGTGGAGACGCTTCCGCGGAAAGGAAGATCGATACGCTGCTTCCGCGGTGTCGCCGGAACTGCCTCGCGGCTAATCAGGGACAGTCCGCAAGGACGGCGTGCGCATTCATTCCGCTTATCTCTGCGGGTTCAAGGCAAAGCGAACGCAATATAAACTCCGCCCGAAGGAGCATTCGCCACCCGGCCTCCCCCGCAGGCAATCACCACGTATTGTTTTCCATTCACGGCGTAGGTTGCAGGAGTGGCCACGCCTGAGAACGGCAAGCGTCGTCTGCCACAGCAGCTTGCCGGTATGACTGTCGAATGCCCTGAACTTGTGATCGAACACTGTGGCTCCGATGAATACCAGGCCACCTGCAGTCACGATCGGCCCGCCATAATTCTCTGAACCTGTATTGGTCAGGCCCTTGGCCGCGAGCTCCGGATACTCTCCAAACGGAATCTTCCACAGATACTTCCCTGTATTCAGATCGATGGCGTTGAGAGTGCCCCACGGTGGCGCCACGGCCGGATACCCCTCGGGATCGAGAAATTTGCGATAGCCGGTGAAGTTGTAAGCGTCAGCGGGCTGCGCCCCATCACTCTTCGACTGCATCTCTTTTTTCGAGTGTTCCATGGTGGCGCCGTGCTCCCCCACACCGAGGAAGTCCAGCAGCGGCTTTAGCTGGTCCTGCTGAATGTTGGGAAATCCGGGCATTCTACCCTTGCCCTGGTGAACGATCGATGCGATCTGGTCCGGATTCAGGCGAGTCGTCACATTGACCAGCGAAGGAAATGCGGGCGGCGCGCCCTCAAGATTCTTTCCATGACAGACGGCGCATTGCGACTGATACACCGATGCTCCGGCACCGCCGGTTTGCTGATTCTGCGTGAGGCCGCCGATCCATGCCATTTCGTTGGCGTTCACATAGAGGACGTTCGTCGCCAGATCGACCGCAGGTCCGCCCCACTCCGCGCCTCCGTCAAAACCAGGAAAGACGACCGTCAGCGCATCCAGGCTGAATGGCACAAATTGCCCCGCACTGCGCAGACTGTGAAACTCCTTCAAAGCCCAGGCATGCGCCTCTGGAGTGCGCGTGGTTAGCATATCTTCGGTGAGCGATTGCCGGGCGAACGGTTCAGGTCCGACCGGCTTCGGTTGTGTCGGCGACGTGACTTCGCCAGGAACAGTGCTGGAGGGATACGGCAGCTCCTTCACAGGAAAGAGCGGCTTGCCCGTGGTTCGGTCGAATAGATAGAGATATCCCTGTTTGCTGGTCTGGGCCACTGCCGCGACGTTCTTGCCGCCCTTATGAAGGGTGACCAGGGCGGGAGGCGAGGGAAAGTCGCGATCCCAGATATCGTGGTGAACTCCTTGGAAATGCCAGAGCCGCTTTCCCGTAGCGGCATCGAGCGCCAGCAGAGTGTCGGCGAAGAGATCGTTGCCAACGCGATCTCCTCCATAGAAATCGAAGACAGCGGAACCCGTGGGAACATAGACGACGCCGCGTTCGACGTCGACCGTCATGCCGGCCCAGTTGTTCGCTGCGCCCGATTTCTGCCAGGCATCTTTCGGCCAGGTCTCGTAGCCGAATTCGCCCGGATGTGGAATGGTGTGAAAGCTCCACCGCAGCGCGCCCGTATGAACATCAAAGGCGCGAATATCTCCGGGCGGCGCGGGATGGGTCTCGGGATTGCGTCCGCCGACGATGATCAGATCCTTGTAAATGACACCGGGCGTGGTCAGCGCAATCGATTGGAGTTGGTAGTCGCCACGTAACTCTTTGCGGAGGTCGATTCGTCCGTTTTCTCCGAAAGACGCGATTGGCTTGCCGGTCGCGGCATCCAGTGCGTACAGATAATTCATGACGCCGGCCAAGATGCGGGCTTCGTTGCCGTCGCTCCAGTAAGCGACACCGCGCGCGGGCTGCGTGCCCTTGATGCCCGAATCGAACTTCCAGATCAACGCTCCGGTGGCTGCGTCGAGAGCAATTACCTGCTGCGTGGGCGTATAGCCGTAGAGCACCTTGTCCACAATGATGGGGCTGGTTTGCAAGCCCCCCGGCTCTCCGGTGTCGAAGACCCAGGCCTGCTTCAGTTGTTGTACGTTATGGCGATCAATCTGCGCCAAAGTGGAGTAGTGATCTCCGGCAAGCTGTCCGCCATATACCGGCCAATCGGTCTGTTTGGCAGCTGCCGGCGTCGTCTGTGCGGCAGTTGCTGAAGACTGGCCCGCATTCAGATCGCGTTCGATTCCGGGGAGGAGAACAACCAGTGCAAAGGCAGTAAGCAATCTTCTCTTCATCGTCAGTTTGGGAATGAGCATCGAGGTGGTGGAGAGCGGTGCGTTCTCAGATGGCATGCGATATCGAGAAGCCATCCTAACATCCGAGCGGCGGAGGGCGACAATCCCGGCCGAGGCGCGGACCTCAGGCAGGGTGGCAGCGGTCGGCGTTTCGCAAGGCCCATGCTATCTTCGTCTCTACAACTTCAGCTGTTCTCGGAGACCTTGGATGAAGCAGCAACAGAGGCAGGCCGCCCGAAGTTCTTTCTCCCAACTCTTCCTCTCATTTCTGGCAGTCGGCGTTCTCTGTTGCGCAGCCGCGGGCCAATCGCAAGCGGCACAAAACGACGCTCGGCTGAAAGGCGCCTACACATTTGAGCGCGGCGGGTGGACCTATGTTCACCTGGAGGGCACGCCGGAGCAGATCGGATATCAGCACGGCTATCTTCTGTCTGCGCAGATTCTGGATACCTATAAGGTGCTCAAGCTGGAATTTACCCACTCGACGAATCGCGACTGGAACTTCTTCCGGGAAACCTCGAAGAACATGCTCTGGCCGCATATTGAGCCTGAGTATCAGCAGGAGCTGAAGGGCATCGCAGAGGGAGCGCAAGCCAAGGGCCTGAAGCTGGATGTGTATGACATCGTCGCGATGAACGCTTCGATGGAGATTGGCGAATACTACGTTCCGTGGCTCGACAAGCAGACGCATGCGGCGCATGCTCCGTCAATCAAAGCTCCGGGAAATTGCAGCGCTTTCATCGCGACCGGCAGTTATACCAAGGGTGGCAAGATTGTGCTGGCGCATAACAACTGGTCGAGCTACGCCGACGGCTCCCGATGGACAGTGATGTTTGATATCGCTCCGATGAAAGGCCACCACATTTTGATGGACGGCCTGCCGGGAGTCATCACCAGCAACGACGATTTCGGCGAAAATGATGCCGGCATCATGATTGCCGAGACTACGATTACGCAGTTCCTGGGCTGGAACTCGGACGGAATTCCAGAATTCGTACGTTCCCGTAAGGCGCTGCAATATGCCAACTCGATCGACGACTACATCGACACCATGAAGGAAGGCAACAACGGCGGTTACGCAAACGATTGGCTTATCGGCGATCGCAAGACGGGTGAGATTGCATACCTCGAACTGGGATTGCGGAACACGCCGGTCTGGCGCTCCAAGGACGGCTACTTCGTCAGCTCGAATTTTCCTCGCGACCCCAAGCTGATTCAGGAAGAGACGGAGGGCTTCGACGTGAAGGACCTCTCCTCATCGATGAATGCGCGGCATGTGCGCTGGGAACAGCTTATGCAGGAGAATAAAGGCTCCATCGATGCGCAGGCAGCCGAGCGGTTTCTTTCCGATCACAACGACAGCTTCGATAACTCGGCCAAGCCGGGAGAACGGAGCCTCTGTGGTCACGTGGATGCATCGGAGCGCGGCGTGCCTCAGTGGGATCAGAAAGCCTATACCCCATTCGGTGCTGTGCAGGGCAAGGTGACGGACAGCGATCTTGCATCGCACATGAGCCTGATCGCGCGGGCCGGCCACCCTTGCGGCGAAGATTTCCTGGCTGCGCCGTTCCTGCAAAAACACCCCGAGTACGGCTGGCAAGCTCCGATTTTGAGAGATATGAAGGCAGGTCCGTGGACCACCTTCCGCGCGGGCGAAGCCAAGTAGGTTTCTTAGAACCTGGCTCGCATGCTCGGTGCGTCAGAGGTGGAAGAGCGAAGGCTTGCGGAGTTTCTGATTTTTGGCTAGGCTCCGCACTATGAAATTTCTGCGCGTTGCACGTAGCTCGATCTGTGGGACGGCTGTGTTTTGCTGCGCTCTGCTGACTCTGTTATTTATTGCCTCCTACCAATATCCGGTCTTCGCGCAGATGGTCTCTCCTTCCATCGATAAAGCCGGCGAGCCGTTCTCGTATTTCAGCCGGCCGACCGATGAGATTGGGGTGATGGACGCGCCCGCTGCGACCGAAGTTACTCCAGAAGGCTACCTGTACACGGGCTATGGCGAACTGATGTTCTTCTCGGGGGAGCCGCTCACGCCCGTCGACCAACGGGTGAAGACCCTGGAAGAGGGCTACCTGCCCATCGTCCACTACTCCTGGTCGCAGCAAGGCATCACATATGCGTTGACCACGTTTGCCGCGTCGCTTGATGGCAAGCCCGAGGGGCAGATTGTGAACTTCGTTCGGGTCGTGATGCAGAACCAGGACTCGCGCCCCAATCGCGCCGATTTTGCGGTGGGTGTTCGCTACCAGGCTGATTCAAATTTGGAAAATGGAAATGGCGACAATCGCTTTCGGCGACCGGTGGAAGGAGACAAGCCGGGTCACTACCGCCAGATCGGCGAAAGCTTTCAACGAGACTGGGAGTATCGCTTCGAGGGCAATGCATTTTTACGTGGCGGCGAGGTGATGTATGTCTTTCCTTCGGATCCGCAGGAAAAATCGTTCACTCTGAAGCAGAGTTATAACAACATCCCGGATTTGCGTCCTCGCAAACTGGGCGTGATGCCCACAACGCCGGTCGGCATCACCCACTACCAGCGCATGTTGAAGCCCGGAGAAGAGGCGACGCTGATCTTCAAAATGCCTCTGGTTCCGCTTAAGCAAGGAGAAGATCCTGCACCGCTGCAATCCGCTGCCTTCGACACCTACCTGGCCCAGACATCGCGGTTCTGGCACGAAATTCTGGATCGCGGTCTTCGGATCGAGTTACCCGAAGCGAAGGTGACCGACACTTACAAAGCGAGCCTCGTCTACGACCTGATGGCGCGCGACAAGCTGAACGGCTCCTACATTCAGACGGTCAACAAACTCCACTATCACTCTTTCTATCTGCGCGACGCTTCTGACATCGTGCGCATGTACGAGGTCACGGGCTATCCTGACATTGCGCGGCAGGTGCTCGATTTCTTTCCGTATTCTCAGCAGCCGGACGGCAACTTCCTCTCGCAGGAGCAGCAGTATGACGGCTGGGGCGAGGCGATGTGGGCTTACGGCCAGCACTATCGCATGACCCATGACCGCGCGTTCGCAGAGCAGGTTTTTCCTTCCATCGTTCGCGCCGTTGCGTGGCTCCATCAAGCCCGGCAGAAGGATCCCTTACACCTGATGCCTGCCTCGGACGTGAAAGATAACGAGTATGTCGCGGGCCATCTGACTGGCTATAACTTCCTGGCTCTCAGCGGCCTGAAGAATGTGATCGTGATGGCCGATGCGCTGAAAAAGACCGCGGATGCGGCTGCCTTTCGCGCCGAATATGACGACTATCGCGCAGCCTTCCTGAAACTGCTGGACCAGCGCGCCGCTGAAAATGCCGGGTACATTCCACCCGCGCTCGATGGCCAGAAAGACGGACGCGACTGGGGCAATCTGCTCTCGATCTACCCGGAAGAGACGCTGGATCCGCACGACCCGCGAGTCGGGGCGACGCTGAAGAACACGCAGGCCCGCTACCAGGAAGGGCTGATCACCTATGCGGATGGGCGCTGGATCCACCATTATCTGACGATCAAAAACACGCTGAGCGAAGTCATCCGTGGCGAGCAGGAGCAGGCCGTTACCGATCTGTACGCGTTGCTGCTACATACCAGTTCTACCCAGGCAGGCTTTGAATTCGCCATTCGGCCCTGGGGCACTCGCGATTTTGAAGACAACCTGTCGCCCCACGGCTGGTTCGCGGCGGAGTACCGAACCCTGCTCAGGAACATGCTGGTTCGCGAAGAGGGGCGGGATCTTCATTTGATGTCGGTCGTCTCTCCTGAATGGATCGACGGCGGCAAACGTCTCGCCATCGAAAACGCACCCACAGAGTTCGGCACCATCAGCTATGTGTTGGAGCAGCCTTCGGATGAGAAGGCTCTGCTGCATCTGAATGCGAAGTTTGCAAATGCACCCGAAAAAATCTGGGTCCACGTTCCCTGGTTTGAAACAGTCGCCTCAGTGTTGGTGGATGGCAAGCCGGCACAGATCCAGAAAGGCGCTATCGAACTGAGTCCGGCGGCGAAGGAAGTCCAGATCGTCTGGAAGCGACAGGCCTCGATTGGCGCGACGAATTATCAAGCCGCTGTGGACGCGTACAAGACCGAATACCGGCGCAGGTTTGATGAAGAGATGCACGGGGTCGCGAAGTGAGAAGCCGCGGACCCAGGATGGGACCGCGGCTCGCTTGTCAAATCTTCAAATAGATCTTCTTCTTGTAAAGAATAGCCACGGGAATCGCGCAAACCAGCAGGAAGGCAATCGAGTAGAGCAGCGACGCGAAGCTGAGATTCCCAATCGGCGCGAACCAGTTCAGGAAGATGTATCGCTGCAGGTCCACCACTCGTCCCTGGAAGTGCACGCGGATCGTGGAGAGCACCGCTGAGAACAGCTCGGAAAAGACATAAGCGGTGATCGCATTCATGCCGAAGATGAGCCAGAACCCGGTCCAGTTGCGCTTCCAGCCTTTCACCTCAACGGCCCAGTAACAGAGCGCCAGGGCGAGCAGCGACCAGCCTGCGGCAAAAAGCACGTAGGAACTGGTCCACAGTTTTTTGTTGATGGGGAACCAGAAGTTCCACACGCCGCCCAGAACCAGCAACGTGACACTCGCGGTGAAGAGACCCAGGCATTTCTGCTGAAGTGTGCGACTGGTTCGCAGCCACATGCCTGTCAGCACGCCCAGCAGAATCGTGCCCATTGCCGGCAGATTGCTGAGCAGTCCTTCCGGATCGCGCGTTCCCTCATAGAGTCTGCCGGGAAAGATATGGCGATCCAGCCATGCCACCAGGTTCGCGTCCTTATCGAGGAACGGAATATCGCGGCCGGGCAAGCCATATCCGGGAACTGGCACCCAGCGCATGAGTATCCAGTAGCCAAGCAGAGCCGCTACCAGGATGACCACCTTGCTGGTCGCTCGCCGGTCCCAAAGATACAGGGCACCTGCACAGAGGAAGCAGATCGCGATTCTCTGCAACACGCCGTAGATACGCAGGGTGTGCAGCGGGAAAGTGGGGAACCCGTTCACGACCAGACCCAGGAAAAACAGGATCGCGGCTCGTCGCACCGTATGCAGGAGAAGCGAGCTACGGCTGGTGCCTCGGGCCAGGCGTGACTCAAACGAGAAGACGATGGAGCATCCCACGAGAAAAAGAAATGTAGGGAAGACGAGGTCGGTCGGCGTGAAGCCGTTCCAGGCCGCATGCTCCATCGCCCAGTAGGCATGAGAGCCATCGCCGTTGTTGTTCACCATGATCATGAAGGCAATGGTTATGCCGCGCAAAACGTCGAGGGAAATGAGGCGACTGCCAATGGCCGACGAAGAAGGTCTCTGGGTTGCTGTGGTCATAGAATCCTGTGGTTCAGCCTGCGCGCGGCACGCTGGTTTGCAGTTGTGTCCGCCTTCCGAAACGACGAACTACACCCCAACTTACCGGGAAGTTGGGGATTCGTCCACGCTGGGCTGAACGTTCGCCCGGCGGGCGCTGTTTTCATGGATTCGCTGGCCCCTAAAATTGGCTCTTGACTTAATTGCAGATTGCGATATTATGTTTGCGGATTGCAATAACGGTTATGAAGCTAGGCGAGAAGCTTAAATACCTGAGAGAAGTAGAGGGCAGCCTTCGGGGGATGGCGCGGGCCATGACTCAACAGGAGTTGGTTCGGGCGATCCAGGTGGAGCTCAAGACCAAGCTGAGCCAGTCGTACCTGTCGCAGATCGAGAGTGGCGCCCGACCGCACCTCACCAACACCACTCGTCAGTTGCTGGCGAAGTTCTTCAAGGTGCACCCCGGCTACCTGGTCGACGATCCCGAGGGTTACCACGCCGAGTTGATGAGCGAAGCGCGGGTTCTCGACGACAAGCTGGATCTATGGCTGGTGAGCGGAGCGGAGCGGTTTCGCCGCGACCCGGAGTTGCGGAAGTCGCTGCTCACGCTGGCAAAGCATCCGGAGTCGAGGCTTTGCTTACTGCTGCTCGAATCAGTGATTGAGACACCGGGATTGGTGAGCCGCCTGCTGGAAGTGCTGCGGCCGCAAACCGGAACGCATTTGAACGGTCACCCGCGCCCAACGGAGGAAGCTGCCGATGGCGCGGCTGGACGAACCGCCCGGCGCAGGGGCAAGGAGAAGTGAGTATGACTTGGGAGATTTTTTACCTGAGCTGCTTCGCCATCGGTCTGGGGTTGAGCGTGCTCTCTTTCGCCGGCGGCCTGCACCACTCATTCCATTTCCACTTTGGCCACGGCGCGGGTCACGGAGGCGGACTGCACGGCACAAACGGCAGCGAACTCTCGCCCATCAACGGCTTCACGCTGACCGCATTCCTATGCTGGTTTGGAGGAACAGGGTATCTGCTGGTGCGCTACGGCGGATTTCTGGTGCCGATTGTGCTCGTGCTCTCAACCTTAAGTGGTCTCTGCGGAGGTTTGCTGATTTTCTGGTTCCTGGCCAGGGTCTTGCTCCCGCATGAGAAAGCGCTGACCGCAGAGGACACCGAAATGTTAGGAGTCATTGGAAAAGTAAGCGGAACGATCCGGGCTGACGGCACGGGCGAGATCCTGTTTTCGCAAACGGGAGCCCGGCGATCGAGTCCGGCGCGGAGCGATACCGGAGCAGCCATTCCTCGCGATATTGAAGTCGTGGTGATGCGTTACGAACGGGGCATCGCGTATGTGAGGCCGTGGGATGAGATCTCTGCGGGCGTGTTGACTTCCGATCGGTCTACGAGCGGACAACCGACCCAGTAAGCCCGTAAGGCGCAAAGCCTGCGCAGCTAAGTTCACAGTAAGTCAGGAGAAAGTCGATGGTAAACACCGTAGTCGTTGTAGCTGGTCTCTCAGTTCTCGCCGTATTGTTGCTTGCCGGCATGGTGGCGAAGATGTTCCGCAAGGCAGGTCCCAACGAAGCCCTGATCGTGTATGGGTTTCGAGGACCCCGCGTTGTCAAAGGTCACGGAACCGTCATTTTCCCCATGGTGGAGAGCTGCCGCGAACTCTCGTTGGAGCTCATGTCGTTTGACGTGGCACCGCAACAGGATCTCTATACCAAACAGGGCGTCGCAGTCACCGTCGAGGCTGTGGCACAGATCAAAGTACGATCCGACCAGGAGTCGATCCTCACCTCGGCCGAACAGTTCCTTACGAAAACGCCTCCACAACGCGAGGGCTTGATCCGCCTGGTGATGGAGGGACATCTTGCGCGGCATTATCGGGCAGCTTACGGTAGAGCAGATTGTGAAAGAACCCGAGATGGTTGCGGATCGGATGCGCTCCACCTGCGCAGACGATATGAGCAAGATGGGGCTTGAGGTGGTCTCCTTCACAATCAAGGAGGTTCGTGACAAGAACGATTACATAACCAACATGGGAAGGCCAGACGTAGCGCGCATCAAGCGCGACGCCGATGTGGCCGCCGCGGAGGCGGAGCGCGATACCGCCATTCGTCGCGCTAATGCGCTGCGCGAATCAGCGATTGCAAAGGCCGCCGCCGATCAGGACCGGGTGATTGCCGAGACCGTATCGTTAGCCAAGCAGGCGGAAGCGCAGCGTAACCTCGATATTCAGAAGGCGCAGTTTACCGAGCAGAGCCGCAAGCAGGAGGCAACTGCAGACAAGGCGTATGAGATTCAGACCAACATCATGCAGCAGCAGGTCATTGCGGAGCAGGTGAAGATTCAGCAGATCGAGAAGGAGCAACAGATCAAGGTGCAAGACGCGGAAATCCTGCGCCATGAAAAGGAGCTGATCTCGACTGTTCTGAAGGGCGCGGAGATCGAACGGCAGAGGATCGAGAACCTGGCGTCGGCCGAGAAGTCGCGTATTACCGCGGAAGCCGAGGGACGTGCATCGGCGACTCGTATGCAAGGCGAAGCGGAAGCCAGCATCATCTTCCAAAAGGGTGAGGCCGAGGCAAAGGCGATGAACGTGAAGGCCGCTGCGTACCAGGAGTGGACACAGGCTGCCGTTGTGGATCGGTTGATCGCGAGCATGCCGGAGCTGATGCGGGCACTTGCTGAACCGTTGTCGAAGGTGGACAAGATCACCATCGTCTCCACTGGCAACGACGGGTCTACGGGCGCCAACAAGCTGGTGGGCGACATGACGAAAATCGCAGCCCAGGTGCCTGCTCTTTTTGAAGCGCTCTCGGGAATGGACGTGCGCGAGTTGATGTCGAACGTGAAAGGCATGACACCGCGGCCTGACGGCCATCATCCGCTGGTCAATGGAAAGTAAGACCGGCCGGCGGTATTCGCCGGCTGCTCCTTTTACCGGCGCGCAGTTACGTATTTGGACACGGAGGATGATATGGCTCTACTGGAACGGGTAGGCACCCTGCTTCGAGCAAATCTTAACGACTTGGTCGAACGTGCGGAGGATCCGCAGAAGATGCTGCGGCAACTCGTGCTTGATATGGAAAATCAACTCATGCAGGTGAAGACGCAGGTAGCGATTGCGATTGCCGACCAGCACCTGCTCGAGAAAAAGCAACGCGAACATCACGAAGCAGCAAACGAATGGAGAAGAAAGGCGGAGTTGGCGGTGGCGAAGGGGAAAGATGATCTAGCCAGAGCGGCACTCGAACGTTCGCTCAGCCAGGATCAGATTTCGCAGGGGTTTTCACAGCAATTGGAGGATCAGATCTCGGAAGCAGAGAGTCTTCGCAACGCGCTTCAGAAACTGGATCAGAAGCTCACCGAAACCCGGAGTCGCTGCGAACTTCTGATTGCGCAGGACCGGAGGGCCCGAGTCGTTGGCAAAGCCAACGGGGCTCGACAAACTCTTGAAGCTCAGCAGAAGTCTTTCACGCTGGACCGGATGAAGACGCGAATCATCACGCGCGAAGCTTCGAACGAAGCTCAAACGGAATTGATGGGTGGCGATTCTCTGGAAGACAAGTTCGCTCTGCTGGAACGGGAAGAGCGAATCGACACGTTGTTGAAAGACCTGAAGGACAAGCAGGCGAAGAGCGCGTAGTCGATCGGCACGGAATCGCTGCGCTCACTCCCCAACCGAATGCAGGCCCGTCAAAGCACCAGGCCGCCAGCAGATCAGGCGGCTTGATGTCTTTGTGGCCTTGCCTGCAGCGGGCCGCGCTTACTTCTGCCACCGAGGTCAAGGCGCGAGCGCATCAACGGCAAACTCATCTATAGTGTTGTCACTCTATGCTGATGCGCAAACGCGGTCTGTGTCTCCTCGCCGGAATGGCGGTCTTGATGGCCACTGCTCGGCTTCGCCCAGAGCCACTCCCAGGCCAAGGGCATTTTTCAAGGCTCGACCGACATTGGCGCCACTCACAAGGGTACGACGGTCTACGATCGCGCCACGGGAGAGTACCGCGTTACGGGCGGTGGGGCTGACATGTGGGGCACCAGCGATGCCTTTCATCTGAGTTGGCTGCGACTCGCGGGCGACATGACGCTTTCCGCGGACGTCGCCTTCGTGGGCGGCAGCGCTCCGCCGCTCAAGAAAGCGGTGTTGATCGTGCGCCAGAGTCTCGATCCGGGCTCGCCCTACGCCGATGTTGCCATTCACGGCGATGGTCATATCACGCTGCAGTATCGCCTGACGCAGAACGGCAAAACCGCGGATACGGTTTCCACCGAGCATGGATCGACGCGGCTCAGAATCGAACGCAAGGGCAATCAGTTCACCGTCTCTGCGGGCTCCTCGGATACAAGCCTTGTAGCATTGGCTCCGCTCAGCCTCGTCTTGCATGATCCGGTGTATGTGGGAATCGGCGTCTGCGCGCACAACGCCTCTGGGGTGGAGACGGTGACTTTTTCAAACATCCATCTCGAGAGAGGTGCCGCAGCAACCTCCCGCTCAGAGAAACTGTCGCATCCGTAGCCATCTACCGCGGTCAGAGCATGATGAAATCCAAACCCTCGATGCACATCGAGTCTTCTGCCAACGGAACGGACGCGGTCGATCCGGAGATTACGGCTGCTCTTCGCAAGCGATGGATCTATCTGCTTCCAGCGGTGTTTGTCACCTACAGCCTTGCGTTTCTCGATCGCGCTAACTTCGGATTCGGCGCCGCAGCAGGATTGGCGGCGACACTCCACATTACCGAGAAACAGACCTCGCTCTTGAGCGGTTTGTTCTTTCTTGGCTACTTCGCGTTTCAACTGCCGGGCGCGGCATTAGCGCGCAGATTCAGCGTGAGCCGGGTGGTTTTCGTTTGCCTGCTGGCCTGGGGCCTGCTTGCGGCCTTGACCGGAATCATCCAACAGTTCTGGCTACTCGCCGTCGACAGGCTGTTGCTGGGCGTGGCGGAAAGCCTGATCTTTCCCGTGATGCTGCACCTGCTTACCCGCTGGTTCACGCGAGCGGAGCGATCGAGAGCGAATACCTTTCTGATTCTCGGAAATCCCATCACTGTCGTTTGGATGTCCGCGTTGACGGGCATTTTGATCCAGAGGTTTGGTTGGCAGAGGACCTTTATTCTTGAAGGACTGCCGTCTGTACTGTGGGCGTTCGTTTGGCTGCTGATCGTTCGCGATCAGCCGTCCAAGGCTCGCTGGATCACGCCCGAGGCCGCGGTCGCTTTGGAGTCGCGGCTGGCTCAGGAACAACTGGCCATCGCATCCGTCAAAGCGGTGCGAGCTGTCCTCGTTCGAGGCGATGTTCTGCTGCTCTCGGTTCAGTACTTCTGCTGGAGCCTCGGCGTATACGGCTTTGTTCTATGGCTGCCTTCGATGGTTCGGCGAGGCGGCTCGCTATCCATGTCGGCAACCGGCTTGTTCTCGGCATTGCCTTACCTGGTCTCGATTGTGCTCATGCTGATCGTTGCGCAGATTTCCGATCGAACCATGAAGCGGAAGGAAATAGTGTGGCCATTCCTGCTGGTTGCGTCTATGGGGATGTTCCTTTGCTTCTTCTCCACTCAAAGAAGTTTTCTTTTGTCCTTCGTGGGGCTGGTGATTGCCGGCAGCTGCATGTATGCACCGTATGGGCCCTTCTTCGCAATGATCGCCGAGCGCGTGCCGCGCAACGTAACCGCAGAAGTATTGGCTATGGTGAACAGCTGTGGCGCCCTGGGCGGATTCTTTGGGAGCTATCTCGTGGGCATGCTGCAGGCGATCACGGGCAACTCCCGCGCAGGATTTCTCCTGATGGCGCTTGCGGTTGTTTGCTCAGCGATTCTGTTGCTTTTTCTCAAGCCCGCGATCAACCCCAACCAGGCTGCTGCCCATTGAACTCGTCACCCTTGGCACGGGCTTCCTGGAGTCCTCGTTGCAACTGCGTCGTTCAGGCTTGGCTGGCTATGGCCAGATCTCTCTTCTCCACAACAGAAGCGGCAATCTTCGCCAGACGTTTGTACGATTCCAGACGATCGGCATGGTCGTAGGTGTCGGTGACCGCGATGACTTCATCGGCCTGAGTTTCATTCAAGAGCTGCTCCAGGCCGGCTCGGACGGTCGCTTCCGACCCGACCAGCGCAGCCCCCAGTTTGCTCTCCACCGCAGCTCGTTCCCAGTCCTGCCATTGAGAGTTCATCGAGTCCACAGGCGGCAGCAGCTCGACCGGCTGGTTCCGAATGAGCCTTAAAAAACGCTGCTGTGGCGTAGTGAAGAGTCGCCGGGCGGCTGCGTCGGTCTCGGCCACAATTACAGCGACAGCTACGATCAGGTGCGGTTTCTCCAGGGTGTCACTCGGGCGGAATTGCTCGCGGTACATGCGCGAGGCGGCGTAGAGGTACTCCGGGGCGAAGTGCGCGGCGAAGGCAAAAGGCAGCCCAAGCTTCGCCGCCAGTTGCGCGCTGAAGCCGCTGGAGCCTAGCAAGGTGATTGGAACATTGCTGCCCTGGCCTGGAAATGCCTTCACGGCCTGCCCGGGCTGCTCGGGGCCCAGGTAAGTGCGCAGCTCCTGCAACAGCATGGGGAAGTCATCCCCGCTCTGACGGGAGTCGCGCCGCAGGGCGCGCATGGTCTGGAAGTCGCCGCCCGGAGCGCGGCCCAGCCCCAAGTCGATCCGGCCGGGGTACAGCGCGTCCAAGGTTCCGAACTGCTCGGCAACCACGAGCGGCGAATGGTTCGGCAGCATCACGCCGCCACTACCCACTCGAATCGTCTTGGTCGCACCGGCCACGTGGCCGATCAGCACAGAGGTCGCAGAACAAGCCAGGCCCTGAATGGCATGGTGCTCCGCCAGCCAAAACCGCTCATACCCAAAGCGCTCCACGTGCTGCGCCAGATCCACAGACCGAGCGATGGCGCTGCCTGCCGACTCACCCGGCCGAGTGCCGACCAGGTCCAAAACCGAAACCGAGATTCCCATACCTTATAAGATGAAGCACGCCGAAAAGCGATGCGGAGTCTGCGCCCGGTGCTCTGAGCCCTCGCGAACGGTTCCTACCGCCTCAGGCCTGATCCACGATCGGGCCCACCCGGAACGAGCCGTGCTGATTCACTTTTGACTCGCAAGGTTGGCCGATAGGCAGATACGAACCGCAATTATCCTCACCACATCGCCATACTTCCGCCAACTTGTGGAGCGAAGAAACAATAAGCGTTTGAAGCAGCATCTATAAACAAGATCGAGTGCTTAGACGGATCGCTCGTACGACTGACTGCTGATCACAGCGATGAATGGGCTCGCACTCATCGAAATTTAACCCAAGAGCCAGGGTGAAATGACGTGACTACCTCAATCCCCAGCGCCGAAATTCCGAGAGCGAACAAGACTCACAGACTTGGCACCTGGCTTGTAGGCGCCGCAATCCTATTTGTCGGGGCGGCTACTCTTGGCACCCACTTGATCAGTGAACATTGGCCGTACCGCTATCGCAACGCCAAGCCGCTGCTGGAGAAGATGTTCGCCAGCCAAATCAAGATCACGCAATATCACCGGACCTACTTCCCGTATCCGGGGTTCGTCGCCAGCGGGCTGACACTTCGTCGCAATTCCGCGCCCGACCTGCCTCCGGTCGGCTCAATAGAGAACCTCACCATTCAAGGAACGTGGATCGACCTGTTGCTGCTTCGCAAGAGGGTTCACCTCGTAGACGCCGAGGGTCTGCGGGTGGTCATTCCACCGGTCGGGAGCCGCGCCAACAAGGAGGACTTTCCCCCGGGAAGCAGCGGCGACTTTACCGGCTCCAGCACCGTGGTCGATCAGCTCAGAATCCACAATGCCAGCCTGGAGATCATGCGTGACGATGGCAGCCGCTATAGCTTTCCAATCCGCGAACTGGTGATGAGTAACGTGCGGAAGGGGCAGAGCGCCTCCTATACATTGGACATGCAGACACCCAAACCAGCGGGGCGCATACAATCCGCCGGCAAATTTGGACCGATCAGCTCAGGCAATCTCGGCGGTACTCCTCTATCGGGAACGTACAACTATACTGCCGACCTGGCGACCATTCACGGCATTGCGGGCGTTGTTTCAGCCTCAGGTAATTTTCAGGGCACGCTGGCTGCAATTCAGACGGATGCGCGGTCTGACATTCCGAAGTTTGCGGTCGCAGACGGACGTCCATCGCGGATCAGCGGCACCGCGTCCGGAACCGTGAATGGGCTTAACGGCGACATCGTCTTCCATGCAGTCGATTTACACACCGGGAGCTCAGACCTTCATGCGGAAGGCACGATCCAGGGCGCGCCCAAGACCACCAATCTCGACCTTGCCGTCACGCGAGGACGGGCCGAAGATCTGCTCCGCCCGTTCATGTCAGACGAGGTCCCTGTCGTGGGACAGGTAAAGCTTCGCAGCCATGCACTGCTGACACCGGCGGAGAAGGGATTGGACTTCCTGAAGCGACTCCAGATGACAGGCACCTTCGATATACCGGAAGAGCGCCTGACCGACCGGGACACAGAAAAGAAACTCTCCGCTTTCAGTGAGCGTGCTCAAGGCTCCCATGCGGTCAAGCTGCAGCCCGAACTTTTTGACGCGACCCCGTCCACTCAAAATGTTCTCTCCGCATTGAAGGGCCGGGCCACGATACGGAATGGCGTGGTGTCTACCGATCAGCTCACGTTTGAAATTCCCGGCGCTGCTGCCGATCTGAAGGGCAACTTTGACTTGCGCAGCCACGTCGTTCACCTGCTCGGCAATTTGCGCATGCAGGCCGATGTCTCTCACGCAACCACCGGTTTCAAATCCGCGCTCATGAAACCCCTGATTCCGTTTTTTAAAAAACACAATGCGGGTGCCGTGGTGCCCATCGCGATCACCGGCGCCCCACATCGCTACAAGGTTGGCCAGAACCTGATGCACGAGAAGTAATCGTTGAGGTCACGCGCAAAAAGCAAGCTGCTTTCATAACTCCTGCCAGCAATCCGCACTAACTCCTATGACCCGCCAAGCATCCCATCCAACATAGGGGAGCCGCATGGAGAGCATCAAGATTCCGGACGAACAGGTAATTCCGATCGAGACCGTAGCCAGCGACATTCGTGGATTGAGGATCGCCTTCGTTAACGTCTTTGGCGTGACGAACGATGACGGATCGTGGACTCTCATCGACGCGGCCCTGCCTTTTACTGCGAACTTGATTCGCAACTGGGCCGAGAAGCACTTCGGAGCCGCTCCCACTGGCATCGTTCTGACCCATGGTCATTTCGATCACGTGAGCGCTGCGAAGGATTTGGCGGAGCACTGGAACGTTCCTGTCTATGCCCATCCGCTGGAGTTTCCATACCTCACCGGCGAGCGCGAATACCCCGCCCCCAACGTAGGTGCTGGCGGTGGGCTCATGTCGCTGCTTTCACCCAGCTACCCCAGGGGGCCCATCGACCTCGGCAACCGACTGCGAGCGCTGCCCATGGGTGACGCTGGCTCAGGTACACCTGGGCTGCCAGGCTGGGAAGTCATTCCAACGCCGGGACACACACCCGGACACGTATCGTTCTTCCGGGCGAGCGATCGAACCCTGCTCGCCGGGGACGCATTCTGCACGACCAAGCCCGAATCGTTCTTTGAAGCCGCACTGATACAGAATCCGGAATTGCATGGCCCTCCCGCGTACTTTACGTGGGATTGGGACAAGGCTCGTGAATCCGTCAGGCGCCTCGCCGAGCTGAACCCGCTGGTTGTCGCCCCCGGACACGGAAAACCCATCACTGGCGAGCAGTTGCCGGATGAACTGCGCCGGCTTGCGGCGAATTTCAACCAAATCGCGGTACCGGCAAATCGGCAGTAACCCTCGGCGATTCAACGGCCATGTCCCCGAGACAAAATATAAGTAGACCTATCTCCTCTACCTCGTTCTTACTAACATGAACTTGCAATCAGCTCGGCGATGCGTGAGATCCAGGCCTGCACTTCGCACGCACCGCTAAGAAAGATTGAGAGCGCAGCAATCACATCTCGAGCCTGACTTCTATCCGTAGTCAACACATCTATGATTAACATGCTCTGATTAGTTCCGCTCGGTTCCTCCATCCACATTTTCCGTAAGGCAACCCCGTCCTTCTTTGTACCTTCTGTATCTCTATGTCGCGCAAATCGATATGCGACTCTGAAGGCGTGTACGAGGCGTGAGCGGGTTTCCCGGAGACCACCACGACTGCGAATTCGACGATTTGTACCAGTCACAGCCCGGGAAACAGAACGAGATCTGAACTCTGAACAGAAAGGCTTCGAATGATTGAAGCGGTGGTGCTCTGGAACGAGCCAAACAATCTCTCCCATTGGAACTTTCACCTTGACCCGGGATGGATTCGATTTGGAGAGATGATCGTTCAAGCCTCTACCTCCATTCGGAACGTCAATCCGGAGGTTCCTATCGTCCTCGGCGGTGTCTCTTCTTGCGACTGCGACTTTCTTCGCCTCCTCGCCTCACGCGGAGTCATGGAGGCTGTCGATATCGTTGGGGTACATGGCTTCCCTCTTGACTGGAATCATTGGCAGATTGACGAATGGCCCGCTCGTATCGCCGAAGCCCAACAAGTATGTGGAAGACCGGTGTGGGTCACTGAAGTGGGCGCCTCCTCCTTTGGAGCAGAAGAGGTTCAGGCCTTTGGGCTGGATCGTACCCTGCAGCTGATACGGAACCACACGGAACGTATCCACTGGTACAGCCTTTTTGACTTGCCGCCGACATGGCCGGCAGAGACTCGCCATAAGGAAGCGGAAGGCTCCTCCTACTACCGCCACTACTATCTTGGCCTGCTGAAGAATGATGGAACCCCTAAGCTGGCGGTGAAACATTTCCCCACGGACGGCAGCGTCGGTTTCTGCCAATGGTTCCACTTTCAAGATCCCCGGCTTGAAGACGCTGTTGCTTGGATGAAAGCGAACGGTGTGCGGTATATCCGCACCGGACTCAGCTGGGCGGACTCGTATCGGCCCAACGCTATCGAGTGGTTTGATCGACAGATGGAAGCGCTCGAGCCATTTCAAGTGGCGCTGACTCTTTGCTTCACGCCGGCACACCTGGGCATTGAGGAACACCACACCAGCCCGCCGAAAGACAATCGACAATTTGCAGAGTTTGCCGCGTGGGCCGTGGATCGATACGCTCCCAGGCTTGCAAGTACTCTCACAGGTCAGGACAAGGGGTTCGTCAGACAATGAGCAAACAGATACTGATTACGGGCGGGGCAGGGTTTGTTGGATCTCATCTCGCAGATGGATTGTTGGAGGCAGGACATCGAGTACGCATTCTCGACGACCTCAACCCGCAGGTTCATAAATCCGGCAGACCGGATTATCTGTCCGATGAGGTGGAACTGCTGAAGGGTGACGTTCGAGATCCGAACCGACTGCGAGAGGTGCTGGCCGGCGTCGATGTGGTCTACCACTTTGCGGCTGTGGTCGGCGTTGGACAGTCCATGTACGAGATCAGCCGATACATGAGCGTGAACACGCAGGGCACGGCTGAACTGCTGCAGGCCATGCTCGATGCAAAGTACACGCCGGAGAAACTGATCGTTGCATCCTCGATGTCGATTTACGGCGAAGGCCGCTACAAATGTTCGAGTTGCGGGCAGGATGCAGCGCCCTCGGTCCGCCCAGTAGCTCAGCTGAGAGCCGGACAATGGGATCTGCACTGTGTGCACTGCGATGGATTGCTGGCGCCCGTGCCTACGAATGAATCGAAGCCTTCGGAAATAAACTCAGTGTATGCGCTCGCAAAACGGGACCAGGAGGACCTTTGCCTGATCTATGGCAGAACCTATGGAATTCCTGTAACGGCGCTTCGTTTCTTCAATATCTACGGGACGCGCCAGGCGCTCTCGAACCCGTATACCGGAGTTGCCGCGATCTTCGCATCAAGGCTGCTGAATCAGCAGGCTCCGCTGGTCTTTGAAGATGGCGAGCAGATGAGGGACTTCGTGAGCGTACACGACATTGTGCGCGCCAACATTCTGGCCATGAACCGGCCCGAATCCGATGGAGAGGTGATCAACGTCGGGTGCGGCAAGGCTATTAGTATTCGGCAGGTTGCGGAGATTCTCGCGCGGGCGCTGGGCAAACAGATCAAGCCTGTAATCACGCATAAGTATCGTGCCGGAGATATCCGGCACTGTTACGCAGACCTGACGAAGGCGCGTAACCTGCTCGGTTACACTCCCCAGGTCACGCACGAAGAAGGATTTCGCGAACTGGCAGAGTGGCTGGCAGAACAAGAAGCGGAAGACAAAGCAGAGACCATGCTGAAAGAGTTGAGTGCCTATGGCCTCACAGCTTAGTACAGGCATGACCACCAAGGGCCAATCGAGCACGGCGACGCGTGCAATGGCCTCAGAGTCTGCACGAGAAAGGATCATGGGCCAATGAAAAACGGCAGAGCTCGGAAAGTCCTCGTCACCGGCGGGGCGGGTTTCATCGGATCGAATCTTGTCGAACGGCTACTGGCGCAACCAGACACGCACGTGAAGGTGTTCGACAACCTGTCGCGGCGTGGTGTTCTGCACAATTTAAGATGGCTTCGCTCTCTCGCGGGCAGCAATCGGCTGGAGGTGATTAAAGGAGACGTTCGGGATGAACACGCGGTACGAGAGGCCGCGGAAAACGTCTCAGAGATCTACCATCTTGCGGCACAGGTAGCCGTTACAACCTCACTGGACCATCCGTCTGAAGATTTTCACGTGAACGCGCTGGGCACCTTCCACGTGCTGGAAGCCGCACGCCGTTCGGGTCAACGTCCGTTCCTGCTGTTTACCTCCACCAACAAGGTCTACGGCTCGCTGAGCTCTGTACCGGTTGCTGTAGACGGAACGCGGTATCGGGCCAAAGACACTACTTTCTGCGGGGTCACTGAGCAGGAATGCCTTGACTTCCACTCGCCGTACGGCTGTTCGAAGGGCGCTGCGGACCAATACGTGCGCGACTATGCACGTATTTATGACCTCCCCACGGTGGTATTTCGGATGTCCTGCATTGCGGGTCCACGACAGTTCGGAAATGAAGATCAAGGCTGGGTCGCACACTTCCTTTACTCTGCTTTGAACAGTCAACCCATCACCGTGTATGGCGACGGCTTTCAGATTCGGGACGTGCTCCACGTGCATGACTTAGTCAATGCGATGATGGCAGCACGCGATAAAGTAAGCTCCACGCGGGGCAAGGTATACAACCTGGGAGGAGGCATGAGTCGCGCCGTCTCGGTTGTTGAACTGCTTCGCGCAATAGAGAAAGAGGTCGGCGAGCCACTCAATCTCACCTACAAAGCAGTGCGCCCGGGAGATCAACCCCTCTATATCTCGGATACAACTCGCTTCGAGCACGACGCGGGATGGCTGGCAACGCGAAGCCTCTCCGACATTTTGGCTTCAATCCATGGCTTCTGGCGGCAGAACCGCAGCAGCATCGCGGCCCAGGAAGATCACACACCGCTTGCGGCAGAGGTTTTCGAAGAGGAGGTCGCATGAGGTTTGCCCTTGTGAATCCTCGATGGAGCTTTGAGGGCTCGACCTACTTTGGCTGCCCTGAGCCCCACTTTCCGCTCGAGTTACTTTCCGCTCGCGAAATGCTCCGCGCAGCCGGGCAGGAAGTTCTGTTGATCGATGCGTGGATGGAGAACCTGTCCGTTGAGCAGGTAGAGGTGCGGCTAGATAACTTCCACGAAGACTTTCTGGTTATCCCCACCGCTCCGTCGTATCTTTTCTGGCGGTGTCCCCAGCCTGAACTGCGTGTGCCCGCGCGTTGGCTTGCTGCACTGAATCGCGAGTCTGCCAAAGTTGTCATAGGTCCCCATGGCTCAGTAACGCCGCTGGCAACTCTGGATAAGACCGGAGCGGACATCGTGCTTCGCGGCGAGCCGGACCAGACCCTGCCGCAATTAGCCACCACTCCGCGGCAGATGATACCCGGTTGCTGCTGGCGAGATAGCGACGGCGTATTCCGCATGGGTCAAGGTCTCGGTGTCGACAGACATGAGAGCGGTTCGGCAGTTGGATTATTCAGACTATCCTGTGGAGCGCCACACCCATAAACACCACATCTTTCCGGGAAACGGTGCGGATCATCTCAAGCTCGGCGCCGAGGTTGAGTTCGCGAGAGGATGCCCCTACTCTTGCACTTTCTGCAACAAGACTCTGTTCCGGAACAAATTCCGCGAACGCGACCTTACAGAAGTGATAGCCGAGATAGATCAACTCATTGGCAGAGGAGTGGATTACATCTATTTCATCGATGAAATCTTCGGAGTGGGAAAGCAAGTTCGGACGTTGCTGGAGGAAGTCGCAAAACGCCCGGTCTCCATAGGATTCCAGAGCCGTATCGACTTGTGGAATGAAGAGACACTCGACCTGCTGGGCCGCGCCCACTGCGTTTCCTTCGAGTGTGGGATCGAATCCATTACCGAAGAAGGCCGCGATGAGATGAACAAGAACTGCCGACTCTCGACCGACCGCATCAGTGAACTCCTGATCTATGCTCGTCAGCATATTCCTTGGGTACAGGCAAATCTGATCAAGACGACAAAGGATGACCCGGCCATGGTCGCTGCGTGGCAGGCCCATTTAAAAGCCAAAGGAGTCTGGGTAAGCGAGCCTGTACCGATGTTCCCATTCCCCGGAAGTCCGCAGTATGTGGAAACGTTTGGATCACAGCCCGATGACCAAGCGTGGGAACGTGCGCACGATTTCTATCTTCAGTTATTTGCCGAGCGCGGATTTAGCGATATCCAGGATCAGCATCCCCTTTCGCTTGCGCAGTTGGAGAGCAGGGACCTGGAATGCGTGTATTAGTAACTACAGATACGATCGGCGGCGTATGGACCTACAGCCAGGAGATAGTCGCGGGTTTGCTGCACGCTGGGTGTGCCGTCGCACTTGTCAGCTTTGGTCGCCTTCCATCTCCCGCGCAGCAGTCGTGGGCCGAGCAAATTTCGCTCCGATGGGGCGGTCAGTTTGATTTCCACTGCGCTCGATGTGCCATTGGAATGGATGCAGAACAACCGGGCTGCTTTTCGGGATGGGTCGAGAGCTCTTATCCGCGTCTCCGATGTATTTCAGCCAGACTTGCTGCTCAGCAGCCAGTATTGCTTCGGCGCCATGGACCTGCCCTACCCCACAATAGTTGTGGCTCATAGCGACGTATTAAGCTGGGCAAAGGCATGCCGCGGAACAGATCTGGAGGAATCTCCCTGGTTGGAGCAGTACAAGGCTCTGGTCGACTCCGGGTTACAGGGTGCCGACACCGTGATCGCGCCGACACGCTGGATGCTTTCCGCGTTAAGGGAACACTTCCAGATACCCGGTCAATGTCTTGTGATTCCCAATGGCCGGTCCCTTGCATTAGAACCTGATTCTGGCTGGCGTACGCTGCAGGCAGTGACCGCCGGTCGACTGTGGGATGAAGCAAAGAACCTTCGCCTGCTGCAAGACGTGCAATCGCCCATGCCGGTTCTCGTTGCCGGCGAGACAGTCTTACGAACGGCAACGGCTTTCGGACTCGCTGGGCGGCGCAGTTCTCCTCGGCGCGCTGGAAGCGAACGAGTTGCTTTCGCTATTCCGTCGTTCAGCCATTTATCTTTGTACCTCAATCTACGAGCCGTTTGGCTTGGCTCCGCTTGAAGCTGCGCTCTGCGGCTGCGCAGTCCTGGCCAATGACATTCCGTCTCTACGCGAAGTTTGGGGCGAAGCGGCTCTCTACTTTCGACGACGCTGCCTCACTCAGCGTTGCGCTTGAACGTTTGTGTCACGACTCTCAGCTGCTGGCCGATGCACAAAAGCGTTCGCATGAGAGAGCGCGACAGCTTTCGGCAGAGCGAATGGTGAGTGCTTACCTAGCCGTATTTCATTCGGCCCTAGCTCGGACAGAGGCGCCCGTTCATGCCTCGTAAGTTACAGGTCGCCTACCTGGCGCATTCGATCCGGTCAGACTGGAACAATGGCAATGCCCACTTCTTGCGAGGGCTACTGCGGAGCATGCAGGAACTGGGGCATCAGGTCGACATCTTTGAGCCAGCCGAGGAATGGTCGATTGCGAATCTCGGAACCGAAGAGTCAGGAGAGCGGTCGCTCCGCCAGTTCGAGGAGATCTACCCGGACTTGTCGGTTACGGAGTACGACAAGGCACAGCAGACAAGCCCTGCTTATTGGCGTCAGGTTCTGCGAGATGCAGAGCTAGTGATTCTTCATGAATGGAATCCTCCGCAACTTGCGCAATGCCTGCTTCTGGTCCGAGAGGAGTTGGGGTTTCGACTGCTCTTTCACGATACCCATCACCGGGCATCCTCTGCGCCGGAACAGGTGCAACAATACGGCCTGGACAAGTTTGATGGAGTTCTGGCCTTCGGTGAGGCATTGCGTCAGCTCTACGTCGATCGCTTCAACATAAGGCAGGTTTGGACACTCCACGAAGCTGCCGATACCAGCGTCTTTCATCCGCTTCCAAAGATGAAGAAGACGAGCGACGTGGTATGGATTGGCAACTGGGGCGACGGTGAACGGTCGGCTGAGTTGTGCGAGTTCCTCCTGCGTCCGGCAAATGAACTGGCGCAATACTCGTTCAAGATTTTTGGAGTTCGCTATCCGCCGCAGGGCCTTGAGGCGCTACGGCAGGCCAGAGTCACTTATGGAGGCTATCTTCCCAATCTTGAGGCGCCTTCGGTGTATGGTTCCTCGCGACTTACCGTGCATATTCCCAGGCAGCAATATTCCACTGTGATGGATGGCATTCCTACGATCCGCGTGTTTGAGGCTTTAGCTTGCGGTATTCCACTTATCTCCGCGCCCTGGAACGATAGTGAGGAGTTATTCCGCGAGGGCGACTTCCGCTGGGCGAACAACACAAGTGAGATGAAGAATGCGATGCAGTTTTTCTTAGAACATCCCAAGCAGGCCGAAGCTCAGGCGCTCCGAGGGCTGGAGACCGTGTTGGCCAGGCATACCTGTCGCCATCGTGCGGAGCAGCTCACCTATATTTGCGAGGAATTGCTGCGATGAGGATATTTGTATTTGGGTCCAGTATCACCTCTTCCTATTGGAATGGTGCGGCTACCTACTACCGTGGCTGCTATAAGTATCTATCCGCGCCGAGGTCATCAGATCGTCTTCGCTGAGCCGGATGCGTATGGAAGACAACAGCATCGGGACGACGGCGACTTCTCTTACGTCCAGTCCATTGTTTACAAGCCTGGCAAAGACATCGATTCTCTCTTACACGCCGCCGCCAAAGCTGATGTCGTTATCAAGCACAGCGGAATTGGAGCAGACGACGAGTTACTGGAGCAGAGAGTCCTGGAATGTCAACCGAACAGCGTTGTGCTGTTCTGGGATGTGGATGCTCCCGCAACGATCCGGCGTGTCCGTACGGATCCGGCAGATGCCTTCGCGCGTGCGATCCCGCGGTACGACGCTGTATTCACGTATGGAGGTGGGCCGAGTCATCGAGGAGGAATACCGCCAACTCGGAGCTAGGTCCTACTACAGCATCTACAACGGGCTGGATCCTGACACCCACCATCCCGTGCCGCCCAATTCTCGTTTCAACTGTGACGTGTGTTTCGTCGGCAACAGGTTGCCCGACCGAGAGGCTCGTGTTGAGCAACTCTTTCTTCGGGCCGCGGAACTTGCGCCCACCAAGCAGTTCATATTAGGTGGAGAAGGTTGGGGAGATAAGTCGCTGCCTGCAAATGTTCAATGGATCGGACATGTGCCGACCGCCGATCACAATAGCGTCAACAGCTCTGCGGGCATGGTCATGAACATCAATCGTTCGTCGATGGCCGATTGCGGATTCTCGCCTCCGACGCGCGTGTTTGAAGCA
The DNA here is from genome assembly GCA_963748555.1 of uncultured Acidobacteriaceae bacterium. Classification (GTDB taxonomy): domain Bacteria; phylum Acidobacteriota; class Terriglobia; order Terriglobales; family Acidobacteriaceae; genus CAWKKW01. Next base: position 187,918 of record CAVVJK010000004.1, read on the forward strand.
GCGGGTGCCGGGGCTTGTCTGCTCTGCGATGATTGGCCCGGCATCGACGAATGCTTTGAGCCCGGGAAGGAGATACTGGTCATTCGAAGCGCAGAAGACGTTGTGGACGCGACCTCGCGCCTGGATAGCGCCGCACGCCGAAAGATTGGGGACGCCTTTCTTCGGCGCGCCCTTCGAGACCACACGTATGCAGCTCGAGCGAAGGAGATAGAAGACGCTCTGATACAGTGCATCGGGCGCAAGAGCGCGTCTCCGTTTGCAGAGTCCGTTCGCGTCGACATGGCAGAAGAGCCCGCATGAAGATCGTTATCTACGGCCTGACGATTACGTCCTCCTGGGGCAATGGCCATGCCACCACTTACCGCTCGCTGGGCAAAGCCCTCAGGTCACGAGGGCACCAGATCCACTTCGTCGAGAAGGATGTTGAGTGGTACCGCAGCAACCGCGATCTGCCCGATCCGGAGTTTTGCACGGTTCACCTCTACGAGAACTGGGACTCCTCCCGCTCAACGCTGATAAAGATCAGTAAGGATGCGGACGCGATCGTCGTCGGATCCTACTTCCCTGATGCGATTGCTGCTACACAGGCTCTACTCAGCGCAGGGTTCGGGCCGGTGCTGTTCTATGACATCGATACGCCAATCACCCTGAGTAAGTTAAGAGAACAAGGCGGCACTGATTACCTGGCTACTTCTTTGATTCCCTACTATGCCGCTTATCTGAGTTTCACAGGCGGACCTGCTTTGCGCGAATTGGAAGACAAGTTTCATAGTCCATATGCTGTGCCGTTCTATTGTTCAGTCGACCCGGAACTGTACCAGCCGACCGGCGTTCGGACGGAATACAGAAGCAGCCTGAGCTATCTCGGCACATTCGCCGCAGATCGCCAGGACAAACTCATGTGCTTGCTCGACCAAACGGCGGCCCTACTGCCGGAACAACGCTTCCTGGTCGCCGGCCCACAGTATCCCAAACACGTTGTCTGGCAGAAGAACGTAGATCGCATCATTCACATCTCGCCGCCGGAGCATCCGGCCTTCTACTCGTCTTCCCGGTTCACGCTCAATTTGACACGCAAGGATATGGTGGAGGCCGGGTATTCCCCTTCCGTACGCCTCTTCGAGGCTTCGGCTTGCAGTACCGCGATATTGTCGGATCGGTGGGCGGGCCTGGAGGAGTTCCTCACGCCTGGCGAGGAGATACTGCTCCCCACGACTGCCCAGGAGGTGGCAGATATCTTAGTCAACATGGATGACTCTGAACGATTGAAGCTCGGACGGAGAGCCAGAGAGCACATACTTTCGCAGCATACTGCAACTCATCGCGCCATCGAGTTTGAGGATGTAGTGGATCGTTGCTCCCGCGAGGCGCGCAGCCTGAATCACGGCCTGTTAAGCAACTCCTCTAGTGAGCTCAGGCAAAGGTCCGGCTCCGAAGCGGTAAGTATTTCAAAAGAGTAAGGTCCCGTTGCTACAGCAATGACCTCCAACCCATTCTGCCTTGCCGCTTGTACATCCGCAGGCGTATCGCCTATCGCGCAGATGGTTGCAGAGGGTCCAGCCAGTGAGCGCGCCTTCACGATAGCCGAGCGAAATACATCGGTTCGGTATTCGAAATCATCGCTGTAGCCCGCGAACTGAAAGTAACTGCTAAGCCCGGCGCTTTCAAGCTTGAGCCGCCCGATTCCTTCCAGGTTTCCTGTGGCAACACCGAGGATTGCGCCTCGGTCCTGCAGTCGGCTCAGAACAGCCGCGACCCCGGGCATCACCGTCGTACACAGGTCGTCCTTTCGCTGCGAGACGTATCGGCACATGGCCTGCCGGGATTCAGCAATGCGGGGACGCCAGTTTCTTTCATCTACCTTGGCTAACTTTAGCGCGTCGCGAAGGATGCCGATGTCGGTATTGCCGTGCGCAGTTACGCCTTCCAGCGTGAGAGGCTGACCAGAGAGCGACTTCAAGGTGTCGCAGAAGGCGAAGTAATGGACGGCATCTGTACACGACAGCAGCGTGCCATCTATGTCGAAGAGATATGCGTCGTAGGCGTCCCAGGCCCGCGAGAGCGTACTGCGAACACCAGAAGACTTCACGCCACCCGCTCCGATTCGCAGGCGCATGCTGCGCGCGATTGAAGTTGTTTCGTAACTTCGAGCATCAAGCCCTCCCAATCGTTCTCTGCCGGCTGGCGAAAGAGTCGCAGAGAGGGATACCAGGGACTGTAGTCGCGGTCGGTCATCCACCTCCAGTCAGCGGCGCGCTGCAACAGCACCCACGCTTCCTTACCCATAGCTCCCGCAAGGTGCGCAGCAAGTGTATCTACCGTGATTACGAGGTCCATCCCGGCAATGAGGTTGGCCAGCGTTCAAAATGCTGTCGGCGCATGCAGAGGCTTCGTGGAGCCGGTTAGATCGCGGAAGATTCAGCCATTGCTGCCTTGCGACACCTCCTTGCAAATTCCAGAATTCGCAATCGACATTGCGCGTGAGGCGTTCGACCAACGGAAAAGGAAGGGACCGTGCGGGATTCCAATCGCCTGCCGCCCAGACAACGCCCACCCTAAGCGCTGCTCCTGGATCGCGTCTCAGGGGCAGGGGGGCAGATCTTGTGGGGAGCTTGAGGTAGTTTGCCTGGATGGGAAGATCCACTAGCTGTGTCCGAAAAAGGTACGGAAGCTGTGTAATTTCCACTGCTATTTCATAACCGGGCTGCTGCTTCGGAGCCAACTCGCCCCACGTGATCACGTCATCAACACCTTCAAAGTAGGGAGCGATCTCGAGCAGCTTCGGCGGAACTTCGAAGACAGTCTTCTCAGCGGTGGCGCGCAATAACGGTGCATACCGCAGGAGCTGGATCGTATCTCCGAAACCGTGAAGGCACCGAACGATCACTTTCCTCCCGGGGATGTTTTCGCCGTTCCACAGACGATGCGGGTCTGGAGCGCCCCGCGCGCGAATGGCATCGCTTTCCGACCACGCAGAGGAGAAATCGCCGGCGAGCATATATGCCAACCATCTGCCGGCGGCGCAGCGATCTGCATCGGAGCCATTCGTTTCGGCTAAAGAGAAGGCGTGTACGGCCCGGCCCAGGTCGCGCCGGTGCAGCAGTCTTTCAGCCTCCAGCAGCAAATCGTCGTCAGGCATGGGTCAGCACCTATTACAAAGGGATTCAGCAGTGTGCCGAGAAGACGCGGTCATCTAGCGACTAGGATAGACGGCACGCGGAAACTCCGAATCCGGGAGCGCCTGCCACCGGCACAGATAAACCTCGCGCTCAGGATTGCTGTCGATGGCGAAACCCGCGCTCCGCAACATCGCCTCCGCACAGGATTTGTTCGGTATCCACCAGTTCGTTTGATCTTGCGCGTATGCATGTTCTACGAAGTGTAACTTGGGATAACTCGCCTCATCGAACATATCGGTCTGATGAAAGGTATAGTCAGGCGCGACTTCCGCGACCTGCTCAGATCCTCTTTGCATAGATTGGAACAGAAGAAGATTCTTCGCTACGTGTTCGTGAATCAGGTCCAGAGCCAGCAAAGGATGGCGCAAGTGATAGAGCACTCCCATGAAGATGACCAGGTCGAATTTCTCTTGCAGTTCCGCCACCTGCCAGACCGACAGTTGCTGGAAGCAGACGCTTGAACCTAGCACTTCGGCTGCGTAGCGTGCCTGCTTCAAGTAACGCTCATCCCAATCGATGCCGACCACTCGCTGCGCACCTCGGCTCTCCATCTCGAACGAATAAAAGCCAGCGTTGCAGCCGATGTCGAGTACGGTCATGCCACTCAAATCGCGAGGAACGGCATGGCGGAAGCCCTCCCACTTCACGCGCGGATAATCGCCTAGAAAGTGGTTGGGAGCGGTCGAGATACCCTGCAGTGTCAGGTTGTGAAACCAAGGGCCGAGCTCAGCCACTCTCGCGCTAACATCCGGGTCTGCAGAAATCGTCTCAGAGATTTGGAGCGTGGGCTGCATACTCTTTCTCCTCATTGGCGTGGCCTGAGTATTTCCATGCCGTGCGCACGTCCCAACTTCCCGGCCGCACCTCGGGTCCTTGGCTGATGCGCGGCGCAAGTAGAGGCTAACTTGGCGAAAACAAAGCCTGACCTAATGGATTATTGCAAGTGCGAGCGGGTTGTATGCTTGTAGATCCTGAGTGCCTGACCTCGCTGCTCATGCCTCGCTGCTCATGCGATGGACGGACGCAGATGGCCGCCGGACCGACTGACCTCCTGGATGCAAACCGCAGCATCCCACTGAGCAGGAGGAATGATGAAAGCAGTGCTGCTGTATGAGTACGGAGGTCCAGAACAACTTCGCTACGAAGACACCCCCACGCCCGATTTCGGAGACAACGAGGTCCTGGTACGTGTCCGCGCGACCAGCATCAATCCCGTCGACTACAAGATTCGCAGTGGCGCAGCTAAGGCACGCATGCCAGTAGATTTCCCAGCAATTCTGGGGCGCGATCTTTCTGGCGAAGTGGTCAGGGCGGGCGCGGCAGTTGTGGGTTTTCCGGAAGGCATGCGCGTAATGGGCTTGGCAAACGGCACCTATGCCGAATACACGGTCGCAAAAGCCGACGTGCTCTCGCCGATCCCCGATGCGTTGAGTTTTGAACAAGCAGCGGCTCTTCCTCTGGTCACACTCACCGGAGCGCAGCTCATCGAACGTGCGGTCAAGCCGAAGCCGGGTAACACCGTGCTGGTGACAGGCGCCATGGGCAATGTAGGCCGTTCGGCGGTCCATGTGGCACGCAAACATGGCGCCAAGGTGATCGCTGGGGTGCGCTCGACGGAAAGAGACAAGGCTGCTGCATTGGCAGCTGATGAGGTTGTGGCGATCGACGATGAAGGGGAGATCGGCCATCTGCACGACCTGGACGCGATCGCGGATACTGTCGGCGGACCGACGATTAGCAGATTGCTCAGAGCGATCCGCCAAGGTGGTGTGTTGGGATCCGTACTCGGCGAACCGGAAAGCGCGCGCAATTACGATATTCGGGTGGAGGCTTTTATGGCGCAGCCCGATGCCTCGAGACTCTACCAATTGGCGGATGAGGTCTCTCGCCACGAGTTCGCCATTCCAATCGCCCGGACGATGCAGTTACAAGATATTCAAGAGGCGCACCGTCTTGCAGAAAAAGGCCGAGTTGCGGGAAAGATCATTCTGGTCCCGTAATCCTTAAAGCTAGAAGATGGTTCCCGTTCGCCCGGATTCTTGGCATCGATTGCAGTGCGGGTCACTCCGTTTTAAGTCGAATCCAGATGCCAAGCGCTACCACAAACGCGCGGCCGCGTGGCGCATTTGATTGGCCGACCGCTCGAGGGTTTCGCGCAGCAACGGCGCTCAGCTCATAATTCCAATTTGGAATGCTGCTCGGAATTGCGGTTGGCGAACCGTCGGCAGCACGCGGGCGGACGCGCCGGCATTCGATACAATTGCCAAACGTCAGGTCATCCAAATCATGGTTCGATTACTGTCCAGCATCCTCGCCCTTGTTCTTGCTAGCGCCTCGCTCTCTGCCTCTCTACATGCACAGACCCCAAAGCAGCAACCCTATGTCTGGAAGAATGTGCAGATGGTGGGAGGAGGTTTTGTAGACGGCATCATCTTCCACCCTACAGCGAAAGATGTGCGCTATGCGCGAACCGATATGGGTGGTGCTTACCGTTGGAATGCGAGCAGCAAACGTTGGGTGCCGCTGCTGGATTGGATTCCGTACGAAGACCTCAATCTGATGGGCGTGGAAAGCATCGCCATTGATCCCGCCGATCCGGAACGGGTGTATCTCGCTTGCGGAACTTACACCAATGCGCAAACGCCTGACGGTGCCATCCTTCGCTCGAGCGATGGTGGCAAAACTTTTCAGCGCACCAATGTGCCTATCAAGTTCGGCGGAAACGAAGATGGTCGCGGGAACGGTGAACGGCTGGCTGTCGACCCGAACGACAGCAACCTCCTCTATCTGGGAACTCGCCATGCCGGGCTATGGCGCAGCACGGATCGCGGAGTTACCTGGAAACAGGTCACCAGCTCTCCAGACATAACGGAAGAAGTGCCGCCAACACCACCGCCGCTGCCCGGAGAAACTGCTGCCCAGCGTTGGCGCCGTCAACCGGTTCGCGGCAGCGGCATCGTGTTTGTCAAATACGATGAGCATAGCGGAACCAAAAATCAACCAAGCCGTATCCTTTACGTCGGCGTTTCTCTTCGCGGCAAGACCAATCTCTATCGCTCGCGGGATGCCGGCGAGAGCTGGGATCCCATTCCCGGCGAGCTCACGCAATATCGGCCTAACCGCGCTGCACTCGCTGCTGACGGCATGCTCTACATCTCCTTTGGATCAGCGCCAGGGCCAAGCCGAATGACGAGCGGTGCTGTCTGGAAACTAAACACCAGAACGGATACCTGGACAGAGATCACGCCGGATAAGCCCGTCGCAGGCAGCAAGGAATTCGGCTACGCTGCGGTGGCAGTCGATCCGCATCACCCGCAAACGATCATCGCGAGTTCATTCGGACGGCCCAAAAGCGCCGGCGGCGAAGATATATTTCGTTCGACCGATGGCGGCACAAGTTGGAAACCAGTGTTTGGAGGCGGATCCACTTTCGACTATTCGCTGGCCCCATATGTTCAGCCCACGCCCATTCACTGGATGTTTGACATCGAGATCGACCCGGCAAATCCGGATCATGCAATGTTCACCACTGGCTATGGCGGATGGGAGACCTTCAATCTCACGGCACTGGATCACGGACAGCCGTCGAGGTGGAGCATCATGGCCACTGGTATTGAAGAGACGGTGGCGCTTCAACTGGACAGTCCCACCAAGGGCGCACACCTGATCTCGGCGATTGGGGATTATGGTGGCTTCGTTCATTGGGATCTGGATAAGCCGGCACCCGAAGGCAGCCCCGCTCCACCCTTGTTTGGAAACACAACCGGGGTTGTCTCCGGCCCACTCAACCCCGCAGTCATCGTGAGAGTTGGAATTGCGTCTGCGCACCAGGCGACCGGCAATATCGGCTATTCCCTCGATCAAGGTAAGACGTGGCACAACACAAAATCCTCTCCAGAGCAGAGCAGCAAGTTTGGAAGTGTCGCTGTCTCGGCGGACGGCAAGACATGGGTGTGGACACCGGAAGGGTCCGTGCCGAGTTGGACTCGAGATCAAGGCGCAACCTGGAAGCCAGTACAAGGTCTTGGTGCGAACGCGAGAATCACAGCGGATCCGCTCGACTCGGATCGCTTCTATTCGCTCTCGCTTTTTGATGGGCACATCTTCATGAGTAAGGATGGCGGCGCCAGCTTCACATCCCAAGCCTTTACTTTGCCGGACGGCCTGCCGACGAAGAACGGTAATCGAGGCGATGCGCGCGGAGGGCAGGACCGCTTGTACGCGACTCCTGGCCGCTCCGGAGATCTATGGATTGCAGCCTACAATGGCCTCTACCATTCCACTGGTGAAAGCGTGCCCTACGCGAAGATCCCGTCCGTGCAGCAGATTCTGGCCTTTGGCTTCGGTAAAGCAGCGCCGCACGCGCAAAATCCCGCTCTCTACCTAATCGGAGTTATAGCTGGTGTTCGCGGTGTTTTTCGATCTGATGATTTTGGACGATCGTGGTTACGAATCAACGACGCACAGCATCAATGGGGATTGGTCCTGCAGGTCGCAGGCGATCCCAAGCAATTCGGGCGTGTGTATGTTGGGACGCACGGTCGTGGTGTGTTCTACGGCGATCCGAAGTAAGTTGTAGCCTCGGCGTTGTGTTGCTCGGAGAATGCCCTAGGGGTTCGCGTCCACTTGCTGCCGCGTAATCTCCTCAGTTGGAACCGCGACTTTCGCGGCTTCATTCTGCTTGCTCCGCAATTCCTTCAAGCGCCTGAATTCTGCGATCGCCTTGCTCTGCTCTGCTTGATCCCCAAGCATGCTTTCCGCGCGAGAGAGACGGTACCATGCAACCTCGTTGGAAGGATCAAGCGCAATCGCCTGTTTCAGATGAGTCAGGGCCTGGTCTGGTTTCTGCTGCGCCATCAGTACAGCGGCGAGGCCCAGTTGCGCTTCTCCAAACTCAGGATACAGCTTCAACACTTGCTCAAAGCCGGTGGCGGCCTGGTCCAACTCGCCGGCGGTTCGGTGAATTTCAGCTATCTCGTATGCCGCGTTTCCATTACTCGGGTTGATCGACAACTCGGCTTCAAACTCCTGCAAGGCTGCCGTCAGATCCGCGGGCGAGTTACTTTGCCGGGCTTTCGTCAGCAGGCTGCGACCGACGCGATAGTGAATACCCGGGCGTTGCGGATCGATGGCCAGCACCGCATGATAAGCATCGATAGCCGCCTGCAGATCGCCCTGGCTCTCATACGCTTCGGCGGCGGCCTGCTGCTTCCAGATTGAGTTCGGCGCGACTTCCGCCAGGCGCTGCACGGTTACGAATGCAAGATTTCCATAGATCCGGCCGCTGTGATACAGCACTTCAGGGTCGTTGGGATAGAGCCGATCCATCTCCATGGCCACTTCAACTGCTTTTGTGTCGCGCTGCAAGCTGGAGTCGGCGCGCTCCAGTTGCAAGCCGCACATCCGTCGTACTTCCGGATCGGGTGGCTGATGAAAACACTTCTCCAGACCGGGCACCGCCTCTTTGAATCTCCCCATCTCCGATTGCGACATCGAGAGCAATGCTTCCACCTTCGGTGCGTTCGGTTTCAACTTCAGTGCTCGCGTCAGGGTAGGGATTGCCTGGTCGTATTTCCCTTGCTGGTAGTAGATCAGACCCAGGGCAACATAGACCTCAGCGGCTCCAGGTTCTAGTTTGCGCAATTGTTCAAAGGATTGCTCCGCCTCCGCAAAGTGGCCAGCCTGAAGCGCCCGACGGCCCTCTTCAGAATATTTCTCAATGGCATCAGCTTGTTGAGCAAGGCAAGACGAGTACCCGAAGCAGGTGAGAACAACAATGCTTGCGAGACAGACCTGAACAAAACGGCTCATGGCGCGAGTGTATATCCAATCAAAAATGATCCGCCACCCCGGTAAGGGATGGCGGATTTGGGAGCAGTAATGTACGGCTGTTAGAAAACGATTTTGCCGCCGAACTGGAGAATACGACCCGGCCGGGCTGAAGTGATCTTGCCGAAGTTCGTATTCGCGCTTGGTGGCTGATCATTCACGTTGTTATCGACCGCGTTGCTGCCGGGGCCGACTCCAACCGCATTCGGATCAACACCCCATTGCGTGTGATTGAATGTGTTGAACGACTCCACGCGGAATTGGAACTTGGCCAGTTCGCCCAGTGAGAACGACTTGCCGACGCCCATGTCCCAGTTGCTGATGCCCGGTCCACGAAGGATGTTACGACCGCTGGTCCCATATGCCCCAGCGAGAGGCTGGGAAAAGGCCGCGGTGTTGAACCATTGATTGATCGATTTGTGAAATCCCTTGTTAGGATTGCCGACAAGGTTTGCACGCTGACTAAACGCGGAGAGCAGACCAAAAGTATCTGCCGCGTTGATGGAGTACGGAAAGCCCTTCTGGAAAGTGCCAATGCCCGTAATTTCCCATCCGCCAATTGCCGCGTCTTCAAAGCGATTGATGTTGCCGAGGTAATGGCGGCCGCGACCGACAGGTAATTCTGCGACATAGCTGGCAACGAACCGATGATTCACGTCGAAATCGGATTTGCCGTAGTCCAGCTTAGGATTGTGATCGTCGAGGTGGCCAGCAAAACCACCACCCGCAGAACCGATACCAGCAGCGGCGGACTTATCATCCATGCTCTTGGCAAAGGTGTAGACCGCAACGAACGCCATATTTGAACTGCGCCGTTCCAGCTTCACATTGGCTGCGTTGTAGTTGGAATAACCGTCCCACTTACTATCGAGGGTCGCGAATGCGGTGTAGTTCGCAAACGGACGCCGGTTGGCAATGGGACAGTCAGCGGCCGCCGGGTCGGCTTGGCAGAGCGCCGGGTTGGCGACTGGGAACGGCTGATTGATATTCACCCGATCCAGCAGGTGCGTGCCCTTGTTTCCGACGTAATTCACTTCCAGCGTGGTGTTTCTCGCCAGCTCGCGCTGCAGCGGAGAAGGACCACTGCTGCACGTAGGGGTTGATCGGGTGCTCGGAGATGATGACAGCGATGAACTGGCCACCTGCCGGGAAGGTCGTTCCGCCGTTCGAACCAACTGCCACCGGCAGCAAAGTGCTCGTCGCCGGAAACAGGTTGTCGGTCGACTTCGGCGCATTGGGATCGATCGTCGGATTCTCCTGAGTGCGCGAGACAAAGGGATAGAGATCGCCCGAGTCGTCGATTTCGCGAGTTTCAGAAGAGTCGAAGTACACGCCGTAGCCGGCTCTGACGACGGTCTTATCGCCGCCGAAGGGACGCCATGCGATACCGATGCGGGGCGCAAACGGGGTCTTCGATCCGTCCGTAGGATTGCGGCGACCGCAGTACCGGTAGAAGCCGTTTCCGGCAGGGGCTACGCCGTCGGTGAGCAGCGCCTTGCGAGCGAAGCAAAGTCCACCGCCAGGATTGGAGGTGTCGATCCAGAACATCTTGTCCTGCGTCTCGTACGGAACGCTGCGATAGTCCCAGCGAAGGCCAAGGTTGAGCGTCACGTTGTCGTTGACTTTCCAATCGTCTTGTACGTAAGGAGCGATGTACTTGAAGTGAAATTGATTCTGGTTGCCGGGGATTCCAGGCGTACTGAACGGTTCCGGCTGGAACGTATTTGCGGCGTTGTAGTAGCCGAGCAGGAAGTCGGCGACCGCATTGCCCGTTCCGCAGAGTTCTGGTAGGCGTGGTGCAGCCAGCGCTGTTCTGCAGAATGGTGTTGTTGTTGTAGCCGTAGCCGCCGAGGAAGTTGCCGGACAGATTCCGTTTTTGAATCCAGGTGCGGAAATCAAACCCGACGCCGAGGGTGTGCTTGCCCTTTGACCATGGTGAGCGAGTCTGCATACTCCCACATAGGAATGTCGCTGGTGCTGGGGTTATTCCCGGGACTGCCGCCACAGGCCAGATTCTGGAAGCCGATCGTGGGATAGCCACGGGCATAGGCCGGCAGGTTGGTGAATACGCCAGTGACTCCCAGCGCCGCGACATCGGCGGCGTGGCCGGGTTGCTCCCTGGATTTCAGTGGCATGCAGGCTGCCGACAGCGGAAGTTGTTTACGATGTCGTGTCCGAGCGTGATGGTGTGTGCAATCTTCCCAGCTTGTGCTCTCTTCGTTGAAAACATTCAAGCCGCTGGGTAAGTGACACGGTTCCGACCGTTTGCTGCGTGTATTTCGCGTCGGTATAGCGGAACAACACACTGCCGTAGTTCCCAAACGACTGGTCTCCGCGATAGGTCTGCTGATTGGTGGTGCTGGGCAGTGCGGTTACAAGGTGATAGTTGCCGAGGCAAGAGGCATCGAAGCAGTTCGGGGCCGGGTACAGTTTTGCTCCCAAGCGAAACCTTGGCCACTCGTGAGAATCGATCGGCGGGAATGACTCCGCCAGGGAACGGCAGGCCGGTAGAGGATCAATCGGTTCGCATGGATTTCGTTTCCCAAGTGCGGCCGTGCAACCGCGGTTCCATAAGCCGGGAAGGTTCGTGCCGGAAAAATCGCCATTTATTTCGGCGGCGCGTAGGCACGTTGTAATAGCCATTGTTCCCGTTCTTGATGCGCCAGCCTTCATAGTTGGCCAGCCAGAAGGTCTTATTGCGGCCATCGTAGAGTTTGGGAATGATGACCGGACCGCCGGCTACAAAGCCGAACTGGTTCTGCCGGAGAGTCGGCTTCTGCGGCTGGAAGTGAGTGTTCGCGTCAAACGCATCATTGCGGTTGAATTCAAAGACGGAGCCGTGCAGTGAGTTCGTGCCGCTCTTGCTCACGATGTTGACCTGGTTGGCGCTGAAGCCAAGCTCTGCCGAATACGTTTCGCTCTGTACTTTGAATTCCTGGATTGCGTCCTGCGACAGGATGACGGCCGGGGTATTCAGAGCGGTATCGGTATTGGCCATGCCGTCGAGAGTGTAGTTGTTTGACTCGGGACGGCCGCCGTTGATGCTGATGGCGTTGCCTTCGCCTTGACGCATCTGGCCTTGCTCACCGACCGTTTGAACCGCACCGGCACCGATGAAGAGCAGGTTCAGGAAATTGCGCCCGTTCAGAGGCAGTTCATTCACCTGGCGCTGGCTGACGAGTTGCGATATGGACGTATTATCGGTGTCGAGCGCAACTGCGCCCGAGTTGACGCTCACCGTCTCTGACACGGCGCCCGGCTTCAGCGAGGAGTTCACGCGCGCCTGCTGCGCCACACTCAGCGTGATGTTGTCGACCACCTGGTTGCCGAATCCCGTGGCTTCAAACGTAACCCGATACATGCCGGGATTCAGGTTAGGCACGGTGTAATCACCCGCGCTCGAAGTGACCGTTGTTTGCGATACGCCTGTCGCCACGTTGGTAATTTGAACGCTGGCACCGGGTAGAACTGAACCCGTATTGTCAGTGACTGTTCCTAGGATCGTGCCGTTGGCGCCACCCTGGCCGTAAAGCACGCTGGTTGAAAATAAGACCAGTAAGCAAGCGAGGAGATGAAGCGCCCCGCTCCCCCGCCGGCCTATCCTGTTGCGCAACCCGAGACTCGCTAGGTTGTTCATTTTGATGATCTCCTTTAAGGCCCCGCAAATACTGAAGCGTTTTTGACGTCGGTTGCCGGTCTGGGAAGAGCCGGTCTAATAGTGCTTTGGTGGCTCGGTCACGGAAGTCCGCCGTCCAAGACGAAGTCTGAGCAGACTGCCTGCGAGCGCAATTCCACGAACTCGACGGACTATAGAGAGGCTGAATAAATGCTGTCAAGAAAAATAAAAAATATCTCTAATGGAACATCCCGATCCTCGACGGCGTACCGATTGCTGAGCTTGGATAGCTCGCGTTAACAAGTGTGCATTGGCGATTGCCTCTAGGAGTGTGTTTCAAAGAACGGAGAATCCGGGCATTCTCAGCAGCTTGCGGTTGCCATTAACTGATTTCGAGGGACGTATATTTTAGGTTTTGATAAACCTTCGACGACCAGATCGCTACAGGAACATCCACCCTCCAAGATGAGGAGGCGGAGAAACGCTACTGCGCCGCGATGACGATCAGGGTCACATCGTCGGCGAAGTGGCCGTGGCAGAAGGCCGAGACGTGCTCGACCAGTTCCAAGTTCAAGGCGGAAGCGGACAGGGTAGGACTGGCTTGCGCGACGATAGCGAGACCTTCTTCGCCGAATTCGTGGCCGTCGGGACCCTCCGCTTCGCTGAGCCCGTCGGTGAAAAGGATCAACTTGTCGCCCGGCGCAAGCTCGATGACGGCGTCCTGGTACGGCCAATCGGGAAAGATGCCGAGGACGGCTCCGTCGGCGCGCAGCTGGCGATGCGAGCTGCCGCAAACTTGAATCGGAGGAGAGTGCCCTGCATTGCAATATTGCAGCGTGCGGGCGCCGGCATCGAGCACTCCGTAAAAGAAGGTGACGAACTTGCCGGTGCCGATGTTTCCGCAGAGCACGCTATTGACGCTGCTGCATACGCTTGCCGGGCCGGCAGCATCGCGAGCGAAGGCGCGCACCACCGCCTGTACGTTGGCCATGAGCAGGGCGGCGGCGGTTCCTTTGCCGACCACATCCGCGATGCAGATGCCAACTCGATTGGAGCCGAGTTCGATCACGTCGTAGTAGTCACCACCGAGGGTGCGCGCGGGCTGCCACGAGGCGGCAATGTCAAATCCGGGAAGCTGCGGAATGTGCCTGGGCAGTAGCGATTGCTGGATTTCGAGGGCTCGCCCGAGTTCCTGTTGCTGCAGTTCCATGCGGGCGGCAGTCTGGTTTACGGATAGCTGCAATTCCTGATTCCTGCGCTCGAGACGTTCCCTGGCTTCCGCGTAGGCCAGCGAAATGCCTCCGTAGCAGACGATGACCAGGATGGGAAACTTCCAGCCGGTGGTGAGCAAATGATCGAGGGATTGAGGCGCCGGCGGTGCAAAGGCAAAAACGACCGCCGTGGATACGATATAGATGAGCGGAATGGCTGCGAACCAGGTAGCAAGGAGGAGGAGACCGGCGGAGGAGGTTGGGTGCTTGTCAAAGAGGTGACGGGTGTAGTTTACGAGCGGAGTGGTGAGATTGCCGATCGCGAGTGAGTAGACGAGGATGGTGGCGGGATTGACCCGCATTCCGATCGCCCAGAAGATGGCGCTGCAGAGCGCGGCGATGCTCAGGTAGGTGGCTTGCTGCTGGAGCAGGGCTCGGAAAGAACCTGAGCGGAAGCTCCTGCGCGGGCTGGCAAGTTCAGGCACCCGACAGTCTACTCTCACGGCCAACAGGATGCCGTGACGCGGCCGATGACAGCATCTCTTTAAGTTGGCAGGGCATCCCAAAAGGCACGCACGCCGACTCCAGGCGTCGCTCACCAGCAGCTCGATGAAACTTCGATTGGCTGCGCTGGCGGAGCGAAGGAGCCGGCCCGCAGGAGTTCACATGTCGCGGAAATCTCTCGTTTCGATCTTGCTGGGTGCAGGCGCAGGGCTGGCTTATCTTGGAACCAAACGGAGCCCGGCAAAGGCTGACAAGGGGGCGCCCGGAGAGCGGGAGCAGGCTCGCCGGGAAGTGGACGAGACGACGCGAAGGTACCTGATGTACGTGATCATGCCGGTTTGGTCGGTGGCGGGATTTCTGGACTGGCTGTGGCACAAGCAAACCAAGATTGAGACCACCAGCGGCGTGCAGGAGTCGGTGATGCACCTGTTGATGATGGTCGAGGTGGGTACACCGATTTTGACTGGGTTGTTTCTGGAGATGAATGCAGGCACGCTGGCGCTCATGGGAGCCGGTTGGCTGATGCACGAGGCGACGGTGGCCTGGGACGTGAGTTATTCGCTGTCGCGGCGAAAGATCTACGCCCGGGAACAGCACACGCACAGTTACATGCAGAGCATTCCGTTCAATGTGCTGGCCACGATGGCCTGCATGTATCCGGAACAGTCGCTGGCGCTAGTGGGAATGGGCCCGGAGAAGCCGGATTTCAAGCTGCGGTTTCGGAAGGCGCCCGTGCCGCTGATGGACTTTGCCATCATCGTAGCCTGCATGGGCGCGGTGTCGTTTCTGCCGCATGTGGAGGAACTCTGGCGTTGCTACCAGGCACAGCAACGAGGAGAGGCCGGTAGCGAGGTTCCGGAGTGTGCGCGGGAGCTTTACGCTTCGTAGCAGGGGCTTAGTCGACCAAATCTCTATCTGCAGACCTGATCTGGATCCGCCACTTTGGCCGCTGTTGCTGAGGCGCGCCCCTGCCCAACCATCAAGATTGCATTCCATGCATGGAGAGCAAACTGGCCCTGCCGGCCCGGCCGTGGAGAAGAAAGCTGCCTACACGGGCAGCTCGGCTGCGTGCTGATCGTGAGCAAAACAGCACAGTCAGTCGCTAACAGAGATGCGATGCTAATGTAACCTAGATGGTGGATAATTCCCTCTCAGGCGTCTGGAGTCGCAGCAAAATGCCGACCTTGCAGGCAGGATCTTTCAATCTCGCGGCCTTCCTTGCAAATGCAGGAGTGGGGCGCCAGATTGTGACAATCAAGCCGCGTGGTCTGATCTTCGCCCAGGGGAGCGCCGCGGACTGCGTCTTTTACCTGCAGAACGGACGCGCCAAGCTGACCGTGGTCTCAAAGTCGGGCAAAGAGGCGACCATCACCCTGCTCGCAGCGGGTGACTTTGTGGGTGAGGAGTCCATGGCGGGCGCGATCGGCCTGCGCATGGCTTCAGCCTCGGCCGTCACCGGATGCACGGCACTGAAGATCGAACGCGACGAGATGATTCGCGTGATGCACGAGGAGCATACCTTCTCAGACATGTTCGTAAAGTTTCTGCTGGCGCGCAGCATGCGGACGCAGGCGGACCTGGTGGATCAGCTTTTCAACTCGAGCGAGAAGAGGCTGGCTCGGATCCTGCTGCTCATGGCGGAGTTCGGCCAACCGGGCGAGCCCGAAATGCTGATTCCGAAGATTTCGCAGGAAACCTTGGCGGAGATGATCGGGACGACGCGGTCGCGGGTGAGCTTCTTCATGAACCGCTTCCGGAAGCTGGGATTTATTGAATACAACGGCCGCATCAAGGTGCATAAGTCTCTGCTGAATGTTGTGCTGCACGATCATTTTTTAGAGGACAACGCAGAGCGCCCGGCGCTGTGATGTACGCCCGTGGAGGTCGACGGGCCGGCGAAAACAAATTTCACGCATTGAGCAATCCGGTACAGCAGGGCCCCGACAAATTCGGCTACTCATAGTCAACAATCAGCGAAATATCGGATTGGAGGAAAGTTGTCTAATCTGAAGGCAAGTCTATTGATCGTAGATGATGAGCCGCTCATCCGGAAACTTCTGACGCAAATCTTCGCGCAACTTGGGCACACTGTGCGGGCTGCGGAAGACGGGTTTGCAGCGCTCGAAGAGATTCGGAAGGACGTCCCGGACGTGTTGCTTTCTGACCTGAACATGCCGCGCATGTCGGGATTTGAATTGCTGTACGTGGTTCGGCGGAAGCTGCCCGGCACTTACGTGATTGCCTCGAGCGGCGCGTTTTCCGGGAACGAGGTTCCGACCGGGATCGCTGCCGATGCCTTCTATGAAAAGGGAACCGGCGTGGCACGGCTGGTCGCGATGGTGAATACGGCTAGTCCGGTGGAAGAGGTTCGACCCGGATCGGCGGCATCGACTCCGATGTGGATTCCGGCCTGTGAAGGCGAGACAACGGCGAGCGCATTGGTTTCCTGCCCGGAATGCCTGCGGTCGTTTGCGCTCGACCTGGGGCCAGCGGATGCAGTGATCCATGAAGCGGACTGCGTGTTCTGCGACAGCACCCTGCACTACGCGAGCGTGCGAGCCATGAGCCCGGGGGCTTCCGCACCGCTTTGCTCGTGAGCCAAACGGGGGCGCCCCGTTATACGGTGATTGCGCAGGACCTGGACGAAGTGCAGGACACGCGGAATGCGCCAGCGGTGAGTATGGCGAGGTTTCTGATCGAACGCGAGCGAATGGGGCTGCTGCCGACCATCAGCATTTACAGCGAGCGTGGGACGGATCGAAAGGCAGTACGGATTCTCTATATGAATGCAGCTGCCCTCGAGATTTGGAAAGAGATGGGCATGCATCCGACGGTGATCGGAGCGCAGCCTCGTCCCTCGCGGACGGCGGAGCTTGCGTTCGGAGTGCCCTTCAGCGAGTAATGCCCGGGAAGGCTGAGATGCTGGCCAGCGAAGTCTCCTCCCGATTCGGCTAGCGCTTGCCGCGCGGGTCGTACTGGAAGCACTGATCGAGCGGCACACCCAAAACATTTGCTACCTTGAACGCGGTCTCGAGCGAGGGCGAATACTTGTCCTGTTCGATGGCGATGACGGTCTGGCGGGTGACGCCGATGCGGTCGGCGAGCTCCTGCTGGGTCATGTCGCGAAGTGCACGGAGTTCGCGGATCTGGTTGCGAATGGCCGGCATCAGACGGCTCTCCGATAAGCGACGATCTGGGCGGCGGTCTTGGTGATCTCCGCGATGCACCAGCATGCCGAAGAAGACGTTGAGGAAATGCAGGCCTACCATGCGGCCCTCGACATGGTGATGGCCGAGGGCGGTGTAGACCCACAATATGGCGAGGCCAGCCACCATAAGCGACGCCAACGTGAGGTATCCGGAACGATAGCCGCGCAGCTCGATCAGCCGGTCGCGCTCATCGGTAATGCGGTTGCGGGTGACGGCGGCGATGATGGACTGCAGGATGATCTGCAACACGATGATCGAGACGATCATGCCGGCGACTTTAGCGACGGAGTTCTGCTGGTGGAAGACGAAGTAAGGGCCGAAGACCACGAGTTCCGCTATCAAGGAGGCGTAGAGAGATTTTTCGCGGTAGGAAAGGCTGGCCATGGCGGCGGCTCCGAGTTAAAGATTTCTAACATGGATAAGGTAGCGCGGTGGCGGCCGTGTGTCAAATATTTTTTACATGGAAGGGCAGCAAGTTGGCTGGTTAGCGAGTTAGCGGGTTGGCGGGTTAGCGGGTTAGCGAACGCAGATCCCTCCGCTTCGCTTTCGCTCCGGTCGGGATGACAAAGCCCTTTCATGGCGGGTTGGCGCGAACGCGGCGGCCCTTCGCCTCATCTCCGGCCGGGAGGACGATGGTGGGTTGGGAGAGATATGTAAGATGGACTTCGCAAGGCCACAGGGAGCGAGGATGAGGACGGAATTGCTGCGACTCAACAGAACCGTCGAACGCGATGCGGCGATCGACCGCTGGCTGAAGGAGCATGACGGCGAGTTGGGAGCGATGGCGCGGGAGTGGTTCGAGGTGATGCGAAGATGCGGGGACGAGGTGCGGGAGGTTCTGCATGATGGGTGTCCCGTTGCGTGCCTGGGCGATGTGCCCTTCGGCTATGTGAATGTATTCACTTCGCATGTCAACGTGGGGTTCTTTCAAGGCGCAGGACTGCCGGATCCGGCACGCCTGCTGCAGGGCAACGGCAAGTTCATGCGGCACGTGAAGCTGAGGCCGGGAACGGTGACGGATAGTGCTTCGCTCGGCAAGCTGATTGAGGCGGCGTATTCCGATATCAAGACGCGGGTGGAGAACGGTTAACGATGTCGCGAGAGCAGTTCGGATACTCCTGGCGCTGCTCATTTGAACTGTTCCAGCCGCAGGTGCTTGATGCGACCTCTCCGATTTTTTGGGTTCCAAAAGGACTGCGCGCATTCGTCTGGTGTAGAGAGTAAGGCCGCGCTTTCACAGGGCTGACGGCGACCTATGCGAAGCCGCGGCCTCGAGTCCGACGGTCGCGCCCTCAGTAATTGTCGTGGAACGCGATCATGCGCCCGAGATTTACCTCGTGCTGCTGTGGGAAGCCGCATTCAGGTGCGAAAGCGTGCGTATCGCGGAAGGTGCCGAAGAGCCGGTCCCACCAGGTTATGTCTCCGTAGTTGAACTCGTGGACATCGAGCTGGTGATGGATAGAATGATGCTCCGGACGCTGGAGGAAATAGCCGATCCACTGCGGGGTGCGCAGGTTGCTGTGATAGAAGTACTCGCCGAGGACTGCGAACGCATTAAACCAGGCGGCGGCCTGCGGCGAAGCTCCGAGGAGACAGAAGATCAGAGCGCTGGCCAGCATGGAATCGGCGATGATCTCGACGGGATGCTTGTAAAAGGAGGTAAGCATCTCAATGCGCGCCGGGCTGTGATGGACCTGATGGAAGACGCGCCACAACACATTGAAGTGGTGGCGTGCACGGTGCCACCAGTAGAAGAAAAAAGTGCCGATGAACCAACCGAGCAAGCCCTGGAGAAATCGGAGGAATTGCATGCGAGAGATGGAACAGCGAAGAACCTTGAAGCCACCGATTCCAAGCCACTCCGGCAAGCACGACCACTCCGAGTTGCGTGACATTCAAGAAAGCGGCGCGCGCATACCAGCCTGGAGCTTCAGGTAACTCGCGCCCAGGGAGAATACGTTCAGCAACGAAGAAAAGGAGTGTGGCGACGACGATGACGACTGTTGGAATCACTTTCATCTCCTGGGGCGAATGCCCGGTGTCCTGAGAGTAGGCGGGGCGGGGGCAAGAATCCACGAGGCGCGTGACACTTTGTGGAGCTGTCACACTGAGCATGGAGAGTGATTGAGAACAGACAGGCAGGAGTAGAATCACCTCATTCCCGATGAAGATGAACATTACTCTGAGTCAGAACAGTGATGTGCCGCTCCGGCAGCAACTTTCAGAGCAAATCGTTTTCCTGATTACAACCGGCGAACTCCGTGCGGGCGAAGAGATGCCGAGCGTGCGCGCTCTGGCCAGGTACGTCCAAATCCATCACAATACGGTAAGCAAGGCATATCAAGAGCTCGGTTCGCCGCGAGTGGCTCACTCGGAAGCGCGGCAGCCGCTTAGTAGTGGGAACGCCACCCGTTGTTGGGAAGGATGCCGGCCTCGATGAACTGATTAACCAGACTATCCGGCGTGCGAGAAGCGTGGGCTATTCACTTCAGGCGTTGAGACAGCGCGTTCGTGAACGCCTTCTTGAAGAGCCCGCAGACCATCCGCTGGTCGTGGAGCACGAGAAGGCTATACGCGAGATCATTCGGCACGAGATAAGCAAGCAGCTTGCCTGGCCCACTGAAGGTTGTTCGTACGAGGATCTAGTCGCCGACCCGGCGTTGGCGATTGGTGCGCAAGTATTGACTCCGAGCTATCTTGCAGCAGAGCTGAAGCCTTTCATTCCTCTGCATCGGCCGTGCGTTTCGATTACCTATTCGAACATCGAGGAACATCTCCAGCATGTCGCCGCACTCAAAGATCCTTCGATCATCGCTGTTGCTTCGGTGAGTGAGAGTTTGCTGAAGACGGCGCGGAGCCTGCTTGCATCGTGTATAGGACGAGAACACACGTACCGGGAGGTACTAATACATGCGGATCAGCCAA
This sequence comes from uncultured Acidobacteriaceae bacterium, assembly GCA_963748555.1. Taxonomy (GTDB): domain Bacteria; phylum Acidobacteriota; class Terriglobia; order Terriglobales; family Acidobacteriaceae; genus CAWKKW01. The sequence continues at coordinate 208,391 of CAVVJK010000004.1, forward strand.
CCGATTTGCGAGGGGCAGATCTGGTGTTCTGCGACTCGCTCGCTCTACCCCTTGTGACCTGCGCTCGTAAACGCACTACGGTCTAGTCTCCCGAGGCTGCCTGGAGGAGCTAGCGATGTTACTGTCGCCTGATTCGTAGGCGTTGGCTAGCAGACGAGTGACGAAAAGCGCAGGTCCCTCCACTTCGGTCGGGATGACAGTTGTGGCGGTCGGGATGACAGACGGTGGCGGGTGCGGGCGGGATGCCGGTGCAGCGGGCGTGTTGTGGCTTTAGTTGGGTTTTTCGGGTTTGGTGCGTTTGAAGCGTTCGTCTAAGGGCTGGCGGCCTCTGAAGCCCGATTCTAATGTGTGCCAGTGGGTGATACGTTCTTCGCCCATCTTCCAGCAGAGCAGGACGATCTCGTCGTCGATGCGGCAGGGGAAGTCGAGCAGACCGGTGTCGAGGTCCTTGACCTGAACACCGATCGCATCGATTTCTTCAACGGCATCTTTGGCGCGCTGCACGAGCGCTTCCATGGCGGTGCGTTTGCGGCCGACGCCGACGACGTCCACCCGCATGCCGCCGGTGAGGAAGACGCGCTGGGCGAGGGACTGGAGCTCCTGTTCGATCTCCTCGGCCGCGGCCTTGGCTTCGACGGCGCGCTTGAGCAGCGATTCAAGGACCGGGACCAGTTGCTGCGCTTCTTCCAGGGTGAAGGTCTTCATGAACTCAGCCTTTGATCTCGAGCATGCGGTCGAGAGCGACGCGGGCCCAGTGTTTCACATCTTCGCGTACCTGGATGCGGTTGACGACGCGGCCTTCGATGAGGTTTTCAAGGGCCCAGGCGAGGTGTTGGGGACTGATGCGGTACATGGTGGTGCAGAGGCAGCCGGTGTCGTCGAGGGTGATGATGGTCTTGCCCTGAGGCGCGAACTGGCGGGCGAGGCGATTGACGAGGTGGATCTCCGTCCCGATGGCGAAGGTGGAGCCGGCGGGCGCCTGCTCGACGAGCTGGATGATGCGTTCGGTCGAGCCGAGGGCGTCGGCCTTCTGGCAGACCTCCCAGCGGCACTCGGGATGGACGACGACCTGGATGCCGGGATACTTGGCGCGGACGGCGTCGACGTGGCCGGGCAGGAAGCGCTGGTGGACGGAGCAATGGCCTTTCCAGAGGACAACCTTGGCGGCGCGGAGGCGATCGGGCGAGATGCCGCCGTTGATCTGATAGGGATCCCACACGACCATTTCGGTGAGGGGAATGCCCATGGCGAAGGCGGTGTTGCGGCCGAGGTGCTGGTCGGGGAGGAAGAGGATTTTTCCGGCGCGGGCGAAGGCCCATTCAAAGGCTGCCTGGGCGTTGGAGGAGGTGCAGACGAGGCCGCCGCGTTCTCCGCAGAAGGCCTTGATGGCGGCGGCGGAGTTCATGTAAGTCAGCGGGAGGATGTCGCCTTCGAGGCCGGCGGCTTCGAGGGCGTCCCAGCAATCTTCGACCTGGCCGATTTCCGCCATGTCGGCCATGGAGCAGCCGGCATTGAGGTCGGGCAGGATGACCTGCTGGTCGTCTGGCCCGAGAATGTCGGCGCTTTCCGCCATGAAGTGGACGCCGCAGAAGACGACGTAGCGGCTGCTGGTCTGGGCGGCAATCTTGGAGAGCTTGTAGGAGTCGCCGGTGACGTCGGCGAAGCGGATGACTTCGTCGCGCTGGTAGTGGTGGCCGAGGAGGATGGTGGAGGTTCCGAGTTGGGCGCGCGCCGCGGCGATCCGGTCGTCCATGGTGTGATCGGGCAGCGTAAGGTAGTTATCGAGAGAGCAGTGATCGGCTGTGCCTACGGCCAGAGACGATTCTGCGACATCTTCCACAAGTAAGCTCAAAGCGTTCCGCCTTCAGTCCAACTGGCTGGTGACAGCGCGATGGACGGGGATGTTGAAAGCACTTCATGGTTGCAGTGGATTCGCTGCGGCGATGCCGCCCAACCCACGGGGATGTTGCAACCCTGTTATAAAGATGCGCTTCCCGGGCGGCTGGACGCAAAAGCATCAGCCTGCGGGACGCGAATCGTCTGCTTAGTGTAATACAGCTGTAACCAGGTTGTGGTTGGAATCCGTGCATCCGGTTGCGGGACGAAGTTCGTACAAACGACGGAGCGCGCAGAGTTTGTGAGCAGACCCGCGGGACGGGTATCATGAGGGACGATGCATTTTGGCGACACGATCTTTATTTTCCTGCTGGCGCTGGTGGTATTCGGGCCAAAGAAGTTGCCGGAGATCGGCCGCCAGATCGGCAAGCTGATGGTGGAGTTCCGCCGTGCCAGTAACGACTTCAAGTTGCAGATAGAAGAAGAGTTACGCGCCTCGGAGCAGGCCGACCGTCAGAAAGCTCTGGAGGCGCAGGCAGCGATCCCGGTGAGTGCGAGCGACACCAGCGGAACGCAGCCGAGCATTATGCCGCCAAGCGAGGGTGCGGCGGTCAGCCAGAGCACCGGGTACGCCCGCAACTACAACAACGAACCGGTCGAACCGTACAAGGATTCGTTCCCCGCCGGCCAGACGGACCTTTCCACCACGGCCGGCGAGACTGCCGCCGCCAAGGAAGCAGAGGCGGCAGACGACGGAGCCGACGGATGCGGCGGACCTGCTGGCGAAGGCTTCAGAGGTTGCGGCGTCGGAAGATCCGGTAGCGGAGGCGGCGCAGATCGCGCCGGAGACGCCATCGCCCAATGCAGAGCGATATTTTGTGAGCGGCAACGAGGTTCCAGGCAGTTCTGCCTCCACGCACGACGAGGCCCCTATCCATCATGGCTGATATGGTTGACCGCGCACGCGCCGCGGTAACGGATCGCGCAGAACTCCCGGGCATGAGCCTGCTGGAGCACCTGGAAGAGTTACGCCGGCGGCTGATTCGTTCCGCGATTTCGCTGGTTGTCGGGTTTTTTGTCGCCTACGGATTTCACGAGAAGATCTACGGGTTTATGCAGGCGCCGATTGTGCAGGCGCTGCGCAAGAACCACCTCGATACGCAGCTGATCATTCATAACCCGATCGACGGGTTCAATATGTATCTGAAGATCAGCTTTATTGCCGGGGCCATCCTGGCTGCGCCGTACATTCTGTACCAGGTGTGGTCTGTTCATCGCGCCGGGCCTGTATCAGCACGAGAAGAAGTATGTGACGCCATTCATGGTGGCGACGGTGGGATTGTTTCTTGCCGGGGCGTACTTCGGATACCGTTGGGTGTTTCCGGGCTCGCTGGAGTTCCTGTTTGTCTACTCGAAGCAGTTCAAGCCGCTGATTGAGATTACGGAATATACCGACCTGTTCGCGACCGTGATCTTGGGCTTGGGAATCACGTTTGAGTTGCCGATTCTGGTGCTATTTCTTTCGCTGTTCGGGATTGTGAGCGCGAGCTTTTTATGGAAGAACTTCCGGTACGCGATTCTGGTGATCTTTATCATCGCGGCGATTATCTGCCCAACGCCAGACGTGCTGACGATGTGCGTGTTCGCAACTCCGATGCTGGTGTTGTACGCGATCAGTATCGGCGTGGCGTTCCTGGTGCACCCGGCGCGGCGGAGGAAGAAGGAAGCCGAGGCGGCCGGCGTCTGATGGGAGTTCGCGGAAAATTTGTGGCAAGCGGGATTGTACTTCGGCGGGCTGCCGTGCTGCTGTTGCTATGCGTGCTGTTCCCGGTGACGGGCGGCTGTGGCCCAGGCAGGCGCGCATTTTAGCGGCGCGAAGGCGCTCGAGTATACGCGCCAATATGTGACGAGTTCTGGGCCGCGATGGGTAGGCAGCGATGGTCACGCGCGGGCAGAAGCGTTCCTGAAAAAGCAATTTGCCAAAGACGACCTGGTGCTCGACAGCTTCAATGTCACGACGCCGGCCGGGCCGATGGAGATGCACAACTACATTGTGCGGTTCCCGGGAAAGAAGGACGGGGCGATCGTGGTGGCAACGCACTACGAGACGAACTACTGGCTGCGAAACATCAACTTCGTAGGCGCGAACGACGGCGGGTCGACCACCGGGTTGCTGATCGAGATGGCGAATCACCTGCGCGGTCGCAAGCTGGATGGGTACAGCGTGTGGCTGGTCTTCTTTGACGGCGAAGAGTCGGTGAGCGGACGCTGGAGCGATTCGGATTCGACGTATGGGAGCCGGCACCTGGCGGCGAAGTGGCAGAACGATGGCACCCTGAAGCGAATCAAGGCGTTTCTGCTGGCCGACATGATTGGCGACCGGGACCTTGATATTCAGCGAGACGAGAACTCGACGGGGTGGCTGCTGGACGTGGTGGACAAGGCGGCGACGAAGTTCGGGTATCAATCGCACTTTTTTCAAACGACGACCGAGGACAGTGACGATCATCTGCCGTTTGTGCGGAGAGGCGTGCCCTGCGCCGACATCATCGATTTGCACTACGGCCCGAATAACGCGTATTGGCACACGGCACAGGACACGCTGGACAAGATCAGCGCCAAGAGTCTGACGATTGTGGGCGATACGTTTCTGGAGACGATCCGGCTGTTGGATTTGCGGTAAAGGGTCGGGTCGGAGTCGCGGACCTTCCCAGCGGCAGAAGCCGCGCCTGATTTGCCACCCCGCTCAGGGAATGGCTGAAGCTCCTTCGTTTCAAGACCAATGCATATCGCTTGATCTCGCCGGAAAGGGCGTCTCCTGGCTCCCAACTTCCTTTTCAATTTAGGTCACTTGGTTGCGTTCAGCCGCATTTCTCGCATTACGCTGTGCGGACGGGCTGAAACCCAATCTCTTTTAAAAGCGATAGGTATCGGTTGCCGCACGCGGCTAGAGGTAGCGGTCGATGGAGCAGAGATAGTAGCTCATGAATTCGTAGTTCTCGTGGTAGTCGGAGGGGCGGACGGCGTCGAGCGTATCGTGCGCGAGGATCGAGACGGCTTTGGCCGGCGGGGGCGGCAGCGAGTAGATGAGGATCGAAGGGATGCCGAGAGTGCGGAACTGGCGGGTGTCGTCGATGAGGCCTTCGGGGAGGGGCGCGCGATTGGCCTCGGTGGGCTGGTGCGAGGCCTGGGCCACGCGTTCGGCATAGAGAGCGAGGAGAACCTTGACGTTGATCTCATCGGGATCGGGGTTGGGGAGCAATCCGGGAAAGAGATGGAACTGGACGGGGCCGAGCCCGAGAGCGTCGAGCGCGATGACGGCGGTGGGCGGCTTGTGGTGGTCGGCGGTCCAGGCACGAAGCATCTCTTCCTGGCCTTCGGAACCGCAGAGGGCGGCGAAGACGAACGTATGGTGGCGAGGCTGGGCCTGGATCGACTTGTAGAGGACCGCGAGCATGGCCGCGCCGCTCCAGTCTTCGACCGCGCCGTCGCCGTCGCCTTCGCGTTCATAGTGGGCCGCGACAACGATCTCGCCATCGCCGGTGCCGGGAATGATGCAAATGAGATTCTTGCCGGCGTGATGCGGCACGGACTGCTGGCGCATGAGATCGGGCGAGCAGCCGGCGTCAGAGAAGGACGTGCGCAGCCGTGCGTAGCGTTCGTCGTCGGTAGGGGGCAGCAGGCGAAGCACTGACTCGACGCGTGCCTGCGACTGGTCATAAAACCAGAGAGACGGAGCCTGGGCGGTGGCGAGCGGAGCGAAGACCTGTAAGCCGCAAAGAAGAAGTGCAGCCCGCAGCGCCGGCCCGACTGCGGTTTGGTTGGAGAGGCTCTGCATGGCTTGGATCACCGGGGGCCAGCTGATGACCGGGATTGTAGTTTGCCGGGGGACAGGGCGCAAACACTGCTTTGCGTCTACCAGCTATGGAGTTCGATGCTGCCAAAGTCGTCCCTGGGCTGGTTTCGCATGCAGGCAAGGGCCGCTTTCGCGCTTGAACACTTGCGCGCCGAGGGTGAATTAGCCACTGCTTCATCGCCGGCCTGTGCTATCCTCCGGGCGTGTCTGCCGCTGCCCCACTTCTGAAGGTAGAAACTCCACGACATACGGCGCTCGTTCGCCTGACGCACTGGGTCACCGTGATTGCGTTCATAGCGCTGCTGGTGACCGGGGCAGAGATCGTGGTTTCGCACCCACGCTTTTACTGGGGCGAAACGGGCAACGCGATGACGCGTCCGATGTTCACGATCCCGATACCGGCTTCGAGGGAGACGGTACGGACAGGCTACGGCTATGTGTTGCCGGACCAGAATGGCTGGAGCCGGTATCTGCACTTCGAGGCCGCGTGGGCAGCGGTGTTTACCGGGATCATCTATGGCGTGTTCGGATTCTGGAGCGGTCATTTCCGCAGGAATCTGATGCCTGTGGCAGGCAATCGAAGCTGGAGCGCGTACCGGCAGGTTTTCGCCCGATATCGACGACGTGAACCTATGGGGATAGCGGACGCGCGTTCGTATAACGTGGTGCAGCGAACAGCATATCTGGCGGTGATTTTCGTGCTGTTTCCGCTGGTGATCTGGACGGGGCTGGCGTTATCGCCGGCGTTCGACTCGGCGGTCCCAGTCGCGGTGAATGCATTGGGAGGGCGGCAGTCGGCGCGCACGCTTCATTTCTTCGTGACGATCCTCCTGGTGCTGTTCCTGATCGTCCATGTAGGGATGGTGATGCTGGCGGGATTCAAAGGCCGGATGCGGGCCATGATTACGGGGCGCGAGGTTGCGCCAGAGGAGCGCACATGAGCGATCTATCGCGCCGAAAATTGATTACAGGTGGGATTGCCGCGGCAGCCAGCGTTTCAGGACTGGCGGTGGCGGCGAACCTGGCACGGCGGTACGGATTGATTCCGCCGGATCACGGCGGCTTGTACGGTGCAGGCGAAACGCTGACGTATGCGGCGCAGCGGCTGATGACGGCGCATTCGCTGGCGCGCGAATTCCCTCGCAGCATGATTTCGAAGGAGCCGTTTGCCAACGCCATCGCGCCTGCGAACGACGCGTTCAAGCGGCACCAGGCGTCGGGTTTTTCGGATTGGCGGCTCACTGTAGATGGCATGGTGGCGCATCCGGCATCGCTTTCGCTGGCGGATATCAAGGGACTTTCGGTTCACAACCAGATCACCGAGGTAGCGTGCGAGGAAGGCTGGTCCTATATCGCCGAGTGGATCGGGACGCCGCTGCGGGATGTGTTGAAGGCTACCGGGATTTTGCCGCAGGCGCGGTATGTTGTGTACCGCTCGATCGAACCCGAGTGGTGGGAAAGCATCGACATGGCGGACGCGCTGCATCCGCAGACGTTTTTGACCTGGGGTATGAACGACGGCGATCTGCCGGTTTCGTTTGGAGGGCCCCTGCGGCTGCGTGTCCCGCGGCAACTCGGATACAAGAGCGTGAAATTCATTACACGCATGACGGCGACGGATTCGCTGAAGGGATTCGGCAAGGGCCTGGGCTCCGCATCGCCGGAAGCGGGCTATGCCTGGTACGGGGGAATCTAAGACCTTTGCACTGATCTCTGGCGGCTCTTCAGGAACACCGCTTCCGATGGATGGGATCGAAGGCAGCTTTGTTGAGCCCAGAGAAGAACTTGCTATGATCCCGGTGACCGCAGCGAGATCCCTGTCGCGAAGAGGTTCTGCTATCGCGGCGCAAGTGAGGCTTCATGCGAGTGTTTTCCCTGCTATTGCTGCTGGTATGTCTGGCTGGGCCCCTGGTCGCACAATCGACGCACAAGACACTCGAGACAGTGACTCGGGAGATGGAAGCGCATCCGAACAACACGGATCCGCAATGGACCGTTGACTTGGAGAGCGCGATTCAGTCAGCGAGTCTCGACGAGATTCGGGAAGCATTGCCTTCGCTAGTGGGTCTGTCTGAATCTCCCGACGAGCACCTACGAGCCAATTCCCTGCTGGCACTCACTACGATCGCGGGGCGAAACAAGGGTTGCGGAGAACGCGCCGCGAGCAGGACACGACGGCTGCGGAAGCGATGATTCCCTACCTGTCGCGCCTGGAACCGCGGCTGACAGATGCGGCGGCCTCGTGTCGCGCGTTATCACTGATGTTGTTTGAGGCGCTGGCGGCGATTCGGCCAGCCCCACCGGAGTTGATCGAGGCAGGGCTATCGGCCCTTAAGAGTTCACAGAGCACGCGGCCGACGGCGGGAGAGAGTTCCCCGGGGCCTTCGCTGGGCGCGCAGATGTTGTGGGTGCTGCTTCCGGCCGGCGCCGAATTCCATGTGGATCCTGCTACGCATATCACGGAGGGACGGGACTCGGAGGAGGTTCAGGCCGCTGTGATCGAATTTCTTCGCCGCTCGGACCAGACGACGGAGTCGCTCTCAGAGTCGATTCGGGCGCTGGCCCTGGCACAGCCGCAGAACCCGGCGGTGAATGCGGACCTGTTGCGGTTACTGGATTCGCCGGACGTGGAAGTGCAGAAGGCACTGTTGCAGAATCTGCCGAAGTTGACGCTGCCGCCGAAGGAGTTCGAGAGGGCGCGGAGCCGGGTGAAAGCGATGAGCGCGGACTCGAACACTCCTGAAGATCTGCGGCGGATGGCGAGCGAGCTTCTGCCTTGCTGGTCAAACGATCGCCACCATGGAGTCTGCCCGGCGTTGTAGAGGTCAGGGCTGGGTCAGGGTTCTGTCAGTCAGCGCGACGTGCCGACCGAGGAAGGCGAAGAGCAGCAGCACGGTCGCGGTGATCCATGCGCCGAGGCTGAAGGTGGTTGGCAGAAAGAGGGCGATGAGGATCCCTGCGCTTACCAGCACTGCGGAGAGTACGCCGAACTGCCACATCCCATACAGGAACATGAACGGCAGGTAGTGGGCGCCTACAGCAATCATGAACGCAGGGTAGAACCAGCGGAGATGGTAGGCGGTGGCCGCGTAAATGAGGGGAAAGGTGAGCGGAAGAGTGAAGGCGATCTGACGTCCGAGCGCGTTCATGGGGTGTCCGCTGGGTAAAGAACCTCTCCGCTTCATCAGGCGCAAGACCAATTGGGTGAGAGGAAAGATGCATGCGCCGCCTACGAAGAGGACGAGGATGGCAGCAGTGGAGGAACTCAGGACGGCAGCGGCGGCGGATGCGAACCACACGAGGCTTGAGACCAGTTGACCCGCAAATCCACCGAGAAAGATACGTCGTACATCGCGCTGCGCGGCAGTGATCTCCATGGTTAGGAATGTAACGGAGTTTTTGCAGGGGCGAAAGAAGTTAGGGCCGAGCGGCGCAGGACTGCCGTGGTTGGCACAGCACGACAGCCCTGCGTTCTCGCGGATGAGGACTTAGCCGAACTGTTCATCGGCGGAGGGCCCATACAATCCCGGAACCGGCACGTCCAGCAGGCGCAGGTAGACAGTGAGCTGGCCGCGGTGATGGACCATGTGGTTGAGGAACATGGTGCGGAAGAGCAGCTTCCGCGGCGCATCGATGACCAGCTTATCTCCGAACATAAGTTTCCAATGCTTGTTGAGGTCATCGTCGGAAGCGCCGGCGACGTGCGCTTTGGCTTCCGAGGAAGAGCGCTCGAGTTCAGAGAGCAGGTGCGACGTGGACTCGAAGACAATGGGCGGGAACTTCTCGGTCGCCAAGTTGATGCTGTCGGTGGTGAAGATGCGGCTACAGAAGTCGGGCAGGCGGGCGACATGGAGAGCGAGGCGGCCGAAGGGCATGGACTTGGCATGAGGCTTCCAGTCGGCTTTGTCTTCGGGGACGCGCTCGAGGAGCCGTCGGGTGCTGGCGATTTCGGTGTCGAAGTCGAGCAGGAGAATTTCTGCGGTAGTCATGATGGCTCCAGACGGGGTAAGACTATTTTGAATTGGTAGCGGGGAGCGCGGCCGGAGCAGGTGGCAGCCGGTCGGCAACGGAGGGAAGCGCAGGAAAGGGCGCGTGCGGCTCGGTCTGATACCAGTAAGCGACTGAGTAGAAGTCGTCGCCGCGATCATTGGCGTGGCCATGTTCAATGGTGGCGTGGAGTGACCGAGTGAAGGTGATAGGCGAGTCAAGATGGAAGCGATAGAGAGACCAGCGGCCCCCCTTCTTCTCCGGACTTATGATGGGCGCGCCATAGCTGCTGTAGGCGAAGTGCTTGCCGCCGAAGTCCCAAGCGCCGAGGAAATAATCTTCTGTGCCGGTGCCGTTGATCGAAGGTAGTTTCTCTCCGTCGACGAAGAACATGTCATCGCCTTCGCCCCACCAGCCATCGGAGTTCTCGACGACCGACATGGTCACGCCGGCGAAGTGGCCTGTGCCGGTGGCATCGAGCCAGACGTAGTTCCCTTTGCCGTCGAGGTTGAGCTTGTTGCCGACCATGGCCTGGTTGGGTGTGGCCTGGCGATACTGCGCGTGGAAGTAGCGGGTGCCGGGGGCAAGCGGCGCTTTGTATTTACGGTAGTCAATGTTCCAGTAGAGCGCGTTGACGGGTTCGCTTCCGTCGTTGGTTACCGTGATGTGCGCGTGCTTGCGAAAGGGCATAGGAAAGAAACAGTTCAGAGCCTTATCGGCACCGACGGAGATGGGCGCAGATTGGTACAGGAAGTAATCGCCAAGCCCCAGGCCGAAGAAATCTCCTATGGGGGTTTCGACGCTGGGCGTGGATTCTCCGTCCCAGGACATGCGCAGGACGAGCTTTTTGAGGTGGTACTGCTCCTTGCTGGCGATGGTGAACCAGACGTGCGTGATCTCGCCGGGACCATCAGCATCGAGCACGGTCATGGATTCACCGGGAGCTATCTGGCGGGCGTCGGCGTTGCCGCCGGTGCGGTCGTAGCTGGAACTGCGCTGCTGCACGTAGTCGTGCGGCTTGGAGAGGTCGGCGAGCGACGCTGAAGGAGTTTGCGCGGCGAGGACTGCAGGAAAGAGGAGCGACGGAATGAGAACAGCAAGCCTGCGAATGGGAGCCTCCGTTGGATCGTGAACTGAGAACGACTGTCGGACCGAAATCGGACCGCTGACAGTCTAGTACGAATTGCCCACGAGGGTAACTGCGAAGCCGCAGGGAGGAGGCCTGCTGCGAGTGTATGGACGAGAGGCAATCAGGGGAGACGGCGAAGGAACGTGTGGGCGTCCCTTCGCGTAGATGGAGTTAATCGAGACTCTTACTTCGACCGCTGGCGGTAGAGGCGAATGAGGTGGTTGGTGGAGCTGTCGTGCTTGAGGTCGGACTCGACTTTCGAGTTCGGGGATGATGCGGTTGGCAAGCACCTTGCCGAGTTCGACGCCCCACTGGTCGAAGGAATCGATCTGCCAGATGGTCCCCTGGACGAAGACGCTGTGTTCGTAAAGAGCGATGAGCTTGCCGAGCGTTTCCGGCGTGAGCACTTCGGCGAGGATGGTGTTGGAGGGGCGATTGCCGTCAAACGTGCGGTGCGGGATGAGGGCTTCGGCGGTGTTCTCTGCCTGGAGTTGTTCGGCGGTCTTGCCGAAAGCGAGCGCCTCGGCCTGCGCGAAGACATTGGACATGAGCAGGTCGTGATGATTTCCGATGGGGTTGAGCGTTTTGAAAAAGCCGATGAAGTCGCACGGGATCAGCTTGGTGCCCTGATGAATGAGCTGGTAGAAGGAATGCTGGCCGTTGGTGCCGGGCTCGCCCCAGAAGATCGGGCCGGTCTGATAGGTGACGGTTGAGCCATCGAGGGTGACGTGCTTGCCGTTGCTCTCCATGGTGAGTTGCTGGAGATAGGCGGGAAAGCGCTTGAGGTATTGCTCGTAAGGGAGAACGGCGACCGTTTGCGCGTCAAAGAAGTTGTTGTACCAGACGGTGAGCAGGCCGAGGAGCACGGGCAGGTTGCGTTCAAAGGGCGCGGTGCGGAAGTGCTCGTCCATCGCATGAAAGCCGGCAAGCAATTCGCGGAATTGCTCTGGACCGATGGCAATCATCGTGGAGAGGCCGATGGCGGAATCCATCGAGTAGCGGCCGCCGACCCAATCCCAGAAGCCGAACATGTTGGCGGTGTCGATGCCAAATTTGCCGACGGCGGCGGCGTTGGTGGAGACGGCGGCGAAGTGGCGGGCGATGGCCTTGTCGTCTTTGAGGGCGGCGAGGGTCCAGGCGCGCGCGGTGTTGGCGTTGGTCATGGTCTCGAGGGTGGTGAAGGTCTTGGAGGAGACGATGAAGAGGGTTTCGTCGGCGCTGAGATCGCGGGTGGCCTCGGCGAAGTCGGTGCTGTCGACGTTCGAGACGAATCGAAAGGTAAGGTCGCGCTGGCTGTAGTGGCGCAGGGCTTCGTAAGCCATGACGGGACCGAGGTCGGAGCCGCCGATGCCGATGTTGACTACGTTGCGGATGGGCTTGCCGGTGAAACCCTTCCATTCACCGCTGCGGATGCGGTCGGCGAAGGCGCTCATGCGGTCGAGGACGGCATGAACTTCGGGGACGACGTTCGATGCCGTCGACCTGAATGACTTCGTCTTTGGGCGCGCGGAGCGCGACGTGCAGGACCGCACGATTTTCGGTGATGTTGATCTTGTCGCCGCGGAACATGGCGTCGATGCGGTCGCGAAGGCCGGATTGGCTGGCGAGATCGAGTAACAGGCGAAGCGTCTCATCGGTGATGCGATTTTTAGAGTAATCGAAGTAGAGACCGAGCGCCTCGAGAGCAAAACGCTGCCCGCGCTGGGGATCGTCGGTGAAGAGCTGGCGCAGGTGAACGTCTTGAATGGCGGAGTGATGTTGCTGAAGTGCCTTCCAGGCGGGCCGTTCTACGAGTGGGGCGATGGCGGCGGGGGCTTGCGGACTGGTGCTCATGTGGACGACTCCTCAATGAGAAGGATAACTAGGGATTGGCGAGTGTGCCAGTCGAGGGCAGCTGGGAAGCGGCTAGCGGAGCAGCTAAAGGCCGGTTAGCTAAAGCAGCTAAAAGCCGGTTAGCTAAAGGCCGGCTAGCGGAAATCCGGTCAGCTAAAAAGCGGTCAGGGGCAATGCAAAGGCAAGAGCAAAGGCAAGATCGGAATTGGGTGATGACCATCGCGTTCATCGCGCACCTTCGATCCCACTCACGCGAGGGAGCATAGCAATGGAGGCGTGCGGGACGCTGTGCTGCGTTCAACTGTGCCGGCTGGTGACCCGGCCAGCGCGTGGTGCGGATCCGTTTGAAGATTGCAGAAACTGGTGACGAACGAGGAAATTCAAATGGTGCTGAGCGTCGAGGATTTCTCGATACCGTGCCCTTCGCGGATATGGACGAGGCGATTGGCGACCACACCAGGATAGGCTTCCCTTAAGGCCGCTGGGCCAATAGACCTCCAGATCCGCAGTGGCAGCGAGCCCGAGACCAAAGTGAAGGCGCGGGTCGTTCGACGAGAGATAGCTGCTTTGGCTGGTGACGCACTGGGCCTGAACTTTTCCGCCATAGCGGGCAAGTACGCGGGCCCCGATAGCGCTGCGATTGCTGCGGGTGCCTTCGAGGCGGACCTTGAGCCAGTGCCGACCGGGCGGTGAGTCATTCCGTAATAAAGACGGTGGCTCGTTCACATTCAGGATGAGGACGTCAAGGTCCCCGTCATTGTCGAAGTCGCCGAAGGCGCAGCCGCGGCTAAGGTGAGGGGTGGAGATGCCGGGGCCGGCATTGTCGACCATGGGAACCATCGTGCCACTGTCGTTGTTACGAAATAGCAGCCGTGGTCCGCGTGAGGGGTACTTGGTAAAGAGCGGTTCGAGTTCGGGATAGACGGTGCCGTTGACGACGAGAATATCCGGGTTACCGTCATTGTCAAAGTCGGCCAGGCCCACCCCCCAGCAGATGAAGCGGTGTTCGCCGGCAAGTCCGGCACGGTAGGAGACGTCCTCGAAGTCGCCCTTGCCATTGCCGCGGTACAGGCCAGTGGATTGATTAATGAAGTGAGTTTTCAGTAAGTCGAGATGCCCGTCTAGATTGTAGTCGCCGACGGCGGTGCCCATGCCGCCGATCTCCATGCCCTCGGCGCTCACGGCGACACCGCGTGCGAAAGCCTCTTCGCGAAAGGTGCCGTCGTGATTGTTGAGCAGCAGCATGCTGGGAGAAGAATCGCAGGCGACGAAAATATCCTGCCAACCGTCTTCGTCGGCATCAAAGGCGACCACGGAGAGGCCGTAAGAGTCACGCAGAGCGGCGATGCCGGACTCCTTCGAGACATCTGTGAAGGTGCCGTCGCCGTTATTGCGATACAGGCAATGCGCCGGGGCAGTGTAGGCTCGCGGCAGGCAGTTGACCGCTACGCCTTCGTAGTTACAGTTCATCATATGGAGCGATGGCTTGGGCGCAAGAGCGGGATCGAATTCGACATAGCTGGAGACGAATAAGTCGAGCAGGCCGTTGCGCGTAGTCTGGACGAAGGTGCAGCCGGTTCCGAAACGAGGGTGCGGATGAGTGAGACCGGCGGCGGAGGTGACGTCGGTAAATGTGCCATCGCCATTGTTACGATAGAGAACGTTCTGACCGTAGTAGGTGAGGAAGAGGTCTTCGCATCCATCGTTGTTGTAATCGCCGATGCAGAGACCATTCGCCCATCCGGAGCGCAGCAGTCCGGCCTTCTCGGTCACGTCGGTAAAGGTACCGTCGCGATTGTTGTGGTAGAGGCGATTGCTTGCGCCTTCAGGCACGCTGTCCAGGCGCCGGCCGCAGAGCAGGAAGATATCCATCCAGCCGTCGTTGTCATAGTCAAAGAAAGCGCAACCCCCACCCATGTTCTCGATGACGTAGGTGACGTGGCTGGGATGGCCAAAGAGCATGGGACGAGTGAGGCCGGATGCGAGCGCGACATCGGTAAAGCGCGAGAACGGAGTCTCTGGAGCAGCAGAGGCGAGCAGTCCGCTTACGCTCTTGGGCAGAATGGCTGGAGCAAGCATCGCGGGAATGGTGCGCAACACACGGCGTCGCGACCAGGTCGAGTTAGACATCGGCGTTGCGTATCCTTTCCGCGGAATTCTTCCAGACAAGTCGCTTCCCTCCCATGGCAGATTTCTCCTGCTGGGGAGCCGCTTGTTCTCGGCAACGCTCTCGTTCACTTACAGGCGACGTACGTGGGGTGTGGCAGAAAGTTACATGAGGCGGAAGAGGTGGGTCAATGCATTTATTGAGGGGTCTGTTTGCGGGAGCTTATTGCAGAGAAATTAGTTACTGGCGCCATGGCGCGTGTAGTGGCGGAGGGTGCCCCGCCTTTGCAGTTATGCGGCGGGGCACACCTTGCGAGGAGTTACAGGGTAGTTACTGATGGTTGCTGAGGTAGGCTTGGCTGGCGATGACCAGGCCCGGGGTGCCGTCGCCGCTTACCTGGATCACGTTGGGTCCCACCGTCCACCGCTGCATGGAACTTCCCAAGGATGCGCCACTGGAAGGAGGACCGTATTGCTGCTGGATTGCGGCAACAATGGCAGCCCGCGACGCCCCATTGAAGGAGAAACTCATATAGACCGCTGCTCCGTTTTGATAGACGATGTTCTGCGAACTGGCCGGGTATCCGCCTAGTTTGGGAGCCGTCTTGGTGTCAGTGAGATTTGAGGAGTTGGAGCTGTAAGGATTGCTTACCGGAGGCGCGGGATGTCCGATCAAAATCGGCACAGGCTGCGGGGTCGGGCGCGGCGTGGTGGACTGCGGTGTGGAGGACATGGACTGCACCTTGATTTTGCTGGTCTTGGCAGAGAGTCCAACAGACTGAGCCAGGAGAGCAGGGCTCAGGAACAGTGTGAGGGCGAGCATAGTTTTCTTCAAGACAGACTCCTGGAAACCAGTTGCAGTATTCGTCCAATCTGCTCGCCAATCAATACAACTATAGATACGAATTTCGCTGTGGGGTATCCGGCCGATCTTCAGTGTTTGCAAGTACTTTGGAGATTCGATTGTTTGTAACGGTCGCGCACAAAGACAGGCGTTCCAATGCAAGCGGTGAATGCGGAATTACCGTCTCGAGGCGGATGAAATGGAACAGTGCGCAGCAAGGAACAGCGCGACACGTGTTGGACGAGGGCGGGGCTTTGGAACAAAAAGGAAAAGGAGCACGCATGAAGCGTGCTCCTCCAGGTGCGGATTTCAGGTTTTAGCGTGCGGCGCCGTTGCCGGGTGCTGGAGCCGCTGCCGCTGCAGGGCTCAAAGCCGCCGGCATCACCTGCGCCGGCACGGTGCGGCGAAGGCTGCCATGACCTCCGCGAGCCGCGAATGCCTTTCCACCCTGACCGAGCACGTTGCCGCTCGGAATGGCTGCGTTGACGGTGAGCGGATCGGTCAGGAAGTAGTCGGAGTTGAACTGCGTGTGCACGGAAAGGTCCATCTGCTTTTTGAAGGTGGCGATCTTCACCTGAGTCAGAGCGGAGTTGATCTCCGCGTGCACCTTCTCGATTGGCCGGGTGTCTTTCGAAAGCACCTTGTAGATGTAATACCCGTTCGGTCCCTTCATCACCGGCGAGACTTCGCCGACGGCCATCGAGATAAGCTTGCGATGATCTTCTGACATATCGTCGGCGGTGTGTTTGCCGATGTTGGTGTCAGGCGGAGTGCTGGTGAGGCCGGCGACGCGATAGGCCTCGACCTGGAGATTGTCGAAGTTTTCGCCAGCGGCGGCGCGGTCATGAAGCGAGTCCGCGAGCGGGCGGGCTGCATCGTCCTTGCCGGGCTCATTGGAGTTCATGGGACCCTGCTGATGGTGGGCGCCCTGCTTGTCATTCTGAGCGTACGGAATGTAGAGGCGCAGCAGTTCGGTCTGCTCGTACTGCTTCAGATTCTCGTTGTAATAGCGCTGGATCTCAGCTTCGGGAATGACGCCTGCCTGCACCTTGAGCGCCTTCTCGGCTTCGTCGGCCTCAGCACGCAACTTGGCAAACGCAATCATCTGCTTGACCTTGACGTCGTTGTCGAGGGAGCGGCGGCGAAACTCGCGCTGCATGAGAAGAAGCTGGGGATAAGAAGCGGCCAGTTGCGCCTTCGAGACCGGATCCATGTGAGGTTGGATGGCATCGGCGAGAGCATCGAACTGCGCACGCGTAACGACCGTCTTGCAGGGCATGCGAGTCTTGTGTTTCGCGGGAGCGGCGGCGACTGGATCGCAAAGACCGGCCACCACGATGACGGGATCGTTCGGCGACAGCTTGACATCGCCCGAAGCAGCCGGAGCTGCAGGCTTGGGCATGGCTCCCGCCTGGGCAGTGTTCACCGGCTGGGGCGCGCCGCCTGGGGCCGGTGCGGATTTCGGGGTCACATTTTCGGCAGCTTGAGCGACGGCGACGGTCGCAAGCAGCAGTGCGGTAAGGCAACCAAGACGCATGAGGTACTCCTTTGGTGTGGCAATTATGACAAGTTTTTAGCCAGGACGGATTTCTATTTCCTAACACTATTGGACTAAGGCGGAGTTACTCGACCACCAGGCCGTTGGCGTGAAAACCACCGATCACGACGTCGACGTGCGCGCCTGTCTTGACGTAGCCGCCCTTGTTGGAGAAGACCATCCAGTAGATGTTGCCGTTTTCCGGAGGCGCGGTCTGGCGCAACTGGCCAACATTTTCCATCTGCGGAATCACCAGGCGAACGTGGGCCTTTGGCTCGATGAGATAGGGTGTGATCTTGACGTCGTTCAAACTTTTGGCCTTGACTGCGTCGTAAACCCGATAGGTGAACTTGATCATGGTGCCGGAGGAGACTTCCTTGACCGCGACCGGCTCGATGCCCCACTTGGACTGATAGAAGGCCCTGGCCTTGGGTTGCAGGCCGGTGGAGTGATACGGAGAAATCTTGTGCCCGCTCAGAAGAGCGGGAATGGGGCGAGGCTGTTGAACACCGGCGGTCTGTTGTGCAGAGGCAGCCGAGAGCAGGACAGTAGCCGCGAGCAGAGAGTTCATCAGGAGTGATCGGTTGGTCGTTTTCATTTAGGTCACCACGTTTTTTCTGAAATCGAAGTAAGCCGGTTACGGGAAAGCTGCCCGCGAAGTACATTCGCGGGCAGCCGCCGTTTTGAGCGAGTTACAGGTTAGTTTGCCTGTCCACTCAGGGTTGAGGTTTTCACTCCCGCAGCCCCAGCCGTGATCGAGACAGTTCCAGTCTTGAGGCCGGTTGGGAAAGCGGTAAGCGGTTTGAATTGCACCGAGATGTTGCAGGTTGCGTTCGGAGCAAGGTTGACGGTCTGGACAAGACCCGACGTACCGCAGGTGGTAAGCAACGGAACGATTACGAACTCATTCGCGTTGGTGCCACCGATGGTGGAAGCGCCGAGACCGGTCAAGGTTACGTTGCCGGTGTTGGTCAGAGTGAAGGTCTGAGCCTGATCCAGTGCGCAGGCGATAGCTCCCAGTCCGGTGCCGGGGCAGTTTCTCGTCTTCGCGGTGTAAGTGAACGACACCGGGGTGAGGGTTGCGCTGGTTGTCGCGGCGACGCCGGTTCCGGTAAGGGCAGACAGGCGAGCCGGTGACAGGAACGCTTCCGGTAATGGTGACGGCGCCAGTTGCCGGGCCCGTGGCCGTTGGCTTAAACGTGACCGTAATGGTGCACGTCGCGGCCGCAGCCAGGGTTCCGGTGCAGGTGCCACCGGCCTGAGCAAAGGGTCCTGTTACAACTACCACGCCGCCGGTGAAGGCAACGTTCCCAGTGTTGTGGAGGGTGAGAGTCTGCGCAGCCGAGGTCGTGGTAACTGCCACGTTCCCGAAGGCCAGGGGTCCACCCGTAACGCTCACCACTGCGAGCGGAGCCGCTACGTACTCGACTGCTCCGATGTCGTACCCGGTGCCCTGGGGCCGCTTGGTGCCGAAGTAGTCGTGGTTCGGAGCGCCTGTCGCCGTTCCGACATTGATGCCGGCCGAGGTGCTGTTGATCGAGTAGTTGCTCAGCTCCGTGTTGGTGATCTGGTTCATCAGCGACAGCGGACCGTACGCCATGTTGATCCAGTTATTGCCTTCATCCACCGTGGCCGCAGGGGTCAGGTTGAAGATCGGGTTTGGCGTCGTTGCATCGGAGATACCTGGAGGAACGATATATCCGAGGCCACCGTTCTCCGGTGGGACGCGCGAGCCGTTGCAATACTTCTGGATGAGCGCGGGATCGCCGCTCAGGTTAGTTGCCGCATACCCGGTGGTGCTGGTGAGTATGGAGTTCGCCGGGTTGATCTTGAAGCCGAGCGCACTGGGTGCCGTCGGGCTCGTGTCGCCACGGACGCCGATATCCCAGTAGCTCGCGCCGGTTACGCAATCGCCGGTCTTGGTCTGATTAAGAGCGGGCGAAAGTGTAACCAGGTGCTGCTGGCTAAGAGCTCCGGTACCGCTCTCCCCTACCAGGATGTTGAATGCGCGGTTCTGCCAGAAGATGTCGTTCCGAACGAGCGGGAGCGAAACCTTTCTGCAGGTACCGTTGGCATTGTTGGGGCCACCGCCGGTATACCAAGCCGGGCAGTCGATCGTCGCCGGTAAGGACGCCGTCAGGTTAGGAGTATGTTGCATGGTCACCAGGCCCGCGGGTTGCGGGGTGGAGGTGATCACCTGAGTCCCAGCCGTATCGCAGTTCGGTGTCACGGTCGGATCGCAGCTGCCTCCACCATTGGTTGGCGGCGGAGTGTTGGCATCGGGAGCTCCCAGGGTATTGAAGAGCACGCCCGAAGATGCAGTCGTATCGTTCGAAGCCACCGTGTTGTTGATGAAGCTGACGTTCAATGCGTCCTGCATCGAAATACCTGCTCCATCCCAGCCTGCGACGTTGTTGGTGATGATGTTGTTGGTTACGGTGATGTCGTACCAGCTTCCCGGACGAGTGGGGAAACGGGCGACCTCGGTTCCGTTCACGCTCTGCAGACGGATACCGCCACCGCTACCGCTTTCAGCGCTGTTGCCCTGAATGAGGTTGGAGTCGATGACCATACCCGGTCCAACGCCATCGGAGAGGCTGGGCGGGCAATCCACGTCAACCGCGGAGTTCTCGCAGACCGGTCCGTCGGGTGGAGCACCGATGATGGCCAGACCGCCGCCATTGGTGGGCAGGGTGATGTTATTGGTCTGGTTGAAGAGGAACTTGTTGTTCCGGATCTGACCGTCGTAGCTCAATCCGAAGTGAACGAAGCCGCCGCCGTCACCGGTGCTGAGGTTGCCGCACACCCAGTTCTGGTTGAACAGGTAGTAGTCGGAACCGGTGCAGAAGGTGACGCCGCCCGCAGCTTCCGTGGTGGATGAGTTGATTTCATCACCGTAGGAAGAGTTCTGCGTGACCGCGTTGTTGTGGATGTTCACGTAGGTGTTGAAGAGGAACGGCAGTTCCTGGTTATTGGCCGCGATGGTGCCGTCTGGAGATCTCTGCCTGGCCGACGGTGATGCCGCCGGAGAGAGTGCCAGCATTGCTGTGCACGCGGTTGTTGGAGACTTCGGTGAAGTGGTTGAAGCCGTGGAGGAAGATACCGCCGCCACCCTGCGAGCTATTGACGATGCTGAATCCATCGATACGCGATGGGTTGCAGAGGAAGTTGCTGGGATAGGTAGCGCAATCCGCGTTGCTGGCCGTGAGCGTGGTGCAGACGCCGTTGGCGATGCAATTCGGATCGTAGACCAGGACCGGATGCGTACGGGTTCCGCCATTGACGCTGGCGAGGCCCTTGCCGAGTACGGTAATGGCTGCGCCCTCGTAGGCACCCAACAGCGTGGGCTCCTGGAGGAGTTCAGCCAGGTTGCCGTTGAGCGTGGAATCCCAGCTGGAGACTGGTTCGAGCGGAATCGGATCGACCTGCGGCAGTTCCCAGGCCGGTGACCGAATCCACAAACGAGCAGCCCTGCGCATTGGTGGTGTCAAACGGGTTGTTCTTGGTGATCGCGGTCGCCGTTGACCGAGATGCCGAACAGGCACTCGACCTTCTTGCGCCACGGATCCATCTTGCCCGAGGGATGCGTGTTGGCGTTGATGGTGACCGAAGCAGCGCCGACACCCTGGAGGCGTACCGGCTTCCACATCAGCAGCATTTCCTGGTAGGTACCCGGTCCGACGATGATCAGATCGCCAGGGGTAGCTGCATCGATGGCGTTCTGAATGGCGTTGTTGGACGCATTCTCGCCGGCGACGTAGGTGGGCGCCTTACCGCCGACGGTCACAGTGACGGTGTCGACGGACTGCTTGCCGTTACCCGCGGTGACAACCAACTCACCGCAAGAAGCTGCATACGTGGGCCAGGTGGCGAAGTTGCCGGCCGGCTGCGGTCCTTGCTTCTGAAGCGGAGCAGCGTTTGCGAACGAGCCCTTAACCACGGAGCAGGAAGGTATGCCTGCCGGGACGTTCACAACGATCTGACTATCGCTCCAGGAGGTGACAGTGGCCGTGACGCCGCCGATGGTGACGGAACCCGTACCCTGCGCACTGCCGAAGCCATAGTTACGCTGAATGTACTTCTGGTTAAAGGGAGCAGCGGTCGCGGACGGTCCGGAGTAGGCCTGGTTCGGAACCATCTGCTTGCCGAGAGCGTTGATCGTCAGGGACTTTCCAGCAGCGCTGACGTAAGGTCCAGCACCTCCGCCGACCGAGTCGCCGAGAACGCTGGCGATGGACGGGGTGGCATCGGGATACGAGCAATCTGGAACGTTGTAACCATCCGCAAAGGCGGCGGTGGGCACAACCGGCGTGTCCATGTACTGCGTCTGGCCCGGCATGAACGGGATCTCATAGCAGAACTGGCTGTAGTTCGGGTTGAACTGCGGATCCGGCGTAACGCCCGGTGCCCGGATCGTTCATGCAGGCCACCATCATGGTAGGAGCGTAGCCCGTCGGGTTCGGCGGATTGACTTCCCATGTGGAGTAGTTCAAGCCGTTGAAGATGCCCCATTGATCGGTGTAGGTACGGAAAATCTCGATACCGTTCTGATCCTTGAGGGATACGGGGACGTTGGGAATCGCAAACTTCTCGCCGAACTGCGGAGAGAACGGATCGAACTCGGACGATAGATCGTCGAGCATGATGCCGGTGAAGTGAGCGGCAACGTGAGTCGAGCTGAAGACCCAGAACTTGGCCAGGGCCGAAGTCTGATCGCCGAGGGTCACTTCCTTACGATCGCAGAGGTTACGAGTGGCTCCGGCAAACGGGGCTGCCTGCTTGCGAACCGGGGAAGAGGCTGATGTAGTCAGGAACAATGCGCGCCTGGCCGACACAGGGCCACTTCATTTCGATGCTGCCGGTGTCACCTTCTGCGATGGGCTGCCGTAGACGCCCAGGCTGTTGGTGGGGTTCTGTGCGTTGTTGGGGTTGTAGGCGCTGGCCACCTCTGCCTGGTCGGGCAGGATGAAGATGCTGCCGATGCCGCCGAATTGCTGGGTAACCGGAGCAATGTAGTTATCGCCGATGAGGATGTTCTTATCCTCTTCTTTGACCAGCTCATAGCCCGGCGGCACGATCATCTCGACGACATACTTGCCGGCGGGAAGCATCGGGGTGCCGTAGTACCAGTCCTTGGTGTCGGTCGCGGTGTTCGGCTGGCAGATCGTGCAGTTGGTGCCTGCCGGCTTGCCAGTTCGGCATCGCGGCTGGTGACGCTGGGGAACTGGTACGCGCCGTCGTACGGTGCAGGCTGTACCTGGTTGAAGGTGGACAGACCGTCATAGCACTTATAAGCCGAGTTATAAGGCAGGGCGGAGCTGTTGGGATCGAGGAACTGGGTGGAGTTCTTCAAGGTGAAGAAGAACGGGCTGGTCTGATCGAGTCCCGGGCAGTTCATGTTGGGAATCTGCGCGGTACCGGTAGTAACCGAGGCCAGGCCGGTCGCTCCGCTGCCAACCGTAGCCGTGAAGGTGACGTTGGGAGCAGCCGTATATCCAGAGCCGCCGTTGACGATGTTGACGGAAGATACGCCGCCGTCCGCGTTCAGCACGGCCGTGGCGACTGCCTGGGTACCACCCGCCGGAGGTGCATCGATGGCGAGCGCGGGAGGAGCGGCGGCAGCGGCAGTAGCCGTAGCCTGGGTTCCATTCGCGGGTGCATCGATGACTACGGTCGGGTTCACGTAACCGAGGCCGGGTGTTTTCAGAGTGAGCGCCGTGACAACGCCGCCTGCGACGGTGGCGGTGGCAGTTGCGCCGGTTCCGCCGCCGTAGATGGTGACGTTGGGGGCCGAGGTGTAGCCGCTGCCGCCGTTGCTGAGGGAAACGGTGGTAACCGGGCCATACCCTGCACCGGGCTTGCTGATAGTGATGGACGACAGCGCATTAGGAGCGCTGCTGCCGCGGAAGCCCTGAGCCCAGTTATCCCAGCTGCTGGTAACTGTGGTATCGACGAGCTTCAGGCTCTTCGTTCCGTCGGGAGCGGTGCCTTCCTGGTAGAGGTTGATGGTGACGTTCGGGACGTCGGGGGTCCAGCTGGTGTGGATCAGCAGGGCCGGATCGTCGAACGGACGGGTGGACGCATAGATGACTTCGCCATGGATACCGCCATTCTCGCCAGGAGCAAAGGGCTTCTTACCGAATTCGACGAACTCGCTCGAACCGATAAAACCTTGCCAGGCTTCGGAGGTGACCCAGGGAGGATCGATGCGGCCAGTGGAGCCACCGGTGCCGCCGCCAGGAGTTGTTCCCTTGCCGAAGTTGGAGTCGCTGCAATCCGCGGTCGAGCAATAGAACGAACCGGGGAATCGCAGGTCGCTTGGTAGAGGATACGTTTCATTCGTGCTTGCGAGATTGGAGGCGATGTTGGAGTCAGCTCCGCCACTGGTGCCATCGACCGGACCGCCTGCGTCATACACAACGTGAACGCCAGTCTGCTTGTAACGAGTGGTGTCGGTTTCAATGACGTACCAGTTGAACAGCGGGAACACTTCGTTGTACGCCGCATAGCCATTGAGGTCTGCGTTGTTGAAGTTGGAGTAGCTGCCATCGCGGAAGCGGTTGTTGACGACCACGAGAGCCGCGCCTGGCTCCGTCGGGCTGCGACACACCGTCGCCGTTGAGATCGATGTAGGTGCGGGTATAGATGTTGGTGTGCCATTGCTGCACGGC
The DNA here is from genome assembly GCA_963748555.1 of uncultured Acidobacteriaceae bacterium. Lineage (GTDB taxonomy): Bacteria > Acidobacteriota > Terriglobia > Terriglobales > Acidobacteriaceae > CAWKKW01. Next base: position 232,190 of record CAVVJK010000004.1, read on the forward strand.
GATCTGACCCATATCGAGGGTCTTGCCGCCGGCTACAGCCACTGGGGTCGAGAGACCGTCTACGATCTGATCGTTCCATTGATCGAAGAGGGTGATGCGCCAGCTGCCATCCGGCACGCCGGTGAGGGTGAAGGTGCCGTCCGCGTTGCACTTGGTGAAGGCGATGTCGTCATCGTCAGGATCGCCGAAGCTGACATAGCATTGCGTGAAGGCAAGCGCGTCGCGGCTACCGCTGCTATACAAGCGCTGATCCGGAGTACGGCTCTGGTGCATGTCCGTGATCATGCCCTTGATGGTGTTGCCGCAGGGGTTCGGAGTGGCTGCTGTCTTGGCCGCTGCGCAATAAGGCGCAAGGCGGTCGTTGATGATCTTCGGATTGGCGAAGCCGATGGAGACGTGGAAGCCGGCTGGGCCAAACTCCTGGAAGTACGCCGGGCCACCAACCTTGATGAAGGCGTCGTGCGACTTCTGACCGTCGAGCGTATTGGTCTGGAGCCACTCTTCGCCGCGAGCGATGCGGTCTGCACCCTCGATCTGCCTGCACGCCGTAACGGCCGGGCATCATGTTGGCGATGACTGCCTGACCAGCCAAGCGGCGAGACCGTCTTCCCGTCGGACTCGAAGTGCGGGCAGGTGACGATCATGCCGACCAGGCCGTCCGCATTTGCCGTAATCGGGCAAGCGTTGAGTCCGGTGAGCTGATCGGTGGTGCCTGCAAGGCTGTTGGACAGCGGGTAGTTGAACATGTCGTATGTCATCTGCCCGGTGCTGTCGCCCGTGCCGCCGGCTGCGTCGAAGAGCCTGAGCTCGAAACCACCGAGGCCTGGTTCTCTCGAAGTGCCCTGCGTGTCCGTGCCGCCGTGAACGTCGTTTTCGCCATTGAGCGGGCTGTCGTCTTCAAAGACGAAGGCCGCGATCTTGGCGGTTGGGAAGGGCGTCTCTTCTGCCGGGATGTTGACACTGGTGCTGCCGGCAGGGATGGAAGCGCCGCTCATGCCGTGACCGCAGGTGCCCGATGCCGGGTGTCCAGTTGGCCGCAGTGGGACCGCTGAGGGAATAGACTCCGCAGTCTGCCGCGATATCGAACTGATGACCGAAGGAGCACGCCGCTAGCGGTACAGGTGCTGGGCGCGGCGCAGGAACTGACCGTGGTGTAGGTAAAGGTGGTATCCGAAACCGACGTCACGATGAAGGTTCCGTTGGCAGAGGGAACGGCTGGAGCCGTTGATGGTGACAGAGTCACCCACAACCAGCCCGCTTCCGCCCGGTGGAACGGTGACGGTGACAGTCGTGCCGACCTGCTTGACGTCGCCGCTACCGCTGGTAGCGCCGCCGCCTCCCGCCGTGAAGGCGTTACCTGCATCGCCAGGAATAATAGAGATGTAGTAGCGCTTCTTGGGGTCAAGGACAACCTGGCTGGGATCAACCATGGTCTGTTGCGCAGCGTCGATGCGGCAAGCGCCATCGCCTACGTCGCAGACAGCAGGCAAGTGTTGCTTGGTCGTCGGGTCATAGACCGTCTGGCCGGATTCGCAGGAAAGGGCTCCGGTGCAACCAGCCGCCACAATCGGCATGTAGCTGGTATGGAAGTTCGTACCGAGATCCGGAACAGTGCCGGTGCCGGCGTTTTCCGTGGTGGGGTTGATGTTGAAGGTGCGATCTTCCTCAATGATCCAGCGGTAGTCTCCGATGCTGGCCAGGGTTCCCTGCTGGAACAGAGGCGCGTCGTAGACATGAACCTTGAGGCCGCTCGGCGTGGGGAATGTAACCGATGACGGTAGCAGAATTTGCACTCTGCACTCCCTGCGAGTTTTTGGCCTTATAAGTGAAGGTGTACGTTCCGGGAGAGCTCGCCGTAGCGGTGAAGCCACCTGCCGGCGCCGCCTTGACGGACATTCCGCCCTGCGCACTAATCGAAGAGACATCGACGGCCAACGGATAGTTCGCTGAGTCGACAGCACCTACCAGGATGCCTGGACTGCCGACCTGGATAAACGTAGCCACGCTGCTGGTATAAGCGTGGTTCGCCAGGGTGATGCCGGAGGCGGACTCGACCGTGGCAGCCGCGAGAGTCACGGTTGCGCATGCGGGGCCAGAGGTTGCGCCGTTGCCGCAATAGGTGAAGGAGTCCGATGTGGTTCCCGCGTTAGCGGTGTAAGTGAAGGTGCCGTCGGCGTTCAGGTTCAGCGAGCCGCCCGAGCCACCCGGAAACTACCTTGACGCCGTAGACACCCACGTCATTGGCGATCACGCCCTTCGAGATATCCGAGACCGTGAGGGTGTTTCCGGGTACGAGGAAGTACGAGTCTGCGATTGGCAGTGGCCGACAACTGACCAGCCGTCGGAGCCGAGGCGCCATTCAGCCCGATATATGCCTGCATGCCGCCGTCGCGACGGTTGTTTGTCGAGAGGCTGAGCTGGCGATCAAAGACCGGCAACGTTGCGGTACCCGTTGGAGGATTGATGAGAACATCGTAGGTTTTTCCGGCTGCGAGGAAGACTTCGCTCTGGATCCTGGGGGTGCCGGGAAGCAGGTTGCCATCTTCCGCGATCAGCGCGAAGCCGGGTGACGCAGGCGATGCGGTCCCAGTGGTTGCACCAACGATCGATGGAACGTGCATGCGCAGTCCGGCATTGACGAAGCGGACAAGGAGACCGCCCGTTGCGGGAGTGGCTGGCGTGCTGGTGAAGAGCGACCGGCCTAGGTTCGACTTATCGAGCGATACACCGTTGATCAGGTAATAGCGCGGATCGTAATTGACTGCGGGCGGATAGCAGGTCTGGTAAGTGGAGGACGTAGGGATTGCCGCAACCTCCGGGCTGTCCTGACCAAACGGTGAGCTCCTTGAAGCCGGTGGTTCGAACAGCGGCATCGACAGCGGCGTTCTGCACCGGATCGATTTCGCTGAGGACCAGGGGAACCTCAGAGCCGTAACTCACAGCCGCGGCATTGCCTGCGGCAGGATAGGCGAGACCCGGAGAACCCGAAGGAGCAGTGGTGACCACCAGTACTCCATACAGACCCATGGGGCCTTGAATGGAGGGGTGGGTACCGGACTCAATGAGGTAAGTGCCGGGCTTGAGGCCGGTCCAGGTGAGTGTCGCAGGTCCTGCGCCAGCCTCTACCTGTGTGGCGAAGGACTGAACGCGTCCTTCCGCCTGGGGTGGCGGTGTGAACTGCCCGCTCCCAGGAGTTGGCCAGCTGACCGTCGAGCCTGAGTGCGTAGGGCTCGCTGACTTTCGTAGGAGGTGCGCCGAGACCGCCGCCGACCTGGCCGACGATCACCAGCGAGGTAGGCACCTTGACCCCGGAGCTCGTGAACGTAAGACCATTCGTAAGGTTAATGGTAAGTTTGCCTGGCGCCGTCGTGATTACGACGGGAGACCAGCCACCACCCGCGCTCGGGTTAGACGCCGCGCAGGAAGCTCCGCCGGTGCCAGCATCCGAACAGGAATATCCCCACATGGGGACAGATTGGCCGTCAGGCAAGCCGGTGGTCGTTGGACCAGCCGTGAGATTGACGACCTGACCAAAAGACGTACTCGCTCCCAGGAGGAGGGTCACTGCGAATACCGCTGTCTTCAAGGCAGTTTTGAGATAGTTGGATCGCATGCTCATCTCCTAGTTATTTCGTTTCGTCGATTACAAATTCCCGCGGAGTCGACAAGCATCATCATCATCATTCCGCCCGGAAAGATATTGTTGGTGGTGATCTCGCGCTCGTTGTGCGAGTGCCACATGTAGGCGAAGCCGGCTTCAGTGCCGGGAGCATTGACCACGGTGCCAGAAGGCGGAGTGGTGCCGGTGGATGCCGACTGCGCGCGCGGTCGCGTCCGGGCCGAGATAGGGACTTCCTCCGTACCACGTGCCGTTCACCAGAATGTTGGGATCGGGCAAGGTTACCGGACCGCCTGCGGCAACAGCGCCGAAGGGGTTGGTTTCGAGCGGCTTGTTGTGGTCACCGCACCATTCGTAATAGTTGATGGCTCCGACTGCGGCCGTGCCAGTGTTGTAGCCGTTCGCATCCGGAGTGCACGGTGCTGCGTGTCTCCCTTGTAGCCGTGGCCGAACACATCCCAATTGAGGCCCTTGCCGGTCCAGTAGAAGATTCCGTCCATCGCAAGTCCGGGCGTCGTTGTAGTCGTGAAGAGCAGCGGGCCGGCAAGCTTGGTGGCATCGCTGGAACTGGTAATGAGATTGCCATCGCGAGCCGAGAATGCGGACGTGGTTGCCGTGCTCGTGGAACGGGATGCTGCCAGCGGCCCTGGCCGATGACCCGCAGAAGCACGAGTTCGCCCGGATGCATGTGGGGATCGCCGTTGTAAGGCTGATGGGGATACTGCGGGGCGTAGTTATCGTCCATGTCATCGGGCATGGAGCGGCCGTTGATCATGAAATATTTCGGATGGTACGGCTCGGTAGCAACTTCGAGGCATCCGGAGGGCTGAGCGCAGGCGTTGGCCTTCTGCGACTTCGACCTGCTGATGGATCTTTGGATCGATCTCAGAGAACTGGAAGAGGTACTCGCGGTCGTAGCAGGCGGCGGGGTTGATTGTAGGCAGCGTGGGCGAGTCGGAAATCAGATTCGCTGTGGGTTGCTCCTGCGGCGCGGTTATTCGTCGCAAGGGCCCGTCGCAGGTGCGCAGGGATGTCTTGGGGAGAACAATGATGGCGCCATAGAGCCCCATCTCTACCTGTAAGTCGCTCTGGGTTCCGCTGTAGTAAGCGCGCGTGCCGGGGCTCTGGGGGGTGAAGGTGTAAGTCACAGACGATCCCGGTGCCGCCTCTTGAGTGAGCAGCCCCGACACGCCGGTGCCGCCCGTGGTGACAGTGAAGCCAGGGAACAGAATCGAAGTGTTGCCCGCGGCGGCGGGCAGGTTATTCGTAAGTGTGATGGATACCGGACTTCCCTCAGTGACAATCAAGGTTGGACCGGGGATTTGCATAGTCGAGCAGGTTGCGCTGGCCGATGGCTGAGGGAGCAAAGCCCGAAGGCGCGCTCTTGCATCCATATCCCCAGGAGTAAATCGCCATGCCGTCTGGCTGGCTGATGTAACTCTCCGACGCGACTAAGTTGAATGTTGGTCCTGTGATTCCAGGAGCTGCGGCATGCACGGGGGCAGTGAACAGCAGCATAGCTACTGCCACTATCACGGGATGCAGCCAGGTGATCGAGATGACTTTCTTTATATTCCTTTGGCTCATCGCTGCTCTCCTAGTTAGTTGCATGCTTTGCTCGCTGGATTGACCGAGGTACAGATATGAACTTCTGTCATCAGACCGCCGAAGTTCTCGGCATCGTTCGACAGGTGATCGAGATTGGGCGTGTAGAGGTAATAGACTTCCCCGGCGCGTAGGCTGTGCCATCCGGCTTGGGCCGGCTGGCATCCAGGATCACGTCGAGAGACTCGCCGCCAGCCGAGGGTGATGGAGTTAGAGAAGTAATCCATATTGTTGCCGGCGGTGTCGCGCAGGAGACGGGCATTGTAGCCGATGACATGCATCGGGAATATCCAAGCGAAGCGAGCGTCTGATACTCAGAGACGTCGAGATCGGAGATGCCGCAGCAATGCCTTGCCGCCAACTGGGATATTGATGACTGCATTGAGCGGCTGGGAGGCGCGAGAGACGCTGTCGGAGGCCTGGGTGTAAATGGCATTGGACTTGGTTGGCTGTCCCACATATACGGAGTTACCGCCGACCGAGTTATTGCCGTCCACATAGGTGCTTTCGTGAATGGTGTCAGGATAACTACGGCCATTCAGCAGGAAGTACTTGTCCTTCATATCCGCAAAACCTTCAGGGTTAAAGGTCATGCCCACGAAGTGGAAGTTGGGATCAAATCCATGAATCTGCAGCGGGTACTCTACGTCGTAGGCGGTCGAACCGTCGCCATCGTTATACGCATACATGGTCGGGTTACCCGACTTGTTTGTTCCTTGTGTTGCGCCATTGTCGAGGGACGGGACTGGCGAGGGGCAAAGAATGTCATTGAGCGCAGTTGGAGGCGGTGCGCAGATCAGCTTGTTGCGCAACCAGACTCGCATGAAGAGACGTGCCGGAGGCAGTGCGATCCTGGCGCGGGCGGACATAGAGCTGACCGACCATGCCCATCTGCAAGTGCTCAGGCGGCGAGATATGGCAGTGCCAAGAAGTAAGTGCCGGCATCGGGCGCGAGATAGTAGTAAGTGAAGCTTCCACCGATGTTGATCGCGACCGATGCATCGGGAACGCCGTCATAGAAAGACGAAGCGTTCGGATAACCGTGGAAGTGGATGGTGTGCTGCTCGAAGAGATCGGGACGCATGATCATGCCGACGTTGGTCAGCGTGAGGAAGAATTCATCGTCTTCATCGATGGCCATCATTGGCGCGGGAATGTTGCCGTTCATCACGCCGACATCCATGATCTGGCGAGGATCGACGTGCCCCGTATAACAGGGACTGCCCGAGGGATAGCTGCTCAGCGGACACTGGCTGGTATTTACCCCGGTCGTTGGATCAATCGGGGTCACAACACCATCCAGGTCGGGGACGAGGCCGACAGCCCCATTGGCTCCCGGCGCATTTCCCGCAGCTCCCGGGCCGACGTAATTCGCGGCTGGGTCATACGGCGTCATAAAGACGCGCGCCGGCTGCGTACCAGGCAGGCCGTTTGCAATGTCGTTTAATCCTGACAGAGGTCCGAACGAGAACATATAGATCTGGTTCCCGTCTCCCATGGTGGCGTAACCGTCGCCGCCTGAGACCTGTTGGCATTTGATGCTGCCGCCCACCGGGTTTGCACTGGTCGGAGAGTTCGGGTGAAGGGTGGTCACTAGGGGGCACTGTACGCGAAACGACTGGGCGCTCGCGGTTACACACATTACGCTGCCGAACAACACAAGCAACGACAACCGATACATATTCTTGCTCACCATGCTGAGTCCTCCTATAACGGACAGCATCATCGACTGCTCCTTCTCTTCAGGCACACGAATCCCGTCGCGCCGCAACGGTGCGTCGCTGTCGTGCATCGAGCACGGCAGCTAAAATTTGCTCAAGACCGAAATCGGGTAGGACCAAGGAACCGGACTACATCGCCTTTCGTGGGCGGAAGAACTTCAGGCACCAGCAGGTATGCAACAAACCATCTGTCAGCAAAACATACCCTGGGCTCAACATTTAGTTACTGCATTTCAACGTAAACAGTGGATTTTGTAGTCCAGTTCTGTGAGGGCAGATACAAGGCCATGTAACTCGTCTAACTCGGGGGGAGAGTTACGATGAGCTACGGGCAAACATTACTACGGACAATTTGACCAAGATTAAAGACCTTTAAGTTTGAACGACAATATAACAGCCCTGTTGAACCCGCAATTGTTATATTTAGCTATTTACCGCGAGCTTCTTCTTGTGACTTCATTGTTTTCACCGAGCCTGGAGTTACACCGTAAGTTCGTTTGAACATATGGCTGAAGTTACTCATATCTGAGAAGCCCAGCATGCGGGCCGCTTCCTTCACACTACAGTCTGTGGTGCGAAGCAGCAGGCGTACCCGCTCCAGGCGCATCATGATCTCGTACTTGTGAAACGGAATGCCCACCTGCTCTTTGAAAAGATGCCTCAACCGTGAGGAAGAAATATTGAGCACCGCTGCTGCGGATTCCACCGAGACGGATCGAATCGAGGAGGACACCATGAGTTCCAAAACTATGGCGATCCGGTCATCGATAGAGGAGCTGGGTGGAACGTTGACGCCGTAAGAAGTCTTGACCTGATTCGCCAATGCTTCACGCAGAACGCTGCTTACCTGCTCCTCGACCCTCCGTACTGTGAAGTCCTTGCCGATCGTCATTTCAAACCCCCACACTGGGTCGCGGACCGAGTGCTTGCAGAAGGCTCGTTTCCAATAGCCTGCTATGCAACATGAAAGACGGCGCTTCTCTGGCTGCGTTGCGACGCAGAATTGCGGCGGCGCATCACTGGGCTGAGGGAGCCAATCTTCTGGTAGCGGCTAATTGCACTGTGGGGACAGGCAGTAACGTTCCATGTGTCGGCATGAGCTAAGTTCAGTTACGGTGCCGGATCACAGCGGCCTGTAGGTGACTACTCTAGAGGTGGGCTGGGGCCTGCATTCGTTGCCGGCTTCAAAGCGAGAAGAAATCAGTGGGACATAGAAGAAGTCAGCGTATCAAAATGAATTTAGTATTACGGCCAAGTAAGTGTTAGTGACATGCAGAAGGTAATGGGAATCACAAAAGAACGCAAGATGGTTTTCTGGCTATATTGCAACATGGCGCATCTGGCTAAACGCAGAACGAGGCGAAAGCCCCGTTTAAGAGTGGTTTTCGTTTGCCGGATTGGGCTTGCGGGAGACCACTGGAACCAGGCGGTGAGCTTGCGCGATTGGTGTAAGTGTCAATTGACGGAACGGCAACTCGCGGGGGCAGATCCTTTCTTTTTCCGGACGAAGATGACGGCCTGGTCATGATGCGACAAACAGGATGTGGTGCTCTTGCCCGCACTCCCGGTCAGCCTTGAAAAAATCGCTTCGCAGCCGTGAAACATGCATGGATATTGGTGGCCAGTCATTTCCCGGTGATCTGTCCCAGGCGCAGAAGGTTGCCTTCGAGGTTTAAGAAATCGGCTCGATGCGGCAGCCAAAAAGCCAAGATCGGTTCACCTTTCCGAGTAGGGTATGTGGCGGTTGAGAATTGCTGTAGGCGGAAGCAAACCTATACACCCAGTAATTCCTTCGATAGCAGCATCTTCGATGACAACATAGAGCGATCTCTACACCGATGCGAGGAGTGGTCGGCCAACTCGCTTCGACGCGCGACTAGATTGCAAGTGAACCAAAGTTGTATTCAGGCTGGGGTGTTTGCGGCGAAATGACGAGGTTCTTTTCGTTTCGCAGAACTACAAGAGCGGGGGCGCAGGTCAGCTTCGTCCGCGAAAACTATGGATGAGTCGGCGATCGCGCTTCGAAGGCTTGGTGGGTCGAGTATCGGCAAACGGCCCGAGGAGCTTTCGTTCTTCCGCCGCCTTTCGACGTAGTTCCTTGCTGACCTCGGTTTCGCAATAGAGCGTCTGTGCCACCGAGGCTGGCCCGCGCTGTTCGCTGAGGGCGAGGACTTCGATTTGATATTCCCCTGCCTCGTTCACGATGCGGAGCATGTCTCCGGGATGGACCGCTCGCGACGGTTTGGCGGGCTGGTCATTGGAAAGAATGCGCTTGAGTTCGCAGGCACGGGAGGCCTGTTCGCGAGTCTTGAAAAATCGGGCGGCCCAGAGCCACTTGTCGATGCGAGTGCCGGTCATGGTTCCTGTTAAGTTTACTTCAGCGCGTTGTAAGCCAGGCCGCCCGATCGAACCTTTTTGAAGACCTGAGAGAATTCTCCCGGGATATCGGTTCGATGGGCGGAGAGGACTTGCAGACGCCGACTCCGCCGCCCGGATCTGGATCACTGAGCTGCGTCCTTCGAAACTCAGGCTCGCGACGGTTACGAATGTCCGCGCCAGCGAAGTCGCAGATCCTCTGGAACTCGCCCGGTGGTGCGGACGAGCAGCAACCGTACCGCCGGTCGCGGGTCTGCATCTAACGGGGGCGGTACCAACGTGCCGAAGGAGCAGGACTATGCGAAAGAAGACAGGCTGGTGGATTGCCGCGTTGCTGGTGGGGTCGGTGTTGGGCAACGCGCCGCAGTCGACTGCACAGCAGGATGCGGGAATACAGAGCGCCTCTCCGGCCGAGCAGCAGATATTCGATGCCACTAACCAGGTCCGTTCGGAGCAGGGGCTCAGTCCGTTGCACTGGGATGCGTCGCTCGCGTACGCCGCGCATGCGCATGCGGAGAAGATGACGGAGAAGGGACAACTCTCCCATCAGTACGAAGGAGAGCCGCCTCTCACTGCGCGAGCCGCGCAGGCGGGCGCACACTTCCAGGCAATCGCAGAGAATATCGCCATGGGACCGAGCGCAGATTCCATTCAGAAACAGTGGATGCACTCGATGCCACACCGAACCAACATTCTCGATGGGCAGATGACGGCGATTGGAATTGCCGTGGTCGAGAAGCGAGGTTCGCTCTATGCGGTAGAGGACTTCGCGAACGGCGTGCAGGCGATGAGTCCCGAGCAGGTGGAGCAAGAAATCGGTGAACTGCTGAAACAGAAAGGCGTCGCGCCCACGGGCCCCAAACAGGACGCGCGGCAGACCTGCGAGATGCCGTCAGGGAGCGCAGGCGGTTCGCATCCCGGAGCCGTGGTGCGATGGCAGAGCTCCGACATGAGCAAGCTTCCAGAGGTACTGGAGCAGCGTGTCCGGAGCGGGCAATATCATACGGCCGCAGTGGGAGCCTGTTCGAGCACCAATCCCGACCAGGGGTTCACAACCTTCCGCGTGGCTGTGCTTCTGTATTGACGTCAACGGCTCGAGGTCGGCCAAAGTTAACGAGCGGGTTGCCGGGTGGCGGCCCGGCCCTATCGCGAGTCGCTGCCCTCGCCCGCCTTGGTAGGCTCCATCTGTAGGACATTGTTGAAACGGTTGAAGTAATTGAAAATGCCGATAGCGGCCATCAGCTCCACAATCTCCCCTTCGCTATAGAACTCACGCAGTCGCGCAAATTCAAGATCTGTGATTCGATTCGAATCGAGGGTCATGCGGTCGGCGAGGCGAAGGGCGGTCTTTTCCGCGGCAGTGAAGTCGGCGCGCGATTCGTAGCTATCGAGGCCATCAATCTGGTCCTGCGACCAACCCAGCCGGCCGGCAATGACCGAATGACTGGCGAGGCAATATTCACAAGCGTTGAGCTGCGATGTGCGAACGATGACCAGCTCCTTAAGCTTGGTAGTCAGCGTGCCGGTGTTCAGGACCGCTTCAAAATGCGCAATCATGGTTTCGAAAATTTCAGGACGATGCGCAACGGTACGAAACATGTTGGGGACATTGCCGCGCGTGCGCATGTAGCGGTCGTAGATTGCGCCGGTACTTTCAGAGACCTGGCTGCGACGAAGACGGGAGAGGCGAGGGGCAGTCTGAATCATGGTGTCCTAAAAGAAGAATAAAAATGCCAGCTTTGATCAGATTACCAAAGGCAAGCAGGCGCGTTTCGGGCAGCGTTGCGCTCAAGTCTGCAGAGAGTAACGCGAAAGTTATCAGGAGATCGCCCGTGTCATTTCTCCCCGCCAAGTGCCGCCTTGAGGCTCAGCCGAAGAATGAGAAAAACGAGTTCGATCGCCCACTTCGGACGGTAGCCACCAAAGGAATTGAAAGGCGTGTGGATCATTGGCCATCGAGTGTGCGAGAGTATTCGACGGGAAAGACTTCAGATGAAAGATGTTGTAGTGATTGGCGCTGGTCTTGCCGGGCTGTATTGCGCGTTGCGCCTGGAAAGCGCCAACTTCGACGTGGCTTTGCTGGAGTCGGCAGATGCTCCTGGCGGCAGGATTCGAACCGACCTCGTCGACGGATTCCGACTGGACCGTGGATTTCAAATCCTGCTGACGGCCTACCCGGAAGCTCAATCTCTGCTGGACTACGATGCGCTGGAGTTGCAGAAGCTGAAGCCGGGCGCCCTGGTCTGGCATAGGGGTAAATTTCATCGATTTGCCGATCCGTTTCGCGAACCGGCGGAGGCTCTGGGCCTGCTGTTTAATCCGATCATCAGCCTGGCCGATAAGTTGCGAGTGGCGCGGCTGCGAACGAGCGTTCGCAAGGTAGAGATCGAGGAGCTGTTCTCGCGCGAAGAGATGTCCACTGCGACTCACCTCGCGCGGCAAGGGTTTTCACCCGCGATCATGGAGCGGTTCTTCCTGCCATTTTTTGGCGGCGTGTTTCTCGAGCGCGAGATGCTGACTTCAAGCCGCTACTTCGAATTTCTGTTTCGGATGTTTGCCGAGGGAGACGTCGCTGTGCCGAAGGAGGGCATGGAAGCAATCCCAAGGCAACTGGCTGCTGCGCTCAAGCCGGGTACGCTGACCACCGGGGCTGCGGTGAAGAGCCTGCGGCGCGAGAAGCAAGCCTTTGCCGTGGAGATTGAGGGGATGGGCAGCATGCAGGCGCGAACCGTGGTGCTGGCGACCGCGGAGCCCGAGATGCGGCGACTGCTCAGTTCCCTGCCCGGATCTTCGCCCACCAAGGCAGTAGCCAAACCGCGTGCCTGGAACCGCTCGACGACCTTTTATTACGCTGCGGACCGGGCACCGAGGAAAGGGCCCATCCTGATGCTCAACGGAGAAGGACGGGCTGCCGGGCCGGTGAACAATGCCGTAGTGATGAGCGAGGTCTCGCGCAGCTACGCGCCGCCGGGGGCCCACCTGATTGCGGCTACCGTGGTGGGAGAAGCGCCTTCTCTGGATGCGGCGATGGTCGATCTGGAACGCGATGTTCGCGCGCACCTGACGAGCTGGTTCCCCAATGAGGTGGCGCGTTGGCAGCCGCTTGGCGGGTTTCCCATTCCGCTTGCCTTACCGCTGCAGCAATCGGTGCAGTGGGAAAAGAGCAGCACAACGGTCGCATCTGGCAAGTCAGGCGCGCCGGTATTTGCCTGCGGCGATTTTCTGGAATCGCCATCCATCCAGGGAGCCTTGGTGTCGGGCCGGCGAACAGCGGATGCGGTAGGTACCGCGTTAAAACGTTCCTATTAACGTATCCGAGGCGGCGACGAGTTCCAGCCACGACAGAGATCCGGGATTCGAGGACGGGCAGACGGCGGTCGGCGACAGGGCTGAGGCGCCGGGATGCTGACCAGTTGCAGGCTCGAGTTGGCGGAGTTCCAGTTAGCCCGGTAGCGTGTTGCCCGATTGCATGAATGCGAGTGGCCTGTTGGCTCGTGGCGAGTAACTCGCCCGCTTGGCTCGCGGATTAGATTCGTCCGTGCGATTGCGGCGTGCTCTTAGCGGAATGAGACGATCTGACTGCGGTGTGTCGAAGTGCGCCTTGTGCTCTCCAGTTCACGGGCTAATCGCTTCAGGAGTCGTGGCTGTGCTTTCCTGTTCACGGACTAGTTGGTTCTCGAGTCGCCGTTAAGCGAGTTGAGATTTCGCTTGGCGCGTTTGAGTTAGGGCATCGTGCGGGCGCACACTGAGGTCTGCCTCGGGCCACCCGGCTGGTTTTGACGGTCAAAGAGCGGTTTTGGTATAAACAAAGAGGTCTTTCCACGCGCAACGCGAAGACACTCCTCAGTAGCTCAATGGCAGAGCATTCGGCTGTTAACCGAAGGGTTGTAGGTTCGAGTCCTACCTGAGGAGCCAACAAACCCATTTAAGTCAGAAGGATAGCTGGCAGCCAAAATTGGCTGCCATTTCAATTTTGGACCAGTGGCTGTTTTGGTGGCTGTTGCCCAATCGATGGCGGTAAGTCTTGGCGGTGAATAGGATTGCGGGGCAAGGACCGAATCAGTTTTGCCTTACTGGGCGCGCAGTCTGGAGACGCTAGAAATCTGCTTGCATGAACTTGGCAATTCCTGCTGGGGAGTCGGCCTAGCGGTCGAATCTCGCATTTTCGAGCACCTCGGAGAATTTCAGAGTGCTGCGAAAGACCGGTTTGCTGGTATCGGAAAAAGAAGACTCGATCCAAACTCGATGGAATAGACTTGCGACTGCGTGCAATAGTCCCAACAGCATATGAAGAAATCGCGAGACGCTTAGTAAGTGGCCCGGCCCCCGCTAAGGTCGAACACCGCACCTGTGGTAAAGGAATTTTCTTCCGAGACAAGCCACGCTAACATCGCGCTGACTTCGTCTACCTCGAGGAACGGCCCCGCGGAATCTTAGACAACATGAAATCGATATGGTGTTGGGTCATTTGATCAAAGATACGCGACCTGGCGGCAGCGGGAGTGATGCAGTTGACTGCGATGTTATGGCCTGCCGTTTCCTTGCCCAAGGACTTGGTGAGAGCGATGACTCCGGCCTTCGAGGCGCTGTAGGCCGACGCGTTTGGATTTCCTTCCTTACCCGCAATCGAGGCAACGTTGACGACGCGTCCGTAGCCCCGTCGGAGCATCTGGCGAACAATGGCACGGCAGCAGAGGAACACGCCGACGAGGTTGATGTTGATCACTTGCTTCCAATCGTCGACCGGGTACTCTAATTTCGAGTTTCCTTTTCTACAGGGACCAGAAAGCCCTTCGGCCGATTCAGGCCGAGAGCCCGGAAAGCGCAACGAGACCCAGGTTATCTCGCCCAAAATCGTCGAGGCAGCGCAAGACAACCTTGTCATGGGCCACACCTGGGACATGCCACCCTTCGACAAATAAGTTCAAGCCGTTTGCACCTGAGCTCCTGGGTTTTGGCAGTTCGGGGTATTGAACGTTATCTACCTGCCGGCATTGCCACTCTTTGAAGGCGGCTGATAGCTTGTCCATGCCACTGGGCTCTTCCATGCACAGCCCAAGCTTCACGATTTCGGGCGATTCGGATAGGACGCATTTGTCAGAAAGCAACGGCAGCACACTGTGGGACAAACGATCGTTGCAGATGGAGGCACTTCGTCGCTGATGTCCCTCATCTCGGCTTTTCGCAATCCATCTTCTGCCAGGTTTGGCGCGGAATACGTACCCGGAGCTTAATACCTGCACCGAGCTGAGACTTCCAACCCGCCCCCAGGAGTCGCGTTCTTGTTGGTCTATCGCTGCTGGCACTCTCCTCTTCGCGGTGTTGCACAAAGCGCTGCGCAGCGTCGACGGAGTTCACGCGAGGCGCCATTTCGAGAGATTGTAGACGGATCAGAAATCGGCAGAGTAAGCATCTGATCCCGCAATCGTCATACGGAAGCCATGCCAGCTGCTCGGCGAGATTGCAGGAGGCACTCCTAGCTTCCTCGTATCGTCCGAACGCTGAATGCAGGTCGCAACCTGATTGTTCGAGCGGAACAAAATCAAGCGGCCCAAACGCTCCGAGTCACCTCCCCAGAGATGATTGGAGAGTCCCTAAAGGAGACGAAAGATGGTCAAGCCAGGAACTTACGAGGAAATCATGAGGCGGTCGTCGACGTATGTCGACGACTTCACGATGAGCTTGCAGATCCCGCTCAGCGATTGGTCTGGGTACTTCCTTTTCGCCGCGATCGACGGAGACGGGCCGTGTCAGGCTGTAAACCTCGGCGTTTGTATCGGCTTGGTTAACGGGGTCGAGCATGGCGTGCCGCAGTGGGACGGCGATCCTTACCGCCTGTTCGTGATTAACGCGTGCATCTGCGACGGCGTCAGTTACCGCGTCCTGGACGATTCCTCTTACACGCGGGCCGACGTGCTTTACTCGCGCTCGGGGCTCGATCTTCAGGTCGGGCAGGCGGTTCGCGTGCGCGGGACCTGGCCCTACTTCGAACTGTACTTCAAGGACGAAGTACACGATATCGTATACGAACTCGAAGGGCGTGCCGGGTATGCCCACTGGATCCCGGACCACATCCAGCGGGGCACAATGTACAACTACGTGTGTTTCCCCGACTTCAATTTCCATGGCACCATCACGGTACGAGGCAGCGAGCACCGGGTCAAAGGCGTAGGCGGCTTTGACCACGTCGTGGCGCGTAACGTCGGCAGCAGGAGCAGCCCGGGCGTTGGATTCTGGCACTACGACCCGATCCATTGGGGAAATGGACTCGTCTCGAACGGCCTCTACTACCTCGGCGTGAACGGTGAGCCTTATATCACCCAGGGAATGATGACGCTTCCCGATGGTGGGTACCATCCTGCCGCTCGATTCGCCATTGAATACCTCGAGCTCGGCGAAGGGACAGCAAATGCCGGGGCATCGGGTGGGCCACAGGTTGTGCCGCGGCGGTGGAAGGCAATTATGGAGGCCGCTCACGGTACGCTCACTTATACGACCGAACCTATGGAGGTGCGCGACACCAAGGGTCAGGTGCTTATCGAACCGAACCTTGTATTCCGAGCTGAGGGTGAGTTCAGAAGCCGTGATGGGAAGGTGATCAAACTCGTGGGCAAGGGTCACAATGAGTACATGGGAGCGGCGTTCAATCCCTCACGGTTTCGCTAGCGTTAGCTCAATTTCTCAACATACCAATAAAAGACAGTCGACCAATGAAGTTCAGGTAAAGGGACGTACCATCCACGTCCTCGGCTATATAGACTCGACTCGGATAGTGCGCCCCTGCCGCCGTTCTTTTCAGGATGTGAAAGTTAGGGAACGTTGCCGAGGTGCATGCGATGTAGAAACCGCTCCCCACGGCGGAGGTAAGCGTCAATTTCGCAAGTAGTATGTCGTAGGTAACTGTGGCGTCCTGAGCGGAAGCCGTCGAGTACGAATTGGCTAGCAGGATTCCAGAGTTTGAATCGCCTTCCCGCGCTGGGCGCTATTCATTGCTTGAGCCTTGCGACTATCGGATGCTATTGCTCATATCTCCAATTTGCTGTGAGCGGAGCCTCACGTTTCTCTCCCACGGCATCAAGGTCAATACCAGTTTCCAACGAGTGAGAACCTCAGACCGTTTGCTCCCCTCGATTATCGAGGAAATCCTATATGCAAGGCGCTGTGCAAACTGGAGCGAAACCAGGCTCAGGTGGTATACGTTATCCGAATAGTATGTTCGAGCGAATTCGGCCGCCAAACCAGGCGAGGCTCTGTCTTCATTAAAACGCGGAAGCCAATCCCTCAGAGCAGACAGGATCACGATGAAGTTGAGAATCGATGTCGCACTCTTGCTCCCATTCATTTTCAGTCTGGTGGTCCCCCTCTCGACGATGGCGCAACAGGTCCCGACAGGCCCCGGCGTTCCTCTTGCCAGGCCGCAAGGCCCATGCGACATCTATGCCGCCGCCGGCGACCCCTGTGCGGCCGCCCACAGCACCACGCGCGCGCTGTACGCCTCTTACAACGGCCCGCTCTACCAGGTCCTGCGCCAGTCGGACGGCAAGGCGCTGGACATCGGCGTGGTCCAGCCGGTCGCGTCGCCGGTTCCGGATGCGGGCGGATACGCCGACGCAGCCGCGCAGGACGCATTCTGCGCCAACACCTACTGCTGGATCACCACAATCTACGACCAAGTCCCCGAAGCACAACGACCTCACCCAGGCGCCCCGCGGCGGATTCAGCGGCCCGGCCATGGGTGGGTTCAACAACCTCCCGCTCGCCGACATGGCGCCGATCACGATCATGGGCCACAAGGCTTACGGCGTCTTCATCGAGCCGGGCATGGGCCTGCGCCAGAACGACGTGCAAGGGCACCGCGGTCGACGACCAGGCGGAGGGACAGTACTGGGTCGTCAACGGCCAGCACTTCAACTCGGGCTGCTGCTTCGACTACGGCAACGCCGAGATCGACAGCCGCGACGACGACAACGGCACCATGGAAACCACTTACTTCGGCAACGCCACCCCCTGGTATCAGCGGGAGCGGCCACGGCCCGTGGATCATGACCGACCAGGAGAACAACCTGGTCGGCTGCGTCAACCAGGATGGATCCAAAGGCTGCGCGAACCTGCCGAGCATTCACCTGGCGATTCGTGACCGCGATGGCCAAGGGCGAACCGCACCACTGGGCTTCGCTGGGCGGCGACGCGCAGAAGGGCGCTCTGTCGGTGATGTTCGATGGGCCGCGCGTCAACTCCACCTATGACCCGATGCGCAAGCAGGGAGCGATCCTCCTCGGCAACGGCGGCGACAACAGCGACGGTTCGCAGGGCACATTCTATGAAGGCGCGATGACGGCCGCGGGCACTTTTCCGACGGACGCGACCGACCAACTGGTGCAGGCCAACATCGTGGCTGCGCGTTACGACGTGCCGCGCCTGAGCCTGGCGCCCGCGTCGGCAATCGGCCACGCCGCCGGGACTGCAGACGTTCTCGCCGGGATCCTCGCAGGACACCACCGTGACGTTCACCAATACCACGGCAGCGCCCGCTGCGGGCGTCAAGTTGAGTATCTCCGTGCCCACGGGCCAGTGGACCGTCTGTCGTTTCCGGCAGCACCGAGACGTCGAAGACATTCGCTGACCCGGTCGCGCCGGGTGCGAGCGTGAGCGCGACCTTCAAAGTCACCTCGGGACCAGGCGGCCTTCAACGGCGACCTGCGTCGGCAACGCCTCGTGGACGAACCAGGCGAGCGGCAGCAAACAGGTCGAGACAGCGGCCGAGAAAGGTGCGCAACGTCAGCCCGATCAAGATCAACGAATTCCGCATTCAGCTCCGGCTCTCCGCAACGCGACCGACTCGTTCATCGAGCTCTACAACGCCGGCGCCGAAAAGTGTGGACATCTCCAACTGGACGCTGACGGAGCACCCCGCCCAGCAGGCCATCTTCTCGGCGGTGAAGATCCCGGCCGGGACAAAGCTCGCGGCTCGGCGGCTTTTACCTGCTCGGCCTCTCCAACTCCGGACTGGCGGTTCCCGCGCGGGCAGGCGATACCACCATCCACGTCAGAAGCACGACCGGCATGTCGGTCGGCGATACGATCAGCATCGACACCGGCTCCGAGCGAGGAGACTCGCAAGATCGCAAGGCTCGGAACAGCAGCCAGCGACGCTACGACGCTGTGGCAACCGCTTCCCGAAGGTCCGGTGATCACAATCCCTGCCGGCTCGACCAACGTGCCGGTCACGAGCGTGGCCGGCTTCGTCGGTCGGCGAGAAGATCGCACTCGGCTACGGCGCCACCTACCCCGCCGTCGCAAGAACCCAGGAGCAGTACGAGGTGGCCACGGTCACCGCGGTCGGCAAGCCGGGCACGCAAGCCTACCTGGCGGCGGACGCGCCTGCCGGCGCAACCAACATCAAGGTAACGTCGGTCGCCGACATCTCCGTCGGCGACAAGATCAGGCTGGACATCGACAGCGTCGGCCATGGTATCGAGACCGTCACGGTGACGCATGTCGGCACGGCGGCGACCAAGACAAATCTCACCGCCAATGCGAGCGCCGGCGCGACGCGAATCAACGTCCGTCGGCGCAGAAGGTTTCGCCGTGGGCGACAAGATCACCATTGGCACGCCGGCGAACCAGGAGACCGTAACCGTCACTGCCATCGGCAGCGGTGGACCAAGTGGCGCCGGCATCGACTTTGCGCCGGCCCTCGCCAAGCCGCACGTGTCGAGACGAGTGGGTCGTAGCGCCGGGCACCGGCCTCGATCTGGCCGCCCCGCTCAAGTTCAACCATGCAGCCAATCTGCCCTTCAGCGATCGCGGAACGGGGATCAGCTTTCAGCCGGCGACGGCCTTTGCGCACTCCAGCAACGAGCCTGTCCAGGCGCTCGGCACCGGCATCACGCTCGACAGCCCACTGGACAAGACCCACGCGATCCAGGCAGTGGTGCGAGATGACGCCGTCAAGACCGCGGGCTACCAGGGAACGCCTGACACCCAATCAGTGGTTCGGAGGACCAGAGTTGACGGCCACCTTCCCTTTCTTTGACCGGACCATCACCCTCGAAGAGGGCAGCATGGTGCTGCGAGACGCTTCCGGCGTGGTTGTCGACAGCCTCAATTACGGCGCCATCGTCGACCCGTGGGCCGCCGAAGGCTATCAAGCTGCCTCTGGCGCAAGCGAAAGCGGTTGCTACGCTCCCGCTCCCGGTTCAACTTTGGAACTTTGGTCAATCGTCCCGGGCCCGATTGCCGCCAATACAAGCGGTGGCCGATTCCCTGATGGCGCGGATTCCGACAGCAACTGCAATGATTTCCTTACACAGTCCGCAGCCAGCCTATCGATTGATTCGCCCGTCGGTGCAACGAACGTTAAGGTCGACAGCGTGGAAACTTTCAATCCCGGCCAGAAGGTCCTCATTGATTCAGGGGCGAATCTCGAAGATGCCATCATCGCAACAGTTGGAACAGCAGGTGCAACTACGCTGCGCAATGCCTCTGACGCTGGAGAGACTGCTCTTCAGGTGGACAACGTTATGGGGTTTAGGAAGGGTGAGGCAATCACGATTGACAGTGGAGCAAACGCGGAGACGGCCGTTGTCTCTTCGATGAGGGGCTTCGGCGGCGGAACAATTAGAGTCGCTAAACCACTGTCTCGAGCGCACGCGGCTGACGTGCAGATTTCCGGCAGCGGTATCAACTTCACAAGCGCGTTGGTTCGCGCACATGCCCGTGGAGCGCAGATTTCTGATCACCTTCCAACGCCTGGGGCACCTAACCAATACCACAAGAACAATCATTGAGAAGAGTGAATTCCAAACATCGCTTAAGCATCGTGAGAGTCGGCTCGGCTTGGTCCGACATACAATCGGAACCGCTTGCACCATCTAATCTTGGGATCAAACATCTAACCTTCGCCTCTTCGCCGGCGCTCAGGCATCGGAATAGATTTGAAGGCCTTCACCACCTTTGCTCTTCAAGCGTGATTCGCCAACACAAGTCTACTGAGGCTTAGAAGCTTTCTCAGCGGTTAGACCATTGATCTGGTCAGAGACATTCTTACTGGCCGCTTTGTGCAGATTGTTGGTTTTTTCGAACTCCGCGGCAGCTTCCTGCTGTCTGCCCATCGACTTCAAGAGCCTGGCCAGGCGGTAATGAACGGTGAAATCTCCAGGGGTCAGTTTCGCCGCGATTTTGAGCTCCGCAAGCGCTTCTTCCTGATGGCCTGCGTCGGCGCGCAAGATGCCAAGATCAAGATGCGGCAATGCCATATTTGGGCTGATCCGGATAGCGTTCTGCAGCAAGGGCAACGCCTTATCGGGCTGGGACATTTTGATCTGCGTGTCGGCGAGGTATGCCATTGCTGGGGCACTGTCAGGAACATTGGCCAGTTCTGCCTGGAATTCCTGAGCCGCTTCTGGATATTGACTCTGTGTCCAGAGAAGGTAGCCAAGGCCGAAGTGCACATTCGGCTCATTTGGATTAGCTTTCACCGCTGCCCGAAACTGCTCTATCGCACCGGCATGGTCCTGCATGGCGTCCATGGCTTCGCCGGCGAGCATGTCGGCTTCGGCTGACTCTGCGTTCAGAGTCAGGATCTCTCCGTAAACGTCCAGCACACATTGATACTGCTTTGCTCCGAGACAGCTATGCGCTAGCGCGAGACGGAAGGGCAGGCTCTGCGGGTCATATTTCACTGCTTTCTTCAGGTATGGAACCGCTGCTGCGTATTCGCCGAGTCCGTAATGCGCCAGCCCTATCAAGGTGGTCAACCGCTGGACATCGGGTGAGGCGGGGGGGGCGGTCTTCAAGAGCAGAGTAAAGGTAAAGACTGCGTCCTTCAACTGGCCAGCTTTGAAGAGAGCCAATCCGAGGTTCATACGCAGGCCGGGCATTGCGGGGTTCAGCGCGAGCGCTTTCCGGTAGTACGGAACTGCCTCGGCGTAATGCTCTTGTTTGCCCTCGAGAAAACCAAGATGCGCGTAGGCGTCGGAGCTTTTGGGATGCAGCTTCATGACAGCTTTCCAAGCTGCTTCCGCTTCTGTAGTCCTTCCCTGTTGTTCCAGAGCAACGGCTGTCTGAACCGGGTCGGATGACGACACTGCCTGGCCAAACATGCGGGCAGCACTGACTGGCAGTAAAGAGGATAGGACGGCCGTCACAGCCAGCGCGGCACGGGCAGCGGACATTCGCTTCACAGACACTCCACTTGGATTTTCACCTGCCGATGGCGCCGCTAGCAATCAGCTCCTTCGAAGTTTGACTGCATATAGAAAAATGCCAGGGCCGTTAAGCCCTGGCACCAGTCATATATTTGCAATTCTGTTAGAAGCGCAATTTACCGCCAAGTTGCAGGGTACGCGCGTCGTAAGCCGAGGTGACTGCACCGAAGTTGCCATCGGTGAAGCTTGTGTCCACGCCATTGAACTGCGTGTGATTGAAGGTGTTGAAGGATTCAATACGGATTTCCAGCCTAACACCCTCCTGGGGAGAAAGCGGGACCGCCTTAAAGAGCGAAAGGTTCGTGTTGAACTGTCCTGGGCCGACAACGCTGTCTTTGCGCGCGGTGCCAAAACCGTTGTTCGTCCCGCCGGCCCATGGCGCCAAAGGAGCCGAGAAGGCACTCTTGTCAAACCACTGGGTTTGCTTCTTCGGATACGAAACCTTCCCGGTGACGTTGGGACGGTTAGTAAAGCCGCCGCCGTAGCCGAGGACGTCATTTCCAAACGTGACGTTGATGGGAGTTCCGGACTCTGCGAATGTCACACCGGAGACTTCCCACCCGCCCAGCAGCGTGCGCGCCGGCAGATTAGAACTCCGCTTGAAGAATGGTAGCTGGTAAATGTAGCTTGCGTTGAAGTTGTTCCGACGGTCCAGGCTGCCCGAACCGCGGTCATAACTGAAGTCGAATGGGTTGGAAACGCCGCCCAGATCGCCGGACACAATATCAATCTCATGTGACCAGGTGTAGGAGAATTGCACTGTGAGACCGTGGCGGTTTTCCATACGAATGCCAGCCTGCAGCGAGTGATAGCTAGCGTTGGTCCGGTTCTCTTCCTGATTGATATCGCTGAAGCCCGGGAACTGGCGGTAGTAATTGGCCTGCGCACCGCCGGTGGCGACAGCTTGCCGGACCGAAAGTGGCGCATTCTGAGGAAGTGTATTGACATGCCTGTCATCGCTCTGGTCCCAGCCCGTCGAGCCTACATACTGAACAACGGCAATTACCGAATGAGCCAGTTCATGCTGAATGCCCAAGCTGAACTGAGCCGTACCCGGAGACTTATAGCTGTAGTCCAGATTGGTCAGCGTTGACGGGAAGCTCTGCGTTGTGGTGGCGCCGGTGATAGCGCTCGTGTTTGGGTTGGAGAAGGAGACGTTGGTAGCGGAAGGCTGGTAGGCAAACGGCGGGTTGAGGGCGGCATTGTAGACGTCGTTGCCTTGCACTCGCTCGAAGAACATACCAAATCCGGCGCGAATAACCGTTTTGCCCAAGCCATCCGGATTGTAAGCAAGACCGATGCGCGGTTGGACGGTGTTGTAGTGGTTCTGCACCACGCCCACGGGGAAGCCACCTAGGCCTGCTTCGCGGACACCGTTGAGGTAGAACTGCTGACCATTGAAGGTTGTGAGTGACGCGGGATCCAGCGTTCCCGAGACGGGATCGACGGGGTTGCCAAGCGACGGGTTGTAGTCATTCGCAACGAAGTTGGCGAACTGATTGGCGCGTTCAAATGCGTGCGGCATGATGTCGTAGCGCACGCCAAGGTTCAGTGTCAGCCTGGGAATGATTTTCCAGTTGTCCATGGCATACATGCCATAGTTATTGGTCACCCAGTGCTTGCCATCCAGGAAGTCGAGCTGCGTAAACGAAGCCGCGTCGCCGAGCAGGAAGTTGACGTAAGAATCGCCGGAGAAGGTGCTGTTGTTGAAGTTAGCCGTGCCCTGCGTGTTTGCCTGCAGCTGTTGGTTTTTGGGTGCGCGCAGGTAGCCGAACCCGAACTTGAGCTGATGCTTGCCGCGCGTCCAGGAAACGTCATCCTTGATCTGGTAGCCGTAGTAGGCGTTGTGCCACGGGAAATAGCTCGAACTCCAGGTGGTACTGTAGGGTGCTCCGAGCTGAATCTCCGGCAGGCGCGCGCCCTGGTTACTGGTGACAGGAAAGAATGAAGTAGCTGTCCAGCCTGTCGGCTGGGTGAAGCTGTTGCTGCCCTGCGCGACCGGCGAAAGGTGAATCTTGTTGCCGCTGTACAGGAAGGAGGTCTCGTTCAGCAGGGTAGGTGAGTAGGTCTGCGTCAGGCGGATCGTTGCGGACCAGGAAGGATTGAGCATGGCCGTGCCGACGGTGGGGTAGCTGCTGTCGCCCCACAGTGGTGGGAAAAAGGTCTTGGTGCTCTGATCGTGGAGGTAATGGCCCATCAGCTGAAACTTTTTGTTGATGTTGTGATCGATACGTACCACGTCTTCGCGGATGTTGGTCGGCGCCGGGATAGAGGAGATGTACTGGCTTGTTCCCAGGTTCGGTTTCGGGAACGTGCCGGCGTTCAGCTCGAGCACGGCGTTCTGGTCGATGAGGGCAGCCGGAATCGTATTGTTCGGGGAAAGGCTGACCGATGACCAGGCCATTGGCGGCGTAAATCGAAAGTTTGTTTGGGTCTGTGGTGTTCGGGACAACGGGAACCGCACCTTTCGGTGTGTAGGTGAGTGCCTGGCCGAGCGTCGGGAAGTTGTTTGCCGCAATGGTATTCGCGACCGCAGGTGAGCTGCCCTGGATCAGACGCCGCCATTCTTCGTTCACAAAGAAGAAGGTGCGGCTGCGTGATTCGTTGTAGACGTGAGGAATGAAGAGCGGGCCGCCGATATTGCCGCCGGGTACGTTCAGACGAAACTTGGGCCGTTGCTGGCCTGCCTGTTTGGTGAAATAGTTGTTCGCTGAATAGTCCTCGTTCCGGTTGAACTCCCACAGGCTGCCGTGGAACTGCTGTGTACCGGACTTGATGACCATGAGCACAGTACCGCCAGAGCCAAGGCCATAGTCTGCCGAATAGTTGCTGTCGAGGGTCTGAAACTGCAGCAAGCGCGTCGATCGAAGGCAGGGAGCTGAAGCAGCCGCCGCAGCCGCGATCATTCAGTTCGCCGCCGTCCAGCATGTAGATGTTGTGCGAAACGCGGGTCCCGTTAAAGCTGATGCCGTTGGCCGAGGTCAGCGCGTCGACGCCGCCGAAGCTGGGCAGATTGTTGGATTTGCCCATGCCGAGCGCAGCTAGTGAAGTTACGTTTCGGCCGTTGGTGGCGAGCTGAGTTACCTGTTCGCCGCTGATAAGGTTGCTGATTTCGCTGGTTTCCGTCTGCACCTGCAGTGCATCCGCTTGCACGGTAACCGTCTCTGCCTGCGCTGCCGATGGTCAGTGGCACATTCTCTTCGCGTGTTTGAGCAACGTTCAGAACGATGTCGGTCCTGCTGAATTTCTGAAAGCCGGGTGCAGTGACCAGCCAGCGTGTATTGGCCGACGCCCAGGTTGACGAAGTTAAAACTACCGGATTCACCGGAAACGGACTGCCGCGCCACCTGAGTAGCCTGGTTGGTGAGGGTGATGGCGGCATTCGGGATTGCTGCCCCAGAAGAATCGGTAACGGTACCGGTGATTACTGCGTTTTCCTGTCCCCAGGCTGTGGTAGTGGCCGTCAAGCATGCTGCAATGAGGGCTAGCCAGCAGAGAGGGCGACAGAGAAGCGAGCGCGACTTCGAGAGCCATTCAGCTGATCGTAGGTCTCTGAATGAGGGGAAATTCATGTTGCCTCCTGAATGTGTTGCCAACGAGAGCAATTTTTGTCCGGCCGATTCGAAGGGCAAGATCATGCTTAACGAAGTCGGCGACGGGGCTTTGGGGGGAGAATGCCGGCCTATCTTTCATGTCTGGCCGGGCTGAGTATGGAGTCAAAGCTTATGCGGATAACGTTTTCCCAGAAAGCCATCAATAATGGGCCGTCTTGAAAATCCGGGAGAATTCTGAGTACGTCTGACAAATCGCTTTATCGGACTGGAAGTTTCTACTCTTGCGGCAAAATGATTGTCAATGGCAAACTTTCCTCTGAACAAGGGAGGGAGGAGACCCTGTCCGGATAGAATTCTTGAGAGCGGAATACCTTTTCCTCCAAGGCACAGTCTTTTGGAAGAGTGAAAGAATGCAAGCCGACTGCTGTGGTTCACCTCCACGGTCGAAATGCACATTTTTAGCTGGTAATGAGGAATCGAGTAAGAAGGTACTATACGCCGCTTGAGAGCGGTTCCCGCTATTTCACCGGATCCGCGGTTTGGGTCACTCCGGCTCCCTCCTTAATGGCATAAAAGCGATCGGCTTCCAAGCCCCTCAATACCTCTAACTTGCCATTCGGCCAGCGAATCGCCACTTTGTCGACTTGGGTGTGCCTTCCGAGTCCAAAATGGAGACGAAGATCGTTTTGCGATAGATAACTGCCGCCACTGGTAACCTCGCCCAATTGCGTCAGGTCACCTGAGGTCACAGTGACACGCGCATTGAGCGCGAGTCGATTATTGGTTACACCAGTCAATTGAAAGCTGATCCAATGATTCTGATGGTCTAGCGTGTTGCCCTCTGGCCGGAGGATCATCGGCCCACCTACTAGGTTTTCAACCACCGCTTCAAGCCTCCCATCGTTGAAAAGGTCCCCGATTGCCAGACCACGGCTAACCTGGGGAGTCAGGATTGCGTTGCCAGTCTGCTCTCGAAGGCTCCGAAACTTTCCAGCGTGGTCGTTTACCAGCAGCACCTTGGGCTCGAGGTAGTGAACATTCTGGTGCATGCTTTCCACCTGGGGATAAACATGTCCGTTTACAAGAAAGAGGTCCAACCACCCGTCATTATCAAAGTCGACGAAAGCGTCTCCCCAGCCGACGTTTCCTCGAGTAGCCTTTTCAACTCCGGACGGCGTTGAGACATCGGTGAAATTCATCGCTCCGTCGTTGCGGTAGAGAGTCGCGTACTCGTTATCAAAATGGCTGACGAAAAGGGACATCTGACCGGAGTGCAGGTAGTCTCCCACCGCTACGCCCATATTTGCCTGCTCATGGCCGTCGCCGCTCAGCGAAATTCCCGCGTTTACTCCAATTTCTGTGAACTTCCCAGCGCCGTTGCCCCGGTAAAGGTAGTTTGGCTGGCTATCATTGGCAACAAAGAGGTCGAGCTTTCCATCGTTATTGAAGTCCGACCATAGGACCCCGAGGCCGAAACGCTGCTCCGCGTCGTTCACCCCAGCCCTTGCGGAAACTTCAGTGAACGTGCCGTCACGATTGTTGTGATACAGGCTGTCGGAGGATCCTTTGAGCCCACGAGGCCCGCATTGCACGTCGATGCCCAGGTACTTACATGTTGCGCTTGATCCAAAGGCCGCAAGATGATTCAGCTGTACGTCAACATAGTGCGCCACAAATAGATCTGCCCAGCCGTCACTGTCATAGTCTCCGAAAGCTGCCCCAGTGGACCAAAGGTGGTCGCCGCCGAGCCCTGCGGCGGTTGTCGCGTTAGAAAAGGTTCCATTTCCGTTGTTTTTGTAGAGCACGACCCCGCTGATGCAGGTCACCAGCAGGTCAGGCAAGCCATCGTTGTTATAGTCTCCGACTGCAGCACCCATGGCCCAGCAGGGATAAGCCACGCCTGCTTTTTCTGAAACGTCGGTAAAGGTTCCATCGTGATTGTTGTGATAAAGGGCGCTCCGCGCCTTCTCGCCCTTGAGAGCCATCGAGACGCTTTGCGAATTCGTAAAGTAAATGTCCTGCCAACCATCTCCGTCGTAATCAATGAGTGCAACTCCCCCGCCCATCGATTCGACGATGTATTTCTGTTCCGGGCTGGAGTTGTGCTCGAAGCTGATCCTGGTAGAGGTGGTGATGTCTACCAAGCGAGGATAGTCTTCCGGTGTAACTGTGGCAGGCTGCTGGATTGGAGCTGTCGAGGTTAGCTGCGCAGACGCTGCCCGGTAGGAAGGATCGCAAGTAGAACAGACAGCGAGAAGCAAAGTGCAAAGGAAACTTCGCAGCCTGGGACTGCACAGGAGTGGTCTTCGACCCACACTTTTCTGATCTTCACGAGTGTATTGACGCCAACCCAAATTAATCCGCCTGATTCCGGCTCACTCCTTGTGTTTGAGCCTTCTATTATTCTTTCCTGCTCGTTTCGTCAGGGCTACACGGATCATCCCAAAGTGCACCGTCCCTTCAGGATTTGTGATGCCAGAAGAACTAGCTTGCGTGATGATAGCCCGACTGGTGACACGTAGGGGGTTGTTGCGGAATCGTCAATGTACCCGTTTACGGAGTTCGAGGCGAGTGACCTCCTAACCGGCAGTTATTTTCTGGGAAACAATGTTAATCGCGCCCGCATCTCCGACTCTTGCCATAGAAGTTCGAGTGGAGGAGCTGCGGATGACTGGAAGAGGTCAAGCAGACGGCGAGATGCTGAAGGGCACGCTCGACATGATGATCCTGCGGACCCTGGTCGCGGGAGATGCGCACGGCCACACCATTGCCAAGGTGATCGAGCGGACCGCGGAGGACGTCCTCGAAGTGGAGCAGGGATCGCTCTATCCCGCCCTGCACCGGCTCGAGGATCGCGGTTGGGTTCTTCCTACTGGGGCGTGAGCGAGAACAACCCAAGGCCAAATGTTATCGGCTCACTGCTGTGGGCAGGAAGCAGCTCGTGCGTGAGACGAACCGCTGGCGCCAGATGACCCGCGCCATCGGGTTGGTGATGGGTGGAGAAACGCTGGACTGAGGGAGGAACGAATGAACGGATTCAGGTTTTTCCGCCGGAGCCGCAAGGACGTCGAACTGCGAGCAGAGATCAGCTCCTTTCTGGAAGAGGAAGCCGCCGAGAACATGGCCCGTGGCATGGCGCCCGAAGAGGCACTGCGGCAGGCGCGGATCATGCTGGGAAATTCGCAGCGCATTCGTGAATCACTGTGGCGGCAGAATAGCGTTGCGGCGGTGGAGAGTGCCTGGCGCGATGTGAGGTACGCGGCGCGAACCCTGACGCGGACGCCTGGGTTTACCGCTACGGCAATTCTGGTGATGGCGCTGGGCATCGGTGCAAATGTGGCGCTGTTCACGGTGGTTCATTCTGTTCTGATGAAGCCGCTTCCGTTTCGTGACCCCGGGCGACTTGTGGATATTTCTGAGGCAGACACTCACAGCGCAATGCAGGCGCATATTCCTGTCCCCAACGCGGACTTCTCCGACTGGCAGACACCGTCGCACGGATTTGAGGCGATGGCGTTGGTAGCAGAAAGAGCTTACAACCTGTCGGGATCGGCGGAGCAGCTTCCTGAGCAGGTGATCGCACGGGAGGCGAGCTGGAACCTGTTTCCCATGCTCGGTGTGGATGCGGCGCTGGGACGCGTGTTTGCGGCGTCCGACGACGGCGCAGACGCCAGTGCAACCGCCGTAATCACATGGGGATTGTGGAAGCGGCGTTACGGTGCCGATCCGCACATGGTTGGCCGCACGATCCTGCTCGACAGTAAACCATATACGGTGATTGGCATCCTTCCGTCGTGGTTCTCGTATCCAAATCCCGCGGTGCAACTGTGGACGCCAGTGCGGCACGAAGAAACAGGGGCCTGGTTCACGACATCGCACTGGTCCCATTACTTCCAGGTTGTGGCTCGGCTTCAGCCTGGTGTCTCGGTGGAACAAGCCCAGGTGGAACTGAGCGCAATTCAGGCGCGCATCCGCAAACAAGTTCCTGTAGGACCGGTTTCCGATGCCACGGTGCTGACGCCGCTGCTCGAGTCTGAAGTAGGTAAGATTCAACCGGCTCTCTATGTGCTCTTCGCGGCGACCGGATGCCTGCTGTTGATCGCCTGCCTGAACATAGCGAATTTGCTGGTGGCGCGTGCGTCCTCACGCCGCAAGGAGTCCGCGATCCGGACCGCCCTGGGAGGAAGCCGCGCGCGACTGATCCGAGAACAGGTGATGGAAAGTCTGCTGCTCTCCATCGCCGGAGGTGGACTGGGTCTGCTGTTGGCGTGGATCGCAATAAAGTGGCTCGTGCGGGTGCGAGCCGACCTGCCCCACGTTTACGCGATTCGTCTGGAAAGCTCGGCGATTCTCTTCGGTCTTGGAGTCATGACGCTGTGCGGCATCATCGCGGGATTGGTACCCGCGCTGTCGTCGGACGATCGGCAGGTACTGAATGTTCTGCAGGACGCGTCCCGCTCGCATGCCGGAAGGGCTTTGGCCTCAGAGACACGTGCAATGCGACGTCGGCGACCGGTTCGGTGCGCCCAACGCAAAACATACTACCTTAATTGATCATGTCGCGCTGCGATCTTCTGCTGGGGGACTGAAGGAGGCGGAGGTGCTTGTTGCACGGTAAGAGTCATGGACAGTGCGAATCCTTCATGATCCTCCGGGCCAGCGACTCTTGCAATTGCAGGCGCTGTATGACAGTACTCCCGTGGGGCCTTTTTGAGCCCCGACTTGCGATACATCAGCATCAACCAACAGCTTGCCGACATGGACAAACGCCCCGGGTGAAAGCATTCGGGCCGACTGGTCAGCGAGATCATGTCTAGCGTTTATCCCCAAATTCGAACCATACCTGCGGCCAGCGCTTTCAGGAGAGTCCGTCAGCGCTGTGGAGGTAAGGCGGCTGGCGACTGAGACTAGGCAAGAGGAGGCATTCCTGGTTTCGTATTTACCCGGGGCCCGCTCTCCTGTTCGGTCCTCGCAAGGATGGTGATCTGGTCCGCTTAACCACCTCCGTCGCTGCCTTTGCCCCCTGTGATCAACCACAGGCTTCTTTATGAGAGTCTTTCGTGCTCGTGCCACGTGTTCTCGGGAGTGGGCTGTTTCCAGTCTTGCTCGAGGGCGAGATGTTCTCACCGCTTCAACACGGAGTCCAACCAATCTGAAATCTTTGCAGGTATTAGGCGCAGAAACTACTCCTTCTAAAGGAGGATCATGAGAGAAGAAATTATCAACGTATTGATTGTCGGAGCGGTGCCTACCGGCCTGGCTCTCGCCTGGGAGCTTAGTCGACGCGGTATTCGGCCCATGCTGCTAGACCGGCTCGGTGCCGGCCAGAACACCTCGCGGGCTGCTGTGGTGCACGCCCGGACACTGGAAGTGCTTGGACGTCACTCGAAAACTTATACCATCGGAAGTCATCGTTCCGACGTTCCGAATACGAGAACGGAGTCGCGTGTTAGCCACGATCAGCTTCAAAGATCTGGAGACCGTGTATCCCTTCGCTCTTATGTGCCCGCAGAACCAAATGAATCCATCTTGCTGAACCGACTGCAGGCACTCGCGGAACTGTGGTCCGCCCTTGCGAAGTGCTCGCTGCGAGAGAGATGCAGACCTTCGTCGAGGTCTCTTATTTACACGTTGGAGTGGAACACATTGCGCGGGCAAAATGAATCGTTGGCTGCGATGGCAGCAAGGCGCCCATCCTTTGTTGTTTATTAACTCAGAGGCATGGTGCGAGCCACAACACCAGTTAAGGAATGCTGGTTTGTGGCTCGTCACATATCTCAAGGAAAGACTGCAATAGTGAGGTTTATCAATGCTAAGGATTTCGAACTCGTTCGAACAAACTTTAGCAACCGCATTGCGGAATTGGTGCCCGATTCAGCTCATGGAGCGCTTCTAATTGAGACTACGAAAGAAGACGCCACCTAAGGATGAACTGTCAAGACAATCAGAACGTAGCTATAGCCACCGAGATACGCCACCAAGACGCGAGCAAGTTCCTTGACGATCGGATCGCCGGCTACCTGAGTGCGCTCTGCGACCATAATCTTTCGATGTCCAGAAAGCGAATGTTCCGAGGAGGCCCCCGCCGATGCCTCGTCTGTGAAGGCGGCTGTGCAAAAAAGATAGACGCAATCATGGGAGCGAACGACTACATAGCGACCATGCTCATCCGGACACTTATCAACATAGGTGTTTCGATTCCTGAAGACATCAAGTCGCGGGCGTGGACGATGTCAGGTATGCAGGTTTGACCCCTGTCCCTCTCACTAGGTTCAGGCAGCCATGCGATGAGATCGGCGCGGTCACCATGCTGACGATGCTTGAACGAATTAAGAATCGCAAGTTGCCTCCGCGGTTCATCGAGTTGAATTGTCAGCCTGGTAATTCGCCAGTCGACCGGTTCTGCTCCGACAACATCAGACGATCGGAAGCGTACGCCTAAAGAGCTACTGGCGCTGAGCTAAGGCTTCAAGGTGCAGGCGAGTGATGGTGGGTTCGCGGCCGGTGCGAACTAGGAAATCCTTTGCCTCCCTGAACGTACTGGTCTTCTCGTTGAGAGACGCGCGGTCACTCCGAAACCCGCCTGAGCGTTCTCTCGAACGGGGATGTATCTGTCGAGCTATTTGTATAGACAACTTCTGTCTAGATGTCGTCATAAATCATTGACAACCCCTTCCTCCCCGCATACAACTTTTCTCTCGGTGAATGAGCGAACTCCATCCACCGGTACGCCAGTCGCTGATTCCGTTCAAAGAACTTCGACGCCGCGGCGACCGACGGTAAAGGCAAAGCGCTGCTGGAGAGCAACGATTGAGATCAGGACATCTGTCTGCAAGGCCGGGTGTCCCGTCGATCGTCATTTCAAGGAGGCAGTATGCACGAGACTTCTTCTCAGGCTCTGGCTTCAAAGGGTCAAACAGTGTTCTGATCGGCCAAATCCCTTCTCAGCGTATGTCTGGATCGCGATCCTTGTGATCAGCTGCGGGATTCATCCAGCTTCCTTGAAGGCTCAAACAAGCTACGGGAGCGTGGTCGGAACCGTCACGGACTCTGCGGGCGCAGTCATTGCAGGAGCCCAGGTTCACTTGACCAACAAAGGGACAAACGCGGAGCAGGCAGCGGTCACCGGCGCAGGCTGGGACTTACACCTTCATCAATCTCAATCCTGGGCTGTACAGCATCACCGTCACAAATCAGGGGTTCAAGTCCGCCACAAACAGTCAGGTTGAGGTCAGTATCGGCGGAGCAACCCGAGCCGACCTGACCTTGCAGGTAGGCGACGTATCCCAGTCTGTTACCGTGACTGGCGCGAGTGCCGACCTTCAGACCGACAGCGCAACACTAGGCGGAGTCATCGAGGGACTGCAGGTGCAAGAGGCTCCTCTGAACGGGCGCAATGTCAATAATCTTCTCGACTTCGTGCCAGGGGTCATTCCCGGCGGCGGAACCGCGGGCAATACAATGGCAAATGGCGGTACCGGCCAGGTCAGCCCGAATACCCAGGCGATTTCGTACGGAAATTATCAGATCGGCGGCGCATTCAGCGGGCAGAGCCTGTTCTTCATTGACGGCGTGGGATCCAACATCTCCGAGAACAATGTGAATACCCTGGTTCCGACTCAGGATGTCGTCCAGGAATTCCGGGTTTCTACCAGTGACGTCAGCGCAGAATTTGGCGGTTATGGCGGCGGCGTCGTTCAGATCTCCACGAAGAGCGGCACCAATCAGTTTCACGGAAACGCGTACGAGTATCTTCGCAATACTGCCCTGGATGCGAATGACTGGTTTTCCAACCACGCCGGATTAGGCAAGGTGCCTCTGCACCAGAATCAGTATGGAGCTAATCTTGGCGGGCCGGTGTTGAAGAACAAGCTCTTCTTCTTCTTCAGCTGGGAACACGAATCGCTGAGTTCTTCCTCTCCGGCGAGTTATGTCATGCCGACGACGGCGGAACTGACCGGGGACTTCTCCGGCGACCCGCAGATCATCTACGATCCCGCAACCGGGCTGCCGTTTCCCGGACAACAACATTGCGGGCAGGATCGATCCGGCCGCGCTGAAGATTCTTCAACTCGAGACTCCGAAGGAGTCCCTGGTTAAGCAGGTTCCCTACACCAACAACACTTTCGTGTCGTCGCCCGCCGTCGGCGTGCAGACGCAATACAACGCGCGGATCGACGCCAGTCTCGGCAAAGACACGATCTTCACGCGGTACACGTTCTGGAATCCGCACAACGTAGCCGTCGATGTGTTCGGTAACAAAACTGGAGCGGGACCCACGGGCAACTACACACAGGAAGGCGGTCGTGGGAGACAATCACGTCTTCAATCCCACGAGCATTGCCGAGGTACGTTTCTCCTACTTGGAGAATTACAACTTTCAGGACCCGCTGAGCAATGGCTTCAACATGTCGTCCATTAACTCTAATTATGGCGCGATTCCAGCCTCACCGGCGTCAAAGTCTGGTCCCTGCCTGCACTTGGCGATCCAGGGATACAGCGTGGGACCAAACCTTTCGCAATTGCACTGGAACAACAACATCTGGGCTGCGGTCGGGAGCTTCACCAAGATTCTCGGTAAACACAGCATCAAGTCTGGCGGCAATTGGCGGCAGGTTCTGTGGGAAGCGTATGGCGGGAGCAGCGGAATTACGATCTACTTCGCTTCCCGGCTTCACCGGCAACCCCAATCGACGCCGGCATCCAGGCAATGCCCTCGGCCTCGTTCCTGCTTGGCATCCCGTCGCAGTACAAGCACAACGCCTCTACTTCCGACTTATGCGTTCCTTCATAACTACGGGTTGTTCGTCGAAGATACCTTTCAGGCAACGCCGAAGTTGACAGTGACGGCGGGTCTGCGCTGGGAACAGCCCGGCTCGTTTTCTGAGGAACATAACATTGGCGCGGTATTTGTTCCCGGAGCGCCGCTGACCTTGGCGGCGTCAGTTCCTACACCAATCCGCTGGGCGCGACCGTGCAACTCAAGGGCGTGGCCGCATTGCTGGATTCACCGCTCCATCCTTCCCGCAGAGAAGAAACGCTCCATTGGAAGACATTCTCCCCGCGCCTGGGGCTCGCCTATCGCTTCGATCCTAAGAGCGTCTTCCGGATCGGTTATGGCATTTCGTTCTTCCCGGCAGTTCTCGATCAGGATGGACCCCAGTTAAGTTCGCTCACGCAGATCGGCCACGACCAACCAGAACACCGCCGGTCAGCCCATCGGGGCTACGATCGCAAACCCGTTTCCAAACGGAGTCACTCCCGCCCTCGGCCATTCCCAAGTGGGTGTGAATAACCTGCTGGGAAGCGGCGTCTGGGCGCGCGTTCCGGACCAGCCTCTCGGTTACTCGCAGCAATGGAACGTGGCGGTGGAGCGGACCTTGGGCGGTAGCTCTACGGCGAGTCTTGCCTATGCGGGATCGAAAGGAACGCACCTGATTATTGCGTCTCCGTACACCGGTTCCGGTCTGCAATTGAATCAGATTCCCGACCAGTATCTTTCGATGGGCAACGACCTGTTGACCCCGGTTCCGAATCCGTTCTACGGCGTGCTGCCCGCGGGATCCGTCGCCGGCGGACCCACTATCCTCAAGGGCAGGCTCTTGATGCCTTATCCTCAGTATCCGCTTGGCGTCATTGCAGCAGGATGCCCGTATTGGCGCGTTCAAACTACAACTCCCTGCAGGCAAGCCTTCACGAAGCGTTTCAGCCACGCGGGTATCGTGCAGGCCGCCTATACCTGGGCGAAAGCTGATCAGCAACACCGACAACACCAGCTCCTTCCTCGACGGACAGGGAGGTACGGGCCTTGTTCAGGATCGTATAACATCAAGGCTGAAAAGTCAGTTAGCCAGCAGGACATCCGGCATAACCTGGTTGCTGAACTATGGTCTCGATCTGCCCTTTGGACAAGGCCAGATGTATCTCTCACACATCAATAGCGTGGCTAACGCGATTGTAGGCGGCTGGCGAGTCAATGGCATTACCACGCTTAGAAGCGGTGTCCCGATCGCCCTTACGGCCAACCCGAATATTCTGGCGCAGGACTTCGGCGGGGGTACGCCTGGGTTTGGTCCGGGCAGTGGCATCATCCGGCCTAACTACACACCGGGATGCTCGAAGAAGGTATCGGGCAACCGCCTGGCGAAGGCGCAGGAGTGGTTTAACACCAGCTGCTTCTCAGAACCCGGACCGTTTTCAATTTGGCAATGAACCCAGGGTGGACTCGGCGTCTGAGGGCTGCCGGGCGTGGCGAATTTCGATTTCTCGGCCAACAAATTCTTCGACGCTCACTGAAAAGGTCAAACTGAAATTCAGCGGCGAGATCTTCGACCTCTTCAACCATCCTCAATTCGCCGAGCCGGGCGTAGGCCTGGGACCTCAGTTTCGGCGTGGTGAACCATCAGAGTAGTCTTCCGCGTACCGTCCAGCTTGCACTGAGACTTACGTTCTGAGAGCGGTTCACGAGTCTAAGCCAACGATGCGGCGCTGGTCCAACGATGACTGCGCCGCACTACCCACCACCGGGGTCTTCTACCTCGCAATATCCGGTGGAGAAGAGATGAGAATTCAATTTCGATTCGAATGTGGCTGCTCATCGTTGCTTGCGCTGCATTCCTTGCTCAGCAAGCTAGCTCGAAGCTCGTCTTCCGCACAGGATTCACCCCAATCGCAAAGGTCAGGGTTGACGCAGACGGCACGGTCGAAATTCCGGCTGAGTCGGTTCCGCTCTCGACGCTTCCTGAGTCCTGAAGCCAAAGCTTATGTTACTGAGCATCTCCATCAGATGCAGGACCCCGAGCAAGTAAAGCAGGACGGAGGCGTGCCGCGCTTCATGAGGTCGATGCTTGCGCGTGACCAGGAGATTTTTGCCGTCGACAAGCAGGACGGAAAGGTCGGCGGAGTTCACACCTACATCTACACCCCCAAAGCGGGCATCGCAGAGAAGAACAAACATCGCGTTCTTGATCAACCTGCATGGCGGAGGCTTCTCCGGATGCTGGCCGGCGTTGCGCGGAGCTCGAGTCGATCCCGATCGCCAGACCTGATGCAGATCAAAGTGGTCACCGTGGACTACCGGGAGGGACCGGAGAACAAGTTCCCGGCCGCGAGTGAAGATGTAGCGAGCGTCTACAGCGAACTGCTCAAGACCTATAAGCCGGAGAGCATCGGGATCTACGGATGCTCTGCGGGCGGCATGTTGACCGCAATGTCTGTTGCATGGTTCCAAACGCATGGTCTTCCATCCCCCGGAGCGGTCGGCATCTACTGCGCTTCGGCAGGAAGTTTCGGCGGCGATGCGAACTATATTGCCTTCCCGTTCGGAGAAGGGCGCATGCCCATGCCGCGCCCTCCCAGCACTGAACAGCTGGGTTATTTCAGCGGAACCGATCCCAAAGATCCCATGGTGGCTCCGATCAATTCTCCTGAGATCCTTGCTAAGTTTCCGCCCACATTGCTGATCACGGGAACCCGCGACTTCGCCATGAGCGGAACACTCTTCACCAATACCCAGTTGGTTAAGCAGGGAGTAAAAACCGAACTGCACGTTTGGGACGGATTCTTTCACGGCTTCTTCTACAACGCGGACGTGCCGGAATCGAAAGGATGCGTTCAAGGTCATGATCGATTTCTTCGATCGAAATCTGCGCTAGTCCTTTGTCGATCGAGTAAGCCTGCGAATTGCGGCGGCGATGACTCTTGATGGCGGGTCAACCCTTTCAGCGACGGGATGAAAACGAGCATGCGCATAATTGAATTCAAAACAGTAGCTGGCTTTATCCTCTTAGGCTTTCTCGTCTCAGTTTCCGCAGGCCAGGCGAATAATATTCACGAAAAATGGGTCACAGCGTGGAGCACAGCCGTTCACGCTCCGCTCCCGTTTCCCGGCCTCCCGCCTTCGCCTGTGTTCGAGAACCAGACGATTCGGACATTAGTCTGACTGACTTAACGCCAAAGGATGCTCAACAACGACTGACCGAACGACTCACTAGGTTTATGAGAGAACCGTTGTCACGTTGACCATTGTGAAGATACATATCGAATCCAAATCACTCATCATTGAGTGCGGTGCAAGGGTATGCCTGGGCCACTCAGATAAGACTTGAAATCTTCCGAGCCTAGGAATGCTGTTTTCGATATTGACCCGCAACACATCAAACTAGAGCGAGTATGGTTAGCCCAATCCCTGGGTCAAGCCGGAAGTCGTCTTTGCTTCCCCTTCTCTTGCTCCTTTCGGTATTCGTCAGACGCTGTGGCCCGGTATCAGCGCCGCAAAGTCAACCGGTCACAATCCTCTGTCGGGCTTGCGAGGCCGTTTGCTTCTTTCCTGACGATCGATTCAAGCGCCGCGCGTTTCGCCTCCATCCGAATATGGCAGTAGTGGGTCGAAGGAATTGGCGCGTCGCCATCCACGCAGACCGCCGCGGCTTCTGTACACCTGGTGGTGGTCCCCGCCATGCCTGACTTGTCCTTGACGCCTCTTCAGTACCCAGTGCGCAGAGTTGTTCGCGGCGCTCCTCCTGGAAACGGCATCTCAGGTCGTTGCGCGGAGCCGATAACGTTTACCCTGCCGCACCGTAAGATATATTGAATTCTCCGGGCCGGGCCTCAAGCCTTCACTTGACTTGAAATGAAACTTGGCGGGCGGACGGAACAGATGTTCGCCATCGGCCAAGGCGTGAACAGTGGCGGATACGTTTGATCCGCCCTGCCATTCTAGGTCGATTTCGAGTCCGCCTCTCGCGCGAAGTCCGCGAACCCAACCACTCCTCCAGGATGCCGGCCACGCCGGCAGTAATTCTACGGCTCCATCGTGGCTTTGCAACAGCATCTCTGCGATCGCAGCGGTAGAGCCAAAGTTGCCGTCGATTTGAAAGATGGCGTTTGGCCGTTCTTTCCTCTCCGGTGTTCCCACGGCTCCGGCCTTGCTGCGGCTCATGGCGCGCGTCATGCTCTCCCCGGACGGATGTTGATCAAACAGGTTGATGCCGGTGCTATGGAGCATGAGCATCTTCAGCGACTCGAGTGCCTGGTCGCCGTCCCGGAGGCGCGCCCATAGTCCAATAGCCCAGGCACGGCTCCAGCCGGTGTAGGCTCCTCCATGTTCCAGTCGGCGCTCCAATGACTTTCGCGCCGCCTTCGCCAGATCGGGCCGCGATCGCGGGGTGATCTCGCCTCCCGGGAACACCGGGTATAAGTGCGACATATGGCGCTGCCCAGGCTGATCTTCTTCAAAGTCCGTCGACCACTCCTGTAGCTGACCATATTTTCCTACCTGGTACGCGGGCAATCTTCGGCGCGCGGTTATAACTCGCTGTGCGAAGTCAGCATCGCCGCCAAGCAGCCGCGCAGCCTCATCGCAGTGATCGAAGAGTTCGCGCAGCAAAGCGATGTCGAGCGTGCAGCCCGCACTGATCTGCGCACTCTTACCATCCGGAGCGACAAAGCTATTTTCCGTGGAGACGGAGGGACAGGTGGTAAGGACGCCTTGGTCATCCTCTACCAGCCAGTCCAGGCAGAACTCTGCACAGCCTTTCATGATCGGGTACGCGGTTTTTCGCAAATACTCCCGATCGCCGGTGAATCGGTAGTGTTCCCAGATATGTTGGCAGAGCCACGGCCCACTCATAGCGAAATTGGCCCAGGTCGGATCGGCGAATTGCAGTCCTTCGCCGACCGGGGCGGACTGCCTCCATAGGTCGATGTTGTGGTGGGAGCACCAGCCACTCATGCCGTAGTTGATGGACGCGGTCCTGCGTCCGTTTTCACTCAAGTCATGGACCATGTCGATCAAAGGAAGGTGGCATTCGGAGAGATTACAGGTTTCCGCCGGCCAGTAATTCATTTGTACATTGATATTCGAAGTCCAGTTCGAACTCCATGGCGGCCTTAAATCCGAATTCCAGATTCCCTGCAAGTTCGCGGGCTGCGTTCCCGGCCTTGAGCTGGTAATAAGTAGATAGCGCCCATACTGAAAGTAAAGCGCAAGCAAAGACATATCCGGATGTGTTTCGAAGTTATCGATTCGTTCGTCTGTGGGGCGTGAGGCAGCTTCGTTGCCACCCAAGTCAAGGGCGACCCGCCGGAAGAGTCGACGATGCTCTTCCAAATGCGTCGCCTTGAGCTGTTCATACGGAATATCCGTCGCTGAATCTATGCTGTTCCTGGCAGCGGCAATGACATCGGTAAGCGGGCGAGCGGGCAAGCCATCAAAGCCAAGATATCCGGTAGAGCAATGGATCAGTAGGATCACTTCGGTGGCGCCTGCTACTTCGAGAGCCGCTTCGCCGTGCACTTTCACCGTGCCGTCAATTACGCGAGCCTTAAGCGCCGCGGCGAAATACATTCCCTTCCCCGCCTGCTCGCTGTAACTGATCGGGTGTTCGCTAGGGAGATAGTTAGGGACAGAGTTACTCGGCGACTTGCCCGTGAGCAGGATGCCCGATTCCGATGCTTGTGACTTCGATTGCAGCTGGCTTTCTAATCGAACGATACAGTGGAGAGCGCCGGGCCGATCGCTCGATACGCGTACAACGATCACTTGGTGAGGCACAGACACGAAGGTTTCTCGCAGATAGCCCGTGTTCCTGACCGAATAACTAACTGTGCTGATGGCGCTGTCCAGGTCAAGATCGCGCCGATACTCTGTACTCTCAGCGCCATGATCGAAGTCGATACGCAAGTCACCAAGCGGCTGGTAGGCCTGATTGAAAGGCCCCTGCATCTTGCGTGCTTCCTGGTCGGCTGCGTGATAGTCCTGCTTTTTCAGCACCAGTTCGCGAATCGAAGCGAGGTGAGCTTTGGCTCCCGGGTTATTCCATTCACGTGGTGCTCCCGACCATAGAGTGTCCTCGTTGAGAGAGATGCGCTCAGCCTCGACACCGCCGAATACCATGGCTCCCATCCGGCCGTTACCCACCGGAAGCGCATCAGTCCATTGCTCTGCCGGTTGGCGGTACCAGAGCATTAGAGGATTGGCGGAACGGTCCGGCTCTCGCTCGGCATAAAGGCGTGATAAGCCGGGAAGCAGTTGCAGCCCGCCTGAAAGTAGGCCGAGCGCACGCAGAAAATACCGACGAGTAAAGTGCATGATCTCCTTGTTGGTGGCCACAGTGGCCCGGGCTGCAACGAGCGCCCAAGGAATACAATACGCTCGCTTGCGGAGCAAGTTGTGTCCGAACATCCCTCGATTCGAGTGCTTGCTTCGGCGATTGGCTTCAGCTATAGATAGATACCTGTGATGCGGAATGCTTCGCTGATCTGCGGCATCGTTGGGCTGGCCCTCCTGGCTCAGCACTCGGTTAAGGCGCAAGACGTCGATTCTGTCTTAACGCCTCAGCATCGCAGCCCAGCCACCATTGCGGAAGAGATTCACGATCCTCAAGAGCGCGCCGCCTTCCTGGCGCTCTACCGGCGCGACGATCCTGCGAAGCTGCTGCGCCTCTCACGCGAGTTTCTCGACAGGTATCCACAGTCCGCATTTCTCGCTCCCGTTCTTGAGGTGGCAGCGCGCAGTTGCTTCGACCTGGAAGATTTTCCTACTGGTTTGACTTATGCTCGACAGTCACTGAAGTTACTCCCTGAAAACGCATTGCTCCTGGTCGCTGTGGCCGATGTGCAGGCTCGACAGCGTGACAATGAATCGGCCATCGTAAGCGCGCGCGATGCCCTCGATTATCTCGAACGCTTCACTGGCCCGAGCGCGATCGATGAGCACGACTGGCCCACGGTAAAGCGTAAACAGCAGTCCATTGCGTGGTTTGTGATCGGCCGCGCCCAGACCAACCAGGCCCTCGGCAGGCCAGCCCCGGAACGGGAGCCTCTTCTCAAGCAGGCAATCAAATCGCTGACAGAGGCTCGCACACTCAATCCAGAGGACGAGGTTATTCGGTACCTGCTGGCGATTGACCTGCTTCTGGATCAATCCCCGGAGAACGCCGCGCGCGAGTTCGCCTGGGTTTTGCAACGTGGAGGGGAGTTAGCACCGCAGGCGCGCGAGCAGTTGACAACGCTCTATAAAATCCGCCATGACAACACACAGGGGTTCGACGCTTACGTTGCAGCTCTCAAGTCTTCCGCTACGGAATCACCTTCACCGGCCGCTACAGGCACAGTGCAAGAAGCAAAGCTGCCGGAATACGCTGGATCTGCAGCATGCCGTGGGTGTCACGCCGCCATTTACCGCCGCTGGTCTGAGAGCGGAATGGCCAAGATGCTGCGTCCCTACGAACCGCAGAACGTGGTCGGCGATTTCGAGAAGAGCAACGAATTCTATGCAGGAGACGACATCGCCTTTGAGCACGGGAAAGTGAAGATCACTCCGCATACGGAGCACCAACTCTTCGCACGTATGATCGTTCGCGGTGGCCGACACTACTTCAATATCAAGCAGTCAGATGGGAGTTGGCATTCCTATCCGGTGGACTACACGATTGGGTCCAAGTGGCAGCAGGCCTACGCAACTACTTTGCCTAACGGGCAGATTCACGTCTTCCCGATCCAGTACAATCTGCTCCAAAAGAAGTGGGTCAATTACTGGCAGGTAATCGACGGAGCAGGTTCAGAGCGTTCCAACCCTTATAACTGGGAGCACCTGAACATCAATACGAGTTACCAGGCCAATTGCGCAGTGTGCCATACCAGCCAATTGCGAAATACACAGGGCGGTGGACTGGGAGAGGACCATGTCGTTTTTCGCGAGCCAGGCATCGGCTGCGAGATGTGTCATGGGCCGTCGTCCGCACATATAGCGGCAATCAACAGCGGCGAAGAGGACGAGAAAGCTCCTCTGGATCCTCCGGTGGAATTCAAGCGGATCAGCAATCGCGAGTTCGTCAGCATCTGCGCACAATGCCACTTACAATCGAATGTGCACGCACCGACCTCCCGCGGTGAACTGAACTACTCCAGTGTGGGCACCTTCTTCCAGTCAAACGCTTCGGCGCCATTCGGACAATTTACACGCAAGGGGTTCTACAAGGACGGCCGTTTCAGCCAGACCACCTTTATTGTCGAAGCACTGGAGCGTTCGAAGTGCTTCCGCAGCGGGCAAGCGAGCTGCGGTAGCTGCCACAATCCACATAGTCACGACGAAGCCACGAATCTCACTTCGTTGAAGTTTAAGGATGAGCCGGACAAAATGTGCACCGGCTGCCACACGCCGTATGCCGACAAACAAAAAGCCTCCGCACATACACACCACGTTGAAAGCTCAGAGGGGAGCCGCTGCGTTTCTTGCCACATGCCGAAAATCGTAGACGGACAGCTCTTCCGATCGCGCACTCACCAGATCGACGACATACCCAACGCGGAGATGACGATACGCTTCGGCCGGGACGAAAGTCCCAACGCATGCCTGCTCTGCCACTCCGAGAAGTCGGCATCGTGGGTGAAAACGCAGTTGGAATCATGGCACAAGCCTCAGCAGATGGAAGCGGCCAGGTAAGTTGGTTAGGCGAGTTGCTGTTAGTTTCGCCAACGGTGCTCCAGATCGGGCAGGGACTTAGTTCCCAGGAGAGGGCAGCTATCTTCTTCCTATAAAGATAGCGCTATTACCTGGTGCGTACAGACTTGTATCCGCCACAACTTGGAAATCACCTTGTAACTCTGGACGGCAAAAAGATCAGCCGCCTCTAGCTGGTAAGCAGGAGACGGCTGATTGGGAGTTCAATATCGCGCGAAGTTTAGAAGAAGAAGTGGGCTCCAAACTGGAATTCGCGCGAGGTGTTGTTTACACCGCTGATTTGACCGAAGTTGGTGGAACTCACGTCGTTGTTGGGTTGGCCAAGAACAGCGTGATTCAGAAGGTTGAATCCTTCCGCGCGAAATTCGATGCGCCTGCCCTCGCCTGGAAGCGGGAATTGTCGGAATACCGACGTGTCGAGATTCCAGAACGGTGCGGAACGAAGAGAGTTTCGTGCGGCAGTTCCAAAGGTTCCCGCGGCCGGAGTAGCATAGGCCGCCGTGTTGAACCACTGATTTACGCCACGGTGTTTGAGACTGGGACTGCCAACCAGGTTCGCATGTTCATAGCCTGCCCATGCCTGGTTGCCTGTGTTGGCGCGGTCGCCCGCTCCATAGATGGGAGTGAAAGGGTTACCCGACTGGGCACGGAAGATGTTATTAAGCTGCCAATTGCCGAGGATGTAGTCGAAGGCATGGTTGCCAGTGGAGAAGCGCTTGCCAGTACCAATGGGAACTTGATACAGCGTGTTCACTGAAAGAACGTGCGTCAGGTCAGTACCCGCTACGCTCCGGTTGCCATACGCCGATGGGTTATACGGATCGGTAGGTTCTCCGCCTTCAGAGCCGAACCACCCGTCTGCGCCTTCATTAATGGATTGGGAATACGTGTAAGCAACAGCATA
Organism: uncultured Acidobacteriaceae bacterium; assembly: GCA_963748555.1. Taxonomy (GTDB): domain Bacteria; phylum Acidobacteriota; class Terriglobia; order Terriglobales; family Acidobacteriaceae; genus CAWKKW01. Next base: position 275,642 of record CAVVJK010000004.1, read on the forward strand.
GGACAGCCCGCCGCTGTAACGTCGATCCAGTTCTAACTGGAATGCGTTGTATTCGCCATTGCCCACACTGCGGTCATAGAAGTTTGCCGTCGTGTAGGGGAATGGGTTATGTGCCTGAATGATCGCTGCGTCGGAACTTGCTTGCGGTGGCGCAGTGTTGTAATCGCCGCCCACATCGAGTTTCCTGCTCTGCGAACCAACGTAGTTGAGGCCGATGGTCGTCGTGCCGCTCAATTCACGCTGCACTCCCATGTTGTATTGCATGGAGTACGGGTTCCGCAGGTGCGGATCGTAGAACCAGTTCGTCAGATTGTTGAAGGGCGTAGGCGCGGGAAACGCTCCGCCTCCGCCGGCGAAAGGATCCTGAGCCTTGATGGTGGGCAGCGGGCTTGCGGCGCTCACCGGATAGAGGCTGTTATTGATGAGCTGGCCGATGTCAGGCCATGATCCCTCGATGTTCTGCGAGGTCTGGCTGACAGCCGCCCAGTTGTCATAGATGATGCCGCCCGCTCCTTTGATCACCGTCTTGCTGCCGAGCCGATAGGCGAAGCCTAACCGCGGTCCGATGTTGGTCAAGGTGTTGTGCGCGATCTTGCCACGCGGATCGACGACGACGTGGCCCATGAGCGCTGGGTCGTTGATCGTGCCATCGCCGGGCATGCAGGGCGCGTGCCCACGCACGCTGCATGGCGGAGGCAGCTTTTGGATGATGTACTGACCGGTATGGAAGTCCCAATCACCGGTCTCGATGCCACCGTTCTTATTGATTGTGGCGTTGGTGCCGTAGGGAGGAATCAGCCCGAGGTCATAACGAAGACCAAGGTTGAGGGTAAGGTTCGGAGTAGCTTTCCAGGTGTCCTGGATGAAGCTGCTCCATAGACCGCCCATGCGAGTGGCTTCGTCCACGTTTCGACGGTTGGCATCGTGTGGAACGTTCAGCAGGAACGAGGCCAATGCGTATCCGCCGGGATCAGCGACATCCGCTCGGAGATCCTGCGTGGCCTCCGACCCAAACGCCACGGTTGCATACGAGTACGGCGCGGCAAATCGGTTGCTCGTCCAGCCAGTGCCAAGTTTGAACTCATGCTGTCCGGCAACCTTGGTCAGGGTTCCGGAGAATTGGTGGCTATCCGTTGCTTTAGGATCATTCTGCACATTTTCGCCGCCGCTGCTGAACCCACTGATGCTAATGCCCGGCACCAACTTGCCTACATTTGTGGCGACAAACCCATCGGCAAACGTCGGAGCGAATCCTATGGAGTCCCCGAAGCCCTTGGGAAGAGCACTGAAGAGAATGGAAGAGTTGTCCTGATTGGTCGTTCTTGCATATTGCGCTTGAAAGGTGAGCGTTGGACTGAAGATGTGCACGTAGCTGCCACCCCAGTCGCGACCCGGAATGTTTTGGGTCTTAGGCAGCCCAGGCAGTCCACCCGATACCTTCAGGGTGCTGTTGATCGCGCTGTAGCGGAACCATGCAGAATCGTTGCGGCCGATCTGCTGGTCGATGCGAATATCCCATTCATGCTGGGTCTGCGTAGTGGGCGTTGTATCCACCTGGTTTGAAGTTGGATTTGGCCCCGTTTGCGCATCTTTCTCCGGGTGCCAGACAGCATTTGCATACGCAACCATCTGCGGGTCGATCAGGTTGGAAGGGATGATGTTGCCGGCAAACTGATCGCGGATGAAGAAGCCTGGGTGATCCGGATCAGGCCGAGTGGTATAGGGATTGAAGATGGGGCGAAGTTTTCCTGAGGAGTCGACGAAGTTGGTCAGATCCCCGCTAAGCTGGGCCGGGGTCGGAATCAAAAGGTTCGGTGTTGCTCGTCTGAGAATACTTGAACCCCTGGTAAGCGCCATAGAAGAATGTCTTATTCCGGCCGTTGTAGAGCTTGGGAATCCGGACTGGTCCACCCACGCTGCCGCCGAATTGATTCTGAGTGTAGGCTGCCTTCTTGCTGCTCTTTGGCAGGAAGTAAGTACGCGCGTCAAACGCGTCTTTGCGAAGATATTCCCAACCGGAGCCATGGTAATCGTTGGTACCGCTCTTGGTGACTACATTGATCACGCCACCGAGCACCGATCCGTATTCTGCCGTGTCCGCATGAGAGACGACTTTGAATTCCTGAATCGTGTCGACAATGGGCGGGACCGCGTACGTGCTCAGGAATGTTCCGAAATTGTTCAATCCGTCTGTGAGAAAGTAATTGCTGCGGTTCGTCTGGCCGTTCACGGATGGAAATGTGAACGATGAACCGATTGCCAACGGGGCCGCGAATCCACCAGGACGGCCTCCCATGCCGTTTTGGCCCGTGCTTACCGGGGATACGCCGGGAGTGAGTTGCAGCAATTGCGTGAAGTTGCGCCCGTTCAGCGGGAGATCGTTAACCTGCTTGGTGGCGATCACCGTGCCCAGTTCGGCGCTGGCTACCTCCAATTGGACGGTGGAAGCGTCAACGTTGATTACCGTTTGCTCGGAGCCGATGGGCAAGCTGAAGTCGATCGTAGCTACCTGACTGACAGCCAGGTTGAGGTCAGAAATGTGCTTCGGGCTGAAGCCCTTGGCTTTCGCCTCGATGGTGTACCGTCCCGGGGCGATATTGTCGATTGAGTAGGCGCCGTCCTGATTTGAGACGGTAACACGGTTCACAGCGGTGTCGGTGTTGTTTAGCACGATGGTCGCTCCCGGAACTACTGCTCCGGTGGGATCGCGCACGATTCCGTTCAGTTTGGCACTGGATAGCTGGGCCCCGGCCTGGCCAATAGCCAGAATGATGAGTAGCGCGAGTTGCGCACTCATGAAGACGCTCTTGAGCAAACTGCCGCTCGACCCCCTGGAACTGTGCATCCGACCCCCCTTCAAATTGTTCTGTAACAGTGATTAATGATTCGTGTGTGCAGGGAAGCTCACCGTAAACGTAGTGATACGTGGAGGGGAGATGATGCTAAAGATAAAAAGCTTCTGTCAAGCTAAATCTAAGCGTTTACTTAAACGGTTACTTGGCAGCTCGAATGGAAGGCCAAACCGTGTAAGATACGATGGGTTCGCGGTGAGGCACGTCGTCTTTCCATCAGCGAGTGGGACGGAACTGTCGCGAGCGTCCGGCCCGGGTCTTAGCCAGCTTGGAGAAATGCTTTGGCGATCGTTCTTAGAGCCATTCGGCTTGCAGATGAAAGTGGCTTCATCCTGGCCTCCGAAGACTTACGTGGTCTGCCGAGAGATATACGTCGCCCAGGCCCGGAACTGAACCATCGCCCGCGGGTAGAGTGAATGAGCATCAGGCCCTTTGGCAAGCATTCCATTGTCTTGGTTTCACGCTGTCGCAGGCTGATCATCGCTGCTCTGCTGATGTTCGCGCTAACGCATCCCTTACTGGCGGTAGGCGCCGCGCAGCATGCAATGGAAGCTGCCCAGAGTGGCAATGCAGTCAGTTCCCTGTCGGCCAAGAATGTAGCCACCGCCCCTGCCAGCACTGCCAACTCTCAACATGTGGGTTCCCACGCATGCTCCCGTTGCCACCAGGGTATCTATACAGCATTTTCCAAGACAGATATGGGCCGCTCGATCGTCCCGGTGACGCCTTCGCTCTTGCAATCCATGCGCATACCGCAGTCGGTGTATGACAAGACGCTTGATCGGCATTTCGATGTTTATGCACGCGATGGAACGCTCTACCAGTCGGAATATGCGACGGATTCCGGCGGGAATGAGACCTTCCGGGACACGCATACGTTGGATTGGATCATCGGAGCCGGCTCGAACGGCTTTGGCGGGATGGTGAAACGCGGCGATTTTCTCTTCGAAGCACCGTTGTCTTACTACACCAAAGCCGAACGGTGGGAGTTATCGCCTGGGTATGAAGCGGGAGATTTCGGCTTCGGGCGCCCCATGCTGGCCGGCTGCCTGAGCTGCCACAGCGGCAGATCCAAGCCGATACCAGCGAGCGACGGCAAGTATGAGCAGCCTCCTTTTGAGGAGACCGCGGTCGGCTGCGAGAACTGCCATGGTCCCGGATCGGCGCACATCCGGGCGATGGAAGAGGACACCCTCGGCGAGCATGGTGAGGACACCGCAATCGTGAATCCGGCGCGCCTCTCCCCTGAGCTCGCCAACAATATCTGCATGTTCTGTCATCAGACTGGCGACTTGCGATTGCTGCAGCCGGGGAAGAGTTTGGCCGATTTTCGGCCGGGTGAGCCGCTTGACCACACCCTGTCTATCTTGATGGCTCCTCCCAAGCGAGACGATCCACAGACTGACCTGCTGCAGCACTATTACTCGATGACGTTAAGTAAGTGTTATCGTGCCAGCGGAGGCAAGCTGAGCTGCATCAGCTGCCATGACCCGCATCGGCAGCCTACTCGCGAGCAGGCCCCGGCGTATTATGCCAAAAAGTGTCTTACCTGCCACACGGAACAGAGTTGCTCTTTACCGTCGGAAACCAGGCAGCACCACCAACCGGCGGACGACTGCGCCGGCTGCCACATGCCGAGACGCGACATTGGTACCATCTCCCACTCGAGCGTGACGAATCACAGGATCGTAGCGAGGCCAGACGAGCCCTGGCCCGAGGTAGCTTTCCACCAGACCACCGCGACTCTACCCGATCTGATCCACCTGGATCCTGCGCCGGGGGAGAAAGGCACGTCGCCGTCAGCAATGATTTTGTTGCAGGCGTATGGAGAACTAGCTGCCACCCGTCCCGACTATCTCCCCAGATACCTGGCGACTCTCGATCAGCTCTCCAGGTCCGATCCCAATCAGGTTCTTGTTCAGGCCGCAATTGGACATCGCGAGCTTCTTGATGGCAGGTTGCAGGAAGCCGTGGATCATCTGCAGCAGGCGATGAAGCTCGGGGAGACTGAACCCACGGCCTATTCTGACCTGGCAGATGCATTAGTAAAGCTGGGTCGCGATGGAGGAAGCAGTTCCGGTCCTGGAGAAATCAATCGACCTGAACCCATATAGTCCCGTGCCGCAAAAGACTCTGATGGTTCTGCTGATTCGTCTCAAGGAATATGCGAAGGCGCAGCAGGTGATGGAGCAGTATGTTGCAACCTTCCCTCAGGACACCTACATTCGTAAGCTGCTCGACATGGCGAAGAACGGAGCCAAACCGCAGTGACGATTTTGCGATCAGCGGCTCGCATGATGGCCAAGGCTTGTCGCCTCGTGGCGATCGGGCTGATCTGCGTTTTAACGGCTCAAGCACTCTCACCCGCCGAAGCGCAGCAGATCCGATTCCAGAACCGCCAGAAGCAGTCGGGCGTCAATTTCGTCTTGAACAACGGCACTACCGACGATAAGCCGATGCTCGATGGAGCGCCGGGAGGTGTCGCGCTGCTTGACTATGACAATGACGGTTACCTCGATATCTTCTTTACAAATGGCGCTCGCATACCCGGATTTGCGAAGGACAATCCCAGCTTCTATAACCGCCTGTATCACAATAACCATGACGGGACCTTCACCGATGTAACCGAGAAGGCCGGATTACGAGGCGAGGGGTACAGCATGGGAGCGGCGGCCGCAGACTACGACAACGACGGTTGGGCCGACCTGTATGTAACTGGCTACAACAGAAACGCTCTGTATCACAACAATCACGACGGCACCTTCACCGATGTAACTCTCCATGCGGGCGTCACGGGAACAGGCCACAACGGCAAGAAACTGTGGAGCGTGTCGGCCGCCTGGGTGGATTACGACAACGACGGGCTGCTGGACCTCTTCGTAACCAACTACATTGACTGGACCATGGAGAACTCTCGCGTGTGTGGGCCAGAGGGGAAGCGCCTCTCCTGCCCGCCTACGCTTTACAGCGGCCAGCCGAATATTCTCTATCGCAACAACGGCGATGGCACATTTACGGATGTATCGGAGGCTACGGGAATCGCGAACCACATCGGCCGGGGCATGGGTGTTGCGATCGCCGATTTTGACGGCGATGGCTGGATGGATATCTTTGTGGCCAACGACAACGAGCGCAACTTCCTCTTCAAGAACCGGGCAGGAAAAGGGTTTGATGAGGTGGGGGTGGAAGCGGCCGTGGCCTATACGGACGATGGAGTTCCGGTATCGAGTATGGGAGTGGACTTCCGCGACTGGGACAATACCGGCAGGCCAAGCCTCTTTGTCACAGCGCTCGAGGGAGAGACATTTCCGCTGTTTCGTAATGGAGGAGACGGGTTCTTCAGCGTAGATACCTTTGTCTCCGGTGTCGGTTTCTCCAGCGCCAGGATGAGTGGTTGGGGTGCGGGTATTTATGACCTGAACAACGATGGATACAAGGACCTGTTCAGCGCAAATGCCCACGTCAGTGAAAATGCGGATGCGTATCGCCAGCCAAACGCGGTATTCGCGAACCTGCAAAACGGCAAGTTCCAAAACGTAAGCGCGGGCGCTGGACCCGACCTGCGGACCCCTGCGGCACATCGCGGCTGCGCCTTCGGGGACTTAAACAACGACGGACAGATCGATGTTGTGGTTGCTGCGATCGGCAGCCCGGCAGAGTTGCTCTACAACACGGCCAACACCGGGAATCATTGGATTCTGATTCAAACGGTCGGTGTGAAGAGCAATCGCGATGGGATCGGAACTCGCATCAAGGTCACCAGTCAGTCCGGACTGATCCAATTCAACCATGCCACTACCGCTGGGAGTTATGCCAGCTCCTCCGATAAACGGGTTCACTTCGGGGTAGGTCGAGACACTCTGATCAAGGAGATCGAGTTGCAGTGGCCAAGTGGAACCGTGCAGAAGCTGCACAACGTGAAGGTCGATCAGATTCTCAAGGTTACAGAGCCATGATCTGCATTCGCCGCAAGGGTTGCGTTCGGATCATGACCCTGGCTGCCATAGTCGTATCTGCGATGGTCGCTCCGCAGAAGGGAATGGCAGGATCGTGCTCAGCCGTGGATCGAAGCCTTGCCGAGATCAATCGCGATTTGGGCCACAACGCAGCGGACGCTGCCGATCGACTGCTGCTGCCGATTGAGAAATCCCATCCCGATTGCGCGATGCTGGTACTAGCCCGAGCCCGTGTTCACGCACTGCGCCAGGAAGACGGGCCAGCGGCAAACGAATTCGACCGCTATAAGGATCTGGCACCGGAAGATGCAAATGCGTATGGGTACCTGGCGAATTTTCTCATCGATCGTGGAGAGTACGCGCGAGCCGATACGCTATCTTCGCTCGGCCTCGACAAGGACTCCGCGAATCCCGCTGTTCTGTTAGCTCGCGGCCGGCTGCTGAGTTTGAAAGGTGGATCGGATGCAGGAAGGGAACAGCTGAAGCGTGCGACGCAACTGGATCCGGACTATGCCGACGCACAGTACCAGATGGGCTTGCTTGAAGATGGGGCCAAGCGCAAAGCGGAGGCAGCACAGCACTTTAAGATCGCAACCGACCTGGATCCGCACTACGCAACGGCGTGGGATTACCTGGCTCTCGATTTGGAGGCAGCAGGGGAGGTCGATGGCCTCGACCAGATCTATCGTAAAGGCCTGGATTCCAATGTTGCCGGCCCACACCACGATGCCTTTCTGAATTATAACTACGGCAGATACCTGATGAAACGTGGAGATCTGGAGGCCAGCAAACTTCATCTGGATCTTGCAGTCAAAGAGGTCGCCGAGGTGCGTGCCGTTTGGTATGAGCGCTCACGGCTCGAGGTTCGGATGAAGAACTACCAGCAGGCGAAAATCGATGCGGAGACTGCCGCCAACATCCCCGATGAAGATGGGGTCATCATCGATTTACAAATTTACTCCCTGCTGGCGCAGGTCTATCGGCGCTTGGGTGAAACGGCGTTGGCGGATAAGTATGCGCAGTTAAGCAGAGACACGCCGGCTCCCATCCCGAAAGAATATCGGTAAGGAGCGCCGTGGTACGAGCACTGGGTATGTCGCTTGAGTGTTGCCGCAAACAGATCGAGAGGGGAGTCAGGCCCAGGATGTCGTGTTATAGAAGACCTTGCCAGTTCACCACAGTCATAGCCCTGCTAGCTGCGGCGCTGAGTGCCGCCGAGATCGCGGTGGCGCAAGAGAACTGCAAGGGACCAGCCAATCTCGAGCACGTGATTGCGACGGAACCTTCTCCCGGCGCTTATGACGCACTTGGAGCTTACTTCGCTCAGCAGGGGAATCTTGGTTGCGCCATATCGTCGTTTCACTCTGCGTTGAGACTGGCGCCGGATTCGTGGGAAGCTCATTTCAATCTGGCGCTCGCCTTATTGAATAAGGGCGATGGAGAAGGCGCCGTTCGAGAGTTGCGCACTGCACTGCGCCTTAAGCCTGAGTCCACTCAGACGCATCTCGCGCTTGGAATGGCGCTCAACCAGATGAACCAGTCTGAGCAGGCAATCGCAGAGTTCAAAACCGTGCTGCAAGCTGACGCGAATTCCATCCCCGCTTTAGACGGGCTGAGCAAAGCGCTGATTGCGGAGAAGCGCTACTCGGCTGCTATCAATTCTCTGAAGAACGCTCCGCCGGACGAAGTGCTGCAGTTGAATCTCGCCATCGCATATTCAAAGAGCGGGAATACCGACGCCGCGATTCAGACACTTTCAGCAATTGTGAAAGCCCGGCCAACCTATGCACAAGCTCACTCAAATCTGGGCATCGTGTACACGCAACAGCAACGGTATCATGAAGCGATTGGTGAATTTCAAGCGGCCTTGCAGCTCAACCCCTCTGATGATGGCGTCAAGGCCTCGTTGATCAAGGCGTATGATCATTCTTGCGCAGTACGAAACTGCGCTGCCTCTCGCGCAGGAGTATGAGCGTAGAAGCCCTCATGCCTTCGAAGCTGCTTTCCTGCTGGGCGCCGTCTATCGTGGGATTGGAAATTATGCGGAAGCGGAGGCCATGCTGAAGCGAGCGATCCTGATGAATCCGGAGCATTATGATGCACGCTATAACCTGGGCTTTGTTCTGAACAAGCTGGATAAGCCTGCCGAAGCACGGGTCCAACTGGAAAAAGCCTTGCAGTTGAAGCCCGATTCCAGCGAAGCACACTTTCAGCTGATTGCCTCTCTGCGAGCGCTGGGGGACCAACAGCAGGCAAGCGCAGAGTTGAAAACCTTCCAACGGCAGAAAGAAATGGCCGTTCGCGAGGATGTAGCGGAGACGAATGCGAACCAAGCGAATCAGCTCTTGAAAACCGGAGACTTCCAAAAAGCGGCGGACGGTTACCGAGCCGCCATTGTTGGCAGTCCCAAGGATGGACACCTGTATTACAATCTTTCGCTTGCGCTCGATGGCCTTCACGACTACGTAGCCGAGCAGCAAGCATTGGAAAAAGCCACTGCGCTCGAACCTGACTTTGCGCCCGCTCACAATCAACTCGGCCTGTTGTACTTAAATGCAGGGCATGCGGCTGAAGCCGAAACGCAGTTGAAGACCGCGATCTCATTGGATCCTCAATATGCAGAGGCCCAAAACAATCTGGGAGTGTTGTATGCGCAACAAGGTAACAATACGGAAGCTGAGAAGGTGTTTCGGCAAGCCTGCGAGAATAATCCGCAGTATGTGCAGGCCTATCTCAACCTGGGATTGACCTTGGCCAGCGAATCTCGTTTCAAAGATGCGGAGCAGGCACTGTCTTCCGCGGAACGACTGGCGCCGTCAAGCGAGCCGGTACTGACCGCGCATGCAATGGTGCTCGCCAGAATGCAGCGTCGCCCTGAAGCGGTTGAGCTCTTTCGAAAGGTGGTTTCGATCGATGCACAGTCTGCCGAAGCCCATCTGAATCTGGGTATCGCTCTTGCCGATCAGTTCGACCTGAAAGGAGCGCTTCAGGAATTCTCGGAATCGGAGCGGCTGCGTCCCGACGCAGCGAGCGTTCACTACAACAGGGGACGAGTTTTGCTGGACCTCGGCAGGAACGACGAAGCACGGCCTGAGTTGGAGAGCGCGACTCGGATGAATCCGAAGTTCCCTGAGGCCGATTACCTGCTGGGTCTGATCGAGAAGCAAGCTGGGAATTCAGACAAGGCCATCGAGTACTTTCGAAGAGTTGTCGAGATACAGCCTGACAACGCAGACGCCCAATACAAGCTCGGCCAGGAGTTACTCAGAAAAGGCGATGATGCTGGCGCGATGGCCTGTTGGCGCAAGGTTATCGAGGTTGATCCGAAATATGGAGAGGCATATTACAATCTGTCTCGAGTTCTGGCCAAAACAGACAAAGAAGAATCGAAGCGCCTTCAGGCTCAATTTGAGGCCATGCAGGAGAAACAGCATGTGATGGACCGTGCTGAAACTCTGGCCGACTTCGCGCTGACATCGGCGGAGGCGCGCGACTGGCCGCAGGCTATCTCGCAGTTAAAGGAGAGCATCGAGGTATGCAAGGATTGCAACGCGTTGCCGACTCTGCACAAAGATCTCGGCCTCATCTATTGCCGGTCGGGAGATCTGAAAAACGGCCTGGCGGAGCTGCAGCAGGCCAAGAGACTCTCGCCTGGTGACGCGGATGTCGATCAGGCGCTTTCGATGATTCAGAGCAATCATCCATGAGCCAATGCGCGGTGCGTTCAACCATCCAGCGTGAGTTCCGACCCACCAACATTGAGAAAGTCTTGATGAGCGTGCTGTGCTTCTGCGAGGAGTAGCGGGATTTCGTCGGTAACTCACGGCTTCCGGTCGCATCGATATTCGCTTTGCGGCTCCACGTAACTCCGTGGATATTTGATCGCGCTCGAGCTCAGCTATTCAGGAGCTCCCAAATGCGGGCCAGATGATGATCATCGTGCTCGGCCACGAAGCACAGGTGGTCTACGAGGCGCATCGGAAGATGAAGACGGGGATGCGGAATTGACCTCTCCAGCATTGCATCGTCCACATCGTCGACGCACTGAAGCAACTGCAGCCGCGCCGCACGGAAGGTGCGCAGAATGTCATCCAGCGACTGAGCGTTGTAGTTTCCGTCATGAGTCTTCCGGTTTTGCAGGTCGGCCACCGTCAGGCCTGGACTGGAAGCCTTGTAGTCCGCAACGCGAGCGCGCCAGAGAGTCTCCAACTCGAGTAAGTGGCCGGCATTTTCCTGGGCAGACCATTTGCCGTCCAGCTTGTTCACAACGACGGAAGATTCTCGTCCCCTGAATACATCCTCGAGTCGCGCGGGCGTGCCGCGAAGACGCGCGAGTATGTTCGGAAATAGCGCAATGGGGAAAGAGAAGTCGAACTGGCGATCGAACCAAGTCAGCATGTGAGTTCGCACAGGCCTCTAACATCAGTCTCCTTCATTTCCGTTGCAATTGCGAGTGGCTTTAAAGGACGGGTATGGTCGATATGGCGCCATCCAAGGCCTCGCCAACAACTCGTTTTTCCCTTCCCCACCGTGTGGTGGCATCGCTTACGATGGCCTATGTAGGTTGTGTTTGGAAACGCCGTTGATGTTGGGATTGCCGGGACGACCTGACATTGATCCTTCGCATTCCAATGTCGTGTGCGCCTCGGAGAGGCATGCATTCCATGTTTAAGAGAAGTGAGTCTTTTTGCAGCCGATTTGGTTTACGGATGCCCATCCTGCTGGCTCCCATGGCGGGCGTCAGCGCACCATCTCTGTCGATCAGTGTTGCGAATGGCGGAGGCCTCGGCGCTTGCGGAGTGTTGTTGATGCAGCCTGAGGAAATAATCGCGTGGGTGAGCGAATTCCGGTCGAATGCGAACGGCCCGTTTCAGTTGAATAACTGGATCCCGGATCCGATACCTCGGCGCGATCCGAAGCAGGAGGAGGACCTTCGTAGCTTTCTGGCGAAGTGGGGCCCCGCGATCGCGCCGGAGGCGGGAGACGCCACTCCGCCTGACTTCGCGGCTCAATGCGAGGCGATGTTGGAGGCACGGCCGCCAATTCTCTCGTCCGTCATGGGCCTTTATCCGCCTGAGTTTGTGAAGCGGATGAAGCGCGGTGGCATTCAGTGGTTTGCAAACATATCTACCGTAAAAGAGGCCATCGCGGCAGAGGCGGCGGGAGCGGATGTCGTCGTCGCACAGGGCTCCGAAGCCGGAGGACACCGTGGTTGTTTCGACGCCTCAGCGGCGGAGCGCGAGCTGGTGGGACTCTTTGCGCTTGTGCCGGCAGTGGTGGATCGGGTGAAGATCCCGGTGGTCGCTACAGGAGGCGTCGCCGACGGGAGAGGCATTGCCGCTGCCCTGGCGCTTGGCGCGAGTGCCGTGCAGATTGGAACAGGATTTCTTCGCTGCCCCGAAGCGAAGATTCATCCTGCCTGGGCAAGTGCACTCGCAGACACATTGCCGGAAGACACGGTCGTCAGTCGGGTGTTCAGTGGCAGAGCGGGGCGCAGCATCGCCACCGAGTATGTGAGGGCTGCCCTTGCGGGAGGATCCCCTGCCCCTGCTCCCTATCCGGTGCAGCGAGGCCTGACCGCTGGCATGCGGGCAGAGGCCCAGAAACAGGGCGACGTACAACGCATGCAGGTATGGGCCGGACAAGCTGCCGCCCTTGCACAGGCAAAGCCGGCTGCTCAACTGATGAGCGATTGGTGGGAGAGTGCAAGGGAGATACTCGCCTAGCTATTCCGGTCCTCGACCGTGGTTGGCCCGCGGATCTGGCCTATGCCCTGATCCGGGCACCGCGGGTCTCGTCAAAGCGCACGCTGTCGGGAGAGAGCAGGCAGCGCAAACGCCGTGTCTGGTTGCATCAGGGTCTCGGCCACGGCTTGAGCAATGGAGTGTTCGGAATCGATGTCGAAGCAGGCGAAGGCCGGACTGGGATTGGCTTCGAGGCAGTAGTATTCTCCGCGCGGCGTGACGATGAGGTCGATGCCTGAGAGCACCAGGCCGAGATTTCGAGTGAGAGCCACGCAACGCGCAGCCACGTCGCCGGGAAGCACTATAGGAGTCATGCGGGCGGAGGCGTAGCGATAATCCGTCCCTTCTGACTCGATGGCGCAGGCAATCGCCTGATCGCCAACCACGTGGACCCTGACATTCGTGCCGAGAACGCGTTGCTGGAAAAGCGTGGGGCCCATCGCTCCATAAGGTGACAGTTGGGCGAGATCAAGCTGCTTGACGATGCTGCGCACGCTACTCATCGACTTATAGATAACCTGCCCATGCCGCCCCACAAACTCTGCGATGGTGGAGTAGTCATTACTCACCAGCGAGTCGGGAACAAGAAAGCCCGAGTCGACGATGAAGCTGGCCTGGTAGAGCTTGGATTGGTTGGTCGCTTCAGCCGATGGCCGATTCAGGATGATGGCATCGCTGTGCTCCGCCCAATTGGTGAGGAGATGATGCACCAGGTCAGGGCTCGACAGAGTCCGCGAACCCGCTTGTTCCGCGGTCTCCGTTTCATACAGCTTGTGATCGTATGGCCGCAGATAGGCGGCAGTGACGTCTGCAAGATCGATGGCGCGATCGCAGTGGAGAAGATAGGCGGGATCCGGCTTCGTACGGAATTGGAGCCGTGTGCGGCGGATCGAAGCGTGATTCAGATGTACGAAATCCGCTCCGCACAACCGTAGATAATCATGAACCGATTGGAAGGTGGCGTCTTCCATCAAGCCCCACAAGAAAATCATGCGGTGACTCCCACGGCCAATTCGACAAGTGCTCGCCGAGTGGCGGGGTCGCGAAGATTCGGAACAGTGTTGGCCGCGGTAAATTCCAATCCGGCGTGAGTTGGGCGGAAGGCCGCTCGAAGAAAGTCGACGCCCGAGGCTTGCGCCAGCGCGCGGGTGTATTGGTTCGCGAGAGCAGACGAGGAACTAAGGACCGTTCCACGCAGGCAAGTTACATGGACTAGCTCGCCGGCGTACAGAGATGCGAATGGATTTTTGACTTCAGTGGAGGTCACATTAACCTCGGCGAGCGGGATGCGGAGCTTGTGCGCGAGGTGATACCACCCGATGGGACTGGAGAAAGATCCGGTGAGGCTGACGGAGTTGGGACGATTGATGACCGGCCGCGGCAGCGAGTGGAGGAAAAATGTAAGCAGGGCGTGGAACTCGGCTGACTGGTACTCGCGCTCCTCTGGCGGATAGAAGAAGAGTTCGTCGGGGAAGACCGCGGGCAGGCAGTTGAGGACCCATTCGATCTCCACGGCGGCGATGCTCTCCCCAGCCACAGTGAGTGTGGACGACAGGATTGCCGGGTGGCGAATCGCGGTGCTCTCGAGCGCCAGGCTCTCGCAGGTCACCACCGAGACGGCGGCGGAGACGGACAAGGTCTCCGCAAACTCCGCTGCCGCTCGATCAGCCGCACTGGCGACGATGAGGATCATTTTCCTTCCGTCTTGGTCTGTTGTTTCGCTTCGTTGACGTTGGCCTCTTTAGCAATGTCTTTACCCACTCCCGGCAATTGCTTCGTCTGAATGAGTGAGTTCAAGCGATTGACGCTGTTCTGGAGATACTTGAGGCTGAGCTGAAGTTCGTTGATCTGCGGGTCGATGATTTGCTCGATCCAGTTGAAGGGATCGCCCTCCGCTACGAGTTTGCCGAACCATTCGAATTCACGCTTGACACCTACGTCGAACCACCGCGGCTTCTTGGGACGGGTGTAGCAGAAGGTGTGGGCGTGTGACGGAATGCCATTCGCAATCACGCGCAGTTCATAGGTACCATCGGGCACTCCCCTTACGTGGAATCGCGTCGATTGCAGCGAGTTGCCGGTGGCCACGCCGAGAGTGCTGAACTCGTAGGTGGAGCAATAGTAGACGTGGTGAGTGATGGGGTCAGTGAGTTGCACGATGGGGTAATTCGTAGCGGGATAGCAATCGTCCCCATACACATTGGCCTGCGAGAGCCCGTTCAGCTGCGTGCCCTGCAGGAGGAAATATTCGTCGAAAATCTCAAAGTGCGACGTCACGGAGGAGATAGTCGGACGCCAGGCCTTCCTGTGGACCACCGTCGGGCACATAGACCTGCACATTGTTGGAGCTGGCGCTATAGAGCACTTCGCCGGTAGGCAGCAGCATCAGCCGGCTCCAATAGATGCCGGGAAACTGGTTGTTAAAAGGAAACAGATTGTTGTTGGGCGGAGTCGCCACCTGAACGGTGGTGTTGATGGTGGGATCGTATTCAAAGAAGTACACCGGCGATCCCCAACCTCCCGCTTGAAACTGGGCGGCTGTGTAGAGGACCTTGCCATTGGGCAGGAGCGATGCGGGGCAATCGTTCGAGACCATGACCTGGCCGCCCACATTGGGAGTGTCGGGCCCGGCAGCCCAGGCTCCTGTGCCAGTCGGCGAAGCAGGCGGGGTATAGATCGCCGACTTGCCATGACCTCCGCTGTTTGCGGCGCCGAAGAAGACGACTTTGCCGTTGTAGAGCAGCATCGCCGGCCCGATCTCGGCCTGGGGTATATCGACCAGGGCCACAGGCGGGGTGCCTTCATCCTTCCACGTACCTGAAGCGATTACGTATTTCTGCGCATGAAAGGGGGAGAAGCACTGCACCGTGAGGACGGTGTTGTCGGGCAGCAGGATCCAAGTCTCTTCATTGGTTCTTCCGGGCTGAGCCCCGGTGGTGCTCCAGGTGTCAGTAGAAGGGTTGTAGATCAGGCAGTCGCCGCTGAGCAGTGCGCCAATCATGATGCGGCCATCGGGCAACACACAACTCGCTGCATCGCCTACCTGCGACCAGGGTGGAAGCGAAATGGCGGTCCAGGTATCGTGCACGGGATCGTAGATTTCACCCTTATTGGTATCGCCTACGTCGCCGGTCTGTTCGCCGCCACAGATGAAGACGCGTCCATCCTTGAGCACGCCTGAAGCGTAGTAGCGCCGCCAGAAGGCCATGTCGGCGAGGCTTTCCCAGGTGCCGTTGGTATACGAACCGTTTGCGTCGGGGCGAAGCGCGTGCCAGTGCTTCGTATTCTCCTCCTGCACCATGACTCTGCCGTCGGTGAGAAGCAGCATGGTGCTGGTGTTGAACGCGGGCTGATTGTTGAGTGAATGCCAAGTGCCTGCCATGTCTTCGTCCTCTTTCGGCGCGGAGTTCCGCCGAATGTCTCGCACCCGAGAGTGCAGGGTATCTGTGCATGCGGCGCGAATGTTGAACGTGCCGAATACAGGATCTGTCGCAGCGATGGACGAAGGCCTGACAGCTTTCTTAAATGGAAGGCGCGCTCAGAAGGAGCCTCATGGCAAACCGCAAGTTAGCCAGGCTAGCCTCTCCGTCTGCGCTACAGGCGAATAGCGAGCTGGAGTGCTCGCAGGCAATCCGACAGCGCGCATACAGTGATGCCGATCAGTGACAATCGTTGAGCCCTGCATGGGCTCCACTGATTAGTGAGGCTCAGGCCGGAATCATTTCATCGAGGCGCATAAATCGCGACCCGAGTTCGATCAGGCCGGCCAACGGATTGCGGGATCTGCCGGTCTGGGAATACTCAGGCAACTGACACTACCAGTTGTCTCAATTCCCATCTACGCAGTCACTGCTCATTCTGGACATAAGCGTTACTCCAGAAAACAAACGAAGACGTAGTTTTCTGGCGCATATTCTCCGCAGGAAACTCGGCCCGGCGATGGAAGTTCGACTCTACTAACGACCGCAGGAAACCACCTGTATGTTCTCAAGACTCGGACGCGACCGCATTCCTTAGCACGCGCAGGTCACGAGATCAGCAGCGAATCTTTGATTTTGTGCCCAAATCGAGACAAGGAGCAGAGACGGAGGGGCTGCGGGTGCGGGACTTCATTCACCTCGGAGGAACGGCTTAAATGCAGATATGAATACTGTCAACCTTTTTCTCAAATAGTTACTGAGTAGTTATCCACAAGAAAATTCGGTGACTGAGGTAACTAATTGTTGATTGCGATGCTACTATTAACCAAATTTAACCCCAATCATAGGCAACCCGCTCAGCAGAAACCTGAAGCACGAACTCAGATGTTATGCCCTGGTGGGGTGGCCTAAATACAGAAAAGGAAAGCCCGATGTTCATTCACTCCCCCTCGACTCGGTCCGCCCGTTCGCTATTCTCCGGAGCAGTACTCGCAGCAATCACGCTACTCGCCACTTGTGGCGCGAAAGCCCAAACCGTATCAGCCGATTTTGCCAGCCGAAGTGGTGCAACACCGGTCATTCCGAGTGGCCTTTTGCAGGTTGGAGGAATCGGCTCCAGTCTCAGCAATTCAACCGGCATCAGCACACTGACTGGAGCCGGTCTCAATCAGACCCGGTTCTGGGTCAATCTCAACCAGATCTACGCAACATCGACGGCGAATTTCAGCAGCCTGGACTCGTCGCTGAACAGAATGAAGGCTGCGGGCATCCACCCCTTAGCTGTGATGTTTGGAACACCCAAATCCCTTGGTGCAAAAGTTTGTACGCCGCCCTCGAACACGACGAAGTGGGGCCAGATGGCCGCCGCAGTCGTGGCGCACGCGGACAAGTACTATCCAAACGTGATTGTGAATTACGAGATCTGGAACGAGCCGGAATTGACAGCCTCGATGTGCGGGGCGAATGCCACGGCGAACCTGAAAGCATATGTTGCCATCTTCGAAGCGGCCGCTTCGCGCATGCATGCGCAAGCCAAGGCTGACGGACGTACGATCCACACTGGTGGACCGACGATCTCCCGAGTTGCTGCTGCGGGGCCCACTTATATTTCTGCTCTGGTAAATAACTCAGCGACCGCGCCCTACGTTGACTTTGTCAGCTTCCACATCTATTTGTCGGGTCTGACAAACATTCAAAAGCACATGAACTGGAGCCAGCTGTACGCGATGACGCAGGCTTCCAATAGCGGCCTTGGGTACTACTATCGGCTCATCGAACCGTACGTTCGCAAGGGCAAGCAGCCAAACGCAGCCAATACCCCAATCTTCGTCAGCGAGTTCAACGACGGCTGGGCGTTTGCGGTAGACTGCTGCCGCAATCATCCGACCTATGGATCGCTGTGGAACAGTGTAGCCATCACTGACTTCCTGAACGTGGTGTACAGCGGCGCGAAGAGAGTTCCGAGCCAGCTCGGCTACTTCAACGCAAGCGGCAGCTACTTCTGCATCATGGGGCAGTGGAACAGCACGATGAATTGCAGTACGGCGGCACTCACCCCGTATCCGCAGTTCTACGCGTATAAGCTGTTTGCATCGTCTGCGTATCTCGATCTACAGGCGGGCGGACACATGGCGGCTGCAGTCTCACCCCAGAGTACGACTTCGGGGTTGGGCGCGACTGCCTTCTATACCAGGTCGGCGGATAGCGTGGTCATCATCAATCCAACCGGCACCAACTATGGCAGCGTGACCGTAGACATGAAGAACCTCGGCTTCAGCGCATCTACCGCAACGGTGCACCTGTTGAATGCCGCCAACTCGAAGATCACCTCCAAGTCGGTCGGGCTCACAACCATCACCCGCGGGTATGCGGCTAAGGTTGCGGTGCCTGCATACTCAACCGTTTCGATCAGTGTCAAGTAAGTAACTCCGGCACAACCGGTGTACTCAGGTGAAGCGCGATGAAAATAACATTGCGCTTCACCC
>CAVVJK010000005.1:0-164558 GCA_963748555.1 uncultured Acidobacteriaceae bacterium
CCTGTGCCTACCAGCAGTTACATTCTGCTGCTGGCGGTGGGCACGATTTTTTATATTCCGCTCGGCGCACGTCGCGGCCTGATGCAGGGGATGTATGACTTCCCCCACTTGGCCAGCAACTTCGTTCTTGAAGTGGTGGTGAAGCTGGCGGGAGCAATCATCCTGATCCGGTTAGGGGCAATCGTGTTCGGAGGCGTGATCGGGGCCATGGTGGCATCGATCGTGGTCGCGTACTTCTTCGGGCGTCCGCGGAGCGACCTGAATACCGTTGCCAAGGCCGGCTTGCCAAAGGCGCTCGGCGAAGGCGTACAGGCGACCGTTTTCTTCGTGGGCCAAGTCATCATCAACAATCTCGATATTGTGCTGGTGAAGCATTTCTTCTCCGCCAGCGAAGCCGGACTTTATGCAGCGGTGGCTTTGGTAGGACGTGTCGTGTACATGCTGTCGTGGTCGGTGGTCAGCAGCATGTTCCCGTTCTCGGCGGGAGCCCGTTCGGCTGAGCGTGACGGGCGCGCAGTTCTGAGCACCGCGATTCTGCTGGTAGTACTGATTACCTCGCTGTTCACCCTCGGAGTATGGCTGGCCCCGGCGCGCCTCTGGCAGATGGTGCTGGGTTCGGGTTTCGCGCTGGGAGTTCATCATCACTCCTATTCTTCGCTGCTGGTTCTCGACGCCGCCACCACCGGCTTGTATTCGCTGAGCGTGGTGCTGATGAGCTACGAAATTTCTCGAAAGATCGGCAACGTGAGCTGGCTCCAACTGGGATTCAGTGGTGCGATCATTGCCGGCATTTATCTGATCCACCGAAATCTTAGCCAGGTCATTGTGGTGCAGTTGGTGATCATGCTGGCATTGCTGGTAACGGTTTCTATCCAGTTCCTGCATCTCGCGGCGACCGCGGCGTTGACCGACGAGATCGCCTACCCGCAGCTCCGCAAGCTGCATCGTGTTCTTCAGCCGGAAGTGATTGCCGAGTTTCTGCGCAGCGAGTTTTACCAGCCGGAATTCAATCCCTACCGCGAACGCTTCCAGAAGATTGTCACCAACCCGAATCTCAACGATCCAGGAAAAACAAGATTCGGCGCGCGCTTCTGTTCCGCCGGCGAGGACGCTTGTGGCGCGAGCTGCCCGTCGACACGGACTGGTGGGAAGTCGAGTTGCAAAATGACGATGTGCAGAGGCTGCGCGTGTTTCCGCGCGAAATCACTGGCGGCGATTGGCCGACAGAAGCTTCTATCTCGCAGATATGAGCGACCGGATTCGCGAGCGCGTGGGATCGAAGACCCCTAACGACAACTTTGTCAGCCCGATCTGAAATCAGCGTGAGGAGTTTCGGGATGAAGAAAGCGTTGATCACCGGTGTCACTGGGCAGGACGGCGCCTACCTTGCTGAGATGCTGTTGGATAAGGGATATGAAGTTCACGGAATCAAGCGCCGCACATCGCTTTTCAATACCAACAGGATCGACCATCTTTACCAGGATCCGCATGAGGTCAACCGGAAATTCGTTCTGCACTATGGGGATATGACCGATTCCTCGAGCCTGATCCACATTGTGGAAAAGGTGCGGCCCGACGAGCTATACAACCTTGCGGCGCAGAGTCACGTCCAGGTGTCATTCGAGGAGCCGGAATACACGGCAGATTCAGACGCAATCGGAACGCTGCGACTGCTGGAAGCCATTCGCATCTTGGGACTGGAGAAGAAGACTCGCTTCTACCAAGCCTCTACTTCAGAGCTTTACGGATTGGTCCAGGAAATACCCCAGAAGGAGACTACTCCCTTTTATCCCCGCTCTCCGTACGCGGTCGCAAAGTTATATGCCTACTGGATAACGGTGAACTACCGGGAGGCCTATGGGATTTACGCCTGCAATGGGATTCTGTTTAACCACGAATCACCCCTAAGGGGAGAAACGTTTGTCACCCGCAAAATCACCCGCGCTCTTGCCCGGATCAAGCTAGGCCTGCAAGACTGCCTCTATCTCGGAAATCTCGATGCGCTTCGCGATTGGGGACACGCCCGCGACTACGTAGAAATGCAGTGGCTCATGCTGCAGCAGGACACGCCCGACGATTTTGTCATCGCCACCGGCCGGCAGCACAGCGTGAGAGAGTTTGTCGAAGTTGCAGCCGCATACCTCGATATTCAGGTGCTTTGGAATGGTTCAGGAGTTGACGAGAAGGGCTACGACTCACGGGGCAACGTGATCGTTGCCGTCGACCCACGATATTTCCGGCCGACTGAAGTCCAGACGCTGCTCGGCGACCCCAGCAAAGCACAGCGTCTGCTCGGTTGGAGCCCGAAGACCCAGTTCAAGGAACTGGTCGAGGAGATGATCAGCGAAGACTTGAAGGCGGCCGAGCGGGATGCGCTCGTGCGGAAGCATGGGTACGCTTCCTTCGATTTTCACGAATAACTTTAAGGATCAATTCATGGAGAAGGATAGCCAAATTTATATTGCAGGGCATCGTGGTTTGGCTGGTTCGGCGATCGTACGTAACCTGCAGAAGCAGGGCTACTCCAACCTGCTCCTCCGCACCCATGCCGAACTCGATCTGACCAACCAGGCAGCAGTTACGGATTTCTTCGGTGAGCACCGGCCTAAATTTGTTGTTATGGCTGCTGCCAAAGTCGGAGGTATTCTCGCCAACAGTAGCCGCCCGGCTGAATTCATTCGAGAGAACTTACTCATTCAAAACAACCTCATCGAGCAGTCGTACCAGGCGGGTGTTTCGCGGCTACTCTTCCTCGGCTCCAGTTGCATCTATCCCAAGACCGCCCCCCAACCGATGCGGGAAGATGCCCTGTTGACTGGGCCACTCGAGCCGACGAATCGGCCCTATGCGCTTGCCAAGATTGCAGGCATCGAAATGTGCTGGAGCTACAACCGGCAGTACGGGACCCGCTTTCTGGCGGCCATGCCCACCAACATGTACGGGCCCAACGACAACTTCGACCTGCAAAGCTCCCACGTGCTGCCGGCCCTAATTCGAAAGGTAGTCGAAGCGAAGGCCGCGGGAGAGAGGAGCGTAGTTGTTTGGGGATCGGGCAAGCCGATGCGCGAGTTCCTCTACAGCGACGATCTCGCGGAGGCGTGTACCTTTCTTCTCAACCTGCCAGGCACAACCTATGATTCCCTCTTGAACGAGTCTGAGCCGCCTCTGATCAACATCGGAGTGGGAGAGGACATCAGTATCCGGGGTTTGGCCGAGATGATCTGCGATGTGCTCGAGTTTCGAGGAAAGCTGGAGTTCGACGCCTCGAAACCCGACGGAACTCCCCAAAAGCTCATGGATGTTGGCAAGATGATTGGGCTCGGCTGGCATGCCCGGACAACACTTCGTGACGGCATCCGTCGGGCATATGAAAGTGCCCTCCAGTCTGGTGTATTTTCCGCTGCCGGACTATCCGCGCAAGGGAGGTAATTCCGCCCGGTAACGAATCATCAGCCCCGCCAGTTTCCGCGCAGCCCAATAGCGCGGAACATACATCTGCGGCCGCGACACGCAACGGGCCAACCAGCCTAGTCCCGCTCGATCGACCCACTCAGGAATACCCACTTGATCGCCGCTTAGGAAGGCGATCGCCGCCCCGATGCAATGAATGCTTGGTCGGTAATCCAGGTTCCGTTTCAGGTAGAAGCCTAGTGGCTCCTGCACTCCACCCCCGAGGCCCAAGAACACATGTGCCGGCCGCGATTCGTTTAATCGCCGAACCAACTCCGGGTCTTCAATCGGACGTTTGTAGTGCGGCGCCAGGTAGACGTTTCCTTCGGGGACATGAATTCCCCGTGTCCGAAGCCACGCCAGGTTCTTTTCTGAACTCTCAGGTCCCGGCATCACCCAGTAATTCGCTGCCGGTGTCCGCAACTCCGGGCGCTCGAGCAGGATCTGAAGATAATAAAGTCCTGACACGCGCGGCACGCGATCCCGTTGCAGCAGGTTCCACAAGATGACCATTAGGGCGCTGTCGGTGATCGCGAAATCGGCGTTAAGCAGCGCCTCTCGGTACGTCGGGTCCACGGGAAGATCCTTGAGACCCGGACCAGAAGGCACCACCACCAGGCCGCCGCACATTACCTCTGCGACCATGGTTTCCACGGTCCCGAGCAGGAAGTCAATGCCAAGGATAGTGCGGCGTTCGGACGACGGGGGCTGTGACATAACTCTCGGATAGAAAACAAGGTTCGTGAAAAGGTCCGAAGCAGACCTCTTAGCGCACAGTTTGCAGCTTCCATCCGGCGATGTTCAAGTATAACTTGAGCAAGTGTCGCTTCCGAGGAGCCAGTCCTTTGCCGGGGAAAGACCTCCACTTAGATGACATGGGAGCTGGGAAAGATGACAGGGAGCTGGGAAATGTCGCTTGCCACGGAGATGTTCAAGAAGCAAATTAACACTCGGGTTTCCACAACCGCGTCTTAAGTGAGAAGGGTCCTTCAAACCCTCAATTTGACCCGCGCCAACTCCGCACGAAATCGGGCGTTCTCGATCCGCAGCGCACTTCCCCCAGTCCGGCTGTCGCCCCCTTTCAGCGTGCCGCCCTGACGCTGCGATCTTGACCCAATTAAATTAAACAGTATCCGTTCGACCAAATCTAGAGTCCATGCCGCCGCACCGCGGTGTGAGCCTGCGCACCTCTTCAAGAGAATTGTCTGCTGCTGCCCCAACCCTTCATCGCGCTTCCAAAATCGTTCGCGAGACCTCCAAAATAGCCTTCCTCATCATATCCTCTGGCCTGTGTCAACCAACCGCACCGCTTTCTGCTAGACGTCACTGTGTAACGCGCCCGCACGACGCCGAGGCGGGCCATCGTCTTCCCGCGTTTGCTGGCCAAGTTTCCCATTTGCTCGTTCGCTACGCGATTGAGAGCGGGCGCCTTCCGAAGACCCTGGTATGCGTGGAGCCTTTACGCTGCGGCATTGGAAGCGAAGTCTCTCGGCTACAAGGCAACCACCGTTCTCGAGTTAGGCGTGGCAGGTGGCAACGGGCTTGTGACCCTATGCGACTACCGCGATGACATCGTGAAAGAACTCGGGGTGCAGATACACATTCTGGGCCTCGACGCGGGAACAGGGTTGCCGGAGTCGTCGGATCCTCGCGATCTGCTTTACGTTTGGCCGTCTGGCTCGTTCGAGATGGATGTGCCAAAACTGAAGCGACGGTTGAACGGCCGGGCTGACGTAATTCTCGGAGATGTTGCCGTCACGGCGAAGCAGGTGAGCTTTCCTGCAGATGCGCCTCTGGGCGCGATCCTGTTCGACCTGGATATGTACACCTCGACCCGGGATGCCTTTGCGCTCTTTCTTCACGACAATTTGCTTCCGCGGGTTTGGTGCTACTTCGACGACATTGTCGGTGACGAATCGCATGCGTATTCGGATGAGATTGGGGTGCGGGCTGCGATCAAGGAATTCAACGCTGCCTGGAGTCCTCTGGAGAAGCACCTGTCGCAGGCCTATGTTTTCAAGAACCACTTTCCGGAAGAGTGGCACCAGAGGATTTACGTCTACCACAACATGAAACATGGGCAGTACAACACTTGCATGTCAGACCATAAGCACACATTGGAGCTGGTGTAGCGGTACACGTCCGTCTCGGGGAAAGTGCCCACCGGAGAACCGGGCCCATTCGCGAGCGCCGGTTCCCAGTCCAGTCCGGCTATTTCAGGAACTTGCCCTTTTCCAAATCTTCAAATGCGGTTTGTAACTGCTCCTGCGTATTCATCACGATGGGGCCATACCACGCGACCGGTTCTTCGAGCGGCTTGCCGGAGACGAGCAGAAAGCGGATGCCGTCATCTCCGGCCTGCACGGTGACTTCATCTCCGCTGTCGAAGAGGATCAGGGAGCGATTATCGGCGAGCGAAGGCGGATGAGTATCGGACCACTGCACGCCCTCGGTCGGAACTGAGAGCGGAGCCGACGCATTGCAGAACTTGCCGGATCCCGCAAACACGTATGCGAAGGCATGCCGACGGGTATCGATGGGAAGGCTCTTGCGACGGCCGGGCGCAACTGAGACGTCCAGGTAAATCGGGTCGGTGGCGATTCCGTCGACCGGGCCGACCTTGCCCCAGAAATTCCCGCAGACCAGGCGAACGTGGGTGCCGTCATCGTCCGTAATCTCGGGAATGTCGCCTGCCTTGATCTCCTGATAGCGAGGCGCGGTCATCTTCTGCGCCGCCGGCAGATTCGCCCATAGCTGGAAGCCGTGCATGCGGCCGGCGTGATCGCCCCGCGGCATTTCCTGGTGGATGATGCCGCTGCCGGCGGTCATCCACTGCACGTCTCCGGACTCGATCGCTCCCCTGTTGCCCAGACTGTCTCCATGCTCCACCGTACCCGCCAAAACATAGGTGATCGTCTCGATACCGCGATGAGGATGCCACGGGAATCCGGCCAAATAGTCGTCAGGGACGTCATTGCGGAAATCGTCGAGCAGCAGGAAGGGATCGAACTCCGAGGTATTGCCGAATCCGAACGCTCGCCGCAGGTGGACCCCGGCGCCCTCCAGTGTAGGTTTGGCTTTGATCATGCGTTTCACGGGGCGAATGGACATGAGACCTCCGGGGTTGGTGGCGTGCTTGGGGGGCAGTCTATGCCCTTCGCGGACCACAGACCAAGGATGCTCTGCGGCGGATGAAAGTTTCAGGGCCGAGCGCCCCGGCCAAGGTAGTACGAGGCTGCCGGTGTAGCGACTCTGGCTAACCGTTCGTCTGGAGATCAACGGCACCGTTGATTCCATGAAAGGACGGGCTGAATTCCATTGCTTCCAGCTACATAGGTGTGGTCTAGTGTCTCCACTGCGCGGCCAGACCTGTCGCGAGTTTTCGAGGCTGAGACGCTTTCCCAGGTACTCGGAACACCCCATTCCGTAAACCGCATCCTAATCTGCATCTTCGGCGAGGTGAATGATTTGGCGGCCCGACGCTCTCTGATCTTCGCACTCAGTGCCTGCATGGGCTGTTCGCTGCTGCCGGCGCAGACCGCACCGACGCAGATGGAACCGCATAGGCCGGTGATCCGAACCAATGCGAGAGAAGTGTTGCTGGACGTGGTGGTGAGGGACAAGCACCGCAAGGCGATCCGTGACCTGAAGCCGTCGGAGATCCAGGTCTATGAGGATGGAGTTCTGCAAAAAATCAAGGCCTTTCGCGATGTGGAGGGCGCGGATCAATTGCAGAGTGAACGCAAAGCCGCTCGCACCAAGGTAGCGCTTGCTCCCGAAACAGAATCAGTCGAGCCCCGGAACCGCCTGCAGCAGGTGAATTTTGTCTCTGTGGTCATGGCCCAAATCGCGCCGCAAAATCTGAACTTCGCCCGCGAGGCGGTACTGCAGTTTCTGAAGAACGACGACCTGCCGAATACTTACCTCACGCTGTTTCGGCTCAATCGCGGGCTTCAGCTCATCCGCCCCTACACCGACAATAAGGAGTTGCTCGCACAGGCAGTCGACGGCGCATCGACCGGCCTCTACTCCAAAGGCGGAATTGACGGCGCGGCTCTTGTCGCATCGGCGGGCAAAGCTTTTCTGCTGGCCCAAACGGAAAACATCATCGCTGCGCCGATCACCGGACCCGCGACCGTGCAGGCGGTCCAGAACGCTCAGATGAACCCCTTGTCCAGTCTGCTGCTGGATCCCAACTGGTCGCGCAATGCCTCCTCGCAGGACGCCTCCACCAATATCGGCAACGCACTGATCACCGAGGCGGACATGGCCAAGGGACTGCGGTTCGCGACCAGCCTGGCCAACGGGATGAACGCGATGGACTCTCTGCGGGCGCTGGTGCACAGCCAGGAAAAACTCCCCGGGCGCAAGGTGGTGTTGTACCTGGCGGATGGTCTGCAGTTTCCGGTGAATCGCCGGGAGGTCGTCGACAGCCTGATTAGCTACGCCAATCGTTCCGGCGTGACTTTTTACACGATTGACACCAAGGGCCTCAATGCAGAAGACCCTATGGCCGAGTCGTTGAACAACCTGGAGCGGGTCGCATCCGAGAGCTCCGCGCAAAGAGTGGATCCGCGCAACGGGCACAAGCTCGAGGACGACGAGGAACTGACCGCGGTATCGAATGACCAATTGGCCCTGCGCGAGCTTGCGGAAGCCACGGGCGGGTTCGCGGTCACGAGCACCAACCAGATCGCCGAGCCCATGCAGCGCATGATGGAAGATATGCGCACGCATTACGAGCTGGCCTATACGCCGATCTCCACGCTATACGACGGACACTTCAGGAAGATCGATGTGAAGGTTGCGCGCCGGAAGGTCACGATACAGACACGCAGAGGCTACTACGCGATTCCGGAACTGAACGGCGAGCCGCTGAAGCCGTTTGAAGTCGTCGCTCTGAACGAGATCAACGCAGATCCGGCGCCCGTCACTTTCCCATACCAGGCAGCACTGATGAGCTTCCGCCCGCAGGCGCACGAGGTGGAGTACGAGCTGACCTTTGAGGTTCCTGTCTCCGGCTTCAAGGTGGTGCCCGATTCCGCCGGCAAAGGCCACATCCAGGCTTCGCTCGTCGCGCTGATTCACAATGAGCGGGGCGAGGTGGTGGAGAAAGTCAGCCGCGAAGTGACTCGCGACGTTGTAACCAACCAGGTAAGCAGCCGCGATCGCATTCTCTATGCAGAGCCGGTGAAGCTCCCTGCGGGCAATTACGAGGTAGTCACGGCCGTGACCGATGAGCAGTCGGGGAGAGCGACGGTCAAGCGCTCCCACGTCACGGTGAATCCCGGAGAAACCATCAAGCTGAGTTCGGTGCAGGTGGTGGGCAAGGTGGAGCCGCTTGCAGGCCCACGCAATCCGGCGAATCCCTTTGAGCTGGATAAAGTGCGCATCATGCCGACGCTCGCCGGTTCGGTGGATGGAGACACACCGGTCGCTGTGTATTTTGTCGTCTACCCGGCCGTGGCGGAACTGGACCCGAAGGTGACGCTGCAGCTGTTTCAGGATGGAAAAGAGATCGCGCGCAAGCCGTTGGATCTGCCCAAGCCTGAGCCGGACGGGTCGATTCCCATGCTGGTGAAAGTGTCGCCGGGGCGCGGCCAGTGCGACATTCGCATTACGGCGCGGCAGGGCCAGTTGGTGGCCAAGGCCGACCGGTCGATAAACATACAATAAACAGCGATGCGACGAGCTACGCTCCACCCCAGCGGGCGAGTCTCAGCCTCTCGACTGTGACCGGCTCGCTTGACAACCTTTGCCGTCTCGCCATCTCCTTGCGAAGAACAGTCTCCGCCAGCTGCGGAGGAACTTCGAAGGGGCCAATCGCATCGTGAAAAGTTCAGGAATTGTGCTTGCTGGTTTACTGATGATGCCGGCTGCAGTGTCGCAGCAGGTTAGCGCCAAGGATGGAGCGACTGCCACATGGTCGCTGGCCTGGAGCGATGAATTCAATGGCGCGAATGGATCCGCACCCGATCCGGCGAAGTGGACCTTTGACCTGGGCGGGAACGGTTGGGGCAACCAGGAGCTGGAGAGCTACACCGACCGCCCTCAGAACGTCCACCAGGAGAATGGCAACCTCGTGATTACAGCGATCAAGGAACACTTCAGCGGCAAGGACGGGATTGCCCGCGAATACACCTCGGCACGGTTGAAATCCGAAGGCCTCTTTGCCCAGAAATATGGCCGATTCGAAGCAAGAATCAAAATCCCGAAAGGGCAGGGAATGTGGCCTGCGTTCTGGCTGCTGGGCGACGATATCGAAAAATCTGGCTGGCCCAAGTGCGGCGAAATCGACATTATGGAGAACATTGGGAAAGAAGCGGACAAGGTTCACGGTAGTATCCACGGCCCCTCGCCCTCTGGTGCGACGAATCTTACGGGAATCGATACAATCCCTGGCCACGGGAACGTCGGCGACGACTTTCATGTCTTCGCTGTGGAGTGGGAACCCGACGCAATCCGCTTTTATGTTGATAAGCGGCTGTATGAGACACAGGCGCGAGAACCCGAGGTCAATGGCACGCCATGGGTCTACGATCACCCGTATTTTCTCCTGCTCAACCTTGCCGTCGGAGGAGCGTGGCCGGGAAATCCCGATGCGAGCACTGTTTTTCCGCAGAGCATGCTGGTGGACTATATCCGTGTGTACTCGCGACAACCGTCGAGCCTGACCAGCGGTGCGGGGGCTGACGCATCGAAGTGACTGGTAGACTGTGGGGAGTGAGATTTGCTACTCCACAGGAGCGAGATTGATGTCAGAACCTGAAGTGAAAATTACGGTACGTCCCAATGGCCCTTTCCGCGTTGAAGGTCCCGTAAAGCTGGTCGATGCAAATGGAAGCGAGTGGGACCTGACCGGGAAACCCGCCATTTCACTTTGTCGTTGTGGCGCCTCTACCAACAAACCCTTCTGCGACGGCACGCATTCCAAAATGGGCTTCCAGGCTGCAGAAGCAGCAGTAGCCGCAGCCGATCAAAATAAGTAAAGGCAGGTAAGCCCCTCGGCCCTCGACTGACCCGTAGATTAAAGTCAGCGAGTTAGGAGGGGTTTTTTGTGGGTGGGCATAGCCGGCGAGCGCATGCGGGACGATACCGCTGCAGCCAACTTGTGGCTGGAACGGCTTTGCAGAGAGAGCACGTTGCGAAGATGGTCTTCGTCCTGCTCACTCCACAGAATGCTTCCAATCGGGGCGTCGACCAGCTGGGTCGAAATGCGGATCTGCTTCCCGGCGATCAGAATGCGCCCGTCGATCACCCAGTTCGCGTCGAGCGTAAAGGCAAGCTGGTGAACCAGCGGCATGGTTTCCTCGAAGCGCATCACTGAGCCGGCGGGAATCACCCGCAGCCCGGGAATCTTGGATAACGTCGCGACCAGGCAATCGGTCATTCCATCTGCGATCGATTGCTGCGAGTCACTCGAAATTTTGTAGGGCAACACAGCGACGGTTCGTTCTAACTGCAGCAGCGTGGTCGCACTCGCTTGCGGCGCAACGGTGAGTTCCGGATTGCGGCGGTACACATGCGCGATGAATCGATAGCCTCGCTTTGGGAGTGTCTCGATATATTTCGGACGACTCACTGTATCGCGCAAGGCTGCCCGTAGCTGACACACGCAAAAGTTCAACGCATGCTCCACATCGACGCAGGTCTCTGAACCCCACAGGTCTCTTCGTATCTCTTCGCGAGTGGCGACCTGGCCTGGACGAGATGCCAGCATCAGCAGCAGACGTCTGGTCTTGGGCTGCAGGCGAAGCCGCAAGCCGTTGCGACGGAGTTCTCCCTCGCGAAGATCGAGCGTGAAGGGTCCGAAGACGATCTGGTTTCCAGAAGCAGATTCCGTGTCCATCCCAATCTCCAAGAGCGCGGCGCTTCGGGCAAACCGGCCTGCGAGCTACGGCTTTGCCTCGCTTCCATTGGCCACGCTACTTACAAATGTCCTGCGGCTTTTTGTGTGCTATGACTCCAGGCAAGTCGTGGACAAAGTGAGACTGATCTGTGGAACGTAAAGGCGTGCAAGTGAGACTTGAAGAGCTTCATTCCTGCATCGTCATTCATTGCTGCGGCAGCGCGTGTTCGAATTCAAAATTCGTTGACTGCGGTCGGGAATCAGGGTTTCTTGCTTACAAAGTTTTCACTTACAGCTGAACTTGATTCAAGCGAATGTAACCAAAAGTCAAACTCGGGGCAAAGCTCTCTTCGGTGAAGCGATCATTTTGAAAGAGCAAATGTTGCTAAGTAAGTGGGTAATTTATAGACCACAAAGGGTATGTTTGCAAATAAAAAACAAATCAATCGATCAGATTTCGCCCATTGACTTCATCGGCAAGAGGACGGATACTCGCCCAGCCTGTTAGCCGTTTTGTAAGGTTGGCCTCGGGTCTTTGGTAAAAATCACTGGATTTGTTTCATCTTCCCCCAGAGGAGAGTTATGAATCAAGCAACAGAGACCCTCTGTTGTCGGGCGCAAGGACCACGGTTGGTTATTCCATGCGAACCTGTTTTTTCGAGTCAAGCGACTGCCGAAGACATTTCCCCAAGCTGCAATAACTGCCGGATCAAAAAAGTACTCGACTTCCTTGAGTCGACTCCCAGCGAGTTCATTTCGCTCGAGAGTGCTTCGGCCGTCCTGAGCATTTCTCCGTCGCGTTTTCGGCACCTGTTCAAAGACTATGTAGGTGTTTCCTTTCACAAGTACGTCATCCGGCTGCGGCTTGAACGCGCGCACCACCTGCTCCGCACCACCAGCTTCACGGTGGAGAAGATCGCCGGCATGCTTGGCATTCAGGACCTCAGCCACTTCGCCCGCGATTTCAAACGAGCCTATGGTGTTTCGCCTGGAGCGACCCGTTGCACGGTTGCCAACATGGTTCTTTCTCGAACCAGCCAGAATGGCCAGTTGCAGCAAAAATCACTATGACGTAATGTGGACTCGTTGTAACTTGCCGAAACCAGTTTGCTCGGTGAGCTTGTTCTTCTGAATAACTTCGCAACCCTGGTCTAGCTCTTCTTCTTTCGTCCTGTCATACATCGGCCCTCACTCACCATAGACCTTTGTTCTCGCGAACTGGCTTGTCCGACTGATGATTTCAATCAGCGTCGCCCGTGCGCCTGGACGAAGAATGGGTCGTGTGCGTGAAAGGGGACCGATCTACATCGGAAGTGGAAGAGACAGGAGTTCTCGGTTAACACCTTAGTCGTAGGTTCAGCAACTTAGAGCACTTATAGCCAAATTAGCCACTTGCGGCTGCCTTCACAGTCTTATATTTTTGCACTACTTTGTAGGGTCTAAATATGGCTGTAAGTGGCCAGCACGGCTAGACAAAAATTGCTTGCACTGTAGTTTTGAGCGCCATTGAGGCGCCTTAATTCGGCCCGTCCGGTTCTCGTTTCATCGATGTTCAAAGTTAAAGAAGTACCCGCAGCAGTCAAGGGTCAGGGTGTGTCCGCCCCCTTCCTGAACCAAGTTTTGCTTTTCAGAAAGTTGCCGTCCATGCAGTTGTCATGGATAGGAGGATGAAGATGACGAATCGTAAGTTTTACCAGATGTGGCTCCCTACACTTCTGGCGTGCCTGGCCGCTGGAACTGCTGGCGCACAGTCCTTCCGGGTCCAGTGCCCGGCGTCTACTACGTTGCATCCAGCTACCGGGCCATCTGCACCGGGCGCCATCAAGTGTCAGCAGATTTCAGGCGGTGACGGTTTCGCCACGATGGCCGACGGTCATCAAATTTTCCTGTTTGGCTTCGGACCCTTGTCCGGCCTGCAGGACATTCAGAACGGCAACCCCGGAACGGAGCTGGCGAAGACCTTCAACACGGCCGGTGATCCCAACGCGCGGTCACCGATCCTGCCAGCATCATGAACACAGGCGTTCTGAACGCCGAGAGCCCGGCTCCGCTGATGGCCATCGACGAGGATGATGAGTTCTTCCTCACGCTGACCAACGTGGGCATGATCATGCGTCCCGATCTGTTTGAGCAGCACACGGTGCACTTCCACGGATATCCGAATGCTTCGTCGTTTTTTGACGGCGTGCCGGACGCATCGGTGGCGATCAACATCGGCGGCAGCTTCACTTACTACTACACCGCGCCCGATCCTGGCACTTACTTCTGGCATTGCCATATCTCACCTCCCGAGCACTTGCAGATGGGCATGGTGGGGCAGCTGCTACGTTCGTCCGCGGCAGAATCGCGTCAAGACTGGCTCCAGCGTGTATGCGGCGCTGCAGACTGCCAATGCGGCGAAAGGAACCAGCGGTCTCGGCTGCACCGATCTTCTGTGCACCGGACAGACGCCATTGCCGACCTCTGACAATGGTTTCGCTCAGTCGATCGACCCCAACACCGGCAAGCCTTATATGTACGCCTACAACGACGGCGACGGCAGCACGCGCTATGACGTCGAGTATCCGATCCAGATCATGGGCTTCGATCCGAACTTCCACTTTGTGGGAACAACCTTCAACCCGAAGGCTTCGCGGATATGAAGGACAAGTACTTCCTGCTCAGCGGCCGCAGCTATCCCGACACGGTGAACCCCAGCTATATCTCGACGGAAGCTTCGGACGGCGTCTCGCGTCCGTCGCAGCCGATGCGCAGCCTGATCACGATCCCGCACAACGGGCGTGCACTGCTGCGTATTTCGGATCTCAGCGTGACCGAGTTCTCGACCCTGGCCACCATCGGGATTCCGATGCAGGTGATCGCGAACAACGCACGCCTGCTGCGCGATCTGAAGGGTAACAACCTCTATTACAAAACCAATTCCGTGACCCTGGGCGGCGGCGAATCAGTCGATGTAATGCTCGACGCGAACGGCATCGCTCCCGGTACCTATTTCCTTTACACGACCAACCTGGACCACCTGTCGAACGACGCCGAGAACTTCGGCGGCCAGATGACCGAGATCGTTGTTCAGTAGGAGACACAATGAGCCACTTCAAAATGAGATCAAAACTATCGCTCAGAGTTCTGCTGCCGGTCATGATGGCGGCGATTGCCTTGGCATTCAATCCCCTGGCGCAGGCTGCTGTTCCGGGAATCACTGGCACCACCTTCAACCTGACGGCGACGGCGGACTACATCACCCAGCCGGATGGACAAATGGTTTATAGCTGGGGCTACGGCTGCGCGACGGGCTTTTCTCCCGCGTTTTTGCCGGCAAGCTTCGGCGGAACCTGCCCAACGATGCAGCTGCCCGGGCCGACCATGATCGTGACGGAAGGCCAAACTGTAACTGTCGTCGCTGGCAGATAATCTTCCTGCCGCGGCCGGAAACACATCGATCGTGTTCTCTGGCGGATTTCCTGTGGCTGCGACCGGCGGAGTTGCCGGCCTGCTCACGCAGGAAGCGGCTCCTGGCAATCCGGTCACGTACACTTTCGTGGCCAGCCGCCCGGGAACGTACAGCTACTACAGCGGCACCCGGCCTGATCTGCAGGTCGAGATGGGTTTGTACGGCGCTTTGATCGTGCTGCCCAACACCACGCAGGCGGGATGCAACAAGGGGCCGTACTCCTTGTCCGGATCTGCTTACGATCATCCGCAGTCCTGCTATGACCGCGAGTACCTGTTTCAGTTCGCGGAGATGAGCCTCGACGTTCACCAGAAGGTGGAAGCCGTGGTTCGCGCTGGTACTCCGGGACCGATCGCAGTGGATCTCGAGCCGTATAAGCCGGTCTACTTCATGATCAACGGCCGTTCCATGCCGGATGACATGGATGGGTCGTATCTGCCTAACTACCCGCACCAGCCCTACAACGGCAATCCGCACATGCATCCAGGCGAACAAGTACTGATGCGCGTGATCGGGCAGGGACGCTGGCAGCATCCGTTCCACTTCCACGGCAACCATGCGCGCGTACTGGGTCGCGACGGTAACTTGATTCTGAGCCAGACCGATAACACCACGCTTAGCTGGACCGCTGCTCTTTACCATTGCGACGGTTTCAGGTCAGGCAGTCGATGCTTTGTGGACCTGGACAGGCGAAGGACTGAACTGGGATGTGTACGGCGTCGATCCGACGATGGCTCACACCTGCAACGGTAAGACGATTGCGCAAGGCCCCTCTGCAGGGTTCGATCCGGTCACGCACGAATATTGCCCGGATCATGGTAAGCCGATCCCTGTAACTCCACCGGATAACAACATAGTCGCCAACGGATTGTGGTATGGCGGCAGTCCCTACCTTGGTGCTCCTGTTGGAACGCAGTTACCGCAGGGATCAGACGTGATCAACCCATACGGCAGCTATGCCTATATGTGGCACTCGCACAACGAGCGCGAGATCACGACCAACGACATATTTCCAGGCGGCATGATGATGATGGCTCTTGTGGATAGCCCCGCAACGACCATTGATGAAAGGCAGTGATTGTGATGCGGATAGCGATGCGGAGGGTGAGAGCAATGCACGCCAAGTTTTTAAACATGAAAGTCAAAGCAGCGATTCTCGCGGTCGCGGGTTTAGTGGCAACAGGAGTTGCCTCGGCCCAGACGGTGGTGAATCTGACTGCACAGCGCTCGGTAACAACTCTACCGGATGGCAAGATCGTCCCCATGTGGGGCTTCTGCACTACCGGTAGTTGCACCAATGCCTGGTCGGTGGGTCCTACCATTACGGCCACTCCGGGCAGCAGCCTGACCATCAACCTGACCAATAATCTGCCGACTCCGACTTCGGTCGTGATCCTCGGTCAGATCGGCGGCGGGTTGGGTTCACCGATCAAGACGGCCAGTCCGGCCCATCCTGGCCAGTCGATGACGACCTGGCCTACGAATGCGGCCTTCGACCTTCACGCCTCCTGTACAGGGTCAGCGTGCCAGATCGTTCGGTCCCGAAGCAGCGGAGAAGGGTGGAACGCAGTCCTACACCTGGTCCTCGCTGAACCCCGGCACCTACCTGTATGAGACTGGCACGCAGCCATCCATCCAGGCGCCGATGGGACTTTACGGTGTCCTGGTGGTAACGAATGCGCCTACGACAACCGCGCCGATCACTCCGGGACAAGCGTTTCCCGGCGCGTACAGCGGTCAGTCTCTGGCCAACGTTCCTTATGACGCGGAAGCCACGCTTCTGCTGAGTGAGATTGACGCGGCGCAGAACATCGCGGTCGATGCACTGGCTGCACCGCTCTGCCCGACGGTTGGCAGCGCCTGCACCGGAACCATCGATCCGAATGCGTATCCGCCCGCGGTCAATTACGCGCCGACTTACTTCCTGGTGAACGGAAAGTCGTTTGATAAGACGGCTCCCATCTCCTTCACCACGGCGACGGCATCGGCTCCCAGCGGCAACGTACTGGTCCGCTTCGCAAACGCCGGCTCGCATACCCATGTTCCGTCGATTGTGAACCTCGGCATCTCGCTGATCGCAGAAGACGGCAATGTGGCTCCTGGTCTGCCCAAGGTGCAGAGCGAAGTTCTGTTGCCTGCCGGCAAGACGTTTGACGTGCTGGTACACCCCACGCAAACCACCGCCGGCACTTACGACGGCAACTCGTATCGCATCTTCGATCGCGCACTGACTCTGTCTGGCGGTAATAAGCCCGACGCCGGTATCCAGGCATTCCTCAACATCGCGGGCGCATCCGTCCCAGCCGCCGCCGCACCTACGGCAGTCCCTGACTCGTTCACTGTTCCCTTCAACAGCGCATACAGCGACAATGTCCTGAATAACGACATTGGCATCAGCAATGCGGCCATCGTGGCAAACGTAACCAACGGCACGTTGATCTTCAATGTCGACGGTACGTTCACTTACACGCCCAACACCGGCTTCAGTGGAACAGATAGTTTCACTTACAACGGAAACTCGGGCAGTTCGAACACTACGACTGTAACTCTTGCGGTTGCCAGCCTGGGTACAGCACCCACGGCGAACGGCGACTCCTTCACCAGCAGCGTGGCGAGCTTCTTCCGCTCTCCGCATCCGGGCGTGCTGCTCAACGACACCGACCCGAGCGGCTATACGTTGACGGCAAAGGCCGATCCCGCGAATCCGCTTCCTGCGGGAGTTACGCTCAATCCCGACGGATCCTTTACGGCGACCGGCGGAGTTAGCTCATTCACTTACGTGGCCGTGAACTCTCAGGGCACCGTAAGCCAGCCGGCCACCGTCACCATCAGCTACCTGGTCGCGAACGGTCCCAAGGTATCCGTGATCGATGCGCTGTCAAAGGCCGCTGTCACCGACTACCGCTGGATCATCGAAGAAGACACAACCTTCCACAATAGCCTGATTCGGAAACTCTGGCGGCGTCGATTGTCCAACACGCTTGCGTTGAACTTCCACAAGAGCTACATGCCGGTGGTGGCCCAGGGCTGCACCGGCGCGAACAGCTGCGGAACCGGCCAGTCCTTATGGGCGCTCCGGCAACCTGCGATGGTCTCGGCATTTGCACCACCGCGGCGACGCAACAGCCAATTGTCACTCCTGACCAGGTTCACCTGGATCCGAACAAGTACTACTTCATCTCGGTGCTGCCGGGCGACGCTGCCAATCCGTTCATCGCGGGCTTCAGCGGAGACCCTGCCGATCCGGCAAACGCCAGCTGCCTGATTCCGTCCGCAGCGACCGCGACCGCTCCCGCTGCACCTGCACAGTGCGGCCACACGATGGGTGGTGCACCGATCGCGCCGGCTCAGAGTGCTGTCACTGTGCTGGTCGAACCCAATCCGTTGAAGACCGCACAGGTCAGCGTCTACGTTTTTGAAGACAACAATCCCACCAACGGCGACATCGACGATCCGGAACCGGGTCTCGGTGGCTTCCAGATCATCCTGAACGACGTTGCCGGCAAGACGGGCGATCCGATCGGTCAGATCGACTACGACGCATTCAACATGCCGTTGACCAACTCGCTGCTGGGTACACCGGGATGCCCTTACCCGACCAACGCGAATGACAACGGCAGCACCGCAATCGGTGTGGTCATTACCTGCCCAACCGGCTCGCCGCTTGCTGGCCAGGCATTGATCAAGAACCTGATGCCGGGTCGTTACGACATCATCGCCAACCCTGGCGCGGCGCGCGAAGGCGCTGGCGAACAGTGGTTCCAGGTCTCCACATTGGAAGGCGGACGTGGACAGGACGGATTCGCGAAGTCCGGCGAGCCCGGCTACTTCCAGGAGTTCGGTCCTCCGAGCTTCCATGCCTGGATCGGCTTCATCAATCCCGCTCACATTGCGAAGGTCAACGCTGCAATGAAGGGCAACAACACCGTAACTGGCCAGGTCGTGAACCTGCACATGTCCCGCCCCATCGCGGAAGACATGGTCCCGGGTTCGCACGATTACCTGTCGCAGTCGACCTGCTATGTTTCTCTGAATTCGCAGAGCGGTCAGGGCGCGAACGTCGCCTTCTCGCAATGCGATGACCAGGGCAACTTCAGCTTGACCGGTGTGGCGCCGGGCGACTACCAGATCGTGATCTGGGATCAGTGGCTCGACCAGATCATCTCCTACTACTACGTCAACGTACCTGCCGGCGCGCAGAACACGACTTACAACCAGGCGCAGCCGCTGGATGTCTTCACCTGGTTCACCCACGTGCAGACCAGCCAGTTCATCGATGCGGACGGAACCCACAAGCCCTCGAAGAACAACCCGGGAATCGCGCAGGTTCCGGTCAACATCCGCTTCCGCGACGGCAGCTTCTCCAATGGTGCTGAAGACGGATGCGGACGGCAACGCAACCTTCAACGAGCTGTTTCCCTTGTTCAACTGGTACGTCATTGAATCGGACCTGACCCGCTACAAGGGAACCGCCACTCACATCGTTGTGGACGGCGGTGGTGAGCCCGATACGAGCGGTCCGTACGCCGGACTTGCTCACCTCGCACTATCCGACAGGTGAGTCGACGGAGCGCTTTCGAGGATGGAAAGATCCTCTATGAAGGCCTGCAGGGCTTCATCGGCCAGACGCAGATCCTGGAGTACGGCAAGACGCCGTACCTGCCCGGAGAAAACGGCGGCATCAGCGGTACGGTGGTTTACGCAAACACCCGTCCGTTCGATGATCCGACGTTGCTCTTCCAGAACCTTTGGGCCCCGCTCGTTCCGCGCGTCACCATCAACCTGTACCAGGAAAAGACAGCGCCCGATGGAAGCACCTCGCTGGTTCTGGTGAACACCACCAAGACCTCGAGCTGGGACGATAACCTGCCCACGAACTGCCCCGGCCAGCTCGGCGCAGGCACGCCGCCAACCGGCGACCCGTTCGTGACTTACACGATGGGAACCGCCAACATCAAGAAGTGCTATGACGGCTTCCACAACTGGAACCAGGTACAGCCGGCGCAGTATGACGGCCGCTACATTCCTGACCACCCTGGCCGATGGTGTAACTCCGCTGCCAGCTGGCAAGTATGTAGTCGAAATGGTTCCGCCGCCAGGCTACGAGCTCGTCAAGGAAGAGGACAAGAACATCCTCGTCGGCGATCAGTGGGTAGCTCCGGTGACCCAGCAGTTTGCGGCGCTGAGCAACATCTTCATCCTGCCCGACCAGGCGACGGTGGGTCAGTACAACAACAACCCGAATAACCCCAACAACGCCACCACGGACATGGGGCACCCGGCACCAACCTGACCTTCCCGCCATGCGTGGGAACCGTGCGCGTGGTTCCCGATTTCATCAGCCTCTTCCCGCAGTCGGGACAGGTTGCGCCGTTCGCCGGCGCTTCCCGCCCTCTTTGCGATCGCAAGGAAGTCGTAGTGGGTGATCAGGAGCAGGTCAATGCCGACTTCTTCGTCTTCACCTCCGCGCACATTGCCGCTCACTTTACCGGCATGATCCTGGACGACGCTGCTTCCGAAATCAACTCCGCCTCGCCCGACTTCGGTGAGAAGTTCGCGGTGCCGAATGTTCCGGTATCGATCAAGGACTTCAATGGCATCGAAATCGAGCGCGTCTATGCCGATCAGTGGGGCACATTCAACGGCCTGGCTCCGTCAAGCTGGCAGGTAAACGTTCCGAACCCGGCCGGGTATTCACCGAACATGCTCATCACCTGCATGAACGATCCGGGTCCGATTCCTGATCCTACCGATCCGACCGGCAAGCGGATGATCACGGATCCGAACTACAACCCGATGTTCAGCGACTTCTGCT
Organism: uncultured Acidobacteriaceae bacterium; assembly: GCA_963748555.1. GTDB lineage: Bacteria > Acidobacteriota > Terriglobia > Terriglobales > Acidobacteriaceae > CAWKKW01. Next base: position 20,566 of record CAVVJK010000005.1, read on the forward strand.
ACACGAATCCGTTCATGCCTGGACTCACGGACTATCTGGATACGCCGGTGCTGCCGTTGGCCGCATTCGCTGCCGGATACCAGCCGGTAGACTGCGCCTATCCGGATGCAACCCCGGCGATCGCCAGGGTCGACAGCACTGCGGGCTTCGGTCCGTACCTGCCTGCCACGGGTGGAACGCTGACCATCACGGCACTAGGCGACAGTGGCTGTTCCGAATCCGGATTACGCAGGACCGGCCGCAACCGTCGGCTCCTTATAACCAGAAGACCATCACCCGTCATTACGGTTTCGGTGCAACACCCGGCACCGTGACGATCGGCAAGACCACCCTCGCTGTTGCTGCTGGAAGCTGGAGCGATGCGTAGATCACTGTGACGGTACCAGCTGGTACAGCGACAGGCCAGCTGACCGTCAACTGCGGCCAATGGCAAGTCACCGATGGATGCCATGACGGTTACGATCGAAAATCGTACACCGGTTCGGGTCGTGGCTATCGTCGGTCAGACCATCCAGGCTGCCATCGACGGTGCCAAGCCGGGTGATCTGATCCTGGTGGATGCCGGTACCTACAACGAGCTGGTGATCATGTGGAAGCCAGTCCGCCTGCAGGGTGTGGGCGCTCCCTCGGTCATCATCAACGCAGCGAAGTATCCGAGCACCAAGTTGGAGCAGTGGCGCCCACGCATCAATACGCTGTTCGGTATCGATGCCGCAGGCAACCAGACGCTTCCCGCTATTGTGGATCCGTTGCCCGGACAGGAGATCACCGGTGGTGTGGTCCTGCTCGAGCCCTCGGTTCTCAGCACCGAAGAAGGTGCTGGCATCACGGTGCTCGCCAAGGGCCTTGGCCGGAACGGTGCACCTGCTAACCAACAGCCGCTTTGACTGCGCCTTCAGCGCGAGCAACTTCCTTTGCAACCCGTCGCGGATTGACGGCGTGAGCGTTACCGGCGGCGACGCTGGCGGCGGCATCTACGTCAACGGCTGGGCGCACAACCTGGAAATCTCCAACAACCGCGTCTATGGCAATGCCGGCGGCTTCAACGGCGGTATCCGCGTCGGTGTTCCGTACCTCGAAGCACTGGCCCTGACCGGTCGTCAGCGCAGCCTGGGCTTTGATGACAACGTGAAGATCCACAACAACTCGGTGAGCACCAACGGCACGGTCGAGCCCAACGCGGGCGCGGCTGGTGCAGGCGGTGGTATCTCGATGTGCAGCGGCAGCGACGGCTATTCCATCAGCCAGAACTGGATCTGCGGTAACTTCGCCGCAACCGATGGCGGTGGTATCGGCCACATCGGTCTGAGCGAACTTGGATCGATCTCACACAACACGATCATCTTCAACCAGAGCTATATCCAGGGTGCAAACGCGAACGGCGGCGGCATCGTGGTCGAAGGCGAGTCGCCCGTCGCGGGTGGCCTGACGCTGGGCTCCGGTGACGTGACCATCGACGCTAACCTGATCCAGGGCAACTTCTCTGAGTCCGGTCATGGCGGCGGTATCCGGTTGCAGCAGGTAAACGGGTCTGAAGTGAGCCGCGGCAATCTGTATGCAGTCACGGTTACGAATAACATGATCGTGAACAACGAAGCTGGCTGGTCGGGCGGCGGTATCTCGCTGGCGGACGCAGTCAACAGCACGATCATCAACAACACCATTGCCAACAATGACAGCGACAGCATCGTGGGAGCGCTCTTCACCGTTGGACCGACAACCACCACGCCAAGCCCTGCCGGCGTCAGCGCAGAGACCACCAGCGCCCTGTTGCTGAATGCTCTGAGCAGGTCTGGACTGCCGCCGAATCGGCGCGTTATCTCCAACCCGGTGTTGAACAACAACATCATTTGGCATAACCGCTCGTTCTTCTTCGACATGTCCACCGGCACCATCAAGCTCTGCCCGTCCAATACGGTCAGCGACGCTGCTTCACACACGTGCGTTCCGCTGGCCTCTCAGACAGCAGTGGGTCAGTGCGACACGCAGAACGCGAAGTACTGGGATCTGGGTATCGTGGGCGATGCGTCCTCGGCGCCGGGAGTCAATCACCTGACCCCGACTTACTCGATCCTGACTACCAGCACCGGCTATGCGGCGGCGAATAACCTCACCGCGGATCCGACTCTGGCGAATCCGTATTGCAACGGATCGCGCGCCAACCCTGGCTTGCACTTCGAACCAGGTACACCGTTCCTGCCAGTCTTCCAGTTGTCGCCGAACGCGACCCTGGATGAAGCGGGCAACTTTGTCGACCTGCGCTATGGACCGATCTCCCTCGCGGGCAATTGGGACTACAGCATTCACGCAGGTTCGGCAGCAGTGGACAAGGGCAGCTCGAATGCGCCGAAGACAGACTACTTCGGTAATCCGAGACCGCTGGGTGCGGCAGTAGATATCGGTGCGGTAGAAGTGCCGCAACTGATCGTTACTCCGGCCACGGTGAACTTCGGAAACCAGACGGTGCAGGTGACCAGCGCGGCGCACAGCATCACGGTGTCAAACCAGACCAGTGTTGCGATTGCGATTACCACGCTCTCGCTGACTGGAACCAACGCAGCTGATTTCGCTCAGACAACGACATGCGGTGCTTCGGTGCCGGCATTCACGAACTGCGCAATCTCGGTTACGTTTACTCCGGCTGCACTTGGAGCCAGAACTGCCACGGTGACCGTGAATACGAGCGTCGTGACTCTGAACGGTGTTGGCGTGCCGCCACCGTCGGATACTCTGACTCCTGGTTCGCTCACCTTTGCCGCTCAGCAGTTGTTCACCACCAGTGGTGCGCAAACGCTGACTCTGACCAACACGGGCGCTTCGACGTTGCCCTTCACCATTGCGATCACCGGGACCAACGCCAACGCCTTCTCTGAAACGGGATGCTTCGGCGGAACCCTGAACGCAGGAGCACCTTGCACCATCAGCGTTCGATTCACTCCGAGAACCCTTGGAGCGAATACGGCAACCTTGACTGTCAACAGTGCAGCGGGCGCGAAGAGCGTCACACTGAGCGGTACCGGGGCGCAACAGAGCTTTAGACTCTCGCCCACCTCGCTAGCGTTCAGCGGTGCAATCGGAGTGATCACCGCTTCGAAGCCTGTCACTTTGACCAACACGGGCGGCTTGCCGCTGCAGATCAACTCCATCAACTTCACTGGGACCAGCCGGACGGCGTTCACGCAATCCGGAACCTGTGGAGCGACGGTGGCCTTGAATGCAACCTGCACGATCAACGTCACCTATAAGGCGTCGGCGCTCGGCACCCAGTCGGCGACGCTCAACGTAAACGGTCAGCCTGGCAACCAGACTGTCCAACTCACAGGGAGCGGCGTTGCTGCAGCCTTGCTGAATACGCTGAAGCCGATCGTTGCGAACAAGGTAAGCAAGCCGAAATGAACCACTCGAGGAGCGGGGCAGCCTTAAGCCCCGCTCCAAAGTGACTTTGTTGAACTGGTGGTTTCTGCTCTATTGAAGACGGCAAATGCCACCAGGGCTCGGCCCGGCATTTGCCGTCTTTTTATTGCAGCTACTAACGCTTGTGGGTCATTTATCACTTCACCCGATGCTTGTACTATCTCCTAGTTGTATTTCCGGAACGAGTAACTTAGCTTCCGAAACCTTTCAAAGTAAGCCTTAGTGGTACAGGACAGTAGAAGACATGAATCTCACTTCAACATGCTTGAAATCGATGCTGCTCGCCGGGGTAATCGGCTCCAGTATCTTTGCCTCCCAAGCGACAGCGCAGCCAGAACCCACACAGCAGCCGGCTGCGAACCTAACCAACAGAACTGTATCTGCTGCTGCAGTTTCCTCTACGAAGCCCGCTGCAGCTCCCACGCGCGACCAGGTGGCCGATAAGGCTCATGCGTGGCATGTGCGCGAAGGCGGCCGGTATCAGCGTCAGTGGGGAGTGGATATCGTCGGAGTCCGGCGAATCTCTTCCGGCGAAATGCTTGAGTTTCGTTATCGCGTCCTCGATGTGACCAAGGCCAAAGCACTCAATGACAAGAGGTCGACCGCTTACATGATCGACCAGGCGACTGGAACAAAACTCGTCGTTCCCCAAATGGAAAAGGTTGGATTACTGCGCACCACCAGCACGCCGCAGGTGAACCGTATTTACTGGATGGTCTTTGCGAATCCCGGCAACCTTGTGAAACCCGGAAGCCTGGTAAACGTGGCGATCGGTAACTTTCATGTGGACGGATTGGTCGCACAGTAGCACACTTGGAGAACTTATCTGAAAATCAGGAGGCGAATTTCGATGTTGCAGCGGAAGTTACATTGGTGCATGATGGGTCTCGTCACTGCTTCACTTTTACTGCCTTGTGTTGGTGCCAAAGCGGCTAACACTCCTCAACTTAGCGCAGCACAGATCGTGGATAAGAACGTCGCGGCTCGAGGCGGTTTGGCGGCCTGGCATGGCGTACAGACCCTGACCATGAGCGGACAAATGGACGCGGGCAAGGGCGTGAAGCTGCCCTATGTCATGGAGATGAAGCGCGGCCGCAAGAAGCGCGTAGAGATTCAATTCCACGGCGAGACAGCGGTCCAGGTCTATGACGGGTCCAACGGCTGGAAGCTTCGCCCATTCCTGGGACGCAAGCAGGTCGAGGTCTACACGCCTGAAGAAATGACGCGCGCGTCCGCGGAGTCCGATCTGGATGGCCCATTAGTGGACTATGCAGCCAAGGGCACAAAGATTGAGAATCTGGGTGTTGAGAAGGTAGAAGGTAAAGACACCTACAAGTTGAAACTCACTTTGAAGAACGGCATCGTTCAGCACTTGTGGATCGACGCGCAGACCTTCCTCGAAGTGAAGATCGACGGTTCGAGACGGATGGATGGCAAGCCTCGGACCTATGAAACGTATTACCGAGATTTTCGAAACGTTCAGGGCCTCCAAGTTCCCTATCAATTTGAAACGGCTGTTCAAGGCGTAAAGGGAACCGAAAAGATCGACATTGAAAAAGTTGTAGTCAATCCTGCGCTCGCAGACACCCAGTTCGCGAAGCTCCAGTAAACCAAGCCGCAAGGGGGTGGGTACCGGCACCCCCCATCTTGCGGTGAACTCGAATTCTCATTGGCCGGGAGGCCAAACTCGATGAGGAAAGCGGCATTTGGCGTTGTGCTTTCGGCATTGATGCTCGTCTCGTTTTTTGCAGGCCGGCATTACACCCATTCTGAGAGCGGAAGCGGGAAGAGCGCGCGTCGCGTTCTGTACTGGGTTGACCCCATGCACCCCGCCTATAAGTCGGACAAGCCCGGCATTGCTCCGGACTGCGGAATGGATCTGGAGCCGGTGTATGCGGACTCCGTCGCCAAGCCCGTGGCTGCCAGCCTCGCCATGGACGCCATGCCGGCAGGCACGGTGCGCATCGACCCTGACAAGCAACAGGTCATCGGCATTCAAAGCGTGCCAGTGGAGAAATCGGCCGGCACGCGCGATATGCGCATCCTTGGTCGAGTGACTGCCGACGACACCCGCGTGTACCGCGTGAATGCGGGCGTCAATGGCTGGCTGCGCGAGACCTTCGACGGTTCCGTGGGAAGCCAGGTCAAGAAAGATCAGCGGCTCGCTACCTTCTATTCACCCGACTTCGTTGCACTCGAGCAGGGCTACCTGGTCGCCACCGAGCGGATGACCGCCATGGTGAAGCAGCAGACCGCTCCCGGCACGCAGACAACGGCCGCACGGCTGCGCAACCTGGGCATGAGCGATGTGCAGATCAAGACGCTGGGCGAGACCCGGCAAATGCCTGAGAATATCGACGTCGTCGCTCCGGCAGATGGATTCATCATCGCCCGCAACGTTTCTCCGGGCCAGCGCTTTGACATGGGCTCCGAGTTCTACCGCATCGCGGATCTGCGGCACATCTGGATTCTCGCCGACGTATTCGAAAATGACGCGCAGCGCTTTCGCCCCGGAACGATAGCCACCATCACCCTTCCGCACGAGGGCAAGACCCTGCGCGCGCGGGTCAGCGATGTGTTGCCGCAGTACGATCCCGCGACCCGCACCATGAAGCTTCGTCTCGAAGCAGACAATCCCAACTATGAACTGCGCCCCGACATGTTCGTCGACGTTTCGCTGCCGGTGCCGGTACCTGCCGGTCTGAGTGTTCCTGCGGATGCGGTGATCGATTCGGGTGAGAAGAAGCGGGTGTTCGTCGATAAGGGGAACGGGTACTTCGAACCTCGCGAAGTTGAAACTGCGTGGCGCTTTAATGATCGCGTGGGCATCGTGAAGGGCCTCAACCCGGGCGAACGTGTCGTCTCGGCCGGCACTTTCCTGGTGGATTCGGAGAGCCGACTCAAAGCGATTGCTTCCGGGATTCCGGAGAGCAGCGCGCCCTCAGCGAACCTGGCGCCCTCCGCGCCGGAATCGCCGAAACAGATGCGCCCCATGAAGCGGGAGCATGTACCGGCCGAGCCGATGAAAGATCAGGGCTGCGCCGGCGACAACGGTTGCAAGCAGGACACGGTGAAGCTCCAGGCCCCAGATATGGCTTCCAACCGCCGAGCCGCGGGTCATGATTAATCGGATCATCGACTTTTCCGTCAACAACAAGCTGCTGGTGTTTGCCCTGATCGGCTTGGCGTGTGTCGTGGGATGGTGGTCGATGCTGACCGTACCGCTCGATGCCACGCCGGATCTGAGCGACACCCAGGTCATCATTTATTCTCACTGGGACCGCAGCCCCGACATCATCGAAGACCAGGTCACGTATCCCATCGTGACCGCGATGCTGGGCGCGCCGCATGTGAAGACGGTGCGCGGCTTCTCCGATTTCGGCTACTCGTTCGTGTACGTCATTTTTGAAGACGGCACAGATCTCTACTGGGCGCGTTCGCGCACCCTCGAATATCTCTCCGGCGTGCTGCCGCGCCTGCCGGAAGGTGTCAAGACGGAGTTAGGGCCGGACGCGACCGGTCTCGGCTGGGTCTACCAATATGCGCTGGTCGATACAACCGGCAAACACAGCCTTGCGGATCTGCGCTCTTACCAGGATTGGTATCTCCGCTATCAGCTTAAGTCGGTAGCCGGCGTTGCGGAAGTGGCATCGCTGGGCGGCTTCACCCGGCAGTACCAGGTGAACGTCGATCCCAACCGGTTGCAGGCTTACGGCATCCCGATCAGCCGCGTGGTCGAAGCGGTGCGCGGCGGCAATAACGAAGTCGGCGGTCGGCTGCTCGAGTTTGGCGGCACCGAGTACATGGTTCGTGGCCGCGGCTATGCGAAGTCCATCGACGAATTCGCGAACATTCCGCTGACCGAGAGCGAAACCGGGACGCCGGTTCGAATCAAGGACGTGGGTCAGGTGGTGCTGGGACCCGAAATTCGCCGCGGGGTCGCCGATCTGGACGGCAAGGGCGAGGCCGTTTCCGGCATTGTGGTGATGCGCAACGGCGAGAACGCGCTGGACGTGATCAACCGCGTGAAGGCCAGGATCCAGGACGTGCAACGGGATTGCCCGCGGGCGTCAAGATCGTCCCGGTCTACGATCGTTCGCTGCTCATTCACCGGGCGATCAGCAATGTGAAGCGCACGATTCTCGAAGTGATCGTCACGGTTGCGCTGATCATCCTGCTATTCCTGTGGCATTTTCCCAGCGCGATCATTCCGATCATCACCATGCCGGTCGCGGTGCTGCTCTCCTTCATCCCGTTTCGCATGCTGGGCATCAGCGCCAACATCATGTCGCTGGCCGGCGTGGCGATCGCCTTCGGCGAATTGGTGGACGCATCCATCGTGGTGGTCGAGCAGACCCACAAGAAACTGGAGATTGTGGGAGAAGACGGGCCGCAAGCGCGACTACCGCGAAGTCGTTCTAAGTGCTGTGAAAGAGGTCGCCGGGCCCACCTTCTTCGCGCTGCTGGTGATCGCGGTTTCGTTCCTGCCGGTGCTCACGCTGGAAGCGCAGGAAGGCCGCATGTTCAAGCCGCTGGCGTATACCAAGACGCTGGCGATGCTGATTGCCGCGGTGCTGGCGATCACGCTCGATCCTGCGCTGCGACTGCTGCTGACCAAGCTGAAGCCGTATACCTTCCAGCCCGCGTGGCTATGCCGAATCACGAATGCCATGCTGGTCGGCAAAATCCGGCAGGAAGAAAAGCACCCGCTCAGCCGCCTGCTGATGCGGGTATACGAGCCGGTCGTCGGTCTGGTCGCTGCGCTGGCAATGGGTGGTGATCGGCGGAGCGCGTGCTGATCGTGGTGCCACGATCCCGGTGTTCCTTCACCTCGGTTCGGAGTTCATGCCGCCTCTGGATGAGGGCGCATCCTCTACATGCCGACCACCATGCCCGGAATTTCGATCAGCCAGGCGCAGCGACTGCTGCAGGTGACGGATCGAATCATCTCGCAGTTTCCCGAAGTGGATCGCGTGATGGGTAAGGCGGGCCGCGCCGAAACCTCGACCGATCCCGCGCCGCTCTCCATGCTGGAGACGGTGATTACGCTTCGGCCGCGGTCGGAGTGGCGGCACGTGCGAACCTGGTATTCCTCGTGGGCGCCGGAATGGGCGAAGAGCATGCTTTCGCCACTTCACAGCCCGACACGATTTCTACTGAAGAACTGGTCAGTGAGATGGACGAGGCGCTCAGCTTCCCGGGCTGTCGAACGCCTGGACGATGCCCATCAAGGGCCGCATCGACATGCTGACGACGGGCATTCGCACGCCGGTCGGTTTGAAGATTTCGGGTCGCGACCCGGCCAAGATCCAGCAGATCGGGATGCAGATCGAGACTGTGCTGCCGTTAAGTCACAGGAACTCGCAGCGTGTTTGCCGAGCGCACGGGCGGCGGGTATTTCCTGGACTTCCAATGGAACCGCGAACAACTGGCGCGCTACGGACTCAGCATCGAAGAGGCACAAGCCGTAGTGCAGAACGCCATTGGCGGCGAGAACGTCACCACGGCGGTCGAGGGCAGGGAACGCTATCCGGTCAACGTTCGCTATATGCGCGATTATCGCAGCGACATCGGCGCACTCAGCCGGGTGCTGGTTCCGGCGGGCGGCAGCGGCAGATTCCGCTGGGCGAGCTGGCGACGATTCACGCCAACAGCGGGCCCGCAATGCTCCGCGACGAAAACGGGTTGCTGACTGGATATGTCTACGTCGATATTGCCGGCCGCGATCCGCAGAGCTATGTCAATGAAGGCAGGGCGCTGCTGGCGACACGCTTGAAACTGCCGGCGGGATACTCGGTTTCCTGGAGCGGCCAGTACGAGGCCATGGCGCGGGTGAAGCATCGGCTGCTGTACATCGTGCCGCTGACGCTGGCCGTGATCTTGCTGTTGCTCTACATCAACACCAAATCCGTGGTCAAAACGCTGATCGTGTTGCTGGCCGTTCCATTTTCGGCGGTGGGTGCGGTCTGGTTCCTCTACCTGGCCGGGTACAACATGAGCATCGGCGTTTGGGTGGGCATGATCGCGCTGCTGGGTGTGGATGCGGAGACCGGTGTCTTCATGCTGCTCTACCTCGATCTGGCCTACGAAGACGCGAAGCAGCGAAACCGACTGCGGAACCTGGGCGAACTCCGCGCAGCCATCGTCCAGGGAGCGGCCAAGCGGTTGCGGCCCAAATTCATGACCTTCGCCACCACCTGCATCGGTCTTTTCCCGATCATGTGGGCGACCGGCACGGGTTCTGACGTAATGAAACGCATCGCCGCACCGATGGTGGGCGGCATCTTCACCTCGTTCCTGCTGGAACTGCTCGTGTATCCAGCCGTGTATGAGATCTGGAGATGGCATACGGCCGTCAAGCACCAGGTGGAACAGGAAACCGCAATAGCGGAGTTCGACCCGGTGTTGCAGTAAACTTTGCAGTCTTTGTGGCGCCGCAGGCGCACTTTTTCGAATGATTTCGAAGGAGTGCACGTCTATCAAGCGAGCCCACTTTTGCCTATGGTGTAGTTAAAGGATTCAGGATAAAGAGGGTGGAGTTATGCGCGAAACGGCTCGGAGCGGGTTGTTGCTGTTGCTCTGTTGCGGCCTGGCGTTCCAGTCAATGATGGGGGGATCGCGCGGGCTTGTGCAAAAACCGAAACGAATGACGGTGAGTGGGCGTCTCCTGGCGAGCGTGCCTGTTTCCGGTGTGAGCACCGTCGGCGTGAACTATGAATCGTTTGTGTTCGAGGTAGAGGCGCGCGAAAGGGAGTTGGGTTCCGAGTTGATCAAGCTTTCGTACCGCTTTCATCAGCAGGATCCGCAAATTCCCAGATCGTTCCGGGACTATTCGATGGTGCACCGATTTACGATGGTGAGGGATGAGAGCTGCGACGAGACGTGGGGAGCAATCTCCACGACCTATGTGTTTGATACCACAGGAGGTTTTCGAGGCAGCCGCAACTCGCTGGTATACGCCAGTAACGCTCCTACACCACAAATTGACCGACAAACAGTGCTGAGTTGTTATACAGTGACACCACAAGACTACAAATCCACGATCAAGGGTCATGCTGGCGAAGCTGCCAGTGCGGGGAAGTAGTTGGGAAATTTTGAACGGCAATAACCGGACCCGGGAGGCTGCGCAACGAATGCGGTGGCTCCAGATCCGCGTTCGAGACATGATGCGAACGGCGGATTGATGGTTCCTTTGGAGGATGCTTGAAAAGTTCACGGGCAGTCACACGTCGAGCCGGCCGGATGCAGGGTATCTGGCGGTTGGCCGTGGTCTCTGCGGTGCTGTTTGCAGCCCTGCCGGCGGTCGCCGATAAGGCATCGTCTTTATACAACAAGGGCCGTGACGTTGAAGCGCGGGAAGATTACGAGGCCGCCTACAGTTTCTACGCGGAGGCCTACCAGCTGAAGCCGAAGAACCTGACGTATCGGGCCGCCAGCCTGCGAGTGCGGTTCCTGGCCGCTTCGCAACACGTCCATCGCGGTCAGCAGATGCGGGAGCAGGGCCAGTTGGAAGAGGCATTAGCCGAGTTCCAGAAGGCAGCTTCGATCGATCCGGCCAGCTTCATTGCGCAACAGGAAATCAGCCGTACCTTATCTCTCATTGAAGCCACGAAGTCCGGCACGACGGTGCCTCCGGGCGGAGCGATGAATCGGACGCCGATCCAGCAGCGCCTCGATGCAGCCAGCGGCCCGGTGGAACTGGCGGCGATGTCGAATGCACCCATCACGTTGAACCTGAGCGAAGATGCCAAGGTGATCTGGTCGACCCTGGGCAAGCTTGCGGGTCTCAATGTCGCGTTCGATCCGGATTACGTCTCCAAGCGCATCACTGTCGATCTGACCAACGTGACCCTGGCCGAGGCGCTCCAGATTCTCAGCCTGGAATCCAAGTCCTTCTGGCGCCCGGTCACGCCGAACACCATCTTTGTGGCGGCGGATACCCAGGGCAAGCGCAAGGACTTGGAACAGAACGTCCTCATGACGTTTTACCTCTCGAACATGTCGCAGCCGACGGATCTGCAGGACGTGGTGAGCACGCTGCACACGGCGCTCGACGTTAGCCGCCTCACGCCTATTCCCAGCCAGAATGCCATTGTGGTTCGCGGTACTCCCGACCAGATTGCGCTCGCCGGCAAGCTGATCGGCGACATGGATAAGGCCCGGCCCGAAGTCGTGGTCGACGTGATGGTCATGCAGGTGAACCGCGAACGAATTCGCAACCTAGGCATCACGCCGCCTACCAGTACCACCGTCTCTTTGCAGGGAACTACCGCCTCGACGGGCACCAGCACCCCTACCGCGGGCGGCGGAACGACACCGACCCCAAGTACCGGCGGCTCACTTACGCTCAATGATCTTTCGCACCTGAATGCGACCAATTTCTCGATCTCTGTCCCCTCTGCCAGTGCCTCCTTCCTGCAGAGCGACAGCGACAGCAGGCTGATTCAGAATCCGCAGATTCGCGCGCTGGACGGGCAGAAGGCATCGCTCAAGATTGGTCAGCGTATTCCGATCGCGACCGGTTCGTATCAGTCCGGCATCGCCGGCGGCGTGAACACCCAGTTCCAGTATGTCGATGTGGGCGTGAATGTCGACATCACACCTCGCGTGCATGCGAACAACGACGTCACCTTGAAAGTGGCTCTGGAAATTTCCTCTGTCGACTCGACGACAACCGTCGATGGCGTGAGTGAACCCGTCATCGGCCAGCGCAAGATCGACCATGAGATTCGCCTGAAGGAAGGCGAGGCCAACGTGGTGGGCGGCATGCTCACCGATACAGATACCAAGAGCTCCAGCGGATATCCCTGGCTCAGCAGCGTGCCGTTCTTGAAATACTTCTTTAGCTCACACAACGCTGACCAGGCTCAGAACGAGCTGATCTTCGTGCTGATTCCGCGAGTGGTTCGCGGACAGGATCTGAACGCGCTCAATATGAAGCCGCTCGACATCGGTACGGCGAACGCCATCGAACTGCGCCGTCTGACCACGCCGCCGACCAAGGTAGCTGCTCCGGCTGGCTCGCAGGCTGCTCCTGTTCCCGGTGGACAGATTCAGCCACAGACCCCACCTGTTCCTGCTCCACAGGCCGCAGCTCCGCAAGCGCAAGCACCCGCGGGAGCGAGCCCGGCTGTGGTTCTCAGCTTCAATCCACCGCAGCTCACCGCGACCGTCGGTCAAACCTTCACTACCGATGTGGTTGTGTCAGGCGCGCAAAATCTATTTTCCGTGCCGGTCCAACTGCAGTATGATCCCTCCAAGCTTGAGCTGGTCAACGTGTCCAATGGCACTTTCCTGGCGCAGGGAGAACAAGCGGTAGCTCTCGTTCACCGCGATGATCCTGCGACCGGGACCATGCGCGTGACGGCGAGCCGGCCGCCGAATTCAGGGGGAGCTACGGGTCAAGGTCCGGTGTTCACCCTTACGTTCATGGCGAAGAGCAGTGGTCAATCCACGATTTCAATTACGCGGGCTGGTTTGAAAGATTCGAACAACCAGAGCATTCCCGCAAACGGTACGCAGCAGATGGTGGAGATTCGGCCGAAGGCGCAGTAGTTCGCCGCCCTTCGGCAATTCACCAGCAGAGCAGCGGGAATGAGCAGGAAGAGTTGGGGCCCGGGAGAGTACAGGCGATCCAAATGAGAGTCGCCGTGCTCGTGTTGGTGCAAATCCGAACAATTGCAGGTGGTCGTCTCTGCCCTGGTCTCAGTCGTAGTGAAAGGGGAAAGTTGCCGCGCACGGCATCGTCCCGGGTAAAGACGTACCGCAGGACTGTTATGGCTCCAGGATCGCAGTCAACTTTCGAACTTCGGATTTCCCCAATGATCGCTGCACGTACAAGAGTCATGGCTCTTGCGGTTTTGTCTACTTTGGTCCCTCTGGTTCAGGCGGAATCGCAAGCCAAGCCGCACTATTCGAAGACGAGAACCTCGGCTTCGCACAGGCATAAGGCTGAAGCGGTCGAGGCGGCACCTTTGCCGCCGCCACCACCCTCACCCATTCCGGAAATGTCGCTCCAGGAATTGCCACCGCAAACTCCTGAGGTCGCCTATGCCAACGGGCGGCTCACGGTAAACGCTGAGAGCGCCTCACTGGCCGATATCTGCGAAGCGATCAGCAAGCAGACGGGAGCGCAAATCGACACGCCTCCCGAGGAGAGTGAGCGGTTCGCCGTTCACCTTGCGGGCACGCCGCGTGAGGTGATTTCTTCGCTGCTGAATGGATCCCAGCTTGGATACATCATCCTCGCTTCGCCGGACGATCCCACCATGGTGCGGAAAGTGGTGCTCACTAAATTGGAGCCGAATACCACGCCGCATGCAGCTCCGGCGATCGCCGGCATGCCTCGTCGCGGCATGCCGATGGCTCGTACGATGGCCCAATCCGATGATCAGGAGCCGCCCGAGACGACCGGCAGCAATGGTCCGAATCCGGCTCCTCTGGACACTTCGGTGCCTTTCCAACCTGCGCCAGCGGGACAAGCATCCGGCTCAGACCAGCCAGGCCAGCAGATCAACGCACCGGGTCAATTCATGCAGGAACTGTATCGTTTGCGTCAGCAGCAGCAGCAACAACAGAACCAGCAGAACCAGCCGCAGGCGCCTCCGCCACAGCAATAAACCCGCGCATGCAGGCGAAGTCACGATCTGCGCCCATGGGACGGCTCGCCTGCACCGCGCATCCTGAAAGTGCCTCGGCGCTCTCCTGCCAGTCATCTAGCAAATTTCTTCCCTGAGTAGGGAGCGACTCGGCCAACGAGCAGGCAACTTCACTCGGAGCTGCGCCTGGAACTGCGCCCGCACGTTTGTGTGCTCAACAGCGCTGCGGGTTGTTGTAACGCCACGCAACGGGCAGCCGCTCGCAGCCAAAATGGCCAATTGCGAACAAAACTAAATTCTTATATTTTCGTCATTGTGATTGGACAATTGAATGACAATCGCAGAACCGGGCTTAGTTGCTGCTGAATCAACTTTAGCGCTTTTTCATGCGCCATCTGTCTCTTTTGTCGACCTCGTTGTACTCCTCCATAGCATTGAGGAGGGCGGTATCGATCCTATGAATCGACTCACGCTTCTGTAATCCCTCGTCCGTAGAGATCCGTCTCGCTGTAAGCATTCGCGTCGCTGACGCAATTGGTTTTCCTCCAGTAGGAGCACGAGTCTTCGAGCCCGCTTGCGTTTTCGGGTTGATGCGAACGTGCGTCTGATCTGGCCTCGTATCGCTGCCGCGCCACTCACGGTCGGCAAGCGCGTGCAGTGGTGCGCCCATTCATGGTGTTCCGGATCCGATCCAGTGCGCTCGATCGGTGAATTTGGAGAAATGTTATGGCTTTCAGGTCAAAGCTGGCACTCCTCACGCTCTGTGGAGTGTCGATTCTCGCCTACGCGCAATCCTCTCAACTGCTGGATCCGCCGGTCTTCAAGAGCAGTCATCACGAACTTGACTTGTTATTCATCGCGAAGGCGGCTCCGATCAAACTGGGCGAACTTACCCCCAAGGCATGGATTTACGAGATATGCCCGCGTGCTGTCGCTCAAGACGATACTTGTCCGGCAGGATCGGAGACGGTGGCGTCCTACGGTGGCGTGCGCCTCGAGTTACAACAGGGTGATCATCTTAAGATGCGGTTGGTCAACCGCCTTCCGCCCGCGCCGATCGATGCTAAGCACGTCGTGGACATGCCGCAACTCGCCAACAATCCAACCAATCTGCACACGCACGGACTGATCGTTGAGCCGCGCAAAGCAGGGAATGGCAGCAGCAGCTATGGGGATTACGTGTATGTCGTCGGCTATCCTGCGGGTAAGTTGCCTGCAACGAGCGAAGCAGGCCTGGATATCACGGATCGTCCTATCGATTACGACATCTATATCCCTGCCAATCATCCCTCAGGTCTGTTCTGGTTTCATCCGCATGTGCATGGACTGGCGTTGAACCAGATGTCGGAAGGCCTCTCCGGCCTGATCACGGTAGGCTCGATCGATGACTATGTGTGGGAGAAACCCGGGAGCCATGGGATCCAGACACCTCATGTAGTTCGCCACCTGATGTTGAAAGACATGGAAGTGGCGAAGGATTCATCGGTAGTTACACAGGAAGATAGCGGATTTTGTAACCCGGATGCAGTAAGTGGGGAGTTACCGCGTAAGGGGTTCTGCGAAGGCGTGGATACTGCACCGGCCTCTGCGGCGCCGGTATCGCCATCGGAGCCTCCGGCGCCCGATTACACGGGTGGCAAGTGGTTCTTCTCAATCAACGGGCAGGTCTACCCCGAGATCAACGTGAAGCCCGATACGGGCGAAATCTGGCGGATGCAGAACGGATCCGGCAGCCGCACGTACGACCTTTCATTGAATGACGACTCGACCGGGCGGCCTCTGAGTGTTCAGGTGCTTGCACTCGACGGCGTGAGCCTGAATGTGCCGCCGGGAACGCCTCTGCCCGAGGTGGAGAAGAGGTTCGGCATGAAGTTTCATCCGGTGGCTTGCGGCCACACGCAGGTTCATACGGACGCGATCTCCTCATCGCAACCCGTCTGCGCCAGCAGTATTCGCATGATGCCGAGTGCGCGGGTGGAGTTATGGATATCTCCACAGCAGGCCGATCGCACAAAGTCAGCTACGTTGATGACCCACTCGTATCTTACTGGACCAGCGGGCGACGACTGGCCCGCGATTCAGCTTGCACACGTGAAGTTCCACCCATCGGAGGGCAGGGACCGCTCGCCGGAGACGCTGGGAATCCGCAGCGGAGCCGTCGCCAGCTTCAGGCCTGAAGGTATCTTCCGCCAGCAGGCAGAGCTCTCTGTGGACGGCGTCACTAAGGCTCTTCCGTATGAACTCGCCCGGCACGTGCTCGCTGGAAATGTATCGGCGAACGACTCTTTCATCGCATCGGACCCAACGACCGCCAGCCAGATCAGAAACCTGAATGCGGCCCAGATCATTCACCTGCAAAACTCGTTGATGTCTGCTCAGACTCATGATTGCCAGCCGCTCGCGCCGGGGCATCGCCGCCGGATCTTTTTCGGTCTGCCCGCTATCAATCCGGATGCGTTTGGTCTCGGCTATGAGGAGCTCGACCGCGACGGCCAGGTGGTGCCCGGCACTTTCAAAGACATCACCGAATTCGATCCTGATACGGTGACAGTCTGCGTTCCGCTCGCGGAAGGGAACAAGCCGGTATCTGAAGAATGGGAGCTGGTGAATGTTTCTGGAGAAGATCATAACTTCCACATTCACCAGACGAAGTTCGAGGTACTGAACGGGGCCGCACCTTCTACCGAGCCGGGCGCTCTCATTGACAACGTGCCTGTCGGCCATGGCAGTCCCGACTGCGACGGATCCATCGATACGTGGCGCGTGGGTACATGCCAGGTGGTGCCAGTAAGGGTGAAGATTCCGTTTTCGGAGCTCGGAGATTTTGTCTACCACTGCCATATTCTCGAGCACGAAGACGGGGGCATGATGGCGCACGTCAGGGTAGTCGCTCACCCGTAAGTCTACTAACTCGTATGTATAAGTGGAGTAGTTCGGAGGGTATAAGTGGGGGCCGGTTCGGCCCCTTACTTCTGGTCGGGCTTGTCCTTGGAGCGATGCTCGTCAGACATGAAAAGAGCAATGCCGCATACCAGCGCTGCCATCCCCATCTCTTCCCGCTTAGGAAGTGGCAGCGCAGCCTTCTTGACGCCGGCCACTGGTGCCAGACTCGTTCCAATTGGCTTGCCATTGGTCGGTTGCGGGGGTTGGCCGATGTGTGAAGATCGTATATCCGCGAGGCCGCTGACGGGAAGGGAAGTGATCATTGATTCGGGATACGGTTGCTTCTGGTTTATAACTTCAGCCGTTTGTCCAACGGCTGCGGCGGGCGCAAGCGACGAGCCTGCAGACTGCAGCTGTTCGACGGAAACTTCCAACTTCAGCAGTCTCTCGTCGAGGCGGAAGAGCCGGTTCACAAGCTCAACCGAGACCTGCCGCTCGCGTTCATTTCTTCCGCGTTCTTTGATGACCCACCAGAGGAAAAGTCCGGCGAGAAGAAGGATGCAGATGGAGAAGATGTCCATAGAGCGGCGTATGCGGATTATTCCACGAGCTATGGGCGAAGTCACGGGGATTCTCGATGGCGAGGCTGATCTCACAGGCACACGGGGCGGGCGATTTACGTGCCGCAGAAGGTGCGACTGACATACTCCTCCGGCGTGGCCGGTGTGGCGTAGCGCTGCAGTTCGGGCCTGTCCTCGTAAGGGCGTGACACAACATCGAGCAATTGTTCGAAGGGCTGGAAGTCATGCTGCCACATGGCAGAGTTCAGCGCGGCTTCTACGAGATGGTTCCGAGGGATGAACGCCGGATTTGCCGTCCTCATTGCGGCAGCGCGTGTCTCCGCGTCAACCGAGTCTTGCTGAAGACGCTGGCGCCATCGCAGCAGCCCACGTGTCATACGCTGCAGGATCAGCGAAGAGCATGCGAACTGCCTGATCGCCGGGCAGCCCGGCTGCAGCATCGCACAGGCGCCGGAAGGTCAAGGTGAAGTCGGCGCGATTGGCAGCCATAACATCCAGTAGCTGTTCGGCGAGCGCTCCATCGCTCTGTCGCTCGGTGAAGAGTCCGAGTTTGCGTCGCAGGCCGGCGGTATAAGCCACCTGAAATTGCGGCTGAAACGCAACGAGGGCTTCTTTCGCCGAGGCCAGAGCAGCCTCTTCGCTGCCCGCTTCCTGCTCGAGCAGAGGCAGCAACGCTTCGGCAAGCCGCGTCAGGTTCCAGAGTGCGATGCGGGGCTGGTTGCCATACGAATAGCGCCCCTGGGTGTCGATAGCGCTGAATACCGTGTTTGGATCGTACGACTCCATAAAGGCGCAAGGACCGTAATCGATTGTTTCGCCTGAGATGGAGGTGTTGTCGGTGTTCATTACGCCGTGGATGAAGCCGAGGAGCATCCATTGGGCGATCAGGCGTGCCTGTCGCGCGATCACGCCATCGAGCAGCGCACGGTATGGCTGCTGCGCCTGCATGGCCTGAGGGTAATGCCTGCCGATCGCATACTCGGCCAGTTGCCGCAGCGAACCGGTATCCTCACGCGCGGCGAAATACTGGAACGTGCCCACGCGAAGATGGCTTGCAGCTATGCGGGTCAGCACGGCTCCAGGCAGGTCTGCTTCGCGCAGCACTTGTTCTCCCGTGGTTACTGCGGCCAATGCGCGCGTGGTCGGCACGCCCAGGGCGGCCATCGCCTCGCTCACAATGTACTCGCGCAACACAGGACCGAGCGCCGCTCTGCCATCCCCTCGCCGCGAGAAGGGAGTCGGGCCAGAGCCTTTGAGCTGAACGTCATAGCGCACGCCGTCGCGCCCGACGACCTCGCCTAAAAGATTGGCGCGGCCGTCTCCGAGTTGAGGCACAAAATGTCCGAACTGGTTCCCTGCATACGCGATCGCCAGGGGCTCCGATCCGTAGGCCACACGATTCCCGGCCAGGATCTCCACGCCTTCTGCACTCGCCAGCGCATCAGGATCGAGCCCAAGTTGTCGCGCCAATTGCTCATTCACCTTGACCAGGCGCGGAGCGGCCACCGGGGTCGGGTTCACACGCGCATAGAACTGCTCGGGCAGCCGAGCGTAAGTATTGTCGAAATGGAAGTTTACGAATTGGCCCTCGGGAGCAGCGGGCAACGAGACCGGGGATGCATTGGAAGAACTCATGTTGTGTTCGATGGTGACACATCGCTGATGGATTGCAACATCTGCCGTTTTCGCAGCTTCGATCAGTGTTCCTGGCTCGGCGGCTCTAAATGGAGGTCGCGTGCGATTGCCAGCGCCGCATCAAAGCTGTCGCCCGAAGGGTTGGCGTTGTAGGTTGACGATTTCCGGTTCCATTCGTCGCCGAACGCATACCAATCGATGGGCTTGGGCGGCTCCTTCGAAGCGAGTGAAACTGCGAGAGAGTCGAAGTACATCTTCCATCTGGGCAGGTAGTAGTCCTCCGTGAGCCCGGCCCAGTCGCGATTTGCATACTCGTGCAGGCCAAATTCGCTGGCCTTGCGGTCTCCCCAGGTGGTGAGGATCGAACGAGCATCGTAGTTCAATCGCGCCAACTCGGCGGGCGATGAGGCCCAGGGCGGAACAAACTGAAGCCAGCGGCCTAGCAGAAAATATCCATTGGTCTGCAGCAAAGTGTTGAGCAGGCTCATGCGATGGAGCCACCGGTCTGTCAGCTCAGCGAATCTCGCACGATCGTGCGACTCGTACGCAGCGTGGATCTGCGGCAGCATGGTGCGGCTTTCGTTGGCCATGACCTGCCGCGCGAGGTCGACCAGATCATATCGGTAGGTCTCGGTGGCGCGCAGGCGCGGCGCTACCTGGAGCAATTCGGTTAAGGCCGGTTGCAGGTCTTCGGCACGATAGCGCATCACATCAGGCGACCACGTTGCCGCATGCAAGCTGGTGAGTGAGGGCTGTGCACAGAACAGCGAGTCGTGAGCCGCGTCGCGCTCGCCATGATCCTTGTTGCCGTCCGCGCGATAGCCATATGCCGTTTTCAGAATAATCTGCCAAGCGCGTTTCGCATGCGCATCCTGCCCACCGTAGCGCCGCACCGCATACTCGTCTGTCCACGCGCTAAGATCGACTGGGTCGCTGTGCCAGGCCATCTCCGTGTACAGGTCAAACGCGAACGGGTTTGTGTCCAGGCCCTCGGTGAAGAGAGCGGTCCCAACCAAAGCGCTCGCGGGCCGCTCGGCCATGCGTGGCATGCGCACGGCGTAATCGTAGAGCGGTGCGCCCATCGTGGTGCGGCCGCCGAATTCCCAAAGACCGCCATACAACCACCGCGCTCCTTTGAATTCGTTGTCGCGATCCTCGCGCGGTATGCGCCCCTGCTCAATGTCAGCGACGAGGACGCGGCTCGTGTCCACTGCCTCCATGACCGCGGGCATGGGATTGTTCTGCCAGCCCATCATCAGCCAGAGTGCTGCTGGGTGCGCCTTCTCGAGCGCTGCTTGTATGTGCTTCGCAGCATCGCCAACGGGGACGTCGCCCGCCGCTCCACCCTCCTGAAAAATTTCCATGTCGTAGATCGAGGTATTTCCAAAGAGCTCTCGTTGATGCCGGTAATACGATTGGGCCAGCACTGCAAAATTTGGATCGCGCGGATCGATCCAGCCAGGCCGAGTAAACCCATTCCAGTCTCCCTGCGTAATCACGTGGGCGCCAGGATGAATCTTTGCGAAATCGGCAGGCACAATGCCGTAGTAACCCGGCAGCACCGGCGTAATTCCAAGTTGGCGCAGCATCGAAATCAGCCTCTTGGCCGACTCGGCTCGTTTGTGCAGTAGCTCGATTGAAATCGGTTCGATGAAACAGCACATGTTGCCCATCAATTGCCAGTTCTGATGTGCGGGTTCGGTGATCCAGTGGCGAATGGCATCATCGGAATATCCGGCGTCGCGAAACGTCTGGTACAGTACCAGGTCTGTCCCTCGTTCGATCAGGAGAGCGTTGGTGCCGGACAAGGCCAGCACATCGATCTCACGACGCCAGCGCGCTTCATCCCAATAGGGCGCCGAGTATCCGTCTGCGTTCTCATTGAGCGCGTAGCGCCACTTGTATCTGGCTACTTTCTCGATCGGCTGCTCCGGTCCGGGTAACACGGTATCTGCAGAGCCAAGCTGCATGCCGTTGGTGGATACCTGCAGGTGCGCGACGTACTTCAGATACCAGTTCACGCCATAGAGCAGCGTCGGCAGAGTGCCGCCTTCGATTTGAATATGGCCACGTGTACCCGAGATTCGAAAGGAATCCACTCCCTGCCTAACCGGCTTCAGCTTGAGATCCAATTGCGGTGCAAGCTTCGGCATCACTCGGCTCACGAGTTCTTCTGCGGGCCGCGCCGAGGTCTGTGCGCTTATGACAGGAGCGCCCGCGAGCAGCAGGCCGAGGCAGTACAAGAAGCTGGTCCTGAACATCCGAACACTATAGTCCAATCGACATACTCTTTCCGCGCATCAGCCAAAAGGAGGGAGTGTCAGCCGTCGTGCCAAGATGTCCGAGATGTTGGAAGAGAGAGCGGATGCGGCGTCGCTGAGCGGAGCCATCAGGCGCGATGCGAGGTCGTGACTGTCGCGAGTTCTTACAGCAAAGTTCGCAATGGATTACAACTGCTTCACGAATTCAAAGCGAGCGGTGCGCCGGCCGATCTCAGGCCGACATTCCGCGGCACTCGTCTACCACGGCGTGAAACAAAGGCGGAGGCTCTGCGCGCTCGACCAAAACGATCTAATCAACTCTGCCCCTCGCTTCGTCTCGAGAGCAAATGTTCGTCTTCACGCGAATCCTCGTTTTTCTTTTGCGCATCTGAACCTGCATTGCCCCAGAAGAAAACGTTCAACTTGGAGCCGGCAGAAGGCGAAGTTGAAGCAGAGGGTGAAGCATGTTGCGGGCCTGCTGCGTCCGATGATCTGATACATACTGAAGGAATGTGAGGAGGCAGTTTGGTTGCGCCGAAGCGGAGTGGATTTTTCCGAGCGCTGCTACTGAGTGGCATTGCGGTAATGAGTACAGGGGCTGTGACGTTGTACACGCAGACCCTGCACTATGCCAAGCCTCCCGACCCGAAAGCCGGTGAGGCCATCTACAAAGCTGGCTGCATTGCGTGCCATGGCAGTGAGGGTAAGGGTGCTCCCGAATCCATGACCGTGTTCAAGAGGCCGGATACCTTTCCGGACTTCACCGATTGCGCTGGAACGACACCCGAACCAAACGGCAACTGGAAGGCTGCCATTGTCCATGGAGGCCCATCGCGCGGCCTGTCCCAGATCATGCCGGCCTTTGGCGACTTGTTGACGGATGAGCAGATCAACGATGTGATTGCATACATGCGCGGGTTTTGCAGGAACGTCCATCATGACCCGCTCGGTGAACTGAACCTGCCCCGTGCGCTGGTGACGGAAAAGGCATTCCCCGAAAACGAGATTGTCGTCTCGACGGCGGCGAACGCGTCGGGCGCTCCGACGTGGACGACGGATGTAATCGATGAACGGACGATCATCGATGCGCGAACCCAGCTCGAGACCGACATACCCGTGAACTATGCCGACCAGAATCACAACTGGACGGCAGGGTACGGAGACATCACCCTCGGTTTGAAGCGGGAGCTGTTTTCGAGCCTGCACACCGGCTCGATCCTGAGCGTGCAGGGCGGGGTCTTGCTTCCGACCGGGGACAGCAA
The DNA here is from genome assembly GCA_963748555.1 of uncultured Acidobacteriaceae bacterium. Lineage (GTDB taxonomy): Bacteria > Acidobacteriota > Terriglobia > Terriglobales > Acidobacteriaceae > CAWKKW01. The sequence goes on from CAVVJK010000005.1 coordinate 43,200, forward strand.
GCGAGGATTCGGTGCCGGCACGACGCAGTTCGAGCCGTTTGCCGCGTTCGATCAACTGTTCCGGGATAATACTTTTTTGCAGTTACAGTTAGGGGCGGACCTGCCCGTCGACACGAGCGTGGCGCCGCGCAGCATGTTCTGGCGAACGACAGTAGGACAGGCAATTGCTTCGGACCACATGCTGGGGCGCCTGTTTTCGCCGATGGTGGAGGTGCTTGCGGCGCGCGATTTCCAGCCGGGCGCGAGCACCGACTGGGATGTATTGCCCGAGATGCAAATCACGATCAGCCGGCGGCAGCACGTGCGCACGGGCTTCGGAGTCAGGACGCCATTTACAAACACAGACGGCAGATCTCCCCAGGTGCTGTTTTATTTGCTGTGGGACAGAGCGGACGGGAAACTATGGGACGGTTGGCGATGAGCGTTCGTTGGGGATTAGCGATCGTCTTCGGTCTCTCGTTGGCCTTATTTCCAGCATGGTTGCGGGGCAAGTCGGCAACGGAAACGGAGAATGCAAAGGGCGACAGGGTTCCTGCGGGGACGGTGTTTCGGACCTCAGACCGGTGTGTGGCCTGCCACAACGGGTTGAAGACGAAGTCCGGCGAAGACGTCTCGATCGGGCTGCAGTGGAGTGCGAGCATCATGGCCAATGCCTCTCGCGATCCCTACTGGCAGGGCAGCGTGCGGCGAGAGACCATCGATCATCCGGAGTCGAAGCAGGAAGTAGAGGACGAGTGCTCGATCTGCCACATGCCTGCGGTGCGCATGGCGGACCGGGATGCGGACAAGCACACGGCAGTCTTGTCGCGTCTTCCGCTGGCGCAGTTTCCCAAGGGAGACAAGGCGGCCGCGGATGGAGTTACGTGTTCGGTATGCCACCAGATCGAGGCCAAGGGGCTGGGAACGCCCGCGACATTCGTGGGCAAGGTTAACATTGCGCAGGCCGACAAAAACGGGGAGCGTCCGGAGTATGGACCATTTGCTGTCGACCAAGGTCATCAAACCTTGATGCACTCGTCAACCGCGACCTACCGCCCGACCGAAGGCCATCACATGAGTGACCCGGGGCTGTGCGGAAGCTGCCACACCTTGTACACCGATGCATTGGGACCGCATGGCGAAAAGATTGCCAGGTTTCCCGAGCAGGTGCCCTACCAGGAGTGGCAACATAGCGACTACGCTGCCGGGCAGACGAGGCAGACCTGCCAGCAATGCCACATGCCGCGCGTGAATGAGCCCGTGGCGATCACTGCTCTCTATGGTCAACCGCGCGAGGGGATGCGCCAACATGTGTTTGTCGGCGCGAACTTCCTGATGCAAGGGATGCTGCAGGACCACCGGAAAGAGTTAGCGACGGCCGCCGAGCCGGAACAACTCGAAGGAGCTGTGAAGCGGACCACGGAGTTTCTGCAGACGCAATCCGCGAAGGTGACGATTCAAAGGGTAGACCAGACCGCGAATGAGCTGGCAGTGACGGTACAGGTTGAGAACCTGACCGGGCACAAGTTGCCGACGGCCTACCCATCGCGGAGGGCGTGGCTGCACGTAACCGTGCGCGATGCAAATGGGCGGGTGGTTTTCGAGTCGGGTGCGCTCAATCCGGACGGATCGATTGTGGGGAATGACAACGACCAGGACCCGCTGCGTTACGAACCGTACTACCACGAGATTACGCGGCCTGACCAAGTGGAAATCTACGAGCCGATCTTGAAGGATCCCACCGGTAAGGTGACGACCGGACTGCTGCATGCGGTGGATTATCTGAAGGACAGCCGCTTGTTGCCGAGGGGTTTCGATAAGCGGACGGCCGAGAAAGATATAGCGGTTGTGGGCGAGGCAGCCAACGATCCGGACTTCAACGACCAGGGAAGCCGTGTGCGGTATGTCGTGTCTACCGTCAACGCGATGGGGCCGTTCAAAGTTGAGGCAGAGCTGTGGTATCAGCCCATTGGATTTCGTTGGGCCCATAACCTGGAACCGTACAAGGCGAGCGAGCCCCAACGGATGGTGAAGTACTTCGACGAAGCGTCGCGAAAGTCGGCGGTGATGCTGGCACATGCGGAGAGATAGCCTGGATGCAACCTGATTCCACCGGTTCCAGCTCACGCGTAGCAGAGGGAAGCTGAAGGCACTCTTTACTCCTCAGCTCCGCGGTGCCTCCGGTCTCCAACGTGCATAACGGCTGCTGACCATCGCACGCGTGTATGCCATCGTCTCTCATCTCAACAACCCGATTCCCCTCTATGATTTCACCTTCACGCGCAAGCGATTCTGGCAGGTAGAATCGACTCGCAAGTTTTGATTCTTCGCTCAAAGAAAAAAAATATTTCGCGGCGATGTCGAGAACGCCGAAAAGGCTTCGACTACTCCATGAAAGCGGCCGGTCCGGCGATTGCAGATTCCACTTGTAACGTACCGTAGCTGGCGCTTGCACAAACGAGGAGAAACGATGAAATACATTTTGATGATGAACACGATGAAGGCCGGGCACGGCGTTCCCAGCTTGGCCCCGAGCAGACCTGCGGGCGCATGTCTCTTTCATGATGTCGTTGAATAAGGGACTGATCGAGTCTGGCGAGTTCGTTCTGGCGGAGGGACTCTCCTTTCCAGATCAGGCCAGGCAGGTGCGTGCAGGCAGAGATGGTGTTCCCGTGACCGATGGAGTTTTTCCTGAATCCAAAGAATTCCTCGCTGGATTCTGGATCGTCGATGTCGAGACTCCGGAGCGCGCCTACGCGATCGCTGCTCAAGTGTCAGCAGCGCCCGGACCGGGCGGAGCGCCGCTCAACATGCCGATCGAAGTCAGACCGGTGATGAGCGCGCCACCACCGGAGATGATGTAGACGAGCTGCGATGACCAAGCCCTGGGACAGGTCGTCCGAGTACCTGTTGCGTGAACTCGCGCCGCAGGTACTCGGCGTGGTCGCTCGCAGGTTCCGCGATTTTGCCAGCGCCGAAGACGCCGTACAGGAGGCCATGATTGCTGCGTTCACGCAGTGGCCGCACGAGGGTATTCCAGAAAGTCCGCGCGGGTGGCTGATCCAGGTCGCCTGCCGCCGAATGAAAGATCAGATACGCAGCGAGATCGCTCGGCGTGAGAGGGAAGCAGCGGTCGCGGACGACTCGGAAGTATTTGTCCCCGACGAAATCGAGACTGACATGGATCCGGACGACACTCTCGTATTGCTGTTCATGTGTTGCCACCCCGCGCTCACTTCGTCCTCGGCCATTTCTCTCACACTTCGCGCAATCGGCGGTTTGACCACGGCCGAGATTGCCAATGCCTTCATGGTTCCCGAGGCAACGATGGCGCAGCGCATAAGCCGGGCGAAGCAAAGTATCAAGGCGTCTCAAGCTCCGTTCCGGCTGCCCTCTCCCGAAGAGCGCGCGGATCGGCTGCCTTCCGTTCTCCATGTGCTCTATCTCATCTTCAACGAAGGCTACGCCAGCAGCGTCGGACCGCGCCTGCAGCGTCTCGACCTCGCGCGTGAGGCGATCCGCTTGACGCGCAGTGCCCGGGCCCTCCTTCCTCACAATGGAGAAGTGACAGGGCTGTTGTCTCTCATGCTGCTTACGGATGCTCGCAGGGCCGCTCGAACCGGGCCTGACGAAGAACTGATTCCATTGGACAAACAGAACCGAACCCTGTGGGACCAAGCGGAAATTTCAGAGGGCATCGAGCTCCTGACCGCTGCTCTATCGAAGGGAACCGTCGGCCTATATCAGCTACAAGCAGCGATCGCTGCCGTTCATGACGAAGCGGCGCGAGCGGAGGAGACGGACTGGCCGCAGATCCTGGCACTATACGAATTGCTGAGGCGCGTGTCTCCCAGCCCAATGGTGACACTCAATCATGCCATCGCGGTGGCGATGGTTCATGGGCCGTCACAAGGCCTCGAACTGCTCAAGGCATTGGACCAGGGTGGTCCGCTTGCCGAGCATCATCGCCTCGACGCGGTCCGCGCTCATTTATTCGAAATGCTTGGTGACTACGAAAGCGCGGTCAAGCACTACGAAACTGCGGCTAACCGAACGACCAGTCTTCCAGAACGAAATTATCTGGTTGCGCAGATGGCTCGCCTTGAGGAGAGAGCAAGCCGCCAAGGTGGGAAGCTCTCCACGGGAACAACGAACCCATCTGATTCCAAGGATTGAAGCTGGCCTGGTGGCGATCAGGAGTCGTCTCGTTCCGTCTCCCACTCATCCGTGGGATGGCGGTCGATGCGATCATCGCGATCTTCCACATTCTCCTGCTCGCGGCGCTTCTGTGCTGCTTCGCGTTCCTCGCGGCCATCACTCATGGCAGCCTCCTTCTTACCAGTGTAAGTGTGGGGTGCCACCCCGGATCAAATCAAGAGCGTCAGCATGCGGCAAAAGAGGCCGATCATTCTGACCCTAGAGCAGTACTACCAGATCCTTGCATTGCTGCCGGAGCCCTAACCGAACCATGGTGGTGGTAGCCCAATGAACCGGCCGCCCAAGAGAATGTGACGGAGTTCGCGGATCATCGGAAATCGAGATGATAGGCTTCCGATCTATGCAATGTACACATTGCGACGCAGCTCTCTATACTCGGATATTCGCGAAAGGGCTGCACTAACGGTCGCTGAAAATGCTTGCCATTTGGGGTCTGATCACTATCCTCGGCATGATCGTGGCGATCGCCAGCCGGCGCGTGTCGCCGCTGGTTGCACTCTTCCTGTTCCCGGTAGCCGCCTGCCTGGCGGCAGGCTTCGGGTTAAGCACCGCCCAATTTGCACTCTCCGGGCTGATATCGATCGCGCCCGTGGTGGCGATGTTCCTATTTGCCATCCTGTTCTTCGGCGTATTGACCGATGCGGGCACGATTGAGCCGTTCGTCAAAATCCTGCTTCGCGGCATTGGCAAAAACCCTGTTCTCATCGTTCCGGGAACTGCTCTGCTGGCGCTGCTTGTACACCTCGACGGTTCCGGGGCAGTCGTTTTTCTGGTTGCGATTCCCACCTTGCTGCCGCTCTATCAAGAACTCGGAATGGATCGCAGGATCTTGGCATGCGCGGTTTCACTGGCGGCAGGGGTGAACTTTCTGCCATGGACGGGACCCACAATTCGCGCTGCCAGCGCACTCCACACCACTCCCATAGCGTTGTTCAAGCCTTTAATCCCTGTTCAGATCGTGGGCTTGATCTACGTCTTCGCTGTTGCCGTGTATCTAGGGCGCAAAGAAAGCAGGCGCATTGGACAGACGAATTCAAAGTCCATGCCGAGGAGCGCAATTGTCACGACTGCTCCTCCTCGTTCCGGTGTTCGCTTTGCGGGCAATTTGATTCTGGCCGCAGCAGTGCTCGGCCTGGTGATCAGCGGCAAGATTGAGCCAGCAATTGCATTCATGCTGGGCACGACACTGGCCCTGCTGCTCAACTTCAGATCAGTGCGCGAACAGGGCGCAGCGATTGATCGTCACGCCAAAGCGGCGTTGTCTATGTGTGCCATTCTCTGCTCGGCCGGCGTATTCACCGGGATACTGAAAGGCAGCGGCATGCTCGCCGCTATGGCGAAAGCTTCCATCGCACACATACCGTCAGGGTTCGCGCCGCATATTCCCCTCGTGCTCGGCCTCGTCGCCATGCCGTTAAGCCTGCTGTTCGATCCCGACTCTTTTTATTTCGGTATCCTCCCTGTGCTCGCCGCCGCCGTTCACGGCTTTGGCCTGCCTGCGACGAGCGTCGCGGAAGCCGCACTACTTGGTCAGATGACCACTGGGTTTCCTGTAAGCCCGCTCACGCCGGCGACGTTTCTTGTAACTGGCCTTTGTGAAATCGAGTTGAGCACGCATCAACGATTTGCTGGCCCATTCCTGCTGGGAGCGTCCGTGGTAATGACGATCGCGGCCGTCCTGTTTAATGTCATACCACTGTGAGAGGGAATCGCTTAGGAGATCGCAGATGAAGAAGATCAGAATTGGCGCCGGAGCGGGTTTCTCCGGAGATCGGATCGAGCCCGCGGTCGAACTCGCCGAAAAAGGACATCTTGACTTCCTTATCTTCGAGTGCCTGGCTGAGAGAACGATCGCGTTGAGCCAGATGCGCAAGCGTGAAGATCCTAATGCCGGATATGATCTGCTTCTTGGTGAACGCATGCGGGCTGTCTTGCCGACATGCGCCCGCAATGGAGTGCGCGTGATCAGCAACATGGGTGCGGCGAACCCTCGAGCGGCCGCGCGAGAGACAATCGAGATCGCTCGAAGTCTGGGGCTCCACGGGTTGCGTGTCGCATGTATCGAGGGTGATGACGTTCTCCGTCTCCAAGATGCCTTCAGGCCCTTCGACGATATGCCGCTTCCCGGTAAGGCGACGATCATCTCCGCCAATGCATATTTGGGCGCTGACTCCTTGGTAGAGGTGCTGGATCGCGGTGCAGATGTTGTTCTAATGGGACGAGTGGCTGACCCCTCGCTGTTTTTGGGAGCACTCATACACGCGTTTGGATGGGAGAAGGAGTCACCGGACTTGATGGGCCAAGGCACCGCAGTGGGCCATCTGCTGGAATGCGCCGGGCAACTTACCGGCGGTTACTTTGCGGATCCTGGATACAAAGATGTTCCTGATCTTGATCGGCTCGGGTTTCCGCTGGCAGAGGTAAGCCAAGACGGCTCCGCGCTCCTGACCAAGGTTGAGGGTTCTGGCGGACTCATTACGCTGCAGACCTGCCGCGAGCAGATCCTTTATGAGGTTCTGGATCCGTCCTCGTACATAACGCCCGACGTCATCGCTGACTTCACGGAGGTCCGTTTCGAGCAGCAAGCACCTGGCGCCATGCGTGTGCTCGGTGCAAAGGGGAAGCCGCGTCCGCGGGATTACAAAGTATCAATTGGAACCGATGACGGATGGATCGCTGAAGGTCAGATCTCGTATGCGGGACCGGGAGCGCTGGCGCGAGCCGAGTTAGCAGTGCAGATCATCAAAAAGCGCCTTGCGCAGACTGGTGCGGAGGATCTAAGGGTCGACCTGATTGGCCTGAGCTCAATGCACGGCACGCCGGCCGATTGGCCCGCACCCTACGAAGTGCGGCTGCGAGCTGCGGCACGATTCACCGACGAAATGAATGCGAAGCGCCTGACACGTGAAGTGGAGAGCCTCTACCTGAACGGGCCTGCCGCAGGTGCAGGAGTCACATTCGCGGTGCGGCAGAACATTGCCATCGTGCCGGCGCTCATCGCGCGCGAACTTGTCACCCCTATGCATCTCGATGGAGGTGGCATGATGAAGCTGCGAACCATTGCGCATGCGCGCGCTGGCGATAAGGGCAACCTGGTCAACATTTCCGTATTCCCGTATCGCGATGAGGATTATCCGTTGTTGGTTGAGCGCTTGACAGAGGAACGTGTGAGCGAGCTATTCCGCGAACACATCACGGGGCCGGTCACACGATACTGCGTTCCAAATCTTTGCGGGCTTAACTTCGTGTTGCAGCGCCGGTCAACCGACAGCGTTACTCGCTCCGTGCGTCTCGATGCGCATGGGAAGAGTCTCAGCTCGCTTATGCTTTCGCTGGAGATCTGATTACGTGAAATGGACACGATTGACGATGATGGCTGCGATTGCGGCATTGAGCGCCAGCGTGGAGGCGCAAACAGGGCAAGCTGCCTGTGATCGGCTGCGATCTCTCCACAGCGGCTCATCGCGCATCCTCACTGCGGAGTACAGCGTGGCCGGTGAGTTTCGGTCACCCGCCGTGGGATCATTCAATTCGCCACCTATCATGCTGCCCGCTCATTGCATGGTGCGTGTCTTCACTCCCACCAGCTCCGAGAGTGGAGTCACTTCAGAGGTCTGGCTGCCTGATGCAGCCGGCTGGAACGGCAAGCTGCTGGGCACCGGTAACGGGGGCTACTCGAGCGCGCTGTCATCCCGCCAGATGGCAGAGGCACTGCAGCGGGGATTTGCCGTCGGGGGCTCTGATACCGGACACAATGGGGATGGTCTCGCTTTCGGCACTGGCCATCCTGAGAAGATTCGCGACTGGGCCTATCGGAGTACGCACGTCCTCGCCGAAAATGCGAAAACGGTGATTGCCGCTTTCTACGGCAAGGGTCCGGCACATGCCTATTTCGCCGGATGCTCAACCGGGGGGCAACAGGCGCTCAGCGAGGCGCAGCGTTACCCGCAGGATTTTGACGGTATCGTGGCTGGCGATCCTGGGAATGACCGCATCCTTCTGAACGCAGACTTCATGGCGAGCTGGCTCGTAACTCACCCGGCGAACAATCCCCCCTTCCCGGCTTCAAAGCTCGCATTGCTGTCGAAGGCCGTTCTCGCTGCATGTGACAAAGAGGATGGGCTGGCAGACGGAATCATCGGCGACCCGAGAAAGTGCTCTTTCGATCCCCGCTCATTACTCTGTAAAGCCGATGCGGACACAGCATCCTGCCTGACAGACTCTGAAGTCAGCATGGTTCAGGTCTTGTATGACGGCCCGGTGCGCAAAGCAGACGGCAAGCGGATGTTTCCAGGCTGGCCGCATGGAAGCGAAGCTGGATGGGCATCGTATCTCATTTCGCCGGCAAAGCCGGTGCGCCTTGAGTTCTGGAGCGAGTGGGTGTTCGCGGATGTTGGATTTGACGTGCGCACCTTTAAGGCCCCTGTGGCCGTGGCAAAGGCGCGAGCGGAGTTTCCATATGTTGACGCCGTCGATCCTGATCTGCGTCCGTTCCTGCGAAGGGGTGGAAAGCTTTTGCTCTATCACGGATGGGCCGATGCGGTGGTGCCGCCGGAAGACACGATCGATTACTACGAGCGCGTGAAGCAGCTATTGAAGTCTGAAACAGAAGCCTCAGTTCGGCTGTTCATGGTTCCTGGCATGGGGCATTGCGCAGGAGGCCCAGGGGCTACAACCTTCGATGCTGTTGGAGCACTCGACCAATGGGTCAGCGGGTCCATGGTTCCAGACAGTATTCCCGCAGCGCATATGTCCGATGGCAGGCCTCTTTTCGAGCGGCCTCTGTGTGCTTATCCCAAGTCGGCGCAGTGGGACGGCAAAGGTGATCCGGCAAACGCCTCTAGCTTCCGCTGTATGGAAGACGTTGCCCGATAACGCCGGAAGCAACATCAACGAAAATTTGCGCCTGGGGAAGTCGGCAAACCGGACCGTGCCAAGAATTCGCCTTCTCAGTTAACGGTGGCGCCTCGTTATTCTTCATCACTGTGCCGGCGCTGTCCACCGGACCAGGCGAGTCGAGTCTCAAATGTCGCCTATAGGCCAAACCAGATATTTAGAGCGCCTATGTCAGATCTGGCGATTTACCAACGGTGAGAAAGCCGAAGTGAGTCAATGGGTAAAGATCACTTGTCCGCGAAGGCGATTTTATGTCCAAGTAAGTTTGGCTCTTGTCACTGACATACATCCCGGCTGAGCGCATCCTTCATGAGCCGCTTGAGCATCAGCGTGTCAGCGTACCCAAGAGGTTGCTGACAGCAACTCACGATGGATTATGGATACTCCGGTATTCAGTAGTCCGTCCTTGCGACCTACCGCGACCGACGGCCAAGTCTCTATCTCAAAGGTGAACATCAAACAAATAGCCACACGGCGAAACGACGGATTGGCCAGTCATCGGACTTAGGTCGAGGCTAATCAGCGGTTGAGCAAACGCCGGTCCTGCTGGATCAGAATTGATACTCCGGCGGAGTGATCCCCTTGGCCCGCAAGTACATTTCCGCCGACGCACGGTGATGAGTCGTGTGGTCCAGCATTCCCAGCAGTAACTCTGTCCCTGATTCGGTTCCTTCTTCGCTCTTGTATGTCTTGGCCAATTGCTCCGGCGTCAGTTTGCCTACTGCGGCGATGGCGTCATCGAACGACTGGCGAATGAACGCCAATACGTCCTCCTTCGACTCCGACTTCGGCTTTCCGGGATTCGCCTTCGCGCCCGAAAATGGCGACAGAAAATACGCAAGCCCTTGTGAAAGATGAGTCATCTGGCCCTCGAAGCTCATTTGCTGCGGTGTTAGTTTGAATCCGTAATCTGTCGCAGGCATAGCCTCGGCCACTTTCAACGTGAAGTCCCGCGACGTGGTTAGATGCTTAACAATGTCGGTCTGCAACGTAGTCTGTGCCAAGGCGGGTATCGCCAGAGCCGTAATAACTAGCGGCAGTAGCAGTACTAGCCACATCGCGAGCCTACGGGGGAAGGCGCCTTCTATGCGGTTCATAGCAGTGTTAACGTATCGCGTCTGACGCACAGATACGATCACCAAATCGTTCATCGCAAGTTGTCCTTTCCTGACTATCAACGCACGACACTGTTTTCAAATGGGTGGTTCAACGTCTCAAGGACAGGATCAGCTCGAACGAAAGCGTGATCTCCTGAGATGAGCCGCCCTAGCAGGCAGCTTAGCACGCTTCGGCAAACCTCTCGGGGCGATCGATCACGCATCTTTTCGTCGGCCGGTCGGCTTAGGCAAAGCCGAAAAACGTCGGAACGGAAGATCGGCCGGGCTGGACCACCTTCCGAAAGTATTCATAAGATACTCAGAACTCCAATCTAGCTCCAAACTGCCCTTGACGCGGAATCTGGGTAGATGTCGACGTTCCAAAAGAACTTGCGTCTTGAGCGTTTGCGTCCACGCCCCTCAAATTAACCCGGTTGAAGATGTTGAAGAAATCGATGCCAATATTGAACCTCACGCGTTCGGTAATGTTGGTCACCTTCTTGAAGGACGCATCTACCTGAGCAAAGCCGGGATTGCGGTATCGGTTGATCCCCTCGTTGCCTTCCTGACCGGGCTGGGGGAAGGAGAACGGTCCGCAATTGTACAGATTCCCTCCGCCGCAGTGAGCAAACAGTCCTTGCTTATAGTTCTTCCTGCTGGTCGAGATGTGATAGGAAGACACGTTGGGGAGATCGGAATTATATCCGTCCGCGTTGAAGTCGCCGCTGTCGGGCTTAAACACGACGTTGCCGGCGGAGTCGGTCGTCACATCCAATGGAGCGCCGGTTACGACCGTGAAGGGGAGCCCTGATTGCAGGATGGTCACGGAGGAAAATTCCCACCCCGATGTCGCTCTACCCAATAATCCGTGGCCGCCGTTCCAGCCCGGGATTTGATAGCCCCAACCGGCCGATAAACGATTGGGAACATCCCACGAGGACGGTCCATAGAATCGGCTGAGTGAGTATTCGATAGGATAGTTGCCCGATGGAAGCGATCCCGAATTGTCTTTCGAAACCGAACGGGTATAGGAAACCGTAAAGAACCCTTTCTGAGCGAAGCGTCCCTTGGCTGCCAGAATCAGAGCAGAATAGTTAGACCAAGGGCCATTGTAGGTGTAGTTGATTGCGCCGAAGCTGGAGTTGAGCCGTGTCTGGACCCCCTGACAGGCGGGCGGCGCGGTTGGATTCGCAGGGTCTGTCAAGCAGGTCAGATGTTGCAGCAAGTCGCCTGAGTACACATTCACGTCGCCCGAGAACGAGTTGCCAAAGGAACTACCACCTCCGTATTGCAGGTTCCCAGAATGCTGCCCCACATAACCGACGCTGGCGACCATGCTCGGCGTGATTTGTCGTTCCAGTGTCGCAGACCAGGTGTTCGTGTATGGCGATTTCAACTTACCATCGACTCCGCCGACAGCAATCTGCGCCCCGGAATGCCACCCTTACTGTCCAGCGGAGCACCTTGGAATGCTGGATAGGGAAAGCCGAATGGATATTTGTTTTGCGTACCGTACCCGAAGATGGGAGCAGCCGTTGATCCGTCGTTGAAGAACGTGGGGAGAACAAAACCGGGAGGATTTCCCTTCAGATTATTCTCTGCGTTCCCAAGCGTGACCCAGTCACGATAAATTCCATACCCGCCGCGGATCACCCACTTGCCGCTTCCGGTGGGATCCCAAGCGACGCCCGCGCGCGGGCTGAATATCCAGTTCATGTCCTGATCGTAGACGTGACTCTGCTGCTTGTTGGTACCGTTCGCTATTTTCTCGGCCATGGTCGCCCCGGTCCCAAGATGAAAGTTCGCCAAGGGCGTACCGGCGGTCGGATATGGGTTGCCGTAGTTATCGTAGCGAACGCCGTAATTGACGGTTAATCGGCGCGTCGCCTTCCAGGTGTCCTGGGCAAAGACGCCATGAGTGGTTTCCGCATATTCGTACTGGCCCGGCATAGGTTGACCAGTAACCGGGTTATAGGAAAGTCCGGTCTCAGAATATGGATGATCGTTAATCAGATCGATCATGTTGTTGTATTGGAATGTAGGTTGCGCATACGAGGGAGCAAAGAGGGCAAGGTCATCCCCATGCCAGCCTTCGTAACCTATGCTGAAGGAGTGTGTGCCCCGAATGTGTGTGAGAAGATCCCGCCAATGGTAGTTGTGCTCTGCGAACTGACCATCAGCAAAGCCAATTCCCCAGCCGGTGCCGAGGCCGCTGACATTCACGACCGGGACGCTGAAGAGACCGGTCGCTTCAGCAGTGGCCTGGAGATAGTTGTAGCCAAAGGACCCTTCGTTAAGTGTATTCGGGGAGAAAGTGTGTGTTTCATTCCCCTGGACTGCTATGACAGACGAAGGATTCGTGGTATTGAACGCCGGGCGTATTGCGGGTCCGCCTTGTTGCACAGTATCGCGAAAGAGTGTGCCGTATAGGCGGTCTTTACTGAAGTATTTATCCACGCGAAAGTTATACTGCTTCGCATTTTCGTAACTTGACGAATTGAAACGTCCATTGTCGAAGACTGGAGTGCCGCAGGGAATGTTATCGGTGCTTGGTGTATTGCAACCACTGTTATGTGCCAGGTCCTGAGGCCCAAAGGCATCTTGAGCCGTAGCAGCGACGCCGGTTGTAGTAGCTCCGGATGGCTTGTACTTTGCCATCAACTGTACTTCCGGGGAGTTGGGCCGTACCTGCTGTGCAAAGCTGAGGAACCCGGGATCTTCATAAGTCAGCACGGAGTTGCCGTTGGACGTGAGCGCGCGATAAGGTTCGATGCTGAAGAAAAAGAAAAGTTGACGCTTAGGAATGACCGGGCCGCCAATGCCGAATGACATGTTCGTCGTGTGAAAGGGCGCGATCTTTGCCGGTGGGGCAGGGCCAAATTCGCCCCGAGCGTTCAATCCCTGATAGCTGTAATACAGGCTGCCAAACCCGTGATACTGGGTCGTACCGGCTTTGGTCGTCATGATCGTTTGCATGGAACTGGTCTTTCCATAGTCCACGGTATAGGTGTTGGTCTGAACGCTGATCTCCGAAACTGCGTCGGCATTCGGTACAAGCGTCAGCACGCCTGGATTCACATCGATATTGATATCCAGTCCATCGATGATGTATTGGTTTCCATTGTTGCCGCGGCCATTTGCGCTATAGTCGGCGTTTTCAGTGAAGAAGTTGTTATAGCCTGTCGACCCCAATCCGGAGACCCCAGGAGCGAGGCCTAACAGCGCCGTAGGATTTCTTCCCGATAAGGGCAGCGTTTGCAGGGACTGCTCATCGATTGTTAACTGATTGCGGCTGTCGGAGACGTCGAGCAGCGGGGCTTGAGACGTGACAGAAACGCTGGTCGCGACCTGTCCCACGGTCAGCGTCAGGATGACGTTTCGGTTTTCAGCGGTTTGCAATGTGAATGAGACCGTTGCGTTAGTGAAACCTGGCGCGCTGGCAGTGACCTGATAGTGGCCGGGAGCCATGCTTGGAAAGCGGTACGTACCGGACTCATCCGCAGTTCTGCTTTGAGACACTCCCGTATCTGCATTCAGAAGAGTAATCCCGGCGTTGGCTACTACGGCACCGGAGGCATCCTGCACATTCCCCTGAACACTGGAGGAAAACTGTGCAAAGACATGCGGCGTAATAAGCAGAACGCTCACCGTAAGTACTCGGGCAAGCCATTCTCTGCAGCTGGTCATAAGATCTCCGCCTCTTCTCGAAAGGTCCCGCTGGTTTCGCTATGGTATGGCTAAGCCAAGGAAGCTCGAGGCTTCGGGGTAGCCAGAAATGGAATGCAGCGAGTCTAGTGACCGGGTTCTTTGGACACATGAGCCAGATGAACCATGCAATCAGTAGTACAAATGGACCAGTGCCAGTCTGCCGAGCCCTCGTACTATGGATTTCGGCCCCGGCCACCGCCAGGCTCACCGGCGAACCGTCGTTTCACCCTTCTCAGCGGGGGGTATCGTTTGCTGATGAACCCTCCGGAGGGCACGAGTTCCGTGAAAGCTCCTGGTTCCTTGAGACACTTCTCCCGTTTAATGCGCTTCGCAATCGCTCTGCCATGTAGTCTCTTTATGCTTCATAGCGTGCTTGCAAGTCCGAGCAGGGCTTGCGCTCAAGACACGGCCTACCCGGCGGTGGATGCGGAGATTCCTGGACCAGCAACTCCCAGCGACCGCCAGGCCTGGCTTGCGGACCTGCGTCACTGGCGGACGGAGCGACTGAGCCGCATTGGATACGATGGCTCCAATTACTTGCGGCCGGAGCTTCGATGGACCCAGCGCAACTTTGTCTGCGTGCAGATGATGATCGAGGAGCGCACTTTCTTTGATCCTGAGCGAGCTCGTTACACGGTAGACGCCTACCTCAATTCTCTGGAGAAGGAATTTGGAGGCGTGGACAGCGTCTTAATCTGGAATACCTATCCGAATCTGGGCGTGGACGACCGCAATCAATTTGACCGGCTCCGGGACATGCCGGGAGGAATTCCCGGAGTGAGACAGATGGTCGCTGACTTTCATCGTCGCGGGGTGCGGGTTCTCTTTCCTGAAACTCCGTGGGACTTCGGTACGCGGGAAGAAGGCGCAGCCGATTGGGCGATTCAGGCTCAATTGATGAAGGAGGTTGGTGCCGACGGCCTGTTGGGTGACACCATGGATGGTGTGCCACACGCGTATCTGCTGGCTTCGGACAAAGTTGGACACCCGCTAGCACTTCAACCCGAGGGGTTGCCGCCCGAAGAGGACCTGGCGTGGAACGAGATGAGTTGGGGCTATTGGAGTTATCCCTTTGTGCCCATGGTAAGCCGTTACAAGTGGCTGGAGTCTCGCCACATGCCGGTACTCACCAGCGGCGGTAGGCACCATATCGACGGAATGCAGTCAGCGTTTTTCAACGGAGTGGGTTATGCCGATCAGGAAGACGTCATCGGCCTGCACAATGGATTCACGCCGAGGGAGGCAGAGGCTCTCCGACGACGTTATGAATATCGAGCGCAGCTTCGCTGCACTTCTTGTCAGTCCCGATTGGGAGCCACACACCGAGACATTGCAGGACGGCATCTTCGCAAGCCGATTTCCTGGAGTTGACCAAACGCTCTGGACCCTGATCAACCGAAACGGATTCGCAATCAAGGGAAAGCAGATCCGAGTGCCCGCCGTTCCTGGGGTCCGATATTTTGACCTCTGGCACGGGGTGGAACTATCGCCGGATCCCGACCCGCACGACACGGCGACTCTGAGCTTCGACATGGAAAGTCTGGGATTTGGCGCCGTCCTCGCAGTTCGCTCCGCTCAGCTTCCAGGGCAAGTAGAAAAGCTGATTTCGCGCATGCGCACGTTGTCCGGACGGCAGCTCGGAGATTACTCCGATCTCTGGACAGTGCTGCCGCAGCAGATGGTCGCAATCAAAGCGACTTCTCCAATCCATAAGGTTCCGCTCGGAATGGTTCTGATTCCTGCGGGCGAGTTCGAGTTCAAAGTACACGGCGTGGAAGTAGCGGGAGGCAATCAACCGGGAATTGACGTGAAATATCCATGGGAAGACTCCCCGCGTCGAGCCCATGACCATACCCTCTCGATCCAATCGTTTTATATCGACCGCGTTCCGGTCACGAATGCGGAATTCAAGCGCTTTCTTGATGCGAGCCGGTATCACCCGCGAGACGATCACAACTTCTTGCGGGACTGGCGTAACGGAACCTATCCGGACGGATGGGCCAACAAGCCAGTAACATGGGTCTCCCTCGAAGACGCCCGAGCTTATGCGCTGTGGGCAGGCAAGCGACTTCCCAATGAATGGGAGTGGCAATATGCGGCGCAGGGCCACGACGGCCGGTTATATCCATGGGGCAATCGGTGGAATGCATCCGTTGTTCCGGCAGTAGCGAAATCGCGCGGGCTAAGCGGTCCGGAGGACGTCGAAGCTCATCCGCAAGGAGCCAGCCCGTTCGGAGTGTTGGACATGGTCGGTAACGTATGGCAATGGACGAACGAGTTTAAAGATGAGCACACTCGATCGGCAATCTTGCGCGGAGGATCCTATTTTCAACCGCAGGGCTCGATGTGGTATTTTCCTCAAGCATACCGGCTCGACCAGCACGGCAAGTATTTGCTGATGGCTCCCAGCGTGGACCGATCGGGCACCATAGGTTTTCGGTGTGCGATCGACGTAGACTGAGATTGGTCAAAATGCTTTCTGCACGCGCAAGGGTACACCTGAATGGGATGGCAGCGAACAGACTGTGCTGACAGGAGAAGCCTAGAGGATGCGCGTCAGATTGCAAATAGACGTGGCGACTCGAAGTATTGTCAGTCGAGATGCAACAGACAATTGAACTCTCCCGTATTCAGGAACTGTTGTACCTGGCTCTCAGCGTGCCTTATCTTGCTCGCGCCTATCCTTGGCTGCAGATCTCAACATTCGAAAGTTATCGCCATTATCCCTCGGACAACCGGGATGTCCCTTTGGGAGTCCGCGCATTCGGGTGCAGAGGCCGCGGCGCTCCAGGCAAATCTTCAAACCTACTGGAACGCCCCGACACGGGAAGACGACACCAAGAGCCAGATTGCGCTGGTGAATCGTGTCATAGACGGCGGCTATGGCGGGTTGATCCTTGCCCCGGACCAGTCTCTTGCACTTATGACGCCGGTACGACGAGGGTTGTCAAAGGGCGTGGCGACGGTGGTGCTCGGCTCTCCACTCTCAATGCCACCTGGAGGAAAGCTGTCCTACATTTTGAGCGATGACGATGAAGCGGGTCGGCTCGCCGCCATGCGGGTTGGCGAGTTGCTGCATGGGAAGGGCTCGGTAGCAATCGTTGGTGTCAACTTCGACATCATCGGCATTGTGGATCGTGTTCGTTCCTTTGAAACCAATCTTTCAGCGCGCTTTCCCGATATTGCGATAGTCGAAAAGAGGATCGGCTCCTTTAATGTGCCTTATGAGCGCCAGACATCTGAAGAGTTGCTGATGGCTCACCCAGACCTCAAGGCGATCGTCGCAGTTACGGCGGACGCGACTCGAGGGTCTTATTCGGCTCTCGATGAACTGCACAGAACCCACGAGGTAAAGCTTATTGGTTGCGACCAGGACCTGCTGCAGCCCATCGCCACTGGGGAGATGGATTCGGTAGTTATCGAGGACACTTATGACATGGGGTATCAAGCGGTCGCACTTCTAGCTGCCGAGTTGAAAGGCAAACCCGTCCCCGCACTCATGAAAATCAGCCCCAGATTAGTAACAAAGACTAACTTGAACTCGCCCGAAGTCAAGCGGATACTGGCCTTTGATTCCGAGTGGAGCCAATGAAGTATTCGGGCTTCACTCGTTTCAAGCTGTTCCTGACGGCGGTGGCGGCCGTGATTGCAATGGCAGTTCTGTGTTTCTCTTATTTGGTCTACGTGCGAAGCCCAGGGCACGGACTTCCCTACTATGACTCCTTCTCAGCTCAAAAGGCTGACGAATGGGAGGCCCTTGGAGGGACTTGGGCGATCACTCACGGGGTCATGCAGAATGACTCGGACGAGCGCGGTGCGAAACTCCTTACGGGTTCTCCTTATTGGAAAGACTATGTTGTAACTGGAGAGGTAAAGCTTCTTGGAAGAGATGGAGATGCTGGCCTGATTGTTCGTTCCAGCAGCGAGGAACAAGGCGTCGACTCTTACAGCGGCTACTATGTTGGCCTCAGAACACGAGACAACCGGCTCGTGCTTGGCCGGGCAAATCATGATTGGAAGGAAGCCCAAAGCATGCCCCTCCCCGGAGGAGCGCAGCCATTTCAGTGGTACCACCTCGAAGTGATCCTGCGTGGATGTCAGATCGTAGCTTCCGCTGCGCTGCTACAGGATCCATCCACGACAACCGCGGTCACGTTCACCGACAAAGACTGCGTCCGTTCGGGGCGCATCGGGTTGCGATCCTACTCATCGGGTGGAGCCTGGAGAAACATTCATGTTCGCCCGTCGACCGCTGCGGACATAAGCGATGCGCTGGCCCGCGTCCCTGCAAATACCCGGCAAAGGCCTGAGCCGTCGGATATGCCTTTTTTTGGCTCCGGTTCGCGCCCCTCTCTTAGCAATACTCGGTTGCCTACTCCTGCGAGCGCAATTCAAGCCGTTGGCAGGTTGCGTTTAGCTTCACCGGGGTCCAAAGCCACCATCCGTGGAGTCGTCATCCTCACGTCTCCGGAACTTTTTGTTCAAGACTCAACAGGAGGTGTCGCAGTGAGTGGCGGTTCCTTATCCGAGGCCAAAATCGGAGATGAGGTGCAAGTTACCGGGCAGGTTGAGTCGCAGTACTATAGCACCCATCTCCGCAATGCCACCATGGGCGTTCTCTGGCCGCACACTCCCGTACCGCCGATCTCCATCGCCGCTGGCCAGGCCGCGAGCGGAGCATTCGATTCTATGTTCGTGGAACTCCAGGGTTCATTGCGTAAGAAGACACGGGATTCTACAAACACCATCGTGCTCGATCTTGAGAGTGAACAGCAGCCTTTCCAGGCGATTGTGAGTGTTGGCCGAAGAGATCTTCTCTTTCGAAAAATGGAGCCGAACAGCATCCTGCGGCTGCGCGGAGTGAGTGTC
Source organism: uncultured Acidobacteriaceae bacterium (assembly GCA_963748555.1). GTDB lineage: Bacteria > Acidobacteriota > Terriglobia > Terriglobales > Acidobacteriaceae > CAWKKW01. The sequence continues at coordinate 61,967 of CAVVJK010000005.1, forward strand.
GTCGATCCTGAATACACTCATCATCATTTCCCCTTTGTAGTGTTGCTTCGATCGGCGGACGATCTAGAGGTTCTTTCCGGGCCACCTTGGTGGAACAGGCGCCACATCATTATTCTAAGTATCTGTGTCTTCGTTCTGACGTTGTTGGGCCACTTCATTCACAATCGGGTTGAGCGCTGGAGATGGCGCACGATTCTCGAAGAGCGCGAGCATTTGGCGCATGAGATACACGACACTCTGGCTCAGAGCTTTGCCGGCTTGGGCTTTCAACTTGAAGGAATTCGCGATCGTGTGCCTGAAGACATTCCCGCCGTACACCAGCAGCTCGACCTGGCATGCGACCTTGTACGTCGTAGCCATCAGGAAGCACGGCGCAGCATCGCGGCCTTGCGGCGGGATTCTGGCGGCCACACGGACCTCTTGCCCGCGCTTGAACTTTGCGCCCGCAAGCTGGTGGACCATTGTGGGGTACAAGTTAACTCCGCACAAAGCGGAGATCCTCGTCCGCTTCCACCAACTGTGAGTTACGCGCTTTTCCGCATTGGGCAGGAGGCACTGGCAAACTGCGTACGGCATGCGCAGCCGACGGAGATCAGCATCGCCGTGGATTACACTACCAACGCGGTGGAACTTACAGTGGCAGACAACGGCATTGGATTTGTGCGGGGTCAGGAGTCGGCGGGGTTTGGCTTGCAGGGCATTGAGAAGCGAGCCCACAGCATCGCCGGGACGGCTCAAGTCACAAGCGCCGCACGCAGCGGCACGCGCGTCCACGTGAGAGTCCCACTGCCGCCGCGGATTACCTGGTCCCGGTGGCCCAAACACGTCTGGCAAACCTACTGGAGGTACAGGCAGTATGCACAAACAAGAAAGCAAGTGCATTCGAGTCCTTATCGCGGATGATCACCCGGTCGTCCGAACAGGGTTGACTAGCATGCTCAGTGTTCAAGAGCACGTTGAGGTGATCGGCTCAGTCTCGAATGGAAAAGAGGCGTTGGCCGAAGTGATCCAGAACTCGCCAGATATCCTGTTGCTCGATCTTAGAATGCCGGGGATGGATGGGATTGAGACGCTACGTGCATTGAGAGAATTGCATTCGAATACGCGCGTCATCATCCTCTCCAGTTTCGAAGGAGACGAGGATATTTATCGCGCAGTTCAGGCAGGGGCACTGGGATATCTACTCAAGGACACACCGAAAAAGCAGATGATCGAAGCCATCGCCGCCGTGCATGCCGGCAAACGCTATATCCACGGCCAGATCGCCAGTCGTCTTGCCGAGCGCATGATGCGTTCAAGCCTTACTGTGCGCGAACTCGAAATCCTGGAGATGATCGCCAAGGGGCTAACCAACAAGCAAATCGCATCCATCCTCACCATCAGTGACAACACGGTTCGCAACCACGTGAACAGCATCATGGAGAAATTGGAAGTCTCCGATCGCACCGAGGCAGCAACGACAGCTATTCAACAGGGAATCATTCATTTAATGAGTTGAGAGCGCCGAGTGATGAAAGCCGACGGTTAGACATGAGGGTGGGCCGCTCGACAAATGATGCGATACACGCGCCGGTTCTGCGCCTCGAAGGAGAAGTGACCACGGTCGCTGGAAGCGACACGCGAACCGTCCTCGTTGTCCTCCACCAGGATAGATTTCACGCTGCACTCTCCCGCGATCCCTAGCTTCCCATCTTTGCGAACTTCATATCGAACGGAAAGACGGCCCGGCCTCATGGCAACACTTTCGATGCCATACACGGCGCCAGGATTGAGAAACGCCTGCGGCAAGTTAGGCGACAAGAGAATGCGATGTGGTTTCTCGGTTTCGCGAATACCGAGTATATTTCGGATGATATGGGCCGGCATGACCGCACCCCACCCATAACCTTCGCCACCGTGCGCTCCCTCAGGGCCCCAGATCTCGCAGCTTACTCCGGGCCAACCAAGCTTATGACTCTGATCTGACGTTGTGAGGCGGCGCCGGTCCATACTCGTGTAAATCCTCTCGGCGATCGTGTGAATGACTTCAGCAAGCAAGTCAGGCTGTCCCGCTGTCCAAAGAGACTCCACGTAGGGGAGAAGGAGCGAAGACCACAAGAGAGGGTCTTGTCCCATATCGATCTTACCGCCGCGAGAAGCATCGTAGAATTCACGCAGTGTGGGCACCATGTCAGCCATCTGCTGTTCCGACGCAATAGAGCAAAATATCGGAGCTACTTGTCCAACGTCGCGCCCCACGGTGGTGATGGGCTGCATGGTTCTGGTGTCGTAATCATTGAACCAGTCCTTTCCATTCCACATCTTCTGTGTTTTTTCCAGGTACACTCCGTGCAAATATCGCCACTGCTTTTCTTCAACCTCTTTGCCAAGTTCGCTCGCGATCTGACCAAGGATCAAGGCGGCCTGCGCCGTTGCCGCTTGTAGCTCAACAAGGCGGGCAAACTCTGTCGTCTCACCCCCCGTAGGCTCATTGATCAGAAATCGCTTGGAACCATCCATTCCGCTTTCCCAGCTGCACTTTGCGATAATGAACTTGTCCGCGTCGCTCCGGTTATCCAATGTCCATCTGAGAAACTCCGCGAGCTTGGGGTACAGCGCAGTCATCCACTCGCGATCGCCTGTGCGGTCATAAATGGACTTTGCACAAAAGAACGGATAACACCATGAGATAGAAGTTCCACATTCGCTGCCATCGGCGGCGACCATGTTTGTGACGCCGTCTTCTCTTGCACAGGGCACGTTAGGTTCAATCGCATCGAGGAATTGGCCAGCAAATACCTGCTTAGCTGAAGTTGGGTCCACATAACTGAGTGCCCACATGTCGATCGATGTCTCGGCAAGAACGCTGCGCGGAGATTGTATCTGCATGGCATCCCAAGGGTGGCGGTAAATCCCGACAGGCTTGCGAACCATCATCCGGAGCGTTTCAAAGTCGTAGACCCAACCATTCTTCCAATGAAGTGGCCAATCGCCGACCAGGTGCGGCGCATCGCTCACGAACTTCGCATCGGCGGCATACTTGGTCCGTAGTTCAGCCTGTGCCGCCAACTTAGATCGCTTGAGTTCCTTAAGGGCGGCGGAGCGATTGACACCCCGCGACATGTAAACAGTCAATCCCCGTTCCGCCAAAGCCGGCGTGATCTCGTAGTAGAGTGCTACTTGAAGAGGAGCGGCTTCGTATGCCGTGGCTATTGCTGTAATTCCCGGCTCTTCCCAGCGTTGATTCGGGTTCGCGGTGGTGCGTACTGAGTGTGAGTGGCTGGTGATATCCGCGCCCAATGCAAATACGGTACCAGCAGCAAACCCGTGTGTTATCCAGGCGTCGGCTAGCGCATTGTAGCTCGCCGCCACTCCGTCACCACCCCACCATTGCGCTCCTCCGAGCTGGTACTCGTGCCCCACAATCAGACGGAACGGCGTTTCCGCACCTCCTGAACTGCCGCAGGTAACTCGCGCTGCAAGTGTTTCTTCGCCACTTTGAAAGAATGCGCAATGAATCTCCGTGCCTTCGACAAACACCCGGTAAGTGAACACATCCTTACTGTGGTGCACGGAGATGAGTTCGCCTTCGCGAAAGTCTTCCGCCGCCCATAGGGTGCGCTCGCCGACCACGAACCCAAGCCGCAGAAACGCATGATAAATCCCATTCCTTTTGTAGTCGAAATATCCCCCCGGGCCGGCAGGATAGTAGAGCCCAAAGCCAACACCAGGCAAGGAACGAAAAACTCCACTTGGATGGGAGTTCCAGCAGTGGTACGGATTGTCGAGATATCCAAAGGGCGTGAAGTTCGAGACACCGGGCTTAGCAGCAGATGGATTCGCGCTATTGTCGGATTGCTCTGCGAAGGAGAGCGCCTTTCGAAGAGGGACGGACAGCGCTGCACCTGCGGCTTTCAAGTTGAACTCACGTCGGGTGATCATTCAATGCCTCATGTAAATCTACGGGTCTAACTGCGTTAGAAGAGTGGTATCGCACAGCCAGATCTCCGACTCCGCCGACAAACAGGTTAAGCCTTCAGCTTTCGCAAGGAGGTCATCCGCCACTTAGGATGGCATAGGTGGATCAGCGTCAGTACTTTTTTCCGGGCTCGGTGGTTCTCAATCGGCTCATCGTACAAACTTTTCCAGCCACAGCGCATAGTACAAACAGTCTAGGGAAGACGAATTCACTTGTTGCATGATCCGATGGAAGTGAACGGACATCGAGGATGGTGAACCCGGCGCTCCCTTCTAGTCGGCTCTCTGCTCCCGTTCGGGTACACTCCGTGCAGCAAGCAAATTGTTCGTACTTGTGTACTGAGGCCCAGAGATGTTGTCCGTCTTCGTCTGAATTCCCAGCTTGCTTCTCGATCAGACCAAGCAGGTAATCGGCCTCAGCGGACTTCGGATTCATCCGATCGCACTCTCCAACTCAGGCCGTGCTTCGTCGTTCTTGCCGAGGTCGAGCAGAACTCGTCGCCTGTTGTAGTGAACGCTCGTCGCGTCGGGACGCAGCCGCTCCGATTCCGAGAATTCCTAAGCGCTCCTTTTAGGTCGAACTGATCGGCAAGAGCGATCCCCATATTGAGATGGGCTTCGGCGGCCCGTACATCGATCGAAACGACCTTTCGAAAGAGTTCAACCATTTCAGGACAACCATAAAATACGGGAATGCTTATATGGCGGAAAAGCCGAAGGCACACGGGCCTTGGTGCAGATGGTTCTTCCACGCAAGACTGCGCACAAGCGGCGATTAAAGAGGTTTCCGCTTAATGGGAGTTCCGTGGGTTTTGAAGGGGATATTTCGGAGTCCAAAAAACAACCTTAACTTGGTTGGATTGTTTTGGTTGCGGGGGCTGGATTTGAACCAGCGACCTTTGGGTTATGAGCCCAACGAGCTACCAGGCTGCTCCACCCCGCATTTCGATACTAACAACCGTAGGCGGTGGGGTCAAACCTGGCGGTGTTCAATGGGGGCGGATCAGCAGATGTAGTAAAACTTTAGAGGCTAAAGCCGGCGGAGGAGACGTATGCAATCCAGAGTTCCCCGGGGACTTCTCGCGACTGCCGCAATGACGGCCAGCTTTTTGTTGACCGCTGCGGGATTGGCCCAGACGACGCCGCGTCGCACTCTGCTGGCGCTCTCGAAACGCGACCATACTCTGGCGATTGTGGACCTGAACACGTTGCAAGTCGTTGCCCGCGCTCCGGTTGGTCCAGATCCTCACGAGGTGATTGCCTCTTCCGACGGAAGGACAGCCTACGTTTCGATTTACGGGGGAGGCCGGTACCATGCGCTTTCCGTCATCGATCTCGTCGGGCAGAAGGCATTGCCCGACATCGAGACTGGAGCGCTGAACGGACCCCATGGACTGCAGTTTGCCGGCGGAAAGGTCTGGTTCACGGCCGAAGGGGCAAAGGCGGTTGCAACGTATGATCCGGTATCGGCGAAGATCGATTGGATCATGGGCACTGGCCAGAACCGAACGCACATGATTTACGTCGCCGCAGACCAGAAACAGATTTATACAACGAATGTAAGCTCGGCCAGCGTCAGCATTCTTGAAAAGGTCAGGCTGCCGCCGATGGGGCCGCCGCCTGGAATGCGGCCACCGCCGAGTGCCGCGGCACCCGCACCCCCTGGCGCGAACCAGCCTCGCATGGATTGGAATGAGACGATCATTCCGGTCGGCAAGGGTGACGAAGGCTTCGACGTCTCGCCGGATGGGCGCGAACTATGGACGGCGAATGCGCAGGACGGCACGTTGTCTGTGATTGACCTGAAGACCCGCGCGGTCTCAGCTACGCTCGACTCCAAAACGCTTGGGGCCAACCGGCTGAAGTTTACTCCGGATGGGAAGCTGGTCTTGATCTCAAGCCTTGGCAGCGGCGATCTGGTCATCTACGATGCAGCGTCACGGAAAGAGTTCAAGCGAGTGAAGATCGGTCACGGAGCCGCCGGGATCCTGACCGACAAGGAAGGGAATCGAGCCTTCATTTCCTGCGGACCTGACAATTACGTAGCCGTGCTGGATCTGAAGACCCTGCAGGTGACCGGGCACATCGATGTGGGCGGCGAACCGGATGGGTTAGCCTTGGCAGTTCGACAGGACTGATGAGCCTCGCTAGAAACAGCGGCCTGTCATTTGCTCCAGCTTCTCGGGATAGCTACGTTTTGCACCTCTGCAGCGGCGTTCTCGATCGCGCGCAGGTCCACGGACGCCAGCGCGAGGTCGAGCGCACCGAGGTTCTCCTCAAGCCTCTCCGGTCTCCGCGTTCGGGGATGGGAACGATCCAGGGCTTCCGCACCTGCAAACGGGCCAGCGCGATCTGCGCAGCCTGGTTTAAGTTCACTCCGTCCGAAGCGATGCCATGTCGATGGAGAAGCGATACTTCACATCGGACTTGACCAGTCGCTCGAAAGCTTCATTGAGCTTTTGAATAGGGATAACCTCGACATCGGAAGTTATGGAATTTTCACCGCAGAAGTCGAGCATCTCCTGGGTTTCTGCGATGCTGCCGATGAGCGACCCGGAGAAGCTGCGTCGTGCGAAGATGAGGCCGAAAACGGAGACCGGCAGTGGCTTGTCCGGGGCGCCGACCATGGTGAGGTTCCCATCGCGTCGCAGCATATTGATGTATGCGTTGATGTCGTGTTCGGCGGCGACCGCGTCGAGGATGAAATCGAAGCTGCCGGCATGCTTCGCCATCTCGTCAGCATTGCGGGAGAGAACAACTTCATCGGCACCGAGGCGAAGGGCGTCGTCCTTCTTACTAGAGGACGTGGTAAAGACCACCACATGGGCTCCGAGCGCGTGGGCGAACTTGACCCCCATGTGACCCAATCCGCCGAGTCCGACGATGCCGACCTTTTTGCCTTTTGTCACTCCCCAATGGCGCATCGGCGAATACGTAGTGATTCCGGCGCAGAGCAGAGGCGCCGTTCCAGCCAGGTCGAGGTTTGCTGGAACCTTGAGGACGAAGTGCTCCGTCACGACGATGCTATCGGAGTACCCACCGTAGGTGACTCCGCCGGTGTGTTTGTCGGGGAAGTTGTAGGTGAGCACCATATTAGGGCAGAACTGCTCCAGGCCGGCCTTGCACTCGGGACAGGTACGGTCGGAGTCGACCAGGCAGCCGACCGCGGCGAGATCGCCTGGCTTGAATTTCGTAACCGATGAGCCGACTTTTGTGACTCGGCCGACGATCTCGTGGCCGGGAACGCAAGGGTAGACCGTCGGCATGAGGTCGCTCCACTCATTGCGGGCCTGGTGGAGGTCCGAATGGCAGATACCGCAGAAGAGTATCTCAATCTGGACATCGTGGGCGGTAGGATCGCGCCGCGCGATCGTGGTAGAAGCAAACGGCGACGTCGCGCTGGCAACCGAATAGGCTCTTGCCTGGTACATAATCACCTCGTTCTCGTCGGCGGGTGGCAAGCCACCCACACGCGCATTCTGAGTACAGAATATCCTCGTTCCGCTAATTCGCGGGGCCCATCGAAGACGTTATGGCCCGTCACCACGCGCACGAGCAAGCGAGCAAAATCATCGTCTCGCCGGGCGCCGCCACTGTCCGCAGGCCCTTGAGAGAGGGACATCCTGAAACTTTTGTAACTTTTGTTTCGCCCATTCTTTCTTGTATCGCAGAGCTTCTGGTAATCGACCCTGATATCATTTTGGTACTTAGCAAGAACATGAAGAGATCAGCAGGGCGCTTGCCGCTTTGCCGCACTCCTGCACGAACACTATGGAGGGGCCACGCTTAGCTGCGGCCATTCTGGTTCAGATGCATGTGTCGCTAGGGACTTGCAGTAAAGGTAGCTGCGAGCGGATGTTTACTCTGCCTCTACAAGGTGCGGTTGGACGTATGCTTCGAACTCTAAAGGCTGACATCCAGAACAGTGCCGCATTTGGCACTGGTTGCGTCGGGCGTGACTTGGTGTTGGCGAGTCAGACCGGACGCGGCAAGACCGGTCGCGACAAAAAGGATCGGATATGAAATCCGCTTCTCTCACGGCACCAATGCGAGTTGCGGCCCTGATGGCCTTTCTGCTTTCTGCGTCGACTGTGAACGCCTTCGCTCAAAGTCAGTCTCCGGATCTCACAGACGTAAGCCTTGAACAACTGGGCGATATTCAGGTCTATAGCGCTTCGAAGCACCTGCAATCGGCTGAGAGCGCTCCGTCTTCCGTCACGGTGATCACGGCAGATCAAATCCAGGAACACGGGTATCGCACGCTTGCGGACGTCCTGCGCACCGTGCGAGGGTTCTTCGTCGCGTATGACCGAAACTACAGCAGCCTGGGCGTGAGAGGTTTCGCGCGGCCTGGCGACTACAACACGCGCATCCTGTTGCTCGTGGATGGCCACAGGCTCAACGACAACGTCTACGATGGAGCTTTGATTGGGACGGAGTTTCCGATCGACGTGGAATTGATCCAGCGGATCGAAATCGTCCGGGGCCCGGCTTCGTCTCTGTATGGGAGTAATGCACTTTTCGCGGTCATCAATATCATCACAAGGCACGGCCAGGAAGTGGATGGGCTGGAACTCTCATCGGAGGCCGCGTCATTCAACAGCTATAAGGGTCGGGTCAGTTATGGGCGGGACCTGCCAAAACTCAAGTTCATGGTGTCCGGCTCCTTCTATGGAAGTCGCGGTCAGAACCGCTTGTTTTACCCCGAGTTCAATACCCCAGAGACGAACAACGGGATTGCGAGCCATGACGATGACGATCAACTTGGCACAGCCTTGGCGACAATTTCCTCCCACGACTTCACCCTGCAAGGCGCTTACGGTACACGGGAAAAAGGAATTCCCACGGCGTCATATGGAGCTCTCTTCAACACCCCAGGCAATCGCACCACGGATTCTCATGGGTATGTAGACCTGCGGTACCAACACACCGTCGCCGATTCATGGGATGTGCTGGCCCGCGTCTTCTATGACCGCTATTCCTACCAGGGGACTTATTTTTACCCTTCTTCCGACGACCCATCGCAGATCAGTCCGAACCTCGACTATGGCGATGGGAAGTGGTGGGGAACCGAGCTTGAGGTAGCCAAAACCGTACTCAACCGCAATCGAATCACGGTTGGTGGCGAATACCGCGACAACCTTCGTCAGGATCAAAGCAACTACAATCACAATCCGTATGTGCTGCTTCTCGACGACCGAAGGACATCGTTTGTAGGGGCGCTCTACCTGCAGGACGAACTTACTCTGACCAAGTCGCTGGCTCTCAATGCCGGCTTCCGGTATGACTACTACAGCAGCATCAACTCAAACACCGATCCTCGAGTGGCGCTGATTTATCGTCCTGCGCCGAGTACTGCGTTGAAGCTGCTATACGGAGAAGCGTTTCGCGTGCCAAACGTGTACGAGCGTTTCTATTCGATCCCTCCCAATCTTCCCAACCCGGCTCTCCGGCCGGAGCGAATTCATTCGGCCGAATTTGTTTGGGAGCAGGACTTATCAAGCCGCTTCTGGTTGTCCACCTCAGTCTTCCACAACTCGATGGATGATCTGATTACCCAGCAGTCGGCATCGAATGACTTGCTGATCTTCCGCAATGTGCAGAATGTCGATTCGAATGGGCTCGAACTAGAACTGAGGAGTCAGCTCTCTCACGGCTTGGAAGCTGTGGCGAGTTACAGCTACCAGGAAACCAAGGATCAACATACACATAAGCTGCTTGATAACTCACCCCGCACCCTTGCCAAGTTGAACCTCATTCAGCCCATGTTTGGAAAGACGCTGTTCGCCAGTGTTGACGCGCAATACCGAAGCCGCATCGAATCGCAAACGGAGGGTTTAATATCTCCCTTTTCGGTTGTGAATGCGACTTTGCTCGGCCGCAGAATCGGTAAACACGGGGACCTCTCCGCCAGTGTCTATAATCTCTTTGACAAGAGGTATGCCGACCCGGTGTCGAGCGACAACTTGCAGACTTCTATTCCTCAGGACGGGCGCAATTTTCGAGTGACGATGACCTGGCACCTGGGAGAGCGATAATCCATTCATGGAGGAAGCTCCAATCGTTCGTTTCTATGCCCTCAACCTTGCGATTGCATTGTTGCTGCTGCTCTGTGGGTCGACTGTCTCTGGCGGGCAGGCCATAAGCGAGTCCCAGGTGAAGGCTGCGTATCTGTATAACTTTGCAAAGCTTGTGGAGTGGCCTGCGACAGACTTCGCAAGCCCGGAAGATCCCATCCGCTTTTGCATTCTCGATGACCCTGCATTCGAGTCGGAACTGAACCACGTTATTACCGGCAAGAATATTTCAGGCCGCCCGCTCTCGGTAGTCGCGGTGCGGGATGCGGAGAAATCTCGCGGCTGCCAGATCTTGTTTATCAACTCGTCGCACGAGAAGCATCTATCGCAGATCCTCACGAGCCTGCAAAATACGAGCGTGCTCACGGTGGGAGAGACCAAGGGGTTTGTCGAACAGGGCGGGATCATCAACTTCATCAATCAGAACGATCGAGTCCAGTTTCAGGTCAACGACAAGGCCGCCAAGCAGGCAGGGATTCACATCAGTTCGCGACTTCTGGTCGTGGCCAAACTGGTGATCCAGTAAGGTGCGCACGCTGCACCGCCCACCGCTTTTCGTCAGCAAATCTGATCGAACGCGCCCGGCCCTCCCGATGAACGCACCCGTGATGCTAAGCCGGTAACGACCATTGAGCAGATCCTAGCGTCGCTCTTGTGCAAACCCCATTTCAGGTCTGCGAGTCGGGTGCTTTCCGGCCACTCCCATCCGCCCGTTCTTTGGCGTAGATGGTGTGAGTGATGCGAGGCGGCTCCTCGCCACGATGCAAGCTGACGACGCGATCACGAATGGTGCGATCGGAAGCCGTGAAGCGTTCGCGTTGGCGCAGGTAATCGATCCACGACTCCATGACGAAGGTCTCAGTGATGTGCCTCGGGTCGTCCGTATCCTGGAACACACCCCAGCGCATCGCACCGTCACGCATACGAACATCGCGGAGTTGGTGGATCGCATGGACAAAGGCGTTGTAGTCCTCAGGATCGACCAGGTAATCGACCAGTATGCGCACCGGACCATCGGACATTTCCGGTTCCATCGCAACCTGCGGCACCAGAAACTTCGATCGAAACGGGCGTAGGTCGGGCTGTTCGCCGCGCAGCACGTGCAGCCGGCTGCTAAAAGGCAAGGTCACCAGCAAGCCTCCTCCGGCGATGGCCAGGGAGATAGAGGTGGACAGATGCTCGGCCAGAAATCCCCAGATCACGCTGCCGACGGCCATGCCTGCTGAAAAGACCATCTGATAGGTTCCCAGAGCGCGCGCCTGAACCCAACTCGGCGCCGAGACCTGCACCGCCAGATTGAAGGTCGACATGGTGCTGGTCCAGGCAAAGCCTGCAAACAGAAGCACCGGGATGATGATGAGGGGATTGTGAAGAAAGGCGAGTACGAGCAGAGTTCCGATAAATACAGCACTCGAGACAGCGATAATGGCGTCAGCCGAAAACCTGCGTCGAACGCGCGGAAGACTGGTAGCTCCCACAACTGCGCCCAATCCCATGCTTCCGTTCAAAATGCCGTAGCCGAGTGCGCCTTGGTGAAGGTCACGGGCGGCTACCACCGCCAGCAACGACCAGAGAGCGCTGACGAAAATGGTGAAGATGAAGGATCGTACGAGGGCTGCCTTCAATGGCGGAGAGTACTGAATGTAACGGATACCGGCACGCATCGACCCGTAGACGCGTTCCGCCGGCAGAGCGCTTTTGAAGATCGGCTTGCGGTTCCATTGGTAGATCACGAGAATGACGCCAACAAAGGAAAGCGAATTCAGCAGAAAGGTCCAGGCCGCGCCGGTATCCGCATGGACAAAGGCAGCCACCGCGAGTCCACCGAGTGCCGGTCCGACTGCGCGAGCCAGATTGAATCCTGCGCTGTTGAGAGACACGGCGTCTGGAAGCTGCTCGCGCGGAATCAGTTCCGGCATGATCGCCTGCCAGGCGGGACTATTCATCGCGGTGCCCACGTTGAGCAGGAACGTCAGAAACAGCAGCACCCAAGGGGAAATAATGTTGAAGAACGTAAGCAGGCTGAGAAGCGCGACCGCACCCAGCATCCACGCCTGCCAGAAGAGCAAGAGCCTGCGGCGGTCAAAGATGTCGGCAGTGGCTCCAGCCAGCAGACCTAGTGCTAGAACAGGAAGGCTTGCGGCCGTTTGCATCAGCGCGATGAGGAGCGGGGAGGGCGTGAGCACGGTCATCAGCCAGGTGCCGGCTGTGTCCTGCATCCATCCGCCGAGGTTTGAAATGGTGGAAGCGATCCAGAGTCGGCGAAAGACCGGAGACCGCAGCGGCTCGAATCCCGAGGCAAGTTTCTCGCCCGCCGGCATAGGGGCTGGAGTAAGCGGCGGGTTGGGGGGAGTGGAGAGGGGCATCGTAGTTGCTGCTAAGAAAAAGAGTCGACCAAATGACTAGAGCAGCAGTGAGGCGGGATGCATTCCTTCATCACCACTTTACGACTGGATAGATGCGGCTCTCAATCCTGAGCACGATGGTAGCGAACTATGCGTCCTGTCGCGGGGAGCCATCGAGCAGCGTGCGATTCGATTTTCGCAGAAGCAGCGATGAGGAAAACGGCTTCCGGCGTCTGCCCTTACGATGATTATATTGGTATGCGCTGCGCGGGGCTCAGCCCGGCATGATTCAGGAGGCCGAAGAGGTCTGAGATCCTCCGCGAAACTCGGCGCACCGTTGTAACGTAGGGAGAGGAGTTTACCGCGACCGTGGCGAGAGCGCATTGCCGCCAATTCAGCTTGTATCTCGTGTGCTCGCTGCTGTTGTGTCTTGCGCAACCAGCGAATGCACAGCACAAGCCGCCAACGACCGACGCTACGGGTGTGGCGCCCGACCGCACATTGAATCGCAGGTCGGGACCGCGAACCAATGTGCGCTTCCAGTGTGGAGCAGCGTCGAGTGACCCCACGAACCATTCAATGACCGTGACGGTTCAGTATCGCAATGAAGGCCGCTCGGCGGTTCTGGTGAGATTTCGCCTCAGAGTGCTGATCAACAACGATCCGCCTTCCTCGTACGAATACTCAAGCGACAAGCCGCTCGAAGCTGGCGAGCAGTCCGAGTACCCGGTTTCCGTGCTTCAAGGCGAGCACGAGGACGCGCAGGGAGGCGTCGTCCCTGAACAGGTGGCGACCGCCTCGATCGAGTGTCGAGTCGAGAATGTGCAAGTGTGTCCGGTAGCCGCGGATGCGGGTTCCGCAGCGGCTGAATCATCTGCCCCGAGCGCTAAGGAAGCCTGCATTCCGGAAGCCTCGATCACGCGAAAGATGAAGTTGCCTGAAGACAAAAAGTGGAACTGTATTGAGGTGGACGACGGAGGAAAGAATTGCACCGTGATTGCCCGGCCGCCTGAAAATTGTGTGGCCAGCATCTGCATGGGCGACATGGTGTGGGTCACGCTCGCGCGGCAGTGGTTTGCCTTCGACGGGGAAGACTGGGCCCCATGCCACGCCCTCGATTACTACGCGGAGCCCAATCTGATATGGCCCCTGTGCGCAAACGCCGTGCGCGCCAGGCAAACAGGGTTCACTCCCGGCGAGTACGTTCCACTCTCCGAGTCGTCAGATCCGGCGACCCCGCGAGCAGGCAACAACTAGCTTTGAGGGCTGCGCTGCTTCCGACACGAAAGACGGAATGCAGTCTCTGAGGCGCGGTGTTAAGCACACGTCTACATCTGCGGCGCGGCATTTGGGCGGTTCGAACTCGCCGCGCCCTTCGCCACAACTTCTATAGTTCCCATCATGCCCATGTCTTCGTGACGCAGCAGATGACAGTGATAGGGGAACACTCCGCCAATCAGGTTGGGTGCGCGGAAATCCATTCGCACTCTCACACTCGGATAAGGTCCTGAGCCAGTCCAGTGCTCCACATTGACTGTATCGCGAATCTCACGATCGGCGACCGGCTTCCCGTTCACTTCGATGATTTGAAAATGTAACTGGTGCGTGTGGAATACATGATCCTCGAGCGCACGATTCTCGATCACCCAATCCTCCACTGTGCCTTGATTGGTAACAATGTTGGGAGGAGACTGCATGGAGTAGGGCGCGGGTCTCTGACCGGCGACGGTTAGGAAGAAGTAAGTCAAGGCATCGGGATCGTTCGGATCCTCCGCCAATTCCGAAAAGTAGAGCTTCCGGGTGGCGGCCGGCTTTACTTCGCGAAGGTCCATGATGCGATCGCTCTGGGATACGAGTTGCGACTCGCGCTTTGCCTCACGGCGCAGCCTGTTGCCCGGCGTTCTGAGAGAGGATGCTCGCGATTGGTCGACTGGGATCGATATCGCCTCTCACTCCGGTATTCCATGCGCGAGTCACTAGTTGCGCGTGCTGACCGGCGGAGGGCGTGGTGATGAGGAATTCAACTCGCGAGGCGGGGGGCAACACGATGTTGCTGCTAACTGCGGCAGCCGTATTTGCGTCGACTGGCACGCCATCCATGGCCAAGACCTGAAGCGGCACAGCCTCGCGATCTTTGAGCACCTGCAGATCGAAGATCGTTCCGGCGCCCGCATTCAACACCCGCCAGAGCTCCTTCTGGCCTGCTGCTACCTCGATCGTGGCCGGGAATGTATTGCTTGTAGAGGACAGGTACGTAATTGAGGCTAACGTCCCAGGCGGGAATTGCCTTTTCTGACGGGCTGATGTCGGACAAGGGTTGATCGCGGAGAATGAGTAGCCGCTCTGGGTATTTGGGTGCGGCAGTCGTCGAGGCATTCTCAACGATCAAAGCGCCGGACGCACCTCCTTGTACCTGACGCTCGGTAAATCCGTGGATGTGCGGATGGTACCAATAGAGGCCCGGCGTCTCGTCTTTGGGAATGACGATGCGGTAGTCGAAGGTCTCGCCAGCCTGGATCATGGTGTGAAGCACCTCGTCCTGATGACAGACGGGTGCAATATTCAATCCATGGAAGTGCAGATTGGTCGAGTCCGGGCCCATTCGCGTATCGGAACAGTCTTGCTTGATGCGCGTTGGGGCCACGCCTTGACCCGAGTCTTTCTTGTTCGACGCTGCTTCTCCAAACTGGTTCTGGAAATGTATAACAAGGCTGTCGCCGGGCCTGACGCGCAGGGTGGGAGATTGAAGGCCAGAATCGGTCATGTAACAGTAGCGGATCGGTAATTTGCCGGCATGGGTCAGGTCGCCGCGAAAATAAAGGTTGAGCTCGAGAACTCCATTCTTGCTTTGAAGTTCTGGAGGTGCCTGCACGACGGAGCCAGCGGAGGGCCGGGGGCACGCTGAAGTTTGTGCCAGAACCGGAGTTGCGAGGCATAGGCCCGCAAGCAGATTCCAGATCCAGATGTGCCGAACCCTGCCAGGGAGGCGGAACACCCCGGTTTGTCTGGCCCATTTGCTCGCACCGGGCTGTGCCTTTTCGGCTTTGTAGCGCTGCACCATAGCTCCAGCAGGGTTCCGTGGACCCATACGTCTGATCCCAAGTATATGTTGGCCGGCAATCGGCGTCGAAAGCGGTGGGTCGAGTAGAATGAATTCTCGAATCAGATGAGTTTGAAAAGAGCAATAAAGCGATACACTTGAAAGCCTGTCGCCCGTAAGTTTCTTCTCTATTTTTGGTCTAACTGACGTGTTCCGCAGAGGCGGTTAGCGCGTTCTGATTGCGTAAGTATTTTGCGGTACTCAAAGGAGTTGTTGCCGATGCTGAAGCTTTCTCACACGGGTGCCTGGATTCTGCTTGCAGCCGCTATGCCCACGATCGCGCTCGCGCAGAGTTCCGGCGCCGATAACTACAAGGCGAAGTGCGCCGCTTGCCACGGAGTTGCAGGGGACGCCAACACTCCAGCCGGGAAAGCCTTCAAGGCGCCTTCCTTTAGTTCTCCAGAAGTGCTGAAGATGTCCGACGCCGATCTAACCGCGATTACACAGAATGGAAAAGGGAAGATGCCCGCATGGAAGGGCAAACTGACCGACGACGACATCGCCCAGGTGATCGCCTACATTCATACGTTGCAAAAGAAATAGACCTGCAGCCAAGGCCGTTAGAGCCGGCAGGGCCTCGAAGATATCGAGGCTCAGACCGGGCCAACGTTATGGGTTTTCCCCGGGCCAACTCAATCGTGAACTGCGCGCCCAGTGCGACTGATCGGGCGACTAGGTCTTGAGCTGCGGGAATGCAGTGATGCGAAGCTTCGCGGCCGCGTAGGGAATCAGCGTCACGGTTTCCTCCGGCTCCTCGCTGGTGACGGGGCTCTGTGGAACCTCCTTGGCCACGCCATTCTCCGCTTGCCAAGCGGGAACTTTGCGTCCCTTCACCTGCAGTTTGACGGGCGGATTTTTCGCGCTGAACGGTTGCTCGCCCACGCTGGATTCAACGGCAGTGATGCTTTTCGACGGATCTGCCCCATCGATCGAAAGCGCATAGTTCCACTGGGTGGTCGGGTAGACCTGCCAGTCCGCGGTCATTCCGCGATCGCGCAGCTTGAGCCAGTCTTCGCCAATGCCATAGGAAAATACCAGGGCTCCCCGTTCAATGGCTACCGAGTCGCGATACCAGCGCGACACTCGCGGTTGAAGCGGGAACGTAAGCTCTACGCGATCGCCGGCCTTCCATGTCCGCTCGATGCGCGCGAAGGTGCCAGGTGCGGGCGCCGGTTGCTGCTGGCCATTCACCTGCAGGGTTGTGCCTTGTGCCCATGCCGGGATACGCAGCTGCAGCGGAAAAGCGAGCGGAGAGGATGGGTTCACCGTAATACGCACCGTGCCGTTGAAGGGGTAGTTCGTATCTTCGACGACATGGACTTGTGTCTCGCCCAGAGTCGTGTGAACTTCGCACGGCGCATACGCCGCGGCGACCAGGCCATCTTCATGGGAGTGCATGAAGAGGCTTGCAGCAAACTTTGGCCAGCCCTGGTGGAAGTTGGCCGTACAGCAGCCGAAATTCGGCTCGAGACCGTACAGGTTCGACTCCGGTCCATCTGTGGTCCACGGCTCCTTGTGCAAACTGCACTCGACCTGGTTCGGCTCCTGGTTATACTGGTGCGCCCACATATCGTCGGTCAGTGTTCCGGGCAGCGCATTGAACGCCAGCCGCTCCAGACGATCGCCCAGGGACGGATCGCCTAGAATGCCCAGCGATTGCTCCAGAGAGAACATGTACTCGACCACGGTACATAATTCCGAGCCCTGCGATGGATTCGGTCCCGCAAGATGCTCATCGCAGGAGAACATTCCGTTCGGCAAGCCGTGGTACTTGTCGAGCTCGGCGATCATGCGCAAGACCGCTTTGCGATCCTGCTCTGATCCGGATACGAGAGACCACACCGGCACCAGTCTTGATCGCCTGTCCGTTATTCACTCCATGCGTAGCGAGCGCGAGATCTTTGAGGCCCTCGCCCTTATCCAGCTTGATGGTCTCGGCGGTGATGCGTTCTTTATAAGGGAAGTCAGCGAACTCGCCGACCCAATCGTAGCCTTGCGCGTGCAGTAACTTCGCGAGCTCGATAAGTTTCGGATCGCCAGTGCGGTTGTACAGCCACACCACACTCAACATTTCGTCCTGCCAGCGGAACTTGCCCCAGTCGCGCAGGTTTCGCTTTGGAAGCTCCGCCAGCTGGTAATCGAAGTAGCGCTGCATGAGCGGAATCACCCGCGGATCGCCGGTCGCTTCCTGGTACTGGGTGAGCGCTTTGAGCATCACGATGCGCGGCCACCAATCATCGTTCGATCGGCGGACCGATCAATCCGTTCGCCGCCTGGTTGTTCAGCGTCCAATCGATATACTTCTGCGCCTTTGCCTTCAACCGCGCGTCATCGAGCAGATACGCGAGCGGAGTGAGCCCATCTAAGAAGTAGGGTCCCCGCTCCCAGGACTCACCGTTGCCGCCCAACCAACCGCTGTTTGGGCCCACATCCGCCCAGGTCTCATCCAGGTGTCCGCTCAGGCCATCGGCTTGAATTTGCAATTGCCTGCGCAGCCATCCCGTCGGCCGGATCGCCCCAAGCGGAAGAGGATAAAACGCGCTTGCCGCCAGGGGAGCACGGTTCTTTACTGCTGCCTTCACAGACTGTGGCATGGAACTGGACGACGCCCGCGCGATGGCCGACAGCCTTTTCATAGAAAAGGAAGAAGCTATGCCCAGGAAACCAAGTTGTTTAAGGAAACGGCGGCGGCTCGAGCGAGTTCGCGTTACAGAAGGCAAGTCCAACTCCTGGCATTCAAACTAGCGACATCCTACGCAAGGCTCGCGGAAGGCGCATGGTCCATCTGTTCTACTCGGCAGATCTAATCTCCGAACTCTTAGGCTCTTGCCGCCTCTTCATCTGAAAACCGGAAAGCACTCCGCGGGTAGACAACTGTGATTCCCGGGTGCCAAACTCTTCGTTGCCGGGAAGATGGTGTGTTTCGACGCCTCTGCAATGGGTCGGCCCGGCACCTGGTATTGCGTTGGGATCTCCGGGCGGGGCAGCTCGAATCACGGCACAGCCCCTCAATACTGCGGATCAGGGTCACGGGAGTTCACTGAGTTGACACGGATCTCTTCTGGGATTTGGAAGTCCGCGCGGCCGGTTGCTCTTTGGCGCAGCCATGCTGGACTTGTCTCTGGAATATTCGCGCTGTCACTGCTTGTGGGAGTCAGCACCGGTTGTCGCCATTCTCAGACCCACGCCAGAGCAGATCATCCCATCGATTTCAACCAGGACGTTCAGCCGATTCTTGCCAGCCGATGCTTCAGCTGCCACGGGCCTGATCCGGAGATGCGAAAGGCAGGCCTGCGCCTGGACCTGGCCGAAGCAGCGATGAGAAAGCGCCAGGGGCATCCCGACGCGATTGTTCCGGGCCATCCCGAAAAGAGCGAGCTGATTCGTCGCATCGAGTCGACGGATTCCCACTACCTGATGCCGCAGACACCGCAGGGCGAAGCAAAGCCGATGAGGCCTGAAGAGATCGCGGTGCTGAAACAGTGGATCCAACAGGGCGCAGCCTATCGTCCACACTGGGCCTTCGAAGTGCCGGCTCGGCCGTCAGTGCCCGCTGTTTCTTCGGATCGCGGCTGGGACAAATCGGCGATCGATTCATTTCTGCTGGCGAGGATGCAGAAGGAAGGGTTGCATCCTTCTCCCGAGGCGGATAAAGAAGCGCTGATCCGTCGCGTGACGTTGGACCTGACGGGCCTGCTGCCCACGCCTGCGGAGGTGCGCGCCTTCGTCAAGGATGCCTCTCCGGATGCGTATGAGCATGTGGTGGACGGGCTGCTGGCCAGACCGACGCTTCGGCGAGCAGCGAGCGAGATACTGGCTCGACTACGCGCGCTATGCGGACACATACGGGCTGCACTTTGACAACAGCCGGTACATCTGGCCCTATCGCGATTACGTGATCCGGTCTTTCAACAGCAACAAGCCCTTCGATCAATTTGCGATGGAGCAGATTGCCGGTGACCTGTTGCCGGCCAAGAATCTTGACCCGCTCATCGGAAGCGGCTACGTGCGGCTGGGGCTGAGCAGCAACGAGGGTGGAACCATTCCAGAAGAGCTCCGGGTCAACATCGCGCGTGAACGCACCGAAGCATTCGGCGCCACCTTCATGGGCCTCACCGTCGGTTGCGCTGTCTGCCATGACCACAAGTTCGATCCGACAACCCAGAAGGACTTCTACGCATTAAGCGCCTTCTTCAACAACATGGATGAGAAGCCTTTCAATGACGACCGGCCGGTTTGGGCGCCGGCCGTGCGCATTCCCAAAGCCGCAGAACGAGGACGCATACAACCGCGTACTGGCACAGCGTTCCGAATTGGCAGAGAGGCTGAACAGCCTGCGCCGGCAGCAGCGTGAGTTGGTGCAGCAATGGCTTGCCTCAGATCAGAACCGCGCCCAGGCGGTCGCGACCGACAGCCTGGTGCTGCGCCTGCGGCTCGATGAGGGCGGCGGGGATGTGCTCAAGAACAGCGCGCCGCGTGCCAATCCGGCGAGCTTCCATGCCACGATGGTCAAGCCGGAGTGGGGCGAGACGACGTGGCTGTGGCCTGATTTCCGCATGCAGTCCAACACTCGGGTGATGCTCGATCAGACTGGCGACTACGATGCGAACCAGGCGTTTTCATCAGGCGGCTGGTTCATGCTGCGTTCGGCTCCAAACTATCCCATCGGGGACACCTCAGGTGCGCTGATCTCGAAGATGGATACCACGCAGCATAATCGCGGATGGGACCTCTCCATCAAGAAAGGCATCTTCAGCGTAAATCTTGTGAGCCAGGCGCCGAAGGAGGATGGGAAGGAGCTGCCATCGAAGAAGACCCCAAAGAAACAAGTCGCTGTCGGAGGAACCGTTTAATTACCCAACTCCTCATAACCTGGAGAAGAAAGACCTCACGGCAAATAAGCCTGCGGAACAGAGGAAGAAAGAACAAGAGAAGGCGGAGAAAGATAAGAAGGACGCGGCTGCGAAGCCCAAGCAGCCGAAGAAGCCAGAGCCAAGCGACCTGACGCCGTTGGTTGCAATCAGAGTCGCAGCGGTGGATCCTTTGCCTCTGGACGGCGCGTGGAAACATATTTTTTTCACCTATGATGGTTCGGGCAAAGCGGCTGGTGTGCAATCTATCTGAACGGCGCGCCGGTGAAAACAACGGTTGTTACAGATACGCTGGCGCCGGCGCCAGCATTCGTACGCACGCACCCATGCAGCTCGGCTGGCGCTATCCTGACGCGACTCCGACAAAGGAAGCTCGCTATCAGGACATACGCCTCTATGCGCGCTCGCTCAGTACGCGGAGGAGGCGAATCGTCTTCCGTTTGAAGATTATGTAGCCGAGGTGACTGGCAGGCCCTCCACACAATGGAGCGAAGATCAGTGGCATGTCGTCAGCGAGTTCTATCTCCACAACGTGGATGCCTCGTTCCGATCGCTTGAGAGTCAGATGAATGGCCTGGACCGAGAGCTCGATCGGCTCTCTTTGGGCGGACGATTACACAGGTGTCGTGGGAACGGGCCATCGCTTGCCTATGCTGCCGTGCTGACACGCGGCGTTTACACCGCCCGCACGGAGCGCGTGGAGGCGAATACTCCGCACTTTTTACCTTCGATTCCGAGGCGATCAGCCGCGAAATCGGCTCGCCCTGGCGAAGTGGACCGTGAGTCCCAACAATCCCCTGACCGCGCGCGTCACGGTCAATCGCATGTGGTACGAACTGTTTGGCACCGGGCTGGTGGAGACTACCGAAGATTTCGGCATCATGGGGCAGCGCCCGACACATCCGGAACTGCTGGACTGGCTTGCCGTGGAATTCCGTGACAGCGGATGGAACATCAAGCACATGTACAAGCTGATGGTGATGTCGGCCGCCTACCGTCAGAGCGCGAAATCCACTCCCGAACAACTGGCCAAGGATCCGAGAAACTTGCTGCTGTCGCATGGCCCGCGATTCCGCATGGATGCCGAGATGCTGCGCGACATCGCGCTCGAGTCCGGCGGATTGCTGGTGAGCAAGATCGGTGGCCCCAGCGTTAAGCCCTATCAGCCGGCCAACGTTTGGGAGCAGGTAAGTTATCCGACCAGCGACACGGTTATGTACATACAGGACCACGGCGACGCGCTGCATCGGCGCAGCATGTACACGTACTGGAAACGTATGGCTTCTCCGCCGAATATGGATGCCTTTGATGCGCCCATGCGCGACGTGGTATGCACCAGGCGACAGCGCACCGACACGCCGCTGCAGGCCTTGGTGACAATGAACGATGTGCAGTGGGTGGAGGCCGCGCGCGCCCTCGCGCAACGCGTTATCGTCGAGGCCGGCCCGCGTACTCAGGACCGCCTCAACCTTATGAGCGAGATTCTGCTGTCGCGCGAGATGCTCACCGAAGATGGCCTCCGTCTTGCAGGCCTCACTCCAGAAGATGCAAACCCACTATGCCGCCGATCCGACATGCAGCGCGAGAACTGATTGACTCAGGGGAACAGAAGCGCAGACCATTCCATTCCGGCGCCGGAACTTGCCGCCTGGACCATGGTTGCCAGCGAAATGCTTAACCTGGACGAGACTGTTACGAAATAACCGAGGGAGTTATGAAGCAACATCCGCTTTGTACCGACTGCGAGAGCAATTTGAACGTGACAGATCTGCCCATTCCTTCGGCGTTAAAGGAACGGCTGACGGCTCTCGAGACGCGGCGGCAATTTCTGGGGCGCTCGGGCAAGGTGCTGGGATGGGCCGCGCTGGCAAGCCTCTATGGAGACGCCAGCCTGCGTACGCACGCGAACGGAGCTGACACGCCGAAGCTCAGTCGCGACGCCTGCGCGCGAAGAATTGAGGCTGCCCCACTTTGCTCCCAAGGCAAAGCGCGCAATTTATCTGTTTATGTCCGGCGGGCCGCCGCAGATCGATTTGCTGGACCACAAGCCAAATCTGGCGGCTCTCTACAATCAGGACATTCCCGACTCCGTACGCGGTAACCAGCAACTGACCGGCATGACGGCAGGGCAGGCGCATTTTCCCATCGCTCCTTCGCACTGGGGTTTCAAACGGCACGGGCAGACGGGAACGTGGGTCAGCGAACTGTTGCCCTACACGGCACAGATGGTCGACGACCTCACGATCGTCAAGTCGACGAACACCGACGCGATCAATCACGAACCGGCCATCATGCTCATCAATACGGGCAACATGAATGCGGGCAAGCCGTGCCTTGGTTCGTGGCTCGCCTATGGCCTGGGCAGCATGAATGACAACCTGCCGACCTTCATCGTGCTGCAGACCAAAACCAATCCCAAGGAAAACAATCAGCCGGTCTCTTCGCGACTGTGGAGCAGCGGTTTTCTTTCGTCGGAGTACGCGGGTGTGGGGCTGCGATCTGGCGGCGACCCGGTGCTGTATCTTGCTGATCCGAGCGGAGTGGATCGGGAGGTGCGCCGCAACATGCTCGACGCAGTGGAAGAGATCAACCGGCAGACACTCGCAGACGTTGGCGATCCCGAGACGAATGCCCGTATCGCGCAGTACGAGATGGCGTTTCGCATGCAGTCTTCCGTTCCTGAGCTCACGGATTTGAGCAAGGAGCCGCAGTCGACGTGGGATCTCTACGGGCCAGACGCGAAGGAGGCGGGCACGTTTGCCTACAACTGCCTGCTCGCGCGCAGAATGGCAGAGCGTGGCGTCCGCTTCACGCAGGTTTATAAGCGCGGATGGGATGTTCACGACAACGTCACCGGTCTTCTGCCGATTCTCTGCCGCGAAACCGATCGGGCTTGCTACGCGCTGGTCACCGATCTGAAACGCCGCGGACTGCTCGATGACACGCTGGTGATTTGGGCCGGCGAGTTTGGACGCACGGTTTACAGCCAGGGCGGCCTCACGCCGGAGAACTACGGCCGCGACCATCATCCGCGTTGCTACACGACCTGGATGGCGGGCGGCGGCGTAAGGCCGGGACTTACCTACGGCGAAACCGATGATTACAGCTATAACGTGGTGAAGGATCCGGTGCACGTACGCGATTTCAACGCGACCATCCTTCATTGCCTCGGCATCGACCACAACAAGTTCACATACAAGTTTCAGGGCCTGGACCAAAAACTTACCGGCCCGACTCCGGCCTCGGTGGTGCAAGGACTGCTGGCTTGATCAGTACGAAGAGTGTGACTACGCGAGCGTAGTGCGCTGCTGCCGCGAGATCGCGCCCGGGCATTACTTTGTTGGCTACTCCTTGTTATAAGTATCTGCCTGTTGCTTCTGCCGGAAGTAATGAAGCTCGATGGAAAGCCACACGCAGATTGGCTCCAGTTCGTCGGCCGATTTCATCCGTTGCTGGTGCACCTTCCGATCGGACTCATCGTGCTGGTGCCGGTGCTTGAAATTGCCGGCAACTTTCGTCCGCCCTTGCGCGAGGCAGCAGGGTTTGTGCTGGGACTTGCCGCTGCCGCTTGTCTTGTAACTCTGACATTGGGCTATCTCCTCGCTTACGGCAGCGGAGATACAGGGGTCACCCTGACCCGCCACATGTGGGGAGGCATCGTGCTCACCCTCGAAGTCATCTGCTGCGCGTTAGTTCGATCGAGCCTGGCATCCATCAACTCCTCGCGTATGTATTCCTTGTTGCTCGTGGTCACGCTGCTGACCCTTATCTTCACTGCGCACCAGGGTGGTTCGCTGACACACGGCGGCGACTATCTCACCCGATACATGCCGGTGCGCCTGAGTCGTCTGCTGGGCGGAACTTTAGCCGATCCATCGCGGGCCAATTCCTTCTACTCCACCCGTATCCACCCGATCTTCGACGCAAACTGCGTCGTCTGTCATGGCGCTGAACAAGTCTAAGGGCGGTCTTCGGCTGGATTCGTATCCGTCGCTGATGCAAGGCGGGAAAGACGGTCCGGTGATCCATTCCGGCCATCCGGAAACAAGCATGTTGCTCGAGCGCGTCACATTGCCGGCCCATGATCTTCACTTCATGCCGGCCGAGGGGCGTCCGCCGCTGAAAGACACTGAGATTGCCTGGCTGCGAGCCTGGATACTTGACGGCGCGTCTCCCGTGGCGACCACAGTATCGGGTGTAAGCCTGCCCACCGTGCCGCGCGAGACGGCCATACAGCCAGTCGGAGACTACAGCGCGCTGAGCTCTGAAATAAAGCAGTTGAAGCAGGCCCAGGGTGCCAAGTTAGTGCCAGTCTCAACCAAGCCTTCCGATGGACTTATCCTTCAGACCGTGGATATTGCCGGGAACTTCGGAGATGCGCAGCTTGCGCAATTCCAGCGTTTCGCGCCTTACATCGTTGAAGCCGAGCTTGGCCGGACCGCGGTAACGGACGCGAGTTTCGAGACGCTGAGTAAGTTCACTCGTCTTCGAGCCCTGCACCTGGAGGGAACTGCCGTGACCGGAAGTGGTCTTGCGAAATTGGCCAATCTCTCACAACTCAGCTATCTCAACCTGAGCGAGACTAAGGTAACGCGCTTCGGTGGTAGAACCATTGAGGAGGATGCCGAATCTGCAACACCTCTACCTGTTCGATACTCCGGCGCAGGTGCCCGCCACAGCAGCGATTCAGAAGGCCACAGGAGTTTCGCAATGAACGATGTTTGTAAGCTTGACCCGTTTCCGGCGATCAGCCGGCGGCGATTTTTCGTAGCCGCGGCAGCTACAGCATTGGTCAGCGCCATGCCGGAATCAGCCCAAGCGGAGATTGCTCCTATGGACCATAAAACTTCTGAGGTGGTGCGAGTGACAGGCAACGGTGAATTTACATATGAGATCGTTCCAGGTTGGGGAGTGCTTCCCCAGGGCACGGAGTTTGGCGGCACACACGGCGGAATCGCCCGGGACAAAGCCGGCCAGATATATGTCAGCACCCAGAGTGCGACGGGAGTGCTGGTGTACAGTTCCGAGGGCCGTCTGCTCAGGACCATGGCCCACGGATACCCCGAGGTTCACTCCATGGTGTACGCGCAAGAGAACGGCGAAGAGTATCTCTACTGCACCGTGCAGAAGGGAACTCCGCAGGAGAATTGGCTTTTTCTCAAGATGAAAACAGACGGTACGGTCGTGCTGAAGATCACGGCTCCCGCAGAGGCTGGGTTCAAAGCGCCAAATGAGTGGAGGCTCACGGCGGCCGTACCCGCGCCGGACGGTTCCATTTTCATCGCCAACGGCTATGGCGATTCGCGGATCTTTCACTTCGACAGCAAGGGCCAGTACAAGACCAGCTATTCCAGCAAAGGTACGACCGATGGCTTGCTGAATTGCAGCCATGGCCTCGCTGTGGATACGCGCTACGACCAACCGCTACTACTCATTTGCGATCGGGAAAATCGTCGCCTCTGTCATTTCGATTTCGATGGCAAGTTCGTGCGCACTGTGACTCAGCATCTGCGTCGCCCGTGCCAGGTGAGTTTTTACAATGACTATGCGGTCGTCTCCGAGTTAGAAGGTCGAATCACCATCCTCGATCGAGATAACGTGCCGGTCGCCTTCCTAGGCGATAACCCTAAGAAAGATCAATGGGCGAACTACAAACTGGAACCGGGTAGTATCACTCCTGCCTGCTTCAGTGCTGCTCACGGCTGCTTTGTCGATCAGGACGCGAACATCTACGTTTCAGACTGGAATCAAACGGGGCGAGTATCAAAGTTATCCCGGCGAGTTATTTAGACGCAACCATCACGCGACCAATGACGGACCCTAACGCGTTGCCTAGAGCGGCGGGTCATGCTGTTCTTCGGCAAGGCGAGAGGTGAGGGAGGGTGTTCTCTGTCGGCGCGTGGAGGCTAACCACGCAATGTAAAATCCCGAGCCAACGATCAGCAGACCTCCCATCACCATGGAGGGCGTTGGCACGTCACGCCAGATCAGATAGGCAAGCAGGGCGCCGGAGATCAGCTGTGTGTAGTGATACTGCGATACGTTGGCAGCCGTAGTGTGCTTCAGCGCAATCAGAAAGCAAAGGCTCCCCAGCGCGCAAAACAGGCCCATAGCGCCAAGAACTGCCGCGAGGCGGGACGTCACTGGCTCAGTATGCCAGAGCATCAGTGCTGACCCGAAAACCGCCATCACCAGTCCTGAAAAGAAGGTGAGACTCTCCGGGCGTTCGGTCTGCGTAATGATTCGCGACCAAACCATGTTGATGGAGAAACAGGCGACGCAGGCGATGCACGCCATCAATCCGATCCAATCGCCCTGCCTGGCCGAGCCAAAAGGATCGACCGCGATCACGACGCCAACAAATCCCGCGACGATGGCCATCACCTTTCGCCATTCCAGAAGCTCACGCAGGAAGATTGCTGCCAAGATCGTGATGACCAGCGGAGACATGAATACGAGGATGTAGAAGAGCGTCAGCGAGAGATGACGCAGCGCGATGACGACGCAGATGTTGTTCACCAGATCGAGGCAGGAACGAACCAGTTGCCGCTTCAGCCGCCTCGGCCACAGCGCTCGCACGTCGCCGAGCCATATTCCATAGGCGATGAGGAAGGCCACAATCCAGAGACCGAGGAATGCGACCATCTCATAGGCGGGCAGTGTGGATTTGCCGGCCATCTTCATGCTGGTATCGGCAAAGACCCAAAAGGTAAACCCGGTCAGGGCAAATCCTACGGCCTCAACATCCGAGAAAGTTTTTGCGCGTTTCGCAGGGCCCACTTCGTCACCATACCAGACAGGGTCGGCCGGCGTTTGTGGCGTCCGGATGGCCCATCGCAGATTTAGGATCGGACTGGAAGGGCCTGTCAGAATTCCCGATCTGCCGAAGAAGCGTAAATCGAATCGCAAGTCGGTGGTACACATCTAAGGGCAAGGAAGACCATCTCAAAATCTTGAAAGGTGCCTATGAAATACAACACGCTCGGCCATACAGGCCTGCTCGTATCGGAACTTTGCCTCGGCACGATGACCTTTGCCGAGGGCGAAGGCATGTGGAAGCCGATCGCGGGCGTAGAGCAAAAGCTTGCGGATGAACTCGTCCGGCGTTCCCTCGACGCCGGCATCAACTTCGTTGATACGGCGGATGTGTACACCAATGGAGAATCGGAAAAAGCTCTAGCGCAGGCCATCGGAAACCTGGGCATGGCTCGCAAAGACATTGTGATTGCGACCAAGGCTTACGGGCGCACTGGGCCCGGCCGCAACGACGTAGGCGCATCGCGTGGGCACATCATGGATGCCGTAGAAGCCTCGCTCCGCCGGCTAAAAACCGACTACATCGATCTGTATCAGATTCACGCGTCCGATTCGGTTACTCCTCTGGAAGAAACTCTGCGCGCCCTCGACACACTGGTGAGTCAAGGCAAGGTTCGTTACATCGGCTGCTCCAATTGGTATGCATGGCAGATTATGAAGGCCATCGGCATCTCCGAAGCCAGGAATCTTGCCAAGATCGATACGCTTCAAGCCTATTACTCCATCGCCGGTCGCGATCTTGAACGGGAAATCGTGCCGCTGTTGCAGGATCAGCGTACCGGACTTCTCGTATGGAGCCCGCTTGCCGGAGGACTCCTCTCCGGCAAATATTCGCGCGAGCACCAGAAGCCGGAAGATTCGCGTCGGTCGGCCTTTGACTTCCCGCTGGTGGACAAGGAGCGTGCCTGGCGCATACTTGACGTCCTGCGGCCGATCGCGGAGTCTCACAACACCAGCGTCGCGAGCGTCTCTCTTGCTTGGATTCTCGCAAAGCCTTTTGTGACGTCGGTGATTATTGGGGCCAAGCGCGTGGATCAGCTTCAGCAAAACCTCGCGGCCTGCGATCTGCAACTGACCGCCGAGCAAATGAAACAATTGGATGAGGTGAGCGCGCTTCCGCCCGAGTACCCGGGCTGGATGATCCCGTTCCAGAACATCAATCGGCTCGCCGACGTGCCGCGCGTCTGAAGGCAAACCCGGCCTCCCCGCTCAGGAGGCCGGTCCCGTTGAGAGAACCTGCTCTCAGGCGGCCCGGGAGTTGGCATCGAATGGCCGTGGTATGCTTCGGCGCATGCGTTTTCGTGCGATGTTGTTCGTCTTCTGTGTCGTACTGTCCGTTTTGCCGGCGCATGCGCGCGTCACTCGCGTCGACATCGCCTCGCGCTCCGACGTTCTCGATGGGAAAACATTTGGAGACGCTGGCGCCTACGAACGCATCCTTGGCCGTGTCTACTTCTCACTTGCAGTGACCAATCCGCACAATCGCCGCATCGTCGATCTCAGCAATGCGGTCAACCTGAAAGATGGTCAAGTCGAGTTCTCATCGGATTTCATCGCGATCCGTCCAAAGGACACCAACAAGAGCAATGGCTCCATGTTGCTCGAGGTTCCAAATCGCGGGCGTAGTCGCATCCTGGCCCTGGTCGATGGTGGAAATTGGGACGCCGCGACCGATGCGGGCGATGCGTGGTTGCTGCGCCAAGGCTTCACCTTCGTCAGCCTAGGTTGGCAGTGGGATGCGACAGGCGACGGAGCGCTGCACTTCACAGCGCCTATCGCGAAGGAAAAAGGGAAGACCATCACTGGCTTGCTTCGCGGCGATCTGATGCCCTCGAAACCCATGCCGGAGATCCCGCTCGGTCATCTCATTCTCGGCAATATTGGCGGGTTGGAGTATCCGGTCTCCGCGCCCGACGACGCGCGCAACGTGCTCACGGTCCGCGACTCACGTTCGGCCACGCGCACCATCATTCCCCGCGCTCAGTGGCAGTTCGCTCATACCGTAGATGGCAAACTGACGCCAAGCGATCGCCACATTCACCTCAACGGCGGCTTCCAGCCCGGTAAGCTCTACGAATATATCTACGTTGTCGCTGATCCGGTGGTCGCTGGCGGAGGATTCGCTGTCATCCGCGATTTCGCCTCTTACGCCAAACACGATCCATCTTCGATTGCCCCGGCGCAGCGTGTCTATGGCGAGGGCATTTCGCAGAACGGGCGCTTTCTGCGCGACTTCATTTATCAGGGATTCAATGCGGACGAGGAGGGGAGGGCAGCACTCGACGGAGTTCTCGCCCATGTCGCGGGAGCGGGCCGGGGCAGCTTCAATTACCGCTTCGCCCAGCCATCGCGCGACGCTCAGCCCACTTCGTCTGTCTTCTATCCGACGGATATTTTTCCCTTCACCGATAAGCCCGAAACGGATCCACTCACGGGCCAAACAGCAGGGCTGCTGGATCGCGCAGTCGCAGAGAGCGTCTCGCCCAGAATTTTCTTCTCCAACACTTCTTATGAGTATTGGGGGCGCGCTGCCGCGCTGATTCACGTGAGCGCCGATGGCCAGCACGATGCCTCGCTTTCGGAAAATGTTCGAGTCTATCACTTCACCGGCCTGCAGCATTTTCCCGGGCCCTTTCCGCCGGCAAAAGACAGCGGAGATTTGCTCGGGCAGGAGCCTGAATCCGCGCTGCCGATCAGGTATTTCTGGCGCGCCATGATTTCGAACATGGATGCATGGGTGCGAAACGGAACTGCTCCGCCACCGAGCAGCTATCCCAGAATCGCCGAGGGCAACCTCGTTCCTCTGAACCGGTATAACCTGCCCGCGATCCCTGGTCTGCATCGGCCTAACGAGGCCAACGAGGCGTACCGGTTAGATTTCGGCCCAGGCTGGCAGGAGGGAATTCTAAGTATCGAGCCTCCCAGGGTTGGGCCGGCCT
Organism: uncultured Acidobacteriaceae bacterium; assembly: GCA_963748555.1. Taxonomy (GTDB): domain Bacteria; phylum Acidobacteriota; class Terriglobia; order Terriglobales; family Acidobacteriaceae; genus CAWKKW01. The sequence goes on from CAVVJK010000005.1 coordinate 92,072, forward strand.
TCCCAGTGCTGGTGCCGCAGGTGGACGCGGATGGCAACGAGCGTGACGGCGTACATCTGCCGGAGATCACGGTTCCGCTCGCGACCTACACTGGTTGGAATCTGCGGGATCCATCGATCGGCGCGCCAGACCAGCGCGTCGCTTTCGAAGCGTCGTACGTTCCGTTTCCGGCTACCGAGCAGGAGCGGAAGAGAATGGGCGATCCGCGCAAATCGATCGCCGAGCGGTACCCCAATCGCGATGCCTATATGACCCTGTATCGAGGAGCGATCGACGACCTGGTCAAGCAACGATGGATCCTCGAAGAGGATCGCGTCGCTTTGAGCAAGCGCGGTGAACAGGAATGGAAGAATGCTGTGAACGAATAACCTGCACGCTCACGAAGCTGGAAACCCTGATCCTGCAGAAAGTACTGCGCTTGGAAGGCTGTCGTCAACTTGCGCGTCGCGCGGTTCGCCGCAACCGGCGAATCCGCTTCATCAGTTCCTGAAGAAACGCCTCCGCCTGCTTCTTGGGATCGTCTCCCTCCCACACAATTGGTTCCACTCCACGATTCCGGAGCACGGCTTCCTGCGCTGCATTCCCTTCCACCATGAAGATGAAAGACACGGGTCGCTGGTGAGCATACGGTGTGTTCTGCCATAACTCCTGCAGGCGGAACAGCAGATAGCGCGTATTCATATCGTGCAGACTGTAGCCGATGAAGAGCAGCGGCCTGGCGAGGCAATCGGCTCTGAGGCGTATGTCGAGGGGACTCTCGAAACTCATGCGCTGGAAGTAGCTTGTCTCGGTCAACACCAGCGAGTCATCGTCTTCGAAGTCGCCGTGGAACTTGATGATCTCGGTTGCCTCGCGCCCGTAGTGTGCAAGGTCTCCCATGGTCGCAATCTTCTGATAGGGCTTGCCGTGCGCTTCAAAGGCTCGTTCAAGCCAGCGGTCGTAATTCGTCGTATAGATGACCGGAAAGTCTAATTCCACAATCAAGTTATGTATCTGGGATTTCGACACATCGATAGAGGACGGATGCCAGGTCTCATCCATCCACGTGCGCAGCGGCCCAATCCTCCCGTGCTTTGCGACGTAGGCTTCCGCAATCACCGGATAGTCCGCGAGAGTAAGCTTCTTTCCTTCGAAGCCCAACTCTCTTGCGAGATGCATCACGAGTTGTTGCAAATCCGGTAGTCCCAGGCTCTGCGAAACACCTCCTCCGACAAAGAGGACCAGCTTGCGATCTCGAATCGCAGACGCGACCTGGTCCAGGGTGGAAGAGGTCATGTTGGCCGCTTGTGAAACGGTCTTCATCCAGTTTGAATAGATGCAGACACAAGTTCAACGGATGGGAGCCAGGCCCAGGGTATCCGCAGGGTTCACTGCAAACCTTTGCCAACTGCCTCGAGCCAGCCACTGCCATCGGGCGCTGGAAGGTCCCAAGGCCTTGTGACGAAGAGCCTTCATTCGCTTCGGAGCGCATGCATCGGCTCCAGAGATGCAGCGCGGCGGGCCGGAATCACCGAGGCTATCAGCGCCGCTGTTCCCAGGATCACGGTAGTTACAATCAGGATGACCGGATCATAAGGCTTGACCCCGAACAGTTGGCTAGCCATCGCCCGGCCGCCCAGGATGGTTGCAGGAACGCCCAGGGCAAGCCCAAGACCTACCTGGAAAAACGCACCGCGCAACACCAGGCGCAAAACCTTCCATCGATCCGCGCCCAGCGCCATGCGAATGCCAATCTCGCTGGTGCGCCGTTCCACCGAATAGGCGGTCACGCCGTACAGGCCGATCGAAGCCAGGACGAGCGCGAGAATTCCGAACAACGACGTGAGGCCCGCGATCATCTCCTGCTGAGTGAAATTGGCCTTCACCTGATCGGCAAACGTCTGGAAATCGATCACCGCCATGTCCGGGTTGACCTGCGAAATGGCGTGCCGCACCTGCGCCTCCAACCCTGGTACCGCGCCGCGTGTCTTTAATTCGATCGCATTCAGATAGTTGGATCGATTCTCAAACTGCGTGTATCGAGCATCATCACTGTGCACACTTTGGCCCGGGACGAGGAAGTACATGGGCCGCATCTTACTGTTGGCGTCCCAGTAGTGCGTGTCCTCGGTGACGCCGACGATCTCGAAGTAACCAGGATGCTTGATATCGTCGCTGAAGTGTTTGCCGATCGCATGGCCGTCCTTGAAGTATTTCTTCTCGAAGAAACGGTTCACCATCGCGACCACGCGGGTCTTCGGTGTGTCCTGCTCATTAATCGCGCGGCCCTCCACCACCTTGGTTCCGATAGTGTCGAAATAGCTGGGGCTTACGCGAAGCCACGATGCGCCGTGATCCGGGGTGCCCGGCGGCGGAGGCGGTTCTCCTTCGATGTAGACGCCCTCGCCCCAGTTATCCCCTTCCATGGGGGTGTACATTGAGAAGCTCACGGCTTGCACACCGGGAATCGCGCTTAGATTTTCGCGCAGTTGCCGATACAGCGACTCGAGTTGTTCTGGTTTGTAGCCGGCCATCTGCGGATCGATATGCAGTATGTACGTGTCCGCAGTTTTGAATCCGAAGTCCTGATGCTGCAGGTTGCTGAGGCTTCGTGTGAGTAGGCCCGCAGCACATAGCAACACCAGCGAGAGCGCGGCCTGGATCACCACTAACGATTTCTGTCCCCAATTGGTCGCGCGGCCGGTCGACCGGTTCGCCCCGCGTAAGGCTTCGACCGGATTGGCCCTTGAAGTCATCCACGCCGGAGCGACTCCGAAGAGCACTCCGGTGAGCAGCGAAGCTGCGAAGGCAAAGCCTAATACCGGCAACGAGGGTGTCGCCTGAATGGGAACGAAGGCTTTTCGGAAGGCGAGATGCAGAATAAGTTTCGTGCCGATAAACGCGAGTCCGATTCCTGCGACTCCGCCGATAGTCGCCAGTACGATGCTCTCGGTCAAAGCCTGTCGCATCAGCCTCCCGCGCGATGCTCCAAGCGCTGCCTGCACAGACGTCTGTTGCTGGCGCGTAATCGCGCGGACGAGCATCAGGTTGGCGATGTTGGCGCATGCGATCAGCAGCACCACCCCCGAGACCCACATCAGCAGTCGCAGACCGTCCTTATACTGGTCCCGCATCATTTGCACGCCATTGCCGCCGGGTGATAGATGCAGGGTTTGCTTGGCAACCAGCGGCTTGTCTCGATCTTCCACCTTGCTCAATGGGCTCAGCAGAAACTGGCGTAACTCCACTTGCATTTGCGATTCCATCGCCTTGATGTCCGCATTCGGGGCGACCCGGCCAGTCAGGTCAAGCCAATCGAGCGACGCCTCCTCCAGCAAGGTGCCGACAGGACTGACGAGCGGCTCATCGCTCAAGGGGACATAGAACCCGGGCGGATTCTCTTCGATGCGGTCACCATAGAAGCCCGGCGGGGTAATGCCTACGATGGTGAAGGGTTGGCCGTTCAGCAGGAAGCCGGAACCGACGACCGTGGGATCTTGCCCGAACTTCTGTTGCCAGGTGCGGAAGCTGATCATCGCCGCCGGAGGCGCCCCCTTGCGATCGTCCTGAGGCATAAGCGTGCGGCCCATGTAGGGCTTTATTCCAAACGTCGCGAAGTAATTGCCAGATACGAATTCCGACTTATAAGACTCGGCCGATTTGTTGGTTCCGGCCCTGCGCACTCCCACCAGGTTGCGCCCCGCTTGGAACGCGGCCAGCTCGAGAAAACCTCGCGTGTTCTGTCGAAATTCTTTGTACTGCTCGTAAGAGAACAGGGTCCAGTTATCCTGCATGCCGCCATTGACGCAACAGTTCTCTTCGTTGCCTACGCGATACAACTCCTCCGGTTTCGTTACCGGCAATGACTTCAACAGTACTGCGTGTACCAGGGTGAAGATGGCCGTAGTGGCACCAATTCCCAGCGCCAGTGTGAGCACGGCGGTTATCGTAAACCCTGGCGCCTTGGCAAACTGCCTCAGAGCATAACGAATGTTTTCCCAGACCTGCATTCTGTCTCCTCAAAGTCTCAAGTTCGGTCGGACATGTTACTGCGAATCAGGCTTTCGCTTTCGTCGCTTGCGTCAACCTGCGTTGGCGCTCCGCTGCAACATCGCTCGGCCATAGACCTCAGCCGTTGTGCCGCTCCCGCTGGTGTAAAGGTCCACGACCAACCAGCGGCTATCCATCAGCACGTCCCGCTCCTTCGCTGCCCGCCATGCTTCGACACTCTGGTTTTCGCGCAGGAACCTGCAGATCTCGTGACCTGCTGGCGTGGAGGTGCTTGCCTGGTGGCCGCCGGTAAAGTTACAAAGCCGGGCATGCTTGCCGACCAACTCCGGATTCTCCCCATCTGTGTCGCGGTAAGCGTGGACGATCATGGCGTTCTCGCCCAGCATCTCGGCCACCCTCGTCTCAGCCTCGACAAGCGTCGCAACCCGCTCTTCTCGCAGTAACTCGTGGAACCATCCAAATGCGACGCAGTTATAACTCACCCAAACCTCCAGAGTTCCTTCAGCGTGTGCGTTCCGTTCCGGGGCTGATTCGTCAGACCTGTGACACGTTCTCATTGGCCCCGAGCAGATGGCCTCTCAGACCATACGAAGGTTCGCGGGTCCAGGTTCCCGAGACCAACCGTCCGGCCTCATTCTGCAAGTTTGAAGATTCGGATCTGGACCAGTTTGGCGATCGTCAAATTTTCCAGCCCCCTGGATTGCATCTTCCGGATGAATTCGGGAGTGACCTTGAAAATGCGCATCTGGACGAGTTCGTCCATGTCCGGGTTCAGGCCGAGGGCCCGGACCTGCTTCACCTCGGCGGGATCTACGCCCTGCACTTTGAGCGCAATCAACTGATCGGCAGGCGGCGCAGGATAGCCCAGTCCGGCCAGTTCGCGCACGTAGCTATCCTCCGCTTTAAAGATACGGAGCGCGATCAGATTGTCCGTATTCAGTCCGGCGACTCCCGCCTGCTTGAGCGACTGAACCCAGGCTAGGCTGATCTGAAAGAGCGTGTACGCTTCGAGCTTTTCAGCGTCGACCCCCTCGAAGCCGGCGTCGCGCATCCGCGCCGCGAATTGCTCGTTGGGCACGAAGGTATAGGTGCCAACCAGCCTCAGTTCATGAACAGAGCCGGAGCAGGTCAGCGTACCCGCTTCGGCGGAGAGGGTCGCATCCGCGTGCGCGCCCTCGCGGCGCAGGTCACCCAGCGTAAGTCCCCGAAGGATCGACCACGGTTCCTCGGTGTTCTGATCTCCGCAGTTTCCGCGCTTGCACCCGTCCCGCTGCAGTTCCAACTGAGCGCGGTCGGACTGCTCTGCAGCACGGATCACACAGTCGCCCTGCAGCTTATCCATCGTGGAGGCATGCAGAAGATTTACTTCAACCAGCAATACGCAGCAAATCAGAACGAGTTTCGGACGCATCGTTTTACTCCGTTTTCTTCTGAACCTTGGGGGCGCGAACTTGGGGCGGATCAATTTATGGACGAGGATATCTCCTGCGCTGGCGGTAATCAGCCGCCAGCGCCAGAGCAATTCAATTGTCCGCAGGTTATGAAGCTAGAAACCGGGCCTTATTGCGAGTCCTCTTCACCCAGTACGCCAGAAATCCGGAGCTTTACCAGCTTGTCGATGGTGAGCGGAGTGAAACCATGGCGCTTGGCCGACGCGATGAACGGACCATCGATCTGGAACACTTTCATCTGCACCAGATCACGCACAGTCGCTTCCGGAAATTGAGCTTTGACGGATTTCGCAAACTCCGGCGTCACGCCCTGAACTCTCAACTCCACTAGTTTCTTTGAAGGGATGGAGTCAAAGCCGGCCGACTTCATGCCCGCTACGAATTCAGGAGATACATCGAAGATTCGATATTCCACCAGGTCTTGATAGCTATTGGGAACGATGCCCAGCGAATGCAACCGGCTCACGTCTTCCGGCCGGACTCCCTGCACTTTCATGGCGATCAACTCATCGGCAGAAGGCTTCCCCAGGCCTGACTGCGCCATGCGCCGCGCGTATTCGGGCGTGATCCCCTGCACTCGCATGCCGATATACTTGTCCAGGTCGACATCGTAACCAGCCGCCTTCATCTGGTCGATGTAGTCGGCCTTGGCTTGCCCGTTTGAGCTTTGCTTTGAGGACTTGTCCGCAGGCTTCTCAGAGGCTTCTGCGTCTTGCGTGACCGCGCAAATGGCTGCCTTGGTTGAAGCTTTTGCCGATGCGGACCGCACGACCGATGCAGCGACAGCGCTCGTAACATTCCTCGTTACATTTGCGGTTACAGTTGCTTGCGAAGCATCCTCTTCTACCATCGGACCGACGAGCAGGCTTGGCGCCGCCAGGTCGGCATGCCGCATCGCGAGGTGCAGTTGAGCCTGATTATGCATAGGGCTCTTGAGGTGCAGACTGGCAAACACCTGTGGAATCGATACCAGGAAGATCGCCAACGCCGCGCATACGCCCAAGGCTGAGGCCGGTGTCACGTCACGAGCAGATTCCTTTGAGGCAGGTTCCCCCAGGATTCGGCCGATCCGCCGCCTCAAGCTGAACCTCGACTGGTTTCCGTCGAGAGCCATCGCGAGGTGCAGACGGGTGCGTCGGTGCTCTTCGAGCCGCAGTAACGCGCTCGCATACACGACCGGATCGCTGCACGAGGCGATTGCAACGTCGTCGCAGCAGAGTTCGCGCTGTTGGCGTAGCTTTCCGCCAATCCACCACACCGCCGGATGAAAGAAGAACAGCGTCTCCACCAGCGTTTGCACCAGGTTCCAGAGATAGTCGGCACGCTGAACGTGGGCCAGTTCATGGGCTAACACCACTTCCAATTGCTGGGGATCCAACGACGCGATTGCCGAGAGCGGCACAAGTACCAGGGCACGGAACACGCCCACCGTCATGGGGCCACTTATCTTTTCGCTCAGATAGATTCTGACGTTGCGGCGAATGCCCAAGCGAAGCCGCACTGCATCGAAGCAGCGCTGCACAGGTTCAGAGACCGGCAGCAGAGCAGTGTGGCGCAACCGCCGGATCAGCCACCAGCCGCCAAGGGTCCTCGCGCCCAGAGCCATAACTCCGAGCAACCACGCAAGGTCAAGCCAAACCATGAAGGTCGCGGCCTGCGGCGTAGCCATGTGTCTCGACTCGTTCACCGACGGAGTTGAGAAGATGGGAACCAGCGGCACCAGCGCGGCCATGTCACTCTGGGCCGAGGAAGTTGGAATCGCTGCCACGGCATCGGATCGTAGCTCTTCGTATCCCAGGGTCGCTACGGACGCAGTCAGCATAGCCAGCAAAGCTGCCAATGCCAGCAGGTAACGCACGCTGCTTCTGGCCCTCGCGAAAGCAAGATCGGCAACCCGGTAGACGAGCGCTATCGCAGAGGCCTGCCAGCAGAAGTGCACCAGGGTCCAACCCAGTGCTTCCATGTGGTGTGTCATCGCGTACCTCTCCTTGCCTGAATCAGATTTCCGATCTCTTCCAGTTCCTCGGCGCTAGCTGGTTCCATGGCCAACGCGTGCATCGCCAACTGAGCCGCCGATCCTGAAAACAGTCGCTCGCTCAAATCTCGCAGCAACTGATCCTGGGTTTGCTCCTGACTTGCCGCAGCTCGATACACATGCGCTCTTCCGACCTCGGTGCGCTCGACCAGACCCTTTTCCGTCATGATCTGCAAGATCTTCAGTACCGATGTGTAGCCCAGTGGACGCACCTCGATAATCGCGTCGTGCAGTTCGCGGACCGTAGCAGATTCTTTCTCCCACAGCACTCGTAACAGTTCCAGTTCGCCTTCGGTCGGTTTCGGTAATCGACTCTGCTTACGATTCATAGCGCAGACCATATACGAAGAGATTCGTAGCTGTCAACGAAAAGTTTCGTACTAAGCATGAATGTTGTGTATCTTCCGCCCCAAACCCCTGGCCGGCGGTCACAACCGCTCGTATCACGCAGGGCATCAGACCAGCATGAAGAGGAGTTACTGATGCTTAACGATCCACGCGAACTTGGCCCGAAACCGCCTTTCCCCAAGCAGGAGCAAACTCACCCGGGCACGGTCCACAACCTTAACCCTCCAGCAGACCACGGAGAAACTTCTTACACCGGCACCGGAAGATTAAAAAACCGCAAAGCTATCATCACCGGCGCAGATAGCGGCATCGGGCGGGCGGTGGCGATTGCGTTCGCTAAGGAAGGCGCTGACGTGGTGCTTTCGTATTTGCCCGACGAAGAGGCAGACGCCCGCGAGGTGGTCTCAGTGATCGAGAAGCAAGGCCGCAAAGCCATCGCGCACCCCGGAGACATTGGATCGCCGGAGTACGCCCGCTCCCTGGTCGAGGTGGCCGAGAAGTCGTTAGGCGGCGTCGACATTCTGGTGAACAACGCCGGATTTCAGATGACTCACGATTCCATCGATGAATTTCCTGCCGGAGAATTCGAACACACCTTTCGCACCAATGTGTTTGGGACGTTCTACCTGACGCAGGCTGCGCTGCCTAAGATGAAGCCCGGCTCGTCCATCGTGAATACGACTTCCATTCAGGCATTCGAGCCCAGCGAAAATCTGCTTGCCTATGCTGCCACCAAAGCAGCCATCGCGAACATGACCAAGTCCCTCGCCAAGATGGCCAGCAAGCAGGGCGTACGAGTGAATGCGGTCGCCCCTGGTCCTGTGTGGACGCCTCTGATTCCATCCACCATGGGTGAGGAGAAGACGGCCGAGTTCGGCAAGTCGACTGTATTTGGCCGGCCTGCGCAGCCTATCGAACTCGCACGCGTCTTCGTTTTTCTTGCGTCGGATGACGCCAGCTACGCCTCTGGCGAGGTCTATGGTTCGACCGGTGGCCGCACCCCGCTCTAGCTTTATGGGCATAGCGGCGGATTTGTGCGCGCATCGCGAGCCTAGCGAAGCTCGACCGTGATCGGCGTGTGGTCCGAAGGTTTCTCTCGGGTCCTGGGCCCGCGGTCGATCTCGCAGCCGGCCAGCCGTTCCGCCAACTCCGGTGAGAGGAGAAAGTGATCGATGCGAATGCCGCGATTGTGTTCAAACGCCTGGCGGAAGTAGTCCCAAAACGTGAACTGTCCGAGTTCGCCCGGGTGCAGGGACCGAAATGCGTCCGTGTACCCCATGTTGAGCCACATCCGGTAGCGCGCCCGGGGCTCGGGCTGAAAGAGTGCATCGCGCATCCACGATGAAGGCTTGTGGCAGTCGATGTCCTCAGGAATGACGTTGAAGTCTCCCCCAATCAACACCGGCGTCTGCTGCTCTCGCCAGGTGCTCAACTGCTGCGTGAGCCGATCCATCCACGACAGCTTGTATTCGAAGTTCTCGCTCCCCACCGGGTTTCCATTTGGCAGATAGATATTGGCGATGCGCAGACCGCCCGTGATCACGTGCAGAAAACGTGCGTGGGTGTCCGCTTCGTTGCCGGTGAGCGCCGTGCTGACCGACTCGATCGGAGTGCGCGATAAAACCGCAACGCCGTTGTAGGCCTTCTGTGTCACGGCCACGCTTTCGTAGCCCAGGTCTTTAAAAACCTCGGCAGGGAACTCGGTGCCCTTCAATTCCTGCAAAAGAAGCACATCCGGCTCATGCTCACTCAACCAATTCGTGACGTGGCCAAGCCGCGCGCGAATGGAATTGACATTCCAGCTTGCGATCTTCATTCCTGTTCTCCGGCACTGTTTGAAGCAACTTGCGCGCTGTCAACAACATCATCAAATAGACGACCTACCCCAGTGAATCCAAACCTAGGGAAACCCGTCTCTCTGCGAGGCGCATCTCTAAAGTGTGTAACACAATGATCAGCGAATGCTTTAATCCGGCCTGCAAGCAAGAACTGCGATATCTGCGAAGTGGGAGAGTTGTGCGCATCCTCAAAGCTACGCCCGACGGAATCGAAGTGGAACACTTCTGGCTTTGTGGAACGTGCTATGCGGCCCACGACTTCAGCTTCGATCAAGACGGCAATCCGTCGCTGACGAGCAAGACCCCTCTGCAAATCGCCTCGGACCTGGAATCATGGGTTGACCGCACGTTGGTCGCATGACCAGGCGGCTCGCTCCCTGTAGCTTTCCCGCGAGCTGAGACCCATACCTGGCCCACTTTGCCAACCTCTACCTCGACTTTCACCCAGACGCGGCCATCTGATGAGTTCCCTCGCTTCGTGAAATCAAACGCCACTTTCAGAGAGGTTGCTGGGCCAAGTATTACGAAAGGCCCCAATGCGCATCCAACCTAAGCCATAGATGTATGGATTTCAGTAGGCGGGTGAGCTGTTTGTTGAGAATGAATCATTTACCAAAGAGGCGCTGGGAAGACCGCGTCAGTTTTCAAGGCATCGCAATTCGGCTTCTCTTGTTCGCAGTGTGTCTGCCCGCCGCCGCGCAGGAGAGCACCCCTGCTACAGAGCAAGCACCCAAGACAACGCCGGCCCAGGAACGGGCTGCTCACCCCCCGCCTCCAGCATCCGAGGAGGCTCCCAAAACGGCGCCTCAGACGCAGCAGATTTTGTCGTCCTATGAGGGTCAGAACATCACGTCGATCGAACTCGCCGGCCAGCCCAATCTCGATCAGCAGAAGTTCGCATCCGACTTTGCATTGCACGCAGGCGAGCCGTTTTCCAGGCAGAAGATCGACCAGACCATCGCCGCCCTCAAGGCCCACGGCAACTTCAAAGAAGTTCAACTTCAAGTGCAGCCGGAGGCGAACGGTGTCCGGGTGCTGCTGGTCCTGGAGCCCGCTGTTTACTTCGGGATCTTCGGATTTCCGGGTGCGGATCGATTCGCCTTCTCCCGCCTGGTTCAGGTGGCCAATTTCCCCCCGACTTCTCCCTTCAACGCGGGCGAGATTCAGAGCGACAGGGATAACCTGCTCACCTTTTTCCGGCAGCAAGGCTATTTCCAGGCGGAGATTCGCCCCGAGGTGCAGTTCGACCAGGCACACGCCATTGCAAACGTACTCTTTCACACTACGCTCGGCCGGCACGCAAAGTTCGGCGATGTGAAGATCGAGGGAACCACGCCGGAACAGGCGACCGCCCTCACTGGGGATCTGCATGGCTCTTTTCGCACGCGCGCGAGGAGCAGCCATTCGGCCCGGCAAGACCTACCACCGCAACACGATAGATAAGGCGCAGACTTATCTTCAGTCCAGACTTGACAAGCAGTCCCGGCTGGCGGCGAAGGTCAAATTGCAAGGCGCCGAGTATCACGCCGACACTAACCGCGCCGACATCCATTTTGATGTGAACGAGGGCCCGACCATCCATGTTCAGGTCAAGGGCGCTCATCTGTGGAGCTGGACGAAGAAGTCATTGCTGCCGGTCTATCAGGGCGTAGGCGTCGATCCTGAACTCGTGCAGGAAGGCCGTGATGCGATCGTGTCTTACTTTCAGGCCAAAGGCTACTTCGATACCAAAGTCGATGCCACCTTTCACACCGAAGAATCCGTCGATACGATCGTCTACAACATCACCAAAGGGAAGAAGCACAAGGTTGAAGCTGTAAGCGTAACCGGCAATACACACATCAAAACACCCGATGTCATGGGGCAGGTCAGGGTGGAAAAATCGCACCTCTTCTCGCCCGGAAAGTTTAGCGATCAGGTGGTGCGCTCCAGCGCCAAGAGCATCGCGGCCTTGTATCAGTCCGAGGGATACAGCACCGTAAAAGTCACTCCCGCTGTGACGAATCGCGGCCAGAATATCCGCGTGTCGTTCACGATCGACGAGGGGCCGCAGGATGTCGTGAGCTCTCTGAAAATCGAAGGCGCAGACACCTTTCCCGCGTCGAGCTATGCGCCCGCTGGCCTCAAGCTCGCTGAAGGCAAAGCTTACTCGCAAAAGTTTGTTCAATCGGACCGCGCCAACATTGTGTCTCGCTACCTTGAAGCCGGATACCTGACCGCAAACTTTCGCGAAACTGCGAAGGCCGTCGCCAAAAATGACCCCCATCATTTGAATGTTGTCTACCACATCTATGAAGGTCCGAAGGTATCGACAGGTTACGTGCTTACGCTCGGCCGCCAGCACACTCAGCAGCGGTTGATCAACGGAGACATCGACACCATCAAGGCAGAACAGCCCCTCACCGAAACGCAACTGCTCGCCTCGGAGAGCAAGCTGTACGAACATGCTGGTGTCTTTGACTGGGCCGAAGTGGATCCGCGCAGGCAGATCACCACGCAGACGCAGGAAGACGTATTGGTGAAGGTGCACGAGAGCAAGAAAAATCAGATTACCTATGGCTTCGGCTTCGAGCTGATCAATCGCGGAGGCAGCGTGCCCAGCGGCACAGTAGCACTGCCTAACCTGCCCCCGGTAGGCCTTCCATCCAACTTCCGTACGAGTCAAAAAACCTTCTACGGTCCGCGGGGCACGTTCCAGTACACGCGGAATAACGTGCGTGGTAAAGGAGAGACAATCTCGTTACCGGGTTTGCTGGCCGCCTGGATCAGCGGACAGCCGCCTACTACATCGACCCGGTCTTTCGCTGGACGCGTTGGTCCTCTACCACGACGGCTTCTTACGAACGCGATCAGGAGAACCCGATCTTCTCCTCGCAGATCTTTCTCGGGAGCTACCAGCTGCAGCGATTTGTAGGAAACGGGAAAGTCAAACGTCTTCTTTCTTCGCTATGGCTACAGCAAGACGGATCTGACCCGAATCGAGATTCCCGCGCTCGTCGAAACGGTGGACCAGCACGTTCGACTCTCCACCATCTCTGCCAACTTCACCCGCGATACACGCGACAACGTACTCGACGAACACAAGGGCGTGCTGCAGAGCGCGGAGTTTGACCTCAGCTCGTCGAAGCTCGGCGGCAACGTGGATTTCGCGAAACTCACGCTGCAGTCGGCCTACTACAAGCGCGTCTTCAGCAACACCATCTGGGCCAACAGTCTGCGCATCGGACTGGCTCAGCCCCTCGCCGGAAGCCGCGTTCCCCTGAGCGAGAGATACTTCACCGGCGGCGGCAATTCTCTCCGTGGCTTTCCGCTCGATGGTGCCGGGCCGCAGCGACAAGTCCCGGTGTGCAGCAGCGCAGCCGCCAATAACTGCACCTTTATCCAGGTTCCAAGCGGCGGCAATGAGTTGCTCATTTTCAATTCTGAACTGCGGATTCCGTTGCCCATTCGCAAAGGCCTCGGCGTGGTGGCGTTTTACGATGGAGGCAATGTCTTCCCCGCCGTAGGCTTCCACGACTTCACCTCGCTGTACTCCAACAACGTCGGCATAGGGTTGCGGTACGCAACTCCAGTAGGTCCGGTCCGCATCGACCTCGGCCGTAACCTCAACCCAGTCTCCGGCGTGAAGGCTACTCAATATTTCGTCAGTATCGGTCAAGCATTCTGAGGCGAGGGTCCCCATGAGCAGTCTTAGATCACAATTCCCAGAGTTTCACCCCGAGCCGGTACCTCCGGTACAGCATCGCCGCCGTTGGCCCAAAGTCGTGGCTTGGATCTCGGCCGGCTTGCTGCTTCTGATTGTGCTCATTGTCGGCTCCCTGTTCGCCGTGCTGCACTCCGCCCGCTTTCACAACTACCTGCTGGCCAAGGTGCAACATGATGCGACAGAGAGCCTCGGCGCTCAAGTGCAGTTACAGAACTTTGCACTGAATCTGTCGAACCTCACACTGGACCTCTACGGCGTCACCGTCCACGGCGCGGCTCCTTACCCCGATCCACCGTTGTTGCAGGTACAGCACCTCCACGCCGGCATTCGCATCGTCTCGTCTGCTCAGCAGGAAGTGGTACATGGACACTGTGCAGATTGACCATCCGGTCGTATACCTCTTCACCGATGCCAATGGAGTCAGCAATATTCCCAAGCCGAAGAGCAGCGGCGGCAACAGCAACACCAGCATCTTCGACCTGGGGATTCGTCACGCCATCCTCTCTAACGGAGAGGCTTACTACAACAACAAGCAAAGCGTGCTCGATGCCGATCTGCACGACCTCGAGTTTCGCGCGGGCTTTGATCCCACGCTCAAGCAATACTCCGGGAAGGTCAGTTATAGCGATGGCCACCTGACCTCTGGTACGCTTCGCACCTTTGGGCACAGCCTGGATGCGACATTCAGCGCGACGCCGACCACTTTCCAACTCACCAACGCAAAGCTAAGCAGTGGACAATCCCAGGTCCTGTTGAATGCCACGCTGCAGAACTACGGCAATCCTCAAGTCCAGGCCCAATATGAAGCGGTCGTCAACGGTGCCGACATTCGGTCTATCCTGAACAACACTTCCGTTCCTACAGGAATTCTTCGCGCGAGCGGAACCGCGCAGTACGCCGCAATTCCCAACCGTCCTCTGCTTGACACACTTTCTGTCAACGGCAACCTGACCAGTCAGCAAGTCGACGTGACGACCCCATCGCTGCGCACGCAGATTCGCGACGTCGCCGCCCAATATTCGCTTGCCAATGGCAATGCCAACGTGTCGTCCTTCCGCGCCATGCTGCTCGGTGGGGAACTGAAGGGTAGCGCGAAGATGACCGCGCTCAGCGGTGATACGCACTCGCAAGTTGAGGCGACGCTGCATGGCGTTTCGCTCGCAGCCGCACGGAGCATGATGCATAGTGCCGCCTTGCCGCGCGATGTAAGTGTAGCGGGCGGGCTCAACGCCGATGTAACCGCGACCTGGGGTAAGACGCTGGACAACCTGGTCGCCCACGCGAATGCTGCGATCGATGGACGTGTCTCCGGCAGATAGCGCAAACGGAACCGGCGGCACCGTCATCCCTGTGCATAGTGCGATTCACGCGGCCTATACCGGCTCCAATCAGCAGATTGCTCTGAGCCAGAGTTACGTTCGCATGCCGCAAAGTACGCTCGATATGAACGGCGTGATGAGTAAGCGATCCAGTCTCGCTCTCCGTTTCCATTCAAACGATCTGCATGAGCTCGAGACGGTGGCCTCTCTGTTCCGCGCGGCCAATCCTGGCACACCGCCGCAACCGCTCGACCTGGCAGGGACGGCGTCCTTCGATGGTCTGGTACAGGGCTCTACCACGGCGCCGCACCTCACCGGCAAACTCGTTGCCTCAGACCTTCGCGTCCATGGAACCAATTGGCGCTCTCTCCAGACGAATGTGGACGTAAGTCCCTCGCTCGCCAGCCTGCAGAATGCTCGCCTGCAACCGGCCACGCAGGGAAACATCGCCTTCAACGCAAGCGCCGGATTAACTAAGTGGGCCTTCAAAGACACCAGCCCTATTCAAATTGACCTGAATGCTTCGCAGTTGAATATCGCCGATTTCCTGAAAGCCGCTGGATCTCAGGCTGCGGTCAGCGGCACGCTCTCAGCCAATGTGAAGATGCATGGTACGGAACTGCACCCCGTCGGACAAGGCAACGTCTCGCTCGCGCACAGCGTGGTCTATGAAGAGCCAATTCGATCTGTGCAGGTTGACTTTTCCGGTACCGGCGATGAAGTTCACGGAAATCTCGCAATCGCCATGCCTGCTGGAAACGTGCAGGGCGTCGTGAGCGTTCGTCCACAGGCGAGAGCCTACACGGCGCAACTCACCGGTAACGGCATCGACATCTCGAAGCTGCAAACGGTTAAAGCAAAGAACCTGGCGGCAACCGGCATCGTCAACATTCACGCGACCGGGCAGGGAACGTTCGACAATCCACAGCTCGATGCCTCGGTGCAGGTCCCTCAGCTCGAGATTCAAAAGCAAGTGATCCAGCAGCTGGATCTCCAGATGAACGTAGCCAATCATGTTGCAAATGCGAACCTGTCTGCCAATGCAGTGAATACCTCGATTCGGGGCAAAGCCAATGTCCATCTCACCGGGGACTACCTGGCGGATGCCACCATCGATACGCAACAGATACCGTTACAGCCGCTGGTCGCCATCTATGCACCGGCGCAAGCTGCCGACCTGAGCGGGACCGACGGAGATCCATGGCACGCTGCATGGTCCGCTGAAAAACAAGAACCAGCTTGAAGCGCATGTTCGCATTCCCATGCTCAAGCTTGCCTATGGCTCTGCCGTTCAACTTGCCGCCGCTTCTCCCATACAAGTGGATTACAAGGATGGAGTGGTCGCGCTGCAACGAGGCGTGATTCGTGGAACGGATACCGACCTGCAGTTTCAGGGCTCGATCCCGACCGTGGGGAACGCACCCATGTCTCTGCTTCTGATCGGAACCGTCAACCTGCATCTGGCGCAGTTACTAAGCCCGGATCTGCAGACGTCCGGACAACTCAAGTTCAACATCAATTCGTATGGAGCTACGCACGATCCCAACGTTGAAGGTCAGATTCAAATTGTCGATGCCAACTTCGCCAACGGTGACCTGCCAGTGGGTCTGCAGCATGGCAACGGTGTGCTCACGCTGACCAAGGATCGGCTGAACATCACCAGTTTCCAGGGAACCGTGGGCGGTGGCACCGTGACCGCGCAGGGTGGGGTAGCCTACAGGCCGAATATGCAATTTGATCTGGGGCTCTCCGCGAAAGACATTCGCCTGCTCTATCCGCAGGGTGTCCGCGAAGGTATCAACGCAGATCTGAGACTGTCGGGAACAACCGAGAACGCGCTGCTTGGCGGCGCAGTCAACCTCGCGGACGTCTCCTTCACGCCCGCGTTCGACCTTACAAGTTTCATCAACCAGTTCAGCGGAGGCGTTGCAGCGCCACCCTCGCAAGGCATGGCTCAAAACGTACAGCTGAACCTGTCGGTGCATTCCGCAAATAACATCAACCTGGTCAGTCGGACGGTAAGCGTCAACGGCACGGCAAACCTTCAGGTTCGAGGCACGGCGGCTCAACCAGTCATCCTGGGCAGGGTCAACCTCGATGGCGGCGACCTCATCTTCAACGGCGACCGCTTCGTCCTGAACGGCGGTACGATCCAGTTCGTCAATCCAGCCGAGACGCAGCCGGTCGTCAATCTCGCTCTGAACACCACCATTCAGCAATACAACATCTATATGCGATTCAACGGGCCGATGGATCAGTTACACACCGACTACGCATCGGATCCTTCGCTGCCCGCGGCCGATATCATCAATCTGCTCGCCTTCGGCAAGACGACGGAGGCGAACTCCCCGGATGCCGCCACTCCGGCCAATCAAGCCGCGGAATCGCTCGTAGCCTCTCAGGTAAGCAGCCAGGTGACGAGCCGCGTTTCCAAGGTCGCAGGCATCTCTCAGCTCTCCATCAACCCGGTGCTGGCGGGCGGCACCAGTCAAGGACCTCCGGGAGCGAACGTCACCATCCAGCAGCGAGTCACTGGAAACCTGTTCGTCACGTTTTCGTCGAATGTGGCTTCGACCCAGAACCAGACCATCATGGGCCAGTACCAGATATCGCCGCGCGTTTCCGTCAGCGCGACTCGTGACCAGAACGGTGGGTTCGCGCTCGACACGACGATCAAGAAGACCTGGTAGACATCGGTCTTAAGGACGGCTTCGCCGCAGTGGGCGGCATTCTCGTGCGATTCGGCCGACCGTCCTCATCGGAACCATTGCTGCCGATTTCGAGATGGATGAGATCCTCTGCGAACTGCGGCATCACTCCGCCTGCTTGAACTGCGGATCGCTCGATCATCTCAAGTGCTCGTGTTCCCCACAGTCCGCCATTCCGCTCCTCGCCCCGATTTCTCTTACAATCAGAAAGTGGCAAGGATCCAATCCAGCGGATGCTCCAATCTTCCAAACAATTTATGCTGAAACTTATGAGCGCTTTCATTCTTGCTGGTGCAATTGCAACGGGTACCAGCCCCGCGCCTGCCGAAACGAACTTCGGTCCGTCCAATCCCTTCTACGCACCCAGCAGCCTGCCCTTTCAGGCGCCGCCTTTCGACAAGATCAAGGACGAGGATTATCAGCCCGCCATTGAGGCAGGCATGGCCGAGCAGCAAAGGGAAATGCAAGCGATCGCCGACGATCCCGAGGCGCCCACATTTCAGAACACTCTCGTCGCGATGGAACGATCGGGGAGGCTCTATCGCCGAGCGATGGCGGCCTTCAACGCAGTCACCGGCGCGGATACCAATCCCATGTTGCAGAAGGTTAAGGCCGAAGAGGCACCCAAACTTGCAGCGCACGACGACGCCATTTACCTCAACCCCAAGCTCTTCGCCCGCGTGAAAGCGGTCTATGAACAGCGGGCCTCTCTGAAGCTTGATCCGGAATCGATGCGCCTGCTTGAAGTCACCTATGACCGTTTCGTGCATTCCGGCGCAAATCTGTCCGACACGGATAAAGCCGAGTTGAAGAAGCTTAACGAGGAGTCCTCTACCCTCTCCAATACCTTCACCACTCGTCTGCTCGCCGCAACCAAAGACGCAGCATTCACCACGAGCGATCGCGCCGCCCTAGCCGGCTTAAGCGATGCGCAGATCGCGGCAGCTGCTCAGGCGGCTAAGAGTCGCAAACTGGAAGGCTTTGTGCTGCCGCTGCAGAATACTACCCAGCAGCCGGAACTCGCCTCGCTCCAAGACCGTTCCACTCGCAAGACCATCTTCGACCAATCGTGGAATCGCGCGGAACGCGGCGATGCCAACGACACTCGCGACATCATCGCTCGGCTGGCTCAGTTGCGTGCGCGCCGGGCGCAGTTACTCGGCTATTCCAGTCACGCCGCCTGGAAGCTTGAAGACCAGATGGCCAAGACTCCTGAGGCCGCGTTGAAGTTCATGGACGCTCTCGTGCCCGTCGCCACGGCCAAAGCGGCCCGCGAAGGCCACGATATCCAGAATCTCATCGACGCGCAGAAGGGCGGCTTCACGCTCGAACCATGGGATTGGGACTTCTACTCCGAACAGGTCCGCAAGGCCAGGTACGAGCTTGAGGAGGCAGAGGTCAAGCCGTATTTCGAACTGAACAATGTGCTCGAGAACGGCGTCTTCTACGCAGCCCATCAGCTTTACGGCATCAGCTTCAAGGAGCGGAAGGACATCCCGGTCTATCATCCCGATGTCCGCGTGTTTGAAGTGAGCGACGTTGACGGTAAGGCGATGGCGCTCTTCTACTGTGACTATTTCAAGCGCGACAACAAGAACGGCGGCGCGTGGATGTCCAGCTTCGTTGGACAGTCAAAGCTCCTGGGAACGCAGCCCGTTATCTACAACGTAGCCAATCTGCCCAAGCCCCCCGCTGGGGAACCCGCACTGATCAGCTTCACTGACGTCATCACCATGTTCCACGAATTCGGTCACGCACTCCACGGATTGTTTGCCGACTCCGAGTACCCCAGTTTGTCCGGCACGTCGACCGCGCGCGACTTTGTGGAGTTCCCCTCGCAGTTCAATGAACACTGGGCCATCTATCCCAGCGTCTTCAATCACTACGCCCGCCACTACAAGACGGGAGCCGCCATGCCCGCCGAATTGGCCGCCAAGATCAAGAAGGCAGAAACCTTCAACGAAGGTTACAAACTCACGGAGCTACTTGCGGCCGCGGAGCTCGACATGCAGTGGCATACTTTGCCGGCGAGCGCGCCTTTGCAACATCCGGATGAGTTTGAAAAGCAGGCACTCGAGAAGACCCATCTGCTGCTTTCCACGGTGCCGCCTCGCTATCGCTCCAGCTTACTTCAGCCATATCTGGGGCGGCGGTTACTCCGCCGGCTACTATGCCTATCTCTGGACCGAGATGCTGGACGACGATGCGTACCAGTGGTTTGAAGATCATGGCGGGCTGACTCGCGCGAACGGGGATCGTTTCCGGCAGATGATCCTTTCTCGCGGGAATACCGAAGATCTCGCCGAACTGTATACGAAGTGGAGAGGCAAAGCTCCGAGCGTTGACTCTATGATGAAATACCGTGACCTGAAAGATCCTGGCACCACGCACTAGAACATCGGAGATGGGATAAGGGTGATTCGATGAAAGCGCTCGTTCTTTCCGAATACAAGCAACTTGACCTGGTCGAGATGGAGAGACCTCGCCCCGCCGAAGATGAATTGCTCATTCGCATTCAGGCCTGCGGCATCTGCGGCAGCGATGTCCACGGCTATGACGGCAGCACCGGGCGTCGCTTGCCGCCCCTGGTGATGGGCCACGAAGCCGCTGGTATTGTCGAAGAAGTGGGCGCCGCGATTCAGGGCTTTCGCCCCGGGGACCGGGTCACCTTCGACTCGACGGTCTCCTGCGGCACTTGCAGCTTTTGCCAGCAAGGGCAGGTGAACCTCTGCGACCGGCGAGAAGTGATAGGGGTCTCCACGCCTGATTTCCGCCGTATGGGAGCCTTTGCCGAATACGTCACTGTGCCTGCACGTATAGCATACCCCCTGCCAGACAACATGCCGTTTTCCCACGCGGCGCTCATCGAGGCAGTCTCGGTTGCTGTCCACGCCGTATCGCTTACTCCTATCTCGCTGGATGACACCGTGATCGTCATCGGCGCAGGTATGATCGGCCTGCTTACGCTTCAGGCTGCGTCTTTCTCCGGGGCGGGTCGCGTGTTTGTCTCGATGTGGATGACACCCGGCTCGAACTCGCACGCAGGCTGGGTGCGACTCGCACCTTCAACTCGCGCGACCAGAGCGCGATGGCCGATTTGCTGCAGCAGACAAATGGGCGTGGAGCAGATTCGGTAGTGGAATGTGTGGGCACCGCGGTCGACCGTGAATCTCGCCATCGACTCCGTACGCAAGGGCGGAACTGTGACCCTGGTAGGTAACGTTTCGCCAAGAGTAGAGATCGGCCTGCAGTCGGTCGTTTCTCGGCAGATCCGATTGCAGGGTTCCTGCGCGTCCTCGGGCGAATATCCCGTGTGTATTTCGCTCATGGCTCGCGGAGCGATTCGGGTCGACTCGCTGATTTCTGCCGTAGCCCCGTTGAACGACGGCGCTGCCTGGTTCGAACGCCTCTATAACCATGAGCCCGGGCTGCTCAAAGTCGTCCTTCAACCCTAGAAAGTTAACTATGTCGAATGCGCTCTTCGATCTGACCGGTAGGATCGCGCTGGTGACTGGAACCAGTCGCGGCCTCGGCCAATATTTCGCCCGCGCCCTTGCCCGCGCCGGAGCGGACATAGCCATGACCAGCCGTGATCGCCACACGCTGACTTCGTTCGCGGACGAGATACACCAGTTAGGCCGGAAGTCTTACTCCGTCGACCTCGACGTGCGTGACCACGCTAGTATTCAAGACGCAATCAGCGAGATCGAGTCGAGCTTCGGCGCGATCGACATCCTGGTGAACAATGCCGGCTGTAACATTCGCAAGCCCGCACTCGACATAACCTGGCACGACTGGAATACTGTGCTTGACACCAATTTGCGCGGCTCATTCTTCGTTGCTCAAGCTGTGGCGCGCGGCATGGTGCAACGCGGCTACGGCCGGATCATCAACATTGGTTCCGTCACCAGCGTCTCTGGATATGCGGGCCTCGCTCCCTACGGCGCAAGTCGCGGAGGCGTACGCCAACTCACCATGAGCCTGGCCGCCGATTGGGGCAGCCGCGGAGTCACGGTCAACTGTCTTGCCCCTGGCTGGTTTCGCACCAAGCAAAATGAAGTGCTCTATGAGAATTCGGAATGGGTGGAATATCTCACCGAGCGCATCCCGCTCAAGCGCCCCGGCAGCCCCAATGACCTCGATGGAGCCGTCGTCTTTCTGGCCTCCGAGTCCAGCCGTTACGTCACCGGACAGACCCTTCTCGTCGATGGCGGCATCTCGACCGGAGCTTGAAGGCCACTCCTTAATTGGGTTAGCATTCGGGCGCTCGACGAAATCTTCACTTCGCGACCGCTTGCCCCTGCCAAATGCCGTCAACGCGCCGGAAAGTGCCTTCGAGTGCTTCGAATCCTGCCTGAGGTGACACGGGTCACTGGCAGGGAAGTCGACTCCTGCGAGCATATTTCCGTGCCTTCTACTCGGGAGTCGTTTGTTGTTCGTTGCCACTCAAGTCTGACATGCCGAATCACAACCAAGCCGCTCCCGGCCAATGCATCGAAGGCGCCCGTAAAGCGTCCGGCTCTCTGCGGCCTTCATGTGGCGGTTTGAAGAGCACGTTCCGCCTCGGCCGCATCGCGTCCGAGCGCTACATCTATCCGCACAAGGACAAGCCTTTCTGCAGCCGCTTGTATTGGCAATCCTGTCGCTCTGGATGCTTCCGTTGCGCCCACACGCCCAGACCCGGCCCGCCAATACGTCGTCCGACACGTACGTGGCTCCCATCTCCATCGACTACCCTGAGGATGGCTCGATCTTTCCGCCGGGCATCACTCCTCCAACTTTTCTGTGGCGTGACGCCGCTGGTTCTTCGTGGCACATCGAGGTCTCTTTCGGGACAGGACTCCACCCATCCAGGTCACCAGCCAAGGCGAGCATCTCCAGATGGGGCCCATCGACGCGGCTTGCGTAGCCAAAGAGGAAGACGTCCCAAAGCTGACGCACCAACAAGCGGCAACTCTTGTCTGGAAGCCCGGATCAGTCCACCTGGTCCATCATTCAGTCCCATTCGGTAAATGCTTCCGCCACGGTTACGATTACCGGCTACCGCAATGGCCGAGGCCCTGTATCCCAGGCCCGCGTCACCTTTACCACCTCCGCCGACCCGGTGGGCGCGCCCATCTTCTACCGCGATGTTCCGCTCATGCCCACCAAGGGCACGAACGGAACGGTAGAGCCCCTGGCGCCCTCCAGCATTCATCTCATTCGCTGGCGAGTGCGGGACATCCGCCGCTCCGAAAGCCACACCGTGCTTGAGAACATGCCCACCTGCGGCAACTGTCACTCGTTCTCCCTTGATGGAAAGACTCTGGGCATGGACATCGACGGCCCCGCGAACGACAAAGGTTTGTACGCCGTCGTGCCCTGTGCAGCCGCACATCTCCATCCAGAAGCAAAGACATGCGTGCACTGGAATACGGATGCGCGGGTCGGGACCAGCTCGCGTGGGCTTCATGTCGCAGGTCTCGCCCGGATGGCCGCTACGTGCTTACTACCTTTGCCGGGCCAGACCGAAACCTGATCGACACCTACTACGTCACCAACTTCGTGGACTACCACTTCCTTCAGGTCTTCTATCCCACGCGCGGCATACTGGAGTGGTACAGCCGCGCAACCGGACAGCGGTATCCTCTGCCCGGAGCCGACGATCCGCAGTACGTGCAGACCGACGGGGTGTGGAGTCCCGATGGCAAATTCATCGTCTTCGCTCGCGCTCGAGCGAGGGACCCGCGTCCTCCCGGCCAGGTTCCCGCACTCCACGCCAACGATCCCAACGAGACCGCCGATTCAATACGATCTCTATCGCATCCCGTTCAACAACGGCAAAGGCGGCACGCCCGAGCCGATCGCCGGCGCTTCGCAGAACGGCATGAGCAACAACTTTCCCAAGGTTTCACCCGACGGCCGCTGGATCGTCTTCGTGCAATGCCACAATGGGCAGTTGATGCGCCCCGACAGCCATCTCTTCATTGTGCCGTTTGCTGGTGGCGTGGCCCGCCGCATGCGCGCCAACACGCGACTCATGAACTCGTGGCACAGCTTTTCTCCCAATGGCCGCTGGCTGGTCTTCTCTTCCAAGGCTCGTTCTCCCTACACGCAGATGTATCTCACCCACATCGACGCCAACGGCAACGACAGCCCCGCGATTCTGATCGACAACGCCACCGCCGCAAATCGCGCCGTCAATCTCCCTGAATTCGTCAACATGAGCAGCGACGGCATTCAAGACATACAGGTCCATGTCGCTGACGCAGCCAAGTAGATCCAGGGAAGGATTGCCGATGAACCCTCGACCGCTCGCCGCCCTCCGCAGCCTGGGTTCCATCGTTCTTTGTCTCGCATCGGCTTCCCACGTCCGCGCTCAGTGTGTCCCTCCAGAAGATCTGCACACCGCGCTCCAGCAACACCCCACTGCCTCCAACTATGTCGACCTCGGCGTCTACTTCGGCAAACTCCAGCAGTACGACTGCGCGGCCAAAGCCTTTGCCGCTTCTCTTCAACTTGAGCCGGAGGTCCCGCACGTTGCATTCATGCTGGGTCTGAGCCTCTATTCCGCAGGCAACGCACAGGACGCGATTCCTCCGCTGCGCCACGCCGAGCAGAATGGATACGCCGACACGAATCTTCACCTGGTGCTCGGTGCCGCATTGGACCAGGTGGACCAGACTGTCGACGCGGAGGCGGAGTGGCGCGCTGCCCTGGCCGTCGATCCCGAATCAACCGAAGCGCTCGACAGTCTCTCGCAGGATCTCATTGCTCAGAAGGATTACGCCGGCACCATCACTCTGCTCGAAGACCCAGTCGTCAGCGGGCAGAGAACGCCGCTACAAAGCCTCAATCTCGGGCTTGCCTACGCGCGCACCGATAGACTGGATGAGGCTGCACTCGTCCTCCGCGACGGCGTGAATAACTCTCCCGACTCGCTCACCCTGAATCAGCAACTTGCCGAAGTGCTGCTTCAACTCGGGCGTTCGCAGGAGGCGATCGCAGCCCTTGATCTCACGCTCGACCGCCATCCAGATGACCTCCAGACCGGGCTGCTCGTTCTGCGCACGCTTATGGGAAGCAATCCCGCAAAGGCCGCACAACTGGGTCAGAAGCTCCTCGCAACGGCTCCTCATCAATGGGAAGTGCTCTACCTCAACGGCCTGCTCGACACCGGTGGCGGCAACCTGCAACAGGCCCGCGCGCACCTCGAAGAATCCATCTCGCTCAATCCCGAGCCTCGCCATGGCTCACGACGTGCTCGGGCTGGTGCTCGCCCAATTGAACGACCTGCGCGGCGCCAAAGAACATCTGCAGCAGGCCATCGCGCTCGGCGACACGAATCCAGACGTGCAAGCCAATCTCGCCAAAGTCCTGATGAGCCTGGGCGAAACCGGCGCCGCTCACGACGGTCTGCGCAAGTAGAGGTTTTTTCCGTTGTCCGCAAGCGCCGAGCGACAGTCAGCGTGAGCGGCAGTTATAGTTTCAAGGGACTGAATACCCCAGCCAAAATGGTTCGCTCTCTGCACTGCTGCTTGTTCGTGATCCTGCTTTGCTGCCTATCGCAGGGCGCGACCGCCTTCGCCGAATCGGGTGCGGAAGGCTGGCTTCGCTATGCGCCTCTTCCGCGCCACTCCGGCAGCCCGTGCGAGAGATTGCCCGCAAGCATCCTTCGCCTCGACGACAGCCCAATCGCGGCAAGTGCGGCAAACGAAGCTGCGCGCGCATTCCACAGCCTGTGCGGTCGAGATATTGCTGTGCAATCGAAGCCTTCCTCCCCGGCGATGGACCCTTCAAGGTGCGCTGGTTCTTGGCACGACAGCGGAAATCCACGCCGCCTTCCCGCAAGTAGACACGGGCGCTGCTCCCACGACAGAAGGCTTCACGCTCCTGAGCCTTCGTCCTCAATCGTCACTGCTGGTCATCGGGGCGGATCCTCGGGGTATTCTCTACGGAACCTTTCGTTTGCTGGAAAAACTGGCCACCCAGCAGGATCTCTCGCACCTGCGCGACACAGAATCTCCCGCGGCTCCGATTCGGTGGGTAAATCAATGGGACAATCTCGATGGCAGCATAGAACGCGGTTATGCCGGCCGCTCCATCTTCTTCGATCAGGGCAGCGTCCGTGAAGACCTCGGCCGCGCCGGAGACTATGCGCGCCTCCTCGCTTCCGTAGGCCTAAACGGCTGCACTGTTAACAACGTCAACTCCGACCTGAAAATGCTCACACCCGAGATGATTCGCCAGATCGCGCGGATCGCCGACGCGTTTCGGCCCTGGGGAGTCCGGCTCTCGCTCTCGGTCGATCTCAGCAGTCCGAAAGCCATCGGCGGCCTCAATACCTTCGATCCGCTCGACCCCGCTGTGATCGCCTGGTGGCAATCGCGCGTCGACCTGGTGTATGCGCAGATCCCCGACTTCGCCGGATTCGTCGTCAAGGCAGACTCTGAGGGCCGTCCAGGTCCATCGCAGTACGGGCGATCGCCTGCGCAAGCCGCCAACGTGCTCGCCCGCGCGCTCAAGCCGCATGGCGGACTGGTGCTGTATCGCGGCTTCGTTTACAACCACCATCTCGATTGGACTGACTTGAAGGCGGATCGTGCCCGCGCCGGTTACGATAATTTCCACTCTCTCGATGGGCAGTTCGAAGACAACGTGGTCATCCAGGTGAAACACGGCCCTATCGACTTCCAGGTGAGAGAACCCGTTTCGCCTCTCTTCTCTGCGCTGCGCAACACCAACCAGGCAATCGAACTCCAGGTCACCCAGGAATACACCGGCCAGCAGCGACATCTGGTCTTTCTGGTGCCCATGTGGAAGCAGGTGCTGGATTTTGACTTGCGCGCGGAAAATCGCTCTACACCCGTGAAGGAGATCGTCGCCGGCAAGTCTTTTCACCGCCCGCTCGGGGGATTCGTCGCCGTGGCGAACGTTGGCCTCGATACCAACTGGCTCGCACACCCGCTCGCGATGGCGAACCTCTATGGCTTCGGACGACTGGCTTGGAATCCCGACATTATCTTCTGCGACCATTGCGGAAAACTGGACCCGCTTGACCTTCGGCAACGATCCTCTGGTCGTCAGCACCATCACTGCAATGCAGCTATCCTCCTGGCCTCTCTATGAGGACTACACCGGCCCGCTCGGCCTCGGCACCCTCACTGACATCATCGGCGTACACTACGGCCCCGGGATTGAGTCCGCCGAGCGCAACGGCTGGGGCCAGTGGATTCGCGCCGACGATCACGGCGTGGGCATGGACCGAACCGTCGCCACCGGCACCGGCTACATCGGCCAGTATCCACCTCAAGTCGCGCGAACGTTCGAGTCTCTCGCGACCTGTCCTGACGAGTTACTGCTCTTCATGCATCACGTGCCTTATACCTATAAGTTGCATTCGGGTAAGTCCGTAATTCAGCATATTTACGATGCTCACTACGAAGGAGCCGCCGGAGCCGCTCGCCTCGTTGACCAATGGAAGCAGTTGGAGGGCCGCATCGACCAGCAACGCTATCTCCAGGTGCTCGCACTGCAGCAGTACCAGGCTGGCCACTCCATCGTATGGCGCGATGCAGTCGACGACTGGTTTCTCCGCATCTCCGGCATTCCCGATCAACGAGGCCGGGTGGGTCATCATCCCGACCGCATCGAGGCAGAAGAGATGCAACTCTCCGGCTACACTCCGCAGAATGTAACTCCTTGGGAGACCGCCTCTGGAGGCAAAGCCATCGTCTGTAGCGGCCCAAACCCCTGCATGGCAACCACTACGCTGCATCGTCCCCACGGCATCTACAGCATCGCGGTGCAATACTTTGACTACCACGACGGGGCATCGCAATTCGTTCTCAGTCTGAATGACAAGCCCATTGCGCACTGGACTGCCAACGCGGCTCTACCCACCGATAAGATGAATGGCCACACCTCAACCCGCTACACCGTCGAGGCCGTTGAACTCCACCCGGGTGACACACTGACAGTCAAGGGAGAACCAGACGATGGCGAACCGGCCCCCCTCGACTACGTGGAGATCCTCCCCGCAGCAGGCCCTCCCGATCCTCGCCCGCGAGATACTCACCCCTAAGTTATAAAGTCGGGTTGACTTAGTCCTGACCAATGAATGGTTGTAAGTCGCCAGGAGAAGCGAGTTATGAAGATTACCAACGCACGAATCAACGTTTGTTGTCCTGGCCGCAATTTCGTCACGCTGATTGTCGAGACCGACGAGGGCATCGTGGGACTCGGCGACGCCACGCTCAACGGCCGCGAACTCGCAGTTGCCAGCTATCTTACCGAGCACGTGCTCCCCTGCATCCTTGGTCGCGATCCCTTCCAGACTGAGGATCTCTGGCAGTTTCTTTATCGCGGTGCTTACTGGCGTCGCGGCCCGGTCACCATGGCCGCCATCGGCGCCGTCGACGTTGCCCTTTGGGACATCAAGGGCAAGGCGCTCAACACCCCTGTCTACAACCTGCTCGGCGGCAAGAGTCGCAATGGTGTTCTCGTCTACACCCATGCCAATGGCAAGACCATCGAGGAGACCCTGGACGTCGCCAGTCGCTTTGTCGACGAGGGCTACCTCGCTGTTCGCTTGCAAAGCGGCATTCCCGGTCTCGCCTCAACCTATGGCGTCGCCAAGGGAGGGCGGCCGTACGAACCGGCAGAGCGCGGCTTGCCCTCCGAAGGCGTCTGGTCCTCCGAACGATACCTCTCGCACATCCCCAAGCTTTTTGAACGCGCCCGTTTCCAGTTCGGCGAAGACCTTCACCTGCTTCACGACGTTCACCACCGCCTCACTCCTATCGAAGCCGCTCGTTTGGGCAAGGAACTCGAGCCGTACCACCTCTTTTGGCTCGAAGATCCAGTTCCCGCCGAACTGCAGGAGTCCTACCGGATCATTCGACAGCACACCACCACCCCGATTGCTGTGGGTGAGGTTTTCAACTCCATCTGGGACGCGCAGGAACTCATTCGCGAACAGTGGATCGACTACATCCGCATGGCCATCGTTCACGCCGGGGGATTGACCCATATGAAGAAGGTCGCGGATTTCGCCGCCCTCTACAACGTGCGCACAGGCTGTCACGGAGCGACCGACCTCTCGCCCATCACCATGGCCGCTGCCCTCCACTTCGGCCTGGCCGTTCACAACTTCGGCATACAGGAGTACATGCACCACTCCGCCGAAACAAATGAAGTCTTTCCTCACCAGTACCGCTACGAAGCCGGGTACATGTACCCGGGAGACGCACCCGGTCTGGGGGTGACGTTGGACGAAGCGTTAGCCGGCCAATTCCCGTATCAGCAAGCCTGTTTGCCGGTCAATCGCAAGCTGGATGGAACATTGACCGATTGGTAACGTTCTGTTCGTGTTGATAACCATGCGGTTATTAGGTTCTGCATAAGCCTGGCGGCGTTTTGCGCTTCAGCCCGTCTGCGAGCCGGTACCCGGCTTCGTCAGTTCAGCCCGGTCGAGCGCGTCTTCAAAGCCGAAACGAGTGATCTGCCTCACATTAAAGTAACCACATTTCATTACCAATCAGGGATTTACGAGATTGCAGTCTCAGCCTATTGTTGTCGAAGTGGGAACGAAGGAGCATTCGACTTACAGCAAGCGGCACGCAATGACAAGCTGGAGTCGATGCAGTACGGTTCCCCGGTTTCGCTCGTAGATTCATGCCGCAAGGCATTTTGCCGAGGTTAGAGATGCTGACGAATGTGTCGAACGACGGCGGGTGTCTGCCGGCAACAATTCCAGGGAACCATCACGATTCCCGGGTCCCGGAGCCCATTGCAGCCAAAAGCTGCGGAATTGATGCTTCACTCACCCGCTTTAGCGATCCACGGATTCAGATCGTTCTCGACTTTGTGGATTCGGCTCCTTCTGAGGCCGTCTCCATCGAGTCTGCCGCGGCGGTGGTCTACCTTTCGCCCTCGCGGTTCCGCCATCTCTTCAAAGAGCAGATGGGCATCTCGTTCCACTCCTACCTTATTCGCCTGCGGCTTGAGCGCGTCCGCTACCTGCTGCAGTCGTCCCGGCTGACCATTCTGCAGATTGCGGAATCCCTCGACGTCCAGGACCTCAGCCATCTCATGCGGGACTTCAAGCGCACCTACGGCATGTCGCCTGGCGCAATGAGGAAACTGCACGCGCAGAACGCATCTCCAATCGCCTGAAACACGCCGCGCGCCCTTGACTGGAAGCTATCGACGAACTCGCCGCTTTCGGTCCAGTGGTGCGAAAAATTCGTTGTGCCTTTGCTACTGAGTTCCATCCCGCGGTTCAGGCCCCGTACACGTTCCTGTTCAAAAAGTCGTTGCGGAACTTCCCCTGCGGATCGTACTGCGCCAGCAGTTCTTTGAACTTCGGCATCTCCGGGTACAGGCTCTTCAACCGCGACGGCGCAATCGTAAACAGCTTGGCCCAGTGCGGCTTCGCGTCAAAGGGCGCCAGCTTTGCTTCAATCTGCGGCAGGATCTGTCGCACCTCTTGCCACTCCGGCTTCCAGGTAAAATGCACCGTCATCGACGGGCGATGGTGACAGGGGCTCATCCACAGTTCATCGGCATCGATGGTCCGCAACTCCGTCACAAACAGGTGCGGCGTGATCTTGTCGCGCAGTTCTTCGACCGCCCGGATCGCTGCATACCCCTTCTCACGCGGAACGAAGTATTCTGTCTGCAATTCAGCTCCGCTGCTCGGCGTAAAGTTCATCTTGAAGTGCGGTAGCCGCTCATACCAGGGTCCCGGCACGCCCATCTGTTCTGTGCAATTCTCGGCCGGATGATCGCCGATCGGATGAAGCTTGTGCGTGGCCAGCTTCGCTCCGTAGAACTCCGGCGGAAAGTGTACCGCTTGGCCCGGCTCCACCCGTTGCTTGATCCACACCTGCGTCATGCGCTGATTCCGCCAGTCGGTAAACAGGCTTACGCTATACCCGCTGCCAAAGACGTCGTCCAGATGCTTCTCCAGCACGGCAGTCGGCAGGTTCTGGTAGACGGCCTGCGCCACCTGGTATGTCGGCTTCAGGTTCAGCGTGATTCGCGTGGTCACTCCCAGCCCCCCCAGCCCGACGACCGCGCCCAGGAAACGATCCCCATCCCGTTCGCGCGAGAGCTTCACGATCTGTCCATCGGCCGTTACCATTTCCAGTGCGGCCACCGCGGTCGACAGATTCCCGTTCTTGATTCCGGAGCCGTGCGTTGCCGTCGCGCAGGCACCCACCACTCCGATGTGGGGTAGGGAAGCGAGATTGTGCAGCGCGTATCCTTGCTGGTCGATATACGGCGCGAGCTTTCCGTAGCTTACTCCGGCTCCCACCGTCACCGTGTGCGCCTTGGTGTCGAGCGACATCTCGTCCATCTGCTTCAGCGAGATCTGCTCTTCCGGGCTATCGGCGATGTTGTTGAACGAATGCCGTGCACCCAGCGCCTTTACCCGGTGCCCGTTCTTCACCAGTTGCTGCACCTCTTCGACGCGTCTTCGGCGTTTCCAGCCGGGGCGCGCGATAGGTATAGTTCCCGGCCCAATTGGTTCGCGGCGTCTGCTGCGATTCGCCAGAGGCCAGCGGCGAAAGAAGACTGCTGGTGACAAATGCTGCGGACGACTTCAGAAATTCTCGTTTATCCATTTTCGATTTACCTTGTGTTCGGCAGACCTGCGCGCCGGCGATCAGTCGGGCTCGACCTGAACTCGCTGCCTTGGTCCGGCCCACCAGTTATAGAGAGTTCTGCCGCGCCGTGCAACACGGCCGACTCTCGCCTCCGAGAGGAGACCGCCTCATCGACCTTCGCTCCGCGGCTGGGTAGACTCTCTGGCTGCAAACCACGCCTTCGCGTACTTCCAGCTCACATACACTGAGTGATACATGTGGAAGAGCAATCCTTCGCGGCCATCCAGAAATCCCAGTCGAAAGACGTAGTTATAGAGAAACGTCGCCGCCGGATTCACCAGCACATTCCACACGAACGCCGCCGTTCCGCGGCTCACCTTGCCCTTGCGCAAGACCAGCGGCACACTGGCCGTGCTGTAGCGGTCCATGTGCTCGATATAGATGGGCAGCGTCGGGTATTGGTAGTGGAGCAGGTCTCCGTGAAGCTCGCCAATCGGCTGGTCCCATTTCGGCGTCGAGTGTGGCTCGATGTTCTCCGGCAGCCTGGCCGTGCCCTGCTGGAACAACCTCAGCTTGCGATCGGGATACTGGCCGCCATGGCGCATCCAGCGCCCGAAGATCAGGTTCAATCGCGGCACCGTGTAGGCGCGGAACTTCGGCTGGCCTTGCAGCAGGGCGCTGAATTTCTGCACTCAACTCCGGCGTGAGCACCTCGTCCGCGTCGAGTGAGAACACCCACTCCGAAGTGCACTTGTCGATGGCGGAGTTCATCTGTCCGCCATAGCCTTTCCATCCCTCGACAAAAATCTTCGCGTTCATTTCGCGCGCAATCGCCAGCGTCTCGTCGGTCGAACCAGAGTCCACCAGGCAGATTTCATCGGCCCAGGAGACGCTCTCGAGCGTGCGCCGCAGGTTGGCTGCCTCGTTCATCGCGATGATGGCGACCGACAGGCTCACGCGTTCTCCATTGGCGTGGCGCCGATCCCGTTACCAAGCCAGGAACACGAACCCAACACTGCCTGCAGAAACATGGGTTCATCGTAACAAACCCCGTTCATCCGCTTACCAGAG
Source organism: uncultured Acidobacteriaceae bacterium (assembly GCA_963748555.1). Lineage (GTDB taxonomy): Bacteria > Acidobacteriota > Terriglobia > Terriglobales > Acidobacteriaceae > CAWKKW01. The sequence goes on from CAVVJK010000005.1 coordinate 124,130, forward strand.
TGCAGGGAGTCTCAGCGGCGTCTACTCCGACGACTTCTTCTTCGACTTTGAGGCCGGATCATCGATGCAACGCTCCGAGATGCGCACAGGGTTGGCGCACTTGCCCGCCGCGGCTCGCGTGAATGCGCGATACAGCCGGTTCACATCTACCTCGCCCTTGCGGAGCTCTCGATCGAGCGCGGCATGCATGGCTGACAACAACTCCGGCCGCAGCTCGTTGAGAACCTTGTCGATATAGATGTACGGCATGCCCCCTCCAGCTTCGTTGTCCTGTAACCAAAAGCATACAGCGTACGGCTGGTTGCTCCAGTCTGCCGGCATCTCTATGGCAACCTGCTTATCCGATCGGCCAGCCTTGCATGGATTCAACCCTATGCGATGCGTGAATCGGCTAGACTAGGCACTCAGCGCCGGTACTTCACTACGAGGGTCTTGCTTGATCGCTTCTCCCACCGCGGAGTGTCTCGGACAAATCGGGTTACCGGCACCAGTTCGCGAACTCGCGGGCCGCGCGTGGGACGCCATCCTCGTGGGCGCAGGCCACAATGGCCTTGCCTGTGCCGCCTATCTCGCCAGGGCAGGCAAGCGGGTCCTGGTGCTCGAGAGCCGCGACCGCATCGGCGGCGCCTGCACCGTAGAGGAGCCGTTCCCCGGCGTTCGCATGTCGCCGTGCGCCTACCTCGCCGGACTGCTTCACCCTGTTGTGATCAGCGAACTCAACCTGCCCGAACGCGGCTTCACCTGGACTCCGGCCAGCAACGGCCTCTTCGTTCCATTCCTCGATGGCAGCAGCATTCAACTCTGGGACGACGACGATCTGTGCGAGGCCGAGGTGCGCCGCTTTTCGCCCCAGGATGTCGACGGCTGGAAAGCGATGAGCGATGTCATCCGCCGCCTGCGCGACGCGCTCCGTCCCGCCGGCGATCGTGATCTCTGGCTCGGGGATGCACCTACCCGCGACGAAATCGACGAGCGCCTCGGCAACGACGCCGAAGCTCGATCACGTGCTGTTCGATTGGTCGATGGCCGAGTTTGTTGAGCGTTATCTCCGCGATGAACGCTTACAGATCGCCTACCTCGGCCAGGGAGTGATCGGTACGAACGCCAGCCCCTTTGACGCAGGCACCGCCTCCATTCGCTTCCATCACTCTTCGGGCAGGCTGGGCGGCATGCCCGGCATGTGGGGCTATGTCAAAGGCGGAATGGGCATGGTCTCCTTCTACCTCTGCGACGCGGCTCGCGAGGCGGGCGCGGTCGTCGCTGCTGGCGTTCCGGTCGCCGCCATCGTGCCCGGCGAAGGAGTGCTGCTCGAAGGCGGCGAGCGCATCTCCGCACCGCTCGTGATTTCAAACGCAGACCCGCGCCAGACCTTGCGCCTGCTCGGCAAGCGCCGCCGACCAGCAATGGCGGTCCCGGGTTGAAGCTGTTCCGATCGAGGGCTGCACCGTCAAGCTCAACGTCCTGCTGCGCGAACTGCCCAACTTCACTGCGCGTCCTGGAACCTGCGAACCTCATCACTACGGCCAGATCAACGCACCGCTCACCAAGTCCGAATGGAAGGCAGGCTTTGCGGCGGCCCGCGCCGGCAGACTCCCTGGTCAACTCTGGTGCGAACTTTACTTCCAGAGCGTTCACGACCGCAGTGTCGTCCCGGATGGCCAGCACACCATGAGCGTCTTCGCACAATACGTTCCATATACGTTTGCGGAAGGGGATTGGGACACGCATCGCGAGAGCGCACGTCGCCTCGCGCTCGAGTCGATCGGCCGATTCTGCAGCAACCTGCCGGATGCGGTGCTGGATGCGCAGGTTCTCGGTCCGCCAGATATCGAGAAGAAAGTCGGCCTGACCGGCGGTCACATCTTCCAGGGTGAATGCCTGCCGCAATTTATGTGGAGCAACCGGCTCAGCCCGCGAACTCCCATGCCCGGCGTCTATCTATGCGGAGCCTGCACCCATCCCGGCGGCAGCGTCATCGGTATCAACGGAAGAAATGCAGCGATGGCCATATTGAAGGACGAAACCCAGCGAACCGCAAGCTCATAGAACCGTCGGAGGCGATTCATCTCCACCATCATCCAGGGAGCCAGCGAAGAGCCCGAAGCGGCGCGGATCGCCCCGTCGCTGAAGCGCAACATGGGCTTCGCGGACCTTGCCCTTTTTTACGTGGTAAGTGGACTGAGCCTGCGTTGGATCGCAACCGCCGCCGCTGCCGGTCCCAGCACCATCGTCATCTGGGTCTTCGCGCTCTTTGGTTTTTTCCTGCCCCTCGCCGCCAGCGTGCTGGAACTCTCGTCCCGCTATCCTCAGGAGGGCGGCCTCTACGTCTGGACCCGGCTCGCCTTCGGTGATCTCGCGGGTTTCACCGCCGGCTGGACCTACTGGATGAGCAACCTGCCCTACTTCCCCAGCGTGCTGTACTTTGCCGCGGGCAGCCTGCTCTTCGTTGCGCCCAGCCATACCGCACGACTCGCCGCCAGCCCCGCGTACTACATGTTCTTCGCAGTCACTTGCCTTGCGATCATCACCGCGCTCAATGTCGTGGGCCTCAACGTGGGCAAGTGGGTGAACAACCTGGGCGCGATTGGTGCGTGGCTTCCGGTGGTGATCCTGGTTGCATTGGCTGCGATCTTCGGCTGGCGCTTCGGCTCGGCGACTCGTTTCAACCTGGCCACGCTCATGCCGCATTTGCAGTTGAAGAACGCGGTCTTCTGGTCAACCATCTTCTTCGCGTTTGGCGGCTGTGAGTGCGCTTCATTCATGGCCGAAGAAATCAAAGAACCGCGCCGCACCATTCCCCGCGCGCTCATGGTGGGCGGCAGTGTGCTCGCGATCAGCTACATTGCCGGCACGATCGCCATGCTGATTGCGCTTCCGAGTTCGGCAGTCAACGGCGTTGGGGGATTCGGGCTGGCGATGTCGACCCTCTCAGAACGCCTGGGTCTCGGCCCACTTGCCGTGATCATCGCCCTGCTGGTGACGCTGAGCAGCATCGGCAATGCGGCCGCGTTTCTCTCGGCTACCTCGCGCCTGCCCTTTGTCGCAGGGATCGACCGCTATCTGCCCGCGGCTTTCAGTCGCGTGCATCCGCGCTGGAAGACGCCGGCCATCGCCATCAGTTCCTACGGCCTCGCGGGTATTCTCGTAGCCTTCCTCGGACAGGCCGGAACGACCGTGAAGGGCGCCTACGACCTGCTCGTCAGCATGTCCATCATCACCTACTTCATCCCGTATGTGTTTCTGTTTGCCTCGCGCCTTCGGCTGGAAGGACAAGCCGGCGGAGCGCAACCCTACCGTCTTCCCGGCGGCAAATGGCTGGCCATTCCTCTCGCCTGGATCGGCCTGCTGAGCACGCTCATTACCATCGTCCTCTCCGTCATTCCCGGCGAAGACGAACCCCACAAGACTGCAGGCGGTAATCAAGATTCTGGTGCTGACGCTGGTGCTGGTTGGCGCGGGCGTGGCCGTCTTCGCAATTGGGAAGAAGCGCGCCCATGCTTCGAGCGCGCTGCTCTGAGATTTTTTCTGAACGCGAGTGCAGCATCTCCACGTACAGTCGCGGTTACAATTCACTGCATCCTGGTCAGATAAAACGAAGCCGCCTGGAAGTCCCCCGACAGCGACAGGTCGACTCCATGTGACATCCAGTACGCTCCCGTCGCCGATTCGGGGACCGTCGCCTTGCCCGCAATCCACTCGATCCGGTACTTTGCCTCTGGATCCAGCCCGCGTAGCGATATTCGCGGAAAGGGATACTGCATGGTGCTCGAATGCAGAAAGGCGAATACCACCGCCTGGCTCTTATCTTCTGACACCGACTCGGTTACAGATTGCTCGCTCCCGTTCAGCGGCGAGATCAGCCGGTACAGCGAACCGTGCTGCACCGTTTCTCGCACCTGCTTGTAAGCCGTTACCATCTTCTTCGCCGTGGCGAAATCTTCGGGTCCCCAGTGCGTCAGGTTCGCGCCGATTCCAAGGCCGCCCTGCATGGAAGAGAGGAAGCGGTACTCGAGCGAAGTCGAGCGCTTGTTGGCGAAGTTCGGCGAATCCGTCACCCACGCCATCATGATGCCCGGCGTATATGCGTAGGTGAAGCCGTTCTGAATACTCAGCCGGTCATACGGGATCGGTGTTATCGGATGGCCACACTTCGTCGGTCAGCCGCAGAATGCCCAGGTCGACGCGGCCGCCTCCACCGGAACACGACTCGATCTCCACCTTCGGATGTTTCTCGCGCAACTCCTTCAGGATCGCGTACAGGTTCTCCGTGTACTTCACGTAGACCTGTTTTTGCTCGTCGGCCGAGACCGCTGGCCATCCCGGCTCCGCCCAGTTGCGGTTGTAATCCCATTTGAGGAAGGCGATGTCGTTCTCGTTCAGGAGCTTGTCCAGAAATCCGAGCACGTATTCGCGCACATCCGGCCGCGCGAGGTTCAGGACCAACTGGGTGCGCCCCTCAGTCCGTGGACGACCGGTAAAGTTCAGCACCCAGTCCGGATGCTTCCGATACAGATCGCTGTTGGGGTTCACCATCTCGGGCTCCACCCATAGGCCAAAGTCCATTCCGAGCGAATGCACCTTGTCGATCAGCGGCTTGAGTCCATGCGGAAACTTCTGCGGATTGACATACCAGTCGCCCAGCCCGGCGTGGTCTGTCATGCGCTGGCCGAACCAGCCATCGTCCATCACGAACCGCTCCACGCCGAAACTCGCAGCCTTCTCTGCCAGCGCGGTCTGACTCGCCTCGTCGACGTTGAACTCGGTCGCCTCCCACGAGTTGTAGATCACTGGCCGGGGCTTCGGCTTCGGCGCCTGCGGCAGGATCGAAGCCAGTTCAAACCGGTGCAGCAGCCGCGAAGCTTCGCCGATGCCATGACGCGTGTATCCGCCATAGAACACCGGCGTCCGCAGCGTTTCACCCGGCGCGAGCTTGTAGCCAAAATCGAACGGGTTGAATCCTCCCGTCACGCGCACCTGCTCGATTTGATCCTGCTCCACCGTGATCCGCCACGAACCGCTCCACGCCAGCGCGCCAAACCAAACGTCGCCCGTATCCTCGTCGCCGCTCGTGCCCCGTTCGATCGCAAACCAGGGATTGTTCTGGTGCCCGGTCGATCCGCGCCGGCTCTCCAGCACCCGTGCGCCACTGTGAATCGGGTCCCGATGCAACTGCCATTCCCCGGCCCAACGGCCCGTCAGCGAGTAGAGCGAATAGTCGGTCGCGTGCGGCAGTGTCCACGTTCCAGACTCGGCCTGCTCCACCACCAGCGGGTCCTTGGTATGGTTCACGATCTCCGCCGATCGCCCCAGAATGCCCGTCGCCGGATCCATCTCGTACTTGAGGTTCACGACCACGTCGCGCGAAATATCCTTGGCCACCACACGCAACGCGTTGCCTTCCACCGTGTGCGAAACGTAATGCAGCACCAGGTCGCGATTGCCATCCGGGAACGTGATCTTGAGCGCCGGTTCGACATAGAGGCCCGCACCCCATCCTGCAAATTCCTGCGGAGTGGTCGTCGTCGTCATATCGAACGAGGCATGCTCTGGCTTGACCTTCGCCGGCCCGAGCGCGTCCTCCGCCCCCAGCCGTCCGCCCCAGAACAGCGGCTGCAACTCGCCCCGCTCATTTACGCCAAATGCGTAGGTCACGTTGGCTGCGTCCAGACGAAAGACACGGCTTTGCGAATCGTAGTGGATCAAAACTTTACCCTCCTCAGCCGCCCATCCGAAGGTCGTCAGCATGGCAAAGGAAATCAGGAACAAGGCTACGCGCAGAGTTTTCATGGCGCCTACGAGTGTAAACGCTTGCCGCAATTTCGGAACTGGGGTTGGCGTTCAATCCCCAAATTCCAGCTTAGGCGCGTCCGCATCCGGAACATCGGCTCTCCTGCTTCTTCACCGCGCGCTTGGCTTGCGGGTAAGCTGTCCTCACGGGGCATCCGCCTGAACCGCCGCAAGAGGCGATTCCCAGTCATGAACCCGCCTCTTCAAAACCGGTCAGAACGGAGATCTCCCATGCCTGCTGCTGAGCACTCCAGATTCATGGAAATGGCAATCGAGCTAGCCACCAGGAATGTCGAAGAGCAAGGAGGAGGTCCGTTCGGAGCGGTCGTCGTTCGCGATGGGGAAGTGCTGGCCGCCGTTGCGAACCGCGTTACCCTCGATAACGACCCGACCGCGCATGCTGAAGTAGTTGCGATTCGCAATGCTTGCCGCCGGCTCGGCGCCTTTCAGCTCCAGGGCTGCACCATCTACACCAGTTGCGAACCCTGCCCGATGTGCCTCGCTGCCATCTACTGGTCTCGTGCCGATGCGGTCTATTATTCCAACACCCAAGAGGAAGCTGCCGCCGCAGGCTTTGACGACTCGCGTATTTACCGCGAACTCGCCCTGCCCATGCCGCAGCGCTCGCTTCGCATGTTCCATCTGGCCAATGAAAAGGCGCTGGAAAGCTTTGAAAAGTGGCAGACCAGTCCAGCCAAAGTCGACTACTAGAGCCTCAGCTCGAGCCCATGTAGACGAACCGCGCCAGGAAGAGCAGCGCCAGCACATACAGCAGCCATTCCTCCTTGCGAAACCGGCCGCTGGCCACACGCAGTGCGGCATACGATACCAGTCCGAACCCCAGGCCGTTCGCGATGCTGTAGGTCAGCGGAATCATGATTACTGTCAGGAATGCCGGCAGTCCGATGGTCGGCTCCGACCAGGGAATCTCGCTGATGTGCGACAGCATCAGCGAGCCCACCACGATCAGGGCCGGCGCAGTCGCCGCCGAGGGCAGCACCCCCACCAACGGCGCCACGAAGAGAGCTGCGAGAAAAAGCAAGCCGGTGACGATCGCGGTCACGCCGCTGCGCCCGCCCGCCGCAACCCCGGCCGCGCTCTCGATGTAGCTGGTCACGGTACTCGTTCCCGCGAAGGAACCGGCAATCGTCGCAGTCGCATCGGCCAGCAGAATGCGGTCGACCCGCGGAATTTCATGGTTCTCGGCGATCAGCCCCGCCTTCTTGCTCACGGCAACCAGCGTCCCGAGGTTGTCGAACAGATCCACAAACAGGAACACGAAGACGATCTCGAACAACCCAACGTGGAGCGCGCCGCGGATATCCAGCCGAAATGCGGTCTGCGTGATGCTCGACAGCCGGTAGGGTTGCCGGCGCCCAATGCACCAGCCCCAGCACCCATCCCAGCAGCGTCGTTCCCACGATGCCGAAGAGAATGGCTCCGCGCAATCTCCATGCATACAGGATCGCTACCAGCAGCACACCGAACACGGCGAGTGCGGTCTGTGGCTGTCGTAGATTTCCCAGCGCGACGGTGGTGGAGCTATTGGGCACGATGATGCCCGCATTCCTCAGCCCGATAAACGCGATGAAGAGCCCGATGCCGCCCGCCACCGCCGGGTACAACTCGTAAGGAATACTCCTCAGAATCCTCTGCCGGAACCCCACCAGCGTCAGCAGCATAAAGATCACGCCTGACAGGAAAACCGCACCCAGGGCCGTCTGCCATGGGATTCCTAAACCCTTCACCACCGAGTAGGTGAAGTAGGCATTCAATCCCATGCCCGGCGCCAGAGCGATCGGGTACCGCGCCATCACGCCCATCAGGATGCTGCCGATCGCCGCAGACAGGCAGGTCGCTGCCGTTACCGCAGCGAGCGGCATCCCGGTTTCGTGCAGAATGGCAGGGTTGACCACCACGATGTAGGCCATCGTGATAAAGGTCGTGAAGCCCGCCAGGGCCTCGGTGCGCCACGTCGTTTGCAGGCGCGAAAACTCGAAGTAGCCTTCCAGCTGTTTGCGCATGTGCCTTTCTGAATACCACACCCGGTACCGGGGCGCTGAAGCAATTTCCCGCACCCCGCCAGCCCTGCGCCCAGATTCCTCCGCAATCGCCGCGCCGCGTAGGGGCCTCAGCGGTTCTGAAGAGCCGAAGACTATACTGGATACCAGGCGCAACCATGCATCTTGAAAAAATTCTCGTCCGAACGCGGCAGGATATAGCGGAGCGCAAGCAGCGGCAGCCCCTGTCTGCCCTCGGAGTCGCTGGCCGCCGCTCATCAACCTCGCGGCTTTGCTGCCTGCCTTCGCAAACACGCGCAGCATGGCCCGGCAATCATCGCGGAATTGAAGAAGGCCTCGCCGTCCAAAGGCCTCATCCGCGACCAGTTCGATGCAGGGGCGCTCGCCATGGGACTCGCTGCCGGCGGAGCCGCGGCCCTCTCAGTCCTCACCGAAGAGCACTTTTTCCTGGGCAGCCTGCGGAATCTTGAGATCGCCTCCGACGTCACGAAGCTCCCCTGCCTGCGCAAAGACTTCATCCTCGACGAATTTCAGATTCTCGAAGCCCGCGCCCACGGAGCCGATGCCATCCTGCTCATTGCCGCCGCGCTCAACGACCAGCAGTTGCAAAGTCTTACCCGCACCGCTCACGGCTACGAACTCGATGTCCTCTGCGAAGTGCACACCCAGGAGGAACTCGATCGCGTCGGTGCGCTCGGCTGCGATGCCTACGGCGTGAACAATCGCAACCTGCATACCTTCGACATTACCCTCGATACCTCGCTTGCTCTCGCCGAACGCCTTCCCGCCGGCGCTGTCCACATCGCTGAAAGTGGCATTCACACCGCCGAAGATCTCAATCTTCTGCGCAATGCCGGCTACCACGCCTTCCTCATCGGCGAATCGCTGATGCGTAAGCCCGATCCAGGCAAAGCCCTGGGCCGTCTCATCTTTGAGTCGCTTGAATCTCACTCCACTTTGGCGGCGAAAGGGAACTAGGGCCGATGTGGATCAAGATCTGCGCCAACACCAGCCTTGAGGACGCGCAATTCGCCGCCGCTAGCGGGGCCGATGCGGTGGGCTTTGTGTTCGCTGCCAGCCCGCGCCAGGTCACGCTCGATCAGGTCCGTGTGATCGCTCCATTGCTGCCGTCCAGTCTTGAGAAAATTGGCGTCTTCGTCGACGCAGGCTTCGATGCTATCGTCCACGCCGTCACCGTCTGCGCCCTTACCGGCGTTCAACTCCATCACACCGAAGACGTGACGCTCGCCTCACGGCTGAAGCAGCACTTCTCCTCGCAGCCGGGCGCACCGGTGCGGATTCTTCAGGTTGTGCACTACGGTCCCGACCTCGCCGAGCGGGTCAAGGCTCTTCGTTCGAACCCAGATGTTGATGCCATTCTCGTCGACTCGCGCACCGTCAAGGCAGTCGGAGGCACCGGTATCGTCTTCGATTGGGAGGCGGCGCAGGACAGCTTCACCGCGTTCCCCTGCCCGTATGGTGGTGGCCGGTGGACTGAATGCCGAAAATGTAACCGAAGCCATCGAAACCCTGCGCCCCTGGGGGGTCGATGTCGCCAGCGGAGTCGAAGCCTCTCCCGGCAAGAAAGACCCGGAGCGCGTACGCGCCTTCATCGCGGCAGCCCGGGCGGCGTCGATGCAGCCCGTCAAAGTCGGTCGCTGAACCGGGTTGGGTCCGCCCGCCCGATCACGTAAGCTACTAGTGAAGAGGTTTCTTGTGAGCACAACTGTCAATCCCAATCAGATTCACTCCAAGGTCGGCCGCTTCGGTGCCTACGGCGGGCGCTATGTCCCGGAAACCCTCATGGCAGCACTTGAAGAACTGGACTTTGCCTACGCCCAGGCGGATGCCGATCCCGCCTTCCACTCCGAACTCGATTCGTTGCTAAAGGACTATGCCGGCCGCCCAACGCCCCTCTACTTCGCCACCCGGCTCACCGAACATCTCGGTGGCGCCAGGATTTATCTCAAGCGCGAAGACCTGCTCCACACCGGCGCTCACAAGATCAACAACTGCATCGGACAGGCGCTGCTCGCCCGCCGGATGGGCAAGCGCCGCATCATCGCCGAAACCGGTGCCGGCCAGCACGGCGTGGCGACGGCTACGGTATGCGCCCTCTTCGGCCTCGATTGCGTCGTCTACATGGGCGAAGAAGACATGCGCCGCCAGGAGCTCAACGTCTATCGCATGCGCCTGCTGGGCGCTGAAGTGCGCGGCGTTAACTCCGGTTCGCGGACGCTCAAGGACGCAATCAACGAAGCCATGCGGGACTGGGTCACGAATGTCCGCACGACCCACTATCTTCTCGGCAGCGTGCTCGGCGCCCATCCCTACCCGACCATGGTGCGCGACTTCCATCGCGTCATCAGCCGCGAGATGCGCGGTCAGATCCTGGAGAAGGAAGGCCGTCTGCCCACCGCTGTCATCGCCTGCGTAGGCGGCGGCTCTAACGCGATCGGCGCCTTCTACGAATTCATTGCCGATACCAGTGTCCGCCTGATCGGCATCGAAGCCGGCGGCCGCGGTTCGGCCCTGGGGTCCCATGCGGCTCGCTTCAGCGGCGGATCGCCCGGCGTGCTCCAGGGAACCTATTCCTACGTTCTTCAAGATGAGGCTGGACAGATCTCGCTCACGCACTCCGTCTCCGCCGGGCTTGACTACGCCTCGGTCGGCCCGGAACACGCCTCGCTGCATGACTCCGGACGCGCCGAGTACCGCTCCGCCACCGATGAAGAGGCCTTGCAGGCGACCGTGACCCTTGCCCGGACCGAAGGTATCCTTCCCGCGCTCGAGAGCGCTCACGCGGTTGCCGAATGCCTCAAGCTGGCCCCGACGCTCACCTCGCGTGACATACTGGTAGTCAATGTTTCAGGGCGCGGCGACAAGGATATGGGTATCCTGGCTCGCGAACTGAACCTCAAAGGAGCTTGAGGAATGCCCATTCGCTTTGAGGCCGGGCAACGGTCCACGTCGGCCGCTGACGGCTCGAAAGCAGCCGGCCTGGTTGTCTATCTCACGGCCGGCGATCCGGACTTGAACACCACGCGCGAGATTGCGCTCGCCGCCATCGACGCCGGTGCAGACGTCATCGAACTAGGCGTTCCCTTCAGCGATCCTCTGGCCGACGGTCCCGTCATTCAACGCGCCAGTGAACGCGCCGTCGCCCGCGGCACTCGTCTTGAAGAGGTCCTCGCGGTTGCCGCCGACATTCGTGCCCAACGTCCGCAGGCAGGCCTGGTCATCTTCTCTTACTTCAATCCGGTACTGCGCTACGGGCTCGAGCGCTTCTGTGCCGCCGCCGAACAGGCCGGCGTTGACGGCGTCCTCATCACCGACATGATCGTCGAGGAAGCGGACGAGTACCTGGAGCATCTGCGCCGACATCATCTCGCTCCCATTTTTCTGGTCGCGCCCACCAGCACCGACGATCGCCTTGAACGCATTGCCGCTGTCTGCGAAGGCTTCGTTTACGCCATCTCGCGAATGGGTATCACCGGCGCGCAGCAGAGCCTCGCTACCGATGCCGAACAGTTGGTCCGCCGCCTCCGCCGCTTTACTTCTCTGCCCATCGCGCTCGGCTTCGGCGTCTCCACTGCGGAGCACGTAGCCGCGCTGGGTGAGTTTGCCGACGCTGCGGTCGTTGGCAGCGCCATCGTCGCGCTCATCGAGCAGTCCACTCCCGCCGAAGCACCGGATGTGATTGCGCGATTTATCAAGGGTCTGCGCCCCTCGCTGGCGCTGGCCCGTTAAATCGCCGATCTGCGGCATCCTTGCCGTATCATACGTTTCAACTCCAGCGTGCAGACTCCGGCAGCGTCGCTCATTTACCCGAGCAGCGCGGAGTCGTTGAGGGATGAATGGAAATCGAAGAATTGCGTCTCCGAATCGACGAACTGGATCGGGAACTGGTCGCGCTCATCAGCGAACGCGCTCGTTGCGCACAGCAGATCGGTCAGCTCAAGCGCGCCACCTCCTTGCCGGTCTACGAGCCGAATCGCGAGCGGGTGATCTATGAAAACGTGCGCGCCGCCAATCACGGCCCACTGCCCGATATCGAACTGACGCATATCTACGAACGCATCATCGACGTGATGCGCGCCCTGCAACGGGACGAGTTGGCCTCACGCAAATCCGCATCTGCCGAGGGGCAGAGCGCGAACGACAGCGCGCGTTAGTCGCGCAGGACAGGAATGAAATCATGATCGTCGCAATGCAGGAACACGCTACCGAAGAACAGATTCAGGAGGTCATCGAGCGCCTCATGGCGCTGGGCTTCAATGTGCATCGCACCACTGGCGCTATTCAGACCATTCTCGCCGGAGTGGGCACCCCGTCTCACTTCGAAGCCAAGGATTTCGAAGTTCTCGCCGGCGTCGCGGACGCCCATCGAATCTCTTCGCCCTACAAACTTGCCGGCCGCGGCTTCCGTCCCGAAGGCACCATTGTCACGTTCCCAAATGGCGTGACCGTCGGTGGAGACGAAGTCGTCGTGATGGCGGGCCCTTGCTCCGTCGAGAGCCGCGACCAGATCGCTCTTAGCGCCGCCATCGTCAAGGCGGCGGGTGCGAAATTTCTTCGAGGTGGAGCCTTCAAGCCGCGCAGCTCTCCCTACTCCTTCCAGGGGCTCGGCCTCGAGGGACTCAAAGCCTTGCGCGACGTCGGCGATGCCACCGGACTGCTCATCATCACCGAGGTCATGGAGATCTCGCAGATCGAGCTGATGCTTCCGTACATCGATGTCTTTCAGGTCGGCGCACGAAATATGCAGAACTTCAACCTGCTGCGCGAACTCGGCCTGGTCCGCAAGCCGATCCTGCTCAAACGCGGCATCGCAGCCACCATCGAAGAGCTTCTGCTCTCCGCGGAATACATTCTCTCCGGCGGGAACTACGACCTGATGCTCTGCGAACGCGGCATACGCACCTTTGAAACCTACACCCGCAATACCATGGACATCTCCGCCATCCCCGTCGTCAAGCATCTCTCGCACCTGCCGATGCTCGGCGACCCTTCGCACGGCACAGGCCGCCGCGACAAGGTTCCCGCGATGGCGCGCGCTGCCGTCGCCGCCGGTGCTGACGGCCTGCTCATCGAGGTGCATCCCAATCCCGATAAGGCTATCTCAGACGGCGCTCAATCGCTCTTTCCTGAGCAGTTCGAAAAGCTCATGGAGGAGCTCCGCATCATCGCTCCGGCTGTGAGTAGAAGAATCGGCTGACGCATGCCGCAACCCGCATCCATCTCGCGCATCACCATTCTTGGTACAGGGCTCATCGGAGCCTCCGTCGGACTGGCGTTGCGCGAGCATGGATTTGAAGGAACGATTTTTGGCTGGGATCGCGATCCTCAACAACTCGGCATCGCTCATGCACGCGGCGCCATTCAAGTAACTGCCGAAGATCCTGTTTCTGCGTGCGTCGAGAGCGACGTGATTCTGCTCAGCGGGCCGGTTTTCTCGATCCTCGAATGGATGAACCAACTCGCTCCCTTGCTGCGGCCCGGCCAGCTTGTCACCGACGTGGGCAGCGTCAAGCAAGCCATCTGTGAACAGGCTGAGAACCGTTTCAATGGCCCGAACCAGGCCGCGTTTCTGCCCGGTCATCCCATGGCCGGCAAAGAGGTTCATGGAGCCGAGCACGCCGACGGCAGGTTGTTTCGCGATGCTGTTTGGCTCTTCACGCCCTGCGCAGACGCTCCGCCACCCTCGCCCGATGCTCAATCCCTTGCCGAAGAATGGCGCACCTGGGTCAGCCGCTTCGGTTGCCGCGTGCTGGATCTCGACCCTCGCCGTCACGATGAACTTTGCGCGTGGGTGAGTCACCTGCCGCAACTTGTCTCCACGTCCCTAAGCGCCTTGCTTGAAGATCGCTTTCCCGGCGACGAAGATCTGCGCGCCATCGGTGGCCGTGCGTTGCGCGAAATGACGCGCCTCGGCGCCAGTCCGTACTCCATGTGGCGCGACATCGCCCATACCAACTCTGAAGCGATCGCCGCCGCGCTTCTCGCCCTGGAGCAGCGCCTCACGCATCTTCGCGAGCATCTGAAGACACCGGAGCTCCGCGACGAATTCGAGCGCGCAAATCAGTTCCGTCTGCGCGCGCCCGCTGCTTCATCCGCTCCAAAGACCAAGCCAGATCCAACCGACAGCTAGCGTTATCGCCGTCACCGGCACGCCCACTCGCAGATACTGCCAGAACGTCACCGACGCATCTTCCTTGCGCGCCGACTCCACCACGATGATGTTGGCCACCGAACCTGTAATCGTCAGGTTGCCGGCGAGCGTGCTGGCCATGGCCAGCAGCAGCCAGCTTGCATCGCTGTTGCCCTGCTGCACCACCAGCGGCTTCAGCAGCATCACCGCGGGCACGTTGCTCAAAAGGTTCGAGAGCAACGTGACCACGCCCGTGAAAATTAGCGTGTTTCTCAGGTTCAGGTGTTCCGCTAGTGCGAGCAGCTTCTGGTTGAATCCCGCGGCCTCTCCTCCGGCGAGCACGATGAATAGTCCGAGGAAGAAGACCAGCAGCGCTACATCCACTCGCTCCAGCAAGGCTCGCGGTTCCACACGCCTGCTCAGAAGCAAAAGGCAGGCCGCACCCGCAGCGCACGCGGCCGGGTTCCATCCCATGACCAAGCCGATCAGAACCAGCAGCCCAATCAGCAACGGCCACAGCATTCGGCGAACGTTTCCGTTTGCCGATCCCAGCGGCGCTTCCATGGCCACCACGTTGCGGTCTCGCGGGACCTCCGGGCCGATCTTCTCGCTCAACGATTTGCTGAAGAGCAGACGCAGCACGATCCAATCCACGAACAAGCCGATCAATGCCACCGGCCCGAGGTGCGCGACGAATTTGAGATAGCTGATATGCGAGACCGATGCGATCAGGATGTTCTGCGGATTGCCAACGATGGTCGCGGTGCTGCCGATATTCGAGGCCGTGGCCAGCGCCAGCAGATAGGGCAGCGAATGTCTGCGCATCCGATGTGCCACATTCAGGACCAGCGGCGTCATGATCACGCAGACCACGTCGTTCACCAGCAGCGCCGAAAGAATGCCACCGCTGAAGATCACGGTCGGCAGCAGATGCCGTGCATCGACATGCGCGATCAGGTGTTCGGTGATCCACTCGAAGAAGCCTGCCTCTTCGAGCGCCCCGGCGAGCAGCATCATGCCAAACAACAGCACCATGGTAGGGAAGTCAATCGCCTCGAGCGCCTGCCGCGGAGCCAGCACCCCGAGCAACACCATGAGGGCCGCGCCGATCACCGCCATAGCCGTCCGGTCGACCTTCGTTCCAGGAATTCGCCCGAACGCGAAGACCAGGTAACTCACGCAAAAAATCACCGTGCCCACTGCGTGAGCTTGACCCGTTTCAAGATGCAGCAGCATGCAGCTTTCTTTCGTTCCGAGGTATGCGGTTCAGGTCCTTGGATGCCGTCGCCGGTACCGCGGCTCTTCAGCCAGGCGTTGACCGGATCTGCTCAGCGTTGCGGCTCAAAATTTGGCAGTCTACTATGTTGCCATGTCGCAAGGCCGTGTGTTTTCCGCGTGTTGCCGTTTCAATTTGTGCAGTCTGGCTCTCACCCTCGTCGTCCTCACCGGCTCGGCACTGGGACAGCGTCCAACCACACTGCTGGTGGACATCGACCACCGGCCTGCGACCAGCCTCAACGGTCCATGGCACTACATTGTCGATCCGTATCGCAATGGCTGGGGCGATGATCCTTCCAAGCCCAGCCCCAAAGGCTACTCCCGCAATCTTCACTGGTCGGGCGGCAGCGAGTTGCTGGAATATGACTTCGCCAAGTCGCCCACGGTCGCGGTCCCCGCCGATTGGAATTCGCAGCACCAGGACATCTTCTTCTACGAAGGCATGCTCTGGTATCAACGCGACTTCGAGTGGCATCCGCAGCCTCACACCCGCACCTTCATCCATTTCGGCGCAGCCAACCAGGCCGCCCACGTATTCGTCAATGGCGATCTACTCCTGCCAGCACGAAGGTGGCTTCACTCCCTTCGACTGCGACATCACGCCCGACGTGAAGGACGGCTCCAACTTCGTCGTCGTTGCCGTTGATGACCAGCGTCACGCGGAAACCATCCCCGCGCTCAAGACCGACTGGTTCAACTACGGCGGCCTCACCCGCGAAGTCTCGCTCGTCCGGGTGCCCGACTCCTTCATCGACGATTACTCGCTGCAGCTCAAGCGCGGCACCACCGGTCAGCTCGAAGGCTACGTCCACGTCGAAGGCGCGCCCGCCGGAACCTCCGTTGCCGTGAGTATTCCCGACCTCAAACTCAATACGACCGCCACCACTGCTGCCGACGGCCGCGCCAGCATCGCGCTCACCGCCGCACAACTGCAGCTTTGGTCTCCTGAGCATCCCAGGCTCTATCGCGTCGAGATCAAGGCCGGTAGCGACATGCTTGCCGACGACATAGGCTTCCGCACCATCGAGGTGCAGGGCGATCAGATCCTGCTCAACGGCAAGCCCATCTACCTGCGGGGTGTCTGTGTACACGCCGAGGCACCCATCCGCTCCGGCCGCGCCTGGTCCGTGCAGGACGCCGAAACCCTGCTCGGCTGGGCCCATGATCTCCACGCCAACTTCGTCCGCCTCGCCCACTATCCACACGATGAAAATATGACCCGGGTCGCCGACAAAATGGGCATTCTCGTCTGGTCCGAGATCCCCGTCTACTGGGCCATCGACTGGAAAAATCCCGCCACCCTCGAAACCGCCAAGCAGCAGCTCACAGAGATGATCCGCCGCGACCACAACAACGCTTCGGTCATTCTCTGGTCTGTCTCCAACGAAACCCCACGCACCCCCGAACGGCTCACCTTCCTCAAATCCCTGATCAGCCAGGCTCGTGAACAGGATCCCACCCGTCTGATCACCTCCGCCATGCTCACACACATGGACGGCACCACCGCCATCCTCGACGATCCCCTTGGCGCAGAACTCGACGTTCTCGGCTCCAACGAATACATCGGCTGGTACCAGGGGAAGTCGGACGACGCTCCGAAGTACACCTGGAAAAATCCCTATAACAAGCCGCTCATCATGAGTGAATTCGGCGGAGGCGCAAAAGCCGGAATGCACGGCCAGGTCACTGACCGCTTCTCCGAGGAGTTCCAGGAGAACCTCTACCGGCAGCAGATCGCCATGTTCAAACAGATCCCGTTCCTGCGCGGCACCAGCGCCTGGGTGCTGATGGATTTCAGGTCACCCGTCCGCCAGCTGCCCGGGGTGCAGGACCTCTACAACCGCAAGGGACTGGTCTCGAACGAAGGCGCCAGGAAAAAAGCCTTCTCCGTTCTGAGCGACTACTATGCCTCGATGCCTCAATGAAGCCAGGCAAAGGGTCGCGAGCGCGCGACGGCT
The DNA here is from genome assembly GCA_963748555.1 of uncultured Acidobacteriaceae bacterium. GTDB lineage: Bacteria > Acidobacteriota > Terriglobia > Terriglobales > Acidobacteriaceae > CAWKKW01. The sequence continues at coordinate 141,325 of CAVVJK010000005.1, forward strand.
TCGCAGATCCTGATCCTCGTCTTCGGATGGCGAAGGTGACTTTCGTTACGTGTGCTACTCCCGGCCGTGTAAGAAAACCGCCCGGGAATGTGGCAATCTAACACTAGCGATAGCGACGAATCAGCAGGTCATTGCCTCGATCTCAGGAGGCTGGACCCGGTGCTTGGGCATTGGATTCTTCCTGCCTTGTTCGAACTCTGGAGCAAAGCAAGACCGTCCGCCGAACAGCGGGAGTGTAACCGCCCTGCCGGAACTGCAGTGGTATGCTAGTTGCCACAGAAGGTAAGTACCTTACGGTTGTTGCCGCATCTACCATAGGTAGAGTTCTGATCGTCACCCGCCGTGCTCCGTTGCAGGCGAAGCAAATTCACCAGCAGCACTTCTGGTGAGTCACTCAATGCAGCGCCCTAGGGCCTGGAGGAATGTTCGGCGTCGATGAGCGAGGCGAAACCATCCACAGTGGTTCTGGGAATAGGAAATCTGATGCGTTCCGATGACGGCGTCGGCATGCATGCTGTTTCGCGTCTGGCCCGTGATCCCCGCCTGCCCAACGGCATCCGCGTGGTCGAGGGTGGGACGCAGGGGCTTGAGCTCCTCTACCATGTACAGGATTCGCGCTGCCTGCTCGTCCTGGATTCGGTCGACGCCAGCGAAGAGCCGGGAACCGTGATGCGTTTCAGTGGCGATATTGTCTCGCAGTTGCCTCCCAGCAAGAGCGTCCACCTTCTCAGCCTGATCGATCTCCTCGAGGCTTTGAAGATTCGCGGGCAATTGCCGAACGAAGTCGTCTTACTCGGCGTGCAGCCCAAGTTCACCGGCTGGGGCACCACCCTCAGCTCTCCCGTAGAGTCCGCTCTCGACTTCCTCATCGAATCCGCCGTTCTGCAGCTTTCGCTGTGGCCCGGCGTCCTCCGCCGAACCGCTCACCCGCCACCACATCTCCTGACCGATTAGAGGCTTGGTCTCACGAAGCGGCGCTCAGCCGTGCATCGCAGGCTCTCTAAGCTTGTTGCGATAGACTGCACTCAGTCCCAGCTGCTGCCTGGAATCCCCAAAGGATGGTCTCCTCACGAATGAAGATGCGGCTCCTCCGCTCCCTCCTGCCTGTTTTGGCAATCGCTCTGCTGGCTACACTCTGTCCTGCGCAGGACGCCAAGCCCGCTGACAGCAAAGAAGACTATGTCAAGGCCCACTACACCAAATATGAATACCGCATCCCCATGCGAGACGGCGTGCGGCTGTTCACCTCCGTCTATGTCCCCAAAGATGCTGCCCAGGCCTATCCCATCCTCATGGACCGCACTCCCTATAGCGTCGCGCCCTACGGCGAAGACCAGTACAAGAAAACGCTGGGACCCTCAGACGAATTCGAAAAAGCCGGCTACATCTTCGTCTATCAGGACGTGCGCGGCCGCTACCTCTCGGAAGGCAAGTTCGTCGAGATGCACCCTCACATCGATGCCAAGCATTCACCCCAGGACGTCGACGACTCCTCCGACATGTACGATTCAATCGAATTCCTGCTCAAGCACGTTCCCAATAACAACGGCAAGGTCGGCATCTGGGGCATCTCGTACCCGGGCTTCTATACCTCGGCCAGCATGATCGACTCGCACCCGGCGCTGAAAGCGGCCTCACCCCAGGCTCCCATGACCGACCTATTCATGGGCGACGATGCCTACCATGGCGGCGCCTTCATGCTCGCGGCGAACTTCGGCTTCTATACCTTCTTCAAACCCTTTGCACAACCTGCTCTGCCCCCCAAAGATCCTCAGGATTTCGACTTCGGCACGCCCGACAATTACGAGTTCTATCTCAAGGCCGGAAACCTCGCCAGCCTCGATCCCCTTTATCTGAAGGGCTCCAATCCGCTGTTCAACGATCAGATGGATCACGACACCTACGACGCGTATTGGAAAGCTCGCGACCTCTCGCAGCACATGAAAAACATCAAGTGCGCCGTGCTCACGGTCGGCGGCTGGTTTGATGCCGAAGATCTTTCCGGTCCGTTCAAAACTCACGCGGCTGTGGGCAAATACAATCCGGGCACGCCAAACATGCTGGTCGAAGGGCCCTGGGTTCACGGCGGCTGGGCTCGCAGCGAAGGAGATCATCTAGGCGACGTCAGCTTCAATGCTGCGACCGCCCAATACTTCCGCACCAAGATTCAGTTTCCGTTTTTCGAGTTCTATCTCAAGGGTAAGGGCTCAGCACTTCCGGCGGCATCTGTCTTCGAGACAGGCACCAATGTCTGGCGAAGCTACCCCAGCTGGCCTCCTCCAGCCGTGCAGCCGAAGACGCTCTACTTCCACTCCGGCGGCAAACTCTCCTTTCAGCGCCCAACCGAAGAGCAGGCCTCCGATGAGTACGTGAGCGATCCGGCGCACCCTGTGCCCTTCGTCGACTACACCACCGATACCGTGCCGCAGCGCTATATGGTGGACGATCAGCGCTTCGCTTCGCGCCGGCCCGATGTTCTGGTCTATGAGACCGATCCGCTCGACGAAGACCTCACCATCGCTGGACCCATCTCCCCGAAGCTGAAGGTATCCACCACGGGCACAGATTCGGATTTCGTCGTCAAGCTCATTGACGTGTATCCCAACGACTACCCTGATCCGCCCGCCAGCGAAACAGGGAAGCGCGTTCTCAGCGCCCCTCCGCTTCGCATGGGCGGTTACCAGCAACTCCTGCGCGGAGAGCCGATGCGCGGCAAGTTCCGTAACAGTTGGGAGAAGCCGGAACCGTTTGTTCCGGAGAAGATGGCCGACGTCAATTTCACCATGCCGGACCTCGATCACACCTTCCGCAAAGGCCATCGCATCATGGTGCAGGTACAGAGTTCCTGGTTCCCGCTGGTGGATCGCAATCCGCAGACCTTCGTGGATATCCCACACGCCAGGCCGGAAGAGTTCCGCAAGGCCACGGAACGTGTCTTCCACTCGGCCAGTGCCGCGTCAGGTGTCGAAGTCATGGTACTGCCGCAACCCTGAGTACCGCGTTCTGTTGTCAGGAGACGCCATTGACAGGCGAAGGTAGAAGAATGTCACAAATGCTGTAACTAGAAAAAAGAACGCCAGCGCAACACCCCATGCGTTGCGCTGGCTCCGCTGGAAGCCGCGGTGCAGCCGGGCTCCACCCCCGCGCACCGCGGCTTCCTAAGTGCTTCCCCGGTACGCGCCCCTCAGCACGCACCAGTTCGCCCTCCCCGCGGATTCGAAAACGGACAAATTGTAGGAAAATGCCGAACACACCAAAGCTAAAAATCGAGCCAATACCAAGAATGCAAATTGGGATAACGGTACCCGCATCCCGGCAATTACCGAGCAACCGGATGCACTCCTCCGTCCCCAGCCTCGGCGCGGATCTCCACCCGCATCTCCTTGGCTTGCCCTCCCTACGGGCGTACTGGTTTCAATCTGGTCTTGATTTGATGACCTAAGACTAGCTGTTGTTCGGTCTGGTAACAATACCCGATTCGTCTTCGGGAGCTAGTTTCAAAGTACAGACGTAATGACACCTAAGTGGTATCAGGCTAGCTTATCCTTGCAAACAGGGAGTTACGGTAACTCCCTTGAATCTAAGTTCCCAGCCGTCCCAGCCCAATTCCTATCACGTACGTTACCACCCCTTCCACTGCTCCCACGAGCGTCATCTCCATGCCGCTGCTCCACCACGAACGCACCGTGATCAGCGACTTTGCTGCTCCTACCGCGAAGTGCGCCAGCAGAGAAATAATGGCCGACGCAATCACTGCTGTATAGCCGCTGACGAAGAAGAATGGAATGATGGGGAAGAACGCGCCCACCGCCGTGGACAAGGCTCCCGAGGTGGCCGAGGTCATCGGGTTACTCAACGCCTCTTCTGTGGAATTCAGCCGCTCGGAGGCTAAAGCGCGCAGCAACTGTTGCGGATCTTTCGCAATATGCTCCACCACCCGATCAGCATCTTCGTGCGGCAATCCTTTGACCTGGTAATAGAGGGACAGTAACTCACGCGCCTCGGGGCCATTCATCTCGATGGCTTGCCGCTCACGCGATAACTCGGCTTCGTAGATTTCGCGTTCGCTCTTCGCGGCCAGATACGCTCCCGATCCCATCGACAACGCGCTGGCGATCATCCCCGCAATCCCGGCCAGCAGCACATACTTGCTGTTCCCCAGAGTCGCGCCAGACACGCCCGACACGATGCCGAAGATCGCGCCCAGCCCGTCGTTCACGCCATAGATCGCGTCCCCGATCCAACCCGCCGCCTGCTTGCCGGAGTTGGACGCGCTTGGCCAGCAACTCCTCCAGCACGGCCTTCGGATCCTCGGTGACCGCACTCACTGCGGCTGCCGGGTAGTGTTCGCGAATCAGGCCGCTCAGCTCGCGGTAATGGTCCTGCTCATCTTCGATGACCTGCTGCAGAATGGCCACGCTCGGCTCGTCTCCGAGGTCCCGCAGCTGCTGCCCATACCGCGCGATGTCGCGGCTCTCGTCTATTTCGAGCCGGCGCAGCGCCAGGCCCGGACCTCCCGCTACGTAAGGCAGCGTGTCCGCATCTCCCGTGGCCTTGCCGTCGTATTTTGGAACTGCGCCGCCAAGCTCCCGGATCCTCTTCGCCCACAGCGCCGCATGATGGGCCTCTGCCTCGGCCATCTTTTTCAAAATGCGCTTGCGAATTGGGTCGCTATCACGCGACGAGAGCGTCTGGTAGGTGTGAAAGCCGCGCATCTCCGCCTGCCAGTTCTGCGCCAGCGCAGCGATCACCTTGCGATTTGTGTTCTGGACAGTGGAGTTCGCCAACCTTACAGCCTCCCAGCGGCCTTTTGCCTGATTTTATCGTCCCAGTTTGAAGATGACATACACCTCCGTCTCCACCTCGACCGGCTCACCTCCGAGCACGAAAGGCTTGAAACGCCATTCCGAACAGCCTCGGCCGCAGCCTTTATCAACGATGGCGACCCACTCATCGCGTGAAGCTCATGGATGTGGCCGTAGGTGTCGATAGTCGCGTCAAAGACGACGATACCTTGATCGCCCCGGAGACTTCGCATCGACTGGGTATTCCGGTGGGACTTTCTTGATCGACTCTGGTTCGCTCTCAGAAGAGGTCAATCTGCAGCCGCTGAGTGACACGCACTGCATTCGCGGGCGGCGACATATCTTTTTCGTCCTGCGGGACTGAGCTGTTTCCAAACGCTCTATGTGAACGGCCAGCGAAGGCCGGCCTGAAGAGGAGAATTTCTATTTCTTTTGCGAGGAAGTGACCTTCAAAGACAGGAAATGCGATCGAAGACTTATCTGGTCTGTACCGTTCGCGGTGTTGGAGTATCGGAGGATGTCCCTTGGCAGGATCGAAACAAAAGGACGCTGATTTTTCGTCAACTTTCTTCCCGCCGTGATAACTCAAGGCTGTGCAGGTGAGTTGCACTGTTCAAATTTCCGGACCAGATCGCGTTGCTCCTGGTCACCTAGCATGACCTGCGGAGGCACTGGCTGCACCAATGCCCGGTGCAGGAGCCGCAGCGGTCCGCTCGGCCAGCCAGCGTCCCCCGCGTGAAACACGCCACGGTCGGTGCCGTATTCTTCCTGCGAGAATCCCGTGCCATGATATGCCAGCCTGTATTTCGTGTCGCTGATCCACCACTCTTCGAAGGTACCCCTTGTCCGTTAACTTACCATTCGTGTCGAATACTTCGTAGGCGGCGCTTATATGCCACGGATGAACCCCGGGCCCTTGTAAGCCGTTCAGACTCCAACCTAGTTGCAGCCGTTGTCTTGGGTCGGCAGGAGTAGTCACATCGACGGGCACGCCGGGTGCTTGCACAGTTGGAACTGGGCTCGACTCCGGGTGAGAGTCAGCAGGGCTTTGTGGTGCGCTCAGCAATAGAGACAAACTAAGAGCCAGAGTCAACATGCGTGATGGGGCCTCACGTACTGGAAGTCGTAAGCGAGAACCTGTTGGACAGGTCCTTGATTGAAACGCAACAATTTTAGAAATAACTCATTACGCGAGCAGCAGGGGATTGCCTATTCACCGACCTGGTAGCCAAAGGTGAAGCGGCCAATCTGGATAACGGATTTCTCGCCCGGCGGATAGATGCGAAACGACTCTACCCGCTTGATCGAATCGTTGCGTGTCGCCTCCACGGTTGCGACTGGCTTGCCAGTGGATGCCTCATAGAATCGCACGGTCAGCGAGTCTTCCTGGTGTTGCCACCCCAGAACATATTGTCCTGGAACCAGGGTTACATCCCCGATTCGGAAAGGAGCCTGGGTCAGAAAGAAGTGCGAATACTTCCCCTCGGCCGAATAGCCAGCCGTAATCAACACCACGCCGAACACAAACCTTCCCTTGCCATCGGTGATCCCGGAGGCAGTTCGTAGCTCTGTTTCGATCCGTTCTTTCTCCACCGGCGCTCGCGGAGGGATCAGCGTCTTCAACTCCCGCTCCGTGGCCATGCGCCATCCGGCAGAGCGAGCCTCCTGGGCCGGAAGCGAAACACAAAACAAAACCATCAGCAGAACAAAACAGCGTCGTATCGTTTGATTCACAAGTTCCTGTTCTTCCCTGTAACTAATCCATGTGGACGATGCCGCGCTGCAACGCGGTCGTCGCCGCCTGCGTCCGGTCAGTGACGCCCAGCTTGCTCAGCAGGCTGTTGATGTGCGTCTTCACCGTCGCCTCTGAGATGTTCAGCACGTTGCCGATTTCCTTGTTGCTCATCCCTGCGACGATTTGCTTGAGCACGTCCAGTTCTCTCCCTGTGAGCGCGGGCCCGCCCATGCGTCCCGCAAGCCGCTCGGCCACAAACGCCGGGATCCGCGACTTGCCCGCGTGCACCGCGCGGATCGCTTCCATCAGTTCATCGCTGTCCATGCCCTTCAACAGGTATCCCCGCGCCCCGGCCTGCAACGCCCGGTAGATATCTTCATCGCCATCAAAGGTCGTGAGCACAATGATGCGCGCCGCTGGAAACTCCCGACGGATCTGCGTGATCGCCTCCACGCCATTCATCACCGGGAGTCGCAGGTCCATCAACGTGACATCCGGCTGGTGCTGCCGAAACAGCGCCACCGCCTGCTTTCCGTCCGATGCCTCGGCAACCACATCCAGAGTGGGCACTGTCTTGATCAGCGCCACCAGCCCCTGCCTTACCACGTGGTGATCATCCACCACTAGAATCCGAATGGCCTCGCTCATCCCTGTCCTCACCGTGGCTTGCTCTTACTCCAACGCCACTTCTACTGAAACCCGCGTACCTTTACCGGGCGCGCTGTCCAGAGTCAGCGTGCCGCCAATCTCCGCTGCCCGCTCGCGCATTCCCGTCAAGCCGAAGTGCCCGCCGGGACCGGTCGAATTCGGATGCGGCTGCCCCGAAAATCCGCAGCCGTCGTCCTGAATGGTCAACCGCAGTTGCCGTACCGCAAAACGCAGTTCCAGCGAAATATGCTGTGGATGCGCATGCCGCACGGCGTTTGTCACCGCTTCCTGCGCGATCCTCAACAACTCCGACTCTACTCTCGCAGGTAGGGGCCTATATGCGCCTCCAACTTTCGATTGAGTCTTGATGGAAGTCGAAGCGGTCGCCCGCGTCGCCATGGCCGAGAGCCGCGTCGCCAGGTCCTCGCCCTGCACACTCTGCGAACGCAGATCCCAGATCGAGCTCCGCGCCTCGGTCAAGCTGTTTCGCACCAGGATGCGCGCCTGGTCCAGGTGCTCCTTCGCCGACTCGGCCGAAGCGGTCATCAACCTCGAGACCAGCTCCAGTTGCACCGAAATCCCCACGAGTCCCTGAGCCAGTGTGTCGTGAATCTCTCGCGCAATCCTGCCCCGCTCTGCTAGAACGGCGCTGAACTGCGACTCCACCCGCTGCAGTCTTCGCTGGTACCAGAGATAGCCCAGCAGCAGCAGCGAAATCAGGATCAGCAGGTCGAACAGGTAGGTCTGGTAGAAATGCGGGCGCAGCCGAAGTCCGATCGAGGCGCCCGTGTCGTTCCATACGCCGTCGTTATTACAGGCCAGCACGCGAAACGTGTACTGGCCCGGCGGAATGTTGGTGTAGTACGCCGTGCGACGCGAGCCTGCGTCCACCCAGTCACGGTCAAATCCCTGAAGCTTGTACTTGTAGCGAACCTTCTGCGGCGCGACGAAGCTCAGCCCCGCATATTGAATGGAAACTCGCCCATGTCCCGGCGGAATGGAAAGCGCCTGGGCCGGATCCAGTGGCTGCTCGTCGATCGAAACCTGCTCGATCTCGACCTCCGGCGGCAGCGCATTGGTTGGCGCGTGCTCCGGATCGATCATGGCCACACCTTTGAGCGTGGCAAACGCCAGCGTTCCGTTCCTCAACTTCCAGGCTGCTGGATGGCCCCCGCTCGATGCTTCACTGATGCGCATGCCATCAGCCGTGCCATAGACCGCCGGCATGAGGCTATGCAGGCTTCCGCTCGAGAAACTGTCCAGGTCCTGCATGGACACCCGGTACACGCCTTTGTTTGAACTCAACCAGAGGTGCCCGGCCGAATCGTCGAGAATGCCGTAGACGTTATCCGGCAGCCCGGTCTTCGCGGTCGGGTACGTGGCCAGAACTCCGCGCCTCAAGCGGTCCAGACCGCCGCCATTCGTCCCGATCCAAAGTGTGCCGTCTGCTTGCTCGTGCAGCGCGGTCACTACGTTGCTCGAGAGCCCATCGCGCACCGTGAGCGTGGACAGCTTTCCGTTTTCGAGCCGGCTCAGTCCGTTCAGCGTGCCGATCCACAATGTGCCGTGCCGGTCTTCGAGCAAAGCACCTACAAGATCGCTGCCCAGCCCGTCCATGCGAGTGTACGTGGTGAATTTGCCGCTCTCCAGATGCGATAGCCCACGCCTCGTCCCGATCCAAAGCGAACCGTCGCGTGCGGCGTGCAGCGACCGCACAAAATCATCTGCAAGCCCGTCGGCCGAAGTCAGCGTGGTGACCTTGCGATCATGGACGCGCGCCAGCCCATCGGGTGTGCCTACCCACAAATCGCCTGAGGGATCATCGGCCAGCGCGAGAATGATGTTGCTCGGCAACCCGTTCGCGGTCGTCAGGCTGGTCACGGTCCCGTTCTCTATGCGGTTCAGACCGCCGCCGCTGGTGCCGATCCACAACGCGCCCTTCGCATCCTGAAAAACCGCCCGCACCAGGTCATCTGTCAACCCGTCCGCGACCGCATAGGTGGTGAACTTCTGATCCCGCAAGATGTTCAGGCCACCCGTTTCCGTGCCCAGCCACATACTGCCTTCCCGATCCTCAAACATCGAAAGCACCAGGTCGCTGCTGAGCCCGTTCTTTGAAGTGAAGGCTTCGAGTTTTCCATGCAGCATGCGTGCCAGACCGCGGCTGGTCCCAATCCATACACCGCCTTCGCGGTCGGGATAGAGGGTCTCAATGCGATCCCCCGGCAGACCATCCTTCACGCCATAGCTGCGGATGCGGCCGTTCTCTTCCACCGCCAGGCCGTTTGCCGTTCCGATCCAGACTCGCCCCTCCGGGTCTGCCATCAGGGCCGTGACCTCGTTTGTGGGCAGCCCGAGCGCCATTCCCAGAAATGTAGTCTTATCCCCGTCCAGCACGCGCAAGCCGGCCCGTGTGCCCATCCATACACGGCCATCGCGGCTGGTACACAGAGCCTGCACTTCGAGCGATCCTGAACCGGCCGCTCCTTCGGTCAGTTGTCCACCTTGCAACTTCGCCACTCCCGCATCGGTCGAGATCCACAGCGTGCCATCGGCAGTCTCCCCGACGCTGCTGCTGCTCGACAGTCCTGCGTGAATTGGGTAGCCGCGGAAGTGCTCTCCGTTGAACGACGCAAGCCCCGCCGATGTAAGCGCCCAAACCGTGCCGGCGCGGTCTTGAAATACCGACCAGACGCTGGTGCTCGGCAAGCCCTGTTCCTCGGTGAAGGTGGTGAACTCGAACCCTCGCCGCCGTGTCAGTCCATTGGCTGTCGCGATCCACAACGCGCCGGAGCGGTCTTCAAAGAGGCTGTTGACCGAGTTGCTGCGCAGCTTCGCCGTACCCGCGCCCTCTCCCGTGTCGTACACCACGAACTGCACTCCGTCGAAGCGGACCAGCCCGCCCTCTGTCGCCAGCCAGATATATCCATCGCGTGTCTGCACCACCGCGTGTACAGTGTTTTGCGGAAGACCGCTGTCTGTCTGCCACGACTGGTGACCGTACTGGTTCAGCGAGCGCTGCGGATCGAGCGCTCCAGCCGCTGGCGCCATCGCGACACTCAAACCCAGAGCGATCGTCTGAAGCAAACGGAGGCTGCCAAGGAGTTTTTGCATCGGGTACAGGGTGCCTCCATACTACACACCCGCACCCCATGCTATGCCAGAATGCCTCGGCATTCGCTCCGCACCAGTTCATGTTTTCGCTTGCGCACCGGGCTCTCTTTTGTAGAGGATGCCTGCATGTTGAAGAAGCCCTTACCCTCCCTGCTCTTGTTCGTCCTTGTTGGCACCTTCGCCATCTCCACTGCCGGTTGGAGCCAGCAGTCTGCCCCGCTCACCATCCAGCGAGATGTTGCCATGAAGACTCGCGACGGCATCACGCTCTACGCCGACCTGTACCACGCAGAAGGGGATCAGAAGCTTCCTGTGCTGCTGCAGCGCACTCCCTATAACAAGGCGAACGGCAACGATTTTGGCCGCCGGGCCGCGGCAGCCGGGTATCTGGTAGTCATTCAGGACGTGCGCGGCCGCTACACCTCCGAGGGCGAATGGTACCCCTTCAAGCATGAAGTTGAGGACGGCTTCGACACGGTGGAGTGGGCGGCCGCGCTTCCCAATTCAAACGGCAAGGTGGGTATGTTCGGCGGATCGTATGTGGGCGCCACGCAGATGCTCGCAGCCATCGGGCATCCTCCGCATCTTGCAGGCATCTGTCCCGTGGTCACTGCCAGCAACTATCATGAGAACTGGACCTACCAGGGCGGCGCCTTCGAACAGTGGTTTAACGAATCGTGGACCTCAGGCCTGGCGCAGGACACCGTCGATCGCACTATCCGGGACGCCACCAACGCGGTCACCGGCAGCACCGTATTGCCGCTGACACAGTATCCTCTCTATAACTTGAAATCGCCTCTTGCCCCTGCAACGCTCACCCAGCAACTAGCCCCCTACTTCCTTGACTGGCTTGCTCATCCGCTCTACGACAGCTACTGGAAGCAGTGGGCAATCGACGAGCAATACGCCAACATTCAGGTCCCGGCGCTTACGGTTGCAGCGTGGTACGACATTTTTCAAGGGGGTTCGCTGCGCAACTTTATGGGTCTGCAGAAACAGGCCGGCAACGAAGCAGCCCGCAAAGGCCAGCGCCTGCTGGTCACCATCGGCGGCCATGCCGGAAGCGGCAGAAAGATCGGCAGCGTCGACTTCGGTCCGGCAGCCGCCGAATACGACGAGAACTCCGTCACTTTGGCCTGGTACGATTTCCTGCTTCAAGGCAAGCAGAACGAATTTGCCACCGACAAGCCGGTGCAAGATCTTTGTCATGGGAGAGAACCAGTGGCGGCTTGAAGATGGCTGGCCTCTCGAACGCGCCAAAGACACTCGCTACTTTCTGCATTCCAGCGGCAAAGCCAACACCGTTTCCGGCGATGGAGCGCTCACCACGACCGCCCCAAAGAATGATCCCGCCGACAGTTACGTATACGATCCGGCGAACCCTGTGCCGACCGTTGGAGGCCCGCTCTGCTGCGATCCCCAGCACCTCGCGGCTGGTCCGCGAGATCAGCGTTCCGTGGAAGCCCGGCCTGATGTGCTGGTCTACTCCACCGGAGGCCGCTCGAACAGGATGTCGAAGTCACCGGCGCGATCAAACTCGACCTCTACGCCAAGTCATCCGCCGTCGATACCGACTTCACCGCCAAACTGATCGATGTGGGGCCCGACGGGTTTGCGCAGAACCTCACCGAAGGCATTCTCCGCGCCCGTTTCCGCGAATCCACCACCGAAGCCAAGCCACTCACTCCCGGTACGGTGTACCACTACAACATCGACATGTGGTCGACCAGCAACGTCTTCCTCAAGGGTCATAGAATCCGCGTCGAGGTGAGCAGCAGCAACTTCCCGCGCTTCGATCGCAATCTGAATACCGGGAAGAGCGCGGCGGAGAGTCAAGCTACAGTGAAAGCTACGAATAGCATCCTGCATGACGCTGTACATCCGTCCTCGCTGAATTTGCCTATCGTGCCCAGGTGAGCAAAGGGAGCAGTAACGAGGAAATGTAGGAGGACTAAAAAGGAAGCTGGAAAGTCGAAACTCAGAGATGCTCGTGCCGAAACGCGCGAGCATTTCGCCCTACATAGTCGCGCACCAGCTGCCCCGATCCTTCCAGTTGGTACTTATAGGTCACCAGGCCCTCAAGGCCGACCGGGCCGCGAGCGTGTAACTTGCTCGTGCTTACGCCCACCTCGGCGCCAAACCCGTATCGAAAGCCATCCGCGAATCGGGTTGAGCAGTTGTGGTACACACCCGCGGAGTCTACCTCATTCAAAAATTTCCGCGCTGTCTCAGCATCGCTGGTTACGATCGCCTCGGTGTGATGAGAGCCGTACTTCTCAATGTGCTCCATCGCCGCGTCCACATCTGGAACCACTTCGATTGCCAGCACCAGGTCTGAATACTCCGTGTGCCACTCCTCGTCTCCCACGAGTTCCACATCCGGGAGTATGGCTTTCACCCGCGCCGACCCGCGAATCCGCACGCCTTTGTCCTGGAGCGCGCGACTGACCTCGGGAAGAAACTCGGCGGCAATGGCGGAATGCACCAGCACCGTCTCCACCGCATTGCACGCCGCTGGATACTGAATCTTGCTGTCCACCACGATGTCGACCGCCATGGCGAGGTCGGCCGCCGCATCCACATAAATGTGGCACACCCCGTCGGCGTGTCCGAGCACGGGAATTTGGGTATTGTTTTGAATGTACTGCACCAGGGCATTCGATCCGCGCGGAATTACAAGGTCAATGGTTCCCGTCATCGCTAACAACGCCTGCACCGCTTCACGCCCATAGACGCCGCAGACCGCGTCTTCGGGAATCGCGGTTCCCGCCAGACCCTCTCGAATCGCGACGAGCAGAGCGCTCATCGTGCGCTCCACTTCCTTTCCACCCTTCAACAAGACTGCGTTGCCTGACTTGATAGCCAACGCGCTGATCTGCGTGATGGCATCGGGTCGCGCCTCAAAGATCACCGCCAGCACGCCCAGCGGACAGCTGACCTTCTGCAGCACCAGCCCATCATCGAGAATCGTCCGGTCGAGAACTTGCCCGGCCGGGTCAGCCAATTCACGCACCGCCAGCACGCCCTCAATCATGCTTCTCAGCTTGTCCTGGTTAAGCGTCAGCCGCTGAAAGATCGCCCGCGATAACTCGCCCTTTGCGACCAGCGCCTCGGCCGCTCTCACATCCTCTGCGTTTGCCGCCAGTATCTCTTCGGCATGCAGCTCGAGCTTCGCCGCGATCCTGGTGAGTGCATCATTCTTGGCGGATGTGGAGGCCGCCGCCAGCCGCCGGCTGGACTTCTTCGCAGCCTCCGCGATCCGGGCTGGCTCGGCGCTCATGCTTGGCTCCGCACAACGGCAGGATGGAATACTGTCCCGATATCGTCGCCGGCACAGATACGTTCCACGACGCCAGGAATCCGTCCGTTGGTAATCACCGCAATCTTGCCTGCTTCCACGGCGATCCGCGCCGCCTCGATCTTGGTCGCCATGCCGCCCCGTCCGCGGGCCCGTCCAGCCTTGGCATACGCCACCAGGTCGGGAGTAATCTCCTCAACCTGGGGAACCAGTGCCGCTCCCTCTTCGTTCGGATGATCTGTATACAGCCCATTCACGTCCGATAGCAGGATCAACAAATCCGCATCCACCTTGGTCAGTACCAGCGCAGACAGCTTATCGTTGTCTCCGAAGACGCGCGTACTGCCGCCCACATGATCCGGGCGATCGAGCTCGAGCGTAGAGACCGAATCGTTCTCATTGATAATCGGAACCACGCCCAGCTTCAGCAGTGTCGCCAGCGTGGCGTGCAGATTTGAGTCTCGCACCGGATCGAGGAAGTCTTCTTCTGTGAGCAGAATCTGTGCGGTGATGACATCGAAATGCCGAAAGGCATCTTCGTAAAGCGTCATGAGCCGGCTCTGCCCGATGGCCGCGCAGGCCTGTTTCAACGCAAGTTCCGAGGGCGATTTCTCCAGTTGCAGGCACTTCGCGCCGAGTCCGATCGCGCCCGAAGAAACCAGCAGAACCTGCTTGCCGCTGCGCAGGATGTTGACGGCTGCTTCGACCAGCCCATAGACCAGGCCAACGGCCGGGGCTCCGTCATCGCGCATGATGACGTTCGTCCCTACCTTGATGACGATGCGGTGGGCCGACGCCACTCGCTGGCGTATCTGCAGCGTGTTTCCTATCTCATCCATAACACTTCAAAGGTATCAGGTCAGCCTCAAGCAGGGCCGCACTCATTGAGTACGGTCGGCGCTACGACACGCCGAGGCCGGCCACAAAGCCGCTCGCGAGACCTTCAGATCCTTGAGTTATGCTGCGGGATGCTGCGTTCGCTCCAGCGCGGCGCGGTCCCACCCGGCCAGGTCGGCCGCCGTCGTGTAGCTGCTCTCCAGGAAGCGCAACAGGTCCTCTTCGGGCGAAGCAGCCGTGCGCACGTCCTCATACTTGCAGAGATATTCCTTCAGTTGATCGCTGTAGAACGCCTTATCCGGCGCGATGCTGCGCCGTGCCAGACCCGCCGGCTCAGGCGCTGCATAACAATAGAAGGCAGCTTCTCCAAACCCGTTTCCCGGCCAGAAGCCTGCGCTGATCACCTCGTGCGAATAGGCCTCCTGCGTGATTCGGTCTGCGCCTTCGCGCGGTGGGGCTGGCCGCCCGGAAAACCTTGTGACCGCAAGATCCATGCTGCCCCAGAAGAAGTGGATCGGGCTTGTCTTGCCCAGGAACGGCACCTGAAAGCGGCGAAAGACCGCATCGCATCGTTGCAGCACTCGCCAGAAACGCGCCGCATACTCCGGGTCATAGCTCTTGTGCTGCTCATCTCGCTCAAAGGGAATCGGATTCGGGATCTCCACGGGAGTCGTCCAAATGTTCGCCTCTACCCCCAGCTCATCCAGCACTCCAAGGTAGTCGCTATAGAAAGAGGCCACCGACTGTGGCTTGAAACTGAGCGCGGCCGTCTTGCCCGTGCTGGTGAGAAACAGCAAGCCGATGATCCAGGAAATCAAACTCCATCTCGAAGGGAGAATCGTCATAGGGGATGGAGCCGGTCGTCAGACCGCGGGGCGAAACGTAGAAAGTCACATTCCACCAGTGGTTCCGCAGCGGGGTCAATGCCAGCTTGGTCTTGCCGACAATCTGCATCCACATGTGCAGCGTCTCTGCCGTATCTTGCCACTCCTGCCAGGGTAATGCGGGCCAGGCACTCTGCATGCGTCACCTCGTCGTTCTCCATCCTTGCACGCGCTGCTCGCCCTGTCATCCGGCAATGCAAGCCTGTCTTCAGCAGATTAGGGCAGGTTCCTCTCCGCTGTTGATGCTCTCAATCGGTCATGCGCAGCGGCTTGATTCCATTTCGGCGCTTCTTTACTGGAGGGGCCGATGTAGGAGGCCGATGGCGAGTCGAGTGTTGCTTGGGCTCACCTTGCTCTTCGATCACTCCGCGCAACCAGTAATCGCCCTGCGCGTCTACCTCGATACCGTGCACTTCGCGCTCGAAGCCCGGGAATCGCTTGCCGAACTCCTCCGTCGCCATCAACAGTCGAATGGTCGGACTCTCCGGGCCGCCCAGCCGTTCGCCGGGCATCCGCACTGGGATCCCCGGCGGATACGGAACCAGCATCACGCCGGTGATGCGGTTGGCCACTTCGGTCAGCTTTACCTTCTCCGTCCCGTTTCGGATCAGCTTCTGATATGTCTTCGCAGGCGTGAGCACCGGGTCGGGATCCACATCACACGCCTCGTGCACCAGTCCTGTCAGGTTCAGCTCCACCATGCTCGCGTGCATCTGGTCGCTCAGTTCGCGCAAGGTCAGGTTGCGGTAGCGATTGGGATACTTGGTCACCAGCTCGGGCAGCGCCTCTTCGAGGGTGGCTTCGGTGTCGTACAGCCGCTTGAACTCGAACAGGTTCTCGAGCAGGCTGCCCCATTTGCCCTTCGATGTGCCCACGCTGAACAGCACCAGCACGGTATAGTCGCCGGTTCGCGCAATCTCCACGCGCCGCCCGTCCAGGAACTCGGTCAAAATCGCCGCTGGAATTCCACGTTCCGAAAGCCGCCCGCGCGAGTCGACGCCCGGCATCAGGATGGTCACCTTGGTGGGGTCGAGCATGCAGTACCCGTCGTCGATGTCCTCATCCTTGAATCCGTGCCAGTCTTCGCCCGGCTTCAAGGTCCAGCAACTTGGCGAGTTCGCCAGCAGGTTATCAGGAGCTTCTTCAAACAGGTACGTCTGTCCCTCGAGCGGGTCCGTCACCTGGTCGGGCTGAAAGAGACGAAAGAACCATCCATCCCCTCGGAGGCTGCTCGCAACCTGTGCGCCACTGACGACATCGCCTTGCGGAAGCTGATCGCGTCGTACACCGTTTCGTTCATCAGCGTTGGGCCTGCCGGCTCATCCATCATCGCCGCGGCCACATCGAGCGACGCAATCATGCGGATAAAACGGCGAAGTCGTACCGTGCATCATGAACGATTCGTTGAACTGGTCGTACTCGAGCGGCGCGCGCGGGCTCAGCTTCACGTGAATCATCGATGCCATGGAAAAGGCCGCCAGCATCTTGTGCGTCGATTGCACGGCGAAGATCGCCGGACGGTTGGGCATGTCTTCCGGCACGTCCATGGCAAACCGGCCGCGATAGATCTGGTGGAACTTGGCGTAGGCATACCACGCCTCATCAAAGTGAATGCGCGGAACCGTCTTCGCCAACTCTGTAACCACGCGCGGTTACGTCATAGCACAGCCCGTCGTAGGTTGAGTTCGTCACGACCGCATACGTCGGCTCTTTCGAAACAGCCTCGGCTGCAAACGGGCTCTTGCGCGATCAGGTCTCGAATGTGTCTCCGGGCTGAACCGCTTCAGCGGCACCAGGCCGATCATTCCGTAACCGTTGCGGGTCGGTTTGAAGTACACCGGCCGGGCACCGGTCACTGTCAGCGAATGGCAGATGGACTTGTGGCAGTTTGCGTCCGCCAGCACAATGTCGTCCTGCCCGATCACGCCGTGTCCCACGATCTGGTTCGAGGTCGACGATCCGCCCAGCACGTAAAAGGTCCAGTCCGCGCCAAAGATGCGCGCGGCGTTCCGCTCCGACTCTCCCGGAGGCCCAATGTGGTCGAGCCACGATCCCAGCGGCGCGGTCGAGATTCCCAGGTCCGACCGCATCAGGTTCTCGCCGAAGAAGCGGTGAAACTCCATGCCCACCGGATGCTTCAGAAACGCGACTCCGCCCATGTGCCCGGCGCGTCCCAGGAATAGGCGCCCTGGTCGGTGTACTCCTTCAACTGCCGGAAGTAGGGCGGCAGCAGCTGCTCGTTGTAGCGCTCCACGGCAAAGTCCACCCGGTTGGCGATGAAAGCCGGCGTATCGCCGAACAGGTGAATGTATTCATGCACCTGCTTCACCACTTCCAGCGGCAGCTCGCTCACCAGCGTTCGATCCGCAATCAGGAAGATGGGGACTTTTTTGTTGCGGCGCCGCACCGCGCGAATAATTTTCAACGCGGCGCGCTCATCGAACTGGTGTTCGCCTTCCAGATCCCAGTCCAGCAGAATCGCGCTATGCGAAGGATCGGATTTTACCAGCGAAAGGCCATCCTCCGGTGTGGACGTGCGCACCACCTCATAGCCCTCTTCTGCAATTGCGTGCACAAAGACGCTCCATTGCACGATCTGATACCGAATCGGAGCCACCTACCTCGCTCGCAATCAGCAAAACCCAACGACCTTCAGCCATAGACCTACCGGATCTCCAAACGTGATTCTACAGGCAACTTTCGAGCGCAACGGCGCGCGCACTGCAAAACTCGGCGCGTACTCTTTCTAACCCCCTTAAAGTCTATGGCGGGGTTGATGAATGGATTGTGAATAAGGGATCGTCACTGCATGAGGAGAGGGTTCAGAGCCAGCCTTTGGTCCGCGCGATGCGTGCGGCTTCGACGCGATTTGAGGCTCCCACTTTGCTGATCGCCTCGGAGAGATAGTTTCGAACCGTGCCCTCTGACAATCCCAGCTCCGTCGCGATCTCAAGCGAAGTTTTTCCATCGCCCGCCCGCCACAGAATCTGGCGCTCGCGATCCGTAAGCGGATCCTGCACCGTGCCCCACGCCTCTGCGGCCAGTTGCGGGTCCACCACGCGTAATCCGCGGTGCACGCGGCGCACTGCTTCGGAGAGTTCCGCGGCAGGGCGATCCTTCAGCAGATAGCCTTGCGCGCCTGCATCGAGTGCGCGGCGCAGATAGCCCGGCCGTGCAAACGTGGTGAGAATAATGACGCGCGTCTGCGGATACCTCTCCCGCACCTCGGCCGCCAGAGTCAGCCCCGTCATCTCCGGCATTTCGATGTCTGTTACCAGAATATCCGGCTTGCACCGAGCCACGGTGGCCAGCGCCTCGCGGCCATTCCCGGCCTTGCCGATCACCGCTATGTCGGTCTCTGTCTCGAGCAAAGCGGCCAACGCGCCCAGCACCATGGCCTGGTCTTCAGCAATCACGACTTGGATTTTCTTATTCACCGGAGACGGAATTCGCCTTCACTGTCGGCAGATCGATCACCAACCGCGTTCCTCGCGCCGCATCCAGCGAGAACTGTCCGCCCAGCGCCTCGATCCGTTCGCGTATGCCACGCAAACCGTTGCCCTCTACGCGAACGCCGCCGCGGCCATCGTCGGCAACGATCATGGAGCAGCGATCCGGCTTTGAATCGAAGGTCAGCATCGCGCTGGTGGCGTGGGCGTGGCGAACGATATTCGTAACTGCTTCGCGCACAATCAACGAAAGCACCGTCTCTTCTGCCGGATTCAGCTTCGGCGGGTTGCAGTCGCAGGTGAGCCGCACGCCTGCCGCATCCAGCGTCCGCTGCGCGCGCTCGATTTCTGCCGTCAGTCCTTCGGCGCGATAGCCGCCAATCGCCTCCCGTACTTCCGCGAGCGCCTTCCGCGCGATCTGCTCCACGTCGGCCATCTCTCGCGCCGATCGCTCCGGATCCCGCGCCAGCAATTTACCGGCCAGCTCCGATTTCAACACGATGACCGAGAGCGTATGCCCCAGCACATCGTGCAGGTCCCGCGAAATTCGCTCCCGCTCCGCCAGTTTGGCCAGGTGCTCCACCTCTTCCTGGGCCATTCGCAATTTTGTGTGTGCACGCTTGCCTTGGGCGAATCCCATGTTGCTGACACCGACTACCAGAGCGATGAAGACCACCGGCATCCAGGTCCAGACCGTCAGGTGCAGCAACCACGCCTCGAGCGCGATGGCACTCACCGCTCCGCCAAAGATAGCCAGCACCAGCGGACCGTTGTCGATGTAAAACGGCAGAAAAGCCGCCGCATAGATGAAGATGCCGACGGTGCCCGGATTCCTCGGCACATACAGCAGTCCCTCCAGGAACATCGCCCCGATCATCGCCAGTTGGAACGGCCGTCTTACATAGTCAACCCCAAAATAGAGCGCCAGGAAGATGAGGAAGGCGAGGGCAAACTCAATCCAGTAGCCGAGTTGGTTACGTTTGATCGGTTCAATAAAGAAGAAGGCGGTGTAGAGCAGCCACACGAACCGGACCCAGCCCCAGCCGAGAGCACTGGCCGATTCGCGCGGCTTGTCTTTGCTACGGTACGCCATGACTTCTCCTGAATAGATGAGTCTAGCTTACTCCGGCGGGTAGGCTCGCCCGGCGGAGCTTTGCTCTCCGTGCCTGCTATGACCGCGAAGCGACGCGGCTGAACTCCAGCCAGCTTGCGCCCAACAGCAGCAGCGTGAATCCGGCCAGCGCCTCCCAGCGCGTACTGATCGATCCTGGCCGCGCGTACCCAACTACGTTCAGTGCCAGCTGAGCGACGCCGACCATGCCCATGCGAAGTTTTCGGTCTGCCTGCATAAGGGGAAATCTTATCAGAGGGTGCCCGCCTGGGCGCGCGCCGGACGTGATACGCTGTGTGAATTCCGACGATGGCCGCTTTTTAATCCGCCGTTTATTAAATCCGAAAGAAAACAATAATGCCTGCCCAATATACGCCGCTTACCCAGGACGAACTCAATTTGATTAAATCGCCGGGACATTTTTCCGCCCCGGCGTGGACCGGCCCGGCGCTGCCGCGCCCGGAGGGCAGTGAGGGTCTCGAACAGATCATCGACACCGTCAACAAGTTGCTCGCCCGCGCCCAGTATCTGATTCAGGCCAAGGACGGTCTGTCCATTCTTTACACCCTCAAAGGCGTGACCGCGACGGCCGAACGGTTCATGCTCGGGACCCAGCAACAGGTGCAGCAGGCCGCCGATCTGCGGGGTGTGCTGGTGCTAATCGAGCAGTTTCTGAGCCACTGCTTCCCCGATCCGGCCCATGAAAACCGTATCCAGGACGTGTTCAAGGACATGCGCGCGGATGTGGAGGCCCGCGCACTCGTTCCCGAAGTAAAACCTCTTGCGGGGTTCAGGCCGCTTGAGGATGTTTCGGGCAAAGCATCCGCGGTGCTGGCCGGGATTGCGCATAAGGCCGATGCTCCTGTATCGCGCTTAAACGAGGCGCTGGCTGCCCTCACGGAACTGGGCACCGATTTTGAGACTAAGATCGTGACGTCGGAGAAGTCGGTGGCGGCGGCCTTTGCGGGCGCCACATCTATGACCACGGTCACGGCATCGGTCACAACCGTTTCGACTTCTTCTTCGCAGACGACAACCCCGCCACCCGCGGCGGCTCATGCAACTCCCGATTATTCAGCCTTCGCGCTGGAGGACCCCAGCCAGTTTTCCATGGCCTGGACTACATTTGAAGACGCATTCCGCAAAGGTTATCCGCACATCGCGGAATATACAGCGGCAATTACAGATCCCGCCGAAGCCACCCGGCAGTTCTGGCCGATGCTGCGTTCCTCAGCCTTGCCGTACAACCTCTTCGTGCTGCATAAACTGGACACGGCCAGCGCGATGGCTTTCCGGAACAAGTTCGGACGGCGTGGCTGCCGCGCTACGACGAACTTCTGGATACCGGCAGGCTGTACGGGATCGACATGACGGTCTTTGCGGGCCTGACTCCGCAACACGACCCGAATGGCACGGTGCGGTTCACTCCGTGCACGATGGCGCTGCTCGAGATGGACGACCGGAAAAACGTAAATCCGATCGCGGTCTACGTGGCCGATCCGACCGATATCAATAAGGCGCAGATTTACACGCCCGCCACGCCTGCGTGGATCTATGCGTTGCTGGCCGTAAAGACATCCCTGACAGTTTACGGGATCTGGCTGGGCCATGTGTACACGCTGCACATCGTCACAGCGGCCATGCAGATGGCGACGCTGAACACGCTGCCCGCGAGTAATATCATTTATCGGTTCTGGCAACCACAGGCTCACTATAGATCCCGTTCGACTTACTGCTGATGCTGGGCTGGTCCAACTTGTCGCCGCCTACATCGATGAGCGATGCCGGTAAGTTTCTGACGATATGTAACCGGTTTTCCGCGGCCCATAACTTCTTTGCTACAGATCCTGCCTCGATGCTCGCGCGGATGAATCTGGATCCCGCCGACTTTACCGATCCCGCGATCGACGATAAAACGTGGAACCTGTATCCCAACGCGCAGATGATTCTTCAGGTCTGGCAAATGACAGCCGACTATGTGGGCGCCGTCGTGGACGCGGGTTACGCTTCCGACGAGGCCGTGGCGGCCGATACCGATCTGGCGAACTGGATCAGCGCGGCGAGCGGCGCCGGGAACGTCGCGGGCCTGCCGAGGATGGATCAAAGGCAGCCCTGAAATCCGTGGTCACGAGCGTTCTTACCGGATTACCTTTCACGGTATCGGGCGGCTGCGCAGCATCGGTACGCCCCTGCCTTCGTTTGCTCCGAATTATCCGCCGTGCCTGCAGAGCACTAATATTCCCGACCCCCAGGCCCCGCTGCCCACCTCGGAGTTACTGAAAACATATCTGCCGAACACGGGAACGCTGGGTAAACTGGTCGGTTTCTACGATATCTTCGCGTTTAATGCGCCGTATGTGCCGGTATGCCGAAAAGTGGGCCGGAAGACGAGTTGTTTTACGACGCGGCCGCGCATCCTGCGGCTAACCAGGCCCTGATCGCTTTCCGAAACGGAGTACAGGATATTATCAGGACGCTTCAACCCGATTGGGTCCAGATCGGGCAGTGGCCGCGGAACATCGAACTCTAAGCCCACCCGCATCCCGATCTCAGGCGCGGGCTGATTGCGGCTGCGGATGGCACCGGCGCTGGCTACTACCAGGGGAATGGGTTCGGGTTCAGGCTCGATCTTTTTGGGCCGGACGTTCAGCAGAGCCGTGATCAGGTTGCGCCGGACCTTTTCGAACTTCGCGGTGCCGGGCTTACCCCCGGCTTCGATCACCTGCTCGTCGGTCACCTCCTGGGAGAGGGGCAGGTACTTTTCGTGGTAGGCCCGGATCCGGTCCTGCACCACCTTGGCGCCGGAGCGGTACAACACCAGCAAAACCTCGTCGGCGGGCGCGGTATCGAGAACTTCCACACGTCGGACGCCCGGTGGATTTTGGCCGCTTTGAGCGCCGCTTCCAGCTTCGTCACCTGGGCGTCCAGCTTCTTCAAGTTCGCCGCTTCTTCCGGGGTAAGCTCGAAGGCCTTCACCACTTCGGCACGTTCGCGCTGGTTCAGTTTTTCGGTCAGGACGCTCAGGAAGGCAAGCCAGCCGCCCTCAAACCCGGACGGAAGGATTTCGTGCGACAGAGTCTCGAACTTCGTCAGTCCGGCGGCGTTCAGCTTTGCTCCGGTGAAGGTGGCGCAGACGGGCTTCAGGAGCCCGTGAGAGTCCAGTCCCTCCAACATGGCGACCACATTGGTATCGCGGGCTGAGGCACGGATTTCGGCGGCGATGGCATTGCCGAAGGAGGCGGTGGTGATAGTCCTCCAGCAGGGCGTTTTCAAGCTGGCTTTGGGTCCGGGGCACCGGGGTGAGACCGAAAACGTGCTGAAACCGGAACAGCCGAATCATTCGGGACGGGTCG
>CAVVJK010000006.1:0-88319 GCA_963748555.1 uncultured Acidobacteriaceae bacterium
TCCTGGCCACCACAGTTCCACATGTGCCAGGCATCCACATGCTATGCGCACCAAGTTACACTCCACCCACTACCTTGAGGACGAGGCCACTACGCCACCACTACCGCCACCCATCATCATGGCTTTTACTGATATGTGATGCAGAATCACACACACAGAGAGGAATTAACATCATCCACACACAATTTGAGATGTTGAGAGGCTACAGGCCAAAATCATGGAGGCAGCAACCACCACCGCCAGCAGGAGATGAAATCATAGACAATCACAACCCCTTACCAGCAGGTCAAATGACCAGGCCTGAGCCTCAGCCCATCTATGTTACATATACCCATACACCACAAATTAAACTAAACACACCACAAAATATCAAATTTTGCCCACTACCATGCAGGAAAATCATCATGTTAGTCATCAACATAAGGACAATTCCTTGAACCATACAACCAGAATCAACTACAACAACAACAACCAACAACAACGTCATCATTCTTCTGTTTTGTTTAAGAATCCACTTTGCCAGTGATCATTAGGCTACACCACTACTGTTCCAGGCTGCATCACGCCACACCAGTCTGCTCCTAGATGCTGTTGCTAATCAGTTATCAGGACAGCAGAATCAGTCACCCATCTCCACCAGCTACACCATGATGCATACACACACACCCACATAATTAATTGTGATAAACTCACTCTACAGAGCCCACACCCCAAAGGACATCACTCATGTTACTCTTCAAAACGTGCCCCCACACAGTGATGGAACCACATTCAGATTCACCCTGCTTTATAATTAAAGATCCTGCCCACCCCGCCGCCACCACACACACACCACGCCACTCTCTCTCTCTTCCATCCAGCACCACCCAAAATTGCTTAAAACTAACAGACACACACACCGTCCACCCCCTACTGTTACCGATCATGAGGGGTCATCAGCTCCAACCACACCCATTGCCATTAGCATTAGCCCACAATGGCCGCCATGTAAAGGAAGATCAATGCACGGCCAGAATAGCTGGTCAAACGTTGCACCAATGAGAAGGACAATCACTTTAAAAATGCTCATAACCCCACACCCCCACGTGTGCCTCCAGGTGCAATGAGCAGGTTCAAATGACAGAACCCCATCACCACCACCACCACTGTCATGGTTGTCACACTACTGGCACACCACCATCCAGGCCTCCTCCCACGTGACAAGGACCGAGCCCACCCCCGGCCACCCCAAATGGTTCCATTGCGAAGCTGTGGCATCCAAATTGGGCTCCAACTACAGCAGCAGGCTGGTAAACAGCACCTGCCATCATGCACCTGCCCACCAGGTCCAATCACCACCACCATGATGAATGAATCATACACACACACACACACACACACACACACACACACACACACACACACACACACACACACACACTCTGTCCCCGGCCACCTGAACTTGTGGTTCAGTGCCAGCTCCTTGAACCTTCATCATCACTGCTGGGCTACAGTGCCCCACCGCATCGTGTCAACCATGTACACCACCAAACTAACGGTATCCTACAATTCCATCCACCAACAACCGCCACCACCACGCACACCACTGAAACATCAGGTTATCAAATGTTACCGTCACATTTTGCCACTGCCAAGCTACACATCACCGCCACCGTGCCCCATGCGCGCACCACACGACCGCTCCACCATCGAGACTCAATTTAGGCATCAACATTCCACTCACATTCACGCAACCTCCGTAACAAAACTTTCTTCCTTTCTTTTTAGGACACCCCGAGGAGAGGGTTTCTCACAGCAGGTTCCACCCCGCCACGCAGCACCGGCACAGGTGGTGAATGGCGTGCACCAACATCAACTACCGTTGTCACACATGGCCATTTGATCTGCCCCCAAAATGCACTGTCCAGTCACCCAGACGGTTGTCAGAACGGTGAAACAGCAGAATGCTCGTCGAAAATCCACACCCCCAACAACCCATCACCAAGGCCATCAGGGTCCCACATGGAGCCACCACCACCCAGGAACCGACAGCGCCACCACACACCAACACGCTGCCATGCTCAACATCCCAACCACTCCAAGATCAATTTGTCCCACCATGCCTGCCACAGACCCGCCCCACCAACCATCAGCACCATGTGAACGGTGAATCAACGCGCTCCACCACTGGTGCAGCAGGAATCAATATCTGCTCACTGGTAGACGTGGCCGTCCACCGCCGCGGCCACCCACCTGCCGCGTGCCACACCCAACCTACCAGAAACAAGGAAAACTGTGGCATTGAACTCCAGCAGCAGCCAACGCGCTATCACCACCGTCCACAGTGCCAGCACATCCACCAAGATGTCATCATAGACAATCAGCTCATGGACCCCATCATCGCTGCTGCACACCCCCTGTTCATGAAAATTGCCACAACTGCAGGCACAAATCATTGAACAGACCAGAATGTATGGCTCACTCTCAGATGCATGCATGCATACACATCATCTCGATCAACGTCATCATCACTGCTCACGGCCACAACAACACCGTGCCAGCCTACACCATACACCATATCGAGGAACAGCCTCTCCATCTACCTTACACCACGCCGTCCTTTGCCACCTGATACGAAAGCCCAAGGCGTGGCGAGAACTCGGTTTTTGAGGTCTCCACTCCTGCGTATTTACCGGCAAGATTGGTCAACAGCACATTGCCGGTGTTCAGGTCCAGGTTTCCGACGCTCTCTCCTTTCGGTGTGTAGATCGGAGTGGTATAGTCCCATCGCACACCGAGCATCAGGTTGAGCCTGGGCGTAACCTTCCAAGTATCCTGGGCGAAGAAGGAGAGTCTCCACTGCTTCTCCTGGGGCTGAACCAAGCGTGACATCCCGGCCGAAGCTATCGGTGAGACCAAGAAAACTCGCAAGTCCCAAACCCGAATTCGCAACTGCAGGGTCGCCGTCAGATTCTGCGAAAAGTCGAATGAACCTCGCCCACTCACATCCGTGCGAATTCCGTAAAATTTCTTGAATTCTCCGCCGAACTTGAAAGCGTGATGGCCGGCGGTTTTACTCCATGTGTCATAAAACTCGAGATTGGTTTCGTGTTCAAAGAAGGGCAGACCTATGTCTCCCATCGTGAACCCGGAGGTTGGGCCGCCAACCGTCAGCGTCGGTAACCCGCTGGTATAGACGGTGCCCAGATTGATACTCGGAATCCCACTTTGCGTGGCAAGGTTTTGACTCACATCCAGTTGCAGCTCTTGAATGACAATGCGCGAAAACGCGAAACGGAAGTCCTGTTGCAGTGATGGCGAAAACGTACGCTGATAATTCACCATGGAGCTATAGTCGCGATCCGTCGAGTTCCCGGAATTTGGGATGCCACCGAGTGGCGGGCCACCCCCCTCAGCGCCGAAGATGTTATCCGTCAGAATGGGCTCGGAAATAGCTGAACTTGCCAAAAACAAGAGTCTTCGAAGTCGCAAACAGGTCGACACGCGCATCGACCTGGTCCTGGTTAAATAGTCCGGACGCGAAATCGTATAGTTATTGTCAGTTGCGTTTGGATTCGTGGGTGAAGGCAGAAACGCAAGAAGCTTGGTTGCGGCCGGACTGATACGGTTTGCCGGGATCACGTTGCCTGGGAACGGAGTTCTCCCGGTGCCATCTGCGTTGCCCGTGGCCGGATCGTAAATGGGATTCGTGAGTACAACTGAACTGAAATCGCCCATACGAAAAGCTGCGATGGGAGAGGTGTAGAGACTGGAGGTGAAGAGGTTATTGCGCATTCCCTGATAATCGGCAAAGAAGAATACCTTGTCCCTCTTGATTGGGCCCCCAACGCTGCCGCCAAACTGATTCCACACGTTGCCCGGTACACCGTTAGGTTGGCTGAACGAATCGGCGGCAAAAAATCCCGCCGTGCGATAGTACTCGAAGGCCGATCCGTGAAACTGATTGGTGCCCGATTTGGTCGTGATCTGAAAGACTCCACCGCTCACGCTGCCATACTCAGCGTCGTAATTGCTGGTGGTTAGCTTCACCTCCTGAACAGAGGCTTGCGTTGGTACAAGCAGCGAATAGCCTTGAATCACTTCGGTATTATCAACGCCGTCCAGGATATGTGAGTTGTTATTTGTCTGACCACCGTTGATGTTGACGTTGAAGTCTTCGCCGGCGTTCTCTGGATGTAAATCAAGCTGACCACCAGCCATGGATACCCCGGGCGCCAACAATGACAAGCGGGTAACGTTATTGCCAAAAGTCGGGATCTTGTCTATCAGCCTTGCTGAAATTGTCTGGCTGACCTCTACTGAATCGGTCTGCAGAATCGGCCCCTGACCGGACACAGTCACAGTGTCCGATATCGAACCGACCGCAAGATTGACATCAATACCAGCCGTTGATCCTGCTTCCACCGTGATCTCGGTGCGTTTAAACTGCTCGAAACCCGACTTGCTTACGTTAATCGAATAGAGACCCGGCACGACACTGGGAAATCGATATAACCCGGAAGCATTCGTGATGGTCTGATCGTTGACTCCCGTAGCACTGTTGGTGGCTGTGACTGCAGCTCCGGCAACGACCGCTCCCGAGGAGTCTTTCACCAACCCCGAAATGGCTCCCGTGACCTCTGTTTGCGCATAGAGCGCGCTAGCGCACGTGAACGGCAGGATTGCCGCCAGAAGTGCGAGGCGATAGATGGTCGTGTTCATTAGGGATCTCCTTCCAAATGTCTACTGTTCGGACCCTGCGACTTGAAGGGTGAGTTCGTGGAACAAAATGTGGCGCACTCCGTAGCGCCGGGGAACTTAAACCAGCAGTGAGACGAGTGTCAAGACAAATTTGTTAACAGTGATGTAAACACTGAGTTTCGCAGGCAGATGTGACTGCGCCAGGCACAGATGAGGATAAAGTGACGCTGTGACGAACAGACAGAGAGCGGCGTTCAATACGCGGAACTATCCATAGACAGCGGACTCTGGCTGAGTGTGTAAGTACTTAGCAATTGAAATGATCTTTGTGCTTCAAAGCGCGCTTCTGGTAGGGAAACATTGGTCAGAAAGTGTAGTCACGACTTGGTAACCGCATGGCTCTGAATAGAAGGCAGTTCATTATTTCCGCCGGTTGCTGGGCCGCGCTTCCAGCGGCGAAATCAGACGCGTCAGCAGCCAGCAGCCACTCATATTCCAAAATCATTTCTCTTGACGGATAGTAATTGGCTGCTCACGGTCGATCCAGCTAATACCGGCCGCGATCGAGGGTGGACAAAGGGTCCCACCGGACGGAGCAGTTTCGGCACTGGTACCTTGGGTGATC
The DNA here is from genome assembly GCA_963748555.1 of uncultured Acidobacteriaceae bacterium. Taxonomy (GTDB): domain Bacteria; phylum Acidobacteriota; class Terriglobia; order Terriglobales; family Acidobacteriaceae; genus CAWKKW01. The sequence continues at coordinate 5,306 of CAVVJK010000006.1, forward strand.
CAGGATTCATTTCCCGGACTATCATGGCGTTGCCTGGTATTGGCGTGACTTCATCGTTCCCACTCATCTCCTGTCTGACGGGCGATACTTACTCCGTTTTCATGCGGTCGACTATCTAGGTGAGGTCTGGGTCAACGGAGATTCGCCTCGGAGTGCACGAAGGAGGGGAGGAACCATTCGTATTTGACGCAACCGCAGCGATCAAACCTGGCGAGACAAATATGCTCGCCGTGAGAGTGCTCAATCCGACTCACGATCTGATTGATGGAATTCGGTTAGAGGAAGTGCCGGTCGGTCGCCGAGATTATCCGATGCCGCGCGACAATGCTTACAACACCGGCGGCATTACTGGTTCAGTCGAACTGATCCTCGCGCCCATGGTTCGTTTTGAGGATCTTTATGCGGCTCCAAATTGGAAGACTGGGGAGATTCTCATACGAGCAAACGTACGAAATGCTGGGGATAAGCCGTGCGCGGCTCCGTCACAATCCAATGCGCACCGTCGAGGGGAGGGGAGACTCTAACCTCCATCTCTTCGGAGCAGTCTTTTCGCAACGGCGACAATGAGGTCAAGCTTGTCATCCAGGTCCCCGGCCACCGTTCATGGGAGCTGAATGACCCGTTTCTGTATCGTGTTACCGGGCGAGTCCAGGTGGACGGAAATAGTGGGATCGATGAGAAGTCAATCCGATGCGGCTTCCGGGATTTCCGTTTTGAAAATGGCTATTTCCGCCTGAATGGAAGGCGGATTCGGCTGCACGGTGCTCTTTACACGGTATTGCAATACCCGATTTCCCAGACTACGCCGTACGACGATGAATTGTTGCGACGTGACGTACTCAATATGAAGGCGATGGGTTTTAACGCGATTCGGATCACATGCGGAGCCGCTTTGCCGCGCCAACTGGACCTCTTCGATGAGATCGGCTTATTGGTCTACGAGGAACATTTTGGCGCCCGCGAAATGGCTGAATCGCCCGCGCTGGAAGAACGTTGGGATCGGAGCATTGCTGGAGTCGTGCGACGGGATCGCAACCATCCGGCCATCGTGATGTGGTCACTGCTGAATGAAGTGAAAGACGGACGGCTGTTCCGTCATGCTATCACCGCACTGCCCCGCTTGCGTGATCTTGATGAAACTCGAGTGATGCTGCTTGCCAGCGGGCGCTTTGATAACGACCCCAAAGTTGGAAGTCTCAGCAACCCGGGCTCGCATGTGTGGGAATCGACCGGGCTGCGCGACGTTCACGCTTATCCTGCTTCTCCGCACTCGGCCGAGGCTCTGCTAGAAATGCGTAATCCAGCAGGTAATTTCATGTTCGCTGGTAATGGCGCAGGACCCCTAAGTAAGGAGCAAATCAAGTCGTCGGAGAGTTGGAATCCAGTGCTGCTCTCTGAATTTGGAATATGCGGCGCCCAGGACTATCCACGGTTCTTACGCCATTTTGAACAACTCGGCAAAGAGAAGGCAGCGGATGCAGCCCTATATCGTAAAAAAATGGAAGCCTTCCAAGCGGACTGGTTGAGGTGGAAACTAGACGAGTGCTGGCCACGACCGGAAGACTACTTCACCGAAAGTCAGCGCATCCAGGCCAAACTGGTACTGGAAGACTACAACGCATGGCAAGCGAACCCCGCACTCATTGGCGACTTCAGCTCCACCCAGATTGTCGATGCCTGGTTTCATGGCTGCGGAATCACGAGCTACTTCCGTGATCTCAAGCCGGGCATGGCGGACGCCCTCAATGATATGGCCACACCCGTTCGCTGGTGTCTCTTCGTAAATGAAGCGAATGTATACAGCGGGACAAAGGTGCATCTGGACGCATTTCTGGTGAACCACGATGCGTTGGCTCCCGGTACTTACCCGGCCCGGATTCAAGTTGCGGGACCCCAGAGAACTCGCCCACTGGACATCACGATCCAAATAGAGATTCCGAAGTCGAACGGTCGTGAGGTTCCCTTTTCCCGCCCGGTGTTTTCTCGGGACATTGTTATAACTGGTCCTCCGGGCCGCTACAAGTTCCTTGCAACGTTCCAGTACGGGGCTGCAGCCGGCGGTGGAGAAGCGGAATTCTATGTAGACGATATGGCCGGTATGCCGAAGGTCGCGACGACGATCGTTTTGTGGGGCGACGATCCGAAGCTGGCGGAGTGGCTGCACAATCGCAACCTTCCTTTCCGTGAATCGGTCTCCGAGTTGCAAACTGCCCGCGAGCTGATTCTCGTTTCAGGGAGACCACCAGCCGCAGATGCCGCACAAGCATTTTCGGCTCTCGAACAGCGCATTGCGAGTGGATCATCAGTGGTATTTCTCAGTCCGGAGACCTTGCTCGATGAACCCTTCACCGGACGGCCCACGACTCTGCATTGGCTTCCGCTCGCTTCTAAGGATCGTCCCCAACTCGCGCGCACTCCAAATGCATATTTTCGTGCGGATCCATGGGCGAAGGAGCACGCGGTGTTTGAAGGACTACCGTCCGGAGGAATCCTCGACTACACCCTATACCGCGACATCATCAGTTCAACCGTCTTTCGCGGGCTGGACCCCAGTGTCGAGGCGATCTCCGGGGCAATCCAGACCAGCGGGGGCCATGACGATTACCGTTCGGATCTGCAGATTGCGGCATACCAGTTCGGAGCCGGTCGAGTTATCCTCAACAGCTTGAACATACGCCAGAACCTTGGCACGATTCCCACAGCGGAACGGCTGTTACGAAATTTGCTCAACTATGCCGCGCAGGCTCTCGGTCAGCCTGTGGCCGAATTCCCAGGCGCCTCGGATTCCGGGGGCGCGTCTCGAATTACCTAAGCCCCGATCCTTCAAGAAATCTATCGGATTTCACCCTAAGTATCTATGGCTTGCGAGGCGACCGCCGCGAAGGCAAACCGCCTTCACAAAAGCAACGGCGCTGCGCATTCGGAGATTAGGTGCCGTCCGTTCACATCGTCCATTGTGGTCGCGTCCAAACCCGTCCTGGCTGGAAGTATTCTTGGAGACGACAAGATTCCTCAAGGTGATCTAGGTGCTCGCGCCTCTGCATCATCCAGAAGCCCCGTGGCCAAGAGCGATTTATCAGCCTCTTCGACATCGAGGTATGCTGGATGGCACAGTCTAGCCACACGCCGCCTTGCGAGGAAACTCAGTGAAGAAAATCCTTTTATCCGTTCTTATCCTCTGTCTGTGCTCTGGGGCTTTCGCTGCATCCGTGATCACCACGCGGCCCGACGACTCCAAGGCCATCTATCTCGACGCTCCTGCTGCGAACGCCGACAGTTCTGCTGCAATCCAGGCAGCGATCGACACGGCCGCAGGCACGGGCCGCGAAGGCATAGTCTTTGTCGCGGGCAATCGCTATAACATTACTCGCACTATCTATCTTTGGCCCGGTGTTCGCCTCATCGGCTATGGCGCCACGCGGCCGATCTTCGTTCTGCCACCCGAGACGCCGGGGTTCCAGAAGGGTATGGGCGTCATGGTCATGTTCACGGGTCTTGGGCCAAACGAGCCCACCCGTGCCGATGGACGAATCCCCTTTCCTCCGCCCGGTTCCGTTCCTCCCAATGACCACGTCGCCGATGCTAACTCCAGCACGTTTTATTCGGCGATCACCAACATCGACTTCGAGATCGGTAACGGCAATCCTGCTGCAGTTGCTATCCGCTTCCATGTAGCCCAGCATGCCTTTCTCACTCACATGAACTTCCACATCGGCTCGGGTCTGGCTGCTCTCTACCAGGTCGGCAATGAGGCCGAAGATCTGCACTTCTACGGCGGACGCTATGGCATTCTCACGGAGAAGACCTCTCCCGCGTGGCAGTTCACCTTGCTCGATTCCACTTTCGAGGGCCAGCGTGAATCCGCCATTCGCGAACATGAAGCCGGCCTCACGCTCATTCGTAACAGTTTTCGTGACGTGCCCACGGCCATCGATATCGATCCCGGTTATCCCGATCAGCTCTGGGTCAAAGACTCACGGTTCGAAAACATCTCGGGACCCACGGTCATCATCAGCCTGGAGCAAAGCCCGCTTACCGAGATTGGATTTGAGAACGCGATTCTAAGCAATGCGCCCGTCTTCGCCAAACTGCGCGAGAGCGGCAAGACCGTTCCCGGGAAGGGCGCCGTTTATCAAGTCAAGAATTTCAACTACGGACTCATCGTGCCCGGTGAAGGCCAGATGGGCAAAATCGGTATGCAGTATGAAGCCGCTCCAATTGCTTCGATGCCCATCAAAATTCCTCCGGCCATTCGTGCCCTTCCGCCCAGCAGCGAATGGGTTAACGTACACACGCTTGGCGTGAAAGGCGATGGCGCCAGCGATGACACCGCGGCTATTCAGCAGGCCATCGACACGCATCGCGTGCTCTACTTCCCCAGCGGCCACTACGTCGTGCGCAACACACTTACTCTCAAACCCGAGACGGTGCTCATCGGCCTTCATCCCACCCTTGCCCAAATTGATTTGCTCGACGAAACTCCCGGCTACCAGGGCATAGGCGCACCCAAGCCCGTAATCCTCGCTCCCGCGGGTGGCACGAACATCCTGAGCGGCATCGGTGTGTTTACAGGCGGGATCAATCCCCGGGCTGTCGGAGTGCTCTGGAAGGCCGGCGAGCAATCGCTCATTGACGATGTACGTTTCCTGGGCGGCCACGGCAGCGGCGTCAACCCGTACAACAACAATCACACCGCGGACCCAGACCTCCGCAAGCGATGGGACAGCCAGTATCCCAGTCTCTGGATCGCTGACGGCGGTGGTGGCTCCTTCGCCGATATCTGGACACCCAATACCTTCGCGCAAGCAGGTTTTCTCGTCTCCAACACAACCACGCCCGGCCACGTTTACGAACTCTCCAACGAACACCACGTTCGCAATGAGATTAAGTTCGACCACGTTGAGAACTGGGATATCAACGCCCCCCAGACCGAAGAGGAAGCGGGCGAAAGTCCCGAGTCGCTTTCGCTCGAAATCGACTCCTGTCGTAACCTCACTTTTGCCAACTACCACGCCTATCGCGTTACCCGTTCGCGCGCGCCCTTCCCCTCCGCAGTCCGCATCTTCAACTCGTCAGACATTCATTTTCGCAACGTTCACGTGAATGCCGAGAGCGGTTACGCTACCTGTGACAACAACGGTTGCGGTACCTTTCTGCGCTTGAGCAAGTTCCCCTACGAAAACGCAATCGAGGATGTTACGCATCATCTCGAGGTACGCGAGCGCGAGTTCGCTGTCCTGGACATCTCAGCAAGTCCGCAACCGCCTGCGCCGCCTGACACCTCCGCTGTTATGGCTCCCGGAGCAAGCGTGAGCAAGCTCGAAGATGGCTTCTTCTCCATCTCCGGTGCGGCTGTCGACGCGGCAGGCAAGCTTTACTTCGTCGATCACCACAACCAACGCATCTATTCCTGGTCTGAGAAGGAAGGCCTTGTTATAGAACGCGACAGTCCCCTCGATCCCGTCAATCTCGCCTTCGACAAATCTGGTAATTTGCTGGTGCTCTCCTCGGCTGGCGCTGAAGGCACCGTCTACACGTTCCACCCCGGCAGCTCGGCACAAGACCTCACTCTGCTGCAATCTCAACCCATCCAGCCTCACGCGAATGCGTCCGTCATTCTGCCCGTGAACTGGTGGAACAACGGCGAGTTCAAAGATCAACTCAATTTGGACACAATGCGCTTCACCACGCTGGCCGAGATGTTCGTTGCAGATGTGACCACGCCAAGATCTCGCGAGTACGCATCGTCGGACGGCAGTGTCTTCCTGCCCGCCACCCGCGTCTTCCAGCAGGGGCCGGCGAGCGATACCTCGGGGTGGCGATTCAGCGATACCCTCGACACCTACGGTTTCCTCACCGCCGAGCCCGGGCAGGGTGTCTATGTCAGCAGCGAGTCAGAGGACATTACTTACCACGCCACAGTGAACTCCGACGGCACGCTTTCACACCTGGAGCCCTTTGCACAGCGTGGAGGCGAAAGTGTGGTCGTCGACCGCCACGGGAACGTCTATGTCGCCAATGGTCAGATCTTCGTCTACTCGCCCAGCGGCAAGCAGATCGCGCAGATCGACGTGCCCGAGCGGCCCCTGCAACTTATCTTCGGCGGCGCAGATCGAAATACGCTCTTCATCCTCGCGCATCACGCTCTCTTCGCAGCCAAGGTGCGCTGATTTTCTTTACCCACGAAGCTTCTCCTCATTTGAGTTTTTCAATTCGCGGTGAATGCGTATAAATACTCGGGCCTTTGGCTCATCGCTCGATCAGGCCGGTGTCAGCGCGGCGGTCTCGGGCAGAATATTCTGGTTCACGCGGAAGAAGTTGCTCGGGTCGTATTTCGCCTTCAGCTGTGCAAGGCGGTCATAGTTGTCCCCGTAGGTCGCGCGGATTCGATCTTCGCCTTCGCCGTCCATCATGAAGTTCACGTAGGCGCCGCCGGCTCCATACGGGTGCAGTGCCTCCCAGTAATTCCGGGCCCAATCAGTGATCAGGTCCTTGTTGGCCGGATCCGGGTCAACACCCACAATCACCTGGCTCCACGTGGCATGGCGATAACTCCACGGTGTTTCGTCGCTGGCAGCTTTGTGCGCTGCCCCGTTAATGGGATACAGGTGCATCGTCGAGTGCAGGGTCGGCAATTGCGCGGCGTGCTTGAGATGGAGAGCAATGGCCTCGTCACTCAACTCGTTGACGAAGTCCGCCTTCCAGTACCACTGCAGTCCCGTCGGATAAAGCCCATCGAACATTCCCTGCAACATCGGGAAAGGCATGGGACCGAAGAATTCGAATGCCGGAGGATGGAAGTTGCGCAACGGCTGGAGGATTTCGTTGGCCTGTTCGATCGGGCCGTTGTAGCACCAGACCACTCCACACATTTTCTCGAAGTGAAGATCTTCAGGAAACGGCGGCCCGGGAGGAACAGTCATAAACGCGAAGAAGCCATTGATCTCTTCCGGCGCCTGCGCAATGAACTCCCGATACCATTTCATGATGTCGGCGGCCTGGGAAAGCGGCCACAGCATCGGACCCGCGCACACCATCTTCACCGGGTGTGCCTGGAACAAAAACGAAGTCACGACGCCGAAGTTTCCGCCGCCGCCGCGGATGGCCCAGAACAGGTCGGTGTTCTCGTCGGCGCTTGCGGTGAGGAACGAGCCATCGGCCAGAACCATATCAGCAGAGAGCAAATTGTCGATCGTCAGCCCGAACTGGCGGGTCAGGTGGCCCATGCCCCCGCCGAGTGTCAGACCGCCCACTCCCGTGCTGGAGATGACTCCCGATGGCACGGCGAGTCCGAACGCGTGGGTCGCGTGGTCGACCTCGCCCCAGGTGGTGCCGGGGCCTACGCGAACCGTCCTTGCGGCCGGATCGACATGAACGTATTTCATCGGCGACAGGTCGATCACCAGCCCGTCGTCACAGACCCCCAACCCACCGGCGTTGTGGCCGCCGCCCCGGATGGAGACACGAAGCTCATTCTCACGGCCGAAATTCACCGCCGCGATCACGTCGGCAATATCAGTGCATCGGGCAATCAAACGCGGCTTCCGGCTGATCATTGCGTTGTACACCTTGCGCGCTTCGTCATAGTGCGGGTGCGCCGAATCGATCAGCTCGCCTCGTAGCTGACCCTTGAATGCGTCGATAACATGCTGTTGCATGATTTACCTCCATGGGGAAATGGGAAAGTTGCACCTTCAAGAACTACTTTGCAGCGGAGTGCGTTCGGAAAGCGTTCTGCGGGAAGCGGGATCAGCGTTCGGCGGCTTCAACCGGGCTGATCTGCAGCGAACGAAGGCGTTCCGTGGCACGCTTTTCAAACAGCCGCGAGCCTATCTGGCCGGCAATTGCGAGCGCACGCAGATAGCTGGCTTTTGCCTGCGTCTCGTCACCGCCTCGCAGTAACAGATCGCCATGGATCCGATGCAGCTCGGGCGCAGCCCACATTTCCCCGTTCTTGTTGAGGAAAGCAAATCCGGTGGCGATATTCGCCAGTGCTTCGCCATTTTGCTCTGCCCGAGTGCAGGCTTCCCCAAGCAGCCCGTAGTAGAAGGGCAAACGAAGCTCTGCCCCTGTGGCCTTCAGCGCATCAAGTCCGCGGCGAAGTCGATGCATACCCGCCGAATTGCCGCTCTTCATTTGCGTAGCCCAACCAGCCAGGATTTCTGCCATGGCGAGATAATAGGCAAACCCGTGCTTTCCGCAGATCGCGGCTGCTTCTTCGGCGCGCTCCAGGACCAGACCATATTCAAAACGATAAACATTCAGCATGGCAGTATAGTCCAGCGCGATGGCAAGGGTGAATGGGTCCGCCAGCTCGCGTGCCCTCAGAATGGCCTCATCGCTCAGGGTTAAAGCCGCCCGCATATCGCCCGACTGGCTTAACAACTGCGCTTGATACACGCGGCTGAACACACCCACGTTGCCCCCTGCGAACAACGCCAGCGCCGGATGCGAATAAGCGTTCGGCGAAGAAACCGCCAGTTCGATCTGTTCCCACGACGACTCCAGTCGTCCAAGATGAAACAGACTCGTGCCCAACAGAAAGTGGCCGGCCATTTCCTGGGGAAGGTTGCGTTGGTCGCGCGCAGTCTCCACGGATTCCTGCGCCAGCTTTCTCGATTGCTCCAGCTCGCCACGCACGATATGGAAGAGCCATGCTCCGCTCAACACCGCAAACAGATGCTCGGTTTGCTTTAATCGCCGCGAGAGCTCCAGGGCCGCGACGATACGTTTCCCCTACCTCGGGCACGCTATACCCGTCGGTGGTCACTAACGATGGCCCAAGCCGCAACAGCAGTTCCAACTCTTCACGGTCGCGTTTGGTCGTCTCTGGAAATTCGCGACACAAACGAAGCGCCCGCCGCATCAGGTCAGCTGATTCTGCATCGGCAAAGCGTTGTTTCGCCACGGATGCTGCCACCCCATAAAACCGGATCGCCTGCTCTGCCATACCGGCACCCTCGTAGTGTGCAGCTAAACGCGCACTGATGCTCGCCGGATCAGCCCCATGCAGTTCTTCCAGGGCGCGCGCAATTCTCTGATGCAACGACCGCCGCCGTATGGGACTCAGTTCGGCATTGGCTACCTCGCGCAGCAGATCGTGCGTGTAGTCGTAGATAGCCGGCCCCTGTCCGTCGATGATGCGCCGCTGCCACAGTTCTTCCAGCGCGCGAGAAAGGCTCTCCTCATCCCAGTCGGTGGCCTTTGCGAGCAGTTCGAACGAGAACGGCCTGCCGATCATCGCGGCCAATCCGGCCAACTCATACGCCGCCGGTGACAGTTGTGCAAAGCGCGCCCCGATCACAGCCTGCACCCGCGGTGGAACCGATTGCTGATCTCCATCACCTTCAATCGACGCCCGTATGCTCTCCACCAGGAAGAGCGGGTTTCCCTTAGTCGTCTTGTAGAGACCGCTGAGAAATGCTGGGTCGCACTTGTGGGTTGCCACCTCGGCGGCCAGGGCCTCCGTTTCCTCGATTGTCAGAGGTGCCAACTCCAGTTCGGAAATCTGGCCGGCTTGCCGCAGTTCGCGAACCAGGCCTTGCAATGCATGATCGCGTCCGGTTTCCTCTATGCGCGCAGTGCCCACGACCAGAATTCCTTTGGCCGCGCCGGATGCGAATAGCGAGTGCATCCATTCGAACGAGTGCCGATCGCACCACTGCAGGTCATCGATCACCAGCAGCAGCGGTTTCGGGATCTTGCGAAACACCGCATTCATGGCTTCATACAAGTGAAGCCGTTGCCAACTTTCCGTCAATGGCGGCGGAGGTGAAATTCCCGGATTCTCCGCTAGAATCTCCGGCAGCACGCGCGCCAGTTCGATCAGCTGCGACAGGGGAAGTTGCGTTCGCACCGCCCTCATTGGGTCCGCCCTTAAGAGCTCCGCAATGGGTCCATACGCAAGCTGCCCTTGAGCAAAGTAGCAGCGAGCACGGATGGTTGTGCCTTTCAGACTGCCTGCACACCAGTCGAACAGCTTTTCCGCGAGGCGCGATTTCCCAATCCCAGGCTCACCCATGATCAAGGCAACGTGGGCCTCCCCTTCCGTCACGCGCCGCCAACAATGCTGCAGCCGCTTCCACTCCGTTCGGCGACCGATCATTGGCAGAGGCTTGGTTGCTGCGTAAGGCGGCAACTCAGCGGGGACCGAAGGCAACTCCTCCGACCTCAGAGCCTCGGTGAACAACTCCTGCATTGACTTGCTGGGACTCACGCCCAGTTCCCGCTGCAAGTTACGCATGCATTGGTGATACACGCGTAAGGCGCTGGAGCGGTCGCGATTCCGCAGGTGCAGCTGCATCAGGGTTTGGTAGTATGGCTCGCGTAGCGGATCAAGGGCCACCAGCCGGCTGGCGTGATGAATTCCTTCCTGATACTCTCCAGCGGCCTCGAGCTGCCCCGTAAGGCGGCTGAGAACATCCGCAAATTGCTGCCGTAACTGCATTCGTCTCGGTTCCAGCCACTCATCGTACAAATCCGGGAGTAGGTCATCCTGATAGAGCCGAGCTGCTTGCTCAAGGTATTCTCGCGCTGTCGCCGGATCGCTCTCTTTGGTGCCGGCCTGAACCGCGGCCTCAAACTCCACAACATCTATCTGGCACGAACTATCGGTGTTCCACTGCACGGTGTGGTTGTCTGCCACCAGCAGCGAGCAATCCACCGGCAAAGCACGGCGCAGATTGTGGAGTACTTGTCGCAGATTCGTACGTGCCTGCGCCTCGCTCGACCCGGGCCACAGCAGGTAGGACAGATGTTCTCGCGATTGGGGCACATCATGGTGAAGCACAAGAAACGCCAATAAAGAACGCATCCGGTTTGTATTGACGGATGTGAGCAGATCTTTTCCCAGGCTGATCCGCAACGGGCCGAAAAGTTCGATCCGGGTTGGCTTCACGCCGGAATGGTACTAAAAAATGTCACGTTGTTCTTAAAATAACCGCAACTTCGGTGTGATAAACCGCAATAGCCCTGGTTTCCACTGCCCAGGCGTTTCAGATACCAACCCTTCACGTCTTCGCCCGTTGCGGCAGGATAGCCTTGCGCAGAATATCTGCAAACGACATCCAGATTCCGATGCTCCACTCTTCCGTTTCCGTTCAGAAAGGATCGCTGGTTTCAAGCCCGCTCGAAGACGCGAACGGGTGATCCCTAAAAATTGCTTCACGTCCATATCGTCGCGGTAAATATCTCTCGTCTGTTCATAACTTGCGTCTCCGCACGCTGTGCTACTCGAGGTATGATCGACTGCGCGTGGCCAATTTGATATCCCGACGATCCTTCGCTAAGCTGCTCGCCGCCGCATCGCTCTCCGGAGCTTTCGGCGACGAGCGCAAAATGTTCCTCTCCTTGAACAGCGTCCTGTTGCAGGATCGTGTTCAGTGGCCCGACTTCGCGCGCCTTGCCGCGCAAACAGGCTTTCCAGGCGCGGACATCATGCTGCGCCCCGCCATGCAAGCCGGCGTAAGCGCGACCAACAAGTTACTTGCGAGCCTTAGGATCAGGCCAGCCGTCATCGATTTTCCAGTAGAATTCCGGAAAGACGACGCAACCTTCAATGCTTCGCTGAACCAGCTCGACGCAGCCGCCCAGTTCGCTGCCGCTATCCACTGCCCCCGCATGATGACGTACATCATGCCCTCGAGCGATACGCCAAAAGATGAATTGCGCGAAACCTATAAGCGGCGGTTTACAGAGAGTGCCCGCATTTTGGCTCGTTCTAATGTCCGCCTCGGCCTCGAATTTCTCGGTCCGCTCGAACTCCGCAGAGCGCACAAGTACGAATTCATTTGGCGCATGAACGATATGCTCGCGTTCGCCAAGGAATGTGGTCCCAACGTCGGACTGCTACTCGATTCCTGGCACTGGCACCACGCAGGAGCCACCACGGAGGACATCATTGCCGCCGGCCGCGATCGCATCGTGCACGTCCATTTCAACGACTCGCCGAACTTGCCTGCAGAACAGATCCACGATAATCAGCGTCTGCTACCCGGGGAAGGTGTCATTAACTTGACCGGCTTCTTGCAGGCGCTCCAAACCATCCGCTACACCGATGCGCTCAGCGTAGAAGTCTTCGGGCGAACCAAAGACATGACACCGGAAGCCGCCGCGAAAATCGGGCTCAGCAGCTCACTTGCTGTTTTTCGTAAGGCCGGAGTACCGACCGTTGAAGGTACAAAGAACCAAATCTGAGGCTTCGGATCTCGCTCAACGGTACAGCGTCGCCGCCATCGGCACGCGGAACAAGCCACAACAGCGCAGTCCCAAACATCCTGCGATCCTCAATGTGGATCGCGGATAAGCTGCATTCTGCGCACCTAGCGAGCTCGATTCCCGCCTTCGGCTTTGACGGCTTGATAACGCACCAAGAGACTACCTGGAGCATTATTAATCTTTGCTTGAAAGTGTGCTAAATCATGACCTGTCATAACGTGCTTGATCGCCCCAGCGTCACCATCTGTAATCGTGACTTCGTAAGACGCGGCGGGATCCAGGCCGCGTAGACTCGCATCATAGTGAGCTTCGCTGCTTTTCGGGCGCCGAAAGAACATGGCGAAGCCGGCGTTGAGATCGCGTCGGTTGAATTGCCATCCGCACCACGCGGCTTCGTTAGCATTAATTGGGGTAAGAGGATAATAATCCCCTAACCAGAAAGGGCGGAGCGCCTTCAACTCAGCGATCTCCTTCGCGAGCGCATTTACTGGGATGTACGGCGATTGTAGATTGAGGCCCATGGCCACGCCCGTAGTCGCGGTGCTACGGAAGTTATAGGCATCAGCTCCATTCAAGATATTTGCATCGAATGGAATCCACATACTTAACTCAGCAGTCTGAGCTTGATCCAGAATCGGGTTGGGCACACCTCCATTTGTGATCTCGCTGCGCGTCAATGAACCGATCGTTCGACGCATTGCTTCTAGATCCGGCCCAGTTACTCGCCAGTTTGCATTGTCGATCATCAGGCCGGGAAAGCGCCTTAATAAGTCATCCCACAATGCATATAACCCTTCAATCTGCCGGATTTCTGTTATGCCTTGGCGGTCCTCCGAATCTGCGGCCTTCCAGAACGGAAGCGGATTCGTGTTCCGATCCATGCGAAAAATATCCACTTGCCAGTCGCGGATTCGGCTGGCCAACAGATCCGTCATCCATTGGAGCGCCGCAGGATCACTAAACTTGAATATCCCGCCCCACCGTCCCTCCTGCGGTTGGTGCAAAACCCACTCGGGGTGCTGTTTCGCGATCAGGCTCCCTGGACCAACTCCCTCTGGATCGAACCATAGCAGGAACTTCAGACCCCTTTTATGAGCTGCCTCGCCAAGCGGTCGCAACCCATCTGGAAAATCCTTGTTGGTAACCCAGCTTCCGCGTCCATCAGGCCAAAGCCCTTCCATCCACCCAGCATCCAGCCAGTAGGCTTCGATTCCGATCGGAGGCAGGTTGTTGATCAGCTGTAGCTGGTTTTGCTCGGTGACATAGTTCAATGCGTCTCCCGGCCCGGGAAAGCCACGGCCGCCATTCCCGCCCAGATCGCTCTCGGTGACCGTGGGCAAGATATCAAGTGGATTTTGCCCTGTCTTCTTAGCAATCCCATCGAATATCAGCGCATAGGCTCCCGTGGACGCAACGGGAGGCATCGCAGGTTTGCCACCGATGCGAGGAGTGTAGTAGCGGATCAATGAGTGCCTGAGCGCGTTTTGCCCGACGATAGAATCTTTGCCGTGCCAGGATACAAGCAGTATTCTTGGGGTCCGAATGCTCTCGCCCGGGTGCAGCTTGAGGTGAGTGAGTTGTTGACCGCTCTTCAAAGTGACTGTGCTATCAGAACGGTGCACAGTGACCATCCATTGCCCCGTCCAACCGACCGCTCCTATAAGACCGCCATCGGGCCATTGCAGGTTAAAGAATGGCAGGTAGGAGTCTTTCTGCAGACCATTCTCCATGATGTAATGCGCGATAGCCACATTTGGTTCCGCGTTTAAATCTGCGTCTACAGGCGTGTAATCGAGGGCACTCGATGTACTTCCGTGAGCGTGATGAAATATCACCGCCGAGCCTTGGTGCACGGGCAAATCAACATCCAGGGGCTCTATCGATTCGAGAAGTGGGCTATCTTGCCTTCCTCTGTTACGAAGGCGGATCACCCATTCGATAAGGTTGCGTTTCCGGAAACCGGGTCACCTCCCAAGTTAGCTCAAGTTGCGTATGAGGGTCGGTGTAAGTAACCGTGCGCACGTTTCGGCCATCAGTGATGGAACGAATGGTTTCTGATTTATGCCATGAGCCAAGAAGATCCTTGGAGGACTTGCGGTCATAGGTAAAGGAAAACGGTAGAGTCTTCTCGAATCGCGAGATAAGTTGATCGGGCTGAGGTGCAACGGTATTTCGGCCTTGGCTCTTTGCTGAGCTTGCAATGCATACAAGCAGCCCGGAAATAACTATCATCGATAGTCTACGTTGCATCAACAATTAGCAGCTCCGCATCGTGTATCTTTCTATTTCCATCCAGATGTGTCGAAGAGAATCTTCGAAAGCTGCAACTCAGGTCTGGACTCTTTCACCCGCGCTGGTCTTATCTTCTGCCGGATCAATGAACGTTTGCGAGGCATCGCTCAGTCGTACTCCTGCACTCAACACTGCGTCTTCGCTAACCTTCTGAAGTTTGTTATAGCGAGGATGATGGGAGTCCTTATAAGGGGAATTCGAGGCACTGTTATAGCAACAAATAAGAGCCCATCGCGGTGCATCACTTACATTTTGTGCGGAGGCATGCAGCAGATTGGCATGAAAGAATAGCGCGGAGCCGGGGCTCATCTCACAATAGACGTGTTCCAGACGTTCTCGTGCGGCATCTACATGTTCGGGATCCGCTCCTGTCTGGCCGCCGAATCGGCCGTGCTCAATCCGGCCCATGCTATGAGAGCCTTTCAGCACTTCCAAACAGCCGTTCGCACGCGTGGCGGGGTCAACAGCGATTAGGCAGCTCGCCATGTCTGGGAAGAGACACCCGTTCTGATACCAATACCCATAATCCTGGTGCCATTCCCAAGCGCCACCGACGCGAGGTTCTTTGAGGATCATCTTGGAGTGGTAGTGGTAGACTTCACCACCCAGGAAGGCTTCCATGCGATCCACGATGCGCGGCAAGCGCGCGATCAATCCAAAAGTATCATTCCCTGCATAGTTCCATCCGGCAAGGCGAATCCGAGCGCCCGCGGTGTCCGTCAACTCGAAGGCACTGTTCAACATGGTGACGTCGGTATGCGCGGCATCCACAAGTATCCGGACCTCCTCAGGACTCAGGAGTTCAGGGATAAGTACGTATCCGTCCTTGAGGAACTGTAGAGCTTCATCTTGATACTGCTGCGACATGGCTTTCACGTTTCTTTCGAGAAGAGCGTGGGTTAGTGCCTGAATTCTGGATGCACGTTTCTCGAAGGCATTTTGGGGATCGATGCTTCCTTACGCATCCATTTGTATAGAAGCTTTAAACCCTTATGTCAACAATCTTGTCAGCTGCTATATATAGACGCGCAGAACTTTGAAACCGGGCGTCGATCCGATCCAGCTAAGGACCGCTCGCCCCACTGGATCGACTTCGGCTCGGAAGTGGAACCGTGTGTTCCTGTTTGCCCCGCTTCCTAATCGGCAGTCGAACTGGGCTTTGGCGAGCTTAGCTTCATAAGTACGAAACCTCGTTGCACATAGAACCCTGTCCTAGGTCAGACAGGAGGTGATCGTCTCTCCAGTGGACGTCGCCACCCCAATGCCCAGTCGAGCGCTGGATGCCCGGTTGGTATTAGCACCGCGAGTTTCGCCGCTAGTTCTGGAATACGGCCGTGGACCACGCAAATCAGCAACAAAAGGAGAAGGGGCCGCTTGTTGTGCCCTCAGAGAACTCCAGAAAGCCCTCTTCCATCCACTGTTTTGACTCAGTGACGTCTGGCGGACTTGCTCATTTAACGGGTGACTTCGACCCCAAAACCATTCATTCGTCGTTACGCGTTTGGAAGCGCGGCTCTGTGCTTTATGTTGACATCGGAAATCCTCACTTGACCGCCGGTCGCGGTAAGCCTCAAGGCATTTGCGTCAAGAGGAGCAGTCAACAGCGCAGACATGCTTGACTCGCCATTGTTCAGAAAAACTTCGATAGAACCCACATCGAGAAAAATGCTAACGGAAACCGATTTGGTGTAATCGCATGGAACGGAGCGAGGAGCCTTCCAGGCATCTCCTTCTTTCGGAACGGGGCCGGATCGTCCGCGATCAAGAATTGCAGTGCCTGATCCAGGCTTGAAACTAAGTTGTGTCGAGTAGCCGCCTCCTCCACGAACCGAAAGATAAATGGCCTCGGGCCAAGATCCGTTTACAGCCGACATGGTCAGATCTATCCTGCAGCAAGTCTGCTCTGCACCTTTTGGCCAGTCGTAATCGTGTCCATCAGAGACGATCTGCTGCTTGCCGAGAATATTTGCGCTCAATAGCGATCCCACTGCATCGACGGGACGGTTCTGCAGGATCGGTTTTCCGTTGACGAGTTGGAGACGAAGTTCGCGCACCAAGCTCAGTTGCCCGATGTAGCCCTTTTGCTGAACCGCGTCTGCATAGTTCCAGTTATTCATCCAAGCAATCACAAAGGTGCGTTCCAAAGGGTC
Organism: uncultured Acidobacteriaceae bacterium; assembly: GCA_963748555.1. Taxonomy (GTDB): domain Bacteria; phylum Acidobacteriota; class Terriglobia; order Terriglobales; family Acidobacteriaceae; genus CAWKKW01. The sequence continues at coordinate 21,964 of CAVVJK010000006.1, forward strand.
TGCTGAGTCCCTGCTGAATGCTGTGGCCGCGTAAAAGTCCGGCCCTCCGTCAAGCCAGCGTCCGCCCTGCTCCTCTGGCTGAAAACCATGCCCATCGAAGCCGCCCACCCAATAATGAGTTCCGGTGGTAAACCCACTGGACGTTCCGTTTGCCCCGCACAGGAGAACCCACTTTTCGCCAGCTATCTTTCCGTCAGGGCCGTGTAAATGCAAGGGAAACAAGTTCGGACATTCGAGCGTGCCGAGTTCAGAGTTTTGCAGGCTGCCGCTTGGCTTCCACGACTTCAAGTCGGAAGACCGGTAAAAGCCTATTTGTCCTGGTTCCGCAAGGCACATCACCCAGCTTTGAGTTGGCTCGTGCCAGCGAACATTGGGGTCACGAAAAACTTTGTCCCTAAGAGTCGAATCCTTAGCTCGCGGATTTGTCATGACTACGGAGTCGAATTGAAAGGAGGCGCCTCCATTATGCGAGTACCATCGTCCAGTCCCCTGTCCTCCCATTGGCTTACACGGCATCGTCATAAGAGCAACTATGGCGTCTCGACCAAAACCTGCAGTATTTGACTTATCGACTACCGATGAGCCTGTCCACACGTCACCATAGGGAGTCGTGTTCTTGGGGATTGAGGCGCCACGCTCGGTCCAGTGCACCAGGTCTTCAGAGGTAAAGTGCAACCAAACCGTGCCATGCCCGTCTGGGAAATCCTTGTTCCACAGAATCCACAGATTCCAACGGCCATTCATCCAAAGTGGTCTCTGTGGATCGTTAATCCGACCAGTAGCGGTGTTTACGTGAAATCTCGGGACCCGCGATTCAGCCGAAGCGGTCGCTTCAGAGAGCAATTTGAATGCCGAGGATTGCAACAAACTCGTGGCACCGATCCAGCCAAGCGCTCGGCGTCTCGTTATCAAGGTACGCATCTTATTCTCCAATAAGAAATCCTTCTTAGTCCGGCTCCAATGCAATGCAGGACTCAAGCTACCCTTGTGAATGAAACTGCCTCTCGGTCGGACTTGTCGTTCTCCCAAAATCGCGATAACAACAATCGACCCGATGCGAACCATGGATCGAGTCGCGCGCTCAGGAGCCAGCTTCGTCGAGAATGTGATTCAAGAACCGCGCTCCGGTGGCGGCGATTGCCTCCGGAGATACAGAGGTGTCTGCCCAGAGTACTCCGGGCCCATTTTGCTCCTGCGAAGAGTACCCGAATCCTTCGATCATGAGATAGCCGTTGTATCCGATCCTCTTAAGAGCAGTGATGATGCCGCGAAAATCGACGTGGCCAATGCCTAGAGGGCCGCGATCGTTTTCGCTTGCGTGGACGTGCTTGAGATACGGCCCTAGTGAAGTCACGGCCTCAGCAATGTCCCGCTCCTCAATGTTGGCGTGGAATGTATCGATCGTTACACCGAAACGAGGATGACCGATCGCCTCACAAAGCGAGCGTGCTTCTCTTGCGGTCCTCACGAAGAATGTCTCAGAGCGATTGACGGGCTCGATTGAGAGCGTCATGTCGCAGGAATCGAGAACGTCACCAAGGGATTGAAATGCCTCGACAGCCCACGACCACTCGTCTTTCGTGGGCCGGTGCTCTGGCAGATAGCCAATAGGTGCGTAGAGTGGACCGCCAAGGAGTTTGGCTCCAAGCGCCGACGCCGTCTCAACACATCTGACGAGGTGTTGCACTGAAATCTTTCTGACCGCTGGATCGGGGCTGATCGGATTGATGCCGGGAGGCAAGATGGCGCACACGGTGCATTCGAGATCGGAGGTCTCGAAGGCGCGCCGAATGTCGTTGACGGCAAGATCAGTAGGATCAAACATGGCAATTTCGAAGCCGCTGAATCCCATCTCTTTTACCAGCGGCACCAATCGGAGATGCGACCGTTCAAACTTCGCTGTCCACGCAAAGGCACTAACCCCAAGCTTCATCGTTCTTCTCCCGTTGCTTGTCTCGGAATCCTAATTAGGCTTGTCTCGGATCCTAGTTAGGAAGGTTGCGTTGCATTTTCTGAATGCTCCAGAAGGGCTGGAGAAGCCTGTCTTGCAGTGGCGGCAAAGGGTCAAGCTTCTCGTGCGGCTCAGTCTGGTACCAAAAAGCCACGCTGGTGTACCCGTCCTGGCGTTGGTTCGCATGCCCGTGTTCAATGCCAGCGATGATCGAGCGGTTAAAATAGATCGGGTCCGCGATGTGGAAGCGATACATTACATGCGTGCCAGTCCAGTCCCTATTTCCCTGGTGGGAGTATCCGATAAATGGATAGTTGTACTCCTCCCGGAACATCCAGCCGCTTCCGAAATAGTCTTCCATTCCCGTGCCGCTGATGGAAGCGTGCTCCTTCGCCCCGTCAATGAAGAACATGTCATCGCCCTCGCCCCACCATCCTGTTGAGTATCCCTGCACAGCTAGAATTACTCCGACGAATTGTCCAGTCCCGGTCGCGTGCATGAAGTTGTAGTTGCCCTTGCCGTCGAGGTTCACGGCGGGGGATGCTCCCGCGGGAATGGGAGTCGTGACCTGATGATGCCATTGCGCGTGGAATCGACCCTCTTTTGCGGTTGCCGACTCGTCAGGGTACTTCTCGTAATCGATGTGGTAGTAGAAGGCGGGTACGTCCTGTGCTCCATCGTTACTAATCGTGATGCGCGCGCTCTTGCCGAAGGGCATGGGGAAATATCAGTTCATCGCTTTGCCATAGACGGTGAGCGGAAGCGACTGCCAGGACTGATACGCTTGGCCCGTATGTCCCCCTGGGATGTCTTCATATTCAAACCCTGTTCCAAAAAAATCGCCGATCGGGACCTCAACGCTCGGCTCCGTTTCGCCGTCCCAATACATGCGCATCACCAGTTCCCGGAGGTGGTTTGGACTGGGCGAGGCAATTGTGAACCAGATGTGGCGAATCTCGCCCGCACCGCTGATTTGTGCGATGGGGACCGTAGCACCCGATTTCACCACAATGAAATCAGCGTTCCCTCCGGACCGATCCCAACTAGACGCTCGCTCTGAAGTAGCGCCGGGATGCAACGTGGCCAATCCGTTAAGCGGTCCTATATCTTGAGCCCAGCAGATCGCGCTCATCATCAGTAATACGCCTAATATCCGTTTCACACTCGATCCCTTCCGATCTTTCCTCTGCTACAGAAGATCTGCGCACGCAACAGTGAAACATTCAACTCAATGACTCAGGCTTTAACTAGTCGAAGCTGCAGTTGTTCGAGGGTCTGGCCCTTTGTTTCCGGATAAGCGAACAGCACAACCACGAATTGCAAGACAGTCATCGCGGAGAAGAACATAAAAGGTGCACCGCGGCCCATGGTTGCCGCTACAGTGGGAAAGACCAGCGCGATGCAGGTATTCATGATCCAATGGCTCGCGTTTCCCACGCCCTGGCCCTTGGATCGAACGTGATTGGGGAAAACTTCACCAATGTAGACCCAAATGACGGCGCCCTGCGAAAGCGCGAAGAAGGCAATGTAGGCAACGAGCAGCCATACGAGTGCAGACTGGTGCGAGTTGGATTTAAAAATCCATGCCACACCGGCCAAGCATGTGGCAGTGCCGGCAGCGCCGATCAGCAGCAGCGTCTTGCGCCCCAGCTTATCGATCACAGACATGCCAACCATGGTGAAAATCAGATTTGTGAAGCCAATTGCAACAGCTTGCTGATCTCCGGAAACCTGACTGAATCCGGCAGATGCGAAGATGTTGTTCAAGTAATAGAGAATCGCATTGATGCCGGCTAATTGATTGAACGCGCCAATCGTAATGGCGAGGAAGAGGGGAATCCGGTACTTCCAACGGAAGACTGGTTCGTGAGCCGTAGCGTGCTCTTGTTGAAGCGCGGCGCGGATTTCGGCTAGTTCCCCTTCTGGATTTGGCTCGCCCATCAACCGAAGCACCTCGAGAGCTTCATCGATCCTGTTCCTTGAGGCGGACCAGCGGGGGCTTCGTGGAATGCTGAAGAGCAAGACCAAAAATCCAATTGCAGGAACCGCGGCTATACCAATTTGCCAGCGCCACTCCGCGGCGCCTAGATGCAGAAGCCGAATGAAGTAGTTTGAGGTGTAGGCAACCAGTATTCCGAAGACCACGTTGAGTTGGAAAGCGCCAACTAGTCTTCCCCTCCACTTGGCCGGGGCGAGCTCCGCGATGTATACCGGGCCCAGCACCGACGAAGCGCCGATGCCCAAGCCACCGATGAAGCGAAACACCATTAGCGAAGGCCAGTTCCATGCGAGCGCACTCCCCAACGCGGAAATCACGTAAAGAATAGCGGTGATCCGCAGCGTCTCCCGGCCGCCGAGTTTCTGGCCCACAACGCCAGCACTGAACGAGCCGACTACCGTTCCGATCAGCGCGATCGCCACCGTCCATCCTTTGCCGTAATCGCTGAGGTGATACAGCCGCACGAGCGAATCAAGGACGCCGGAGATGACGACGGTATCGAAACCAAAGAGCAGGCCGCCCAACGCGCCAGTCAACGTCGCTTTCATTAATCTGGAATTCGGTCGCATTCTCTACCGTTTCTTGAAGAGTGTCTTTGTGATTTCTCCCGAAATGGATACCGGGAATTCAGCTTGCTGAAGAGGTTGGGCTGACGATGAATTCAAGCTCTGTTCTCAAGTTGTCAAGCGATCAGACGAGATGGGTCGCAGCTGGAAGACGTGATACTCCTTCAGTTGACCCGGCGAACCGCTCCATGTAACTTGCACTTCACCAGCCTGGTTTGCAGGTTCGTAGCATCGAGTGGTCATGGCCTGCCGCTTGTCAAGAAAGGATTCCACCACTGAGCCATCGAGCCAGATGTGAATTGTGGAAATATGATCGGCGTCAGGATTCAGTGCTAGCAAACGATCGCCAATCGCCGCCATCGGCTTTCCATTCGCATATGAAAATGCGATTTTAAGCAGAGACTGGGTTCCGGATTGTCCCTTAGATTGAAGTTCCAGGCTGCATGGACCCGCGGATGTACGAAATTTGCATATGATTTCGCCCGAACGTTCGCGGATGTTCCCGAGGTTGATCGCTCCATCCGAGCCGTGGGCGATGGGTTCTCGGTCGAGACCTTGCTCTGTCGAAGCATCTCCAGTTCCGGAGCAGCCTCTATCTGCAATGTATGATCATCGCTCATCGTGAGCACGCGGGGCAGAGAAATGCAGCCGGACCAACCCGCTTGCGTAGCTTCGGCACGGGTTCGGGTTTCTTGTACCCAGCCCCACAATATCCGACGCCCATTTCCGTCGGCCATGCTCCTGGGAGCGTAATAGGCGCCGTGATCGAGAATGCCTTTGGACTCCGAGTGAAACCGCAGCTCCGACTCATCGAAAGTTCCTACCTCCCAGAAAGTGGCATGCTCGGTGGAGTAGATCAATACATGCCTGTCTCCGAGCGGGAAGAAGTCCGGACATTCCCACATCTCGCCACTGGGAACGGGATTGGAGAATGACTGTCCATTCCACACGCCCTGCGCGAGCGGATGGACGTATTCCCAATGAAGCATATCTTTCGATCTGTAAAGAAGGACGGCGCCCCCGACTTGAGGAAAACCTGATCCAACGCCCATGTACCAGGTATTTCCGGACTTCCATCCGAATGGGTCACGGAATCCTGTTATCTGCACTCCCGGCGGAGGCGCCATGACTACGGGCGCAGGCAGCTTTTTGAACTCGCGAAGATCGGGGTCCTTCGACGTCGCTATGCACTGCGTCTCTTTCAGGCCCTCGGCGCGAATCGTTTCCTGATCACGCGCAACCTTAGTGACGCCAGTGTATACAATGCTCGCACCTTCGCCGCCCGGCATCACTCCGCCAGTAAAAGTTCCGTAAGAGTCGTAGCCGTTCTCGGTCGGGACTAGTGCGATCGGCATGTGGTTCCAGTGAATAAGGTCCGAGCTGACGGCATGCTGCCAACCACGCCCGCCAAAGCTGCCGTGGAAAAAGACATGATACTTTCCATTGAAAAATCGAGGCGCACACGGATCTCCGACAAACCCGGCCTGCGGTAGGAGATGATATTGCGGGCGCAAGGGGTCTTTGGCTAATTCTTGTTGGAGTGGCGCATTTTCAGAATCCGAATTCAGCGCAACTGAGTCAATCGCAAACGCACTCCTTTTGAATAGAGCCGAACATGCCGAGGCAAAAACGAACTGTCTTCGGTTCACTTATTCTCCAGTTCAAAACAAATTGGGAAGACTGATCGGGGTGGCAACGTTCGTCGCCGGTTGACTTACTGTTGTTACCGTTTGTCATTGCGGCTAACGGCTACTTGCCGCTAAGTCAACTTCATCGATTTTGTTCCCTCGAGTTGATCCAGTGCCTCACCGGCCTGCCTACTTGGTAGGATTTGCCCCACTCTCGGGTGGCCTTGCAGGATGCGATGATGCGTGCTCTTTCCGAAGCTTGAGAAAAATATCCATCTCGCGTTTCGCCTCCTCTCGCCGCCCCATCGCTTCATAGGCTCGGGAGAGCTTGTAGTAAGCGGTCTCATCATCAGCACCCAGGCGCACTCCAGCCTCGAGATGCGGAAGAGCTTCTTGCGGCTTGCCTTCGGAAAAAAGCAGATCGCCAAGCGCGGTTTGTGCTGCACCAAGGTTCGGGTCGATTTGGATTGAACGCCTATAATGTTCCTCTGCAGGTTCCAACTTCGTCTCCAGCCGATAGGTTTCTCCAAGTTCATACTCTGAATCGGCATCCCACGGATTCGCAGTCAATTCGGTCTTAAACTCCTGTTCTGCCGAACTCAGTGCAGCGTTGTCCTGGGAGTTCGTGAGGATGGTGCGACCCAACTCGTAGTGAATTCCCGGAAGGTTTGGGTCGGCCTCGATTGCCAGTCTGTACTGTTTGATCGCACCGGGGAAGTCATCCTGTGTCACGGCCGCCTGCGCGAAGATCTGACGTACACGAGCGGATTCAGGCCATTTTTTGTAAAGCGAGTCTAATGATTCTGCCGCAAGGGCCGAATATGCCCGGTAGGTCACGTACAGAACCTCCGGATCGGCTTGACCAGATTGTTCAAGTTCATCGACGATACCCGCGACTTGGCTTAGCGAATGGGTGGACATGTGGAATCGCACCAGGGAGACGCCCACTTGCACCTTCAATTTTTGATTGTTGACATGCGGGAAAGCCTCGACCAGCAGCGGTTCGCCATCGGTGGTGCGACCCAGCATCATATCGCTCAGTCCCAGTAACGCTTTTGCATCCCACAATTGGGGTTTGAATTTGAGAGACTCAGCAAACCACTTGGCTGCCTCTGAATAGCCCTGTTGACTATAGGCAATCTGACCGAGGTTCGCGCACGCTTCGGCATTTCTCGGATCGATCCTCAGAATCTCGCGAAACTCGTTCGACGCCTCTTGGAGGTGATTTGCCTTCATGGCTTCTTCTGCCCGTTGGTAATGAACCTTAATCTGCTGCTGGCTGGTGGTTTGTGCCCCGCCAACCAACGCTGTTACCAACAAACACCAAATTGCGAATCCGGCTTCGCGAAACTTGTTCAATGCCATACCTTCAGTGCTCTTTGTTCGCCAGTCGCAGATCGATACGAAAAGCCCAACGACTACCCGCCGTACTTTGCACCGGTCCTGATTCATGGGGACTATTGTCCCACCGTCATCAAGTGCAATGAAAGGATTGAGATCCTTCGTTTGATCAGCGTCTTTAATCGAGAATGACTTGATGAGTTTGTATCAGCGCAGCACACTTCAGATATCGTGAACCCAAAGGAGGGCTGTGAAGCTTATTCAATCCTGACTGAGGTCCGTCGCGTCGGTCGGAGTAGTAATGAGATAAAAACCAACCCATCGTTGACGAAAACCTCAAACGCATCGACAAAGACTCTTACTAAGAGGGCCCGCTCTCGTGTTCGGAAGACAGAGAACGAACCAGAACTGTCCTGGTCGAATCCCCTTACATGGCAAAACCGTTGAGCGTTCCCATTCACTCTCGCAAATGGAAACGCTCAATCGAGTTCAGAAGCGCAGGTGTAGATCAAATTGCAATCTGCGCATATCTTCTTGCGTGCCGAAGATCATTCCGTATTGGGGGTTGTTCACATCGTTGTTCGGCTGCCCGAGATTGGTGTGATTGAAGGCATTGAAGGCCTCCATCCGGAATTCGACCTTGGTGTCGTCATCGGCAAGTGGCGTCTTGAATCCAAACACTTTGCCGAATGACCAGTCCGCGTTGTAGAACGCGGGGCCACGCATGATGCCGGGACGAGCCGTGCCCCACTGGCAGCATTGCGGAGTTACGAATGCCGCTGGATTTAGCCATGCCGTTCTGTTTTTCACGTGCGAATAGAGAGACACACCCGGTATCCGATTTGGGCGCTGTCCCCAGTCGGCATTGAGCGAAGTGCCGTCGCTGTCCGTTGGTGAGAGTGCGAGCCCCGACTGCAGAGTCGTCACTCCATCAAACGTCCACCCACCCAGCAAAGTCTGAGTCAAGGCATTGGCATTAGATCCAAACCGTTGCCCTTTCCCAAAAGGGACCTGGAAAGAATGAGTCGTGGTCCACACGACGGCCTGATTCAGATACGAAACCCCATAACTTGCTCCGATGTCGTACGGGTTGACCGACTGCGGGCCACGATTACCGATTTCATGGTCCAGAGGCCTTCGCCCAGGTAAAGGCGGAATGAATGCTATAGCCATTCGTGAATCGCTTTACACCCTCAATTTGCAAGCCGTTGTAGTTCGAATCGTCGCACGTGCAGTTCACGTAAATCTGTCCGGTGAACCCGAACTTGTTGTAATACGGTCTCCTGCTTTGAATGGTGTCGGCCGGCCCAGGCGTTGCGGCATCCACGTTGTAGAGCGAGTAATCCAGATTGTTTCCCTTGTTCCCTACGTATGCAACAGTCAGCGAAAAATCCTTGGCAATCTGGCGCTCGATCGAGAAGTTCCATGAGTCGATGCTGGGAGTCTTCCGCTCAAACGGAAACGCCTTTGCGAAGTCGTTTGGAGGAGGGGTTAAATGTCCAGAAGCCGGAAAGACCGGAGGAGCTGGTGCAGGAGGTCCTTCACTGATGGGGAAGAGCGGGACAAAAGCGTTGGCCTGCGGTATTACCTGGGCCTGGGCGATCGGATAAGAAGAGTCCAGGTGGTTAAATGCCGCGTCAAAGCCGTTCATGAAGTAGCTGCGGCCTAAGCCGGCGCGGATTACGGTCTTATCCGTCAGCTGATAGGCAACGCCAACGCGGGGTGCGAAGTTGTTGTACCGCGGCTTGACATTCGAACTCATTGAGACGCCCCCAAGACCGGCCAGGATCAATTGGCCCGTATTCAGGTCGTAATTCACATCCCCGCCCGCCTTCTTTGGCGTCACCGGCCCAATGTAGTCCCAGCGAGCACCGTAGTTAAGAGTGAGCTTATGAGTGGCCCGCCAAGTGTCGCCTGCATATCCGGCTGCACGCCACACGCGTTCGTCTGGCCACAGGATAAACTGGCCCCGTTGGAAGAAGGTTGGGTCGCCCAGCAGGAAAGTCGCCATTCCCAACCCGGAATTGGAAATCGTAGCGCTGCTTGTTACATCATTATTGAAGCCAAATTGACCGCGTGTGCTCTGATTGAGCGTAAACAGGTCTTCGAGGTTGCGGCGCACATCGGCTCCAAAGCGAATCTCATGATTCCCCGCAATCTTGGTCCAGTTGTTCACGCCTTGCACCATCGTTGAATGATCCAAGCGCGGTACCGACCCGAAGATACCCATCGTCCAGCTGCCGACCGGACCATCCACGCCAATACCCGCCAAGCCACCCGCAATTTTCGTACCGTCATTTATGCCTGGAATGCCCACTTTATCGTCGGTTTGCAGGCTCGCGTCATTCTGGTATTCGTTCAGGTTGAAGCGGGCGAAGCCAATCCGCAGTTCTCCCAAAAGCGTTGCGCCGAAGGTGTGCGTGTAGTTCATCGACAGCAACTGATTCTTCGTGTCGGTGGTGGCCGGATTTCCACCGCCAATGGATGGACCGCCAGCAACTACGCCAAATACGCCGGGGCTCTCCAGGTGAGACCACATATAGGAATAGCGTTCGAAGAACTTATCTTTTTCTGTCGGGTTCCAATCCACGCGCTCATCGATTTCATCGGTCCTGAAAGGCGACTTGCCCGTGCCGAGGTAGTTCTGCTGCGTGTTCTGATTGATGTTGGGGCGCGGCAGGATGGCGAGCAGATTTGCGGCAACGGGATTTATACGGTCAGCCGGAATCGAGTTGTTGGCGAACTGCGTGCGCCCAGTACCATCGGAATTGCCCGTTTGCGGATCGAAGATCGGGTTCGTGGCTGCCAAGGCACTGAAGTCGCCAGCCCGGAAGGCGTCGTTCGGTACAGTTGCCAGCGCATTCGCGCTCAGCCTGCGCCGATTCATCCGGTAATCGCCAAAGTAAAAGATCTTGTTCTTCTTGATTGCACCACCCAACGCAGCCCCGGCGATATTTTCGTTGTATGGCGCAGGGCCGGTGCCGGTCCCATGGGGCCCAGTTCCCGGAACTTTTTCAGTGAACGGGTTGGCGGCGGACGACCACGAGTTTCGGTTCATCCAGTATGCCGATCCGTGAATCGCGTTTGTACCCGACTTCGTCACGTACTGCGCAACCATACCGCCTACTGAACCATATTCCGGGTCATACGTAGCTGTGGTGATCTTCAGTTCCTGGACCGAGTCTGGAGGAGGAACAATGATTTGAAGCCCAGTAAATCCGAAGGCGATGTCCGATATGCCGTCAACCTGGTAATCGTTTGCCATCCATAGTTGCCCATTCACGGATGTCATGAAACCTTCTGATGGGTTTTCGTTGTTGCCAATCTGGAAGCTGAACGGGATCACGCCAGGTGCAGTGAGATAGAGGGTCGTGAGATTGTCGTTAGCGACGGGCACCGTCTCAAGCTCATGCTGATCGAGCAAGTGATCTACGTCGGTCTTTTCTGTTTTGAGCTCGGCCGTTGCCGCCGTCACTGTGACGGATTCGCTAACTGCGCCCAGCTCCAGGCTGGCGTCTGCGCGAACCGTTGAATCAACCTGCAACACAATGTGCTGCTTAACGAATTTCTTAAAGCTGGGCGCCTCTATCGACACCTCGTAGGTTCCAGCAATGATGTGTGTGACGTTATAGAAGCCCGCGTCATCTGTGTTTGTCTGGTTTAGAACGCCTGTTCCTTCGTCCTTCACGCTTACTTGTGCGTGCGGAACGGCCGCTCCTGTGTTGTCGGTTACAAATCCAGAGATTGAACCGGAGGTTGCTTGAGCTGCTGCCCAGTGGGGAGAAGCTAGCACAAGAGAGAGCAGTGCGAGGAGGTGGACTACACTCCAGAGATTTCTAGTATTAGCAACTCCGCCTTGTGATCTACTGCGATCCATATTGCCTCCTGAAGTGGACCGCTTGTTTGTATGCGTCCTAACTAGTCATTGTCAAAGAAAATAATAGACAACAACATAAAACCTGACTAGTTCGGTTTGGAGGCATGATGCCTTACCGATTCGGACCGGCGTAGGATCTCCCGTAAGGTCAATAATTGCCGTGAATTGGCTTCGCTTGGCTCAGAGGTGAATTACTTTCAATTCTTCTCGCGACTGCCACACGACTCGCGTATCACGAGACGACAATTCAGAGAGATCTCTCGAATCGGCAAATCCGGATTATTCAAGCGCTCGAACATCGTTGCCATCGCAACTTTTCCGATGTCCTGGCAGGGCTGACGCTGCGTGGTAAGGGGGATGGGTAGAAAACTGGCGTACTTAACATCGTCGATGCCCACAATGCGGATCTGTTTGGGGATTTGAACCCCCAAGGCAATCAGAGTCTTCATCAGAGTTGCAGCGGTATGGTCATTGGCACACAAAAATGCATCGGGGCGATGTTTCTTGAGCACCGAGCGTATCAGCGATTCATCGGCAGGATCCCCACGGGTCACCAGGTTCTCGCTCCGGTGCAGGTCAGAGTCAAACAATGCTTCCCGATACCCGGCTATCCGCGCATCAACTGTCGAAGCAGACAATTGCCTTCCTAGAAATGCAATGCGTTTGGCGCCAAGTTTAACAAGGTGCATCGTTGCGCCAAAAGCCGTGCGCCGGTTATCAATGCCGACGAGGTCATACTCAGCTCGGGCTGGGTACCCGTTGATGCAACGGTCGAGCAGGACCACCGGGATTCGCGCCTTATCGAGGGAAGCCACCACCATCTTGTTCACTTCGTCTTTGGTAGGAACTAGTTCCAGAGGAGCGAAAAAAACGCCTGAGACCCGCTGCCGGATGAATTCTTCGCACAACTCGCGAGCCACGACTTCGTTCTGGTCGCTTTTGATGAAGGAATTACCCCACAAAAGCGATACCTTACTTGCCGATCGATACTGCGTCATTCCCTGGCAGATGGGTTCAAATATCTCGGTTTGCCCCAGTTCCGGAATCAACAATCCGAACAATCGGTTGTCCTGGCCAGTAGGAGCTACAAATGTGCCCGAACCAGGCCGGCGTACCACAAGTCCCAACTGCTCCAACTCTTTGAAGGCCTTGACGATCGTCATTCGAGCCACTCCGAAGCGTCGCACCAACTCGGCTTCGCTCGGGAGCTTGGCGCCCTCGCGATATTCGCCGCTGATAATGCTTTCACGCAGGGCATCAAGAATGATCTTGAATTTCGGAGTACTACGGCCCCCATCGGTACCTGTACCCTCCCGGAGGACGTTCGCCGCTGTTTTCATAGACTTGGAGATCATTGTAGGACATCTCCTTTCCTGGCAATCGACGTTCCCTGCTTCCTGCAAAAAACAGGCTAGACAGATCACGCACAAGAAGACTATACCTCTGGCTACATCTTGTATATGCTCGTTCACGGGTGCGAAGGGAGCTCTCGATGCGAATCCTGAGTACTGGGGAAATATTGTGGGACATAGTTGAAGGCGGGGAATTCCTGGGCGGCGCTCCTCTTAATTTCTCGGTGACATCTCAGAAGTTGGGAAGTTTCGTTTCACTTCTGACGGGTGTTGGGGATGACAAATTAGGTCAGAAAGCGCTTCAACAGATGGAGTCGCTGGGGCTGAAGACCGATTTAGTACAGACAATTCGAGAAGCTCCCACGGGAACCGCCCTGGTCACTCTTGACGACTCAGGGAGCGCCACTTTTCGGATCGGTCGGCCCGCGGCGTTCGATCTTCTAGATGTCAATTCCGGCTTGATTCAGCGATGTCAAGCAGCGCTGCCGGATTGGATCTATTTTGGAACGCTTGCAAATGCTCACGCCTCCAACGAGGAGTTGCTCCACACTCTCGTGGAGCAGTTGGACCCGGTGAAGTGTTTCTATGACATGAACTTGAGGGACGGCCACTGGAGCCTGCCGTTGATTGAACGGCTCTCCCAATTGGCTACAGTCATCAAGCTGAATGATGAGGAAGCGAAACGAATCTTCGCCATGAAATTTGGGAGCCTCCCGTATACCTTGGAACGATTCTGTCAGCGTTGGTCAGAAGCATTTGGAGCCCAACAGATCTGCGTGACAATGGGCAGCGCCGGGTGCGCCCTTTACTCGGAGAACGTTTTTCAGACGTTCGGAGGCTACTCCGTAGACGTCGTGGACACAGTCGGAGCTGGGGATGCTTTCGCTGCCGGCCTGTTGTACGGACTTGATCGCGGCTGGGTGCCGGAACGTATTGCATCTTTCGCGAATGCTCTGGGAGCAATGATCGCAAGCCGGCGAGGCGCCACGCCGGCATGGACCGTCGAGGAGTGTTACGCCATGATCGATGGTCGTCAGAATCAGTCTGAAAGAGCGGCACAGGCGAACACAAATGGCATCTGAAGGGCGCTCGTTACGAGGAGCAATGTACGGAAACCAGGAGAGTGGCAAAGTGAAGTCGAGATCGGTTATCGCATTCCTAGTCGCCGCGTTCGTGTTTGCTGCATCGCACTTCGCTGGCGCGCAGACGCAAACGTATGATCAACCGTACCGCCCTCAGGTTCACTTTTCTCCGGAGCGCAACTGGACGAATGATCCGAATGGGCTGGTTTTCTATCACGGCGAATACCACCTGTTTTTTCAGTACAACCCGGTCGGAGACACTTGGGGACACATGAGCTGGGGCCATGCGGTTAGCCGCGATCTCCTTCACTGGCGCCAATTACCGCTCGCGATACCGGAGGAGAACGGGGTAATGATTTTCACCGGCAGCGTGGTGATTGATCATAGCGATACAAGTGGCCTTTGTAAGCCCGCCAAGGAGTGCCTTGTTGCGGTCTATACCGGTGATGGAAACACGCCGCAGGGCCATAGGCAGACGCAGAATCTTGCTTACAGCCTGGACGATGGCCGTAATTGGAAGAAGTACGAGAAGAACCCTGTGCTGGATCTGCATCTCGCCGACTTCCGCGATCCGAGCGTCAGTTGGGATGAAAAACGCCACGACTGGGTCATGGCAGTCTCTCTTCCGCAAGAGCACAAAGTCAGTTTTTATCTTTCGAAAGATCTCAAGCAATGGACACATGCGACCGATTTCGGCCCTGCAGGCGATACCAATGGGGTATGGGAGTGCCCCGACCTATTACGCGTACCGGCGGAAGGAAAACATGGATCACTCTGGGCATTGAAGGTTGGTTTGAACCCAGGTGCGCCGCAAGGCGGATCAGGAGAGCAGTATTTCCTGGGAGAGTTCGACGGTCGCAGTTTCAAAGTGGCGGAAGAGGCAGGTGCGCATGGTTGGACGAACTACGGAAAGGACGATTACTGCGCCATTAGCTTTAACGGAATCCCCCCGGGAGGCCAACCGGTGCTGCTTGGATGGATGAACAATTGGGACTATGCAGCGAAGTTGCCGACCTCGCCTTGGCGCGGGCAGATGAGCCTCGCGCGGAAAATCTCATTCATTCATGATCAGAGCGGACTAGCGCTTGCTCAGTATCCAGTGATCAACCCTCTGCGAAAAAGTGCAGTGCCTCTGCAACTGGCGTCTTCACCAAGCAGTAAAGGAGCCGCAGCGACGCTCTCGCCTCCATACGAGTTGGACTTCGAAGAAGTCACTCCTGACGCAAAGAGCTTCGGAGTGCGAATCTATTATGACGATCAGCATTGGACAGAGATCGGCTTTGATAAAGCTAAAGGGGAGTTCTATATCGATCGCACAAGATCTGGTGAAACCTCTATCCCCGGCTTCGCCGCGAAGAACAACAGCCCCTGTCGCGTCCGGGTCGGCCCTACAACTGTAAGCTGATTATCGACCGATCTTCCGTAGAAGCATTCGCCCAAAATGGCACAATCGCCATGACGAACCTGATCTACCCTCCATCAGCAATCAATCGAGTCGTCTTCTTCCCCGCCAGTCCTAAGACTGCGAAGGTCCGTGCGCATTTATGGAAATTAGCGTCAATATGGCAAGGTGCAGATCGAGAACACGGGCGCGAGCAGCCCTTAAAATGAGCGAGCAATACAGCCTGCGCTGGCCGCAAGTCGATTTTGAGCGGCGCATTTGTTTCTGCCCAAGACCAAGAATGGGAATTTAAGGGACGCTCCGTTGAATGGGACCGCCTTGGCCGCACTCGAACAGCTGCGCGCCGAATCTAGAGGAGACTTCGTCTTTCCCAATACGCAAAAGTCCCCGTGGCTGGGTTTCTCTCCGCCGTTGAGCATGCGGATCTTCAGGACTACTCCTGGCATTGCAATCGCTATACCTTCGCCGGTAGACTAGTGATGATCGGTGCTGATCTGCAGATGGTCAGCGAGCTTTTGGGCCACAGGACGCCACAGATTGAGGAAAGGCTACGCGCATTTGAGCGTGAATTATAAGCAGTCTGCGGTGAAACGCATTTCCCAAGCATAAAGCGCCACGGAAAGAGCCCCAGGGGCCGCGCGAGGCAAAAGAGCTCTTCTAAATTGTTGTAAACAAAACGGAGAGGTGGCAGAGCCCGGTTGAATGCACCTGACTCGAAATCAGACATAGTCGCAAGGCTATCGGGGGTTCGAATCCCCCCCTCTCCGCCAGCATCCTTCAAGTTTTGCAATCCAGACCTGACCCATACGCGCTCGAGTTTCTTCATCGAGAGGCAATCGTGTATTCAGCCCGTTCGATCTCATCGGATCGATCCATGCCGAAGCTTCCGATCACTTGCTTTGCTTGTTGACGCTACTGCACCCCGGCCCCTGCTGGCTTTCAGCGGCAGATAGAACAGATCCGCAACAGTTCTACAAAATGAATCGGATTCACCGCTCCAAGTTGGATCGCGATGGTTCCCTGCACTGCTCTAGCACGAACCCGATGTCGGAGTAGCAGGCGGGGCCCTCGAGTAATTCCGGTGTGCATCCGAGAATGGGTACCAGCTATTGAGCAAATCTGAAATCCGAGCGCTCACAGGACTTCGCGGTGTGGCTGCGACCTACGTCGTGTTCTACCATCTCCACGCCTATGAGCTTTGCCGGGGTCCCCTGTCTGCAATACTGCGGCACGGTTATCTTTGCGTTGATCTGTTCTTCGTCCTGAGCGGTTTTGTCATGGCGCTGACTTACGGCAGATACTTCGAGCGAGGTTTTTCGCTCAATTCCTATTACAAGTTTATGGTGCGGCGGGTGGCCAGAGTCTATCCACTGTACTTCGTTTTGACTCTCATTTCCTTCGGGCTCAATCGAATTCAGAATCGATTGCTGGTTGAACCCGCCACGATAAAGCAGTTATTCGCGAACCTACTTCTGATTCAGTCCTGGGGTATCGCTCCGAGCATCGTCGGTCCGGGATGGTCGATCAGCACCGAGTTGGCGGCTTACTTTCTCTTCCCGGCACTTACGGCCGTATATCTCTTCAGCCCGAGGCGAAGAGCGATCGTGGCTGGTGCATTTTGTTGCTTAGTTCTGGTTGCGATGGCTCAATTGCCTGCTCACCTGATTCACGTCGTCCGCTATCGTGGGCCGATGGATATGACGGATGGGACGACCTACGCTCCAGTGCTCCGGTGTGTCCTTGAATTTATCCTGGGCCTGTTGGCGTGGCGCATTTCTCGCATGAGCAGGATGCAAGAGATGCGTCACTACTGGCCGTTGGCAATTGTGGTGGTGGCCCTTCTTGGGCTGCTTGCTATTCCTGGATCTGACATAGCCATCATCCTTCTCTTCCCGATTTTGATTGTCTGGCTATCAAGCGATCGGCCATGGCTAGCTCGCGCACTTGGCGCCTCCATCCCGCACTGGCTGGGCGAGATATCGTACTCAATCTACCTGATTCACAGCCTCTTCCTGAGAGAACAGCACCGTACCCAGCTCTTGCTGGAAACACATCATCTTCCCTACCCTGGGTGGCTCTGTGTGGCGGTCTTGCTGGGTATCGTGCTAGGGCTGGCGCATTTGGCCTATAACTACATCGAGAAACCGGGGCGTGACTTCGCCCGGCGTATCCTGGAGCCAACCCCCACATCGGGTTCGGTTCCCACCGTCAATGTGCTCTGAAGTATCGATGACCCAGGCGATCTAGTCCTTGGCGGCGGAGTTTCCAAGGGAAGCTACCGCTAGTATGCCAAGCCGATTGCGGAGCAACATCCGCTCACGAGTGTTGAGGATATTTTCTAGGCCGGCGAGTTTGGTTTCGCCTGTTTTGTTCCCGGCATTCGTCGTAAATCTGTTCCAGCTTGACGGTCTGCTTTGCGAGGTCGAAGTGCTCTCGCACCCAGGCGACTGCGCGCTCGCTGGTACGGGACCAGAAGATATCATCTTTCAGGAAGGTCAGCAGAGCTTCGGCGAGTGGGGCTGGCATTCCTTCGGGGCACAGCAAACCTGTCTCCCCATGGCTCACCGCCTCGGGAATGGCTGCATGCAGGGAGCTGACTACGGGTGTACCCACAGCCTGCGCTTCAGCAAAGACCATACCGAATCCTTCCATGTCACCGTTGGCCGCAGTCACACTTGGATTGCACAAAACACGTGCGCACGACATCCTTCGTTGGACCTCATGCGTGTCCTGCACACCACGGAAGCGAGCGCGCACTGCAAGCTTGATCGCCAAGGCCTCAAGTTCCGAGCGCAGCGGCCCATCGCCGATGATCTCCAGATGTGCCTTCGGGTCCTCCTGCTGGACAAGAGCCATCGCGCGAAGCAAGTATTCACAGCCTTTCTTCTCGACCAGCCTCCCGACGAACAGAATCAACTTGGGATCGCGCTCACCGGGGATCGGACGAAAACGTTCGCAGTCGACGCCGGTGTAGTGAACATGAAGCTTTTCTTCTGGAAAGCCGGCGCGCAGAGCAGCCTCGCGGATCGAGCGAGAGACGCAGAGAAACGCGGAAGCGGGCGCGAAGAGCCTTCTTCTCTGCGACAAGTATTGTCTACCCCAGGTACTCTCACGAAAGTTCGCATCGGAGGGAGTGACATCATACCCGTGGAAGGAAACAATGAGTGGCACACGAAGTGCTTTTGCAATCGGCAATGCATGGATGGAGTCTGTGGCAAAGTGCGCATGAAGGATAGATGGACTCACCGCACGCAAACGACGAAAGAATCCAGGTGCCCAGGGGACATGGCGATAGACCCTGTGCGCGATCTTGTCCCCAATCTTGTCCGTTGTTCCCAAACCTCCGCGAAGCAGTATCTGCGGAAGATTATGGCGAAGTGTCGGTTCCGTCCTGCGCAGACCGACAAGGACCGGACGATAGCGGCGTAGCGCCTGAGCCTGTTCCATGATAAAAGTTTCGCTCGGTGGCAGCAGTCGTTCGCGAAAGATTATGGCTGTGTGCATTGGCCTACCTTCCCTACCCTCTCGATTGAAATCTTGACCTTGTGAACGCAACCCTCGCATATCAATTGGCTGAAATGATGCCTGCTGCTCTGAGTCAGAGTAGGGTCTTTGCTCAAGCTGTCAGCAGTTCGATTCAAATGCTCGGCGAGCAGATAAAATCAGCTTCAGTCTGCACCAGAACCGTCTAAAGAGTTCATCATCGTGAGCTCAGATTGGGGCTCTGAGTCACAGGTCCAGCCTGCGGTTCGACTAGAGTCTTGAAACAGCGGTGGCCGTCTCGATCAAGCAACGGGTGCGAAGGTTAGAGTCTAATTCGTGTGAACGAGTCTTCATTAAACCGCTTACCCCTTCGATGCTGAAAGATTCTGGCTCCAGAATACTTTGGAAATCCTTCTACTGCACTACAACTTTGGCCCGAAGGGAAGATATTCTAAGTCGCGCCATCAGTCTGGGAGCGGCATCCCGAGGGTATGGGGATGGCTTAGACGATGGCTGGGCATCGGCTTGGACGGCCGTCGGCGGCCCCTTTTAATGCCCCTGGGCGGAGGGACCTTGTTGCTCGAGACCAGGGACGGCCTTAGTTTTCAATCCAAAGACAAGGCGGGTTCCGGCACGATGACAGTGCTACGGCGAGTGCCCGGCATCCTGGCCAAGAGTCTTGGATACTCGGCAGATGAGCTTATTCGCAACCAATATTGTTACACTTACAGCCATCCAGCCAAGCGCCCTTCAAGCTCATGCACGCGATTACAAGCAGCGGTCTTCGCCGTCTGCGCGATCGAATAGCCGATGATCCGGTTCGCCTCGACGAGAACGATCGTGCCTGGTCAATTCTCCTCTGATAAGTCTGGAGCGGGCGAGATATACAGCGAGCTCATCATTGAAAGCCCCCAGCTAAATGAGCATTCGTCTACCGTTTTGGAATTACAGCGGGCACCCGATCCTGTATAGTTTCGCCGAGTGCCATGGTCTAAATCCGCCCTCCCAGGATGCCAACACATGTCAGAAGACCATCAATTTACAGCCACGGGACCTACAAGTGTCGGATTTCAGACCAATGGCACCCGGATCCGCGTCGGTGCAGACATTTTTGGCGAGGTAATGGGGATTCAGGGCACGGGCGTCGAGCAGGGTGCGGTCGGCGTTGTCGGCCGAGGTGCGTTCAGCGGCTCGGGCGTTCAAGGATTTGGCGGTTCGGGCGAGGCGGGTGTTGCAGGCTTCGGGAGCGATGACACCGTTCCTGGGGTAGGTGTCTTCGGTCGAGGAGGTTCTGTTCCCGCTGAAGAGGGAGAATCCAGCGGACAGGGAGCGGCGGGTGTAGTCGGTATTGCAGGTTCCTCAGGCTCCGCCGACGGAGTGCAGGGTACAGGGTCCGGCAACTTTTCAGGCGTGGCCGGATTCGGCGGCAGCGGCGAAGGCACGGGCATTTTTGGAGCCGGCGGCGGAGCAAGGGGTCAAGGCGTGAGAGGAATTGGCGCGGGCGGCCCGAACACCAGCCACCGGCAGCTGCTGGCGTGTACGGACAGGGAGGCCCGCAGAGTCCGGGTGTGATTGGACGGGGCGGCGTAGAACCGGCGGATGGAGTCGAAGGCACGGGAACCGGCAACTTTTCAGGTGTTGCGGGATTTGGCGGCAGCCACGACGGTACCGGCGTTTTTGGTGTGGGAGGTGGGGCAAACGGCCAGGGTGTCAGAGGCATCGCTGCGGGTGCCCCAAACACAGTCCCTAATAGCTCTGTGGGTGTTTACGGACAAGGCGGACTCTTCGATGGCGTGCAAGGTCTCTCTTTCGGCTCCGCATCCAGCGGCGTGTCCGGCGTGAATAGCAGCAATGGTGCCGGGATCTCAGGATCCAGCCAAACGGGTTACGGCGGAGAGTTCGCCGGCGAATTTGCTCAATTACATCTGGTCCCTGCTGCCGCTACTGGGCACCCTACCCACGGCAATCACTTTGCTGGCGAATTCTTCGTAGATGCGAATGGAAACCTGTTCTTTTGCCGTTCCGGGGGAAACCCGGGAAATTGGGTGAAACTCGCGTAGCGTTCCGCGACGCTGGCGGGTCTTGCCGCTGCGACTGCCGCAACTTGCAGTCGGTACAAGCGGCTTCCTAGACGCCCGTCAATCCAAACGCTGCCCAATGGTACGGATGCGAAAAGTCTCGCTCTCCGAGTGGACGCAACATCATGTCCTGGAACAGGGCATTTGCCACATCGACCGGCAGCAGATTGGCCAAGTTCGGCGATAACTCACCGAACTCCGGCAAGCTCTGTTTGAAGTAATCGGCCTTTTCTTCGTTCCGCGTATCGCGCAACCAAATCTGCGCCTTTTGAAGCGCCTGATCGATCGAGAACGACTCACCCTTCCACAGGGAATAGAAGCGGACCAGCAACAAGACCGTACTGATCTCGCTCACTGGCCACAGCGAGGCTACGACGCCAGCGACACCCGCCTGTACCAGGCCAGTCGGCAGCCCTATCAACTCATCCGGCAGACGTATTCCAGAAACACCGGTCTCGCATGCAGAAAGTATCGCCAGTCGTACCCCGGACAGTCGGAGTGCGAACAAGTCGCGCACCGTCAGCCAATCGTCTCCGGCCAGCAGCAAGCCGCTCTCAAGGGGCTGGGCGAGACGGGCTTGGCCGTGACAGCAGAAGTGCCAGACGTTCGCTCTCTCTGCTGGAGACGCCGATTCCCTCTTCACCTGCAGCTTTTCCAGGAAGGCCTTTCGCGTGGCGTCTTTGCCGTTGAGCAGGTCTGAAGATGTAAACGTAACCGCGGCTGCGCTTATCTCGACCACGGCATTAGGCAGCGGCTCCGCCAGGGTAATTGGCTGCGGGTCTCCTACGGCCAGCAAGGCGTCCGCAGGCGTCTTCGCGGCGATCGCTTCGCACGCAGCCAGCGCGCGCGCATTGGGCGCATAACTGAAAGCCACCGTATCCAGCGCATAAGAGCGGCCCGACGGTCGGGTCGGATCTTCTGTCCAGGCAGCGTGCAGAGGCAACAGGCCGAGGAGCCCTTGCGGTATCAACACAGCCCGGGTCGCACCCTCTTCGGTAAGCACCTTCAGCACCGGTTCCATCGCCGCCGTCCAGAGCCAATGGGTCGTTTCGTCCAATGCCGTTTGCCAGTCGCCACCGGCATTGCTCTCCCTCTTCCAACGAAGGTAGCAGTCCAGGTAGCCCGATGGTGTCGCATCGCCCGCGCGCATCATCTGGCTTCTGAGTGCCGGCTCCGTCAGTTCTGGCAGAGGGATTGTTACGATTGCGCGATGACCCTCAGCATCGTTCGCCTGTTCCGCAGCGCCCGGCAGCACCATCAGCGCCAGTGCTCCCACCTGCGTTACGGCGAAGTAGATCAGCGGCCCGCGTTTCGCACCCTGCTGAATCTGGTCGAAGCCGGAAGGCATGAGGAAACGCTGATAGCCTGCAACCTGGCGGATAGCAGTCACCGCCTCATCCACGTCAGTTTTAGCTTGAAGAATCAGTTCGCTCAATTCCGGGCGCAGGAGCAGGCTGGGCCGCGCTCGAGCAGCGGGACTTGCCGCATCGACGGACAACAACGTTGCCGGTGCACTGCGGCCGCTTACATCGGCCGATTCGAGTGCGTGCAGGCGACTGCTGGCTGCGACGTAATGCGAGTAGGCTTCCGGCGATACTGCGCGTAGCGTCTCGAGTTCGGCGCGATCCCGTTCCAATACCTGAGAGAGCAATCGCGCATGACCATGTTCCAGTACTTCAACTGCGCGCCGAATTTCACCTGTTTGCGCTAAAGCATAGGCGGCACTCGCGCTGAGATTGCCTGCTTCTCGCAGCCAGCTCTCTTTGCTCGCGCGCAGCAACTGGGTGCGAAAGAGACGGTCAAGTGCGTCAAGGCCGAAACCGTAGGCCCGTACGCATTCTTCCCACGCCTGTCGCTTCAATGCCCAGTTACCCCAATTACTCGAAGCCATCATCGCGGCCGCTACGTCGGTACGCAATCCTTGCTCGCATGCCTGCGCATAGTAGGTCGTGGCTTGCTGCAGGTCTTCCTGGCTCCCGCTGCGCTCATAGCGGTCACTTAGGCTATTGGCGAGACCGTTAAGCAGAGCCGTTTGCTGCGGCGACGTGGGTTGCGATTGGACCAGCGCGGCCTGGTGGATCGTCACGGCTGCCTCAAGATCGCTCGGATTATTTGCTTTGTGATAACGCTCGCGCAAGGCTGACCCCAGCGTAGAACAGCACACCGGGTAGAGAGGATCTTCATGGGTGCATTGATGCACCGCCGACGCGGAGAAGCTGACAACCGCGTTCAGATCATCCAGATTTTCGGTGTATCGATACCGAGCATTCCAGCCATTCGCAAGGTCGTTGAGATAGGCCGGCATCTCAGGGGATTCGGCGGGCAGATACTTGACTGCATCGTTGTAAGCCTGAAGCGCTGAGTCCAAATCATTGGGATCATCCAGCCGTTCATAGCGAACGCGAAGAGCGGCTCCCAGGTTAGCCAGGCACGCGGAAGAGGTCGATGAGCCCGGCAACAGCTGCTCTTTCGCCAGTTCGTATGTGTCGATCGCCCGTTGCAGATCAGCCAGGTCGCCGGTCAATTCATAGCGGGAACGGAACGCGGCTCCCAGATTGTTCAGGCAGAATAGGCTGTCTGGCCGGCCCTTAGGCATGAGCTTCAATGCTTCCTGGTGCAATTGAATGGCACGCTCCAGGTCGGCTGCATCTCCGCTGGTGGCATACCGCTGGCTTAAAGCCAGCGCGAGGGCCGAGCGTCGACCGGCACCCTCAGGCGCTCCCGGCGGGCTGAGTTTCACGGCCTCCTCGTTTACCTCAACGGCCCGATCCAGGTCGGCGGCTCTCCCATGGCGAGAGAATCGCGCAAGCATTCCCGCGCCCAGATTATTCAAGTAGGTGGGTAAATTGGGTGCGCTTGCGGGGCTCTCCTGAACCGCACGAGTGAGAGCGTTAATGGATTGCTCCAGGTCAGTCTCACTGCCCGTGGCTAAGTATCGGAGACGCAGGGCCGTGCCCCAGTTACTCAGATAAAGAGGACGAATCGGGGCGGTCTGCGGGCAAAGCTGCGACGCGCGTTCATACGATTGCACCGCACGGTCTAACTCTCCCAAGTCTCCGCCCCGGTTGTAACTCGCGCGTAAGTCGTCGCCCAGGTTATTCAGATATAGATGTAAGTTAGATGATTGGGGTGGGCTTAGCCGCACGACTTCCTCGTGAGCCTGCTTCGATCTGTCGAGATATTCGACGTCGCCGTCATACCCGTAGCGAACACGCAACGCAGTGCCCAGATTATTCAGAATGTCCATTCGCACATCAGACGATTCCGGAAGGGCTTTCAACGCCTCTTCATAGCGTGCAATCGCCTCGTCCAGATCAGTTACGTCTCCTGATCTGGCATAGCGGTCAAACAGCCCGATGGCGACGTTACTGAGTGCGCCCGGCCGGTCAGGTGACTCCGAAGGTGTTAGGCGCAGGGCTTCTTGCCAGGCCTCGATCGCGCCGTCCTGGGCTGCCACCTCTCCGCTGCGACTATATTGCTCGCGAAGTGCAACTCCCAACGTCGTGAGGCAAGCAGACCGGACCTTGGAATCCGTCGGACAGCTGGCCACCGCCTTCTTGAGAGCCTTCAGCGCTTCCTCCATGGAGCGGGTCTGACCAGTCGCCATGAATCGCTTCAGAGCAGCGGTACCGCGTCCGAGCTGGGCAAGTGCTATAGCTTCTTTGAACCGATCCACCAGGCGCATAGCCAAGGTTCCTCAGGGACTGCAAGGTGATGCATTGAGTGAGTCGCACTCACTCTCATGAAGAGAGTTATACGGACTTCTACTTACTTGGAGACTGCGTGTCTCTTCGCAATGTGACGACGATATCCTGTGCCTGCGCCGGTCTTGCGGGCCCGGTATGGGTGTCGTTGAAGAAGGGATCCTCAGGCTGGACGGCGTCTGAAATGGGACCGATCTGCCATGGCGGCACATAGGAAAATGCCCAGCGATTGAGCATCTCCCACAGCAGTCGCTCGTTGAACAGACTGTCTGGCAAGGGAATATGCATTTGCTTGAGCAGGTCAAAACGGTGGAGATCAAACGCTACCCTCACGGTTGCGCCGTAATCCTCTGCCTGAATGCTGGCGGCCAGATAACATAGGCGGGCGAGGAGTAACTCAGCGACCAGCACACAGGCAAGTTGCCACCACCAGCGATGAGCCCATATTAGCGTCGCCCCCGTGCCGGCCGTCAGCACCATCAGCATCAGGCTCAGATTCAGCATAGCCAACATCGGTGTGAGCGCCGCGTCGATTTGCGTACGAAGAGTCTCGGGCAGCAACGCTGCGAGCCGAGGCCACCAGAGCACCGCATCCAGCCGGTACAGCTGGTGAGGATACTCCTCGGCCGCCACCAACACATTTCCCAGCCTGGTGGGCTTCACCAAGTTCGAGTTGACCGGAAAGCGTTGATACCGCGCCGAATCGGAGAGCTTATCTCGACGCGCAGTTTGCCTTTTGCGCGCCCACCTGGAGAGATTGCTCTCGGTCCAGTACCCTTCGAACAGTCGCACGATGGGCGTGGTCAGAGCTTCAAGAATGTACGCCAGAACCGTAATCGACAACAGCGTGCCGAATCCCAGAACAAGTTGGCTTGTTGCATCGCGCTTGCTCCACCAGCCCAAGGCAATGGCAGGGTTTGTTACGGCACAGATCAGAGCTCCTGTGAGTCCTGCGACGACGAAGATCGGGCACCAGTACGCGATCACCAGGCGTCGGTCAAACACCGTATTCAGTTTTTCAAGAAAGGTTCCCAGCATTGCTTCTATCCCGAAATGACGATCTGTAACAGTTCTTGATATAAAGCATCGTGCTGGGCCAGCAGTACCCAGGTTGCGTCCTCGCCGGGATCTGCCAGGCTGATGTCCAGTTTCGAGAGCAAATCCTGATACTCCGGACCAATCAATTTTGGCAGTTCCGGCCGCAAAGTCTCCAGTGCCGCGCGCAAAGCCGGGGCCCCCATACGCTTCATCACACCACGGTGGACCGGGCACAGCGGGCGTCCTGCGGCATCGTAGTCTTCGACCCGCTGCAACCGTAGCAGGTGAGGCCCGACCGGACATACATAGTAAAGATAAGGTAGTGGAACATTCACGTCGCCAAAGAGGCCCTTGGTGCGATCTTCTGTGCGGCTGGGGAGAACCTGCAACAGGCGCTGATGGGCCGTTCCGTATTGCCGAAAGAGGTCAAGAAGACGATTGACGTTGGGCGTCTCGAGGTTCGACTGCAACTGCGTCTCAAATTCTGGGTATCTCTCACCCAGCAACGCGGGCAACTCGGGGCGGAGCTGCTCAATCGCTTGTCGCAAAATCTCCAACGTCAGTGCCGGCGCCATCGAGAATCCTCGGTGCAGCCTGAATTATAGCTGCAGGGTCGCTCGAGTTAGGCAGGTGTTTCATATCAAGATTGCTTTTGAATGTTTACTGAGTGTGTTGACTGATTCACCCCTGGAAGTCCAGAAAGCGCATTTCTTGGCCCAGCCATTCGGTAGTGTTTCGTGCGGTGTTGTTGATGTCGCTCAGTTCTTGAGCGTCAGAACGGTGCCGGGCATGCCACAATGAGGCATGGTGCCTCCAGATTTTGCCGCCCAATGGATTGCTGCCTGGAATTCGCACGATTTGAATCGCGTGCTTAGCTTCTACACCGATGACTTTGAGATGTCTTCACCGCACATCGTCAACATCATGGGCGAGCCTTCCGGAACGCTGCAGCGGCAAAGTCTCCATCCGCGCTTACTGGGAAAAAGCCATGGGCCTGTTCCCCGGACTGCACTTCACGCTCGAGACGGTCTATATCGGTGCTAACTCGCTGGTGATCTGCTACAGCAACCAAGCAGGCCGGCGCTGCGGCGAGATGCTCTTCTTCGATAACATGGGCAAGTGCTTCCGCTCTGCCGCGCACTACGCTTGACGGCGGATAGACTTCTCCAAACCAGCGATGGCATTCCGGCTAAATCAAATCAGTTGATGACACCCTAGCCTGGATTGCTCAGCGCATGAGTGGGAGTTCGTAGGTGAGGGCGTTGTAATCTGCATGCGCCCTGCGCTCCGTGCTAAGAGACCGGCACAGAGGCTCGCTCGTTTGTTTGATCATTCCGGACCCTCGCTGCACGACCTGCCAGCCAGCCCGCGAACATCCATGCAGAGCCCACCGCTGTGAAGTTATACGCATCCCCGCCCCAAGCTACATGGCTGTGGGGACTGGCAAATATTCCCGGGGTCAAAACAGCGACGCTGAAGACCAGCAACATCAGCCCGAGAAGCCGCGCAGCGAGAACGTCCTTGATTTCCGAGAGGATGGCGAGTCCTGCCATGACGAATGCCACTCCCGTGATGACAGACCAGGAAGCGCCACCGAATGGCATCCACCGCGGCACCATGCGCGCCACCGCTTGAACCCCGGCAAAGTGCGCCAGCCCAAAGTCGATGCAGCAGAGGCCAAAAACCCAACGAGCCAGACGCGCCCACATTGGCGAGCTCGGAGCGCGGCTACTGAGGAACGCGCAGATGACGGCGGCCGGGACAAACAGGATGAGCTGCTGACAAATGCCCACGAGTAGGCCGATGTAGACAGTCACGTGATATCCAAGAAAGTGCGGCGCCGTGACGAGGCGAGGCAGCGGAAACAAGGTGAAGATCGCATAGACGACGGCCAGCGTGGCGGCGCCCGCCTGGGCAGTTCGTCGGATGCTCAGCCCTATGCCGCCGATGATAAGAAAGGCTGCGCCGAGGTAGGCCAACATTGGTATGCGCGCAAGGTGGTCACCCCAGGCCTGAATCGGTTGATGCGCGGGCTCGAACTCGCCCCAGACGAAGTCTAAAATGCCGGCCGCTGCTGATCCAAGGCCAGTCGAAAACCATGCCGATTCTCGCGAGCGGATCGGTTGGCCTTCTTGAAATTGCTTCATCCATGTGAATCTCCGAGATTGCACACTCATTCGCTGTCGATCTAGGTTGTCGCGGTTCGCTCTTCGTGAAAGTGTAGTTGTCTTCCGCTCGCTTTACGCGGCCGGCATGTGCGCATTTTGCTCGTGCAAGGCTAATCGCCGGAGCTGTGTCGCGCCAGGAGCTGCAGGTCACCTCGCAAGCGTTCAAGGCTGCCGGCGGCCATCTCGCGCTCGAGCCGGTCGTGCTCCCTCGTCCAGATCGGCACCGCTTCCGCCAGTACCCGCATCCCCTTGCCAGTCAGCTTCAACACCTTGTTCCGCCGGTCCGTTGGATGGACTGCAAACTTCAGCAAATTGCGTCGAAACAGGACCCGCGCTGCGGCGGTCACGGTCGTGCGATCCATTCCAAGCAGATCTGCAACGCTGCCAATCGTCGCCATCGGCAGGCCGGGTCCGTCTGGCCTGTTCAAGCTCATCAACATGGAAAACTGACCATTGGTCAGGCCCGTTGGCTTCAGCGCCAGGTCAAACCGCCGGGCCAGTGCTCGCGCGGCTCGTTGCACATGCAGGCAGAGACAGCGATCTTTCACCAGCAAGCGTCGTGTGAAACGGCACCAAGCGCTCAACCGGGTTGGGAGCTACTGTACTGGGGTAAGGAGTTGACACATTCCTATTATGTTGATATCAACGTAACCAGTCAAGCTGGAACGCTGATCGATAGATTACGACCACACATAAGGAGAACTCCTGGAATGTTTACCCCTAAAGGAAGATTTGGCTGGTATGAACTCATGACCAGCGATACGAAAGCGGCCGGCAAGTTTTACTCGGAAGTTGTTGGTTGGACGACAAAAGAAATGCCCTCGAGCGAGGGCTCCGCGTACACCACCTTCAACCTCGGCGATGCGGGGATTGCGGGCATGTTGAACCTGCCCGGACATACCGCATGGGTCGGCTACATCGCGGTCGAGGATGTTGACGCTCACATCGAAAAGATTCTCGAAGCGGGCGGCAAGCTATGGAAGCCTGCAACGGATGTGCCGGGAATGCTTCGCTTCGCCGTCATGTCTGATCCTCAGGGAGCAGCCATCGTTGTCTTTACGCCGAATCCGGCCATGCCCTCGCCGGAGCGCCCGCCGTTTGGCGCGACCGGAACCGTGGGCTGGCACGAACTCTACACCACGGACCTGGAAGGCGGGTTCGACTTCTATAACAAGCTGTTTGGCTGGACCAAGCTGAGTGACATGGATATGGGCCAGATGGGACCCTATCGCATCTTCGATCAAGGCGAGAACAGAAGTATGGGAGACGGCGGAATGATGGCGAAGCCCCCTCAAGTCCCGGTGTCCGGCTGGCAATTCTACTTCGTCGTGGACTCGATTCAAGCAGCGATCGAACGTGTGAAGTCCGGCGGTGGCAAAGTCATCCACGGTCCCGTCCAGGTCCCCGGCGACAGCTGGATCATTCAAGGCCAGGATCCGCAGGGAGCCATGTTTGCTCTCGTCAGTCCCAAGCCCTAAAATCTCTGTGGCTCAACCTCGGGCAGACAGAACATAGATCTGGGAGCATTCGTCTGCTTGCTTCGATCACTCTCCTTCAATGCGAACGGCGCGTCTCCTTTGCGCGAGACCGCCGGTTCGCTGGAGCAATAGAATGAGACGTCTTCCCTTCAAATATGCGTTCTTTCTCCTCGCTCTTCTTTGTATTCCGCTTACGGCGCAGGAGGCGAAGCCGTACTCGCTGCGCGGACATCTGCTTGCGGAACTGAGATCAACGCACAATGTAAAAGAATGGTTCGTCCCTGCCAACGAAGCTGTCGCAGGTCTATCGGCGAAAGACGCCGCATGGACCGACGGGAGCGGCAATCACTCGGTAGGGATGCTCGCGAACCATCTGGTCTTCTGGAACAGACGCGCTCTCAACACTCTAAAAAGCGAGAAGAATCCCAAGTTCAATGGCAACAACGACGAGACCTTCAACTCGTTTACCGAGGCGCAATGGACTGAGACTCAGAGACAATTGGACTCGGTACTTACCGACATCGAAAAGTATGTTGCATCGGCAGATGAAAAGACGTTGGAGAAGAACGCCTCCACTCTTTCACATATTGCAACGCATAACGCATACCACGTGGGCCAGATGCTCTATGTCCGTAAGCTCCACGGCGTGTGGAATGCGGCAAACGGAGTGAAATAACTTCGTCTTCGAGAGGCCCGTGAGAATGCCGTCGGATCTCCACTGACCTGGTTGACTCTTAATCAGGCGAAAGAGGGTGGCCTGTCATCCGCCCCGGTGCCAAACGATTCATTCGGCGTGTCGCTCATGTGGAAGACAAGCCTTCCGCCGGCCATTAGATCTTCATGAGCGATCCAGCTTCTGGTGTGCGGTTTGCCGTTCCATTCCACGCTTTGCACGTACGGTCGATTCGGCCCGTTGCTGACCGTCTCGATGACTAACTTCTTTCCACCACCAAGCTCGAGCGTGGCCTTGTTGAAGAGAGGGCTGCCGAATACGTAATTGCCGCTGACCGGGTCTACCGCATACAGCCCGAGCGCACTCATGATGTACCAGGCCGACATCTGCCCGCAGTCCTCATTGCCGGCCAGACCGTCTGGAGCGTCGCGATATTGTGTCGTCATCAGGCTGCGAACCTGCTCCTGGGTCTTGTGCGCCGCCCCGGCATAGGAGTAGAGATAAGCAACATGATGATCGGGCTCATTCCCTTGAGAATATTGCCCCACCATACCGGAGATGTCGGGTGGCGCATCCGGTGGAAGTTCAGAACTCTGATGAAATAGATGATCCAACTTTTGAAGGAACGGCTCCTCGCCTCCAAATAGACCCATGTACTCCTTGATGTCGTGTTGATTGAGGAAGGTCGCTTCCCAGGAGTTGCTCTCGGTGAAATCGCGCCAGGCCTTGCTATGGCCCATGCCCCTCGGATCGAATGGCTCTGCCCACGCGCCGTTCTGCATGCGTCCGCGCATGAACGCGACGGACCGGTCAAAGACATTCTTGTAATTCCTTGACCGATTTCGTAACAACTGCGCATCCCTTTCCGCGCCGGCAGCAGCGGCAAGGTGCGCCATTGCCCAGTCGTCGTAGGCATATTCCAGCGTCTTGCTCACGGACTCTGGTTCCTTATCGCAGGCGACGAACCCCAGTTCCCGGTACTGTGGAAGACCCCGATACTTCTCGTCAAAGGCTCGCTGCCGCCAAAGTTTGTAAGCGTGAGCGTAATCGACGCCCTCGATTCCCTTCACTTGGGCCTCCGCGATCACTACGGCCGAGTGGTACCCGATCATGCATCCAGTCTCTACGCCCTGCAAGGGCCATACCGGAACTCCCTCTGGGCTTTGCTCCGCCATGCGAATCAGCGTGTTCACCATCTCTGGAAGGCGCTCGCGCTGCACCAGCGTGTACAAGGGATGCAGCGCACGATAGGTATCCCAGAGCGAATACGTGGTGTAATTTTTCGCGCCCGGTGGCAGCGAATGGATCTTCAAATCCATCCCTCGATATCGGCCATCGACATCGTCGAACGCCGTTGGCGCAAGCATCGCATGATACATGGCGGTGTAGAACGTTCTGGTCTGAGCCGGATCATCGCTCTCGATCATGATGCGCGAAAGCTCACGTTGCCAGGCTGCCTTCGCGGCACTGCGAACTGCATCGAAGTCCCACGCAGGAACTTCTGCCTCCAGATTTTTGATGGCGCCGTCGACGCTCACGGCAGAGATGCCCACCTTAACAAGAATGGATCCCGCCGACTGCATTGGATAGTGGAGCACACACTGAATGGACTTGCCCTCAGCCTGTGGCTGGTCCACGGCCAGAGATTTTCCATCCAGCACGATCTGAGACTTCGCAAATGGTTTCGAAAACCTCATGGCGAAGTAGATCTCTCGTCCGTTGGCCCATTGGGCGCATCGCCGGCCACCGGTAATCGTATCCTTGCTGGTTACGTGCAACTCCGCGTGAATGATCTTGGATTTGCTCGTGGTGGCGGGCTGATCGTCCGGCGCATCGGCAAATCCATGGGCCAGGTCGAGCACGAAATGATTGCTCTCGCCCGACGGAAAGCCATAGCGGTGCACTCCAACTCGGGTAGTGGCTGTGAGTTCCGCGGTAACTCCGGAGTCCTGCAACACAACGGAATAGTAGCCGGGTTCAGCCTTCTCGTCCTGGTGCGAATACCGCGATCGATATCCTGAGCGCGGCTTGTCTGCCTCTCCGGGCTCCGTGTGTACGACCCCAGTGCAGGGCATCAGCAGAAAATCCATCAGATCACCCGCACCCGTGCCGCTCAGATGCGTGTGACTGAATCCGAGAATCGATTGATCGTCGCGGTGATAGCCGGAGCAATGATCCCAACCGGATGTGCCGGTGTCTGGACTGAGTTGGACTGCGCCGAAGGGCATACTCGCGCCGGGATAGGTGTGACCGTGTCCGCCTGTCCCCAGGAAGACGTTCACTTCTTTGGTCAGGTCTCGACCCTGCGTTGTCTCCGCCTCCGCGTTGCGCCAGAGACCATTGCGAGCGGCCGTGACGGCAACACTCGATCCCGCTGCTGCTTTCAAAAAAGTTCTGCGACTCACCTTGCGAAGCATCTGTCTTTCCGATCACGCGTCACTGAATATTCAAATTTGCGGCAATTCGGGAGCACCACGTTCCTCTCGAGCGAATGGAGTGCCACTAACGTATTCTACTCACCGGGCTTCTAGTCGCGTGTTCGTGATCCGTGTGGCGCGTTAGTGCAACTTCGACTGCCAATTGCGCGGCACTTTGCCCGCGGGCCCAGGTGCGGGTTGAGACACGGGATGCGAGTGCGGCGGCAACAACTCGATGCCGTCCACAGCCTCCTGCCGCTCGTAATTCCAGAACCAGTCCTCTCCTGGCTCGAAGCTCATCGCGACCGGATGCCCGGTCTCCGCAGCGTGCTTGGATGCATGTTGACTTGGCGAGCTATCACAGCAGCCGATATGACCGCACTCCGCGCAGCGGCGCAGATGAAACCACCAGCCATCCGCTGCGAGACACTCTACACAACCGGTGCCACTTGGTTTTGAAGCTGGATTCATGCCTGCATGTGCTTTCTTCACGGATTTCTCCTGGTGCGTCCTTCCTGCGGATCGCGTGGCGGATCACTCACCACTGCCGCTATGGGATGCGGTCTATTGCTTCGGCGGATTTGTGGTGGGCGTCAACTGGGTTGATCCGAACGCCCACTCGGGCGTAGCAACACAAGCTCCGCAAGGTGGAAGACCACCGCCGAACCTTCTGCTCTCAAGTACAGGCCGAGGTTATTCGAGATCGGCTTGTCTGGCGAGCCGCAAAGTATACCGCGTCGCTGAATAATGAGCCCCGGCCAGCATCAGTAGCCCGGTGAGAAACGCCCACAGCATCAGCCCTACAGAGGTCGCGAACGGTCCGTACACCGCTCGAAAGTCCAGCCAGGGCAGCGCAGCAACGTATGCGAACTTCGCCAGTTCCCAAAGCAGGCCGGTTACGATCGCGCTGGGCAACACCGCGCGCGCAGGTAGCTTGCGGTTCGGCAAAATCCAATACACCAGGAAAAACAGCGTCACGCTTAGAACCACCGCCGAGATTTGCAGCAGGAAATGCGTGAGAAACCGGAACACAAAGTTGTCCACATGGCCGAAGAACAGCAGCGTGAAGAAGCTGTTCTGCGCTGTAGTGATCGCGACGGATGCCATGGCGAGAATTCCGACCACGACTGCCAGCCCAAGCGAAATCAGCTGGTTCATCAGGTAAGACCGATTGCGGGTCGACTCCCCAAACCTGGTTCAGCGCTACTTCGAGCGGCAGGAAGACGCCGCTGGACGAGATCAGCAGCATGACCACCGCGGCTACCTGCACCCCGCTGCGCGCGTTCGCCACGATCGTCATGTTCTTGACAACGAATTCCTGCCCCGTGGGCAGAAAAAACCGCAGCATGTCGCCGATCACGCTCTCCATCGCGTGCGAGTGGAAGACCCGCCGGGCCAGCGTAAACATCATCACGATGAACGGAAACAGCGACAGGATGACGTTCGCCGCCACGCTGAAGGCGTAGGTGTGCACTTCTGTCTGCATCAGATATCGCGCCAACGACACGAGTCCGCCCCATCGGCCGGAGATCGGCGGTGCCGGTGCGGCACGCAGAGTCTGCTCGCCAGACGCTTTTTCGAGCACAGTAGAAGGGGACATGGCTGGTGGCTCGATGGTAGCAGAGCCCTGGCGGAGTTCCTTTCGAGAATCGTCTGCCGGCCATCGCTCGCCGGTTACCAGAGTGTCAGTAACTCTTTCAAAACGGGCTCAGGGCCGCTGAAACGGCGTCACTTACCTCCCGCCGGCCGCCCGGCGATTTCAGACCCAAATGTGACCCAGTGTGAGCATTTTCTGCTTGCCTTGCGGCCCGTTTCCTGCCATAACAGGATGACCAAATTGCCAGCAGGCGGTTTGGAAGTACGCGTTTGGAAGGCCGTTTTTGGATGTTTTGGTGTCACTGCTGTCAGAACGCTGAATGAGATTCATTGAGCTGTCGCTGCTCGCCGAAAGGCGCACAACGGCGGCTTTTGGTGTTTCTAAGGGGTTCCTGACGGCGAATATCAGCAGTCTCAGGAAGGAGTTCTTTGGTGAAAGAGAATGGCGTTGTGAAGTGGTTTAACGGTGCCAAGGGTTATGGATTCATTCAGCGTTCTACCGGCGAAGATGTGTTCGTGCATTTTTCCGCCATTCAGGAGAACGGCTACAAGACATTGAACGAGGGTGAAGCGGTCGAGTTCGAGTGCCAGCAGGGCCCAAAGGGCCTCAATGCCGCAAACGTTTTGCGCAACGCCTGATTCGCAGACATTTTCTGAGCGGCCTCTCCCTGGGATGAGGCCGTTTTCTCGTGTCCTTCGTACGTGCTTGAGACGATGCTTTCTTCACGCATCGCCGAGATAAGTCCGCCACTCCTCCGTCTCCGCGATGCGCTTTAGCAGGTGAAACCGTCGCATCATCAAGCGTTGAATATGCGGCGCAGAACCCATTTCCCTACGAGTTTGCCTGGCC
Source organism: uncultured Acidobacteriaceae bacterium (assembly GCA_963748555.1). Classification (GTDB taxonomy): domain Bacteria; phylum Acidobacteriota; class Terriglobia; order Terriglobales; family Acidobacteriaceae; genus CAWKKW01. The sequence continues at coordinate 56,647 of CAVVJK010000006.1, forward strand.
ATCCAAAGGGCATATTGAATCGCAATTCATCCCGCAGTGTCACGGTTCCGTCACCGCTATCCACAAAGCTGTGGTCGTGTTCGAAGCTCGCAAATCTTCCGGCGATCATGCGGTCACGAAAGAACACCATCGGCTCGAAACACTCAATCAGGCTCTCGTGGTATTGCGGAAAGCCCAGCTGCCACCCCTCCCAGCGCACCGTGTCCCCTGCCTGTACGAAGCCCGAGGTGCGGCCTCGTACCGGATGCATGCCGAGTTCCCTCTCGACGATGGCCACGCTGGTCGAGAGACGAAAGCAGCGTTCGAGGGGCGCCCGCACCGCGATCTCCTCTCGCAGCACGAACGTGGCCGCGTCTGAATCCTTTCTGTTCGAAGTGTCACTGCGCGGCGTCAAAAAACGTGCCCTCCAGATCGCGCTTGTGACTCCTCGAGCGGGTTGTCGGTAGACGGCAGTTCGTCATTCTTCTCTCTTGTCTTCGCCCACTCGATCTGGTTTATGGCCCAGCGTGCAGACTCGGCCAGTACGGGATCCTCTTCCGCGGCCCAGTCGCGCAGTTGCGGCAGATATTTCTCCAGGCCGCTGTTCCCCATCGCGATGGCGATGTTCCGCCGCAAACCTGCAAACTTGGCCCGCTTTACCGGGGAGCCGAAGAACAAGCGGCCGAAACCTTCGGCGTCGAGCCCCGCCAACCAGTCGAGCGCTGGGTTCACAAGCTCTTCCCTGGTCGCCCAGATATACATTCGAGGAGATCGGAGCTTTGCGATTCCACGGGCAAACATCCTGGCAGATGTCGCAGCCGAACACCTGCCGGCCCATGGGGCTGCGCAGTTCCGTCGGAATCGCGCCGCGCTTCTCAATCGTGAGGTACGCGATGCAAAGGCTCGCATCCATTTGGTACGGCTCTGTCAGCGCGCCCGTGGGGCACGCATCGATGCAACGACGGCAACTACCGCAACGGTCCTCGGCTAATGCGGGCCGCGTCGACTCCGGCATCTCGATCGAAGTGACAATCACGCCGAGAAACAGCCACGATCCTAATTGCTGGTTGATCAGGCACGTATTCTTGGCGGTCCATCCCACGCCCGCGTACTTGGCGTAAATTCGCTCCACCAGCGGCCCGGTATCGACGAAGCACTTCGATGCAAATGCGCCCAGGCGCTCGTGCAGCCTGGACTCCACCTGCTTGAGCTGTTTCAGCAGCACGTTGTGGTAATCCGACGGCCGCGAGTTCTCTTGCGCGTCTGGCTGGCCGGTCCATGCATAGCGGGCAATCCAGCCGCTGCCCTCGGGCGCGGCCTCAATCGATCGCGGCGCCGGGCTGTTGTAATTCGATACACATACGATTACAGATCTTGCCCACGGGATCGCGATACGCAGCGAAGACCGCAGCAACTCGCCCGCCTCGGATCTTCGCTTGAGATACTCCATCTCGCCGGCGCGCCCGGCTTCGATCCACGGGGCAAATTGTCGCAGCTCCGCATAGTCTTCCTGTGACCCCGGAGCGGGCACCGGCGCAATGCCCGCTGTATCGAAACCCGCATCGCGCGCTTCGATGAATATTTGATGAAAGAGTGAACCAGGATCAGTCATTTGTCGTATGAATGCTCAGCGCTGGAAAACGGCGCACAAAATGGGGTCGTAAAAAGAAATGCGCGTCTCCAGCCGAATCACAGCGTCTATTCAATTGAACCACGACTTTAAAGGAGATGTTCTTATGGCAGCTCAACCTATCCTGCATCCCAGCGTGACCACGCTCGAGTGCCCGCCTGAGCTGATCCGTGGCCAGGAAGACCGACTTCTAACGCTCCTGTTACCCCTTTTAGAACGCAACGACCTTGTGCTCGACGTATCCCGAGTGCAATCGATTGACGCCGCGGGAATTGGACTGCTTGTCTTTCTGCATCAATGTGCGGATCGCGCCGGTACGTCGCTAACGCTCGTTCATCCGTCGGAGCGCTTGCTGCAAATGCTTTCCTTGGTGCATCTCGATCAGGTTCTGCTCCAGCAGTAAGTTTTTTATTTTTAACGCATTTTTGCTTACGTAACTATATCGGTGCCGAGAAGCAGCTGTACTGCGCCCCTCGGACCAGGTTGGTAACACTCCCCTATGCAGGCCTTCGGGCCTGCATCTTTTTTGCCCGCGCGTACTCCCTCACTGTTTAGCTAAGCCACGAAACACGCAATCGACACGCTGGTCGGAGAGATCCTGCATTGGCGAGATACGGGAGTTTGGCGGGCTGCTCTGGAAGCAGCGAGACGAGGTGAGGCTATCTATGAAAACACGCGGCAACCCCATGCTCAGTGACAGCGCGCACATCCAGTCGTCCTTTCTTAGGATAACAATCGCGGCGACATTGGAACACTGAAGTCAGAGGACCGGAACCACCGCGCGAATCAAGTTCAGAACAGCTCCACACGTTCAGGTCTGAGCGCACTCCCTGAGAACCACGATGGACCGGCCCGCACATTGAGTTACCGGAACGGAGGTTCCTTATGAGTGTGGGTACGCTGGGATACAAAGTTGCCGAGACCGAGAAACCGGTTCAAGCTAAGCTGCAATACGTCTACTCCTTTGGCGGAGGTTCAGCCGAAGGAAATGGGAAGATGAAAGACATTCTGGGAGGCAAAGGGGCAGGCCTCGCAGAGATGACCAACGTGGGACTGCCCGTCCCTCCCGGATTCACCATCCAGACAGAAGCCTGCCGCGAGTACATGCGCGGAGGGCTCTCGGCACAAGTCAACGAACAGATGACCGCCGCCTTGCGCAGGCTGGAACGGCTGCAATGCCAGACCCTCGGAGCTGGCGAGAACCCTCTGCTGGTTTCGGTGCGCTCGGGCGCGAAATTTTCGATGCCCGGCATGATGGACACTATCCTCAACCTTGGCCTGAATGACATCTCGGTCGAGGTGCTGGCGAAGAAGACAGACAACCCGCGCTTTGCCTACGACTGCTATCGCCGCCTGATCCAGATGTTCGGCGACGTGGTGCTCGACATTCCGAAGGCCAAGTTCGAGCACATCTTCGATGGCATGAAGAAGAAGAAGGGCGTCACGCTTGATACTGGTCTCGATGCCAAAGCGCTGCAGGAGATCATCGCCGGCTACAAGAAACTGGTTCGCGATGAAGCGGGCCGCGACTTCCCGCAGCAGCCCGAAGAACAACTGGTGATGGCGCGCGACGCGGTCTTCCGCAGCTGGAACAACGATCGTGCCAAGACTTACCGCCGCATTAACAAGATCGACGACTGGCTGGGAACTGCAGTGAACGTGCAGGCCATGGTCTTCGGCAATCTTGGCGATACCAGCGGTACCGGCGTGGGATTCACTCGCAATCCGGCGACCGGCGACCGGGAGTTCTACGGCGAATTTCTGATGAACGCGCAGGGCGAAGATGTGGTCTCCGGCATTCGCACGCCAATCCACATCAGCGAACTGCAGAAGATCATGCCGCATGTGTTTGACCAGCTTCGCAATCTCACGTCGAAGATGGAAAAGCACTACCGCGATATGCAGGATTTCGAGTTCACCATCCAGGATGGCCACCTGTACATGTTGCAGACCCGCAACGGCAAACGTACCGGGCGCGCCGCAGTTCGCATCGCGATCGACATGGTTCGCGAGCACCTGATTACGGAAGAGGAAGCCGTCCTGCGAGTCGAACCGAATCAGCTTTACGACTTCCTGGTTCCTCGCCTCGACGAGAAGGGTGTTGAGGTAGTCGTTCTGGCCACCGGGCTCCCGGCGTCTCCGGGTGCCTGCGTCGGACAGCTCGTCTTCAGCGCGGAAGATGCGGTGAAGTTTACCCAGGACGGTCGCATGAACTCGGTGATCCTGGTCCGCAGCGAAACCACTCCGGAAGACATCGCCGGCATGGAAGTCGCTTCCGGCATTCTGACCTCGCGTGGTGGCATGACTTCGCACGCTGCCGTTGTTACGCGTGGCATGGGTAAGTGCTGCGTCGCCGGGGCCGGCGACATCGCGGTAAACGAGAAAGCCAAGGAGATGAAGGCTGCCGGCAAAGTGTTCCGCCAGGGCGACTGGATTTCCCTCGACGGAACGACCGGCCGCGTGATTGAGGGCAGACTGAAGACCGTTCCCGCATCACCGGACGATCCAGACCTGGTCAAATTCATGGCCTGGGTTGATCCCAAACGCCGGCTCCGCGTTCGCGCCAACGCCGACATACCGCGCGATGCCAAGCAGGCTCGTCAGTTTGGCGCAGAAGGCATCGGACTGTGCCGCACCGAGCACATGTTCTTTGCGGAAGACCGCCTGCCTCACGTGCAAGCCATGATCATGGCCAGCAACGAGCAGGAACGTCGCGCCGCACTCAAGCATCTGCTGCCCATGCAGCGCGCCGACTTCGCCGGCTTGTTCAAGGTCATGGACGGCCTGCCGGTCACCATCCGTCTGCTGGATCCGCCGCTGCACGAGTTCCTGCCAAAACGCGAGGAGCTTCTCGTCCAGATCGCCCAGCTTGAGATCACAAAGCCCCGCTCGCCGAAGTTGAAAGAGCTGCATCGGCTGCTGGACCGGGTGGAAGAGCTGCACGAGACCAACCCCATGCTCGGCCTGCGCGGCTGCCGGCTTGGCATCACCTATCCAGAGATCACTGAGATGCAGGCGCGGGCCATGTTTGAAGCGGCGGCCCAGGCCAAGAAGCATGGCACCGACGTGCATCTGGAAATCATGATCCCGCTCATCACCAGCATTGAGGAGATGCGCAACCAGGCTGAAATCATCCGCCGTGTGGCAGGCGAAGTCTTCGCCCAGAAGGGCGTTGAATTCGACTACCTTGTCGGCACGATGATTGAGCTGCCCCGCGCCGCTTTGATCGCCGATCAGATCGCGCAAGAGGCTCAGTTCTTCAGCTTCGGGACCAATGACCTCACCCAGACCACGCTCGGCATCTCTCGCGATGACGTGAACAAGTTCCTGCCGACCTACCTGAAACAAGGCATCTACAAGCAGGATCCGTTCGGCGTGCTCGATCAGGAAGGCGTTGGCCAACTGGTAAGGATGGGAACGTCGCGCGGTCGAGCGACGCGGTCCGATCTCAAGGTTGGTATCTGCGGCGAACATGGCGGCGAACCAGAGTCCGTCAAGTTCTGTCACAAGATTGGTCTCAATTATGTCTCCTGCTCCCCGTTCCGGCTGCTGACCGCGCGTTTGGCGGCAGCTCAGGCCGCCCTGGAAGAGCAGCTTGCGTACAGTCCGGACCTGCGTTCGGGGGGTTCAAAGTAACTCGAGTCACGGATTAAGGTGATCGAGGGTAACCGGTTTTTGTTACTACAAAGCGGCACTTATTAGATCGCAGTTAACTCACCCTCATTTGCGAGGTCCAGTCCACCCGGGCTGGACCTCTTTTTTCGTGATGTAGATCACTAAATCGGTCACTTTGCGCTTGAATATGTCTCACTTTGAGGCGTACTGTAGCAATCGCTCGCTTCCCCCCAAAGCGCGTATCCCGGAATTCAGTTAACAAAGTGGCACAGGAGAGCTTCGAGTTCCCTTTATGGGATTTCGCGACTTTCTTTTGGAAACGATCTCGAGATTCCGGTGAGTGAGCCGATACAGTCACTCATGAAAGGAACGATCATGGCTGTAAATCTCCTTACCGAGTTCCCCGCTCGCCCAGAAAGCCTTTCCCCGGACACTGCATCGGCATCGCGGCTATCTGACCCGGCAACCGTAAGCCAAGTGAATCTAGGCCGGCGAGCAGGTCGGCCGGTGGCTGTTGCACCCAGGTCTGTAGCCTGTTTTCGCGGCCTTTTTTATGCTGTGTCGTTCGAAGCAGTCGTGGCCCTGGCCGGAGTAGGTATCTGGGAAGCCTGGCGCTTGCTGCGCTAAGTATTCCAAATCTGACGCACGGCAGGTTTTCATCTGCCGCCGAAACGCAAAGCTGGTTGGAACTGGTCTCAACCGGGGCTTCTACGCCGCCTAAACTAGTCAATCCACGCATGGGCTGCCGATAGTTCCACCTCTGCCCCGTGCCCTGTATCCGGGAGCGTGACCACAACCGCGTGACGGTCCTGATCATAGGAGACAGGGCTGCCGCTCCTGGTCGTAATGCCCTCACCTGCCGCCTGCCCGAAAACCTCCAGCCGCACCTGTGTCCACCACGGTGAAAAACTCCCCTGGTGCTCTCCGACATGAATCCGCAGCGAATCGCCGTTGGCTTCGCAAGTGAAGTTTACCCGCAAAAACACGCCGCGCTGATACGCCATGGTCCGGCCATCGTCGCTGTAGAGTGAGCCCGTACAGTTGCGGCCAGGGTAGACGCGCAGGATCAACGGGCCATCCGGTTTCTCCGCCGTGCTCTGGGTCAAGTGCTGCATTGGCACGATCGATCCTTCGCGCACATACAGTGGCAGCTTCGCAAGTGTCGGATGCACGATCAGCGGCTTGTCCGAAGGGCAGCGCATCCGCCTTCAACTGCTCGGGATCGAGACTCTTCGCAATCGGCCGCCTGCGAATTCTCTCGCCGGTCCAGTAATCGAACCAGTCCACCGGCGGGAGCAATACTTCGTAGTCGTCCAATTCGTCGGGTACGGGCGCAGGTGCGACCAGGATATCCGGGCCAAACAGAAATTCGCCTCCTGCATCGAGATCCACTGGATGCTTATCCGGCGCGGAATCCGGAAACTCCAGGAACAGCGGACGAGTGATTGGCAGTCCGGTTCGCGACATCTCTTCCGCAGTGGTGTAGAGATACGGCATCAGCCGATAGCGCTCTTCGATGTATCGACGCCGAATCGCTTCCTGTTCCGGCCCGTGAACCCATGGTTCCTGGTCGCCTGTTCCCTTCGCGGTATGATCGCGGTCGATTGGCTGAAAGGCGGCAATCTCCAGCCACTTCGTCAAGAGATCGGGTTGGGGTGTGCCGGCAAATCCGCCCACATCGGCGCCGCTCATCGCAAATCCACTCAGCCCGAGGTTCAACAACATTGGCGTCGACAGCCGGAGGTGGTTCCAGGTGCTGCTGTTGTCGCCGGTCCAGGTCACCGCGTATCGCTGCCCGCCCGCATAGCTCGCGCGCGTCATGACAAACGGCCTGAGATCCGGATTCAGCTTCTGCAGACCTTCGAAGGTGCCGCGGCTGTTCTCCATACCGTAGACGTTGTGGATCTCAAGGTGAGAGGTCGTGCGCTTGACGAATCCCGGCTCGTCGATGCGATGCTGAACGGTATCGGGCATGGTCTTCGAGGGAACGCCGAAGACCGCGGGCTCATTCATGTCGTTCCAAAAGCCGGCGATTCCCTGCTTGTAGAACTGCTTGTAGAGCGTGCCCCACCAGTCGCGCGTCACCTTGCGCGTGAAGTCTGGAAAGACGGAATCTCCAGGCCACACCTTTCCGATGTATCGCGATCCGTCAGGATTTTTGACGAACTGATCGCCTGACAGGCCCGAGTTGTAGGGCGCGTAATCCGAATTCGGCAGATACGCGACATGCAAATCGGTAATCGCCACCAGGTTGAAGTTGTCGCGCTTCAGGTCCTGGATCATTTGCTCCCAGTGCGGAAACTTCTCCGCATCCACCGTGAATGGCCGATTGTTCTTCTGGAAATCGATGTCCAGCCAGATCACATCGCAGGGAATTTTGTCGGCACGCAGTTTCGCCGCAATCTCGCGCACTCTCGATTCGGGGTAATAGCTGTATCGCGACTGCTGATAGCCAAGCGACCACAGTGGAGGCAGCGGTGTAGGTCCAGTGAGCCATGCGTATGAAGTCACCACCTGCTTCGGAGTGGGTCCGTAGAGAAGGTAGTAGTCGAGCGGCCCATTCTGCGCTCCGAAGGCGTACGCGTCCGTGTACTGCTTGCCAAAATCGAAGTCGCTGCGCCACGTGTTGTCGAGGAACACGCCCAGGGCGCGGCCTTCGCGAAATACGAGGAAGAACGGAATCGTCTTGTAGATCGGATCGGTCGACTCCTGAAAGCCGAAGGCATCGGTGTTCCACATCGAAAATGCCAGGTTGCGCCGATCGAGCGGTCCTGGCTTGTCTCCCAGCCCGAAGTAGTGCTCATCGGCGGGCATCGCCTTGGTCACGAGAAATTGACTGCCGTGGTACTCAACCGGACGTCCCGGAGCGTCCTCCTGCAGCACGTGCCCTTCGGTGTCTGTCACGCTCATGCGCATGGTTGCGCGATCGATGGTCACCCGCAGCGACTTGGTGTGAAAGCCCACTGCTCCGGCGCTATCGTCGGCAGTCACCGGTACCCGCTGCTTCCGCGGACCTTCGAGCACCGCCCACGAAGCGTCCTCGGGCAAGTTCCCGGTAGCCGAGACCCTCACCCGCAGCAGGTCGTCTCGCAGCGCCTCAATGCGCATCAGTGCGGCACCGGAGCGCACCTCGATGCCGGAGGCAAGCGGCTTGGCTTCCGTCACCTTTGACAACACGGTTACCGCATCGGCGGCGGCGTTCTCAGCGCCCCTTGCCGGGAAAGCGAAGGGGACAACAATCCCGAGCCAAAGCAGGATGACCATGAACTTTCGCGTTTTGGCTGAGTCAGGAGCCGGGAGTGCAGACACACAAAGAGTCTCTGGAGTAGTGATCATCGTTTGGGGTTACCCTATGCGGCCGGGCTGCAACCCTCGATGCACCCGGCTTCGTTTTTCGGTCAATTCTTCGTCGCCGCTTATCTCGTGCCGCCGCAATCTCTTGACCGCAGGGTCAACGTCCGTCGAGGTCGAGCGAGTAGATGTTCGCGGTCCACATGCGCGCGCGGAGCATGGGCACGTCCCCTGGAGCCAGTCCGCTGAAGGAGTAGTCCACCGCGTCGACCGCATGCAGGCTGGTCAGGTCCGCCACCTTCTCCAATTTCTTGTCGATCGACACGCGATAGAGCGGCGCTCCCTCTTCAATGTAATCGTGAAAATAGATCCACTTGCTATCGTGCGACCACTCCAGGTCCGAGACCGTCCGTTGCACCAGCGTGGTCCACGTACCCGCAGCCATGTCGTAGATTTTGACATTCTCCTCGCCTAACGGGGTCGCTGCGATGTATCGGCCATCCGGTGACCAACGCGGACTGAACATGCCGTCGGAACCCGGAAGCGTCTTCAATTGCCCGGTCTGCAGATCGAAAATGTGGATGGCCTTTGGAACGGTGCCCTCGGCCATTACCTCAGGCGGCCTGCCAAAGACGATAAATCGCCCGTCCGGCGACCAGTCAGGATCCGCCTCGTTGCGGTCTTCTTCGATGAGCGTCTTCGGAGTGCCGCCCGATGCGGGCACCAGGTAAACCTTCCACGGCTTGCCCGGCTCTCTGCCCATGAACGCGATCTGCCGATTGTCCGGAGCCCAGTGCAGCACGAACACCTGCATCGGGCTGACCGTCAGTTGCAGCCGTTCGCTGCCATCGGAGCGACTGCACCACAGGGAACCGTCGCCGGGACGAACCCAGGCGACGCGCTGGCCGTCGCGCGAAAACGCAGTGCGCCCGACGCCGTGCAGGCTCTTGCCGTAGGGGATGAACTGCTGCTCCCCAGCGTCGTATCGCAATAGATCGTAACGGGCGTCCAGCCCCAGGAAGAAGATCTGGTGACCGGTCCGAGCGGTGATTGGAGCCTGATAGCTCAATGGCCCATTCGTGATCTGCCACGGCGCAGACGGCCGCTGTCCAAAGAACGAGGACTTCTCCGTCATTCCCCAGATGTTGGTCATGCCGTTATGGGTCATCTGAAACACGAAGTAGCTTCCGTCACCCGTCCAGTTGCCGCAACACTCCATGTGCGGGCCGTTCTTGCCCTGAAGCAATGGTTCCACGTGTGAACCATCGGCTGAGGCCTGCCACAGGGAGGTGGTGTGATCCTTGGGATTGATCAGCGTGAACCTGAGCTTGCTGCCGTCGGGCGACCACCGCAGCCAAAATGCGCGCCCAGGCAGCGTCGCGAACTTGCGATTTTCTGAACCATCTTCGCTGGTTACAAATAAATCATCTCCGCTGGCGATCAACAGGCGCTTGCCGTCCGGCATCCACGTGCCGTCGTGCGCCAGTACGTTGGCGATGCGCCGTGCTCCGCCGCCGATCGTCGGGACGATCCACAGCGCCTGCTCCGCGTCGGGAGCCAGGTGATTCCGTACCAGCAGCTGCGATCCATCCGGTGAAATATCGCCGAGCGATGGAGACGCGATTTCGGAAGGCAGCGACAGCAAGCTGCTCTCTCCGTCCACAATGAGGGCTTGGGAGAGGATGCTGCGCCCGCCTTGGATCTGCAGGAAGAAGAGCCGCGAGCCGTCCGTCGCGCTGCCTGGCAGACTCTCAAACAGCGCGTCGCCAGGAGACACACGCCCGGAGAACGTGATTTGCGAAACCTTCGCAGGCATGATTGGCGGAATACCGCGCGTCCACGACCAGGCTGAAAGAGCAAGCGCACCCGCGACTACCGCTAGCGACGATGCAAAGAACACGCCGCGCCTGCGACGGAAGAAGGATTCAGAAGGAAGTGCAGCCATCGGAGATGCTGGCTGGAGATGCGCCGGTTCACGCTGTGCCGGCGTCGCGACTGGAATCGCTGCGCTCGGCAGCAACGGCAGCGACACACCTACGATTTGTACGGGAGCAATGAAGCGATAGCCGCGCTTGGCGAGCGTCTCGATGAATCGCGGATTGTCCGCCGAATCTCCAAGCGCCTCGCGGATCTTGTTTACCGCAGTGCCCAGGCTATGGTCGAAATCGACGGTGGTTTCGATTCCCCAAAGCCTCTGCTGCAACTCTTCGCGGGTCACGACCTCGCCCGGCTTTTCCAGCAACGCGGTGAGCACACGGAAGGGCTGCGATTGAAGCTTGATACGAATGCCTGATTTGCGCAGCTCGCCCGACTTCAGGTCCGCTTCAAAAACTCCGAAACTTACCCTCGCCTGCGTGCTGACTTCAGGCTGCGCCATCCTGCGTGTTTCCATTTCCGTGGCCCCGCAGGCACTTTTATCACTCCGAATCTATCCCGGTCAACTGGCTCTTCCCCTCGGATTTACAGGCGATTTACGTTCGATCAGGCGCGCGAAGTTCGCGGCCAGCAATGTGACAAGCTCAAACGTTTGATCGCACTTGCGTTTATGACGAGCTGTTCACTTTCAACTCCTGCACCGCTCGATGCGCCTGATCGATCGCGCAATCCGTGTACGCATACGCGTCCGCATCTGCGTTGGCAATCGCGACTCGGCCAAAGGGTTTGCGGGCTTCGACGCACGGCAGCGGCCCACCCTCGAGCCAGAAGGAATCCCACAGCGAGTTGTATTGGTAGGCATAGCCATGCGGCCATCGGTTGACGGTAATCGCGGCGATGTCGCGTGCGGGATCGAAGCCGCCCGAGCCCAAACTGGTCGCGAGTTGGCTCCGTATGTTTCGTTCAAACGTTTCGAAGCTGGTCTTGTAGAGTCGTGCGCGGCCGAGCTGGTGCTGCGTCCGCGCCGGCATCCCCGGCGAACAGGGATACTGGTGCATGGTCAGCACGATTGGCTCATCAGGCGTGGTGGTGCAGTGGTAGTCGCCGAGACTCACTCGCTGATCCAAACTGACAGTGCTGAAATAGCTGCCCGGTGCGTACGTATTTCCCGCCTGCAGTTTTACAAAAGAGTTCCAGCGATGCAGCACGACGTTGGTGTACACCAGTGGCACCTTCTCCGCCGAGGACAGCGCCTGCCTCTGCGACTCGGGAATGTCGTCGCTCAGGTAAGGAATCATTGTGTGCCAGCACGCCAGGATACAGTGCGCCGCGCGTACAGTTTTCAGTTTGCCCTGCTCTACGTAGGAAATTTCCACCTCCTTCGCGGAACCAATGTCGCCCATGTGGCGGACCTTGACCACCGTGCTGTTCAGGCGAATGCGGATGGAGGAGCTCTTTCGATCGAGCAGATCATATTTCACCCGCGCAGTTACGATATCGTCAGCGGTGTTGCCAGGAACCGCATCCGGCAGCAGACTCCGCACCAGCAGGCGCGCGATCGATGCATTGCCATCGGGAAAGTGGAAGAAGAACTTCTCCGCTTCTTCATTCGGAATGGCATCTCGCCCCATGCCTGGACCCGCGCCCGGCGCAAGATTCATTCCACTGAAGCCGGGCAGACCGAGGCCCCAGGCATCCTGCGCGGAAACAGCGTCAATGCCCACCCCATAGAGTGGTTGCGGATACGCCTGCAGCACCTCGACGACCTGCGGGTCGGTCTTCATGATCTCGGTGAGAAAATCGGCGTAACTGGTGCGGGCCAGTCGAGCTTTCTTGTCTGCCGAAGAGAGGCCGGGCAGGGCGTCTTCTCCTCCGAGATAGAGGCGCTTCAGATCAGCCTTGGTCTTCTCCTTGAGCGGAGCCTCGGCCGCGAACCTCTCCCATCGACTCTGCTGGACGGGATCCGTCTTGTCGCCCCACAGGGCGCGCGGATTGGTAACCAGCCGGTCCGCTCCAAACGTTTCCTTGTCGAAGAAGATTTTCTGTTCCAGGCCAAGCGACGCGAACAGCTTCTTATCAGCCACTGAAGAGAACCGGCTCACATCAATGCCCAACTCGCGGATGACATTGCGGGAAACGGGGCTATAAGGGGCGGGACTTTCGATGGCATAGGTACCACCGAAACCCAGCAACGTTTTGCCGTCCACGTGAAACTCGTTGCGCTTGGCATGGCCGCCGAAATCATCGTGGTTCTCGAGAATCAGCACCCGCGAATTCGGACCATTCATCTCGCGAAAGAAGCGCGCTGAAGACAGGCCGCTGATGCCGCCTCCGACCACCACCAGGTCATAGGATTCCCCCGTGTCCTGTGCAGTGCCAGCGTTGTTCCAGAACGCTCCGTCTCGCAGGCTATGTGCCGTTTGAAACGAGCCGGGGTGGCTTCCGCGCAGTCCGGTTTTCGTCGGCGGGTCATAGGCGGGCGCGTTCTGAGGCTCGACCTGCTCCTCTGATCGCGCAGCGTGTGGCAGCATGGATGCGGCCACCGTCATTGCCGCGCCGTTCATGAAATCACGGCGGCTGATCTTCCGATCCATGCCGAGTTCTTTGTCGCTGTGGGCCATGTCTGTCCGTCTTTCCTGGTCTTGCTCGCACTGCCGTGAAGTCTGATTCCAAGGTATTGCTTATCTCAAAAGAGCGTGGGCGGCATGTTCCCCGGTTGCAACTGCGCCTTCCATAAACCCCTGCGATTCGGCCAGGTGCTCGCCGGCAAAGACGATTTTTCCGAACGGCTGCTGCAACAGGGGCCGCAACGTGAACCATTGACCGGGGCGATACAGCGCGTAGGCTCCATGCACATACTTGTCTCGTTGCCACGCCTGCGAATGAACACCCGTTACCAACTGCTGCGCATCGGGCGACACTGCCAGCAAATCGCGCGTCACCAGTTCACGGCGATGCGCCTCACTTTGCGCCGCCAGCACATCCGCTTTATCGCCTGTGGCATAGGAACAGAGAATGCCTTGTGTCCCGGGTTGTCCTTCGGTCGTGTGGAAGTATTCGTGCGAGGTCTCATCGCTCATCAATGCGAAGTCTTCGGCCTCCCAGAATCGCTTTTGGCACAGTATCTGTGTCTTAATGATGCGTGCGTACGCCAGTTCCTCGGCAGCCTGGAGCTTGAGCGTGGGCAACGGCGGATCGAAATGGATCGACGGCAGCACGGAAGAAGGTGTCGCCATCACGCAGGTGTCCGCCGAAAACTTCGCATCCGCTGTAGAGACGATCACCTTGCCCTCTCGCTGCCGTATCGCAAGCACCGGAGAACTGAGGTGCACAGCATGCGCCGGCAATCGCGCAATCAGAGCCTTCACCAGTTCGCTATTACCGCCGCGAACGTGCAGGTCCATCTCGTCGGTACTGTTGGGATTCATGTAATCCGTCTCTGCATACGAGGCACCGGCCACGTAGGCTGAGACCGCGCGGATCGACTCGCCGTAGTCCGTGCTGTCCATGATCTCGCGAATGCGAAGATCCTCTTCGCTGAAGCCGATTTTGCCCAGCCACGTCCACCAGTCGTACTGATCCATGCGCCGCAGGTCCGCTTCCCGGTAACGCTTGTATCGCGAGAGGAAGTGAGCCCAGGCCTTTCGCGACTGCTCAGAAAAGTTCCACTGCCCCGGCGCCTTCAGCTGTCCATCCTGCAAGAGCCACACGCGATAGGCATGCGGCTCGGTAGGAACGTTTAGCTCCTTGCATAACGCGAGAATCTGGTGATGCCCATTGCCAATCCACTCGCCGCCCATTTCGCACACAAGCTCTGGCGCCTGCTCGAAGCGATACGACCACACTCGCCCGCCAGGCCGATTGCGCGCCTCAAGCACAGTCACCGTCCACCCGGCCTGGGACAGTCGATAGGCAGCCGTCAGCCCAGCCAGGCCCGCGCCGATCACGATGGCGGAGTGTTTCGGCCGAGCCGCCCACAGCAGATGCGGAAGAGCGATCGCCCCAGCGGCAGCAACTGACCGCTGCAGGAACTCGCGGCGAGAGGTGGCGCCGTCGGCGCGAAAGCATTGCGACGAAACGTTGGGTTCTTCTCCGCCTGTGTGCCTTGCTTCACTCTGGTTCATTCCGTAACTTCCTGCGACAAAGGCGGAAGCACTGCGACCGCGGCACTCGCCCTGTCTGCCGATGAGAACCGCTGCCATAGCACGATCGCCAGCAGCGAGAAAATGAAGATGAGGGTCGAGATTGCATTCATCTCTGGCGTTACGCCTCGACGAAGGCGCGACCATATCTCCAGCGGCAGCGTGTTCTCCCGTCCGATGAGGAAGAAGGTCACCGCGATCTCATCCATCGAGAGCGTGAACACCAGCAGCGCGGTGCCGATGAGCGAGGTCTTCATCAGCGGCAGTGTAATCCGCCTGCAGGGTCTGCCACCCGCTCGCGCCGAGGTCTGCGGACGCTTCCTCCAGGTAGGGATCGATCCGTTGCAGTCCCGCGGCGATCTCCGTCGTCGCTACAGAAACAAGAGCGGTGGCGTGCCCTAGAATCACGGTCGCCAGGCTCAACCGGGCTCCCGCTGCCACTACGACCAGCAGCAGCGAAATCCCGGTCACGATTCCCGGAACGATCAGCGGCAGCAGAATCAGTCGTCGAAACATAGCCTTCCCGGGGAAGTGAAAACGATCCAGCGCATAGGCCGCCGGAAACCCAATCAGCAATGAAAGGCAAACAGTGGCTGCTGCGACCATCCCGCTGTTCGCTACCGCCGACCACATTGCCGCGTCTTGAAACAGTGCGGCGTACCAGGAGAGCGTGAGATGGCGAGGCGGAAAACCGCCGACTCCGGAACCGTTGAAGGAATAGACGACCAGCACCACAATCGGGAGATAAAGGAATGCAAATACGGCATACGCGCTGACGACGAGGAACCTGGGCCGGCGAAGCTTTCATGCCGTCCTCCAACGTCTCCCCAGCGCTTCGGTCGCATAGAGCAAAGCGATGATCACGATCAGAATGAAGAGCGCCACCGCGGCGCCGAGCGGCCAGTTGTAGTCCGCGCCAAACAGATTTGCGACGACATTGGCAATCATGACGCTGCTAGGCCCTCCGAGCAGCAAGGGCGACAGAAAATCGCCAAAACTGAGCAGGAACGCGAATGTAGCACCGCTGAGCACGCCCGGCATCGACAGCGGAAGGATCACCCGCAAAAACGTCTGCCAGTAACTCGCGCCCAGGTCTCTCGATGCCTCCAGTAACTCCGGCTGTATCTTTTCTAACGAGGCAATCACCGGCAGCGCTACAAACGGGGTGTAGATGTGCGTCAGCGTGACGATCACAGCCAGCGGACTGTACAGCAGAAACCCGAGCGGCTGATGGATGACGTGCGCCCACTGCAGCAGCGTGTTCAACACGCCTTCGTGGCCGAAGATTACCTTCCATGCGTAAGCGCGCACCAGGTAACTGACCCAGAGCGGAAGGATGACTGCCTGGTATAGCAGGCGCTTGTGCTTCCCTGCATGAAAGGCGATCACCAAGGCGAGTGGATACCCAAGCAACAGCGCAAGCAGCGCCGCACACCCTGCGATCCGCAAGGAGCGGAGAATCACCGTGAGATAAAGCGGAGTGGTGAGCAGATGGACATAGTTCCCCAGGCTCCATTGATGCAGGATCTGTTGAAACGGACCGAGCGTCCAGAAACTGTAACAGAAGAGCATGCAATAGGGCGCGAACAGAAAACACGCAATCCATGCGAGCGACGGCAGCACCACCAGAGAATCTCGGGTCCTGTTCTTCACAGGCTTCGCCCTTCCCGCGCGCTCGCGCCGGTAGGCTCTTCTTCCAGCGGGATGAAGTCGCTCACCCAGCAAGCAAACAAGCGTACTTCGCCTTGAACGGGAGCGCGGTCCGCAGGCAATCGGGCCGTCATCTCCGTTCCATCGATCGCAGCGAAGGGTCGCCAGCACCGTCGCCCCCTGAAACTGCAACGCTTGCACGCTTGCCCGAAACTGCAGTTGATCGCGGTCCTCTTCCGACGGCGAGGCGGAGACACTCCGGCCGCAGCGAAAACGTCACCGGCCCGCGGTGGCCCGGCAAAAGCAAATCGGAAGGGACCGCAGGTTGCGATGTTTGCAGTCACGGTGCCTCGCAGCACGTTGCTCTTGCCAAGGAACGAGCAGGTGTACACGGTGCGCGGTGTCTGATACATCTCGCGCGGAGTTCCACATTGCTCAATGCGCCCGCGATGGAGCAGCACGATCCGATCCGAAATGGACATTGCCTCTTCCTGATCATGGGTCACGAAGATAAACGTGATTCCGAGTTCCTGCTGCAGTTGCTTCAGTTCCCTTTGCATTTCGGCTCGCAGATTCGCATCGAGCGCGGACAGAGGTTCATCGAGCAGGATCATGCGAGGCTGGTTGATCAATGCGCGCGCCAGAGAGACGCGCTGCCTTTGCCCTCCGCTGATGTGTTTGGGAAAGTGATCGGCGAATCGTTCCATTCGCACCAGCCGCAGTGACGAATCCACTCTCTGCTGCGATCTGATCACGAGGGATTCGTCGAATCCGCAGACCATAAGCGACGTTGTCAAACACGCTCAGATGAGGAAACAGCGCGTAATTCTGAAACACGGTGTTAACGGGCCGCTTCGATGGCGGCAGCGCGAGCAGAGATTGGCCCTCCAACAAGACCTCACCCGAGTCCGCCTCTTCAAATCCCGCCAGGATGCGCAAAAGCGTTGTTTTCCCGGAACCGCTCTCGCCCAGGATCGTCAGGAACTCGCCACGTACTACATCGAGGCTAAGGGCATCGAGCACCGTCTGCTTGCCGTACGCCTTGGCTACCGATCGAATCTGCAGAAACGCAGCAGCGCGCTCGCCTGAGATGGTAGCCTCTTCGCGCGAACTCGCACCCGATTCGATCAGTCAGTTTACCTCTCGGAGAAGCGGCGATTAGTCACTGGCCTTCACAGCGTTCCACACTTCGGTGTACTTGGCCCGCCTCGGCACGTCCTGCCAGAAGATAATGTGCTTCTGATACGCCTCCAGCTCATCCAGGTGCAGGCTATGCTGCTGGTCTTTGCTCATGAGTGCTGCCGCCTGCGGGTTCGCTGGGGTGTAGCCGGTCACATCGCTCAACTGCTTTTGTGCTTGAGCAGAAATCATGTAGTTGATGAAGGCATACGCCAGCTCTTTGTTCTCGCAGGCATGCAGTGATCATCAGGTGGTCGATCCAGCCGGTCGTGTGCTCGCGCGGAATCGTCTCCCCGATCGGATACCCTGCCTTCTTAAGCTGGTTTGTCATCAAGGGCCATCCCATCGCGGCTACAACCTCGTGCCCTTGAAAGAGGCTGGTCAAATCTCCGCCGCTCGTCCACATCTTCCGGATATTCGGCTTCAGCGCGATCAGCTTCTGCTTCACCTGTTCCAGTTGCGCATCATTCAAGTGATAAATCGCATTCGGATCTTCGCGGTCAAACCCGAGCACCTGCGCCGCCATGTAGACGGTCGACAAGTCGTCCCACACTGAGATCTTCCCTTTCAACTTTGGATCCCACAATGCCGACCACGAATCAGGTGGCGCTACAAAGTAAGTGGTGTCGTAAAGGAGAGGATTTGGTCCCCACGTGAGTGGAACTCCGTACACCTTCGCCTCCGTCTTTCACGAGAGGAAGCGATGTCAATTGCGGAGAAAGCTGCGAGTAGTTCCCCACCTTCGACAAATCGATGGGCGCGATAAGCCCGGAGTGGGCCAGCATACTTGCCACATCGCTTGAGGGCGAGATCACGTCGTAGTTTGACGATGCGCCGCCGCGAAGCTTTCCTACGAGTTCGTCGCTGGTGCCCATATAGGCAGCGTTGACTTTGCAATTGCAGGCCTTCTCGAATCCCTGAAGGAACGAGGGATCGGCATAGCCTTCCCATACCAGCAGGTTCAACGTCGGAGCAGCTTTCTTGCATCCGGCCACGATGGTCAGGCACGCGACACAAACCAGGATGGCGAATCGCTTCATGCGACGGGCTCTCATGTAAGTCTGCAATTTCCAAAAGATCTTTGCCGACCGTGCAAATGAGTTGAAAGTCAAAAGTCGAGGTTCGCCGGGCGGTCGGCCTGCTCGCCAGTACAACTCGGATGCTACGCTGGCGCGCGATCTCCTATGCCTTCTGCTCTCGTCCGCGCCGGAGATATCTTCCCTAACTCAGCCTCAGCTCCGGTGCACCTCGGTGTGTCACTTGACATCAGGCCTAAAATTCACTAAGTTCTGCAAAACTACTACAAGGTTTTTGGTCTGGCAACGTCTTTCCTATGCAGACCCGGAACCTGACACAGAGATGCTCGATACTGCAGGTATTTCCAAGCATCTACGGGGTCCTTTCGCCATGGTCGGCGGAGTTGGCTTAGACTGAACGCTAAGCAGGAGTTGCAGGTTGCAGACTGTTTCCCACATCGATGAAGCCGCTCCATCGGCACGGGCGCCACAGGTGAGAACCTTTCGCATGCCTTCTTCCTTTCCGCCGTCTTCGGCACCGCGATACATCCGCCGAGGAATGGCGCCAAGCGTGCCTGGCACCTTCTGCCGTCTGCGTTGGTTCCTTCGCTACGCACGTGGTGAATCGCGACTGTGCTCCGCTAGCCTCTAGGACACCGCTCCATCCGCATGCTGCGGGTGCTTCACTCACATACGGTTTATAAGGAATAGGACGCCATGCACAAGCTACTCGAGAAGGAACTTGCTACCTTTGAGGCGCGTACACCCTCATCGCGAGCCGCACTGAAAAAGGCCGAACCACGCCTGCCGCTGGGAGTCGCCAGCAACTTTCGCAGCTATGAGCCGTGGCCGCTCTTTGTGAAAGACGCCAAGGGCGCGCATATTCACGATTTGGACGGCCATGAATACATCGACTTCAACCTTTGCTTCGGCGCCCTGATGGCAGGCCACTGTCACCCCGCCGTGGTGAAAGCCGTGCAGGAACGGCTGGAGACCGGCACCATGTATGGCATGCCGCATACGCTCGAGTATGAGCTGGCTGAGGAAATCTGCCAACGCTTCCCCGTGGAACAGGTTCGCTTCGGCAGCAGCGGCACCGAAGTTACGATGCACGCCATTCGCCTGGCTCGCGGATTTACTGGTCGCGACAAGATCATCAAGATGGAAGGCGGTTATCATGGCGTGCACAATGACGTGCTGGTAAGTATGAAGCCGGCCGCGAGTCTGTACGGGCCGCCCGATCATCCAACGCAGGTTCCCGCCGGCGGCGGTATCCCGGTCGATTCGCTCAAAAATACGCTGATTGCCCAGTTCAACGACCTTGAAGCAGTGAAGCGGCTCTTCGCAGAAAACCCCGGACAGATCGCCGCTATCATCCTGGAACCGATCATGATGAACATCGGCATTTGCATGCCGGACGCCGGCTACCTAGAGGGCCTGCGCGAGATCTGCACTAAGGAAGGCGCGCTGCTCATCTTCGACGAAGTGAAGACCGGCGCAAAGCTGGGCCCGGGCGGCGCCTGTGAATATTTCAACATCAAAGCCGACTTAGTAACTCTGGCTAAGTCCATCGGAGGCGGTTTCCCACTGGCTGCGTTTGCCTCTTCCAAGGCAGTGATGGACATGATCGCCCAGCAGAAGGTCTTCCACGCCGGCACCTATGCTACGAACCCGCTGGTTATGGCCGCCGGCATTGCCACCTTCCGTGAAGTACTTACTCCCGCAGGTTACGCGCACATCGCCAGAATTAGTGACGCGCTGGTAAGTGGCTATCGGCAGATACTCTCCACCACCAGCTTGGAGGCGTACGTCGACTGCGCCGGCGCCAACGGTGCGCTGCTCCTTTATCCGAAGAAGATCCGGAATTATCGTGAGTGGCTCGCGGTCGATCCCGACCTGTGGAGGCTCTACTGGTTTGGCATGCTTAACCAGGGAGTTATGGCTCAGCCTTTCTGGTGGGATGAGCAATGGACGATCTCCGTCGCGCACACGATGCAGGACGTGGATAAGCACCTCTCTGCATTTGAGAAGATTGCTCCCGCCCTTGCGCAGGCGCAGGAAGAAACGGCAGTTCAGGCGGTCAACTAACCGGAGGCGGCATTGGCCAGGTCCTTCTCTGCAGGCAGCCACACGCCAGGTCTCAAGCGCGTTCTCGGACGCCGAGACCTGGTGCTGCTGTTTATCGTGGCCGTCGCAAATCTAAACATGGTGCCGCCGATCGCTGCCTCCGGATCGGTCACCATCTGGTTGTGGATCCTGGCCCTCGTTTTCTTCTTCTGGCCGCAAGGCGCGGCAGTTACCGAGTTAGCACAGAAGTGGCCCGGTGAAGGCGGCATCTATCTGTGGGCAAAGAAGAGTTTCGGCGAGGAACATGGCTTTCTCGCAGGCTGGTGTTATTGGCTTTCTAATGTCTTCTACCTTCCCACCGTGGTCCTGTCCTGCGTAGGCGTCGGTGTCTATGTAGCTGGCCCGCAGGTTCAGAAGCTTGCGGATAGCCCGCTGTTCACAGCCACCACATCGATCGGCATTATCCTTTTCCTGTTAGCGCTGAATATCCGCGGCCTGGAGTTAGGTAAGTGGATCAATAACCTGGGCGGCATCGGGACGATCGGCGGCGCAGCCATCGTATGCCTGCTGGCGTGGCTCACCCTTCACCATCACGGCAGCGCTCTTCATGTCTCACAACTCAGGCATGTTCCTCACGATTGGCGCCTCTTTGCTGCATTCGGCACTATTTGCTATAGCCTCATCGGACTAGACCTCGCCTCCATCATGGGGGACGAGATACGCGACCCGAAGCGCAATCTTCCCGTTGCAATCTTTTGGGGTGGAGTCGCGGCTGGGCTTATCTATCTCGGCACCACCGTGTCGATGCTCATTGCCATGCCACAGCAGGATATTGGGATACTTTCTGGTATCTTGCAGGCAATCAATAAGATGGCTGCGACTACTGGGTTACTCGGCTTAGTCGCGCCGCTTGCTCTGCTCGAGTGCCTTTCGATCCTGGGCACCGCCTCGGCATGGTTCAGCGGCGCAGCGCGGTTGCCGTTCGTCGCCGGCATTGACCGCTACCTGCCCGCCGTGATCGGCAGGGTTCATCCAAAGTATCGAACTCCTCATATCAGTCTCATTCTCTTCGCGGTCTTATCCTCACTCCTCATCGGCATGAGTTACCTGGGTGTCTCCGTCGGCGAGGCATATCTAACCTTGCTGGACCTTGCGGTCATTCTGCAACTGCTGCCTTCGTGCTACATGTTCATTGCCTTGCTGAAACATACCCTCGCACCCGGCGCCGAGTTGAACGCGAGTAAGCCTTATCTGCTCATAAATGCCGATCTCCGGCTTGTTGGCTACTGCGGTTGGGCTGATCGTCGCCTTCATTCCGGCAAGGCAGGTGACTTCGATCTGGCTATTCGAGCTGAAACTGCTCATCGCTTGCTGTCTCGTCTTCGGGTCGGCCTATTTCTTTTACCGGCGATCCCTGCGTGCCCTGCCGGTAAGCGGCATGCTGCCTGTTCTTGAAGCGAACTCAACGGAACGTTTGTAGGAGTTACTTGTATGTCTAAACCGCAGTCCGCAACCGCGCTTCAGCAACCGATGTTCGTGGATGGCGCATGGGTGGAATCCAGCTCCGGGAAATGGATTCCGGTTTATGACCCGTCTACAGAAGAAGAGATTGCTCAAGTCCCAGACGCATCCGAAGATGACATAAATTCCGCGGCGCTAGCCGCTCGTCATGCATTTGATGAGGGTGGTTGGCCGCAAACCACAGCCCAGGAGCGAGGCCGAATCCTATTCCGTATTGCGGACAAACTTCGCTCCGAGGCAGCTGAGTTGGCGGAATTGGAATCTCGTAACAGCGGGAAGCCTATCGTTGAAGCAGAATACGACATAGCCGATGCCGCCACGTGCTTCGAATACTATGGCGGACTGGCGACCAAGATCACCGGCGCTGTCAATCCCGTTCCCGATAATGCGTTGAGCCTCACTCTGAAAGAGCCGGTCGGAGTGGCCGGTCAGATCATCCCCTGGAACTACCCGCTCCTGATGGCAGCATGGAAGTTGGCTCCGGCTCTCGCAGCGGGCTGCACCTGCGTTCTCAAGCCGGCCGAGCAGACACCTCTTACAATTTTGAAGTTAGCAAGCTTGGTTCGCTGAGTTAGGAGTGCCGAAAGGAGTGATCAACGTCGTTACGGGCTACGGCGAAACGGCAGGGGCCGCAATAGTCTCTCATCCCGGTGTCGACAAGATCGCCTTTACCGGGAGTGCCTCTGTGGGCAAAGCCATCATGCGCTCCGCCGCTGACAGTTTAAAACGCGTGACCTTGGAACTGGGTGGCAAGTCTCCCAACATCTTCTTTGCAGATGCTGATTTTGAAGCAGCCATCGACGGCGCACTTTTCGGCGTCTTCATCAACCAGGGGGAAGTATGTTCTTCGGGCAGCCGCATCCTGGTCCAGAGATCGATCTATTCGAAATTCGTAGAGGCCATGACAGAGAAGGCCAAGTCTATCCTTGTGGGTCGACCACTCGATCGCGGCACTAAGATGGGGCCGCTGGTAAGCCGTGAGCAATACGACCGCGTTCGCGGCTATCAAGAGTTAGGCAAATCAGAAGCAAAGATTGCGATTGGAGGCGATCGTGCGCCGGGCTTTGATCGCGGCTACTACGTTCAGCCAACCATCTTCTATGACGTGAGCAACCAGGCCCGCATCGCACGCGAGGAGATCTTTGGTCCGGTGGCAGCTGTAATTCCCTTCGATGACGAGAAAGACGCACTTACAATTGCCAACGATAGCCCGTTTGGCCTGGCCGCAGCCGTCTGGTCTCGCGATATCTACCGCGCCCTCCGCATGGTGAAGTCTATTCGTGCCGGAATCGTTTGGGTCAATCACATGCAACCTACCTACGTAGAGGCACCCTGGGGTGGTTACAAGCAGTCCGGCTTCGGTCGGGAACTCGGCATCCACGGCGTCGATGAGTATCTCGAGAGCAAGCAAGTTCACATCAACTTAAACGAACAGCCGATCGGTTGGTATTAAGTCCATGTCGACGATCAGAATCAAGACTGACATACCGGGACCGCAGTCCCTGGCTTGGATGGAACGCAGGGCCGCGGCCATTCCCAGAGGGGTTTACGCCTCCACTCCCTTGTTTGTCCGCCACGCGGAAGGCGTTTGGCTTGAGGATCTGGACGGGAACCGCATCCTGGACTTTGCCGGTGGCATCGGCTGTCTTAACGTGGGCCATCGCCATCCAGGTGTGGTCGCAGCCATTAAGAAGCAGCTGGATTCCTTTCTCCACTTATGTTTTCAGGTGACCGGCTACGAAAGTTACGTGGAGTTAGCGGAGGAGTTGAATCGAATTACCCCGGGTAACTTCGCTAAGAAGACGCTGCTGGTCAACAGTGGAGCCGAAGCGGTTGAAAACGCGGTGAAGATCGCGCGCAGCTACACCCGTCGCAGCGCAGTACTTTGCTTTGAGGACGCTTTCCACGGCCGGACAATGCTGGGCATGACGATGACCAGCAAGACCCATCCGTACAAGGAAGGCTTCGGCCCCTTTCTGTCAGATGTCTATCGCATTCCGTTTGGGATTCCCGCCAACTCCCGCCTCGACCCTTCAATCCGTCCCACGCCTGCCGACTTTCACACCATGTTGGAAGATATCTTCCGGCGGGTGGTTTCGGCCGACGCCGTCGCTGCGGTCGTCGTAGAACCAATCCTCGGGGAGGGCGGCTTCGTTGTTCCACCTGCAGGCTTCCTCACGGTGTTAGCCGAGGTATGCCGCAAGTACGGCATTGTCTTCGTTGCAGACGAGGTGCAGACCGGCTTCGGCCGCACCGGTTCTCTATTTGCATCGACACAGTTTGGTATTGAACCTGACCTGATTCTTACGGCTAAGTCTCTCGCCGGCGGTTTACCGTTGGCAGCTATTACCGGGCGAGCTGAGATCATGGACGCACCCGGTCCGGGTGGACTTGGCGGAACCTTTGGAGGGAATCCTGCTTCCTGTGTGGCGGCCCTCGCTGTGATCAAAGCTTTTGAAGATGGCCACCTGCTTAGTCGTGCTAACTCGCTTGGCACACAGTTCAGGAAGCGTGCGCTTGATTGGATGAAGAGCTATCCTTTCATCGCGGAGGTCCGCGGCGTCGGTGCGATGCAGGCTATGGAGTTCGTCTACCCTGACTCGCGTCAACCTTGCGCCATTGCGGTGAAGAAGATTTTGCGCCACTGCCTTGAGCACGGCGTACTCGTCCTCGGCGCAGGCACCCACGACAACGTGATCCGGCTTCTGATGCCGCTGATGATGACAGACGACGAGCTCGCCGAGGGGATGGCCGTAATGGAAGGTGCTCTTGAGTTGACAGCTCGCGAGCTAGGAGTGCTGGCGGTAACCTCCAGTTGAGGTCAACAACGAGTTCGCTCAGAAAGATCGAAGGCGCTCGCGCTGTAAGTCGTTGGCTACCTGCAGGGCGGCAGCTATTAACTCGAATATGGGTCAGAATTTGCGCGAGTGCTCACGAGCCCAACGCTCTACTACTACCTTCTTCTCGGTGTAGAACTCGATGGCGTCTCTCCCCTGCGCGTGAACGACTCCAAAGAAGCTATCCTTCCATCCGCTGAATGGAAAGTAAGCCATCGGAGCGGCAACTCCGATGTTGATCCCGATGTTCCCGGCTGGCGCTTCATTGCGGAATCGACGCGCGGCCGATCCGCTTGAAGTAAACAGGGATGCCTGGTTTCCATATCGACTCTTTTCCAGAAGCGCAAACGCCTCGTCCAGATCGTTCGCGTGAACCAGGCTCAATACCGGACCAAATATTTCTGTGTCCACCAACTCGCTTTCGGCTGGCAGGCCATCCAGAATAGTCGGACCTAAGAAACTTCCCTTTTCGTATCTGGCATGTTCCAGCTTGCGTCCGTCCAGCAAAGCTTTCGCCCCATCCTTTTCACCTTGACTTATAAGTCCCTGGATGCGCGACTTACTTTGCCTGGAGATCACGGGACCCATCTGAATGCCCGAATCGAGTCCATTGCCAATGCGTAATGCGGCCGCGTTGTCAGTAATTGCGTCCCGAAAGGTCTTGCTGGCTTCGCCAATCGTCACAGCAACCGAGACGGCGAGACAACGCTGGCCGGCGCACCCAAACGCGCTGTCGCTGATGATCTGCGTGGCTGATGTCATATCCGCATCCGGCAGCACAATAACGTGGTTTTTGGCGCCGCCCTGACATTGCGCGCGTTTTCCCTGCGCGCCTGCGCGAGCGTACACTGCGCGAGCGACCGGCGTTGAACCAACGAAGCTGATGGCTCGCACCTTGGGGTGATCCAACAGGGCCTCCACGGCGTCGGCGCCACCATTGACGAGGTTAGCCACTCCAGCCGGAAGCCCTGTCTTTGCGAGTAACTCAAACGCCCGCTTCATCGTCAGCGGAACCCGCTCTGACGGCTTGAGCACCAGCGTGTTTCCCGTTGCGATTGCGTAAGGCAGAAACCAGAACGGAATCATCCCCGGGAAATTCGAAGGGGTGATGACGCCGACCACGCCGAGTGGCTGCCGAATCATGATTTCATCGATACCTCGCGCTACGTCTTCGAGGTTGTAGCCCTGCATCATCATCGGAATGCCGCAAGCAACTTCCACATTTTCGATGGCTCGGCGCAACTCCCCCTTAGCCTCGGCGAGTGTCTTTCCATTCTCGGTGGTGATGATGCGACTTAGTTCGTCCAGATGCTCTTCGAGCAGCATCTTTAATTTGAACAGCGGCTGGATGCGATCTTCGGGCGGGGTTCGACGCCACTCGGGGAATGCTGCAGCCGCCGCTTCGACCGCTCTTGCGATGTCTTCGACGCCACCCATCGCGTACGGCCGCAATGGCTTCACCGGTTGCGGGATTGATAATCTCTCGCGCGATCTTTTGCTGACGAGTTCTCCCACTTGCCATTGATGAAATTAGAGACCATTTCAATCTGCACATCCGCCGTGCCCATGGACTTACCTCGTTTCGATCTTGCGGCAAAGATAGCCGTTCTGCCATTCAAACTGAGAGCCTACATTCTATCCGCAAAGCTGGCTCACCTTGTGCAAGAAGATCGTGGCACCACATGCAATGTAACCGGCCTGGTGAAGCAGCGGTGCGCGGGAAATCCGGACTTCCGAGATCTGCGCATTCACTGTAGTATCTAAAATCGTCAGTTTTGAGCTATGCCTTCGAATGCACAATCCGAGGTAGCGAAGCGGGGTGGCCCAAGCCTGCGCCTCAAGATTTCTGATGTATCGAGGATGCTGAATATCAGCTCATCGACCCTGCGGCAGTGGGAGAATGCCGGACTCACCTGCCCCTCGCGCACAGAGAGCGGCTATAGGACCTACTCCCATGCGGATGTCGAGCATCTGAAGCAGATCCAGAAACTCCGCATTGAAAAGAACCTCAACATAGACGCGATCCTTCATCTGCTCTCACAGCGAAGGAGCCACAAGCAGGAAGCCGAGCCGACCAAGACCCATCACGAACATCGGGCAGCAACTTCGGCGCCTGAGAAGAGCGCGCAAGTTGACTCTGTCAGAGGCTGCAGCCGGAGCCAGGTTGTCCGCCAGTTTTCTTAGCGGACTTGAGCGCGGGCAGGTCCACGCCTCGATCGCGACCTTGCAACGACTCTCCGTCTTCTACGACACGAATGTTCTCTCGTTCTTTGGAACGATGAAGAACGCAGTAAAGCTCGTACGTCCGGAGGAGCGGAAAGAGATCTCCGCCGAGGCAGGAGTTCACATGCAGTTGCTGACTTCCGGTCGAACCCAGATGGAGCCGCATCTTTTTCGGCTTGACCCCGGCGCCTCCAGTGGCGGCTCCTATCACCACGAAGGCGAAGAATTCATCTTCGTCATTAGCGGAACCTGCGAGATCTGGCTCGATGAAGTTGAACACTACCGTATCGCGACGGGCGACAGTCTCTATTTCGCGAGTTCTCAAACCCACCGCTGGAGCAATACCGGTGAGGAGCAGGCCATCTTGCTCTGGATCAATACTCCGCCCACCTTTTGAGACGCCTCACCGCTCCGGCAAATTGTGACAGAATAGAAACAGTCATATTGCTTTCGAGATCCCGAATGAAAGAATTTGGGCTCGCCAAGCATGGCCGCTGCGGAGTGCGCGGTCACCTCCAGATTCGGAATCCATTTGTGGTGAAGTAGCATCTTTATTATTTTGCTGGCTATGCGCGTTATGCCCATCCTCAATGGTGTGCGTCGATCGTTTTCAATGATCGCAGATGACTTGCGCAGTTGCGCGTTCATAGGGCGTGTCCTCGTACTACTTACTGCACTGCTGCTGGTCATTATGCCGTGGACTGAGCGCCTGAGTACCTGGGATGACTTTTTGCGCGGCGGCCAGGATTTCGAATTTTCGCTGCTTGCTATTTCCGTTGCACTTTCGCTCGTGATCCTTCTTTGTCTCAGCCGCAAACAGCTCACGGATTTGGGCTCCGTCATGCGCCAGTTCGCCTCCGGCCTCATGCCGGAAGCTCAGCGGCTTGCCACCGCTAGTTCTGACTCGAAGTCAGGGTCACTCACGGGCGGGCTGAGTTTCACAACCGTGCCGAGCCGTCGCACCCTCCCGCTCCGGATTTGATCTCTCTTCCAGCAACGGATTCACGGTTGCTGGCGGTCGCTGGACCGTCCACACCCGTGGCGATTGCGGCGTACTAATGAGCGGAGAAGAGAATGAAACAGTCGGAAGTCATCCAAGCCTGGGGCTCGATCCTGGCAGGACGCACGCCCTCCCTATCCATCGAAATCACCAAGGAATGTCCATTACGCTGCCCTGGGTGCTATGCGTTCGACGCTGCGCATCTGGGCGGCGACACACAACTGCGACAGCTCTCCGACTTTAAAGGAGACGAGTTGGTTCGTAAGATTTTGGCGGTGGTCGACGACCATCGTCCGCTCCATGTGTCGCTGGTCGGTGGCGATCCTCTGGTCAGGTATCGCGAACTCGATTCGCTTTTGCCGCAAATGGAAGAGCGAGGCATACACACCCAGGTCGTGACCAGCGCCTTCCGAGTCATTCCTGTCGAGTGGAACCAATTCAAGAAGCTGAACGTGGTGGTCTCGGTGGACGGCCTGCAGCCTGAGCATGATGAGCGGCGTAAGCCAGCGACCTACGAACGGATTCTCAAGAGCATCGCCGGTGCAAACGTAACAATACACTGCACCATCACGTCGCAGATTGCCGTTCGCCCTGGATATCTTGACGAATTTCTCGAGTTTTGGAGTCAAAGGCCAGAGGTTCGGAAGGTGTGGTTCAGCATCTTCACTCCGCAGCGAGGAGCTTCCGACCCAGAGATACTCACGCCAGCACAACGAGCGTCTGTCATAACGGATCTGAAGCGACTGCGCGTGCAATACCCCATTCTCGATATGGCCGAGGCGGTCATAAAGGAGATCGCGTCACCTCCAAAGAGCCCGGAAGATTGCATCTTCGCGCGAACGACCACCACCATCTCAGCTGACCTCAAGACCAAGATTACGCCGTGCCAGTTTGGTGGGGAGCCGGATTGCGAACAGTGTGGCTGCATCGCTTCGATCGGTCTCGCCGCTGTTGGCCATCATCGAGTCGCGGGCCCTCTAACTGCCGGGCAGATATTCAAAGCCTCAGATCGGATTGGGAGGAAGTGGCGCCGGCTCATGCAAAAAACGTCCCGGGTTCCGGCGCATGCGCAAAAGCCGTCAGCCGCCATTCAATATTCTGGGATCGTGAGTCGCTCCAGGCGCGCTTAGCAACCTTCGAGAGAGTAAGCCTTTGCCTCGGCGGCTTGCATAGCTTCCGGGGCAAACATTTCCACGGTCCGAAGATCCTCCCTACTCCGACCGCAAAGCCGTAACCGGATCGATGCTCGCTGCACGCCTCGCGGGGAGAGCGCTCGCGGCGATCGCCACAGCGGCTACTCCCAGCGCCGCAAATCCGTAACTCACAGTGTCGTAAGGCTTCACACCGTAAAGTGAGGAGCTCAGCACGCGCCCAACGACGCGGCAAGAGGTATACCGGCGGCCACGCCCACCGCTGTCAACAGCAGGCTGTCGCGTAACACCATCCAAACCACCTCTCCGCGCTGCGCTCCGACGGCGATCCGCACACCAATCTCGATGGTGCGATTGTTCACTCGGTACGCCAGCGCTCCATACAATCCAGTCGCCACCAGCACAACCGCGAGCACGCCGAAGAAACCAGCCAGCCTCGCAAATAGCACTTCTCGCGAGATGGTCGTATCGAATTGCTCTCGCTGTGTAAGCGGCTGAATGAGCGGTAAGTTCGGATCCATCTCCTGAACTGTCTTTCGCGCAGCCGGCAAGATTGCGAGTGGTTCTCCATGGACGCGCATCTCGACATTCATCGCGCCGAGCACTGGAATCTGCGCATACATATACCAGGCCATCGGGATGGGTTCTTCATTGATGCTGCGATATTTGTGGTCCTTCACAATCCCGACCACCGTCATCTGAAAGCGCCCGTCATCCGTGCCGATGGTGTGACCAAGCGGACTCTGATTCGGCAGAAATCGTTTCGCAAACTGCTCGTTGATGATGCCGACGTGTTCGGACGAGGCTGTGTCCGAATCGGCGAAGTCCCGGCCGGCGATGATGGGCACTCCCAGCGTGTGAAAAAATCCAGGCCCAACCACATTGCTGCGGACGGTCCTTGACGTTCCGTTCGCCACCTCGGGCATCTTGCCGTCGACCATCATGTCGCTGTTATCCGACCACCATGACCCGATGCGCTCCTCCATAATGGTCACCGACTCCACGCCCGGCAGGCCACCAAGCTTTCGCATCAGTCTCACGGTAGAACAGAACACCCTTCGCGACGGAGGGGACGTTCGGCTTCACTCCAAACACCACCAGCCCATCCACCTGCATTCCCAGGCTTGTATGCTCCAGGTTGCGCAGCGTTCGAATCAGCAATCCCGCGCCCACCAGCAGCACGACGCATAGGGTCATCTGGATCGCTACGACAGACCTCCCGAAGCGCGACTTGCTTGCATTGCTGTTGGAAGTCGCAGCCGAGGTCTTCAGCGCCAGTGCCGGACCAGCCGAGAGCGCAATCCGCATAGGGGCTAGCCCAAACAGAATTCCTGCGAGCACCAGAATACTCAGTGTGAACCACAAAACCGTGCTATCCGGAGCGAGGCTCGATTCGATTTGCGCCCAGCGCGCCAGTGCTGTCGTTGCGACAGCAGCGAAGATCCACGCCAGCGATCCGCCGATCGAGACCAGCAACAAGCTCTCGGTCAACAACTGTCGAAACAACTCGCCGACGACTCGCACCCAACGCAGACCGCAGCGAAAACTCCCGCAGCCGGTTCGAGTTCCGCGCGAGCAGCAGCATGGCCACATTGCTCAATGCGATCACCAGAACCAGGCCAACCATGGCCATGAGCATCTGAAGAGGCTTGCCGTACCGCTCGTCATACCCGGGAAAGCTTTTGGCTGCCTCGAGACTCAGTGTAGGTGGCTTTTCCCCTTGTTGCGGCTTACCCAAGCCGACATAGGCCGCAGATCGAAATGTCGATTGCAGTTGCGCAACCGCTTGTGACTTGCTCACACCAGGAGACAGGCGCCCGATCAGCCGGAGGCACCACCACGTCGGTTTGGCCAGATATGTTTTGCCGTCCTCCGCCGGGTTGCCCCAGGCATTCAGTTCCACGCGGTTTTGCAAAGGAACCCAGAAATCCGTGGACTGGCTGGCCTCCAAACCTTCAAACCCTTCCGCAGCAATGCCCACAATCGTGAATGGAGTGCCGTTCACAAACAAGGTCTTACCCAGCACATCCGGGTTCCGCCCAAACCGCCGGGTCCAATATCTGTAACTGATCACCGCGATAGGTGCATGCGTGCTTTCATCCTGCTCCGTGAATCCATGGCCGTTCGCGATGTGCACGCCTAATCCAGAGAAGAACGTGCCGCTGACCATGTCGCCTTCTGCCTCTTCGGGCAGCGCACCAACCCGTACGGCAACCTTGCCTCCCGACAATGGAACATAGGCAATCACAGGCGAAAGTCCACGACTCTGGTGTCGCAACGCGTCATATACGGGATAAGAGAATGTCTCTTCCGAATCCACGGTGCCCGTGCCACGCGGCGCGTTCGAGGTCCTCAGGTAGACCACGTGATTTGGATCGGAGACCGGCAGCGATCGAAGCAGCACCGCGTTCATCACGCTGAAAGACTGCGGTGTTGGCGCCGATTCCCAGGGCCAGCGTCAGCACGCAAACGAGGGAAAACGTCGGTGCCTTTTTAA
>CAVVJK010000007.1:0-51059 GCA_963748555.1 uncultured Acidobacteriaceae bacterium
TCACCGACCTTTGCGCGGATGGATTCGACGGTCGACTGGATGAAGTGTTCCGGGGTCCAGTCCGCCTTGGCATTGCAGATGCGGAAGAGGAAATTGCGCAGCAGTTCTGTTCCGTTCTGCGGTGTGGCGAACCTCGGGGTGAAACTGTACAGCCCAGATGCGTAGCTCAGGATTGGCAATGCCGGCGACCGCGTTCGAGGTCTTCGCGGTGAGGTGAAATCCTTGCGGCAGTTCGAGCGCCTCGTCACCGTGCGACATCCACACGCCCATGGTGGCGGGCAGTCCGGCAAACAGCGGAGTGTCGGCAATCAACGATACTTCGGCGTGCCCGTACTCCCGCTTGTCCGCGGAGCGCACCTTGCCGCCGAGATGATGGGTGATGAACTGCAGGCCATAGCAGATGCCGAGCACCGGGAGACCCAACGAAAGCACGCGCGCATCTGCGGGTGGCGCGTCGGAGTCATAGACGGAGGAAGGGCCGCCGGAGAGGATGATCCCCATCGGCTTCTGCGCCTGAATCTCTTCAAGACTCGCGGTGCAGGGCAGGACGACGGAAAAAACGTTCTGTTCGCGGATGCGGCGGGCAATCAGCTGCGTATATTGCGAGCCGAAGTCGAGAATGACGATCGAGGAAGTGTCCACAGACTAGTCTGTCAGGCTCCGCCTCTGGAGGCAACCCTTTGATCGCTGCAGATTGTACCTACAGCCGACGGGGAGCTCCCGGTGTCTCTCAAACTTCGACTCGCAATCGTCTGCTTACTCGATCGCAGCCTTCGCGCTTGCTTCCGAGATGGTCAGCGTACCCTTCAATTCCGGGTCAGCCGACGATTGCCCCACCAGCACGGTGAATTCGCCGGGCGCGATGTGCCAGCCCTTCGCTTCGGTATCGTAGTAGGCAAACGAACGTCCATCGAGCGGGACGGTGACGTGGCGCTTCTCGCCGGGTTTTAGCAAGACCTTCTCAAAGCCCTTCAGCTCCTTCGCCGGACGCGGCACGCTGGCGTGCGTGTCGGCAACGTAGACCTGCGCCACGGTTGCGCCGGCGCGACTGCCCGTATTCGTCACGTCGAAGGAGACGGAGTAGTGCGGGCCTTGCCCAGCTCTTGTCCGGACTGACGCGTCAGGTTGGAGTATTTGAAGGTGGTATACGAAAGTCCATAACCAAACGGGAAGAGCGGCTTGGTGCCGTTCTTCTCGTAGCCGCGATAGCCGACGAAGACGCCTTCCTTGTAGTTGACCTGGATGCTGTTGTCGTTCTCGGGATAGTAGTTGGCGATGGTGGGATTGTCTTCGATCTTGCGCTCGAAGGTGGCGGGCAGGTGGCCGGAGGGATTGACTGCGCCGAAGAGGATCTCCGCCAGCGCCGTTCCACCCTGCTCGCCCTGGATACCACATCGCGATGTAGCGCGGGCACCTGGTCGATCCAGGTGGATGAGTCGACGTTGCCGCCCGAGGTCAACGCGACGACGTCTTCTTGTTGGCCGCAGCGAGTTCGCGGATCAGCGCGTCCTGCCCGATGGGCAGATCGAAGGTGCGGTCTCCGCCTTCCGATTCGCTATCGTCGTCATACCGGCGGCAATGACCACCACGTCGGCCTTTGCGGCGAGCGCCTTGGCGTTGGCCGATACAAGCTTGCGCCTGATCTGCGATGGCGAGGCGCGAATCGTCCGCCGAAGGGTCGAGTCCTGGTAATCCTCGACGACGACCTTGTGCGGGCCTGCGGAGAGTTGCATGCGTGGCGTGCGGCTGGAAGGCGCGGACGAACTTCCAGTTGTCGAAGAGAAGCTTGTCATCGACGAACATGCGATTGCCGCCGCCTTCGCCTGAACCCTGCAAGCGCGATCTCGTACGGGCCGGCATGATCGGCGATGTAGTAGCGCGGTCCAACGGCGGGACTTCTGCGTCTTCTCGCCCGACGCGAACAGCGCCATCGCAGTCTCCGGATCGTCCATCAGGGATTCCCAGCCCACGCCCGCGGTATTGATCGAGTGCTGATTCTTTGTTGAGTCGGGAGTTCCGGAGAGAGTGGGATTGTTGAAGTATTCCACCTTGACGCCCTTGTCGCCTCCGCTCGCTTCGGTCATGAACTGCGTATCGCGCGCCAGGTCCTGCACCGGGGGCACGCCGCGATCGTAATAAACCGTGGCTCCCTGCCCGACGTGATTTCCGAGGCCTTCGAGGACACTCACCATGTGGAAGGGCTTCGACTCCGGCGCTGCCGCCGCCGACCGGTACGCCTGGGTAAGCATCCGGCCCGACAACCAGGATCGACTTGATGGCGTGCCTTGTCGAGCGGCAGGAGCTTGCCGTCATTCTTGAGCAACACCATGCTTTCGCGAGCCGCGTCGAGGGCGACCGCCTGATCGGCAATGCTGTAGGTGGAGAGCGATGGATCCCGCTGTTCATGATCGAGCCAGCCGAAGCGGCCGGCGGTGTTGAAAATGCGCTTGATCTTCTCGTCGATGACTTCGCTGCTTGACGCGCCCGTCCTGGACCGCAGGCAGCAGGTTCTTGCGGTTCATGAATGCGCCGGTGGGCATCTCGAGGTCGAGGCCGCCGTTGGCCGCCGCCACACCGTCGTAGGTCGCGACCCAGTCGGACATCATGACGCCGTTGAAGCCCCACTGCTTGCGAGCGATGTCGGTGTTCAAGTAGCCGTTCTGCGTCATGTGCTGGCCGTTGGTCAGGTTGTAGGAGTCCATGATGGCGCCGACGTGTCCGCGCTTTACCGCCGCTTCAAACGCCGGCAGGTAAATTTCGCGCATGGTTCGCTCGTCGATGATGGAGTCAGAGTCATGGCGCAAATATTCGGAGTTGTTGCCCATGAAGTGCTTCACGGTCGCGCTGACGCCTTGCTGCTGCATGCCCGTGATGTAGCCGGTGGCAATGGCGGCGGAGAGAAATGGGTCTTCGCCGAAGTATTCGAAGTTGCGGCCGTTTCTCGGCGAGCGGTAGATATTCACGCCCGGGCCGAGCATGTAGTGAATGCCGCGGGCTCGTGCGTCCTTGCCGATGCCGCCGCCCAGTTTTGCGGCCAGATCGCGATTCCACGACGCTGCCAATCCGATGCCGGCGGCATAGGTTGTCGATGGGAAACCCTGATTGCTGCGCACCCCATACGGTCCGTCCGACATTTCGAAGGAGGGCAGGTTCAACTTGGGCATCGCGCGCACCGCAAAGCCAGTGCCGCCGATGTAGTCAATCTTTTCTTCGAGGGTCATCTTGCCGACGATGGCATCGACACGCGCTGCAATCGCGGCGCTGTCGGAAGATGGCCCGGTTTGCGCGAACGACGAAGCGACAATGAGTAAGAACGCTCCGAGCAGCAGTGCAGACTTCTTTTGACGCATACTTGAGTTTCCTTTCGTGCTGGCCTGCCAAAACATTGCCGGTTCCCATGGGTAAGACCCTGTCAAATCGCGGCATGGCAACAATACAGAGGAAAGCGCACCTCCGTAAATGATGGATGAGCTTTCAGGCCTCGAATCGCCACGGCTTGGTCTCATCTCGGGAAAGTGCTTTCGAACGAATTCGTTTGCAGAAACGAGGCGGCGTGGGCGAGCTTCCCCGAGCCGTACCCCGTTTCATTGCACGCTTACCCGCGCGACGGCACGACCTTGAGAATTTCGCGGGCGATGACCATCCGTTGAATTTCGCTGGTACCTTCGCCGATGGTGCACAGCTTGACGTCGCGATAGAACTTCTCCGCCGGGTAGTCTTTGATGAATCCGTATCCGCCGTGGAGCTGAACAGCCTCGTCGCAGATTCTCACCGCCACTTCGCTGGCAAAAAGCTTGGCCATCGAGGACTCCCGGGTGACCTTGTGGCCGGCGTCTTTCAGGACCGCCGCACGCTGGGTGAGGAGCCTTGCCGCGTCCAGTTCGGTGGCCATGTCTGCCAGCTTCCACTGGATGCCCTGAAACTCCGCGATGGCCTTGCCGAATTGCCTGCGCTCCTTGACATAGCGAAGCGAGGCATCGAGCGCGCCCCGCGCGATCCCCAGGGACAAGGCGGCGATGGAGATGCGGCCGCCATCAAGCACGCGCATGGAGTCCACAAAGCCTTCGCCTTCGAGACCAAGCAGGTTCTCTGCCGGTATCTCGCAATCTTCGAAGATGAGTTCCGACGTATCACTCGCGCGCAGCCCGAGCTTGTTTTCCTTTTTGCCGGGACGAAAACCCGGAGTGCCCTTCTCGACCACGAACGCGGAGAGCCCGTGGGTGCCCTTGCTTCGATCCGTGACCGCAATAACCACCGCCACGTCCGCGTAGTGGCCGTTGGTGATGAATGTCTTGTTGCCATTCAGCACCCACTTGTCTCCTTTGCGAACAGCGGTGGTGCGTGCGCCACCGGCATCCGATCCCGAGCCCGGTTCCGTCAAACCCCAGGCGCCCAGCCATTCGCCGCTCGCCAGCCTGGGAACGTACTTTCGCCGCTGTGCTTCATTGCCAGCCAGGAAAATATGATTGGTTCCGAGGGAATTGTGCGCCGCCACGATGATGCCGATCGACCCATCGACCGCGGAGAGTTCCTCAATCGCCAACGCATAGTCGACATAGCCCAGGCCCGCTCCGCCGTACTCCGTGGGAAAGATAATCCCGAGCAGACCCATCTGGCCAAGCTGTTTCACGACCTCGGCCGGGAATTCGCTGGCTTCGTCCCACCGCATCACATTGGGCGCGATTTCGCGCGCGGCGAAGTCGCGAATCTCGCGACGCAGCTGCTGCTGGTCCTCAGTCAGTTCGAAGGGGTAGGTCGTGGTCGATTCTGCCGCAGGTGCGGTCATCAGGGGCTCCAGTTCTCAGATCTTAGTGTCACAGCCTGCGCTCATCGGGTTTGGAGCGCAGGGCATGGAAAACCTGTGATGCTACCATCCCGCGCACAAGCTTGTCGCAGGGTGGTTGTTTCATGAAAGCACCACACCGGTGTTAAGGGGTGAGCAGCGCCCGAGGCTGGTCCAGCATCCAAATCCGGGAAGAACAGGCGGATAGGCCCCGATTGATGTTTTTGTTGCGGGAAGGCTGCTGATAGGGCGTGGTAGAGGCAGTCTTGAAGGCAGTTTCCCTGGAGGAAGAAGAGGCACGATGAGCACGCTCCCGCGCGACCAAGTGAAGGAAGGGCGCGTCACCACGGGTATCCGCGGACTGGACGACATTCTTGGGGGAGGTCTCCCGGACAACCACCTGTACCTGCTGGAAGGCGACCCGGGAACGGGCAAGACCACGATCGCCCTGCAATTTCTGCTGACCGGACTCGAACAGGGTGAAAAGGTCCTGTACATCACCCTCTCGGAGTCGCAACGAGAGCTTCACGACGTTGCCCGGTCGCATGGATGGTCGCTGGACGGGCTGCCCATCTTCGAGATGACCCCGCCCGAAGACGACCTCAGTCCGGAAGCGCAATACACGGTCTTTCATCCCTCCGAAGTCGAGCTCTCCGATACCATCGCATCCATTCTCACGCAGGTCGACCAGGTGAATCCGCACCGCGTGGTCTTTGACTCGCTTTCTGAGTTGCGGATGCTGGCCCGTGACCCCCTGCGCTATCGGCGGCAGATACTCGCATTGAAGCGCTACTTCTCTGGCCGCCACTGCACGGTGCTGCTGCTCGATGATCGAACCTCCGAAGGCAATCATCTGGAGCTGCAGAGCATCGCGCATGGCGTACTGATGATGCAAAGCCTGGAGCGCGACTTTGGCGTCAAGCGCAGGCGGATTGAAGTGCGCAAGATGCGCGGCTGCAAATTTCGCGAGGGCTTTCACGACTACACCATCGAAACTGGTGGGGTAACCATTTATCCGCGGATGATTGCTTCGGAACACATGGGCAACGTTCCGCGCCATGAAGTCAAGAGCGGCCTCCAGGAGCTGGACGATCTTTTGGGCGGTGGGCTCGGATCCGGCACCAGTGCCCTTTTGATGGGACCGGCCGGCTGCGGTAAATCGACGATTTGCACGAAGTATGCGCTCGCAGCAGCCCTGCGCGGCGACGTTGCCGTCTACTTTACCTTCGATGAAGGCCGCGCCACCCTGCTCCACCGTTCGCAGGGCCTTGGGATGGATCTGGAGCCGCACATTCAGTCCGGACACCTGATCATTCAGCAGATCGATCCGGCCGAGCTCTCACCCGGAGAGTTCGTCAGTCGCGTGCGGGAGTATGTTGACCAGAAAAAAGCGACTGTGGTCGTCGTGGACAGCCTGAATGGGTTTCTGAACGCGATGCCCAACGAGCAGTTCCTTTCCATGCAGTTGCACGAGATGCTTTCGTACCTGGCGCATCAGGGGGTGGCTACGCTCATTACCCTGGCGCAGCATGGCTTCGTCGGATCCGGCATGATTTCGCCAGTGGATGTGAGTTATCTCGCGGATTCGGTTCTATTATTCCGGTACTACGAGCACGAAGGCCAAGTGAGACAGGCGCTTTCCGTGGTCAAGAAGAGGGATGGTTATCATGAGCGCGCTATACGGGAGCTCTCCTTCGGTGAGGGAATGGTCCGCGTCGGACAACCGCTCACGGATTTTGAAGGGGTCCTCACCGGCACCCCAACTTATATCGGGAACGGCGTCAAACAGAGAGAGACTGGTGGAAATAAGGGAAGCTGAGGCGCGAGTTGCTGAGGCGCGAGTTATTGTTGTAACCCCCATCGGACGCGACGCCAAGCTGGTGACCGATCTGCTGTGCCGGTCTTCGCTTCAATGTCTCGAGTGCAAATCACTCGCGGATGCGTGCGACGAGATACGGGGAGGCGCGGGCGTAGCCATTGTGGCCGAAGAAGCACTGAACAGCCGGTTGGTCGAGGAACTTGCGTCCGTTCTCCGCGAGCAGCCGCCCTGGTCCGACTTCCCGCTCATCCTGTTGACCTTT
The DNA here is from genome assembly GCA_963748555.1 of uncultured Acidobacteriaceae bacterium. GTDB lineage: Bacteria > Acidobacteriota > Terriglobia > Terriglobales > Acidobacteriaceae > CAWKKW01. Next base: position 6,865 of record CAVVJK010000007.1, read on the forward strand.
GCCGGCGAGGTGAGCGCGCACAGCCAACGCCGACGCGCGCTGCGTGAGCCGCTGGGCAACGTGCTGCTGCTGGAGCGGCCCGTCCGGCCAGAGACGCTGATCAGCACCGTGCAAAACGCCTTGCGCGCTCGCAAACGCCAGTATGAAATTCGCGATCGCCTGCAGGAATACCGAATTGCGCAGGAGGCACTGCGCAAGTCAGAAAAGCTGGCCATTGCCGGGCGCTTGGCCGCCAGCATCGCGCACGAAATCAATAACCCGCTCGAGTCGGTCACCAACCTGCTCTACCTGCTCCGAACCAGCGCGCCAGAAAAATATCCCGAGTACCTGCAGCAGGCTGAGAGCGAGTTAGCCCGGGTTACGGAGATCACCAAGCAGACGCTGCGCTTCTACCGGGAGCCAGCGACCCCTTCGCCGGTTGGCGTCGCAGAGATTGTGGAATCGGTGCTGGCGCTTCACCGGGCAAGGCTTCAGGGATCGACGGTCGAAGTCAAGCTCGAGCTGGAAGCGAAAAACCAGATTCTCGCCGCCAAGGGTGAACTGCGGCAGGTGCTGTCCAATCTGATTACGAACGCACTCGATGCCATGCGGAATGGCGGGCGACTCACCATACGCGCAAAGGATGCCAGCGATGTTGCGGATGGGATGCGTCGAGGCGTTCGACTCTCCGTGGCCGATACGGGCAGCGGCATACCCGCGGATATTCTCAAGCACGTGTTTGAGCCCTTTGTGAGCACCAAGGGCGATACCGGAACGGGCCTGGGTCTCTGGGTCACCGCGGAAATCGTCCGCAAGCTTTCCGGCCGCATCCGGGTGAGAAGCCGAACCGCCGACGGCGTGAAGAACTCGTCGGAGCACAGCGGCACGGTCTTCTCCGTCTTCTGGCCCGGCATTCCCGAGGGGAGCTGAGGCTCTCCTCCGGTTTAGATTGCAGCGAGTGCCTGATCCAGATCCGCGATCAAGTCTTCTACATCTTCAATGCCGATCGAGAGCCGCACCATGCCCTCGGTAATGCCGATTTTTGCGCGGCCCTCGGGGCCGATGGCTGCATGCGTCATGGTCGCGGGATGCGAGACCAGCGTCTCGACTCCGCCGAGAGACTCGCCCAGCGTGCTTACCCGCAGCCGCTTCAAAAAAGCGTTGGCATTTTCCCTCGACCCAAGCTCCACAGTCATCAGCGAGCCGAAGCCGGTTTGTTGGCGCTTCGCTAATTCGTGTTGCGGGTGGCTGGCGAGCCCGGGATAAAACACCTTGCGCCACCTTGGGATGCGCCTCCAGGTGAGCCGCAATCGCACGGCCGCTGGCATCGTGCTGCCGCATCCTTACGGCCAGCGTCTTCACGCCGCGCAGGATCAGCCAACTCTCAAATGGAGACAGGATGCCGCCCATGGCCTTCTCAACGAAATCGAACTTCTCTTTGTGCTCTGGCTTGGTCACGACCAGCACGCCGCCGATGCCATCGCTGTGGCCGTTGAGAAATTTGGTCGTGGAGTGCATCACGATGTCCGCGCCCAGTTCGATCGGCCGCTGAAAATAAGGCGACAAGAACGTGTTGTCGACGCTCAGTTCCACGCCGTTTGCGTGACAGACGTCGGCCACCGCACGAATATCCGTCAGCGTCATCAGTGGATTGGTGGGAGTCTCGATGTGGACCAGGCGGGTGTTGGGCTGAAGCGCGCGCCGAACGTTCTCCGGGTCCGAAGTGTCGAGATAGGTGAAGGTGATGCCGTAGTTCGCCACGATCTGGTTGAACAGCCGCGGAACTCCTCCGTAGACGTTCTCTCCGCAGATCACGTGATCGCCGCTCTTGAACAACGCGACCAGGGCCATGATCGCCGCCATGCCGCTGCCGAAGACGTGAGCCGTGGTGCCGCCTTCAAGCGACGCGAGGCTATTTTCGACCGCGGTTCGGGTCGGGTTTCCGGCCCTTGAGTAGTCGTAGCCCTTGTCCTTGCCGAGTTCTTCCTGGGCGTACGTGGACGAGAGATACAGCGGAACGTTGACCGCACCGGTAAGCGGGTCAGGGGGCTGGCCGTCATGAACTGCGCGCGTCGAGAATCCGTGCCTGGTATTTCCGGGTTGAGACATTTCGAGGAATTCGCTCCTCGTTCCATTCAATCACGAGCCAGCGAGACGAACTCCGAGCTAGATTCCGCCCTCAAAGATCTTCTTGGACAGGTATCTCTCAGCGGAGTCGGGCACGATGGTGGCAACCCGTTTGCCGGGCCCCAATCGAAGCGCGACTTCGAAAGCTCCGAAGACCATGGCCCCGGCGCTCGACCCGGCCAGCACGCCCTCTTCGGCTGCAAGGCGCTTCACCATGGTGAACGCGTCGGCGTCGGAAACCTTCATGATCTCGTCGGTAAATTCGGGATGAAAGGTGCCGGGAATGAAGGAGACGCCAATTCCCTCGACTTTGTGATGGCCAGGTTCTCCGCCCTGAAGAACGGATCCCTGGGTCTCGACGGCCACCGTGAGAATCCGGGGGTCTTTCTCCTTTAGAAACTGGGCCACGCCGGAAAAGGTCCCGCCCGTTCCCACGCCGGCGACGAAGGCGTCTACCCGGCCGTCCATTTGCTCCCATAGTTCCTGGGCCGTGGTGTCGTGGTGAAATTGCGGATTCGCCTGGTTTGTGAACTGCAACGCGGGAAATGCGCCCGGTATCTGCGCTGCGGCGGCCTGGGCCCTCCGAATTGCTCCTGCCATTCCCTCTGCTTCAGGAGTGCGCTCAACCGTCGCACCGAAGGCCCGCATCAGAATGCACTTTTCCTCGGCGAATCCCTCCGGCACAAACAGGATCACCTGGTAGCCGCGGTTCACGCCTACCAAGGCGAGGCCGACGCCGGTGTTTCCAGCCGTAGCTTCGAGGATGGTTGACGCCGGGCTTGAGCAGGCCACGCCGCTCGGCATCGAGAATCATGCCCAGCGCGGCACGGTCCTTCACGCTGCCGCCGGGGTTGAGAAACTCCAGCTTGGCAAATACGTCAGCCATGGCGGGAGTACCGATCCGGGCCAGCCGCAACATGGGCGTTTCACCCATCAGCTCGGTGATTTCGTCCGCAACGCGCAAAGATCGGTGGCCGGTTTTGAGTGTATCGAGAGGAGTCATAGGAAACGTTTCAGTTTATCAGGCAGGAGCCAAATGAGACATGCCTGCGGATCCGCCAGCTTGAAGATTGGAGGCATCGAGTCACGTTTGCCGAGATCGCCGCTTACAAAATCAAATCCTACTGGGGGTACAATCCTGAGCATGGGAACTCTTGAGGACATCCGCCAGGCTATCCAGGACGTTTCTCGCCCCGGAACTGCGGGCCATTTCGGCGCGCCTGGAAGCGGCCGACAAGATAGCCGAAGCCCGGCACCAGGAGATGATGGCCAGGTTTGCCACCATGGAACAGCGATTCATGTTTGTGGACCAGCGCCTCGACATCTCCGAACAGCGGCTAAGCGGCAAGTTGGACCAGATCCTCAAGACGTTTGAGATCGACAAGCGGCTCGGCCGTCTGGAAGAGATGCGGGACAAGCCGGCGTCCTGATCCATGGTGCGGGTCGCCTCCAACCGCGATTCAAGAGCTTGCTAGTCGCGTCCCTTTTACCGTTCCGTCACAGGTCGCAAGCAGAAAGCAAACCTAGAAACATCGTTCTCAGCAGCCTCTACTTGCCCGACTGTGTCGAGTGGGAGCCGTTGTCGGCCTTCGCAGGGGGAGTCGCGCTCTTTGGGTAGTATCCGGTTCGGGTGCGCACAATCAGCCTGCCCATGCCCTTGTTATGCGCCTCCACCTTGACCAGCCGGTATCCGCCCAGGCTTGCCGGCTTGGTGGAGTGGTAGCCGATGGTGTACTGGTTGCGGATATCGCGAGCCACCTCCGCCGCGATGGCGTCCACATCATTCAGCGACTTGGGGAAGAAGGCGATGCCGCCGGTCTCGCGAGAGAGCATCTCGAGGGCACGCTTGGCGCGATGTGCTTCCCTGCCTCCGCCTTCATCCTTGAACAACAGGCCAATCGAGTACACGACCGGGCCTTGCAGCGCCTGAATCCTCTGAATGGTCTGCTCCAGCGAAAGACTGGAGGCGTTGTCTTCGCCGTCCGTGATGATCAGCAGCACCTGTTTGGGCCGCTTGGCGTATTTCGTCAGTTGGTCGGCCGATGCGGCAACGGCGTCGTAAAGTGCGGTGCCGCCCTTCGAGTCCACATGGGCCAGGCCTTCGCGCAACTTGCCGAGGTCCGAGGTGAAGTCCTGATCGATGAACGCCTCGTCGGAGAAGTTGACGATGAAGGCTTCGTCTTCCGGATTGGAAGCCTTGACCAGGTCGAGAGCCGATGAGTTCACTGCCTGCCGTTTCTCACGCATAGAGCCGGAGTTGTCGACCAGAATGCCCATCGAAACCGGGATGTCTTCATGCTGGAAGGATGCGATGGTCTGCGGGACGCCGTCTTCCTGAACGGAAAAATCCGATTTATCCAGGTTGGTTACGAGCCTGTTGCTGTCGTTCAGCACCGTCACATTGAGAACGACTTCTTCCACATCCCGGCGCAAGGTGTACCCGCGGGGTCCTCGGCTCAGTTCTCCCCCTCCGCCCTTCTGGTCTCCAAGGGCGGGTGGTTGGACCTCGTCGGGATCGGGCGATGGAACCGGGTCGCGATCCACATTCAGCGGCGGCTGTGTCTCTGCCGGGGTACGCTGCTGTCCCGCGGAGGCTGGCTGTATTGGCAGCGAGGTACGCTGGTTAGCCGGCGTCGCGGACTGCGCCGAGGAGAGAGCCAGCGTTGCCGGAGAGAGACAGGCTGCCAGGACCAGTGCGGAAAGGAGCCGGGTGCTTCGGTTACTGCAAAGGGGCATAGTATCCGTTGCGTGCATGGACGGTAAGCGGTGGCAGCCCAGAGGGCGGTGCCAGCTTTACCTTCAATTTACGCCATTTCCCGTCTCGTTTCGCGTCTTCCGGCCGGTAGCCCAGCACGTATTCATTGCGAAGCTCGGCGCTGATCTTGGTCGCGATGTCTGCCATGTCCGCCACATCGTCGACCCGGAATAACCTGCCGCCGGTTTCGTCGCTGATGTCATTCAGCAGAATCGGGCCCAGCCGCTCCTCGGTCGTCGGCGCGTACGGGTCGAATATGCCAATCGAATAAATCTGAACGTCGGCTTCTTTCACTACCGACCGCACCTCGTTCTCGGTGTAGCGGCTGCGATTGTCGCCGCCGTCTGAGACCACCAGCAGCGCCTTGCGTTCGTACTTCGCCTGCTTCATCTTGTTCAGCGCAAAGTAAATCGCATCCAGCAGCGCGGTTCTGTGACCCGCTCGCACGGTCGCCAGCCGCGCCTCGATGTCGTCGACCGAAGAAGTGAAGTCTTCCAGCAATTCAGGCCGGTCATTGAAGCCGATCACAAAGAACTCGTCCTGCGGATTCGCTGTCTTGAGAAATTGCAGAATCGAGTCGCGAGCCCGGATCACCTTGTTGGACATGCTGCCGCTGAGATCGAATACCACGCCGATCGATACCGGAGCGTCTTCGCAGGAGAAGGTCTTGATGCGTTGAGCGGAGTTGTTTTCAAACAAACTGAAGTTGTCTTTATCCAGGCCTGTGACCAGTCGATTGAGCGGGTCGGTGACAGTGACGGGCACCAGTACCAGGTTCACGTCGACACGAATTCGCTGGCCGTTCCGCGCCGTCAGGGCGGCCTTACCTTCTACTGGTTTCGGCTCATCGGTCGGAGCCGCCGGAGGCGGGGGTGGTTGGATATGTACGCGGTTCAATGGGTCATCCTGCGCGGCGCACCGCAAAGCGGCGGCAGCGCTGAACAAAGTGAGCGCGATCAGAATAGCGGCGACGCGGGAAAACGCCCGCGCTACAGGGGCCCGTGTAGATTCGACAGGATGTCCGTCCGGCGATGAAAAACCGGGAAAAGAGTGCCATACCCTAGCCCTCGTGACCAGCATCCTAGCATGTCGCCGAGGATGGAAGCATTGTTGGTTACGATGCAGCCGGAACAACCTTCGCGGCACCAAAACGCCAAGATTTCCTCAAGCGACGGCTTGCATTTGCGGCCCCAGATTGGTCCCCGATCGGTCCCAGACCGCTTCCGCGTGGGCCCCGTCGAACCTCCGCTTTCACTGGCGTGGGATACAATCCTCGAAGACCCAACCAACACTTCTTCCACAGGTTGGCTCCCCTCTTTTCTGGAGTTTGGAAGCTTGAATGGCACGTATTTACCCGTTTCGCGCAATTCGTTATAACCCCTCAATGGTGCGGATGGACGATGTCGTAACGCAGCCCTACGACAAGATTTCTCCATCGATGCAGCAGGCCTATTACCGGCGCAGCCCTTACAATCTGGTCCGCATCATTCTGGGGCTTCCCGAATTGTTTGACGGTCAACAGGGAGAGGACGTCTACAGCCGCGCCGCTCGCGATTTCAAAGACTGGCGCGCGCAGGGCGTGCTCGCTGCCGAACGACAGCCCTGCATCTTCGCCTATTCGCAGCAATTCGCCGTGCCCGGCGCAAACGGCCTGGTTTGCGAACGCAAAGGCTTCATCGCTCTTGGCGAGCTCTATGACTACAGTCAGAACGTGGTCTTTCGCCACGAACAGACGCTCTCCAAGCCCAAGTCCGATCGCCTGAACCTGCTTGCGCGCCACTCGCGCCCACTTCGGCCAGGTCTTCATGCTGTATTCCGACCCCGGCCTCAGTGCGGAAAAGATCCTCGCTTCGTCCAGCATCACTCCAGAGATTGAAGTTACCGACGAATACGGCGTCTCGCATCGCGTTTCCAAAGTCAGCGACCCGAACACAATCAAAATGATTGTCAGCGCCATGGAAGACAAGAAGCTGATCATCGCCGATGGTCACCATCGTTACGAGACGGCGTTGAGCTACTCCAAGGAATTTGCGCCCAAGAGCACGGCCAGCACCGAACGCAGCTCGGCCTCCCTGCCGCAGCCTGCGTATCCTGAAGCGGCCATGATGATGACCTTCGTCAACATGGATTCGGATGGCCTGGTGATTCTGCCGACGCATCGGGTGGTGTTCGGACTGGAGGGGTTCAACCCATCGGACTTTCTGGAAAGTGCAAGGTCCTTTTACCAGGTTGAAGAGATGGACGACGCTGCACCGCAGGCGTTCCTCGACCGCCTGAAGCAAGTGGGCGCGGATCGCGCAGCGTTCCTCGCCATCTTCCCCACCGGACGATACCTGCTGACCGCCAAAGCGGCAGAAACCTCGGAGGCATTGAAAAACGTCTCGGCGCGTCAGCGCCAGCTCGCGGTGGTTCAGCTCCATCTGCTCGTACTTGAAAATCTGCTCGGCATCTCGACGGAAGCCATTCGCGAACAACGCAATCTCCGCTATGTTCGCGAAGCAGGCGAGGCGATCGAACAGGTGACTCGGGGCGAAGCCGATGCTGCGTTTCTGATGAACCCGATCACCATGACGCAGCTTCGAGAAGTCGCCTTTGCCGGAGAGGTTCTGCCGCAGAAATCCACGGATTTCTACCCGAAACTCTTAAGCGGACTTGCGATCTATGGGTTGGACTGAGGATCGGGGTTGGACTGAGGATCGGCGCTTGCTGGCGCGCCTCATGCTCTGGAGCACGCTGGGCCTGGTCCCGTTAGCCGCATGGACGCAGCAGTCACACGCTCAGCTGCGGGCAGCCCAGACGCAGGCGCCGGCACCGCCGCCTTCCCAAAGCCCTCCCAGCTTCCACCCTGCCTGTGCCTTCCCAACCCCGCAGCATCCCTCCGTTTGCGACGGCCCCGAGCCGCCCGGTCGAGCCGCGCTTCGTGGTGGTGATCGATGCGGCACATGGGGGAACAGACAGCGGCGCGAGCATCAGCGAACACCTTCTGGAAAAGGACATCGTGCTTTCCTTGTCGGTGCGGCTGCGATCGACGCTCGCTTCGCGCGGCATTCAGGTGGTCACCACCCGGGAATCGGATGTCAATCTTCCCACCACGACGCGCGCCGAAGTGGCTAACCACGCCGCCGCGGCTGCCTGCATCATCCTGCACGCGACCGCGACCGGCAATGGCGTGCACCTGTTCACGTCTTCGCTGAGCCAGACAGCACCCACGCGCTTCCTTCCCTGGCAATCGGCGCAGGCCGGCTCGGTGACGCAGAGTCTCCGGCTCTCGTCTGAAGTGAACGCCGCTCTCGCGCATGCCGAGATTCCGGTCATGCTGGGGCGCACCTACATTCAACCGCTGGATAGCCTCGCCTGCCCGGCCATCGCCGTCGAGATCGCGCCGCTCGCGGCTACGACGAGCCACGCCGGGTCGCCGCTGTCCGACGCCGAATACCAGCGCCGCATCATCGATGCCACGGCCGGCGCGCTGCAACAATGGCGGAACGACTGGAGACTCCAGCCATGATTCCCCGCTACCAGCGCATTCTCTTCTGGGTCCTGCTGGCGGTGGCCGTGGGCATGGCGATCGTGCTGATCCGGCTTCGCGAGCGGGCGCAGGACCGGCTTCTCGCCGCAGCCGACACGGTGCCGCTGTCCACGCCTGCCGAGACCGCGGGCGAATCCGTGACCCTGATGCTTGCCAACGACGCAGACGGATCCCTGGCGCCCGTAAACCGGAGTGTGCCTTTACCCAAAGAGCTGAATGCACGCGCCCGCGTACTGCTGCAGAGACTTCTTGCCGAATACGCCAATGCGCAATCGACCCATCCGATTCTCGCTGGACCCGGCGTGGAAGAGGTCTTTCTCATGCCGCTGAACGCACCGAGCGGTACACCAGCCGCAAACAGTCAGCCCGCGAATCCATCGTCGACGAACCTGATGGCCGTCGTCAACCTGAGCCGTTCCTTTGCGGAGAGCCATCCTTCCGGGATTGAACCCGAGACTCTGACCCTGCTGTCGATCATCGGCACCCTGCACGCAAACCTGCCGCAAATCGGAGAGGTTCGCTTCCTCGTCGATGGCCAGGCGCAGGATACCCTTGCCGGACATGCGGACCTGACCCGCGTCTACCTGGCCGATGGCTCGACTCCAGGAGTTCGCCCTTGAGCGCTCGCCCGGACCATCTCTCGCCCATCAAGATAGGGGTATTCGACTCCGGCGTCGGCGGCCTGACCGTTCTGCGTGCCTTGCTTCCGCGAATCCCCGGGGCCGAGTACATCTACGTTGGCGATACGGCAAGGCTGCCTTACGGCTCGAAGTCCCGCGCCACCATCGCGCGGTACGCCGTCTCAAGCGCGCGCTTTCTCGTGGAGCAAGGTGCGCAGTTGCTCGTGATTGCCTGTAACACTGCCAGCGCGCTGGCCATCGACGACATCCGCCAGGCCTCTTCCGTTCCGGTGTTGGGAGTGATCGAGACTGGCGCAGCCGAGGCTCGCGCCAACTCCACTACAGGTGACGTACTGGTGATCGCCACCGACGCCACGGTCCAGAGCCACGCGTATGCGGGAGCCTGCCGGGAACTCGGACTGCGTGCGCTTGAGAAGGCCTGCCCGCTGCTGGTGCCGCTGGTGGAGGAAGGGTGGATCGAGCATCCTGTCACCACGGAAGTCCTTCGCATCTACCTGACCGAGCTGCTGCAACATGCCGAAGCGGACGGCCTGCAGGCGGATACGCTGGTCCTCGGCTGCACCCATTACCCCTTGCTGCGCGCCCAGATTGAACGCGCACTTCCGGGTTCGATTCAAGTCATCGACTCTGCTGAAGCCACAGCCAAACGCGTCTGCGGCGCGCTGGGTATTCCTGCCTCTACGGTGATGGCGAGCATGCCGCTACTTCGCTTCTTCGCCACCGACTCGACGGTCAAGTTCCGGCAACTCGGAACGCGCTTCCTGGGGCAGGCTATCGAGGACGTCGAGTTGGTCGATCTCGGCGGCTGATATTCTTACATCTTGTGTGCAGGAGTTTGGCGGTCCTGCCCGAAGACTTTGAAGGAGTTGCTAGAATGCTCACCCTTGAGGGACGCACTGCGGTCATCTTTGGCCTGGCGAATAAACGGAGCATCGCCTGGGCGATCGCACAGAAGCTGCAGGCCGCCGGCGCACGCTTGGCGATCAGCTATCAAAATGAACGGCTTCGTCTGGAAGCAGAGAGCCTGGCGGCGGAGCTGCCCGGGGCAGAGCTGTTCCAGTGCGATGTGTCGAACGATGCGGAGATCGATCGCGTCTTCGCCCAGATCAAAGAGCGCTTCGGCAAGCTGGATGTGTTGGTGCATTCGGTGGCATTCGCGCCCGCAGACGAACTGAAGAACGACTTCCTGCAGACCACGCGTGAGGGATTTCGTATCGCGCACGATGTCAGTGTCTACTCGCTGATCGCGCTCAGCAGGGGCGCGGCGCCGCTGATGACCGAAGGCGGCAGCATCATCACGCTCACCTACTACGGAGCAGAAAAGGTAGTGCCGCACTATAAGGTCATGGGCGTGGCCAAAGCTGCCCTGGAAGCGACGGTCAAGTATCTTGCCAACGATCTGGGGCGGAGAAAGATCCGCGTCAACGCCATCTCGGCTGGCCCAATCAAGACACTGGCCGCACGCGGGATCGGCAACCTGGGGGACATGCTCAAGTACCATGCGGACCGAGCCCCTCTGGGCCGCAACGTGGAGCAGTCGGAGGTCGGCAACACGGCTGCGTTCCTGGCTTCGGATATGGCCAGCGGCATCACCGGCGAGATACTTTACGTCGACTGCGGTTACAACATCGTCGGCTTTTAAGGAAACGGGGCCGCAACTCCGGCCCCGTTCCGCTATCGGCCCGCCAGGGCTTGATTTGCGCTTCGCGCGGCTCGCAGTCTGTTGCCTGATTCGCTGTGGCGAGGCGCGGCTACTACCGGTTCGGAGATATAGCTGACGTACGCTGCCAGTGCCTGCACCTCCTGATCGTTGAGGGAGAAGACCGGCATGCCGCCCTGCCGCATGCGGCCCGTAGGATGGCGGAGCATGTTGGTCAGCATCTCGGCGGGAAGGCTTGCGCCCGCGTTTGCCAGTGCGGGTGCTGCCGCGCTTCCTCCAACTCCCTCGGCTCCATGGCAGCTGCCACATTTTCTGACGGCGAAGATGGACCTGCCCTGGAGTGCAACCGCGCTCATCGCAGGCCGCGGCTCGCTCGCCTCAGGCCGAACCAACTGTACCGGTCCGGTCAGAGAAGCGACTTCCTTTCGCGCCGTCGCCATCGTTTCGGCAGGTTCCGACCGGGCAACCGCAGGCGCGGCGGGCGGAGGAGCGCTGAGGCTCAGGATGTACTCAACCAGCGCGTTCATGTCGTCACCGGCCAGCTTCACCGGCGGCATTCCCCCGGCCTTCATCTTGGCCGTCGGGTGTTGAAACAGGTTGAGGATCTGCGGGGCCTGCATGGTCTTGCCAACCGAGGTGAGCGCCGGAGCAAAGCGCGTCCCCGCCGCTCCTACTCCATGACAAGCGGTGCATCCGTGGCTCAGAAAGATGGCTTCGCCCTTTTGCTGCACGGGATCGGAGATGCGAACCAGTTCGGCAGCGGGGGTGGGGTTTGCCGTCGCCGGCACGCTGGCTGATCGCGCCGGCGCTGACTCCTCCACGACTGCCTTGGCCGGCTCCGGAGTCACCTCATTGGAAGCCGGTTTGTTCGTAACAGGAGCAGCTACTTTTTCCGGCGGAGTAGCCGCGCTCGCGACAGCCGTGTCCTTCTTCGCTGACAGGCTGCGGAGATAGGCGGTGACCGAAGACAACTCGACATCGTTCAGATCCGGGGCGACCATGCCGCCGGCCGTCATCTTGGCCGTCGGATTCCGCAACAGATGTTTCAGAGCCGCATCGCTGTATTTGCGCCCCACAGGATAGAGCGAAGGCGCACGCGGTGTTCCTTTGAGATCTTCGCCATGACACGCGAAACACGCACGCGACTCCACGATCTGTTGCCCTGCCGCGATCGCTCCGCTCCCACTCACGGGTGCGGTGCTTACGCTCGAACGAAGCAGCGCTGGCGCGACCTGGGGAGCTGCGGCAACGGTTGGTGTTGGAGAGGAAGGAACCGGGGCGGCTGCTACCGAGTTGTTGACTGCGCCGCCGAGCGATCCGAGGTAGGCAATCAGGGCGGTCATATCCGCCTCGTTCAGGGTCTGGGCCGGCATGCCGCCGGCACGCATTTTCGGCGTCGGATTCTTGAGCAACAACGCAATCTGAGCCGACGGATACTTGCTGCTGATCTGTGTCAGAGCAGGACCGATCGGCCCGCCCACTCCCGCGTCTCCATGGCACGCATTGCAACCGCCAGCTTCAAACAGCGCCTTGCCTTTGACTGCTTCCGGGCTGAGTGCATGAGCAACGGTGAGAGGGCCAGTCAGAGAAGCCATGCGATACGGCTCAAATGGCTTGTGAAAATAGTCGTCCTGTTCCTGGTCCTGCCGAGCCAGTTGAGACGCTGTCGCCGGATCGTGCATGTCGTCGAGATGGCTCTTGATGCCAAGCCAGATCAATCCGAATACGACGATCCCGACCGCTCCCACGGGAATTGGACGACGCCAGGGGCGACGCTCGATGCCTCGGTCGAGAAACGGCAGCAGGAACAGCAATCCCACCAAGATGGTTGGGATCACCACCATGCCGATCACGGCACGCGGCCCCTCCCAATACTTGAGCCACTGAAACAGGGGCAGGTAGTACCACTCGGGGCGCGGCAGATAGTGACTGTCGTTGGGATTGGCAAGCGGCCCGAGCTTCACCGGCACAAAGTGCGCGAGCGTGCCGAGAACACCCATGACCAGCAGGGCGAATGCCATATCCAGCAAGACCTGCTTGGGATAAAACATTTCGACGCGCAGTTTCGGTTCGACCGGATGTTCCTTGATCGGACCCGCGGCGCCTGCCTTGCGGAAGAGAAACACGTGGGCTACGACGAAGATCACGATCATGGCCGGAATTACAAACACATGCAGCACGTAGAAACGCGAGACGGTCAGCGTACCCATGGCCGAACCGCCGCGCAGCAGGCGACGAATCCATTCGCCCACGATGGGCGCCTGGCCGGCGACGTTGGTTCCCACGGAGCTGGCGAAGTACGCCTTCTGGTCCCAGGGCAAGAGATATCCAGTAAACGCCATGCCCAGCATGAGCAGAGACAACACGCAGCCGGCTACCCATAGCAATTCGCGCTTGCCCTTGTAGGAACCGAACAACAGCGTCTGCAGGAAATGCAGGAGAAGCACAACCACCATGGCGCTGGAGCCATAGGAGTGCAGGCTGCGGAGAAACGATCCGGCCGCAACCTCCTTCACGATGTACGACACGCTCACGTGCGCTGTCACCGGAGAAGGCACGTAATACAGCGCGAGGCAGAGTCCTGTCACCACCTGCAGCACTAGGATAAACAGCAGCGCCGATCCGAAGACGTACGCGAAGCGCGCGCCGCCCGGGATTGGCTCCTGCAGCGTGTGGTGCAGCATCTTCTTCGCACCGGTGCGATGGTCGATCCAGTCCCACACCTGTGCAGCGATTCCCGGCTCCTCTGCGACGAGGACCGAGGACGAGCGGCTAGTTCTCCCGGGAATCTTCAACTCGTCACCTCGCGGTCGGGAATGTTGGGACGAAACTGCTCGTACCGCACCATCACTTTGCCGTCCACCACCTTGGTTTCGAGTGCGTCCAGCGCGCGAGGAGGCGGGCCGGAGCAATGCTTGCCATCCGCGGCGAATTGTCCACCATGACATGGGCACACAAATCGGTCCTGGTCTTCATGCCAGGAAACCGTGCAGCCAAGATGAGGACAGATTGCGGACAAGGCTTTCACTTCGCCCGCCGCCTGGATCAGGTACACGACCGGTTGCGCGGCCGTCTCCTGCCACGCGTCTCGCTGATTGAGTTCCAGCGTGCGCCGGATGGGCGCCTTCGAGGCCGCCAGATCGTTGACCGGTCCTGCTTCCGCCCAGGAGGACTCCTTGGCTTTCACATTGAGTGGATAAAAGATGAAGCGCACCATGGGAATGGCAAGGAATGCAGCCATCCCCGTCGCGGCCCCTCCGAACAACAAGCCGAGAAACGATCGGCGTGATTCATCCTGCACATGTAACGGCTGTGCTTCCTCGTGATTGTCCATGCGTCCTCCTCGTGCGTGACTAGGGAAATATCAGTAACTGAACCAGAGCGAAACGTAGGTCGTGTTGTTATCGGCGGCATTTCGTCCGGAACCGTCATAGTTCTTGCTGGCTCCGTTGAACTTGCCATAGCCGGTGTATTGCACTCCCAACTCGATGTTCTGCGTGGCCCAGAAGCCTGCCTGCGCGATATAGCCGGTGCTGTCTGGGCTACCGAGCGCGCTGCCGGTAATCGGGGCCTCGGCAAACAACGTCGCGTCCTTCGTGCCGGTCGTGGAGAAGCCGGCGCCCGTCAGCCGCAGTCGATCGTGAATGTGGAAGTTCACATCGCCGCGCACCGTATCCAGATGGTGCTTGGCAAAGTCGGCGCCTTCGGCTCCAAAGGTGGCCGCCAGGTCAGAGGCCTCGTGAATGTAGGTGGCGTGCGCAGTGATCAGGTTTGCACCGATGGGCCGCTCGTATTGCATATCCAACGCCGGGTCGGTGAAGTGATCGCGTGCGCCGGTCACACCATTGGGCGTGGAGCTGACCACCATCCCGTAGGTGCCGACCATGAGGTAGTTCTGGCCGAAGTTCTGTTGCCATGCGGCGCGCCAATACGGCGCAATCCCTTGCACGTTGTACTGGAAGCCTGCGCCATCGACCGGCTGGTTGCCGCCGGCATGTTCTGAACGGTAGGCGGTGCCGCCGAGATACAGGTGATCGTTCCACATGGTGAAGATACCCAGGCCCGCGACATCCTGCGCCAAGCCGCCGGAGAGCAGGGTGGAGGCCGTAGGAGTGGGCGTATTGCTGGAGGAAACCCACGGATAGCCCCATGAAGGGGTGCTGTTCCAAAGATCGTCGGTGGTCGGGCTGTTATTCAGCGTTGCGCCAAAGACAAATTCCTTCGCGCCGAGATGGCGAATGGCCGCGTAGCGCAGATCGGTGTTATCGAGGCCGAAGTGATCGTCCTGATGCGAATAGGTGGCCTGCACAAACCCGCCGAAGTGGGGTGCCACTTCTCCGGCGAGAAAGATACTGAGTGCCTGCGGAAACTGAACGCTATTGTTCTGCGTTCCGGGCTGTCCCTTGGCAGAAGCGGCGTCGCTCAGAATGACCATGGCGGAGAGCGGAAAATTGCGAAGGATCTTGAGATTGGTTCCATCCAGAGTCGCCTCGGGCTTCAGGTCGGCCATGCTGTAGCCATTCAGCTTGAACTTGCGCCCGAAAGAGGTCAGTTCCGGCGGGTTGTTGTGGCACACGTTGCAAGAGAGGCCGGTTTGCCTGGCAAAGCTGGGAACCGCGACCGCCTGGGGCCGAAAGACCAAAGCAAGGAAGAGAAGCAAAAAACTGCTGAAGATGCGACGAAGCGAGTGCATACGAGATTCCTTTACAAAGCAGATTCCGGCATACCTGTACGAACAGCGGCGTCCGGCTGATTACATGGCAAAAAACACAGTTTGGCTGAGCTCCGCCTCGGGGGTGAGGTGAGCGAACGAATCCTGGAACTGAAACTTCGCAACACGTACGGATCGCAGAATCGAGAACCGGCACGACAGGGACAAGAAACACCGGCGAAAGCGCGAACGCCTCCGGTGCTGACAGTTATCCAGACAACTCAAGGCAACGCCGAAGCGTAAGTGAGAACGCGCTTCTCTGCGCCTTCTCTAAAAGGTGAGCCGGCATCTATACCGGGCATCACCATACTTGCACCACACTCGAAAGCACCGATTGCGCAGAGTTATTGAAGTCATCTCGACACGCTCGGCTGGTGATAACACGAAGGCGGACGCACGGTAGTTCGACTAAAACGCCTGAGTGTTGAGTCAGAAGATAAGATGGAATCTGCTGGGGTGTGTCATTCAAATGTCATTTAAATGTCATTCTTCGGTCTTACTATCAGGGAACTTCCCTTTTATGCGTAAGAATTGTCTCTGCTCCGCGTTCCTCTTGCCCGTATTCGGAGATTGTCGTAAGGAGGCATTGCCCAAAGCATGAGCTCAATCCTGGTTATCGAAGACGACAATCACATTCAGAAAGCATTGCACCGCTTGTTCACCATCGAGGGTTATGAAGTGCGGTGTGCCTCGGACGGCAAGATCGGCCTGGACTGCTTTCAAACATCGCTCCCCGACGCAGTGGTTCTCGACCTGATGCTTCCCGGCATCTCCGGCCGCGACTTATGCAAGAGCATCAAGCATGCCTCGCCAGATACGCCGGTGGTCGTGCTGAGCGCGATTACGGAGGTCGCCGACAAGGTTCTACTGCTGGAGTTGGGTGCGGACGACTACGTAACCAAACCTTTTAGTCCGCGCGAACTGCTGGCCCGAGTTCAGGCATCGATGCGCAGATCGCAGCGCTCCCGCCTCACGGCGCCTCTCGCGTTCGGCGATGTCGCCGTCGATTTCCGCAAAATGGAGGTCAGCCGGGCAGGCAAGCCGGTGATTCTCACCGCTCACGAGTACAAATTACTTAAGTTCTTCCTCAACAATGCAGATCGGGTCTTGTCGCGCGAAGAACTGCTCAACGACGTCTGGGGCTATAACTCTTACCCTTCGACCAGAACCGTGGATAACCAGATACTTAAACTTCGGCAGAAGCTGGAGGCAGACCCGGCCAATCCGCAGCACTTTAGGACTATTTACGGTCTGGGTTACAAGTTCGTACCATAGCCCCGGGGTGCCATGCGGCTAAGCGCAGGAGGATCGGGTTCGATGCGGATGCGCACTACCTTGCTGCTGTTCTTCCTGTCTGTCTCCCTGGGACTGACGGCAGCCAGCCTGGTGATCATCGGCGCCGTGCTGCACCGGCAGATTCGTAACAGCATCGTCTCTGATCTTCAACACTCCGTAGCTACCTTTCAGAACTTGCAGATGCAGCGGCGGGCCATGCTGCGTCGCGAAGTATCCCTGCTGGCCGATCTGCCCAGCCTGAAAGCCCTCATGACCACGGAGGATACCCGCACCATTCGCGATGGCGGGGTGGCGTACTGGCGGCTGAGCGGCAGCGACTTCTTCAGCCTTGCGGACCGCCGCGGTCAGGTCGTAACCGTCTACAGCACGGAACCCATTCATGACCAGACCGGGGCCATTCACCAGGTCGCCAGTTCTATCGACGCGCCGCAGGTTCCCCACTTCCTCTTCGTCGATGGCCGCCTCTACGAGGTGTTTTCGCAGCCGTTTTATTTCGGCTCGGAGACCAGCGGTACGCTCCTGGGTTATGTAACCATCGGCTACGCCATTGATGACCGCCTGGCTCGCGAAGTCAGTCAGGCTGCGGCGGCAACGGTAGTCTTTCTGGCGGGAGATTCGGTTGTAGGCAGCACGCTCGACGAACACCACCGCGACCTGCTCTCGTCCCGTGCCGGGCTGCTGACCCAGCCTTCCAAAGCCGATCCGGACCAGTGGCTTGGCTCCGAGCACTACCTGCAGGCCTCTCTGCCGCTCTCGCGCACGGGAACGCCCGCACTGCGTCTGCTGGTGCTCGAGTCCTACGACCGGGCCAGTGCCTTCCTCAAGCGTTTGAACTGGCTGATCGCCGGCCTCGGCACCCTGGGCATTATTCTGGGCAGCCTGCTGGCCCGCTACATCACCGGAACCATCACCCGTCCGCTCGAAACCCTGGTCGAGGGCGCCCGCGCACTAGGGTCCGGAGACTTCGATTACCAGCTGGCTTCAGGCGGCGCGCGGGAGCTTCGGGAACTCGAGACGGCCTTTGACCGGATGCGCCGCGAGCTTTGCGCCACTCAGAAAGAACTGCTTGAGGCCGAACGACTCGCCACCATCGGCAGCATGGCCAACTCCATCTCCCACGACATGCGCCATTACCTCTCGGCGGTTTACGCGAATGCTGAGTTTCTCAGCTACTCCAGCGGCGGAGCGGAAGAGCGGTCCAGCCTGATGAGCGAGATTCGGCTGGGTGTTCAAGGCATGACGGAGATGATTGAGTCGCTGCTGATCTTCAGCCGTACCGGCCAGTCGCTGCACCCCAGCTCCGAGGCCATCGTCGGGCTGGTGGAACGGGTCGTCGCGCTGATTCGGGCCCATCCGGAAGGGCAGCACGTGACCATCATCGTGGAGGAAATTCCGCTCACCGAGCTGTGGATGGATGCCAAGAAGGTAGAGCGCGCGATCTACAACCTGGTACTCAATGCCTGTCAGGCGGCGCGGCGAGGCAGCCTCGTTCCCAGGGTCCGGCTCTCGTTTTCTGAGAGCAGCGAGGCGATTCGTATTTACATCATCGACAATGGTTGTGGTGTGGCGGAACCCATTCGACGCACCCTGTTCGATCCGTTCGTCAGTGAGGGACGTCAAAGCGGCATCGGACTGGGGCTCACGCTGGCGAACCTTATCGCCCAGGAACATGGTGGGAGCGTGGTTTTGGAGGAGTCAGGTCCGGGAAAGACAGTCTTTTGTCTTCGCCTGGTCAAGGGTGCCCTACAATCGCTCAGGCCGACCGAAAAGCAGCGAGAATCTGTTTTGCTGGCCGACCCTGAATGATTATGCTGGTCGGGACCCCAAAGGATTTCTACATGCACCTTCGCTCGTCGACCCTTGGCCGCGGCAGAGCCATTGTTATGGTTCCACTTTTCGCGGCCACCATGTTGTTTGCCCAGGCTTCCCCTTCGGATTCCGCCAGTGCCGGCGCTGCTGGAGACGCGCGGTACCAGCAGATGGAGGATCAGATCCGGGCCGTCCTGAGCGAGCTAGGGGAAACGCGGCACGAACTCCAGGATTCACGGCAGAAGATCGAAGACCTGCAGAATCATCTCGCCTCGGTCGAAAAGGAACTCGCAACCCGCGGCACCTCCGACGCTCAGCCGTCCGCCTCGCTTCCGGCGCCAGACCAGTCCGCTGCCGATCTGCGGTCGGCAGTCGATCATCTGCAGGAACAAACGGACATCCTGGAGTCGCAGGTCAAGCAGCACGAACAGACCAAGCTCGAGAGCTCCTCCAAATACCCGATCAAGCTTTCCGGGCTGATTCTGTTCAACACCTATGTCAATGACGGGGCCGTCGACAACATCGACCTGCCGATTCTTGCGCTGAGCCGAACGCCCGACATCGCCCACGGAAGCATCAGCGGCTCGATGCGCCAGACGATTTTGGGCCTGGATGCCCGCGGGCCGAAGTTGATGGGTGCGCGCACCTCAGGGGATGTTCACATCGATTTCTTCGGCGGGATCTACGATGGCGATTGGAATCCCTATGCCGGACATGTGAGGTTGCGAACGGCCCATATGAAACTCGATTGGGGAGACACATCGCTGCAGGCGGCGATCGATGGTCCGATCTATTCTCCAGTGGAGCCCACCTCCTATGCCAGCGTGGGAGCTCCTTCGCTCGCCTGGTCAGGAAATTTGTGGACCTGGACGCCCCAGATTGTATTGACGCATCAGTTCGAGGCCATAGGAGCCGGGCGGCCTAAGGTGGAATTCGGATTGATGGACCCGCAGCCCCCGGAGTCGCCTCCGAATGGAGGCACGCATCAGCCCGGAGCCTCGGAGAGCAGCAAGCAGCCGGGATACCAGGCGCGTGTTTCGTACTCCATTGGCGAGGACGGCGAAGCCATGACGGTCGGAGCAGGCGGCTACTACAGCCTGCAAAAGTATCCGGGCAGTCCCAACGTGAACTCGTGGGTAGGAACCGCAGACTGGCTTCTGCCGATCACAAAATACCTCGAAGTCTCGGGCCAGTTCTATCGGGGCAGCGCACTGGGTGGTCAGGGCGGCGGGGCGTTCAAGGATGTATACACTGACGACAATTCAATTCAACGAGGCCTCGACGATGTGGGAGGCTGGGGGCAGATCAAGGGCAAGCTGAGTCCTCGACTGGAAGTGAACGGGGCTATCGGCCTCGACAACGCATTCGGCGGCGAGCTGCACAACGCCTCTTTCTATGAGGGCGCCGACGTGTATGACTTCCTGGCGCGAAACCGCACTATCTCTGCCAACTTCATCTATCGGCCGCGAGCTTATCTTCTCTTCTCTTCGGAATATCGCAACATCCATAGCTGGCAGATCAATCACGTCGACAACACCGCAAACAGTATGAGCGTAAGCGCGGGATACCTGTTCTGATGAGCAAACGAATTGCCCAATTTCTCGCGCTGTCGCTTCTCTCTCTGCTCTCAATGAGCTCGTCTCTGGCGCAAACGGTAGATGTAAGCGCAGAGGTCAAGCTCGTGCGGCCGTCACCAGCCAAAGCTAAAAAGGCCGGGGAGGCTTCAGGGAATGTCGTCCTGTGGCTCACGCCGCTTGAAACGTCGAGCTGCTCTGCCGGTCAAGCCAGGCCACTTCCGCTTGTTGCAAAAGGACAAGAAGTTCACTCCTCACCTGCTCGTGATCCCGGTAGGCAGCCTGGTCGACTTTCCCAACGAGGATCCCTTCTTCCACAACGTCTTCTCGTTCTTCAACGGAAAGCGATTCGACCTGGGTCTGTATGAGTCAGGCAGCAATCGCAGCGTGCGCTTCGATCATGAGGGGGTCGACTACATCTTCTGCAATATCCATTCGGAGATGAGTGCTGTCGTCATCGCTCTTTCGACGCCCTACTTCGCCGTTTCGAACCGCGAAGGTGTGGTGACCTTCCACAACGTGCCGCCGGGCCAATACGAACTGAAGGTTTGGGCCGAAGGCGCGCAGCAGGCAGACTTGAACGCGCTCACACGCCGGGTTCAAGTCGACGCCGCCCAGTCAAATCTGGGGGTTCTCCGCGTTCAGACCACCGGCCAACTGGGGCCTCACAAGAACAAGTTTGGTGAGGATTACGGTCCGGCGGATGTCCACCCGTACTGATCCGATCGGCGAACACCTCAGCGGCAGTATTACCCTCTGCGACAATGGAACAGGACTCTTCCCCTGGAGCAAGCCGCACACATGTCTCTTCGCGCCGTTATCTTCGACTACGGGATGGTGCTGAGCGCACCGGCCGAAGCCGCTGCTCACCAGCAGCTTGTGCGTATCTTCGGTGCGCCTGCCGAGACGTTTGAGAAACAATACTGGGTTCATCGTCGTGCCTACGATGAGGGCGTGTTCAATGGGGATTCGTACTGGCGCGCTTGCGCTGAGGATTCCGGCGTGAGTCTCACCCCGATACAAATTTCAGAGTTGATCCAGTGGGATATCCGCATGTGGACCCATCTCAACCAGCCGATGGTCAATTGGGCGCTCGAGGTTCACGCAGCGGGATTCCGAACCGGCATTCTCTCGAACATCGGAGAAGAGCTGGCGCTTGCCTTGATGCGTTTCGATTGGGTGCGGGGTTTTGACCACAACACCTGGTCCTACCAATTGCGAATGTCGAAACCCGATCCGGCGATCTACCACCATGCGTTGGACGGCCTGGGCGCGAGTGCGGCAGAAACCCTGTTTCTCGACGACCGCGAAGAGAACATCCTGGCTGCGCAGGCTGTGGGCATGCAGGCGGCACGTTTCCGGGACATTCCCGACCTGCAGCGTGATCTCGAAACCCTGCAACTGGCGGATGCGCTACCCCGTTTGCCCGTCGAACAGGCTGCCTGAGGAACCTGGCGTGAGGCTTACTGGCCTGAGCGAGCAGTGGGTGGGTGTCTGCGTGGCTAGTACGAGTGACGGCCGACTGCCTCGCGGACCAGCTGTTCCACCTGGGCGCGATCGAACTGAGGGGTAAATTCCTCGAAGTCCTCTGAGTCCTTGCCTTCTCCGTTGGTATGGCTCTGCAGCCGCGCATCCGGAAAGCCCAATCGCCGCTTGAGATCGAGAATCTCCTGGATCTTCTCTTCAGGAATCTTCGAAAGCGGCAGGCCAGTCTGCCGAGACAGCAGGATGGTTCTGCAGTAAGTGTCGAAGATCTCCGCCAGCCATTCGGCATGCGTGAGGGTATCTGCCCAGCACACGATCCCATGATTCTGCAGCATGATCGTGTTGTGATGACGAACGAAGGGAACGACGGTCTTGGCAAAGGTGCGCGTGCCGGGCGTTTCGTAAGGCGCCATCGCGACGGGGCCGATAAATATTTCCTGTTCCGTCAGGATCCCGACCGGCGGGGTCGTGCCGGTCACCGCGAAGGCCGTCGCATGCGGCGGGTGACAATGGACCACCGCGCGCGCCTTCGAATTGGCTTTATAAATCTCGAGGTGAAGCATCAGTTCGCTTGAGCGGGCGTGATCCCCGGCAGCGATGTTGCCTTCCATGTCGCAGAGGCAGATGTCCGACGACATGAGGTCGCCCTTGCTGAACATGGTTGGGGTGCACAGGACGTAGTCGCGGGTCAGCCGTACCGATAGATTCCCGCCGTTCCCGTCTACATATTCCCGGTCCCAGAGCTTTCGGCCGACACGAACCATCTCGGCCTTGAGGCGTTCTGCCTCGCAGGATTCGAACAAAAGCGCCGGCGAACCGTGCATCTTCTCGCGCGCGCGCAGCTTCTCCAGGACGTCGCCAAGTACGTCACGAACCACGGCTTCGACGTCGGTTGCGAGCGTCATTGCTTCACTCATCCATTTCTTCGCTTCCCGCAGGTAGCTCGATGATACGTCTGCGCTCCGCAGCATTTCAACGGATATTGCTGGGAAAGATGCCCGAGCGGCTCAAACGGAAGGCCAGAGACCTCCTTCTGCTGGCTTCCTTCCCACCCACCTGCGACAATGGAACTCAGCGACCTAGGATGCATCCTCCAAAACTTTTTTTATTGGCATTTCTGGCTTCCGCGCTCGTCGGCTGCGGGTACCACCCCGCGGGGTCCGCGACTCATCTTCCCTCGACCGTGCACACGGTCGCCATACCGACATTTCAGAATTCGACGCAGTCTTACCACACAGAGGTTGCGTTCACTCAAGCAGTTATCCGCGAATTTACAAACCGGACCCCGTACTCGATCGCCAGCACCGAACAGGGAGAGCCCGATGCCACCGTCCACGGCACCGTCACGCGATTCGACATTATCCCGCTCACCTACAATTCGAAGACGGGACAATCGTCCAGCTTTCTGATCACCATCAACGCCCAGGTCTCGGTCACCGATCGCGATCATCGCGTCCTCTACCAGAACAACGGCTACCAGTTCCGGCAGCAATACCAGACCAGCACCGACCTCGCCAGCTTCATCCAGGAAGATCCTGCGGCGGTTCAGCGCCTCTCCCGCGATTTCGCACAAGCCCTGGTCAGCGATATTCTGGACTCCTTTTAGCATGAGACTTTCACAAAGAACGAAGCTCTCCGCGCACAATCGGTCCGCCGATTCGTCTCGCGCGCGACAAACCACCGGCAGGCAAATCATGACGACCGCGCGTTGGGGTGCCGGCTTCGGCGCAACGGAACGCTTCGTGGCTGAGATCCAAGCCGCGCAGCAAGGGGCGAAGCTGCGGCCGGGCTATGTACTGGCCGGCGACGAAGTCTTCCTTTACGAACGCTGCCGCCGGGCAGTCCTGGAAGCATTTGTCCCTCCCGACTTGCGTGACTTCTGCCTTTCGGACCTCGATCTGGCGGATACCGGCATCTTCGACGCACTCGATCGGGCACAGACTCCTTCGTTGATGGCGCCCTTTCAGGTTTTGTTTTTGCGCAACTTGAAGACGCTGTACACGCGCGGCGCGAAGAAGGATGAGTTCGCCGCCATTGACGCTTATTTCCGCTCGCCCAATCCGCAGGCTCTCCTGATCTTCGTCGCCGACCATATTCGCATCGCCTCCGACACGCGGCGCATGGAGATGCAGGATAAGGAGCGCTACGAGCGCATCCGCGAGACCCTCGGCGACTGGTGCGGCATCGTCGAGCTGGCCCGCGTGGACGAAGCGGATGCCATGCGATGGCTGCTTGCCGAGGCAGACAAACTTGACGTACGCTTTGAGGCCGATGCGGCTCGCGAGCTCACAGACTCGCTGGGCGGCGACATGATGCTCATCGCCAGCGAATTTGAAAAGCTGCTGCTCTATGCCGGGGAAAAGCGCCGGGTGACTCTCGGCGACGTGGAGACCATGGTGCTGGCGGCCAAGCAGCGTTCTCTTTACGAACTCACAGACGCAATCTCCTCGAAAGACAAGGCTCGGTCGCTGATCCTGCTGCAGGGTCTGCTCAACGCGTCCGACGGAGGCGAGGATTCAGCCATCGGCCACCTCTACATGCTGGCGCGCACCTTCCGCCAGATGCTGGTGATTCTGGAAAAGAACGTTCGCGATTCGCGCGCCATCTGGCAGGCGCTATGGCAGGGCTTTCGCATGCCCCCATTCGCGGCTGACGACCTGATCCGCCAGGCTCGCCGTTATAAATCGCGCCGCGAACTCACGCGCGCACTCCGCCTCATTGCTCGTGCCGATGTCGAACTGCGCTCCTCGCCGGTGGACAAGCGCCTGGTGCTTGAACGCCTGGTGCTGGAGTTGGCCAGCCCGCCGCAGCTCATCGCAACATCCATCCACACTCAGTACTCGATGGAGATTTGATCCCATGTGGGTCCGTCACGCCCTTGCCGCTTGCCTGCTCGCACTGCCTCTGGCGTGCCTGGCCGATTCGCAACCGAAGCCCGCAGTGACGATCGAGCTGAAGACACTCGGTATGGCGTCGGACTTGTTCTCAAACCAGCCCGATAATCGCGATGAAGCTCGCGCAGTCCTCGATGTTTTCTGGATCGATTCGGACCGGCTGGCCACCGTATTCAGCACCAGCCCGCGGTTTCAAAAGCCGAACCATCCCGAACCGTACCAGGTGCGGCTGGTAGTCTTCAATTCGTCTGGCAAAGAGTACTCGCGGCGGGACTGGACCTTCGCTGAAACTGGGCCGGAGGCCACCGCCCTGCTGGGCTTTCAACCCGGTCCGGAAGGCTCCATCCTGGCCATTCACGCGGCTTCGAGCGATACTCCCGGACTTCCCGAGG
Source organism: uncultured Acidobacteriaceae bacterium (assembly GCA_963748555.1). Classification (GTDB taxonomy): domain Bacteria; phylum Acidobacteriota; class Terriglobia; order Terriglobales; family Acidobacteriaceae; genus CAWKKW01. Next base: position 31,717 of record CAVVJK010000007.1, read on the forward strand.
GCAACCTCATCCAGGTGCTTTCGCCCGAGACAAAACTTCAGCAGAACTTTTACATCGCGTCTGACAGCGTGCTGGTGCCGTCCTCGCCGCCAGGCTCCGCACTGGTCGTGCAGCAGTTCCATGGTAACGGCAAATCGACACTCCATTTCTGGTCGGGCGCGCCGCTGAAAGACAGCTTCAACTTTCGCCTGAACCGGCAGACAGAGACACTCGCCGGCCCGCGTGAGGCAGCGCAACAGGTGTGCAGCAAGCCCGGCGTTTGCCCGGGAGCGCAGGTGATTCGTCCTGACGGCTCGAGCTGGGTCTATGCGGGTAAGGAATCTTCGGTGCTGCACCCGCGGGCGTTTCTTACGCCCAGCACTCTGCTGGCGGAGGTGGAGACGAAGGAGAATCCATCGCAATTGTTGCTGCTCCACGCCGATGCGGCACCGACTGAACTGCAGGTGACCAAACACGGCGATCGGGTGGCCGATTTCGCCGGCATGGCCGCGGATGGGTCGCGATTTGCCGTCGACGTCTACGGAGAAAGCGGCGTCTGCGGCTTTCTCGACCTGGCGTGTTCGCACCGGTCCAGGGCCATCGTAGTCGCGGCAGACAAGCTGGTGTTCGAAGCACCGCTGTCAGCAGCTGGGGGCAAGTCTTCGCTGTCACCGGACGGCAAGCATCTCGCTGTTCTCGATCGCGGCAAGTTGCTGCTCTTCGCCATTCCGTGAGCCTCGGCCGTTCCCCGAGGCAGGCGTGCCCACTCAACTGAGCGGCGGTACCTGGGTCTCGGCAGGATTGGCAGGTGCGTGACCACGGGTCGTCAACGTCACCGCAGCGGCTAAGATCAACCCACCGCCGGCCCAGGCAAACGGCCCCAGGTGGTCCCCCATGAGCTTGACACCGAGAATGGAGCCGAGCGCCGGCTCGATGTTCAGAAACACGCCGGCTCGGGATGCCGGCACGCGGTGGATGCCCCAGTTCCACAGCAGAGTCGTTGTCGCCGTACACAACACGCCGCTCGCCGCCAACGCCAGCCACGCCCTCAGGCTCACGCCGTGGACCGGAGGCAGGCCGTGTACCGCGATGACACACACGGCCACCATGACGGTTCCCGAGAGGATGCCATACGCCGTGACCACGATGGGCGTGTGCCGGTACATGAGGCGCTGGTTCAAAAGGATCCAGCCAAGCGCCGTAATCATCGAGAAGACGACCAGCAAGTCTCCCAGCAGCGATGGATCGCCCTGACCGGCCGCGTGCTTTCCGCCAAGCACAATCAGCGAGACACCGAAACTGGATCCAGCCAGCGCCAGCCAGCCGATGCGGTCCAATCGCTCGTGGGTGAATATAGCCGCGCCCACCGCGAGAATGACGGGCATGGTGCCCACCATCAGCGAAGCGTGCGAGACGGTGGTCAGCTTCAGTCCATAAAACTGCACCAGGAACTGAAGCGGCACTCCCAGGAACGACGCAATCAGCAGCAGGCGCCATTCGTTTGCCTGGAACGTAGCTGGATGCCGCAGGATGAGCGGCAGCAAGGGCAGGCAGGCAAACAGAAAGCGGTAGAGCACCATGTCTCCGACGCTCATCTCCGCCAGCGCGAGCTTGCCGAAGTAGAATCCGGTGCCCCACAGGCACCCGGCCAGCGCGCACGCTGCATAGCCGAGCGCGAATTGGCCCCGCCCCGCCTCCGTTTTCTCGTCCCACCATCCTTCCACTCTCGCACATCCGTTTTCTTGAGTTGCGCTGGCAGGGCGCAGAAGTTAGCCTCGGAATCAAGATGATCCAGTTGCCCCTAGCTCCCATGACTGCGGCTTCGCTCCAGCAAGCCGCGGCAGAAGCCGCAACACATGCATACGCTCCCTACTCGGGATTTCGGGTAGGCGCCGCGCTGCTGCTCGATGACGGTTCCATCGTCACCGGCTGCAACGTCGAAAATGTTTCTTACGGTTTGACGATCTGCGCGGAACGCTCGGCCGTGGTGAGCGCCGTCAGCCGGCTGGGCCCGTCGCTAAGAATCGCCGCAATCGCAGTGACGAATTTGAACGATGCCCCGAGCCCGCCGTGCGGCGCGTGCCGGCAAGTGCTGAGCGAATTCATCGAGCCGCAGGCACCTGTGTTTTTTCCTGGAGACGCGGGCGCCCAAAGCTGCGTGTTCACCGATCTGCTGCCCTTCAGCTTCCGCATGAGTGTATGACGAGAGCCGATGCACGCCGTTGACCTGATTCGCAAGACTCGCGACGCAGTCCCCTTGAATGCCGAGGAGATGCATTTCATGGTGCAGGGTGCGGCAGAGCATACCATTCCCGATGATCAGCTCGCAGCCTGGCTGATGGCGGTGTTTCTGCAGGGGCTTTCTAAGGAAGAACTGCATGCACTCACCGCCGCCATGCTGCAATCCGGAGAGGTGTTCGATCCCACGCCGATGGGGCGGGTTGCGGTCGACAAGCATTCGACCGGCGGAGTCGGCGACAAGACTTCCTTTGTTGTCGCTCCCATCGCCGCCGCAGCAGGCCTGATCGTCCCCATGGTGAGCGGCCGCGGACTGGGGCACACCGGTGGCACGCTCGACAAGCTGGAGAGCATTCCCGGCTATCGCACGCAACTGTCGCTCGCCGAAATGCGCCAGGTCCTCGAGGGATGCGGGGTCAGCATCGTCGGCCAGACGGAGCAACTGGTGCCCGCGGATCGCGTGCTCTATGCGTTGCGCGACCACATCGGAGCAGTGGAAAGCGCCGATCTGATTTGCGCTTCGATCATGAGCAAGAAGCTGGCCGCGAAACCGAATGCGCTGGTGCTCGACGCGAAGACTGGATCAGGCTCCTTTCTCAAGAGCCGCGAAGCGTGCTTGCATCTCGCCGCGCTCATGGTGCAGATCGGGGAAGCAGCGGGCACGCGCACCTGTGCGCTGCTCACCAGCATGGATCAGCCTCTTGGCCGCATGGTGGGCAACTGGATCGAGATTCAAGAAGCAGTGGAGCTGCTGCGCAATCAGCGCCATCCGCTCAACGAAGATCTTCGCGAGCTATCGCTTACGCTGGCCGGCTGGATGTTGCACCTCGGCGGCGTGTCGGCTACGCCTGAGGCCGGCTATGCGCACTCGGAAGGACTGCTAGCGAGTGGTGCAGCTTTCGCTGTGTTTCAACGCATGGTCCGTGCACAAGGTGGAGATATAAGCGTGCTCGACAGCGGCTCACGGTTCCATACGTCCGAAACATCGGCGCACCTTGTTGGCGCATCAGGATGGCTATCTGTCGAGCATGAATTGCGAACAGGTCGGTCTGGCTGTTCAGCGCCTGGGGGCGGGTCGCTCCATGCCCGGCGAGCCGGTTGAGGCGCACGCGGGAATCGAGTTGCATGTGAAACTTGGCGGCCGCGTTCGGCAGGGTGAGCCCCTGTGCACTCTCTTCGCAGAGGACGAAGCCAAATTCGAAGAGCCTGAGCTTATGCTGAGGCGGGCCTTCACCCTCACGGAGGCACCGGCAGCCATTCCGCAGCTCATCCAGCAAATCGTAACGATAGACAATGCAAGCCTCTTCCGCCGCCCGCAGCGAAGAGCAGTGGAGCGCACCGCACACTAGACAGGAGAACTCTTTGGCACGATTTACCGGGATCCTTGGCCTGCTGACCATGCTGCTGCTCGGGTTTGTGTTTTCCACGAATCGCAGGGCCATCCGCTGGCGCACAGTTGCGTGGGGCCTCGCGCTGCAGATATTGTTTGCCTTCCTGGTGCTCAAGCTCACGGTAGGACAGGTCGTGATGGCGTGGGCCGGAGGCAAGGTCACCCAGATGCTCGGCTATACCTTCGCGGGAACGGAGATGGTCTTCGGCGAACTTGGAAAGCAGCACTCGAGCCTGGGCATGATTTTCGCCTTCCAGGTGTTGCCCACCATCATTTTCATCTCGGCCTTCTTCGCGGTGTTGTATCACCTCGGCATCATGCAGCTTGTGATTCGCGGCTTTGCTTGGCTTATGCAGAAATCGATGCGTGTGAGCGGAGCCGAAAGCCTCAACGTCGCGGCGAGCATCTTTATGGGTCAGACAGAAGCGCCGCTTACCATTCGCCCGTTTCTCGCCGAAGCCACGCGCTCCGAGTTGATGACCATCATGACCAGCGGCATGGCGCACGTTTCAGGCGGTATCATGGCGGCCTACATCCTCTCCGGTATCGAGGCAAAGCACCTGCTGGCCGCGGTGATCATGACGGCGCCTGGAACGATTCTGATTGCCAAGATGCTGGTGCCGGAGACGGAGGTTCCAGCCACGGAGGGCAAGGTTCACATCCCGCAAAGCGAAGAGCACGCGGACGAAAATCTGCTGGGAGCGATCGCTCGCGGCACCATCGATGGCGGGCAACTCGCCTTCAACGTGGCCATCATGCTGATCTCGTTTCTCGCGCTGATCGCGCTGCTGAACGGCGTGATGGGGGGAACGCACAACTGGCTCGCCGCGCATCACGTTCCGTTCTTTCCTTCGAGCCTCGACCAGATCCTCGGCTTCTGCTTCGCGCCCGTCGCATGGCTCATCGGCATTCCGTGGCATGATGCGCCAAGGGTCGGAAACCTGCTGGGCACGCGGATGGTGATCAACGAAGTGGTCGCATACACGCATCTCGGCGCACAGAAGGCCATGCTCGACGCGCGCTCCTTTACCATTGCGACCTTTGCGCTATGCGGGTTCGCCAACCTGAGCTCCATCGGCATTCAGATCGGCGGCATCGGCGCGCTCATTCCGCATCGTCGCAACGAACTGGCGCGTCTCGGACTGCGTGCCATGCTTGCCGGAACCATGGCAAACCTCATGTCGGCATCCATCGTCGGGATGCTCTTACGCTAAGGAATGACAATGACCAGCATCTTTGAGAAGGCGAATGCGGCTGCTGAATTTGTTCGCGCTCGCATCAAGATCGAACCACGGATCGCGGTCGTGCTGGGCTCCGGCCTCGGCGCCTTCGCCGAACGCATTGAGGCCGCGGTCACCATCCGCTACAACGAAATTCCCCATTTCCCGCAATCCACCGTAGTGGGGCACAGCGGCAGGCTGGTGGTCGGCACGCTGGATGGCATTCCGGTGGCCGTGATGCAGGGACGCGTGCACGGGTACGAGGGATATGCACCCGACGAAGTTACGTTTCCCATTCGCGTCCTGGGGAGACTGGGAATACAGACTCTGATTGTTACGAATGCGGCAGGCGGAATTCATACCGGCTATGAGCAGGGCCAGTTGGTGCTGCTCGCCGATCACATCAACTTCACCGGTTCGAATCCGCAGGTCGGCCCCAACGAGGATCGATTCGGGCAAAGATTCTTTGACATGACCCAGGCGTATTCGCCTCGCCTGCGCGCAATCGCCCGGTCTGTTGCGGAACGCGAGGGACTTCCGCTGCAGGAGGGCGTGTACCTCGCCGTGAGCGGGCCGAGCTTTGAAACACCCGCGGAGATTCGCGCCTTCCGCATCCTTGGCGCGGACCTGGTCGGCATGTCCACGGTCCACGAAGTCATCGTTGCCCGGCACATGAACCTGGAAGTGCTCGGCATCTCGTGCGTGACGAATATGGCCGCCGGGATCTTGCCGCAACCGCTGAATCACGAAGAGGTGATGGAGACCGGCCGCCGCGTGCAGGATCGCCTGGCGCGCTTGCTCTCCGCCTTCATTCGCGAGATTCCTGCGCCGGTTGGACGCGGCTGATGAGGGCGGCCGTCGAACCCGGTTGTCCCATCGTGATCGCGATTGCGGGCTGCTCCGGATCGGGCAAGACTACTCTGGCCCGCGAACTGGAGCGGGAACTGCATGGCACACACTTCCCGCTCGATCACTACTATCGCGACTTCAGCCACCTGCCCTATGAGCAGAGAACGCTGCTGAATTTCGATCATCCCGACACTCTGGAATCGGACCTGCTCGCGGACCATGTTGCTCGACTCGCGGCAGGCGGTCAGATCGAGCGACCCCGGTATGACTTCGCCACGCATACCCGCGTGCCCGGAGTGACCGACACCGTGTATGCCCGCGACGTGCTGATCGTGGAGGGCCTGTTTGCTTTGGCCTACGACAGGCTGCGCGGTCTCTATCACGCTGGCGTGTACGTGGATGCGCCGGACGAAATCTGCTATGAGCGCCGACTCGCGCGTGACGTGCGTGAGCGTGGTCGAACACCAGAATGCGTAGCCCAACACTATGCCGCAACGGTGCGGCCGATGGCAGAGAAGTTTGTTCGCCCTTCGGCACGCTTTGCCGACCTCACGGTGGACGGAACCGCGTCTGTTCGCGGGTCGGTCGAGCAGGTACTCACGGCGATGCGAGCGGGCGGCTTGCTTGATCGCGTCGATAAGGGGTCGGCCCACCCACGCACATGAGCAACGCACCTGAGCAACTTGGCGGAGTCATCTGTGCTTCCAATGAGGCACGAAAGGCGGCCCGACCCTGAGACCCCGTACCCTCGCCGCATCCCTGCTTCAGTTGCTTCGCCAGGGTCTCACTCCGGAGAAGCTGGCGCTGAGTCTGACTCTCGGATTGGTGATCGGATGCTTTCCCGTAGTGGGCGTGACCACCGTCCTCTGTGCTGGAGTCGCCCTGCTGTTGCGATTGAATCTGCCCGCGATTCAGGTGGGCAACTATCTCGCGTTCCCGCTCCAGTTCCTGCTGATGATCCCGTTCATGCGCCTGGGTGAACGCATCTTTCATTCGCCGCGGCTCGATCTCTCGCTGACCCAAATGATGGCTCTTGCCCATCATGCTCCCGAAGAGACCATGCGCGCCCTGGTTTTGGCGCAATGGCATGCGATTGTGGCCTGGTTCATCGTCATGCCGTTCGCCGTAGGGATTCTCGTACTGGTTCTCAGGCCGGCCATGCGCACTCTGCTCACAGCTGCCAACCGGCGCGCCATGATTCTTCCCAGCTAGCGCCTGTTCTCAACCTTTGGGTTTGACGGTGGTCGACGCACCCTCCATCTTCGGTGCCGCCGGATGCCACTCGGGAACTGGGCTTGGCGCTTTCAAGCCACGCCGTATAGATCAAATCTCTCAACTCTGTTGCACCAGCGGCCAGCCGCTCGGCGACAAATTGGCGGGACTCAGCCGTTCCCGCTCCGGCCAGAGCGTGGCTCTTCTCCAGTTGATACACGCGCTCGATCAGCGTGGCCGAGTGCCGCAGGTAGAGCAGGTAATCCGCGAACGGATCTTCGACGGCTTTGGCCGCGCCCACCAGCGGCGATACGTCTGCGGCGTGCAGGTTGGCCGAGACGAATGTGCTCTCGAAGAGCGAATGGATTCCATGTTGAGTGGTGTAGCCGTTGGGATTTTCTTTGCCGACCCAGCCATCGTAGTTCACCGTAACGTGGAGCGGCATCGAGCCGTCCGCCACGTAGTGGCCCAACCAACCGGCATAGAAGAGGATGGCCTGCTCCACCGCTTTTGTGTCCTGATGCTTTGCGCTCAGACCCCGGTATTCGCGCAGGGCCGCCTTCAGCCGCTCGTAAACCTCGATGGTGATGTAGGGTTGCAATCCGACGTGCTCCGGACGCAGATCCCTGGCCGACTCGGGATGCTTTTCCCCCGCCGCGTACAGGGCCGCGATGTAGTCAAAGCGCTTCCGCGGCAATGGTCCGATCTCGATCTGCGAGTTCCAGGTCGATGAAGTGTTCCGGAGCCTGCGCGCTGTTCAACTCCGGCTCGGCCGGCGACCGCCAGCGATCCGGCTCGGGGCCCAGGTATTCGATCTCGTTGATCGCCTCGGGCGTGCGTAGAAACGCCGGCATCTCGGCCGGCAGCTTCTCGGCCGCGACCCGGTTGATCATCCGGTGTCCATCGTTGCCCCATCCGAAGCAGGCAGGAACGGCACAAAGGCCAATCCCTGCAACGAGCAGGAGTCGAGCGAGCGGCAAAGGTTTGTTGCGAGGATTTGTCCAGGCCATATGAGGCGAAGTATATCGCCCATGCGCAAATTTCGGATGATGATGCGGAGCATCGCCGCGGCTCCCGGTCCACCCCGGAAGACATAGGAATTTCACATTCCGCGGGCCTCTCTGAACGAATGCGCTTTGTTACCCTATAGGTATGCCGACCAAACAGGAACTCCTCCAAAACCCCATCCAACACATCGACATCAAGCAGCACAACGTGGTTGCGCTGGTCGATGCCATGCAGCACATGGCCTACAGCTCCCGTGACTTGTACCGGGCGGCCACCATCTATGAGCGCATGCTGCGCGATCACGAGTGCGGCGTCATTCTTTGCCTGGCCGGCTCGCTCATCAGCGCCGGGCTCAAGCAGATCATTATCGACCTGCTGCGCAACAACATGGTCGACGGCATCGTCTCGACTGGAGCCAACATTGTCGACCAGGATTTCTTCGAAGCGCTCGGCTTCCGCCACTGGGTCGCCGATGAGCTATACAAGTCCGGCACCCAGGACGCGGTGCTGCGCGAACTCATGATCGACCGCATTTACGACACGCTTATCGATGAAGAAGAGCTTCGCATCTGCGACGAAACCACCGAGAAGATCGCCAACTCGCTCGATCCTCGCCCCTACAGCTCCCGCGAATTCATCCGCGCGATGGGCGCCTACCTTGAGCAGCAAGGCAAGATACCAGCGAAGGGCGGAGTGGATTCGATTGTCTTCGCCGCTTACGAGAAGAACGTGCCTATCTTTTGCCCGGCCTTCAGCGACTGTTCCGCAGGATTTGGGCTGGTCGCGCACCAGCATGCCCGGCAGGACAAGCCGAGGGTCTCGATCGATTCGGTTAAGGACTTCTACGAGATCACACAGCTCAAGATCGCGAACGCGACGACCGGGCTGCTGATGATCGGCGGCGGCGTGCCGAAGAACTTTGCGCAGGACATCGTGGTGGCTGCTGAAATCCTCGGCAATGACGCCCCCATGCACAAGTACGCGATTCAAATTACGGTGGCAGATGTGCGCGACGGGGCGCTCTCGTCCAGCACGCTTAAGGAGGCCTCTTCCTGGGGCAAGGTGGACACCACTTACGAGCAGATGGTCTTCAGCGAAGCCACCCTGGCACTCCCTCTGATCGCCGGCTACGCGTATCACAAGCATGCGCAAGAGGGGCGGAAAGAGCGCGCATGGAGTCGCCTGCTGGAACCGGTGACCGCCTGATCTATCCACTACCCGAATGAATCAGCAAGATTGAACGTCAAGGCCAGAAGCGATCCTTCTGGCCTTTTCCTGTTTACCTGCCTGAGCGTTTCATTCCCGTCTTGGTGACGTTTGGCCTGTTACGCCATAGACCAAACAGTTTTTCGCGGAGTAACATTCAGTGTCGAAAGCTGAGTGAGTTTGGCCTACGAGCGCTTCTTGGGGGAAGGGTGCGAGCCGTGTGGGTTTTTGCGTTGTCGGTAATCGCCTATTTCGTCGTGTTTAGCTTCGGTGGCCCCTATCTCAGGAGCCGTTCGGAGCAGCGTGCCCGCGCTGGCCACAAGGTCGTTCCCATCGATTCCGGGGGTGAATTGGCAGCTGCCCAGGACCCCGGCACTCCCGCTGTTTGACGCAGCTTCTCCTGCCGCGAACGAAGATTGACCAGCCTGCGACCTGTCGAATTGCCGTACCCAAAGATAATCATCTTGTCATCGACCAAGATGCCAATGGTCGCGTGGTCTTCGCTTCTTTTTGATTCTCCCGGAGTTGTGGCAATAAACGTATACTGGCCAGAACTGTCGCACAGGCTCGTTAGTCTCCGCATGGTTCGGGCGGGAATCCGTGCGACATGCGTTCAAATGCGTTTTGGATCCGGCAACGACGGTGAATTGGCTCCGCAACAGTCTGGCTCTCACGGTAGGGTTCCTCGCGGCACTCCTGCTCTCCGCGTGCGGTCTCTTTGTGCTGGTGGACTACCTTAGCCAACCCCAGGACAGCGGCACTGATTATCTACCCATCCTGTTCATTTGCTGGGGCTTCGCTCAGCTGCTGCTGATCGGCACCAGTATCGTCAGTTTCCGTTCGGGCATGCGCCAGCGCCAGGCGGAACAGGCCCTGCAACAGGTCGCCCAATTGCAATCGAGCATTCTCGACTCGGCCGGGCCGATGATGATCGCGACCGATCTTCAGGGCAACATTCTGGTGTTTAATCCGGCTGCGGAACGCATGCTGGGCTATCGCGAGACGGAACTTGTAGGCAAGGCGCGGGTCGAGCGCCTTTTTCCCGAGGGAGAGATGGAGCGGGTCGGACAGCGGCTGGTGGATTCCCTGAACCGCATTGGGAACACCGAGCCGAAGCGCGAAAATCGCACCGTCCTCGACAACTACGTGGAATACGTCAGCAGTTTTCCGGTAAGCCGGGTACGCGGCTTCGAGACGCAGTACCGCAGGAAGGATGGCAGCACCTTCCCGGCCATGGTGTATCTCAGCGCGGTGCGGAACCCGGAGGGAGCGCCAACCGGACTGCTGGCCATCTCGACCGATCTGAGCGCGACCAAGCGTGCCGAGCGCGCCCTGCGAGAGAGTGAAGAGCGTTACCGCGACCTCTTCGAGAATTCCAACGAGATGATCGCGACCCTCAGCCCGCGCGGGCGGTATCTGTATGTGAATCCCGCGTGGCAGATGCACTTCGGCCAGACGGCGGATGCGTTTGAAACCTTGATGAGTTTCGAATCGGCGTTCCCGCCCGAGATCCAGGCCGAGGCTGCAGCTTTATTTCGCCGAGCGTTGAATGGCGAGACCATTGAGCGCGCCAGCCTGCGCATGCCCGGTATCGATGGCAGCGTTACCGAAATGGAAGCGGGACTAAGCTGTCGGCGAGAAGACGGCAGGCCGGTCTCGGTTCGCTGCATCTTCCGCGACGTGACGCAGCAGAATCGCCGCGAGCGGCGCCTGGCGATGCAGCTGATCGTAAGCCAGATCGTCGGCGAGTCCACGACACCCGAACAGGCTTTGCCGAAGGTGCTCGAAGCGCTCGGCACCAGCCTGGGCTGCGAGATGGCAAATCTCTGGGTGGTCGATGAAGATCAGCGCCACATGACCTGCCGCATCAGCTGGTCGACGCCTGGCCGCCCCTATGAGGAGTTTCGCCGGGATTGTATCGGCCGTCTTTACACCCGCGGACAGGGGTTGGTCGGCGGTATCTGGGCTCTCGGATCGCCGCGTTGGATCGAGGATGTTCGGGAGGATCCCACCTTCCAACGCCGGCAGGCGGCGCGCCTGGATGGCCTGGTCGCTGGGTGGGGCGTTCCGGTTCGCGTGGGAAACCAGGTGACGGCGGTGGTCGAGTTCTTCGCCCGCCAACGCCAGCAACAGGACCGCGAAATCATGGCGACGGTGGAGACGGTTTGCGCCTCGCTCGGCCAGTTCATGGCCCGCTCCGCGCAGGAGAGCCGCGTGCGCGAGCTGAACCGGCAGAAGGAATTCATTCTAAATTCGGTGGCCGATGGCATCTTCGGCACGGATCCGCGGGGCACGGTCATTTTCGTGAACCCTGCTGCTGCCTTCATGCTGGGGTCGACGGCCCAAAATCTGGTCGGCCGCATGGTGCACAGCATCGTGCATGAAGAGCGGAAGGATGGGCTCTCCTGCACGGAGAACTGCCGTACCCGGCGCGCTTTTTCGATTCACGAGGCTACCAGCGGACAGGACGTCTTCTTCCGCCGGGGTGGAGCTTCCTTTCCCGTTGAATTCTCTGTCACGCCGATCGTCGAACGCGGCGCCGTGGTCGGCAGCGTGATGAGTTTCCGGGATATCAGCCAGCGCTACGCACTCGACCGCATGAAGGACGAATTTGTCTCCACGGTCAGCCATGAGTTGCGAACGCCGCTGACCTCCATCCGCGGAGCCTTGGGACTTTTGTCAGCCGGCTTGCTGGGCGAGGTGAGCGAGAAGGCGGCCAACCTGTTGCGGATCGCAGTCTCTAATTCCGATCGCCTGGTGCGCTTGATCAACGACATTCTCGACCTGGAACGCATGCAGTCCGGTCGCGCGCCGCTCTCCCTGCGCCGCTGCGCTCTCAACGAATTGGCGCAGCAGGCGATCGATACGCTGCATCCGGTGGCCGATGCTGCCCGCGTCACGCTGCTGCTCGATGCGGGCCCCACCTACGTCGATGCCGACTCTGATCGCGTGCTTCAGGTCATGACGAACCTGCTAAGCAATGCGGTCAAATTTTCTCCCGCGGATTCCATGGTTCAGCTTCAGTTACGCAGCGATACCAACGGGGTAACGCTCAACGTCATTGACGAGGGACGCGGCGTTCCGGCTGACAAACTCGAGACCATATTCGACCGATTCCAGCAGGTGGACGCCTCGGATTCCCGGCAGAAGGGTGGAACCGGGCTTGGGCTGGCCATCTGCCGCACCATCGTGCAGCAACATGGAGGCAGGATCTGGGCCGAACGGAATGCTGACCGTGGGACCACCTTCCGCATGTTCCTGCCTATCAGGATCAATCACGAAGGCGCGGAAGCGGCTGGCCTGCTGCTCACCGAAGGAATCTCCGGCGGGACCGTTCTGGTCTGCGACGACGATGAACACGCGCGCCGGTCGCTGGCCGAGAGCCTTCACCGGCACAGCTACCATGTGATCGAGGCGGAGAGCGGCGCCCAGGCAATTGCCTTTGCGCACCAGTTCCCCATCAACGCCATCTTGCTGGCCCTTTCGCTTCCTCACATGGAGGGCTGGGAGACGCTGAAAGCGCTGAAAGAAGACGAAGCGACCGCGGGAATTCCGGTGGTCGTCTTAAGCATGCCGTTAGCAGGAACGCTGCCGACCGATGCCAGCCATGCCAACGGATGGGTAGGCCAGGCGAACAACGACGACCTCGTATTGCGGGAGTTGGCGCGCGTTTTAGGAAGCGCCAGTGAACAGCCTGCCGTCCTGGTCGTAGAAGACGATGAAGAGCTGGCCTCCGTCATCCTCTCCACCTTCGATCGAGCAGGGATCCAGGCCTTTCACGCCTCCACCGGACGCCGCGCCATCGAGCTTTGCCAGACCATGCATCCCGACCTCATCGTGCTCGATCTTGCGCTGCCTGAGGGCGACGGCTTCCAAATCGTGGATTGGTTGCGGCAGCACCAGCAACTGCGTAAGCTTCCGCTGGTGGTCTACTCCGCGCGCGAGGTCTCCAGCGACGAGCGGCAACAACTCGAATTAGGCCCTACGGAATACCTGACCAAGGCAACCGTCCCCCCGCAGCAGGTGCAGTCGCTGGTGGCTGCCATGCTGCGCAAATATCGCGGCTCTAACGAACTTTCAGCGTCCAGCGACCAGACACATCCTGGGCAAGTTTAGCAAACCCAAGCAGTTTCACGACCCCAAGGTAGATGCATGACCCGCCGGATTCTGATTGTTGACGACGAAGACGATATTCGCGAAGTAGCCGCTCTCAGCCTCGAGACCGTAGCCAATTGGGAGGTGCTTACGGCGAACTCCGGTCGCGCCGGGATCGCTCGTGCAGCCGAGGAGCGACCAGACGCCATTCTGCTCGACGTGATGATGCCTGAGATGGATGGGCCGACGACCTTCCTGGAACTGCGTAAGCAACACGAGACCTCGACCATCCCGGTGCTGCTACTCACCGCAAAGGTGCAGGGAGCCGACCAGCGACGCTTTGCCGCGCTGGGCGTAGCAGCAGTTCTGTTCAAGCCTTTCGATCCGCTAACTCTCGCCCAGCAGATCTCCGATGCACTCGGATGGAAAGACTAACTGCCCATGGACCCTGAAGCATCGCCCGATCCGGCCAAGACACAGGCTGCCGAAGTCTCCGAAGTGACGGCCCGAAACCTGCAGGCCATGTTGGGACAGATCTGGAAGAAGAACGAAGCGACCATCCTCGAACGGTTAGAAGCGTTGCGCGCCGCTCATCGCCAGTTGCTCGCGGGCTCGATGGACAGCGACTGCGAGCGACAGGCTCTGGCTGCGGCTCATAAGCTGGCAGGCGTTCTAGGCACCTTTGGCCTCGCGCGGGGAAGCGAACTGGCTCGTGCCGCAGAATCTGTCCTGCAGCAAGGCACTCCCGATCAGGGCGCCGCTCTGGGCGCAATTCTGGATGAACTCGCTCCCCTGATTCGGTCCAAATCCGACGAACTGCGATAGGTGCTGGCGCGGACCACGCCTTCGATCACCCACACGCTTCAGAAATCATGATGTTCATCGTCAAAGACCACTGGAATCGTCACCGCCGGTGGCGCATCCATGTCAAGCACTGCTTCTGTCTGTGCCCGCAGTTTGGCGACCGACTGCCAATTGTCTTTGTGTGGATGCTCCACAACCCATGGCGGCAATGGCATGCAAAGGTAGCGGCTCAGCGCCTCGGCATGACCTTCGTAGAGCGCACGCATCTGACGCAACCGCGCGGTTGATTCGTCGTCTCCGCAGATCGCGACCTTGGACTGGCAAAGATGCAAGTGAAGCTTCTCGTACTGGTCTGCCGGCAGCCGGTCGTTCATCTCCTGCACCGGCATCAACGAGAAGATCTGTGACAGATCCACCAAGGCATGACGAGCCATGGCAAAAGTCAACTGCGCCTGCCGGGCCGGATGTCCCCTGACCACCGCGATCAGCAGCGAACAAGCATCGAGAATGGCGGTGAGGGCGCTCAGCCAGCTCTGGTTGGTGTGCTGTGAGCGGAAGTAGCAGAGCAATGGATACGAGATGTGGCTCTCGAGCAACTCCGCCGACCATCGTTCCCACTCCTCCAGCAGTAGCGTGAGCGCGTCATTTCCGCCTTCAAAGGAATGACGTCGCAGCAACTCCAATGCGGTCGGAGGCGACCCGGCCCTCGCATCCAGCAGCGAGATGCTCACTTCGCGTCGGAAAATGCGCCGTACAACACCGGGAAGTATCCGATGACCACGGCAACAAAGGCTAAGCCAGTACCCGCTTCAAGAATAATCAGGATGCGGGCCAGGAATGCGTGCGGCACCACATCGCCCAATCCCAAAGTAAAAATAGTCGTTCCACTGACATACAAATCCGTAAAGAAGCCGACGTTCTTGCCCGTCGCATCGGCGAAGGGCGTGTGTTCGGCATAGAAGAGCAGGGCGAAGCCCACGACCAGGGCGCCGGCCCAGACTACGATGAGCGCCACCAGGGACAGCGGCCCGTAGAAGCTGAACGAGGTCTCCCGCTTCCGCTGATCGCACCGCCGCAGGGTGACGGCCCTCCACGGAGTCCAGGTCACGACATAAAACAGGCGGGTGATCCGAAATCTTCCCGTCGCGCGGCGAGGAAGAATGACAGTCTGAAAGGCATCGAGCAACGCAAAGAAGATACAAGCGATACCTGCGATTAGACTCAGAACGTGCAATGAACTCCCCCTCGCCGACGACGCTGGTGAACCGTCGGTACCGTAGATTAGCAAACTCGTCCGCCCAGCATCATAGAGTCCATCTTTGGGGAACGCGACTCAACTTTAGCGTGGTCGAATGCAACGCTGGTCTGCATCTGACTCCTCTAAACTGAGCATATGCAGGATCTGGGCCGCATTCTTCTAGGTCTCGGAGTGTTTCTCCTGCTCGGCGGCGCCTTTATGCTGCTGGGCCGCACTGGCGTGCCGTTTGGCCGGCTGCCTGGCGACATCGCTTACCGGGGCAAAAACTTCTCCTTCTATTTCCCTTTGGCGACCTCCATCGTGTTGAGCGTGCTGCTCTCGCTGATCTTCTACGTGCTGAGCCGTCTGCGTCGCTAGCGGCCTCCACAGCATGTAAACTTGACGGGTTGTGAGCCCGTTTCCCTCATCCCCGGAAGAGCACCAGGATCAGCTCGGATTCACCTTCGAGACCCGGCCCTCCACCGCCCCGGCGCATCTGGACCGTCGGCGATCTGGTGGGCGAAGTGCGCAACCACATCGAACAGGAATACTCCGATGTGTGGGTTGAAGGCGAAATTTCGAACCTGCGATCGGCTCCCTCCGGGCACCTCTACTTCACGCTGAAGGATGGCGAGTCGCAGCTGCAGGTCGTTCTCTTCCGCAGGCAGGCTTCGTTGCTGCGCTTCCGGCCAGAGGACGGCTTCCAGGTGCTGGTCCGCGGTAAGGTGTCGGTCTACGATCTGCGCGGACAGCTGCAGCTCGTAGGGGAGTTCATGGAGCCGCTCGGCGCCGGGTCGCTGCAGGTAGCCTTTGAGCAGCTCAAGGCGCGGCTGCAAATGGAAGGCTCTTCGACTCGCAGAGGAAGAAGCCGCTGCCGGCCTTTCCGCACTGCGTCGGGATTGTAACTTCGCCCAGTGGCGCGGTGATCCGCGACTTCCTCAACATTGTCGGCCGGAGCCACGCCGCGCTGCACGTGCTGTTGTATCCCGCCGTTGTGCAAGGTGATTACGCGGCTGCCGAAGTGGCCGCAGGCATCCTGTTCTTCAATCAATCGCGCATGGCTGACGTGATCGTAATCGCTCGCGGCGGCGGTTCGCTCGAAGATCTTGCGCCCTTCAACAGCGAACTACTTGCCCGCGCTATCGCCGCATCGGAACTGCCGGTCGTCTCTGCGGTTGGTCACGAGACGGATTTCACCATTGCTGACTTTGTCGCCGATCTCCGGGCGCCCACGCCCTCCGCTGCTGCCGAACTCATCACGGAAGCGCAGCACAAAGTGGCCGATCGCGTGGAGCAGTCGACGCAGCGCCTGATGCGCGCGTGCCGCTATCGCCTGATGCAGGCCAGTGAACGATATGCACGCCTGTCCGTCTCCGCGGCATCAGCCACTTTGCGGGATAGCTTTGGCCGCCGTCAGCAGCGGGTCGACGAACTTCGCTTCCGTATGGATGCAGCGATGCGCGCGCAGCTTCGGCGACTCTTCCGAACGGTGGAACGCCGACTGTACGCGCCTGCTCCGTCAGGATGCAAGTCATCGGTTGCGCAGTCTCTCGGAGAGATTGGCGGCTATCGAAGGTCGCCTAGTCCGCGCACAACAGTCAACTATCCATTACTGGCGCGCTGCCACACCAGCGCCACCGGAAGACTCCAGAGCCTTTCGCCGCTGGCAGTGCTCAGTCGCGGTTACGCATTGGTCTTTGATGAGGACGGGCGTCTGCTCAAGGACGCGGCAGACGTAGAATGGGCGAGGAGACCCTTACCCGACTTCGCTAGCGGCACGGTCAAGAGTCGCGTGCTTGAAACATTCCGGAAGAGAAAGCAGAAGCATGAGAAGACTTTTTGGAACGGACGGCATTCGCGGTGTGGCCGGGGAAGCCCCCTGGACAACAAGACGATCTTCGCGATTGGTACAGCATTGGCGCACTCGCTCAAAGAACATTCCAGCCAGCCACGAGTGCTGCTGGGGGCGGACACCCGCGAATCGAGCCCCTGGATTGCAGCCGTGCTTTCGGCCGCGCTCGAGGCGGAAGGAGCGGCTGTGGAGAATGCTGGAGTGATCACGACGCCGGGCATCGCCTATCTCGCGCGCAAGCGCGGGTTCGCAGCCGGCATCGTGATCTCCGCCTCGCACAATCCCTGGCAGGACAATGGCATCAAGGTATTTGGCAGCGACGGTTACAAATTGCCGGACGAGACCGAGTTGCGCATTGAAGACGAAATCTTCCGTCGCCTAGAAGACGCTGGATCGCCGGGAGAATCGGGCTTCCAGGTCCCGCCGGTCAAGACGGAATACCGTCGGGAATACGAAGAGTTCCTTCGCTCCGTGGTCCCAGATTTAAATTTGAACGGGTTACGCCTGGTCGTCGATTGCGCCAACGGCGCTGCCTCTGCTCTCGCTCCGGAAATTTTCGCCGCGCTGGGCGGGAACATTGAATGGATGAACACCACTCCAGACGGACGGAACATCAATGCCGAATGCGGCGCGCTCCATCCGAAGCTCGTGGCCTCCGCAACCAAATCGCGTGGCGCAGACCTCGGCATCACCTTCGACGGAGACGCGGACCGCGCTCTCTTTGCGGATGCTAACGGAAATGTGATCAACGGCGATGCGGTGATCCTGCTGGCCGGTATGGATCTGCAGGCGAGGGGCATGCTGACCAACAACAAGGTCGTAGCCACCACGATGTCGAACATGGGCCTCGAAGCCGCGCTGCGCCGGAAGAACATCCAGATGTTGCGCGCTCCGGTTGGAGACAAGTACGTGCTGGAGTGGATGCAGCAGCACGATGCGGCGCTGGGCGGCGAACAGTCCGGTCACATCCTCTTCCCTCACCTCGCCACCACCGGCGACGGCCTGCTCACTGCGCTGGTCGTTCTGGACATCGTTCGCCGCTCGGGTAAGCCGCTGCATGAACTGGTGGCCGATCTGAAGGTGTTTCCACAGGTCATCGTGAATATCAAGGTCAAGGAAAAGAAGCCGCTGGAACAGATCGTGACCGTGGCTGCGACAATACGGGATGCAGAAAACGACCTGGATGGGAACGGCCGGGTGGTCGTACGCTATTCGGAACGAGGCGCTGGCTCGCGTCATGATCGAAGCAGAATCCGAAACCGTGATGCGGCACCATGCAGACCGGATTGCCGCCGCGATCCGGGCGGAGATCGGTTTGTAACAGCAACGGTACTTGTTGAAATCGTGATAGCTCTGGCGCGCGGAGGACGAATTGATGAGGACACATTTTTCCCGCCAATTCGAACCAGCCGCGTGGCTTCTTGCACTGCTGGCGATCATTTGCCTCGCTCCACGTGCCGTCCGCCGCGGAGAGTCTTTCAATCAAGGCACAGTTCGTGGGTTCGGAGAAGTGTGCGAAGTGCCATCAGGCCACGTATGACCATTGGAAGCAGACCCGCATGGCCAACGTGGTTCGCGATCCGAAGATCCACCCCGAGGCGGTTCTCGGCGATTTCACTCATCCGGATCCAGCGCGCACTTTTGACCTGGACCAGGTCGCGTTTCGTATATGGCAGCCGCTGGAAGCAGCGCTACTTCGCCAAGAGCGGGGACACCTACTATCCACTGCCTGCACAGTGGGACATAAAGCACAGCCGTGGTTGCCCTATCACGTGGGCGCAGGTACAGCTGGTGGGTGGCGTCTATCCCGATAGCAACGCAGCAGCGACCTACAGGTCCTCTGTGCGACGGATGCCACTCCGTCAACTACGATCTCGCGACGCGGCAAGTTACTGAGTGGAACGTGGGCTGCGAAAAGTGTCATGGCCCGGGCAGTGAACATGTCGCACATCCGACGCGAAAAACATCGTCAACCCTCGACGACTGGACGGGTGCGCGCCAACGACGTCTGCCTGCAATGCCACAGCCAGGGCAGGAATCTGCAGACACCCACTACGGCGAGTATGTCGATTATCCCGTGGGCTATTTACCCGGTCAGCGCCTCGCCGATGTTTGGAGGTTTGAAGAGCCTCGTTTGGGAACCAAAGATTTCTACTATTGGCAGGACACGACCGCGCACAAAAACCGGATGCAGGGCAACGACTTCGTGCAGAGCGTGATGTATCATCGCGACGTCCGCTGCTTCGATTGCCA